>JARAWT010000031.1:0-115874 GCA_033793495.1 Streptomyces sp. MN03-5084-2B | reverse complement strand
TTTTTTTCATGTTTGTCGTAACCGGTTTTTGACTTTCTGTTTTGTTGGCTGAGGTTTTTTTTTTTCATGGACAGGAAGTCTGTGGTCGCATTCGTGACTGGTGCGTCCTCGTACAGCGGGTTGCGGCACGTCTGCGCCCGGTCGTCGTTGTGCAGCGGGATGACCTGGGTCGCCGGGGAGTGGGCGTCCCGCGCCGCCGCCGAGCACCAAGCCCGCGGCCCGCGTCGCGCCTTCCGTGGCCGCCCAGGTCATCACGCTGGTCAACGACGAACGGGCGAAGGCGGGCTGCGACCCGCTGACCGAGGAATCGCACGTCACGAAGGCCGCCCAGGACTTCAGCGACCAGATGTCGGCCGAGAACTTCTTCTCCCACACCAGTCCCGACGGGACGACGTTCGACCAGCGCATCAAGGCCGCCGGCTACTCGAAGCCGGGCGCGGAGAACATCGCGCGCGGGCAGACGTCCGCGGCGCAGGTCATGGACTCCTGGATGAACTCCGAGGGCCACCGCGCCAACATCCTGAACTGCTCGCTCAAGAAGATCGGCGTCGGCGTCACCACCGCGGGCTGGTACTGGGTGCAGGACTTCGGCTACTGAGGCGGCTAAGGCTTGCTCCACCGCTCGGCGATGTCGCCGTAGCGCGCCAGCACCGTGGCCCGCAGCTCCGGATCGGTCCGCGGCACCGGCTCGATGAACACCTCGGTGACGTCGTGGAACGCCTCCGTCAGCTCCGCCGCGAGCCGGACGCACGCCCGCTCCAGGTCCGCGGCGCCGAGCGAGTCGTCGAAGTCGACGCGCGTGCAGACCAGCACCTGGTCGGTGCCCATCAGCATGGTCTGCAGGTCGACGACGGCCTCGATCTCCGGCGCGTTGGTCAGGTGGTCGCGGACGCCGCGGACCAGCGTCGGGTCGGCCTGGCGCCCGACCAGCAGGCCGCGGTTGGTGCGGCCGAGCAGGTAGGCGACGCAGGCCAGCAGCAGGCCGATGGCGATCGACGCGATGCCGTCCCAGACCTCGGAGCCGGTGAGCTGGTGCAGCCCGATGCCGCCGAACGCGAGCAGCAGGCCGATCAGCGCGGCCGAGTCCTCGAACAGGACGGTCTTCGGCGTCGGGTCGTCGATGAGCCGCAGGTACGTCCACAGCGAGCGGTTCTCCGCCTTCGATTCGCGGACGACCTGGCGCACCGCCTGCAGCCACGACGTGCCTTCGAGCAGGAACGCCACGGCGAGGACGATGTAGCTGAGCAACGACGTGCTCTGCGCCTCGCCGTGCCCGAACAGCGTCGAAACGCCCTCGTAGAGCGCGAACATCGCCCCCGAGGCGAAGATCGAGACGGCCGCGAGCAGCGACCAGAAGTACCGCTCCTTGCCGTAGCCGAAGGGGTGCACGCGGTCGGCGGGGCGTTCCGAGCGCTTCAACGCCGTCAGCAGCAGGACTTCGGTGATCGTGTCGGCCACCGAGTGCGCCGCTTCGGACAGCATCGCGCCCGAGCCGGTGATGATGCCCGCGATCAGCTTCATGATGGCGATCGCCAGGTTCACCCCGCCGGCGAGCAGGACGGTCAGGGTGCTTTCGCCGCCGGAGTTCCCGGATTCCTCGCTCACCCTGGTGAGCGTAGTGCTCAGAGGCGGCGCAGGCCGTGCAGAACGCGTTCCATGAGCGCCATCGCCGGCCGGCCGTCGGCACTGGTCCGGCTGTCGTGGATGGTCACCAGGCCCTGCTCGGCCATGTCGTCGAGCAGGACGCGCACGACGCCGAGGGGCACGCTCAGCGTGGCCGCGACCTCGGCGACCGAGCGGGGGTGCAGGCACAGCGAGCGCACCGAGCGGATCTCACCGGTCACCCGGGCGCCGTCCCAGTGCGCCTCGGCCCGCGTCGAGACCATCGCTTCGATCGCGAGGTGCCGCCGAGACTGCGTCCGGCCGCGCGTGAGGACGTACGGGCGCACGAGGGTTCGCTGCGTGGGTACGTAGTCCTGGGCGAGCCGGATTTCGTCCGGGATGGGGTGGAGTGCGTGTCGGCCGGTCGTAGTGGTCCGCCGGTCCTCGGCCATCCGTGCCGCCCCCTGTTTCCGTGATCGTCAATGGTGCCCTCGCTGGCAACGGCGGCGGCGAGGAAAGGCCAGGATACGCCGCTTGTCCAGGGTTCAGACCGTCGTTTCTCCTCAACATGATGGGCCATTGCGGTGATTATCATGAACATTTTTCAAGAAAACGATTACCACGGCGAAATCCCAGCTAGCGGGCCCGCCGGGCAGGACAAAGTTGTGACAACGGGTAGCGGAATGGCTACGAGATCACCAATATTCCGATCACGAAAAACGGCCCCGGTCAGTGTCCTGACCGGGGCCGTGCGTTCTCGGGAAATCTGTCACTCCTCCGCGAGTGACGGCGCTCCGAGGGCGATCGGCTTCGGTTCCGGCTTGCGCTTGACCGCCTCCAGCAGCATCTGCGCGACGTCGACGATCTCGACCTTCTCGCTCGCGGTGCCGTCGGCCTGGCGCGCGGTGAGGCCGTCGTTCAGCATCACCTTGCAGAACGGGCAGCCGGTGGCGATCTTCGACGGCGCGGTGCCGAGCGCCTCGTCGACGCGCTCGATGTTGATCCGCTTGCCGATCTTCTCTTCCATCCACATCCGCGCGCCGCCGGCGCCGCAGCACATCGACTTGTCGCCGTGCCGCGGCATCTCGCGCAGCTGCGCACCCGTCGCGCCGACCAGCTCGCGCGGCGCTTCGTACACCTTGTTGTGGCGGCCGAGGTAGCACGGGTCGTGGTAGGTGACGTCCTCGGTGACCGGCGCCACCGGCACCAGCTGCTTCTCGCGCACCAGGCGGTTCAGCAGCTGCGTGTGGTGCACGACGTCGAACTGGCCGCCCAGCTCCGGGTACTCGTTGGCGAGGGTGTTGAAGCAGTGCGCGCAGGTCACGACGACCTTGCGCGTCTTGCGCTCACGTCCTTCGAACACCGAGTTCAGGATCTCGACGTTCTGCTGCGCCAGCATCTGGAACAGGAACTCGTTGCCGGCGCGGCGGGCCGGGTCACCGGTGCAGGACTCCTCCGAGCCGAGCACCTTGTACTTGACGTCGGCCATGTGCAGCAGCTCCGCGACCGCGCGCGTCGTCTTCTTCGCCCGGTCCTCGAACGCACCGGCGCAGCCGACCCAGAACAGGTACTCGGCGTCTTCCATGTCACCCTCGAACACCGGCACCTCGAAGTCGAGGTCCTCGGTCCAGGCCAGCCGGTCCTTGGCGTTCTGGCCCCACGGGTTGCCCTTGTTCTCCAGGTTCTTGAACATGCCGTTCAGCTCGCTGGGGAACGACGACTCGATCATCACCTGGTAGCGGCGCATGTCGACGATGTGGTCGACGTGCTCGATGTCGACCGGGCACTGCTCGACGCAGGCGCCGCAGCTGGTGCAGGACCACAGGACGTCGGGGTCGATGACGCCGCCGTCATCGCCGATCAGGGCCTTCTGCGACTCGGCGATCGCCAGGACGTCGATCCCGGCGTACATGTTGTCGCCCGACAGGCCGATCTCGTCGCCCGCCATGTCGCGCTTGCCGCCCGCCAGCAGGTACGGCGCCTTCGCGTAGGCGTGGTCGCGCAGCTGCGTGATGACCAGCTTCGGCGACAGCGGCTTGCCGGTGTTCCACGCGGGGCACTGCTCCTGGCAGCGGCCGCACTCGGTGCACGTCGAGAAGTCCAGCCAGCCCTTCCAGCTGAAGTCCTCGATCTTGCCGACGCCGAAGGTGTCCTCGTCGGGGTCGGCTTCCTCGAGGTCGAGGACCTTGCCGCCGCTCATCATCGGCTTGAGCGCGCCGAGGGCGACGCCGCCGTCGGCCTCGCGCTTGAAGTAGATGTTGAAGAAGGCGCTGAAGCGGTGCCACGCGATGCCCATGGTCATCGTGCGCGCGACGACGATCAGCCAGACCGTGGCGCTCATCAGCTTGACGAACGCGAACACCGTGACCAGGTTCGGGCTGGCCGGCAGCAGGTGACCGAGCGGGTTCGAGACGAAGGCGGCCCAGGTCGGCGTCTCGTGCGCGCCGAGCGCGGCCTTCGCGGCCCGGACGCCGATGATGCCGATGCCCTCGATCAGGACGACGGCCTCGATGAAGTACGCCCACTTGAAGTTGGAGCCCTGGAAGCGGCTCTGGCGGTCGGCGCGGCGCGGGTGGTTGCGCTGGCGGATCGCCATCAGCACCAGGATGCCGACGATCGTGCCGAGCCCGAGCAGCTCCATGAGCAGCTGGAACGGCGGGAAGTCGTCGAGGATCGGCCAGCCCCAGGTCGGGACGAAGACCTCGCCGTAGGCCTCGAACAGGGCGAGCGAGCCGAGCAGGAAGCCCCACATGACCAGCCAGTGGGCCGGGCCGACGCTGCGCTTGCGGTTCATCCGCGTGTGCGCGGCGAACTCCTTGATCAGCGTCTTCATGCGCGCCGTGAACGGGCCGTTGCGCGTCGAGTCGGGCTGGCCGAGGCGGATCACCCGCACGAAACGGGCGATCGTCGCGGCGAACATGCCCCAGGCGACGACGCCGAGGACGACGGCGATGCCGCCGAGCGTCAGTTGGAGAGCGCCCATCGTTCGGGTGCCTTTCGTCCGGGAAACTGCGTTGATCAAAGCAGTGGTGGTGCCGGGAGACTAACCGTCCTTACTGATGAGTAACCCGTTGAGGCGCCCTAAGTCCCACCGATGTGGTGTACATCGCTCTTTGTTTCGGGACGATCGTTCAGGTAGTTTTCACCCTATGGTGAAGCTCCAAGTCGACGGCCGGAAGGCGCGCGGCGAGAAGCGGCGCACCGAGCTCATCGAGGCCACGCTGCGGATCATCGAGCGCGACGGCGTCGCGGGCGTCACCCACCGGACCGTCGCGGCCGAGGCCGGCGTGCCGACGACGTCCACCACCTACCACTTCTCGTCGCTGGACGACCTCCTGGTCGCGACGCTCATCTCGTGCGCCCGCGACATGGCGACCGAGGTCTACTGGATGATCGACCGGGCCCGGTCCCGCGGGTCACGCGGCGCCGAGGAGGTCGCGGCCCTGCTCGCCGAGGCGCTCGGGCCGCGGCGCGGGCGCACGATGGCGGAGTACGAGCTGTACCTCCTGGCCGCGCGGAAGCCCGAGCTGCGGCCGGCCGCGCGGCGCTGGCTGGACGTCCTGACGTCGATGGTCCGCCACGACGACGAAGTGGCCTTCCGGGTCTTCCTCGCGGGCATCGACGGGCTGCTCATCCAGGGCCTGATCGACGACGGGCCGCCGTCGGCCGACGAGCTGCGCCCGGTGGTGGACTACCTGCTGAAACCGCGTTGACGGCTGTCTTAGTTTCGGATCATGCGGACCTTCGGTGACTACGAGCTCGACGACGACCGCGCGCGGCTGGACCTCGACGTGGTGTGGAAGTTCCTCTCCACCGAGGCCTATTGGGGGCGCTGGCGCACGCGTGCGCAGGTCGAAGCCGCCATCGACGGCTCGTGGCGGGTCGTCGGTGCCTACCGGGACGGCTCGATGGTCGGGTTCGCGCGCGCCTTCTCGGACGGCGTCTCCTCCGCCTACCTCGCCGACGTCTTCGTGGTCGACTCCGCCCGCGGCAGCGGCCTCGGCAAGGAGATCGTGCGCGAGATGATCGACAACGGTCCCGGCGCGCAGTTCCGCTGGATGCTCCACACCGCCGACGCGCACGGCCTGTACCGGCAGTTCGGCTTCGCCGAGCACACCCGCGGGCACTACCTCGAGCGCGAGGGACCGAACTCGGCGAACTTCGTCGGCTAACGCAGGTCGGTGAGGAGCGCGTCCCACGATCGGGTGGTGATTTCGAGGGTTCCGCCCGGGCGGTCCTTCGTGTCGCGGATCCGCACCACCGGGGCGAGCGCCACCTCTACGCACTCGGCCTCTTGCCCGCTGTAGGTCGACTTCCGCCAGATCACGTCAGGCCTCCAGTTCGGCGATCACCCCCTCGATGAACGCCCGCGATTCGTCCACGTCCAAGGCGAGGGAGGCCATGGTCTTCGCGGCCGACTTGTAGTCGGCCACCTGCTCCTCATCGTAGAGGTAGACGCTCCCGCGATGCTGGTCCAAGAAGACGATGGCGGGCAGGTCGGCGTACTCGAAAACACTGAAGGAACCGTTGAGCCCGGGGTGGAAGTCGCCGCCGGACGGCACCACTCGCACCGCGAGCCGCCGCGGCAGGTCGACGAGGTGGTGGAGCTGGTCGGCCAGGGTATCCGGGCCGCCGACCCGCTGCCGGAGCGCGACCTCGCCGAGCAGGATCGAGCACTCCGGCGCGCGGTGCTCACGGATGGCCGCCTGCCGGATCGTGCGCACCCGCAGCCGCTGCTCGACCAGCTGGGGAGGGGAGCCGCCGTAGGCCAGGATCGCCCGCGCGTAGTCCGGCGTCTGCAGCAGGCCGTGCACCAGCATCGGCTGCCAGCTGAAGATGGCGGCCGCGGTGCGCTCGTACTCGGCCAGCGACGTGAGGATGGCGGGCGCGTCCGGCATCTCCTTCTCGGCCCAGTTCGGCTCCCGCGCGGTGCGGGCCAGCTCGAACAGCCTGTCGCGCTCCTCGCCGAGCACCCGCAGCTGCCCGAGCAGCAGCGCGACCTCCTCGATCTTCGGCACGCGCAGTCCCAGCTCCCAATTGGACAGTTCCGCCGCGTGCACGCCGGTGGCGCGGGCCAGTTCGCGCAGCCCGTAGCCGCGCGCCTTCCGCGCTTTCCGCAGGCCGAACCCCAGCGCTCTCGACCGGGGTGTCGCTATCGGTGGTGGCATGAGCGCAGTGTGTCATCGGGGTCCGACAAAAACGGGCCCGGCTCCGTTGCCGATCGGCAACAGCGCCGGGCCCGGGAACCTCAGCCCTTGTTCTCGTACACCGGCGTGATCACGGCGCGAGCCAGCGTGTGGCCGAACATGGTGAAGCCGAGGAACGCCGGCGTCGCGTCCTCCGGCACGTCCAGCTTGTCCAGGTCGAGGGCGTGCACGGCGAAGTAGTAGCGGTGCGGGCCGTGTCCGGGCGGGGGCGCGGCGCCGAGGAACTGCTTGACCCCGCCGTCGCCCTTCAGCGTCACCGCGCCTTCGGGGAGGCCGGAGCCGTCTCCGGCGCCGGACGCCAGCTCCGTCACCGAAGCCGGGACGTTGAACACCGCCCAGTGCCAGAACCCGCTGCCGGTCGGGGCGTCCGGGTCGTAGCAGGTGATCGCGAAGCTCTTCGTCTCCGCCGGGAAGCCTTCCCACGCCAGGTGCGGCGAACGGTCCTCGCCGCCGGCGCCGAAGATGCCGGACAACTGGGGCGTGGCCAGGGTTTCGCCGTCGGCGACGTCGTTGCTGCGGAGGGTGAACGACGGCACTTCGGGCAGGCTTTCGTACGGACCGGGTGCTTGCGGCATGGATCCTCCTGATCACGGAACTGGAGACTTGCGCCAGGTTAGGCCCCGGGCCCCGCGCCTGCGTCTCAGGGCGGGATCTCAGGGTCTTTCAGGGGGTTACCCCCATGTACGGCCCGCTCACCCCGTCATAACGTTCTTCACGCAGAGGAAACAACACTGAGGGGACCACGACCATGGCGCGCCCGCTTCTGGCTCTGGGTGGCATCGTCCTGATCGGCGTCGGCCTGGCGACGGCGCTGGGCTGGGGCTGGGGATCGAAGTACGAGAACACCGACACCGTCTCGCAGGCCATCCGCAGCGTGAAGCTGGAAGGCGACTCGGGATCGGTGAAGATCCGCACCGGCCCGGGGCCGTCTACGGTGCACCAAGCGGTGCACTACAACTGGCGGAGCAAGCCGGAAGGGCCCTTCTACCGCATGGACGGCGACCAGCTGGTGCTCGGCGCGTGCGACACGAACTGCACGGTCGACTTCGAGGTCGTCGTGCCCGCCGGGGTGCCGGTCACGGGGAACCTCGACTCCGGTGGGCTGGACATCGCCGGAGTGTCGAGTGTGGACGTTCAGTCCGATTCCGGGCACGCCCGCGTCGAAAACGTCTCCGGTCCGGTGAAGCTGCGGCTGGAGAGCGGCTCGATCGACCTGCGCGACGTCGGCGAGGTCCAGCTGCGGAGCGACTCGGGCAGCGTCACCGGCCGCGACGTGCGCGGCCCGGTCGACGTGACGGCTTCCAGCGGCAGCGTCGACTTCACACTGTCCCAGGCGAACGACGTGAAGGTGCACGCCGACAGCGGCAGCATCGACCTGGCCGTGCCGGGTGGGCCGTACCGCGTCCAGGGCAGCAGCGACAGCGGGCACCGCGAGATCGGCGTCCCGACCGACGGCTCGGCCCAGCGCCTGCTGGACCTGACCACCGACAGCGGCAGCGTCACGGTCCGCGCGGCCTGACCCTTTTCTTCTTACTACGGGGGCATTTCCGATGGGCAGGATCGAACGGCGCGTGCTGGTGGCCGCGCTGCTGGGGGCCGTCGCGGCGTTCGGAGCCGTGGGCTTCGCACGCGGCGGTTCCGCGGAAACCCCGGCGCAGGGGGTGCCGGTCACCGTGGATTCCCACTATCGAGTGACTTCTTGGGTGGACACCCCGGCTGAAGTCGTTGTGCGGCAAGGAAACTCGGATTTCTCCTTCTCCTCCTGGACCGCCCGCCACTCCTGAACTGTCGGTGGCCGCTGTTAGGAAGGAAGCACGCCGAAGGCCGGCGTGCAGGGGAGGAACCACATCATGGACGTGCGCCGGGGCGTCGCGGTCATCGCGGCGGTCGTGGTCATGGGGGCGGTACCGGCTGTCGCTTCGGCTTCGGCCCTGACGTGGCGCCCGTGCGCCACTCAGCAGGAGCCGTCGGCGGAGTGCGCGACGATCGACGTGCCGATCGACCGCAGGCGGCCGGAGCTGGGGTCGGCGCAGCTGGCGCTGGCCCGGCTGCCCGCCCTCGATCCGTCCCACCGGATCGGCTCGCTGCTGGTGAACCCGGGCGGGCCGGGTGGCTCCGGCGTCGGGTTCGTGCAGTTCGGCGGGCTGGCCTCGCCGGAGCTCGCGCAGCTGCGGCAGCGCTTCGACGTCGTGGGGTTCGACCCACGCGGCGACTGGTACAGCACACCCCGCATCACGTGTGACCCGGCGACGCTGTTCGACCCGGCCCTCGACCGGTTCCCGTCGACGCGGGCGGGGTTCGACGCGCTGGTCGCGCACAACCGGAAGGCGGGCGCGGACTGCCTGGCCCGGACCGGGCCGCTGCTGGCGAACGCCGACACGCAGAGCGCGGCCGAGGACATCGAGACGATCCGGGTCGCGCTCGGCGAGCCGAAGATCTCGTGGCTGGGCCTGTCCTACGGCACCGAACTGGGCGCGGTCTACGCGTCGAAGCACCCCGCCCGGGTACGGGCGATGGTGCTCGACGGCGCGATCGACCACGCGCGGCCGATGAACCAGGCGATCCTGGAGGAGGCGGCGGCCACCGAGGACGCGCTGGTCCGGTTCGCGGACTGGTGCCGGGGCGCGGCCGCGTGCGCCCTGCACGGCCAGGACGTCCTCCGCTTCTACGACGACGTGGTGGCCCGCGCGGCGCGCGGCCGGATCTGGTCGAGCGACCTGGGCCGGCCCGCGACGGCCGACGAGGTCTCGGCGGGCGTGTACGGCCACCTCTACCTCCGGGACGACTGGCCGGCGCTGGGCAAGGACCTGGCCGCGGCCGGCGGCGAGTTCCCGGACGCGCGGGGGTTGACCGAGCGGAACCAGTTCCTGTCCCCGATCTACGGGGCGTACCGGGGGATCGGCTGCCACGACTTCCCGTCGCCGTTCACCGGGCCGTCGGACATGGGGTGGCTGGCCGCCCTGCTCCGCGCGGCGGCGCCGCACAGCTGGCGGTACTCGGAGTACTGGGACTTCGCCAGTGGCTGCACGGGCTGGCCGGTCCCGGCGAAGAACCCACCCCAGCCCCACCCGGTCCACGGCGCGCCGCCGATCCTGGTGGTGGGTGGCGCACACGACCCGGCGACCCCACTGGCGTGGGCCCGCGGCCTGGCGGCGAGCATCGACGGCGCGGCCCTGCTGGCCCGCACCGACGACGGCCACACCGGGCTGTTCAACTCCGCCTGCGCCCGGGCCGCCGAGGTGGCGTACCTGGTGAACGGGGTCGTTCCTGGCCGTGGGGCGGTGTGCCGGTGAGCCGAACAGCCTGGTGAGCGGGGTCACAACCGATCCGGGCACATCGGTCGGCGGACCCGGGAACAAGACCCCGGATTGCCTCGTTAGGCTGGGTACAGAGGTTGAGCGCAGTCGACTCAAGTCCGAGTTGACGGAGTGTGCGAAGGCCGGATAAAACTTGCCAGGGCCTCGCTCAAGGCGAGAACGAACCTGCAGGTCACGAACATAGCAGCCGTACACAGGAGGAAAGCACCATGGCGCGAGCGGTCGGCATCGACCTCGGCACGACCAACTCGGTCGTCGCCGTCCTTGAGGGCGGCGAGCCGACGGTCATCGCCAACTCGGAAGGCTCCCGGACCACCCCTTCGATCGTCGCCTTCGCCAAGAACGGCGAAGTGCTGACCGGCCAGCCGGCGAAGAACCAGGCCGTCACGAACGTCGACCGGACCATCCGGTCCGTGAAGCGGCACATCGGCACCGACTGGAAGACCGAGATCGACGGGAAGAACTACACCTCCCAGGAAATCAGCGCGCGCGTGCTGATGAAGCTGAAGCGCGACGCCGAGGCGTACCTGGGCGAGACGATCACCGACGCGGTCATCACCGTCCCGGCGTACTTCGAGGACGCCCAGCGGCAGGCCACGAAGGAGGCCGGGCAGATCGCCGGCCTGAACGTGCTCCGCATCGTCAACGAGCCGACCGCCGCCGCGCTGGCGTACGGCCTGGACAAGGGCGAAAAAGAGCAGACCATCCTGGTCTTCGACCTCGGTGGTGGCACCTTCGACGTCTCGCTGCTGGAGATCGGCGAGGGCGTCGTCGAGGTCCGCGCCACCTCCGGTGACAACCACCTCGGTGGTGACGACTGGGACGAGCGCATCGTCAAGTGGCTGGTCGACAAGTTCAAGGCCACGAACGGCATCGACCTGACCAAGGACAAGATGGCGCTGCAGCGCATCCGCGAGGCGGCGGAGAAGGCGAAGATCGAGCTGTCCAGCTCGAACTCGGCCAGCATCAACCTGCCGTACATCACCGTGGACGCGGACAAGAACCCGCTGTTCCTCGACGAGACGCTCTCGCGCGCCGAGTTCCAGAAGATCACCGCGGACCTGCTCGAGCGCACCCGCAACCCGTTCAACAACGTCATCCGGGACGCGGGCATCGCCGTCGGCGACATCGACCACGTCGTGCTCGTCGGTGGTTCCACCCGCATGCCGGCCGTGTCGGACCTGGTCAAGGAGCTGACCGGCGGCCGCGAGCCGAACAAGGGCGTGAACCCGGACGAGGTCGTCGCGGTCGGCGCGGCGCTGCAGGCCGGTGTCCTCAAGGGCGAGGTCAAGGACGTCCTGCTGCTGGACGTCACGCCGCTGTCGCTCGGCATCGAGACCAAGGGTGGCGTCTTCACCAAGCTCATCGAGCGCAACACCACGATCCCGACCAAGCGCTCGGAGATCTTCTCCACCGCGGACGACAACCAGCCGTCGGTGCAGATCCAGGTGTTCCAGGGTGAGCGCGAGATCGCCGCGCACAACAAGAAGCTCGGCATGTTCGAGCTGACCGGTCTCCCGCCGGCCCCGCGTGGCGTGCCGCAGATCGAGGTCACCTTCGACATCGACGCCAACGGCATCGTGCACGTGACCGCGAAGGACCTGGGCACGAACAAGGAACAGTCGATGACGATCACCGGTGGCTCCGCGCTGCCGAAGGACGACATCGAGCGCATGGTCAAGGACGCCGAGGCCCACGCCGAGGAAGACAAGAAGCGCCGCGAGGAAGCGGAGACCCGCAACCAGGCGGAGACGCTGGTCTACCAGACCGAGAAGTTCGTCAAGGACAACGACGACAAGCTGCCCGAGGACCTCAAGGGCAAGGTCAAGTCCGCGATCGACGAGGCCAACGAGTCGCTGAAGGGCACGGACTCGACCAAGATCCGCGAGGCGATCGAGAAGCTGAACGCCGCTTCGCAGGAACTGGGCACCGCGCTGTACGCCAACGCGAACGCCGACGCGGCGGCCGGTGCGGCCGGTGGCGCGGGTGCGGGTGCGGCCGGGGACGCCGGTGCGGCCAGCGGCCAGGCCAAGGCCGATGACGTGGTGGACGCCGAGATCGTCGAAGAGGACCCGAAGAAGTGACCCACAGCTACGACGAATCCGAGAACCAGGGCCGCGGCCCCGAGGAGCCGGTGGTCGTGCGGGACCGTCGTCGGGTGGACCCCCAGACCGGGCAGGTCCGCCCGCCCGGTCCGGCCCACGCGGCGCCGGAGCCGGAGGAGGCGCCCGTGGAGCACGCGGGCCCCTCGCTCGGCGACACGATCGTGGACGACTCGGTGTCGGTCGTCTCCGACGTGGAGAAGGAGCTGGCCGAGCGCACCGCCGACCTCCAGCGCCTGCAGGCCGAGTACGCCAACTACCGCAAGCGGGTCGAGCGTGACCGCGAGGCGGTCGTCATCGGCGCGAAGGCGACCGTGGTGAACGACCTGCTGCCGCTGCTCGACGACCTCGAGCGGGCCGAGCAGCACGGTGACCTCACCGGCGCGTTCAAGGCGGTCGGCGACAAGCTGATCAGCGGCCTGCAGCGCGCGGGCCTCGAGTCGTTCGGCGCCGAGGGCGAGCCCTTCGACCCGAGCGTGCACGAGGCCGTGCAGCACAGCACCTCGCCGGACGTGGCGGGCCCGACGGTCACCATGGTCATGCGCCGCGGGTACCGCTTCGGGGACCGCGTACTGCGGGCGGCGCTGGTCGGCGTGACCGACCACGAGCCCGGTGCGGCCCCCGGGGACCCGTCTGCGGGTGGCGGGCAGCCACTCGGCGGCGGAGTCGATGAGCAGCAGCAGTAAGGAAACCCCAGTGGGAGGAGGAGACGCCCGATGAGTGCACGGGAATGGATCGGTAAGGACTTCTACCGTGAACTGGGCGTCTCCTCCGACGCCACCGCGGACGAAATCAAGAAGGCCTACCGGAAGCTGGCCAAGGAGAACCACCCGGACGCGAACGCCGGCAACGCGGAGGCGGAGCAGAAGTTCAAGGCGGTCTCCGAGGCCTACGGCGTGCTCTCCGACGCGAGCAAGCGCAAGGAGTACGACGAGGCGCGGCGGCTGTTCGGCGGCGGGGGCGGCTTCAACTTCCCCGGTGGCGGCGGTGGCGGCAGCTTCGACATGGGCGACATCTTCGGCCAGGCCGGGGCCGGCGCGGGTCAGCAGGGCGGCTTCGGCGGCCTCGGTGACATCCTCGGCGGGATCTTCGGCCGTGGCCGGTCGGCGGGCGCAACGGCGAACCGGCCGCAGCGCGGTGCCGACGTCGAAACGGACGTCCGGATCGACTTCACCGAGGCGGTCAAGGGCGCGACCCTGCCGCTGCGGCTGTCGAGCCCGGCGACCTGCGCGACGTGCAGCGGCAACGGCGCACGGCCCGGCACGTCACCGCGGACCTGCCCGACCTGTTCCGGGTCGGGCCTGGTCAGCCGCAGCCAGGGTGCGTTCGCGTTCTCGGAGCCGTGCCGCGACTGCCGCGGCCGCGGGACGATCATCGACGACCCGTGCCCCGAGTGCGGCGGCGAAGGCATCAGCACGCGGACGCGCACGCTGACCGTCCGGATCCCGCCGGGCGTCGACGACGACCAGCGCATCCGGCTGGCCGGCCAGGGCGAGCCCGGCCGGGGCGGGGCGCAGGCGGGCGACCTGTACGTCCGGGTGCACGTGGCCCCGCACGCGCTGTTCGGGCGCAAGGGACTCGACCTGACGATCACCGTGCCGGTCGACTTCACCGAGCTGGCACTCGGCGCCACGATCACGGTGCCGACGCTGGAAGCCAAGGTCTCGCTCAAGGTGCCGCCGGGCACCGCGACCGGACGGGTGCTGCGCGTGCGCGGCAAGGGCATCGCCAAGCGCGACGGCTCGCAAGGTGATCTGCTCGTCACCCTCCAGGCGGCGGTTCCCGCCAAACTGGACGACAAGGCGCGCGAGGCACTGCAGGCGTACGCCGAAGCGATGGCCGGGCACGACCCCCGGCCCGAGATCACCGAGCTGCTGCAAGGTAGGTGAGAGTGGTGTTCGGCGGGATTCCCCAGGAAGGGGACGAAGAGACCCCGGTGTTCGTCATCTCGGTGGCGGCCCAGCTCGCCGGGATGCACGCGCAGACGTTGCGCACCTACGACCGGCAGGGCCTGGTCTCCCCGGGCCGCACCCCCGGCGGCGGGCGGCGCTACTCGATGCGGGACATCGCGCTGCTGCGCGAGGTCCAGCGCCTGTCGCAGGAGGACGGCGTCAACCTGGCCGGCATCAAGCGCATCATCGAGCTGGAGAACCAGGTCGACGCGCTGCGGGCCCGGATCACCGAGCTGACCGAGGAGCTGACCGCGGCGTACGTGGCGGCGGAACAGGCAGCGGCGGCGGCGCACGCGTCCTACCGCCGGGACCTGGTCCCGCTCAACCAGCAGACGGCGCTGGTGGTCTGGCGCCCCAAGCGCCGCTGACCACCGACGCACCGAAGGCCTCCCCGGGCGACCGGGGAGGCCTTCGTGCGCCGCGGGTCACGTCCTGGTGTTCAGCAACTGCTTGACCTCGGCCGTCCGGGACTCGATCACCCGGCGAGCCAGGTCCCGGGCTTGCGCGTTGACTCCACCGCCGGGTCCGTTCTCCGTCCGGGCCAGCTCGACCGCTCCTTGCTGCTGTCCCGTCAGGACGTCCAGGAAGCGGCGGGTGAACTCACTGTCCGGCGCCGTCCGAAGCGCTCCCAGCAGGTCCGGCGAGGTCGTCTTCATGCCCCCGTGGCCCGCGTGGGCGTGCGGGTCCGGGTCCATCGCCTCGGGTTGGTCCCACTCGCGGAGCCAGCGGCGCATGTCGTCGACCTCGGTCTGCTGCGTCACCTCGATCGCCGCCGCCAGCTCCTTCAGCTCCGCCGGAACCGGGCGGGCCGAAGCGAGCCGGACGAGCTCGATCCCTTGCCGGTTCTGGGGAATCAGCATCTGCAGGAACATCACGTCGGCCGCGTTGTGGTCCGGGGCGGCCGTCGTCGCGCAGCCGGTCAGGAGCAGCGCGACGACGGCCAAGACCACTCTCACTGGCGCTGCCAGAGCGCCGGGGTGTTCGGCGGCTCCCAGCCCGCGATCGCGGTGTGCGGCTGGAGGCAGCGGTAGCTCGCGCCGCCGTACGTCACGACGTCGCCCGCCTTGTACGCCGTGCCCGCCGCCCAGGTGCCGCCCGTGGGCGGGGTGGTCGTCGTGGTGGGCGGCCGGGTCGTCGTGGTCGGGGGCGGTGTCGTGGTGGTGGGCGGCGGGGTGCCGCCGCCACCGACCTGGAGGTCGACGCAGCTGTAGAACGCGTTGGCCGTGTCCGCGATGTTCCAGATCGCCAGCACCTTGATCCTGCCAGAATAGCCGGCCAGGTTCACCGTGTGCGACAGCGTCGGCGGCGGCTGCTGGTTGTTGCCGTTGAACACCGCGACGCGCGTGCCACCGACGTAGTACTCGTAGTTCGACGTCGAGTGCCGGGCGGTGAACACCCAGTTGAACGTCACCGTGGTGCCCACGGACTTGGCCGGCCACGGCTTCGACTCGTCGGTCAGCTCGGCGAACTGCGACAACCCGGCGTTGCAGCTGCGCAGCCCCTTCGGGCCTTCGACGCTCTGCGGCTCGTAGACGATGCTGCCGCAGTCAGGGACCTTCCCGGCCGCGCAGTTGGCCTGCCGGCTGGGTGGGTCGGACACGTAACCGTGGGCGCTGGCGGAGGTGGCGGGGAGGACGACGACCAGCACCGGCGCGAGCAGGGCGCCGGCCGCGGCCGCGAAGAGCTTGCGTTTCCAGGTCATTTCGGCTCCTCGAAGGGGAACGGCGTTGTTCCGGCAGGGGAGGGCGAACGAGCACATCCGGGGAAGATGTGGTCTAGACCATAAGGCGATTCGGGCACAACGGTCAACGAACTACCGCCGTTCGACGATTTCGCTGCTCCGCTCGGCTCAGTGCGAAGGTCGGGACGGCTGCTGCAGGTGTTCGCCGAAGAAGGACGTCACCCGGCGCCACGCGTCTTCGGCCGATTCGTGGTGGTAGGTGAAGCCGGCGACCTTGAGCAGCAGGTTCACCGGGGCCACGGTGTCGACCTTGTTCGCGAACCCGTGGCTGGCGTCCGGGTACTCCTTGACGTCGTGCGGGATGCCGCGCTCGGTGAGTGCCGTCTCGAGCTTCGCCGCGGCGCCGCGCAGCCCGAAGTCCTTCTTGCCGAAGCTGGCGACGACGGGGCAGGCGTCGTCGAGCACCGACAGGTTCTTCGGCAGCTGCCCGTAGTACGGCGCGGACGCTTCGAACCCACGTGACGCCGCGACGAGCGCGAAGCCACCACCCATGCAGAACCCGGCGATGCCGATCCGGCCCGAACAGTCCTCGCGCCCGGCCAGGAGCGTGCGAGCGGCCTCGATGTCGTCGAACGAGCGCCCCCGGTTCGCGAACATGTCGGAGAACACCCGGCGCACGCAGCGGCGCATGCCGCCGCGCGAATACAGGTCCGGGCTGAGCGCGAGGTAACCCTCCCGGCCGAAGCGGTCGGTGATGTCCTTCGTGTCCTTGCTCAACCCGAACGCATCGTGGATGAGCACCACGCCCGGGTGCGGGCCCGGGCCGGCGGGTTCCGCCAGGTAGCCGTCGATGGCGCCGTCCGAAACCGGAATAGTCATCTCCATCTCGGGGAAGATAACCGGAATTCGCCGGTTCCGGGCGGGACGCTGAGAGTCCCTCAGCACATTCCGGACAAACCTCAGTCCAGGGTGAAGGGGTCGTAGGATATTCGTTCCAGTTCGATCCCCTTGGCCAGCAGCTTGGCGACGGTCGCCTGGATCATCGGCGGCGAACCGGAAACGAGGACCTCGTGGTTCCGCCACGTGCCGCGCTGGGTGACGGCGTGGGCGAGCGTGCCGCGGTCGCCACCGGCCAGCGCGCCCTCCTCGGTGACCGGGGTGACCGTCAGCCACTTCGACGTCGCGGTCAGCCGGCGCAGCTCCTCCAGTGCGTACAGGTCTTCCGGTCGCCGTCCGCCGAAGAACAGGTGCACGGGCGGGTTCCGCTTCCAGCGCGAAAGGTCGTCGAGGATCGCCAGCAACGGCGTGATCCCGGTGCCGCCGCCGATCATCAGCAGCCGCCGCTTGGTGGACGTCGGGCGCACGTTCAGCACGCCCATCGACGGTCCCAGGCGCCAGACGTCGCCCGGCCTGGTGTGGTTGACGATGCTCCCGCTGACCCAGCCGCCGGGCACCGCACGCACGTGGAAGGTGAGCTGCCCGTCGCCGCGGGGTGCGTTCGCCGGCGAAAGGTACCGCCAGAACCGCGGCCGTTGCGGCACTTCCACGCTGACGTACCCGCCGGCGCGGTAGGGCAGCAGGCCTTCGGTGCGCACCTTCACCAGCGCGACGTCGCGGCTGAGCTTCCGGTGCTCGAGCACGGTCGCCGACCACGCCGCCGGCCCCGTCTCCGCCTGGGCGGCTTCGCGCATCGTCTTGGCGATGAGCCCGTAGGCCGAGGTCCACGCCGATTCGACCTCGGTGGTCCACTTCTCCTTGAGAAATCGTTTCAACGCGGCGATCAGCGCGACGCCGACAGCGTCGTAGTGACGCGACACGACGGCGAACTTCCGGTGGTCGCGACCCAGCTGCCCGAGGAAGGTGACCAGCTCGTCGGGCCGGTCGACCATCTGCACCACGTACACGAGCGCGCGCAGCAGCCTGCTCCGCTGCGTCGACATGGTGACCGGGAACAGGTCCCGGCAATCGGGGGCGACCACGAACAACGCACCGTAGAAGTACTGCGCCAGTTCATCTGCTTTCGGTTCGACCTCCGCAAAACTTTCACGAATCAACCGGGCCATCTCTCGACCTTCCACCGCTGAAACGGGAACCGTCTCGGGCATGGTGGAGATCTTCACGGATTCAGCACTCATCGGGAACGGTATTCTCCAGTCGTGCAAAAGGCTTTCGCGCCGTGCATGCGGCGTCGCTGTGGCGGTGCCGCCCCCGAGGGTTCCCGACTGTAGGCGAATTCCCGTGCAGATGCGCGTGATTCCGCGCGTTCCCGCTCGAACGGAGCAATTCAGGTACGCCCGGTCAACCCCGTCTGTCGCTGCGTAAAAATGATCACGATGCCGGATTCATCCGTTACTGGTTGCCGATTTCCGAACCATAACGAATCATTCACCGGACGGCGGATTGCCGTTGGGCCGAAAGTGGCTAGTCGATCGTGAACGGGTCGTACTGGATCTGGTCCAGCGCGCTGCCCGCGACCAGCATGCGCGACACCGTCGCGCGGATCATCGCCGGTGAGCCGGACACGAGGATGTCGTGGCCGGGCCAGGAGCCGTACCGCGTGACGGCCTCGGCCAGCGTCCCCTGCTCGAACCCGGGGACGTCCCCGCCGCGCTCGACGACCGGCGTGACGGTCAGCCACGGGTTCGTCGCGGCGAGCGCCCGCAATTCTTCGAGGTCGTAGAGCTCCTCGCGAGCCGGGCCGCCGTAGAACAGGTGCGTCTTCGGGTTCTCGCCCCACAGCGCGAGGTGGTCGAGGATCGCCCGCAGCGGTGCGACGCCGGTGCCGCCGGCGACCATCAGCACGGCCCGCGACGCCTCGCGGTCGACCGTCATCCGCCCCAGCGGCGGCCCGAGCCGCCAGACGTCCCCGGGCTGGGTGTGGCTGACGATGGCGCGGGAGACCCAGCCGCCGTCGATCGCGCGGACGTGGAACTCGATGCCGCCGTCCTCGCGCGGCGCGTTCGCCGGCGAGAGGTAGCGCCACAGCCGTGGCCGCTGCGGCACTTCGACGCTCACGTACTGGCCGGGGTGGTACGGCACGGGCTGGTCCGGCACCAGCCGCACCAGGGCGAGGTCCCAGGTCAGCCGCCGGTGCTCGACCACGGTGGCCGACCACGACGGCGGGTTCGTGTCGGCCGCGGCGGCGTCCTGCATCGCCCGCGCGGCGATGGTGAACGCCTCGGCCCACGCCCGTTCGACCTCGGGCGTCCACGCCGGGCCGAGGTGGTTCTTGAGCGACGCCAGCAGCGCGGTGCCGACCGCTTCGTAGTGCCGGGGCACCACGCCGAACTTGCGGTGGTCGCGGCCCAGCTGGCGCAGGAACGGCGCGAGGTCGTCGGGCCGGTCGACCATCTGCACGATGTGCACCAGCGCGCGCACCAGCCTGCCGCGCTGGATCTCCATGTTGATCGGGAAGAAGTCGCGCGTGGTCGGGGCGAGGGTGAACAGCATCCCGTAGAAGAACTGCGAGATGTCCGCGATGTACGGCTCGGACCTGGCCCAGCTGTCCCGGATGAGCCGGACCATCGCGGTGACGGCCGCGGGGGCTTCACGCGGGGCCGAGGACCTCGGGAGCGGGCTGACGGAATCGGCTGTCATGAGAGGTTGTTCACGGGTCGGGGACCGCCTCCTGGGTCCTTCGCCACTGCTGCCACCTCGTCACTCAACGTCACTGGAATGCGCCGCGCGCAGCGCCCGTCCGCAGGGTAGCCGCCGGGCGGCCTTTTGCCCGCATTGTTGCTCCGACCGGGTGTATTCGGCCCGGTCAGGCGTGGGGGACCTCACCGGAGCGATGGTTGCCCGGAGCAAGCGTTCGGCAATATACTTGTATGGCACAACTAAGGGAGGCAGCAGAGGTGTCTACGAGCTTCGACAACACCGACGACGACGTCCGGGTCGAGCTCATGCGCGAGCTGAAGACCGCTTCCCAGCTCCAGCACGCCTGGATCATGCAAGCCTGGCAGAGCGAGCCCGGGCTGCACCCGGCGGCCGCGATGCTGCTGTCCGACCTGGCGAAGAACGGCGAGACGCGGCCGTCCGAGCTGGCGAAGCGCCGGTTCGTCGACCTCTCGGTCGTGAGCAGGCAGATCACCCAGCTCTCCGCGGCCGGGCTGGTCGACCGGCGGCCCGCGCCCGAAGACGGCCGGGCGTCCCTGGTGAGCGTGTCCGAGAAGGGCCGGGCCGAGCTCGCCCGCTGGCGCGCCAACTACACCGAATTCATGGAGAAGGCGCTCAGCGGCTGGGACGACGAGCGCGTCACCGGCCTCACTTCGCGGCTGGCGGAGATGAACGCCGATCTCCGCCGCGCTCTCGGCAGCGACGCCTGCCTGGCCGACACGAACAAGTGATTCACACGAACAAGTGACACGGCGGGAAGAGGCCCACCGGAAGTGTCTTTTTGCCCTGTCGATTCTGGCCGTTCGGTCCTGCCTCGGAGGCATTCGTCAGGGTTAACGTCGTCGGGTGACGCGTGACCGGGTCGCACTGCTGTGCGCGATGGGGATCGACAACTTCGGTTCGGGTCTGTTCCTCCCGTTGGCGCTGGTCTACGTGACGCAGGTGGTCGGCGTGCCGCTGGCCGTGGCCGGCACCGCCGTCACCCTCGGCGCCGTCGGCGGGCTCCTCGTGCCGCCGCTGGCCGGCCGGCTCGTCGACCGCATCGGGCCGCGCACGGTGGTGAGCTGCGCCCAGCTGCTCCAGGCGGCCGGCATCGGCGTGTACCTGGTCGCCGGCAGCGCGGGCCCGGTGGTGGTCGCGGCCGTCCTGCTGTCCGCGGGGCAGCAGCTCTTCTACAGCTCCCTGTTCGTGCTCATCGCCGACGTCGCGGGCGACGGCCCGAAGGACCGGCCGTTCGCCGAGGTGGGGATGGTGCGGGCCGCCTCCTTCGGCCTGGGTGGCCTGGCGGCGGGAGCGATGCTGACGTGGCTCGGGAACGACGGCTACCGCATCGCGCTCGTCGTGGACGCGTTGACGTTCGTCCTGGGCGCGTCGATCCTCGTCTTCTTCGTCCGGCTCGCGCGGCCGCACCGGCCGGTCCGCGAACGCTCGGCCCGCGTGCTGCGCGACCGGCCGTACCTCGCGCTCATCGTCTTCAGCGGGCTGTTCGGGCTCTCGCTGGACTTCTTCCTGATCGGCACGCCGGTGTTCGTGCTCGACCGGCTGCACGGCCCGGTCTGGCTGCCGGGTGCCCTGCTCGCCCTGCTGACCGTGCTGACCAGCGTCGGCGGCACGCTGGCGCTGCGGCTCACCGCCCGGCTGACGCGGATCGCGGCGATGCGCGTCGGCTCGGCGCTGTTCTCCGCGTGGTGCCTGGTCAGCCTGGGTGTGCTGCTCGTACCCGACGACTGGCAGGTGGCGTACCTGCTCGCGTCGACCCTGGTGTTCGCCGCCGGCGACCTGGTTTTCGGACCGAGGTCGGGGGCGCTCGCCGAGGCTGCGGCACCTGCGGTCGCCCGCGGACGTTATCTCGCTGCGTACCAGTACGCGTTCACCGTGGCGCAGGTGATCGCGCCCGCGGTGGTGGCCTTGTTCTCGGTCGCGCTCTGGTTACCCTGGGTGCTGGTGGGCGCGTGCGCCGGTCTCGCCGTGGCCGGGCTGGGGACGCTCGGCTCCCGGTTGCCGGCCAATGCGGTGGCACCCGGACAGAGTTGAGCGGAACAGACTCAAGTTTTCGTGCGTTAGAGACAGTGACGGGTCACGGTCAGGCCTGTCACCAGGACTTTCTCGCAGTACCGAGCATGAGGTGAGGGATGGACGCTTTCAACCCGACCACGAAGACCCAGCAGGCGATCTCGTCCGCGGCGCAGGCGGCCACCATGGCCGGCAACCCGCACGTGTCGGCCGCCCATCTGCTGGGCGCCCTGCTGGCGCAGGGTGAGGGGCTCACCGCACCGCTGCTGACCGCGGTCGGGGCCGACCCGGAGGTGGTGCACAAGGAGCTCGAGCCGCTCATCGCGGCGCTGCCGTCCGCCACCGGCGCGACGGTGTCGAGCCCGCAGTTCGACACCAACGCGGTCAAGTCGCTGACCCGCGCCCAGAAGCTCGCGACCGAGCTGGGCGACGAGTACGTCTCGACCGAGCACCTGCTCGTCGGGCTCGCGACCGAGGGCGGGCAGGTCGCCGACCTGCTCAAGCGCCACGGGGCGACGCCGGACGCGCTGCAGGAGGCGTTCGCCAAGGTCCGCGGCTCGGCCCGGATCACCAGCGCGGACCCCGAGAGCACGTTCAAGGCGCTCGAAAAGTACGGCGTCGACCTCACCGCGCGCGCCCGCGCCGGCGAGCTCGACCCGGTCATCGGCCGCGACACCGAGATCCGCCGCGTCGTGCAGGTGCTGTCGCGGCGCACGAAGAACAACCCGGTCCTGATCGGCGAGCCGGGCGTCGGCAAGACGGCCATCGTCGAGGGCCTGGCCCAGCGCATCGTCGCCGGGGACGTGCCGGAGTCGCTGCGCGGCAAGCGCGTCGTCGCCCTCGACCTCGGGTCGATGGTGGCCGGCGCGAAGTACCGCGGCGAGTTCGAGGAGCGGCTGAAGGCCGTGCTCAAGGAGATCACCGACTCCGCGGGCGAGGTCGTCACCTTCATCGACGAGCTGCACACGATCGTCGGCGCCGGCGCGACCGGCGAGGGCGGCGCGATGGACGCGGGCAACATGATCAAGCCCATGCTCGCCCGCGGTGAGCTGCGGATGGTCGGCGCGACCACGCTCGACGAGTACCGCCAGCACATCGAGAAGGACGCCGCACTGGAGCGGCGCTTCCAGCAGGTGCTCGTCGGCGAGCCGTCGCCGGAGGACACGATCGCGATCCTGCGTGGCCTGAAGGAGCGCTACGAGGTGCACCACGGTGTCCGGATCACGGACGCCGCGCTGGTCGCCGCCGCGACGCTGTCCGACCGCTACATCACCGCGCGCTTCCTGCCGGACAAGGCGATCGACCTGGTCGACGAAGCAGCGTCGAAGCTCCGCATGGAGATCGACTCGCGGCCGGTGGAGATCGACGAGGTCGAGCGCGCTGTGCGTCGCCTGGAGATCGAGGAGATGGCGCTCGCGAAGGAGAGCGACGCCGCTTCTCGTGATCGGCTGGCGGCGTTGCGCGCCGAGCTGGCCGAGAAGCGCGAGACGTTGACCGCGCTCACCGCGCGCTGGCAGAACGAGAAGGGCTCGATCGAGCGCGTTCGCGAGCTCAAGGAGCAGCTCGAGCAGCTGCGCGGGGAGTCGGAGCGTGCCGAGCGCGACGGCGACCTCGGCAAGGCCGCCGAGCTGCGCTACGGCCGGATCCCCGCGCTGGAGAAGGAGTTCGAAGCGGCCACCGCGGCGAACGAGGCCAGCCAGCAGAACGTCATGCTCAAGGAGGAGGTCGGCGCGGACGACGTCGCGGACGTGGTCAGCGCGTGGACCGGCATCCCGGCGGGCCGGCTGCTGGAGGGCGAGACCGGCAAGCTGCTCCGGATGGAGGAGGAGCTGACCCGGCGCGTCATCGGGCAGGCCGAGGCCGTGCAGGTCGTCGCGGACGCGGTCCGCCGCGCTCGTGCCGGCGTCGCCGACCCCGACCGGCCGACCGGTTCGTTCCTGTTCCTCGGCCCCACCGGCGTCGGCAAGACCGAGCTGGCCAAGGCGCTGGCCGAGTTCCTGTTCGACGACGAGCGCGCGATGCAGCGCATCGACATGAGCGAGTACGCCGAGAAGCACTCGGTGGCGCGCCTGGTCGGTGCTCCGCCGGGGTACGTCGGCTACGACCAGGGCGGCCAGCTGACCGAGGCCGTGCGGCGCCGCCCGTACTCGGTGGTGCTGCTCGACGAGGTGGAAAAGGCCCACCCGGACGTCTTCGACGTGCTGCTGCAGGTCCTCGACGACGGGCGGCTGACCGACGGCCAGGGCCGGACGGTGGACTTCCGCAACACCATCCTGATCCTGACGTCGAACCTCGGCTCGCAGGCCATCGCCGACCCGTCGCTCGACGAGCGGCAGCGGCGGGACGCGGTGCTCGACGTGGTGCAGCGGCAGTTCAAGCCGGAGTTCCTCAACCGGCTCGACGACATCGTCGTGTTCCACTCGCTCGGCACCGAGCAGCTGACGTCCATTGTGGACATCCAGGTGGCCCGGCTGGCCAAGCGGCTGGCCCAGCGGCGGCTGAACCTGGAGGTCACCGACGGTGCCCGCGAGTGGCTCGCGCTCAACGGCTTCGACCCGATCTACGGCGCCCGCCCGTTGCGGCGGCTGGTCCAGTCGGCGATCGGCGACAAGCTGGCGAAGGAGCTCCTGTCGGGCGAGGTCCGCGACGGCGACACCGTCCGCGTCGACGGCCCGGACCTGGAGGCCGGTGACGCGCTGACCGTCACCCGGGTCTGACGGTTCGTGAAGGCCACCTCGAGGAAGATAACTTCCTCGAGGTGGCCTTCACGGCTGTCCACAGTGGTTCGTGCCGATTTGTCGACTCCGGAGGCCGGAAAATGCTCCGAATGGGCCCGGCGACACGGGGACCGGCGATCATCCCTCCGGCGTAACAGGCGATACCCTGGCCGACGTGGGTATTCCGGCGTGGATCTGGTTCGTCATCGCGGCCGTCGCCCTGGTGGCGGGGCTGGGGCTGCTCGCGGCCGACCGGGCGAAGGAGGGCTCGCGCAACCGCGAGCGAATGCGCTGGGCACAGTTGCGCGGCTGGCAGTTCGTCGAGGAGGACGAGCGCCTGCCGCAGCAGTGGTCCAACGGCGCCATCGGCTACTTCGGCGCGGACGCCGCGGTGAACGTGGTCGCGGGTTCGACCTTCACCTCCGACGGCCGCCGCCCGGTGTTCATCTTCGACATCGAGACCGAGGGCCAGATCCCCGCGGTCGTGGTCGCGGTGCGCTGCAACAAGAAGCACCGGATCCCGATCGAGATGTGGCTGTCCAGCGTCCCGTTCCAGCGCACGGACATGCCCGAGATGCTCGGCCCGATCGGCGCCCGCTACGCCTTCGCGGACGACGCGGACGGCGCCCGCGTGGTGATCACGCAGGAGCTCGTCGACGCGGCGGACCAGCTGGGCGGCGACGTCGGCGTGGCCTGGCTGGAGAACGAGTGGGTGCTGGCCAGCGTGGTCCCGACGGCGGGCCCGTCGCGGCTGGAGCGCCTGCTGCGCGACCTGGGCGAGATCGCGGACATCGTCGACCCGTTCGACGAGGACTACGACGCGGGCCGCCACCAGGCGAGCGCCCCGGTCCCGCCCGAGGTCACGACGCCGGCCTCGGGCCCGGCCCAAGCCCCGGGCACCCCGCCGGCGGGGACGCCGGTCCAGCAGCCGCCCGCGGACTCGGAGCCGAAGCCGAGCGAGAGCTAGAAGCCGAGCAGTCGCTGGTCGAGGACGCTGAGCGTCACCGACCGGTCCAGCGTCCCGCGCACCGACGTCGTGCTGCCTTCGGCGTGGATCACGTGGTCCACGCCGAGGTCGCCGCTGATCGAGCCGGCCGGTCCGGCCGGGCCGAGGGACTGGCTCGTCCTCGCCAGGCCCCACAGCGGCCCCAGCTGGCCGCCGGCTTCGTGGCTCTGGCCCACGTCCAGGACGCCGGTGAGCTGGCCGGTCGCGTGCTGGTCGGACGTCGTGCCGACCGCGCCGAGGGGGCCGAGGTCGACCGCCTGACCGGAGGACCGGCGGGCCGACAGCGCCCCCTGGAGGTCGCCGGTGAAGGCGCCGTACAGGCCGGTGTCGAGCTGCTCCGCGTTCTGGCTCAGCACGTCGACCCCGGCGGCCGGCCAGATGCCGTGGCTCATGCCTTCGCCGAGGCCGATCCGGTGCTCGGCGCCGCCGCCGAGGGGCGAGAGCGACAGGTTGCGGGCCGCGCCCTGGCCGAGCCGCTGGTTGTTCGCGGTGGCCGCGTGGACGTCGCCCAGGCTCACGGTGTGCCGGCCGGCGCGGGTGAGCGACTCGGCTTCCTGCGACGCGGCCCACGTCTCCGACTGGCGCTCTTCGCGGCGGGTGGCCGCGGCCTCGGTCAGGTCGTTGGCCAGCACCGCGCCGGCGACCTCCTTCGCGAGGAAGTCGTGGCGGGTCGTGGTCACGGTCTCGCGCACCACCGACGAGCCGTTCTCGCCCGAGGACGAGACGTCGCGGCGGAACGTGCTGTCGTCGCGGTGGTCGAGCGGCAAGGTCAGCTCGGCCGGGGACGCGAGCGCCGCGGCGGGGGCCGCGAAGAGCAGCGCGACAGGCGCCGCGCCCGCGGCGACCTTGGGCAGATAGCCGCTTTTGCGCCTGCTGTGCTTACCCATGCGGCGGACGATACTTCCCCGCCCGTTCGAACGCACGTCCGCCCGTGACCAGCGAGTATGTTCACCCACATGACCACCACCGCCCTCATTACCGGCGCCACAGCGGGCATCGGCGCGGAGTTCGCGCGCCGGCTCGCCGCCGAAAAACACGACCTCGTGCTCGTCGCCCGGGACACCGCGCGGCTGGAGGCCTACGCCGCTGAGCTGCGGAAAAAGTACGGCGTCGCCGTCGAGGTGCTGCCCGCTGATCTGTCCGAAGTGGACGGACGAACGGCGGTCGAGGAGCGGCTCGCCGCCGATCCGGTCGACCTCCTGGTGAACAACGCCGGCTTCGGGCTGAACGGCGACTTCTGGACCATCCCGCCGGACGCGCTGCAGCGCCAGCTCGACGTCAACGTCACCGCGGTCCTGCGGCTCACCCGCGCCGCGCTGCCCGGCATGATCGAGCGCGGCCACGGCGAAATCATCCAGGTCAGCAGCGTGGCGGGCTTCTTCAGCGGCCGCGGTTCGACGTACACGGCCAGCAAGAACTGGGTCACGTCCTTCACCGAAGGCATCGCCGCGTCGCTGCCGGAGGGCGTCCGGATGATGGCGCTGTGCCCCGGCTTCACGGCGACCGAGTTCCACGAACGGGCCGGTATCGGCAAACCGGGTCCGAAAATCGCCTGGCTGGGTGTCGAACAGGTGGTCGGCGAGGCGCTCGCGGACCTGCGCCGCGGCAAGGTGCTCTCCGTGCCGAGCCTGCAGTACAAGGCCATCGTCGCGCTCGGCGGCCTGCTGCCGCGCGCGGTGCTGCGCCGGGTCAGCGGCGGCTTCGGCGGCAAGGGCCGCACCTGACGTAGGGCTGTCCCTACCCGGAAGACGCACGCGCGCACCAGGGTGACCGAAGCGCCGGCTCAATAGCGTTTTCCCCATGACAACTGGGTGGAACGAGGCAGCGGACGCAGTTCGGCTGGAGGCCGTGCGCAAGGAGTACGGCGACGGCGTGGTCGCGCTGGACGGGGTCTCGATCGCGTTCCCGCGCGGCGGGTTCACCGCGGTGATGGGCCCGTCCGGTTCGGGCAAGAGCACGTTCCTGCACTGCGCGGCCGGCCTCGACCGGCCCACGTCCGGCCGGGTCGTGCTCGACGGCCAGGACCTCGACGGCAAGAACGAGACCTACCTGACGAAGCTGCGGCGCGACCGCGTCGGCTTCGTCTTCCAGGCGTTCAACCTGCTCCCGGCGCTGACCGTCGAGCAGAACGTCGTGCTGCCGCTGCAGCTGGCCGGCAAGCGCCCCGACAACCGGCTGGTGGCGCGGATCCTCGCGCACGTCGGGCTCGACGGGCGCCGCAAGCACCTGCCCGGGCAGCTCTCCGGCGGCCAGCAGCAGCGCGTCGCGATCGCGCGGGCGCTGGTCACCGATCCGGCCGTGCTGTTCGCCGACGAGCCGACCGGTGCCCTCGACACGCGCACGGCCGCCGACGTGCTCGGCCTGCTGCGCGACTCCGTCCGGGCCTCGGGCCAGACGATCATCATGGTGACGCACGACCCGGTCGCCGCGTCCTACGCCGACGACGTCGTGTTCCTGGCCGACGGCCGGATCGCCGGGCGGCTGGCGCGGCCCACCGCGGAAGCCGTCGCCGAGCGGATGACCCACCTGGGTGCCTGGGGCCGGGTGGCGGCCTGATGTTCAAGCTCGCACTGCGGACCCTCCGCCTGCGCAAGGGCGGCTTCCTGGCGACGTTCGTCGCCGTGTTCTTCGGCGCGCTGGTCGTCTCGGCGTGCGGTGGCCTGATGGAGACCGGCATCCGGTCCGAGACGCCGGTGCAGCGGCTGGCCGCGGCGCCGATCGTCGTCGGCGGGCAGCAGACCCTGGAACTGCCGAAGAAGGACCCCGAGACGCTCGAACCCGGCGACAAGCACAAGTTCGAGAACGCGACCCTGCCCGAGCGCGTCCGGCTCGACGCGGGCCTGGCCGACCGCCTGCGCGCGGTTCCGGGTGTCACGAACGTCGTCGGCGAGGTCAGCTTCCCGGTGCAGGCCGGTGAGAAGAGCGCCCTGGGCCATGCGTGGGATTCCGCCGCGCTGACGCCGTACACGCTGAAGGGCGCCGCCCCGAAGCCGGGCGAAGTCGTCGTCGACGCCGGGCTCGGGCTCGCCGTCGGGGACACGCTGCCGATCGCCGCGCACGGCGGCGTCAGCCCGTTCCGGATCTCCGGGGTCGCCGAAGCACCGCAGGCCATGCGAGACGCGGCGGTGTTCTTCGCGGCTTCGGACGCCGGACGGCTGTCCGGGCATCCGGGCCGCTTCGACACCATCGGCGTCTTCGGTGGCGACGTCGCCGCCGTGACCGCGGCCGTCGGGGACGCCGGTGTCGTGGCGACCGGCGTCGAGCGCGGTGCGTTCGAGTTCCCCGAGACGGGCAAGAGCGGCGAGAACCTGATCGTGCTGGCCGCCGTGTCGGGCGGGCTCTCGGCGATGGTCATGGTGTTCGTCGTGGCGGGCACCCTGACGCTGTCGACGCAGCAGCGGCAGCGCGAACTCGCCCTGCTGCGCGCGATCGGCACGACCCCGCGCCAGCTGCGGCGGATGGTGCTCGGCGAGGCGCTTGCCGTCGGGCTGCTCGCGGTCGGCGCCGCGGTGGTGCTCGGCCCGGTGCTCGGGGAGTGGCTCTTCGACCGGCTCGCGGACCACCACGTCGTCTCCGACGTGCTGCAGTTCGCGCAGGGTTGGGTCCCGGCCGTGGTCGCGGCGGGCGCGTCACTGCTGGCCGTCGTGGGGGCGTCCTTCGTGGCGGGACGGCGTGCTTCGCGGATCCGCCCGACCGAGGCGCTCGCCGAAGCCGCCGTCGAGCGGCGCTGGCTGACCCCGATCCGGCTGATCACCGCGATCCTGTGCTTCGGCGGCGGGACGGCGCTCGGCATCGTCACGGTCGCGGTGATGACCGGCCCGGTCGCGGCGAGCACGGCCGGCCCGGCGGTGATGCTGTGGGCGTTCGGGCTCGCGGCGATCAGCCCCGGCGTGACGAAGCTGGTGGCCACGCTGCTGACCTGGCCGGTGCACGCGCTCACCGGCGTCAACGGCCGGGTCGCGCTGCGCAACACCCGCGTCGGCGCGGTGCGGGCGGCCGGCGCGGTCACCCCGATCATGCTCGCGGTGGGCATCGCGACCGCCAACATCTACCTGCAGACCACCCAGGAAGCCGTCTCGAACCAGGCCTACACCGAGGACCTGCGCGCGGACGCCGTCGTGGCCGGTCCGGGCGGCCTCGACCCGTCGGTGCTCGGCCGGGTGCGCGCCACCCCCGGGGTCGCGAGTGCCTCGGAGTACGTGACGAGCACGGTGTTCGTCGAGAAGCCGTTCGACTCGGGCCAGGACGACGACGGCCGGCCCGCGCTGGGCGTCAGCGAGCTGACCGGGAACACCGTCGAGGTGCCCTCGACGCTCGGTCACCGCGTCGGCGACACGCTGTCGCTGCGGCTCGGCGACGGCACGCCGGTGGCCGTGCGGGTCACCGCCGTCGTCGACCAGCGGCCCGGCTTCGAGCAGCTCGTGCTGCCCGCGGACCTGCTGGCCCCGCACACGACGCTCGGCCTCGCCCCGCAGCTGCTGGTCCGCGCCGCCCCCGGCGTCGACAGCGCGACGCTGACCGCCCGCCTGCGTGACGCGACCGCCGGGCTGCCGGTGTTCGTCGGCGACCGCGGTACGCTGATCGCGGCGCACGCGAAGGGCAACGAGGTCGGCGCCTGGGTCAACTACCTGCTCGTCGGGATGATCATCGCCTACACCGTGATCTCCGTGGTGAACACGCTGGTGACGGCCACCGCGCGGCGGCGCCGCGAGTTCGGGGTGCAGCGGCTGGGCGGCTTCACCCGCGGCCAGGTGCTGCGCATGGCCGGCGTCGAAGGCGGCCTGATCGCGACCATCGCGGTGCTGCTCGGGACGCTGGTGGCGGCGGGGGCGATCGTGCCGTTCTGCCTGGTGGTGACCGGGTCGCTGCTGCCGTCGGGCCCGGTGACGATCTACCTGAGCGTGCTCGCGATCGCCGTGGTGCTCTCGCTCGCGGCGATCCTGGTCCCGGCCTGGGCCGCGACGCGCGGGCGTGCGGTCGATGCCACATCCGTCGGTGAGTGAACCCGGCCGTGTGTAAGACTCTCGGCCGTGGCGAACCCCGGGTTGGATCAAGCGGCGAAACTCGAACTGGCCAGGCTGGTCACCGATCTTTCCGTGGTGCACGGAAAAGTGACCCTGGCGTCCGGCAAGGAAGCCGACTACTACATCGACCTCCGGCGGGCGACCCTGCACCACGCTGCCGCGCCGCTGATCGGCAAGCTGCTGCGCCAGCTGACGGCGGACTGGGACTACGTGGCGGCCGGCGGCCTGACCCTCGGCGCCGACCCGGTCGCGCTGGCGATGCTGCACTCGGCGGCGAACGACGGTGTGGTGCTGGACGCGTTCGTCGTCCGGAAGTCGGTCAAGGAACACGGCATGCAGCGGCGGATCGAGGGCATGGAGGTCCGCGGCCAGCGCGTGCTGGCGGTCGAGGACACGTCCACGACGGGCGGCAGCGTGCTCGAAGCGGTCGCGGCCCTGCGCGAAGCGGGCGCGAACGTGATCGGCGTGGTGACGGTCGTGGACCGGGACACCGGCGCGCGCGAGGCCATCGAGAAGGAAGGCCTGGAGTACCGGTACGTCCTCGGCAAGGACGACCTCGGGCTCGACTGACGCCGGACCCGGGGACCGCCCAGCGCGGTCCCCGGCCCGCGGGCCTCACTTCTTGAACAGGTCCTTCGCAGCGTCTTTCACGTTCTCGACGGCGCCCTTGAGCCCGGCCTTCGCCTGATCGGCCTGGCCTTCGGCCTGCAACTGCTCGTTCCCGGTGGCGTTGCCGGCGGCCTCCTTGGCCTTGCCGCCCAGCTCCTCGGCCTTGTTGGTGATCTTGTCGCCCAGCGACATGGGGCACCTCCCGTTCCGGCGGGGCCCCGGCGGGGCACCCTGGCGCCGGAAGGACCACCGCGACGCGTGATCGTCACGGAGTCGCCCCGGTGACGCCCGTCACCCAGAATCACTGCGTGACGTTTTCCGCCCGCCGGTGTCCTCCCCCCGAGGAGGTGCCGTGACGACGACTACGCCGCTCGACGACGTGACCCTCGTCAGCCGGGCGCGGGATGGCGATGTCCGGGCGTACGAGCAGCTCGTGCTGCGCTACCAGGGCCCGATGTTCCGGCTCGCCGTCAAGATGCTCGGCCGGCGCGGTGACGCCGAGGACGTCGTGCAGGAGGTGTTCCTCAACGCCTGGCGCAAGCTCGGCCAGCTGAGCGAGGACGCCGCGTTCGCCGGCTGGCTCTACCGGGCCACCACGAACCGCTGCCTCAACGCGATCCGCACGCGCAGGCCCCAGGCCGACGTCGACCTCGACACCGCCGAGTCGCCGCGGGCCGATCTGCAGCCCGAGCGGGCCGTCCAGGTCAGCAGCCAGCTCGCCGCCCTGAACGCGGCGCTGGCGCAGCTGACGCCCGAACAACGGGCGTGCTGGCTGCTGCGCGAAGTGCACGGCCGGTCCTACGACGAGATCGGCGAAATCGTCGGCGTGAACGCGACCGCGGTCCGCGGCCGGATCGCGCGCGCCCGGGCCCAGCTGGCGGAGGTGATGAAGCCGTGGCGATGACGGAGTACGAGCTGCCCTGCGAACGCGATGTCGACCAGGTGTGGGCGCGGCTCGACGCGGTGGCCGACGAGCACGAGCTCACCTGCCCGCACTGCGCGGCCGCGCGCGAAAGCCTGCTGGCCCTGCGCGGGGCCACGGCCGAGCTGGCGGCTGAGGAGGACGCGCCGTCGCCGGACCTGTTCGGGCGGATCATGTCGGCCGTGCGCGCCGAGGTGCGGCGCGGCTCGATGGTGCCCCTGCCGACTCCGGAACCCGGGTTCGTCGAGGTCAGCGAGCAGGCGGTGGCGGCGGTGCTGCGGTACGCGGCCGACACGGTCGACGGTGTCCGTGCGCGGCGCTGCCGGGTGCGTACCGTCCCGGGCGGCGTCGAGGTGGAACTGACCCTCGCGGTGAGCCTGCGGAACACCACGGGCGGCGAGGCGCCGGCGAAGGTGCGGGAGCGGGTGACCGCCGCGGCCGCGGCCCGGGTGGGCCTGACGCTCGCGAAGCTCGACCTGCTCGTGGAGGACATCTTCGAGGAAGACGCTGTCGGGGAGCCGGAATGAGCGTGGAGTACGTCATCGCCGATCCGGTGATTGCCGGCGTGGCGGCGCGGGCGGCGATCGGCACGCCGGGCGTGGTGCGCCTCGAACCGGGCCTGCGCGGCCTGGTGACGGCGTGGACACGCGCCGCCCGGCAGCGCTGGAAGGGCCTCGAACCGGCGCCGTCGGACGGCGTCCGGGTCCGGACCGCGGACGGCCGGGTGACGGTCCACATCGACCTGGTCACGGCGGGGGCCGACCAGGCCGCGGCGGTCGGCCGGGCAGTCCAGCGCTCGGTGACCCGGTTCGTGGCCGAGCAGACCGGCCTGGCCGTCGCCGAGGTGTCCGTGTCCATTATGGACATCGAGCCGGAAGCCCGGTGACCGCCAAGGAAGCCGTCGACAAGATCGTCGGCGCGCTCGAGATGGTGGACGGTGTCCGCCCGGCGTTGCCGGTGGCTTGGGACACCCCGGCGGTGGAGCTGGGCCCCGGCGTGGTCGAGATCCGCCTGATCGCCACCCGGCTGCCGATCCCGCCGTTGCTGGACCGGGCGGCCCAAGCCGTGCGCCCGGTGCTGGCGGGCACGGAGTGGGCGAACGCGCGGCTCCGCCTGGTCGTCACCGACCTCGACGGGGCGGCGTTCGCGAGAGCCACGTCACAGTGACGACCTCCCGTCCTGATGGTCCTTGGTGACGAAACCGTTGGGGGGACGGGCATCCAGGGAGGAACCATGACCGAAACCGCACTCGTCACCAAACAGGGAACGACGACCATCGCCGACACCGTGGTGCAGAAGATCGCCGGCCTCGCCGCCCGCGAGGTCCGCGGGGTGCACGACCTCGGCGGGGGCGCGGCCCGGGCGTTCGGCGCCCTCCGCGAACGCATCCCGGGCGCCTCGGCCAGTGCCGGCCAGGGCGTGTCGGTCGAGGTCGGCGAGCGGCAGGCGGCGGTGGACCTGCAGGTGCTCGTCGAGTACGGCGTCGCCATCGCCGAGCTGGCCCGCTCGGTGCGCCGCAACGTCGTCACCGCGATCGAGCGGATGACCGGGCTGCAGGTCGTCGAGGTGAACATCACCGTCACCGACGTCCACATCCCCGGGGACGACGAGCCGGCGACCAGCGATCGCGTGGAGTGAAATCCGGCTGCCGGGGACGTCGCCCGGGCGTACCGTCGGGGTATGGAGGAGCCGCCGGAGCCGCACCGCCCAGCCGACCCGAACCGGAAGAAACCGGACGGCGCGCCGGACCAGTACCCACACGAGGAGCCGACGCAGTACCCGGCGAAGCGGCCGCCGGAATTCCCACCGGGCGTAACCCCTCCGTCACCACGCAGGTGAACGGCTTGCTCCGCTGGGTTAAACATCACGCCGCTGGGCATCCATAGAGGCGAGCGACCCCGGTCGGCGGAGTAAAGTCGCTGGTAGGGGGATCGGTGGAGGGGGTGCGATGGCGAAGTTCCTGGCCGACGTGACCGTTTTGGTGCACATCCTGGCCCTGGCGCTCATCGGCTTGGGCGGCTTCCTCGCGTGGCGCTGGCCGAAGCTGATCTTCATCCACATGTTCGCCGCGGCCTGGGGCGTGCTGGTGAACGTGACGCCGGTGCCGTGCCCGCTGACTGCGCTGGAGAACTACTTCCGGCACCAGCAGGGCCTCGGCGACCTGCCCGGCGGGTTCAACTCCTACTACCTCTACGGCACGGTCTTCCCGCAGTCGTGGCTGCCGGCGATCGGGATCATCGCGATCGCGCTGGTCGCGTACTCCTACGTCGGCGTCTACCACCGCTGGCGCCACCGCCACGACGAGGAAACCCACGTGCGCCCGGTCCACCTGGGCTGAGCGACAATCACCGGGTGAACACCATCCCCGGACCCACCGAGTGGGTGAGCCGCGAAGAGGTCGGCGTCGGCCCGTGGCCGGGTGAGTGGCCCGCGGACGAGCGGTACGACCCCGAGCTGCTGCGGGACGGCGACCGCCGCAACGTCGTCGACGCCTACCGCTACTGGCGCCGCGAGGCCATCGTGTCCGATGTGGACAGCCGACGGCACCCGTTCCACGTCGCGATCGAGAACTTCCAGCACGACCACAACATCGGCACCGTCGTCCGGACGGCCAACGCGTTCGCCGCGGCCGAGGTGCACATCGTCGGCCGCCGGCGCTGGAACCGGCGCGGCGCCATGGTGACCGACCGTTACCAGCACCTGCGCCACCACGAAGACGTCGAGGGCCTGATCGCCTTCGCGGGCGAGCACGGCCTCGCCGTCGTCGCGGTGGACAACACGCCGGGCTCCCAGCCGGTCGAGACGGCCGAGATCCCGCGCGAGTGCGTCCTGCTGTTCGGCCAGGAGGGCCCCGGGCTTTCGCAGCCGGCGCAGGAAGCCGCGTCGCTGGTGGTGTCGATCGCCCAGTTCGGCACGACCCGCTCGATCAACGCCGGGGTCGCGGCCGGGATCGTCATGCACGCCTGGATCCGGCAGCACGCCGATCTCGGCCGCGCCTGGTGAGGAGCTACAGGCCCCAGCCCCAGCGCAGCTGCACCACGCCGGAAGCGTTGTTCGTCTCCAGGCCGCTGCCGCTCTGCCGCGTGATCGAGTACGTGTCCCCGGACCGCAGGCCGGGCCAGTAGACGACGCCCATCTGCCGGGACCGCGCCAGGTCCGTGGTGGCGGCGAAGTACGCGGTGAAGTTGTTGCCGTCCTGGTGCCCGGCGGAGTAGTCCAGGCCCGTCGTCATCGGGGCGCCGGCCTCGTCGATGATCGTGCGGGAGGAGTACGAGCCGAGCCGGTTGCTCAGGTTCGTGGTCCACGCCGAGCGGGTCGTGTCCGAGGCCCAGTAGCCGTAGAAGTGCAGCGACAGCAGCGTGCCGTTCAACGCGCTCGCCGCGCCGACGCCCGTCACGTTGTCGTTGTAGCCGGTGCCGCTGATCAGCACCCGGCCGCGCGGGATGGTCGAGTGCCGGGACAGCCAGGCCGAGCAGAGCGACACCCAGTCGTTCAGGCTGTAGCCGAACGGCTCGTTCATCGGCTCGAAGTACACGTTGCCGTTGCCGCCGTAGTCGGCGGTGACCTTGTCCCACATGGTGTTCCAGGCGTTCGTGTCGTCGACCAGGCCGTCCTTGTTCGCTTCCCAGTAGCCGAAGATGACCTTCATGCCGTGGGACAGGGCCGAGTCGGCGGCGCCCTTGTACCGCCCCCACCAGTCCGAGTTGACGCTCTGCGGGTTGATCGGCAGCCGCACGGTGTTCGCGCCCAGCTTCTGCTGGAAGCCGGTGATGATGCCGTCCGCCTTGGTGCGGACGCTGTCGTAGCTGTCCCCCGCGGTGAGGCCGGTCGGGATGACCCAGCCGTCGACGTAGTTGTCGCGGGCGTCCGCCCAGTTGACGCCGCGGAAGCTGTCGGTGGCCGCCGACGCGCTCTGCGGAACGGCGAGCAGGGGGACGGCGAGCACGGCGGCCATCGCGGCGTGCAGCCAGATGCGGGTGCCAAAGCGCTTCATACGAACTCCGATGTCCGAGGGGCGCGCGGTGATCGATGTTTACGTCAACATCTGTGCCGAAGGATGCGGCAGCGCCCACACCGGTGTCAAGCGCGTCAGGCGGGGGCGACCTCGACCGGGATCCCGTTCAACACCGACGTTCCGGACGGAACGTCCAGCAGCGTCTCGTCGGCGACGAGGTTCGAGTTGACGCCGGGGTTCGCGCGCGCCACCCGCGTGCGCGAGCCGTCGACGTCGTGGCCCCACCCGTGCGGGATGCTGACGACGCCGGGGCGGACCTCGTCGGTCACCTCCACCGGGACCTGCAGTTTTCCGGCGCGGGACGTCACCGAGGCGAGGCCGCCGTCGGTGAGGCCGAGGCGGGTCGCGTCGGTGGGGTGGACCTGCACGGTGCACCGGTTGCCGCCGCGGATCAGCGGGGCCAGGTTGTGCATCCACGAGTTGTTCGAGCTCAGGTGCCGCCGCCCGATGAGCACGAGGCCCTCTTCCCCGTTTTTCGCAAGTTCTTCCCGCAACCGCGGAACGTCGGCGACGACCGGCCCCGGCGCGAGTTCGATCCGGCCGGACGCCGTGCACAGCACGTCGGGGACCCGCGGCCGCAGCGGCCCGAAGTCCATCCCGTGCGGCGCGGCTTCCAGGTCGGCCAGCGTGACGTCGTAGGGGCCGGCGCGCAGCAGCAGGTCGACCAGGCGGGCGGGGCCGGTGCGCTCGCCGGCGACGGCGACGTCGAGCCCGTTGCGCCGCGCGGTCTCCCCGGCGACGAAGTCGTCCAGCGCCGCCACGTCGGCCTCGGGGCCCTGACCGGCGACGATGCCGGTGAGCCGCAGCATGGTCTCCCACTCCTGCGGCAGCGCCGACGGCAGTGTCGCGGGTGTCCAGTTGGCGACGTTGCGGATCGACAGCTGGTAGAAGGCCAGGTCGAAGTGCGGGCGCTCGAGCGGCGACGGGCCGGGCAGGATGACGTCGGCGTGGCGGGACGTCTCGTTGAGGTAGACGTCGACGGAGATCATGAAGTCGAGGCTGTCCAGGGCCGCGGCCAGCCGTCCGGCGTTCGGCGTGCTCAGGCAGGGGTTGCCGCTGACCGTGATCAGCGCGCGGACCTGGCCCTCGCCCGGCGTTTCGATCTCGTCGGCGAGCGTCGCGACCGGCAGCTCGCCGACGACCTCGGGCAGGCCGCGCACGCGGCTGTGCCAGCGTCCGACGGCGAACGGACGGCGGTTCCCGGTGGGCTGGCACGCGGCCAGCGGAAACATCGCGCCGCCCGGGGTGTCGAGGTGGCCGGTGAGCACGTTGAGGACGTCGACCAGCCAGCTCGCGATGGTGCCGAACGCCTGGGTCGTGGTGCCGATCCGGCCGTAGACGACGGCGTTGTCGGTGGTCAGCTCCCGGGCCATCCGGCGGATCGCCTCGGCGTCGATGCCGGTGCGCGGGGCGACGGCTTCCGGGGTGAACGGCTCGGCCAGCTCGCGGACGTCGTCGAGGCCGTTGAGGTGGTCCGCCAGGCGCCCCGGCGCGACGAGGTCTTCCGCGAACAGGACGTTGACCAGCGCGAACAGCAGCAGTGCGTCGGTGCCGGGCCGGATGGCGTGGTGCTCGTCGGCGAACTGGGCGGTGCGCGTGCGGCGCGGGTCGACGACGACGATCTTGCCGCCGCGCTCTCGGATCCCGCGCAGCCGGCCGCGGACGTCCGGCGCGGTCATCAGGCTGCCGTTGGAGACGAGCGGGTTGGCGCCGAGGATGAGCAGGTGCCGCGTCCGGTCGAGGTCGGGCACCGGGATGGCGAGCGGGTCGCCGAACATGGTGCCGGACGAGTAGTGCTTCGGCAGCTGGTCGACGGAGGTGGCGCTGTAGAAGTTCTTGGTGCCCAAGGCTTTGTAGAGCACGCGGCCGTAGAGCGTCAGCGCGATGTTGTGCACGCCGGGGTTGCCCGCGTACACCGCGACGGCGTCCCGGCCGTGCCGCTCGATGAGGGGCGGGAGGCGGCGGGCGATCTCGTCGTAGGCCTCCTGCCAGCTGACCTCGACGAACTCGCCGTCGCGCTTGAGCAGCGGGGTGGTCAGCCGGTCGGGGTCGTGGTGCAGCGCGCCGAGCGACGCGCCCTTGGGGCAGATGTACCCCTTCGAGAAGACGTCCTGCTCGTCACCGGTGACCCGGGTGACCTGCTGGTTCTCGTCGAGCGTCACTTCGAGACCGCAGGTGGCTTCGCACAGCGGGCAGGTGACGTGGGCCGTCGTCATGACCACCGAACATACCGAGCGGTATGTGGATGGGCAAGGCACGATTGCGACATGGACGTCTCGGCCGCGGAACGCGCGGTGACTTCGCGGCACCTGCGCCGGGTGTGGGGGCTGCCCGGCACGGTCCTCGGGCGCAGCCGCTGGCCGGCCGCGGTCGACCAGCGGCTGCACTGGCACTGGAACTACTGGTGGCAGGCGCACCTGCTGGACACCCTGGTCGACGCCCAGCTCCGTGCTCCCGCTGCTTCGCGGTCGGCCGTGATCCGTTCGTTCGTGCGTTCGGTGCGCCTGCGCAACTTCGGCCGCTGGACCAACGACTACTACGACGACATCGCCTGGCTCGGCCTTGCGCTGCAACGGGTTTCCGCATTGGGCATCGACGTCGGCCCGGCGTTGGCGGCGATCGACGCCCAGCTCCTGTCCGGCTGGACGGAAGCCGCGGGCGGCGGCATCTGGTGGCGCCGCGGCGACGACTTCAAGAACACTCCCGCCAACGGCCCGGCGGCGATCTTCCACGCCCGGTCCGGGAATCTCGCCCGCGCGCGCGAGATGACTTCGTGGCTGACGTCCACTTTGGTCGATCCGTCGTCCGGTCTGGTCTGGGACGGGATTCGCGCGGATACTGGTGAGCTCGTGAAGCACATTTACACGTACTGCCAAGGGGTTTACCTCGGGGCCTGCCTGGAACTGTCCTTAGTGGACGACGCGGCCCGCACGGTGCGCGCGGTGGCGGAGCACCTGGCCCCGGAGGGTGTCATCCGCGGCCAGGGCGGCGGCGACGGCGGGTTGTTCGCGGCGATCCTGGCCCGGTACCTGGCCTTGGCGGCCCGCTCCCTGCCGGGCCCGGAAGCCTCGGTGGCCCGGTCGCTGGTCCTGAGGTCGGCGGAGGCGTGCTGGTCAGGGGCGGCGCCCGGCCTGGTGTTCAGCGCGTACTGGGACCGCCCGGCCCTTGCGCCCCCGTTGCCGGAGGACGCCCCGGAGCGGGACCTGTCGGTCCAGGTGGGCGGCTGGATGCTCCTCGAAGCCGCGGCGACGCTGTGAGCGTCAGTTCTGGACGCCTTCCTTGCGCGGGTCGAGGTCGATCTTGCCGCGCCGGCCGTACTCGCCCTCGCCGGACTCTTTCCAGTCGGCGATCGCGGCGTTGAGCCGGGCTTTCTGCTCCGCGTCGCTCTGCGCGTACTTCTCGGCCGCCTTCTTGATTCGATCGCCCGCCGAGAGGTACCGCGCGGTGGTCTTCTGGAAGAACGACTCGGCGTCGTTGCGCAACGCGATCAATCCGGTGTCCGCCGCAGTGGGGACGACACCGCGGCCCACCAGCTGCCCGTCGGCGTAGGAGGCCGCCGCGACCTTGCTCAGCAGGCCGGAGTAGATCTCGGCGGCGTCGTAGCAGTGCTGGGCGATCTCCATGACCACCACGACGTCGACGGCGTACCGGCCGGAAGCGGACGGGTCGCTGTCGTTGCCGTCGGGACTGCTCTTCTCGAAGTCGTAGAGCTCCAGCACCGACCGGTCGACGCCGGCGATCCGCTGCTCGATGGCCGTGACGGCCTTCTGGTAGTCCTCTTCGGCCGCGGTCAACTCCGTGCCGAGCGCTTGGACGGCGGAATCCAGGTGGGAGAAGAAGGCGCTCAGCTGCGGGAACCGAAACCCTTCGTTCGGGTTCGCCTCGCTGATACTCAGCGCGACGTCGACCACGAAGCCGATCAGGGGCAGCGCCGTGCCGATCTTCTCCGGAAGCTCCTTCTCCCTGCCCAGTGCCTTGGCGATCGACGTGGTGATGCCCCAGGCCTCACCGGCGGCGTTCACCGCCTTCTTCACCTTCGGGGTGCCCGCCGGCGCCGGCGGCGGCGCGGCTTCGAAAAGCTCGCTTGTGGCCTGGGCGATGAGCTGGAGGATGTTGTTCCGGGTGGCCTGGATCGTCGTGGCCCGCATCGAGTAGCAGTTGGCCAGCCACCGGACGAGCACGCCCTGGTTCTCGAGTGTGGCGCCGACGGTCGAAAGGAAGCCGCCTTTGAGGCTGTTCGCCGCGAGCCCCGTCCACCCGGCCATCCAGGCGCGGTTGTTGTTGCCGTCGTCCCTGGTGGAGAGCTTCTGGACCATGCCGGGCAGGGTGTAGGCGTCGACCGATCCGTCCGGTCGCATCACCCCGTCGACCTTCAAGAGGCTGTCGTGCGCCTCTTCGAGGGACGACAGTTCCGGCCCGCCGGCGAGATCCGGGATCGCGGCTGCCAGCTGTTCCCGTTTCGTCCACGCCCAGTCGCCGACCTGCGAAAAGAGGTCGGCCGCCCGGCATTCGACGTACTTCGCGTCCGGCACGCTCCACCCGTCACAGGGGGTGGACGGCCGGTTGGCCTGCGTGCTGTCGTTGACGGCCCAGGCGACGATCGGGCAGGTCGTCAGGTGCCCCCGCGACTCGGGCGGGACCTGCCACCGGGCGGGGGACGGCGCACCGTCGATCTGGCTCGTCCCGCCCCGCAGGGTCAGCCCGGCGTCCCGGATCCACCGACGTTCGAGCGTCTGCCAGTAGTCGTTGAGCGCCGCCGAGAGGGAAGCCGCGTAAACGCTTCCACTCATGTACTGACCGCTCATCACGTTCCCCCGTTCGCCGCCCGCCGGCGCGCCGAGAGTAGCAACAAAGTGACGCCGTTCGCCTGATTGTCACTCGAACGTCCGGAAGTGGCCAGTGTCCGGTCAGCAGCCGCAGGAAGCGCCGTGCAGGAACTTCGGGGTCAGCCACACCGACTCCGGTGGCCGGTCCGGATCGGCCATGCGGGACGTCAGCAACTGCACCGCCCGGCGGCCCAGGTCCGCGACCGGCTGCACCAGCGTCGTCACCGCCGGGCTCACGCGGCGGGCCCAGTCCATGTCGCCGTACCCCACCACCGCCAGCTCGGAGCCGATCCGGATGCCGCGGCGGTGCGCCTCGTACTGGACGCCCACGAGCATCGACTCGTCCGCCACCACCAGGGCCGTCGGGGACGGCCAGCCGTCCAGGAGCTTGGCCGTCGCGCGGGTTGCGCCGCCGGAGGTCGACAGCCCGCACTCCACGAGCTCGCGGTTGAAGCGCAGACCCGCCTGCTCCAGCCCGAGCCGGTAGCCGCGGACGCGCTCGCGGCTGACCTCCAGGCCCTCCTCGCCCGAGATCAGGCCGATCTTGCGGTGCCGCCGATCGGTCAGGTGGCGGACCAGCGACGCCACCGCGTGCACGTTCTCCGTGCCCACCTGGTCGACGTCGTTGCGCGCGGCCACCCGGTCCACCAGGACCGTCGGCACGCCCATCCGCACCAGGCCGTTGATCACCGCTTCGTCGCCGGCCGAGGGCACCAGCAGCACGCCGTCCACCAGGTCCGCGCGCAGCGCGCGGACCACCTCGGCTTCTTCGCCCGCGGTGTCCTCGGTGTCCGCCAGCACGACGTCGCAGCCCGCCTGCGCCGCGGCCGCACTGATCGCGCGCAGCAGCTCGCCGGAGTACGGGTGCGCGTGCACACCCATCGCGACGCCGATCCGGTAGGTGACCGGGGGGTCCCACAACCGGAGGTCCGGCGAAAGTGCGGTCATAAGCCCTCGCAGACGCTCAGCCGAAAGGTATCCGCTGAACGGCCGTGCGCAGGTCTCAGGAACCCAGATTCACTGAAGTGAGTGAACCGCCGGGCAGCCGCAGGACTCACGATGACGCAGAGTGGGTGCCAGCCGCACCGTTTCGGCCTTGCGCCCCGGGTCGTTGATCCGGGCCAGCAGCAGCCGCACCGCCTGCCGGCCGATCTCCTCAATCGGCTGCGCCATCGTGGTCATCGGCGGGTCGACCAGGTCGGCCCACTCGACTTCGTCGTAGACCACCACCGGCAGGTCGCGTCCGATCCGCAGCCCGCGCCGCCGGGCCTCGTGCAGCACCCCGACCATCATGCCGTCGTTCCCGACGACCAGCGCGGTCGGCGGCTCGGGCAGCGCCAGCAGCGTGCTCAACGCCAGTGCGCCGCCTTCGCGCGAGGAGTTTCCGCAGGCCACGAGCTCGGACGCCCAGGTGAGCCCGGACCGGCCGAGCCCGAGCCGGTAGCCGAGCACCCGCTCCTCGCTCGTCGACAGCCCGGGCACGCCGCTGATCATGCCGATCCGCCGGTGCCCGAGCGTGGCCAGGTGCGCGGTCAGCGCCGAGGTCGCCTGGATGTTCTCCGAGCCGACCTGGTCGACGTCGGTGCGGGTGGACAGCCGGTCGATCAGCACGGTCGGCACGTCCAGGGACACCAGCTCGCCGATCACCGGGCCGTCGCCGGGTGCCGGGGTGATGAGCAGGCCGTCGACGCGGCGGGAGCGCAGCGCCCGCACGGTGTCACGTTCCGTGTCCGCCGCGTCGTGGGTGTCGGCCAGCAGGACGGTGTAACCGTGCGCCGACGCCTCGCGCTCGATCGCCTGCATCAGCGTCGCGAAGTACGGGTTCGCGACCAGCGAGATCGCCATCCCGATCGACCGCGTCCCGCCGGTGACCAGCGAGCGCGCGATGGCGTCACCGGTGTAGCCGGTCGTCTCGATCGCCCGCAGCACCGCCGCCTTGGTGTCCTCGGCGACCGCGCGCGTCCCGTTCACCACGTGCGAGACGGTCGTGATCGACACGCCCGCGAGCTCGGCGATGTCCCGCTGGGTCGGCCGCGAAGATCTCGGCTGGGGCATACCCATCCTTTCCGGCAAGCGTTTGCGCAAACGCTTGCGCGCAACGAGCAGTCTGTCTACCTTCCCGACCATCGGCAAGCCTCGACACGAACAAAGGCTGGGAATCCATGAGACACCGAAGTCTCACCGCAGTCGTGCTGGCCACCGTCCTCGCCGCGACGACCGGGTGCACGGTCGAACGCCACTGGGGCGGCAACACCAACACGGGCGGGAGCGGCAAGGCCAAGGTCGGCCTGGTCACCAAGACCGACACCAACCCCTACTTCGTGGAACTCCGCAACGCCGCCAGAGCGGCCGCGCAGGCCAACGGCGCCGACTTCAGCGCGCTCGCCGGCCAGTTCGACGGCGACAACGACGGCCAGGTCCGGGCCATCGAGAACCTGCGCCAGCAGGGCGCGAACACCATCCTCATCACGCCCAGCTCGTCCACCGGCGTGCTCAAGGCGATCAAGGACGCCCGCGACGCCGGGGTCCTGGTCATCGCCCTCGACACCGCCACCGAACCGGCCGACGCCGTCGACGCCACCTTCGCCACCGACAACTTCGCGGCCGGTGAACAGCAGGGCGCCTACGTCAAGGCCGCGCTGGCCGGCACCCCGCCCAAGCTGCTGATGGTCGACGGCACCGCGGGCAGCACGGTCGACACCCAGCGCCACGGCGGCTTCCTCAAGGGCATCGGGCTGACCGACGGCTCGCCGGAGATCAAGGGCCACACCGCGGCCAACGGCGACCAGAGCCTCGCCCAGCAGGGCATGGAGAACCTGCTCCAGCGCAGCACCGACATCAACGCCGTCTACTCGATGAACGAGCCGATGGGCCGCGGCGCGTACGCGGCGCTCAAGGCCCGCGGGCTGACCGGGCAGATCGTCATGGGCTCGATCGACGGCGGCTGCGAAGGCGTCCAGAACGTCAAGGACGGCCAGTTCGCCGCCACCGTCATGCAGTTCCCGAAGAAGATGGCCGAGCAGGGGGTGCTCGCCGCCGTCGAGTACGCCAAGACCGGCAAGAAGCCGTCCGGCTTCGTGAACACCGGGTCCGCCGTGATCACCGACAAGCCCTTGCCCGGCATCGAGAGCCACGACTCCGCCTGGGGCCTGCAGAACTGCTGGGGAGGCCAGAAGTGACCACCGCGACCGCAACGCACGCCAAGGACCGTGAATCCCTCGGCGACTTCCTCCTCCGCGCCCCAGCGGTCGGCCCGGCGCTCGCGCTGGTCGTCGCGATCGTGGTGTTCTCGCTGGCCACGGACACGTTCTTCGACCTCGACAACCTGTCCACCGTGGTCCAGCAGTCGCTCGTCGTCGGGACGCTCGCGCTGGGCCAGACGCTCGTCATCCTCATCGCGGGCATCGACCTGTCGAACGCGGCCTCGATGGTCGTCGCGACGCTGATCATGGCCAAGCTCGCCGCGGCCGGGACGAACGGCTTCGTCGCGCTGCTCGCCGGCGTCGTGCTGACGATCATCGTCGGCATCTTCATCGGCGGGCTCGCCACGCGGATCAAGCTGCCGGCGTTCATCATCACGCTCGGCACGTTCACCATGCTGACCGCGGTGTCGAAGCTGATCGCCGGCGGCCAGGCCGTCCCGGTGACCGACGGGGTGCTGCAGTGGCTCGGCACCAAGCGCTACCTCTTCGGCGGCATCCCGATCACCTACGGCATGACGCTGGCGCTGCTGATGTACCTCGGCGTCTGGTACGCGCTGACGAAAACCGCGTGGGGCAAGCACGTCTACGCGGTCGGCAACGCGCCGGAGTCCGCGCGGCTGTCCGGCATCAAGGTCAACCGCACGGTGCTGTCGGTCTACATCGTCGCCGGGCTGACGTTCGGCATCGCCGCCTGGCAGGCCCTCGGCCGGACGCCGAACGCCGACCCGAACCAGTTCCAGCTCGGCAACCTCGACTCGATCACCGCCGTCGTCCTCGGCGGGACGAGCCTCTTCGGCGGCCGCGGCTCGGTGCTCGGCACGCTGATGGGCGCGCTGGTCGTGGCGGTGCTGCGGTCGGGGCTGACGCAGATGAACGTGGACGGCAACTACCAGGACCTCGCCACCGGCGCCCTGCTCATCGCCGCCGTCGTGGTGGACCGGATCGCGAGGAGGCAGCAGCAGTCATGACCGAACCGATCCTCCAGGCCCGCGGCCTGGTCAAGCGCTACGGCCGGGTCACCGCCATCGACGGCGCCGACTTCGACCTGCTGCCCGGCGAGGTGCTCGCCGTGGTCGGCGACAACGGCGCCGGGAAGTCCTCGCTCATCAAAGCCCTGTCCGGCGCGGTGGTCCCGGACGAGGGCGAGATCAAAGTGGACGGTAGGACCGTCCACTTCAAGTCCCCTTTGGACGCTCGGCACTACGGCATCGAGACGGTCTACCAGGACCTCGCGGTCGCGCCCGCGCTCGACATCGCGTCGAACATGTTCCTGGGCCGGGAAAAGCGCCTCAAGGGGCCGCTCGGGCTGTTCCGCAAGCTCGACACCGCCACCATGCGGTCGGAGGCGCAGCGGATCCTCGACGAGCTGGGTATCAACATCAAGTCGATCTCCCAGCCCGTCGAGACGCTGTCCGGTGGTCAACGCCAAGGCGTCGCCGTGGCCCGCGCGGCCGCGTTCGGCACCAAGGCCGTGATCATGGACGAGCCCACCGCCGCCCTCGGCGTCGCCGAGTCCGGCAAGGTGCTCGACCTGATCGGCCGGATCCGCGACCGCGGCCTGCCGGTGGTGCTGATCAGCCACAACATGCCGCACGTCTTCGACATCGCCGACCGCATCCACGTGCACCGCCTCGGCAAGCGCGTCGCGGTCGTCTCGCCCAAGACGCACTCGATGAACCAGGTCGTCGGCCTGCTCACGGGTGCGCTGCGGCTCAACGAGAACGGCGAAGTGGAAGAAGCGGCCGCCGCGACGCACGTGGCCGGCTTGAAGTGAGAGTGCTGCTGGCGGGCTTGTGCACGGTGGACGTCGTCCAGCGGGTCGAAGAGCTGCCGGCGCCGGGCGAGAAGGTGCAGTCGTTGCGGGTGGACGTCGCTGCGGGTGGGCCCGCGACGAACGCCGCGGTGACGGCGGCCGCGCTCGGCGCCGAGGCGACCCTGCTGACCGTCCTCGGTGCACACCCGCTGGCGGCCCTCGCCCGCGCCGACCTCGAGGCCCACGGCGTCCGGATCGTCGACCTCGACCCCGGGCGCACCGAGCCACCGCCGGTCAGCGCGGCCACCGTCCGCGACCGCGACGGCGAGCGCACGGTCGTCTCCCGCAACGCCGCAGGGCGCCACTTTCACGTGAAAGTGCCGCCTTTGGCAGCCGATGTCATTTTGCTGGACGGGCATTATCCGGAACTTGCGCTGGCGGTTGCGCGAGAGAAGAAGGCGCCGGTCGTGCTCGACGCCGGGAGCTGGAAACCCGTGCTCGACGAGCTGCTGCCGCTGGTCGACGTCGCCGCGTGCTCCGCGCACTTCGCCGCGCCGGAGCCCGGCCTGCACGAGCGGGGCGTCCCCACCGTCATCACCACCAACGGGGCCGGCCCGGTGCGCTGGTCCACTGCGGACGGCGCCTCGGGTGAGGTGCCTGTTGCGGCCGTGGAAGCGCGAGACACACTAGGGGCGGGCGACGTCTGGCACGGCGCGCTCGCCGTGGCCGTGGCCCGCGAACGGACGGTGACGGACCGGATCCGATTCGCCAACGAGGTGGCCGCCGAACGGGTGCGGCAGGTGGGACCGCGGTCGTGGACGACCGCGATCGCAGGAAGGAACAGGACATGACGGCGTTCGACGACCTGCTGGCCAGGGCCGAGGGGCTGACCGTGCGCGGGCAGCGCAACGTGCTCGGGATCGTGGGCGCGCCCGCGTCCGGCAAGACCACGCTCGCCTGGGCGCTGGCCAACGCGCTCGGCTCGCGGGCCGCGGTGGTCGGCATGGACGGCTTCCACCTCGCGCAGGTCGAGCTGCGCCGGCTGGGCCGCACCGAGCGCAAGGGCGCCCCGGACACGTTCGACGCCGCGGGCTACTACCACCTGATCCGCCGCCTGGCCGAAGGCCGCGAAACGGTGTACGCGCCGGAGTTCCGCCGCGAGATCGAGGAGCCGATCGCCAGCGCCGTCGCGGTGCCGCCGGAGGTCCAGCTCGTCATCACCGAGGGCAACTACCTGCTGCTCCCGGACGACCCGTGGAGCGCGATCCGGCCGCTGCTCACCGAGGCCTGGTTCCTCGCCCCGGACGAGCCCGAGCGGATCGAGCGGCTCGTGTCGCGCCACCGCCGCTACGGCCGTTCGCTGGTCGAGGCGAAGCAGCGCGCGCTCGGCTCGGACCAGCGCAACGCCGACCTCATCTCGCAGACGCGGGACCGCGCGGACCTGGTGCTGGAGAACCTCCCGCTGGCCAACTTCGCGATCTGACGCTCCGCGATGGTGGTCGTGTCCGTCGGCTTGCCATGGCACGACCACCACTCTGCGTCGCACGAGGTACCTGTGCGGCGGCCGGAGGATTCTGCTGACAGCTTGTGTACAGCAGGTCACCGTGGCGGCTCTCTGACCACGGCCTATGACAGCGATCTTCATCGCGAGGGAAGCCGGCTGAGCGCACTCTCCAAGTATTTCCGCCAGGACGCGTTCATGGACACTCTCGGTGATTCATAGATCCTCTTGAGGAGGTTGCTGTCGATTTCATACGGCGCACGATCCGACTGTTCTCCCAAGCCGCTGGACAGGAGAATGTCGGCAAAAGTAGGAGAGTCGTCCTTGATGGATTCGATCGCCAATAGGATGCAGAGGTTTCCGAACCCAATCATCTCCGGCATTTTGAACAATCGGTCGGCGCCGAACAACTGCCTGAGCTCATGGCTGTTCTTGCTGGAGATCGTGTCCGTGAGGTCCAGCAAAATACTGGGGTGTACGGGGTGACAAGTCCTCGGGTTCTTGAGGAGTGCGGCGAAACATGGGCGTAAGATTTCGTCGTCAAACCCGGATGCCATCCAGTTCTTGAGCGCCCTCGTGAGCGGGCCTGGGACGCAGCCTTCGACACCTGAATCATCGTATATGTTGATCAAGGAGCCTGGACCGCCCGCCCGGTAGTACCGGTAAACCGAAATCTCTTTGTTGATGCATTTCTCGACTAGAATTGATCGCGCATTCTGTGCCAGCCATCGAAGATCGCCTGGTTCATTCAGCTTGCTGGCTGCAAGGTAGATGCGGCACCCGTTTGCGGCCTCTGTATCGGCTTTGTTTTCAGGGCGCTCGTTCAGGTAGCGGTCAACGACTTCCGAGACGACTCTGTGATGTTTGTCGTAGAACTCATAGGGAAACAATCTTGTGGCCAGGCTTGGATCTTTTTCGATCAGGCGCATGCCTGCAATAATCAATGATTTTACAGTTCTCGGCGTCGGTTGAAGGTAATCCAACGAGCTGAGGCAGAAAGCGAGAGCGGGTCCGTTGATGTGGATTTCGAGCGTCTTGCTGTTGAAGGTCAGGACTCTCAGTGCCTCGTCGACTCCGCGAGAATTCTTCTCGTCGAACCGATCAACTGCCAGCTGGCAGACGATTTCACTCGTTCCTGACGCGATGATCGGGCGAAGCCTTTCCGCGAGCTCTTCGGCGTTCGCGGATGATCTGGCGATGTGGCAGGCGGCGAAGTACTCCATGAATGTTCTGTGAGTGAACCCGAACAGGCGCTCGTTTCTGTTGTTGCTTCCGGTCAGGGTGAGGAGCCATGCTCTACCTGCGCAATGATCAAGGAAATCTTGCGCATACTTCGCGGCTTCGAATTCATCCTCATTGACGTTCACTTGAACAAAATCGCGAATCAAGGCTTTGAGCGCCGTCTCGGTTTCGCCGCCCTGGCTGGATTGTCGCCCGAAGAAGTAGCTGGCGATCTCTTCGACCAACCGGTGGCCGCGAGCATCGGTTCGCACCAAGGATTGAACTTTGCGCATCCTGTCCCAGCGGCCGAACATGAGCTCGGCGCACTCTTCATATACGCGAGCACGGTTTTCGGGGATGTATCCCTCGTAGTCGTAAAGAAGGCAAAGTAGCGACAGCATCAAAGGGTTGGAACGCAGTTCGGCGGCGTGAGCACTTTCTTCGATGAAAGCCGCAGCACGTCGGCTGTGGTCAATGTCCGTATTATGTGAGGCTAACGCGGTGAACCACTTGCCGACATATTCGCACATTTGTTCATCGGTGAAATCAGGGAACTGGTAGGCGGGAAAAAGGAGATTGTTCAAGGGGGCGGCCTGATATCCTTCGCGTCGCGCTGTCACGACAATGTGAGCCAGTGGATATCGTCGTGCAAAAGATTCAATACTGGAGACCAGATTTCGACGGTCGGTAACATCCACTATTTCGTCAAGCCCGTCGAATACTATGAAACCCAAACCCAACGACATCATGTCGGCTACATCGGCTTCGGTGAGCTCGATCTGCAGCGTCGCGTTGGTTCGCTTGGCGATCATTTGCGCAAGTGTTCCCGCTCCTTCTGACCAGGATTTTAGGTCCAGTACCAGAGGGGCAAGTCCGTGAGATGCGTCGTTCGCCACTGCGAGAAGGGTTTTTCGGACATATGTCGACTTCCCTGCGCCAGGATTGCCGACAATGAGGTACCTTTTGTCGAATATGGCGCCTTCGTCTATGACATCTTCGACGGCGGAGGTGTCGAGCTTGGCGGGCCTACCTGAGCGCCAGTCTGACGCCAGTTGGCTCAAGCCGCGCGAGACGTAGAGATCCTCCAGGTTGACTCGATAGTTTTCTTTGGCGTGCGGCATAGCCATGTCGAAGTAGTATTCTGTCGAAAGTTTCCGGATCTCGGCGACTTGTGCTACCAGCTGATCCACTCTTCCGGTAGCGGAGTAGACTTTTTTTCTGTTTTCGATCGACACGTCGATGTCACTGGGGGTGCCGCCGGGTCGCACCTGGGTCAAGCTCGACAAGAGAACCAAGTCGCTCGGCTCGAAGTCGCCTTCGCGTCGAATCTTCGTGACAGATTTCTCCACGGTCAGCGTCAACTGCTTCCAGATGCTTTCCGCGACCCGAAAGGTCTTCGCGTCTGCTGTCTTAACCTTCTTGTAGAATTCTGCGACGAACATCTCCTCAAGGTCGCGGGCGCGCGCGGTGCGACGCTCGGCTGAGGCGTACGAAACTGCGTAGGTCTCGAGCAACCCTGAGCACATTCTGCCTTTGAGGAAGGAGTTCACCTGCCTTACGGCCTGGCGATTACTTCTTACCTGGGACCACTCCTGCAGGTTCTTTATAGGGCGAGGGTCAAAAATCGTGGACTCGACGACCTTCTTCCAGGCCGGCCTTGAAGCGCGCACAGCCAGAGGTACGACGGCCTTCGCGGCAGTCGTTGCAACCGTTGACGAGATCACGCTGATGACCACTGGCCCTCCCGGTGAATGTGCACTACAAGTAGCAGGTCTTCGGGATTTGTCCTCCTAGGTTGTTCGCGACTGCACAACCCTCCGCGCGCAAGACCTACATGGCAACATGCAGACAGCATGCCTGTCGGGACTCCTGGAATCACGGCGTGAGGAATATGGTGACCCGTTCGGCCTAGACGACGGTCGGGGGTGGTTCAATTGCGAATTCTCGCCGGTGCCAGGCCGCCATCGGAAGCGCCGTTGACCCGAGCCGGCCGGGTGGCTTGACTGGCGATCATGACCGGAACCCTCATCGTCACCGGCGGCAGCCGGGGGATCGGCGCGGCGATCTGCGCGCTGGCCGCCACCCGGGGATACGACGTCGTCGTCAACTACTCGGGTGACCCGGCGCCTGCTGAAGCCGTCGCTTCGCAGGTGCGTGCGTCCGGACGGCAGGCGTTGGCGTTCCGCGCGGACGTCTCCAGCGAGGACGACGTCCGCGCGCTGTTCGACGCGGCGGCGGCGCTGGGCCCGGTGACCGGCCTGGTCAACAACGCGGCGATCGTCGGCAACACGCCGGGCCGGCTCGAGGACTACGCGGTCGACGTCGTTCGGCGCACCCTCGACGTCAACGTCACCGGGGTGTTCCTGTGCTGCCGCGAGGCGGTCCGCCGGATGTCCACCCGCCACGGTGGCGACGGCGGCGCGATCGTGAACATCTCCTCGACGGCCGCGCGCACCGGCTCGGCGGGTGAGTGGGTGCACTACGCGGCGTCGAAGGCGGCCGTGGACACGCTGACCTTCGGGCTCGCGCAGGAGGTCGCGGCGGACGGGATCCGGGTCAACGCGGTCCGGCCCGGCATGGTCGACACCGGCCTGCACGCGGCCGCCGGCCTGCCGGACCGGATGGCGAAGTACGCGCCGCAGATCCCGCTGGGCCGGCCCGGGCGGCCGCCGGAAATCGCCGAGGCGGTGTTGTTCCTGCTCTCGGCGGCGTCGTCGTTCACGACCGGCGCGGTCCTGGACGTCGGCGGCGGCCGCTGATCCTTGTGAACCGGCATTTCCCGGCTTTCGTGTGGTGAGCGTTCCCGATACCGCGCGAAAGGTGAACAACAATGCGTACGTTCGAGCTGCCCGATTCGGTGAGTGGGACGACGGTCGACCGGATCCTGGGCAGGCAGCTGGTCCGGACCTGGGAGGACGACGGGATCTTCCAGGTCGCCGCCACCGCCGAACAGGCCCGCGTCACCGGCGAAGCACTCGCCGAAAGCCGGCGGTTCTTCGCGAGATCACTGCCGGAGAAAGCGAAGTTCGTCAGCGACCTGACCTACAGCGGTTACATCGCCTCCGGCGAAGAAGTCACCGCGGGCGAGGCCGACTATTCCGAGATCTTCACGGTGTGCCCGGACATCCCGGGCACCGACACCCGCGTCACCGAAGGCCGGCCGTGCCACGGGCCGGTCCCGTGGCCCGACGACGGCTACCGGACGGCGATGGAAGCCCACCTCCGCGAGGTCGGCGAAATCGGCGAGAAGCTCCTCCGGCTGGTCGCGCTCGGGCTGGGCGTCGAAATCGACCGCCTGACGCGGCTCACCCGCGACGGCTGGCACCACATGCGCGTGCTGCGGTTCCCGGCCCGGTCCGCGACGACCGAACGCGGGATCGGCGCGCACACCGACTACGGCCTGCTCGTCATCGCCGCGCAGGACGACGTCGGCGGGCTCTTCGTCCGGCCGCCGGTGGCCGGTGAACCGCGCCGCCGCAACTGGCTGCCGGAGGAGACCACGGCCGGCATGTACCAGGACGAACCGCCGTGGCACTTCGTCGAACCCGAGCCGGCGGTGTTCACCGTCTTCCCCGGCGACATCCTGCAGTTCCTCACCGGCGGCCGGCTCCTGTCGACGCCGCACAAGGTCCGGCTCGCGGACCGGGAGCGGTACACGCTGGCGTACTTCCACGAGCCGGCGTTCGGCGTCACCGTCCGCCCACTGGCCGGCGGCGACGAGGCCATCCACTACGGCACGCACTTCACGAACATGTTCACCCGCTGCTACCCCGACCGGGTGACGACCAAGCGCATCCACGAAGAGGGCCGGTTGCGGCTGCTCGACCAGTGAGTGTCACCGATGGTCACCATCCGTAAGACGGGTGTGACCGCCGGTAGGTTGCGTCCGCCTGCTGGGACGGCCGGAGACGGCGAGATCACGATTGGCCGGGGAATTGGTCACCTCCGTTTCGGCGGTCGGACGCTGTGCAACTCTGGGGAGCCGCCACGAGAAAGGACGGCTTCGGAAGCCATGGCCAAACTCATGTCCGTGCACCACCTCGCGCTCACCGTGACCGACGTGGACCGCAGCGTGCCCTGGTACGTGCGCGTCCTCGACCTCGAGGAGGTCACCCGGCGCGAAGAGCCGGTCACGGGCCTGCGGAAGGTCGTGCTGCGGTCCGCCGGGGACGAGTTCTCCGTGGTCCTCGTGCAGCACGCGGACACCGGGCGGCGCGGGTTCGACGAACGCCGGACCGGCCTGGACCACGTCGCCTTCCGGGTGCGCTCGACCGCCGAGCTGGCCGAATGGGAGAGCCGGCTGCAGGAGTTCGGCGTGCACTACCAGGACGCGGCGCCGTCACGCACGTTCGAAGGTTCCCGGGTCGTGGTGTTCCGCGACCCCGACGGCATCCAGCTGGAGATCTGGGCGGACCCGGAGCTCTGAAGCCCGCTGGGGTCAGGCGCGGGCGTTGCTGTCGTCCGGCTCGTCCACCGGGCGGCGCATTTCCTGGCGGTAGCGCAGGACGCCGTACCCGGTGCCGAACAAGAAGAACGCGATGCTGAGCCACAACGCCGCCGTCTTCACCCACGGCAGGGCGTCCAGCAGGCCGGCGCCGTAGTAGCCGAGCAGGACCAGCGTCGGCACCCAGAGCAGCCCGCCCAGCGCCGTCGCGGCCATGAAGCGGCGGGGGTCCATCCGGGCCGCGCCCGCGATCAGCGGGGCCAGCGTGCGGATCCACGGGATCCACCGCGCCGCCACGATCGCGAAGAAGCCCCTGCGGTCCAGGAACCGCTGCGCGCGTTCGAGAGCCTGCCGGTTCAGCACCTTGCCGTCGCGCCGTGCGATGAGCTTCGTGCCGCCGGTGCGGCCGATGTAGTAGCCGATCTGGTTGCCCAGGACCGCGACGATCAGCGCGGCCGCCGACAGGAACCACGCGTTGGCGTCCGAACCGTGCTGCGCCAGCACCACGCCCGCCCCGAACAGGAGCGAGTCACCGGGCAGGAACAGCCCGATGATCAGCGCACACTCGACCAGCACGAAGCTCAGCACGATCACCCAGACGAGCAGCGGGCCGGCGGTGTCCAGCCAGCTCACGCCGACGCCCGCGGCCTCGATGCTCACGACGTTCACCCTGCGAGCCTACGTGGCCCGAATGAACGGCCGGCGGTTAACGGTCAAATCGAGCTCCCCGGAAGTTTCGGCTTTCACCAACGGTGAAGGCCCCCTCACCCAGTGGTGAGAGGGCCTTCCCCGCAGGCGACTCAGAACTGCGGCAGCGTCTCGCCCTGCACCGCTTCGACGTCCAGCTCGATCTTCACCGTCGTGCCGACCGCCGCGACGCCGGCGCGGACCATCGCGCTGTAGTTGATCGCGAAGTCGTTCCGGTGCAGCGTCGTCTCGGCGTGGAACGCGACGCGCACGCCGCCCCACGGGTCCGGGCCCCAGCCGCCGTAGGTCAGCTCCAGCTCGACCTCGCGGCGTTCGCCGTGCAGCGTCAGCTCGCCCAGCAGCGTCCACGAGTCCGCGCCGCGCTGCCGCAGCCCGGTGCTCGTGAACGTGATCACCGGGTGCACGTCGACGTCGAGGAAGTCCGGCGAGCGCAGGTGGTCGTCGCGCATCCGGATACCGGTGTCGATGCTCGCCGCCTTGATCTCGGCGTGCACGGACGACCGCTCGGCCGGGCGGCCGATCTCGATCCGGCCGGAGACGTCCGGGAACCGCGCCTTGATGCTCGCGATGCCCAGGTGCCGCGCGGTCGCGACCACCGACGTGTGCATCGGATCGATCACCCACGGCCCGGCGGGCGGCAGCTCGATCGCCTCGGCGACCGGGGCCAGCACGACGTCGCCGAGCGCGCCGCTGCCGTCCGAGGCGATCTGGGCCGTCCGCGCGACCGGGGTGTACCCGGCCGCGGTGACCACGGCGGTGTACACGCCCGGCGCGAGCGCGTCGGTGACGACTTCCCCGCGGACGTCGGCGGCCTGGCGGGCGACCTGCCGCCCGGCCGGGTCGGTGACGGTGAGCACCGCGTGCTCCACCGCCCAGCCCTCGGCCGTGCGGAAGGTCGCGCGCAGGCCGGTCATGACCGGTCGACCAGCTCGTCGAGGGCCTGGTCGTAGCTCAGCCGGACGTCGTGGCCAGCCTCGCCGCCGGCCAGCTCCACCTGGCTGGTCGCCGGCGGGTAGCCGCTCGCGACCACGGTGTACGCGCCCGCGGGCAGGTCGCTGACCACGTACCGGCCTTCGCCGTCGGTCCGCGCGACCGCGGCCACGTTGCCCTCGGCGTCGAGCACGGTGATCCGCGCGTCCGGGACCACCCGGTCGCCCTCGGTCCGCGCGGTGCCGCTGAGCAGCACCGAGCTGGCCAGCTCGACGTCGTGGCGCAGCACGCCGCTGTCGGGCACGGTGAGCGTCACCGCGAAGGGCCGGTAGCCCGCGCCGCTGGCGACCAGGGTGTAGGCCCCGGCGCCGACCCCGACGAAGGCGTAGGTGCCGTCCGCGGTCGTGATGAACGCGCCGTTCACCTCGCCGCGGCCGTCGGTCAGCGTCACCGTCACGTTCGGCAGCGGCTCACCGGTCGTGGCCGCCTTCACGGTGCCGGTCAGCTCGCCGGACCCGGTGAGCGTGACGTCGACCGTCGCCGGCCCGTTGCTGATCACGACGCTGGAGGCCTGCGGCTGGTGGCCGTGCGCGGACACGATGAGGACGTACGCGCCCGGGCCCTGGCTGGGCACCGAGTAGCTGCCGTCGGCGGCTCCGGTGGCCCGTGCGACCTGGCGGCCGCGCTGGTCGATCAGGGTCAGCGCGGCGCCCGCGACGTGGCTGCCGTCCTGGCGCCGGACGTGCCCGGTCACCGGCAGGCCGCCGGTTCCGACGGGCGTGTCGAGCTCGGCGTCGGCCAGCGAGTTCGTGATCGGCAGCGCACCCGACACGGCCTGGTAGTCGCCGTGCCCGTTGCTCAGCGCGTGCTTGCCGCCGCTGCCGACCAGGGCCGGCTCGCGGTCGGCCGGGCGCACCGGCTCGACGATCTCGGTCGGCTCGTCGGCGTGGTCGTCCAGCAGCGCCTCGCCGCCCTCCATGGCCGCCGCGGCCGGGGCCGCGTTGGTCAGCGGGATCTCCTTCATGAACAGCAGGACCACCGTGGCCAGCAGGGCCACCGCACCGGCGATGTAGAACACCGTGGTGATCGAGTCGGTGAAGCCGATCAGGATCGGCGTCTTGATCGCCTCCGGCAGGGTCTGGATCACGCTGGTGTTCTCGGACAGGTTGCCGACGCTCGCGCCGGCACCGGCCGGCAGCTGCCCGCCGAACGCCTTCGTGATGTTCGGCATCAGCGTGTTGAACAGGACCGTCAGGAAGATCGCGACACCGGCGGTACCACCGATCTGGCGGAAGAACGTCGCCGATGCGGTCGAGACGCCCATGTCACTGCGCGGGCCCGCGTTCTGCACCGCGATGATCAGCGTCTGCATGCACTGGCCGAGGCCGAGACCGATGATGGCGGCCGCGGTCAGCGGGTGCCACAGTGCCGAGTTGTAGTCGACCTGAGCAAAGAAGAACGCGCCGGCGGCGATCATCAGGGTGCCCACGATCGGGAAGACCTTGTAGCGGCCGGTCTTGCCGGTGATCCGCCCGGAGACGATCGAGCTGAGCATGATGCCCGCCATCAGCGGCAGCATCAGCAGACCGGACTCGGTCGGCGTGTACCCCTGCACGACCTGCATGAACTGCGGGATCATGGTGATCGCGCCGAACATCGCCACACCGACGATGACACCGCCGATGATCGCCACGGTGAACGTCGAGTTCTTGAACAGCCGCAGCGGGATCAGCGCGGCGTCCTTCATCCACCGTTCGACCGCGATGAACGCGATCACGCCGACACCGCCGACGACGTAGCAGAGGATCGACTTGCCGTCGCCCCAGCCCCACTTCTGGCCCTGCTCGGCCACGATCAGGAACGGCACGACCGCGACGACCATCGTCAGCGCGCCCCACCAGTCGATCTTGTGTTCGTGACGCTCGTGCGGCACGTTCAGCACCCGCGCGACGACGAACAGCGCGAGGATGCCGATCGGGACGTTGATCAGGAAGACCCAGCGCCAGCCGTGGATGTCGTAGCCGAAGATGCTGCCGGCGTGCTCGATGCCGGCGAAGAAGCCGCCCAGCACCGGGCCCAGCACGGTGGACAGGCCGAACACCGCGAGGATGTAGCCCTGGTATTTGGCTCGTTCCCGTGGCGGAACGATGTCGCCGAGGATGGTCATGGCCAGCGACATCAGACCGCCGGCGCCGAGGCCCTGCACCGCGCGGAACGCGGCCAGCTCGTACATCGACTGCGCGAAGGCGGAGGCCAGTGAACCGACGACGAAGATCGTGATCGCGGCCAGGTAGAACGGCTTGCGGCCGTAGATGTCGGAGAGTTTGCCGTAGATCGGCGTGACGATCGTCGAGGTGATCAGGTACGCCGTGGTCGCCCAGGCCTGCAGGTCGAAGCCGTGCAGGTCGTTGGCGATCTTGACGATCGAGGTACCCACGATCGTCTGGTCGAGCGCGGCCAGGAACATGCCGCACATCAGGCCGCTCAGGATCGTGACGATCTGGCGGTGGCTCAGCCGTGGTGGCTGGCCCACCTCGGGCTGAGCGACTGCTTCGGTGGTGGAACTCATGCGTTGGCCCCCTTGGCCGGTGCACCGGCGGACGCGTGGGCGTCGGCCAGCTGTGGAGAGTGGTTCTCGATACCTGTGTTGAGCCGGGCGAAGAGGCGGTTCAGGGTCCGGACGTCCCCGTCGGTCCAGTCCCCGAGCACCTCGGCCAGCCACTGGTTGCGCAGCTTGCGGTTTTCTTCGAAGACCCGCATGCCCTCGGTCGTCGGCGCGAGCAGGCAGGCACGCCCGTCTTCCGGGTCGGCCTGGCGCTCGACCAGCCCGTGCTGCACGAGCGAGCTCGACTGCCTGCTGATCGTGGAGATCTCGGAGTGGAGCGACTCGGCCAGCTTGCTGGTGCGCTGCGGGCCCTCGTGGATGAGGGTGAAGAGGATTGCGTAGGCCGCCCGCTCGATGCCGTCCGGACCCTGCTTGGAGACCTGTGACTTCGCCTTGTTGATCAGGCGGACCAGGCGGACGAGCTCGTGCCCGAGCTGGTCGGCGAGGTCCAGCTCGGCGTTCGGCCGGGTGGCGGAGTTGTTCGGTGCCATGGGTGATCCTTCACGGCGTTGGTTGGCGGCTGCAACTAGTTGCCTCAGGCAAGGATGTGCCCTCATTAGCGGTTATGCAAGCGGAGTACCTCGTGATGTGGCAGAACACACTTTAGTTGTCGTATGCAAGCACATTTCTCCGGGGTTGCTGCCGGGAACAACGGCGCCCGTGGCGGGTTGGAAACGGGTATGACCGACGACACAGCGTTGAAGGACTTCCTCGCCGCTCACCGCCGCGGCGTCCTCGCCACGATCCGCCGTGACGGCCGGCCGCAGCTGTCCACGATCACCTACCTCTACGACCCGGAAACGGCGACGTTCATCGCGTCGATCACCGAGACCCGGGCGAAGGCGAAGAACATGCGCCGGGATCCGCGGGTGACGTTCCACGTGGGCAGCGAGGACGGCTGGAGCTACGTCGTCGCCGAGGGCCGCGCTTCGCTCACCCCGCCGGCCGTCGCGCCGGACGACGACACGGTGGAGGCGCTGGTCGACTACTACCGCCGCGCGTCGGGCGAGCACCCGGACTGGGCCGAGTACCGCGAAGCCATGGTCACCGACCAGCGGGTGCTGCTGACCGTTCACGTCGAGAAGCTGCTGGGCCTGGTTCGCTGACGCGCTGCTCCGTTGCGGCTGGTTTTGAAAGAATATTTCCGCAGTGCGGACTGATCAGGCTTACGATGAGGCCATGGGCAACGAAGCTTTGGTCACCCGGCTCCGGGACCTGCTCGGCAAGGACGCCGTGCTCACCGACTCCGACGTCACGGCTTCCTACGCGCGCGACATGATGCCGCTGGCGCCGTCGGGCACGCCGCTGGCCGTGGTGCTGCCGGCGAACGCGGCGGAGGTGCAGGCCGTCGTCAAGGCGTGTGCCGAGGCGAAGGTGCCGATCGTGCCGCGCGGGGCGGGCAGCGGGCTCTCGGGGGCCGCGAACGCCATCGACGGCTGCGTCACGCTGTCGCTGACCAAGCTGAACGAAATCGTGGAGATCGACGCGGGCAACCGGCTGGCGGTCGTGCAGCCGGGCGTGGTCAACCTGGACTTCCGCAACGCCGTGGAGAAGCACGGGCTGTTCTACCCGCCGGACCCGTCGAGCTATGACTGGTGCACGATCGGCGGCAACCTCTCGACCAACGCGGGTGGCCTCTGCTGCGTGAAGTACGGCGTGACGACGGACTCGGTGCTCGGCCTCGAGGTCGTCCTGGCCGACGGATCGCTGCTGAAGACCGGCCGCCGCACGGTGAAGGGCGTCGCGGGCTACGACCTGGCCCGGCTGTTCGTGGGCAGCGAGGGCACGCTCGGGGTGATCACCCAGGCCACGGTCCAGCTCAAGCCGCTGCCCCAGGCCCCGGCGACGCTCGTCGCGGGCTTCAGCACCACCGAGGCCGCGGGGGAGGCCGTGGCGCGGGTCGTCCGCGAGGGACTGGTGCCGTCGCTGCTGGAGATCATGGACGCGTCCTCGATCAAGGCGGCCGAGGCGTACCTCAAGACGGACCTCGGCGCCGGCTCGAACTGCCAGGCGCTGCTGCTGGGCCAGTCCGACGCGGGCGGCGAGGTGGCCCGCCGCGAGCTGGCGGCCCTGGAGCAGATCTGCGTCGACTGCGGAGCGGACCTGGCGTACACGACGGAGGACCTGGAGGAGGGCCGCATGCTCCTGCACGCCCGCCGGGTGGTCCTGACGGCGCTGGAGACGTACGGGCTGTGGCTGACCGACGACGTGTGCGTGCCGCGGACGCGGATCGCCGAGCTGATCCGCGGCTGCGAGAAGATCAGTTCGGAGGTGGGGCTGCGGATCGCGGTGGTCGGCCACGCCGGCGACGGCAACATGCACCCGACGATCGTCTACCAGCCGGACGACCCGTCCGAGTTCGAGCGGGCGCAGCGCGCGTTCGACGAGATCCTCGAGGTGGGGCTGTCCCTGGGCGGGACGGTGACCGGCGAGCATGGGGTCGGGAAGATCAAGCGCGAGTGGCTGGCCCGCGAGATCGGGCCGGTCGGGCTGCGGGTGCACCAGCAGATCAAGCGGGCGCTGGACCCGGAGAACCTGTTCAACCCCGGCTCGATGTTCTCGATGACCTGAGGCGTTCGGCGGCCTGCGGTTCGGCGACTCGGGTCGCGCTCGCAGGGGTCCCCGCCCGGGGGCCCCCTGATTTCACGTTACCGCGAGGGACCGACAGTTTTGGTCGCCGGCCTTGCGCGACCCGAGCAGGCTGGGGAGGGGCCGGCCACGCGTGCGCCGAACCTCTCCGGCGCACCGGGCCTCAGTCCTTGATGCGCGGGATCCGCTGCGTGACCTCGGGGTCGGTCTCGGCCACGGCCTTCTTCTCGCGCCGCGCCTTCAGGTACTCCAGCGCGATCGGCACCACCGACACGAGCACGATCAGCACGAAGATCGCGTCGACGTTGTTCGCGATGAACGACACCCCGCCCAGCAGCGAACCCAGCACCGTGATCCCGGCCGCCCACAGGATGCCGCCGAGCACCGTGTACGTGAAGTAGCGCTTCGGGTCCATGCGGCCGATGCCCGCGATCCACGTGATGAACGTGCGGACGAACGGGACGAACCGGGCCAGGACCACGGCCTTCGGGCCGTGCTTCTCCAGGAACTCGTGCGTCTTGTCGACGTACTCCTTCTTGAAGAACTTCGAGTCCGGGCGGTTGAACAGCTTCGGCCCGACGAAGTAGCCGATGTAGTAACCGACCACGTTGCCGAGCAGCGCCGCGACCGTCACCAGCACGCAGACCAGCCACAACGGCGCGTCGAGGGTGCCGTTCGCGATGAACAGGCCCGCCGTGAACAGCAGGGAGTCACCGGGGAGGACCGGGAAGATGCTGCTCTCGACGAAGATGATCAGGCACAGCACCGCGATGACCGGTGTCGTCAGACCGCTCAGCAGGTGCTGCGGGTCCAGCCATGACGGCAGCAGCGACATCGTGTTGACCGTGCTCTGGGCGAGAATCACCTCAAAAACGGTACAGGGTCACCCTGAGTCGTGACCGACGCCCAGTCAGACCAGCGTCAGCAGGCCGACCACGGACCCCGCGGCGAGCCCCAGCAGCACCGCCAGCATCAAGATCCAGTACGCGGGCAGCTGGGCCGACGTCCGCACCGGTTCCGGCTGCGGCGGACGCGGGGCGAACGTCGTGGGTGCCTCCGCGTCCAGCGCCGCCCGCTCGCGCTCCAGCGAGTCCGCGCTCGCGCCCGACAGCAGCCCGTACGCCGAGGGCAGCTCGTTGATCGCGCTGGTCGGGACCGCTTCCGTGACCGGCTCAGCCGGACCCGAACCCGAACTCGACCCCGAGACCGAAGCCGAAGACCCCGTGGAAGACGCCGAAGCAGGTGGCGACACCTGTGGCGCGAAGACGGCCTGCGCGCGAAGGGCGTCCGCCAGCAGCTGCTCGGGGTCCTTCGGCTCGCTCATCTCCGCCCGTCCGCTCGCAGGGAACTACGTACTCAAGGTAGCCGTACCCACCTCGGCGACCCATTCTCCCCGGCGCAGGACCTTCGCCGGCCGCAGGTCCTGGTCGAGGACCACGATGTCGGCCTGGTAACCGGAGCACAGCATCCCGGTGCGGTCCGCGATGCCGAGCAGCTCCGCGGGTCGCCGCGACGTCGCGTGCACCGCGTCGAGGATGCCGAGTTTCGCACCCCGGACCAGATTGCGGAAGGCGGTGTCCATCGTCAGGGTGCTGCCGGCCAGCGAGCCGTTGTCCGCCAGCGTCGCGACGCCGTCGTGGACGTCGACCTCGAGCCGGCCCAGCGTGTAGCGGCCGTCCGCCGCGTCCGTCGCCGACATCGCGTCGGTGATGAGGACCGTCCGGTTGCGGCCCGCGTGCTTCGCCGCCAGGCGGACCACGGTCGGGTGCAGGTGGACCAGGTCGCAGATGAGCTCGATCGTGATGCGCTCGTCGTCCAGCAGCGCGCCGACCGGGCCGGGCTCGCGGTGGTGCAGCGGCCGCATGCCGTTGAACAGGTGGGTCGCCACCGTCGCGCCCGCGTCGATCGCCGGCAGCAGCTGCTCCTCGACGCCGTCGGTGTGCCCGATGGCCGCGATGACGCCGGACTCGGCGAGCTGGCGGACGGCCTTCACGCCGCCGTGCAGCTCGGGGGCGATGGTGACCATCCGGATCGCGCCCTGGCCCGCGCGCAGCAGCTTCTCGACCGTGCCGGTGTCCGGTTCGAGCAGCGTCTCCGGGTCGTGCGCGCCGCAGCGGGCCTTGGAGATGAACGGCCCCTCCAGGTGGATGCCCGCGACCTCGCCGTCCTGCACGAGCTCACGCAGCGCGGCGACCTGCTCGCGCAGGATGTCCACCGGATCCGAGACCAGGCTGGCCAGCATGGTCGTGGTGCCGTGGCGGCGGTGCGCTCGCACCGCCGTCAGGAGCTCCTCGGGATCGAGGGAGGTGAACGAAGCACCTCCCCCACCGTGGCAGTGGGTGTCGACGAACCCGGGCACGACCAGTGCCCCGCCGACGTCCACGTGTTCGCCGGACGGCGGGGTCCCGGAACCCACGCCGGCGATCCGCCCGTCGGTGACGGCGACCCAGCCGTCGTCCAGTACACGGTCCGGGGCGGCGACCCGGCCGCCCATGATCACGAAATCTCCGGCGCCTCTCACGCACCCCAGCATATATTGGTCTGGACCAAGCATGGTGATACGACTCAGTGATCGGAATGGTCCACCCGGGTCACTGAGGGGCTTGCATGGCCTTCTGGAGTGCCTCGAGCGCCCGGCTGGCGGTCGATTTAACGGTACCCTTGGAGATACCTGCGGCCTCAGAGATCTCGGCCTCGCTGAGCCCGCCGTAGTACCGCAGCACCAGCACTTCGCGCTGGCGGGGCGGCAGCTTCGACAGCGCGCTGACCACGGCCTGGTGCTCGTTGGAGAGCATCGCGAGGCTCTCGGCGGAGCGCGCGTTCACGGCGTGCGGCGGCACGTACTCGCGAGCCGTCTTCCGGCGGCGCAGCACGCTGCGCGACCCGTTGACCACCGCGGTGCGCAGGTAGCCGACCGCGGCCGCGGCGTCCCGGAGCCTGCCCCAGTTGCGGTGCAGGCCGGTGAAGGCCTCCTGGACGACGTCTTCCGCCGTCGCGGGCTCGTCGACCAGCAGGATCGCCAGCCGGACCAGCCGCATGCGGTGCTGGCGGTAGAGGTCTTCGAGAGTCAGCGGGGCCGGTGTCTGCACCGGAGCCGGACCGTCCATGACCCGCAGGTGGCCGAGGGTCGCCTCGACGCTGCGTTCCGCATTGCCCTCGAGCATGAACCCCTGCCTGTTCTCGACCCCGGCTTGCACGGTGTGCCGCGTCAGCAGGTTCACGGTATTCACAGCGCTCACACAGGTACTGACGCATCCCCAGCCTATCGGGTTCAGATGCCGGTGCCACAGATCGGATGCTGGTACAGAACCGTGACACGGGTAGCGTCGGAACCGACAGCCCGCGTCCGACCCCGGAGATCCACATGGCCTGGTTCCTCGTCGAAATCACCTACGTCCAGGAGAAGATGCCGGACGTCCGGCCGCGCCACCGCGAGTTCCTGAGCAAGCTGGCCGAAGAGGGCCGCGTCGCGGTCGCCGGGCCGCTCGGCGACGGCACCGGCGGCCTCACGCTGTACCAGGCCGACGACGAAGCGCACCTGAAGGAGACGATCGACCAGGACCCGTACTTCCTGGAAGGGGTCGTCGCGCAGCGGTCCGTCCGCGAGTTCAAGCCGGTGATCGGCGTCTGGCTGCCGTCATAGGTCGAGCACCGCGGTGCCGCGGTCGACGCAGATCCGCATCGACCCGCCGTCGGCCGTCGGCACCGCGCAGGTCCCGCAGAAACCCTGGCGGCAGGAGTACGGCGTCCCGGGGCGCGCCTCGCGCAGGACGTCGAGGGCGGTCCGGTCGCCCGGCACCGTCAAAACGAGGTCTGACCTGCGCAAAGTCAGCCGGAACGGCGCTCCCGCGACGATCGGCGGCGGCGCGAACCGTTCGAAGTGGACGGCCTTGGCCGTGGTCAGCGCCACGTCGGCGCGGACACCCGTGATCATCGCCACCGGGCCGCAGCAGTAGACCGACGCGCCGTCCGGGAGCCCTTCGAGGAGCTCGGCGCCGGACGCCGGGACGCCGAACTCGGTGTCCGGGCGGACCCACACGCGGTCGTCGTCCGGCAGCTCGCCCAGGAACGGCATCGACGCGCGGCTGCGACCGGTGTAGACCAGCCGCCAGTCCGCGCCCGAGGCCACGCAGTGGCGGACCATCGGCAGGATCGGCGTGATCCCGATGCCGCCGGCGACGAAGAGGAACGGCCCGGCGCCGACGAGCGGGAACGCCGTCCGCGGGCCGCGGGCGGTGACGCGGGTGCCGGGGGCCAGCGCGTGGATTTCGCTCGACGCGGCGCCGATCCGCCGGACGGCGATCCGGTAGTGCGAGCGGTCGGCGGGGTCGCCGCACAGCGAATATTGCCTGGTCAGCCCGGACGGCAGCACCAGGTCGAGGTGTGCGCCCGGCCGCCAGGCCGGCAGCTGGGCGCCGTTGGCGAGCCGCAGGCTGACGACGCCGTCGGCCTCGGGCCGGATCGTTTCGACGGCCAGCGAAAGGTTCCGGTCCACGGTGCGCACTGGCGGCCGCCGCTTCCCGCTGAAATGCGACAACCGGCGGTAAACGCCCACCACCCCGACCAAAGTGGACATCAGGTGGTCGGTGCGCGCGCTGCCGTCGAGCCGGGTGGGCCGGCCGAGGGTCACTCCGCCGCCCGGGCCGCGGGCGAACTCGCCAGGTAGGCCACCGCCTGCTCGGTGTTCCCGGTCTCGGACGGGTGATACGTCTTCCGGAAGTACGGCCGGATCTCCCGCAGCAGTTCCCGCCCGGTCGGCAGCAACCCCCGCTTCGCCGCCCGGCGATATCCGCGCAGCGACGCGCGGCCGGGGCGGGTCGGGTCGTTGCGCATCAGGTAGCGCGTACCGCGGGCGAAGACCCAGGCCAGCACCGGCGTCACCGCCGCCATGCTGCGGACCCGCCGCCCGTACCGCCCGTCGAGGTGGACGAACAGGTCGAACGCCACCGAGCGGTGCTCGACCTCCTCGGCGCCGTGCCAGCGCAGCAGGTCCAGCATCACCGGGTCGGCGCCCGCGTCCGCCAGGGGCGCGTCGAGCACCCACTGGCCGAGGAACGCCGTGTAGTGCTCGATCGCGGCGATGATCCCCAGTCGCTCGACCAGCCATTCCTCGGCCGCGCGCCCGGTCAGGTCGCGATCGCCGAGCAGCTTCCGGAACAGCCACTCCATCTGCGCCACGAACGGCCGCACGCGCACGCCCGCCGCTTCGAGGTGCGCCGCCGCGCCGTCGTGGGCCTCGGCGTGCACCGCCTCCTGGCCGATGAAGCCCAGGACGTCCTCTTTGAGCCGCTCGTCGCGGATCAGCGGCAGCGCCTGCTTGAACACCTCGACGAACCAGCGCTCTCCCTCCGGCAACGCCAGGTGCAGCACGTTGATCGTGTGCGTGGCCTGCGGTTCGCCGGGGATCCAGTGCATCGGCAGCGCCACCCAGTCGAACTGCACGTCCCGCGCGTGCAGGACGAGCTGCTCGTCCGGCGACGTCATGACGCCCGGCCGGACAGCTCGTAGTCGGCCGGGTCGACCTTGCGCGTCTCGAGCCAGTAGCGCCAGGTGAAGCCCGGCCAGATCGTCCGGTTCACGCCCTGGGCGTCGAGGTACCAGCTCTTGCACCCGCCCTGGGTCCAGACGCCCTTGACCAGCTTGTCCTGGATCTCCCGCTGGAACTCGTCCTGCACGCCCGGCCGGACGTCGAGGGCGGCGGCGCCGCGCGAGTCGGCGAGCTTGATGGCGTCGACGACGTACCGCGACTGCGACTCGATCATGAACACCACGGAGTTGTGGCCGAGGGCGGTGTTCGGGCCGAGCAGGAAGAACAGGTTCGGGTAGCCGGAGACGGTGATGCCCTTGTGCGTCCGCATGCCCTCGCTCGCCCACTCCTTGGCGAGGTTGCGGCCGTCGACGCCGGTGATGTCGAGGTACTCCAGCGCGTCGGTCACCTTGAACCCGGTGCCGTAGATGATCGCGTCGACCTCGTGCTCGACGCCCCCGGCGTCGACGATCGAGTGCGCCTTGACCTCGCGGATGCCCTCGGTGTTCACCTCGACGTTCGGCCGGTCGAGGGCCGGGTAGTAGTCGTTGGAGATCAGGACGCGCTTGCAGCCCATCGTGTAGTCCGGCGTGACCTTCTTGCGCAGCGCACGGTCCTTGATGCCCTTCGCGATGTTCCGCTTCGCGATCAGCTCGCCCGCCTTCATGATCGCCGGGTGGCCGTTGAAGCCGATGGCGCGGGCTTCGAGCAGCCAGTACAGCGCGTTGCGGTAGGCCCGCTGGGTGCCCGGGACGCGCTTGAACAGCGTCTGCGCCCACGACGGCATCGCGTGGTCGGGCTTGGGCATGATCCACGGCGGCGTCCGCTGGAAGAGCGTCAGCTCGGCGACGTCAGGGGCGATCTTCGGCACGAACTGGACGGCGCTGGCGCCGGTGCCGACCACGGCGACCTTCTTGCCGCGCAGGTCGTACTCGTGGTTCCACCGCGCGGAGTGCCAGGTCTGGCCCTTGAAGTTCGCGATGCCGGGCAGTTCGGGGACCTGGGGGATGTGCAGGCCGCCGACGCCGGAGACGAGGAACTGCGCGACGAACTCGCGGCCGTCCCTGGTCGTTGCCGTCCAGTGGCGGTCCCGCTCGTCCCAGTGGGCCCCGGTCAGCTCGACGCCGAAGCGGATCTTCTCGCGCAGGCGGTACTTGTCGGCGACGCCCTTGAGGTACGCGTGGATCTCCGGCTGCGGGGAGAACGACCGCGACCAGCCCGGGTTCTGCTCGTACGAGAACGAGTACATGTGCGACTGCACGTCGCACGCGCACCCGGGGTAGGAGTTGTCGCGCCAGGTGCCGCCCACCTCGGTGGCCTTCTCCAGGATCACGTAGTCCCGGATGCCGGCCTTCTCGAGCTGGATCGCCTGGCCGAGCCCGGAAAACCCGGTGCCCACGATCACGACCTTGAACCGCTCGGTCATCTGTCGGCCTCCGCTGCGTCGGGGATCCTGCGCAGATGACGTTACCTCAGGTAACAGTTACTTGGAAGTACTCGTTACCGGTCGGTACGACCTTGACCGGCGGGTCTCACCTCTTGGTGGCGGCCCGCCCGCCGTGGCCGGTGACCGCCGACTCGAACGCGCCGCGGGCCTCGATGTCGGCCAACGCGGCCCGGTCCGCCGACGGTACCCGGCTGCGCGAGCCGATCTCGACGATCGGCGGCAGGAACGCGCGCAGCAGCTTGAGCCCGCCGACCCAGCGCGGCACGTGGATCGTCCGGGCGCGCTTGAGGATGCCCGCCTCGAGGTCGTCCAAGGCCACGTCCAGCGGGTACGTCTTGCGGATCAGGCCGGGCATCGACGCGCGGAGCTTGCCGAACACCGGGTGCGCGTCGGCGCTCTCGACCAGGTCGGTGCGGATCCACGTCGGGTGCGCGACGCCGACCTTGACGCCCAGGTGGGCGACCTCGGCGCGGAGGCTGTTGGAGAAAGCTTCGACGCCGGCCTTGGCGGCGGAGTAGTTGGCCATGCCCGGGGCGTGCGTGATCGCCGCGAGGCTCGAGATGGCCAGCAGGTAGCCCTTGCGTTCGATGACGTGCGGGAGCGTGACGCGGAACGTCCGCCAGACGCCGAGCAGGTCGACCTCGATCACCTTCTCGAACGCGGCCCGGTCGACCGAGCGGACGAAGCCCGCGGTCGCGATGCCGGCGTTCGCGATGACGATGTCGATCCCGCCGAAGTGCTCGACCACACCGGTCACCGCGTCTTCGAGGGCGTCCCAGCTCGTGACGTCGGCTTCCCAGGCGTGCGCGTTCGGCCCGATCCGGTCGGCGACCTTCCGCTGCTCGTCCGCTTCGAGCCCGACGAGGGCGACCTTGGCGCCGCGGGCGGCCAGCCGCTCGGCGAGCCCGGCGCCGATGCCGCGGGCGGCCCCGGTGATCAGCACGACCTTGCCGTCGACCTTCTTGGTGCCGCTCAGCAGCGAAAACGGGTTGGCCACGGTGCCCTCCTGGACGTCGAACGTCGCTTCCGGAGGGCACCGTACCTCAACTTACCCGCGGTAAGCTACCCGTGAGTATGTTCAGCGGCCGGCTTCACCCAGGGCGGTGATCTCGGCGTCCGTCAGCTCCAGCGAGACCGACGCGATCAGGTCGGTGAGCTGCTCGGGCGTCCGGGCGCTGGCGATCGGGGCGGCGACCGTCGGCTGCTGCCGCAGCCATGCGAGCGAGACCGTGGCGACCGAAACCCCGTGTGCCCGGGCGACTTCGTCCAGTGCGGCCAGGACGCGCTCGCCGCGCTCGTCCAAATAGGACAGCGCACCGGCGGCTCGCGGGCTGTCGCCCCCTTCCTGCTTGGTGCGGTACTTGCCGGTCAGGAACCCCTTGGCGAGGGAGAAGTACGGCAGGGTCGCGAGACCTTCGCGCTCGACGAGCGGCGCGAGGTCGTGTTCGTAGTCCCGCTCGACGAGGTTGTAGTGCGGCTGCAGCACGGCGAACCGCGCGAGGCCGTTCTTGTCCGAAATGGACAGTGCGGCGGCGAGCCGGGCGGCGGTGTAGTTGGACGCGCCGAGGTGGCGGACCTTGCCCGCGCGGACCAGCGCGTCGAACGCTTCGACGGTCTCCTCGAGCGGGGTGTCCGGGTCGTCGACGTGGGCGTAGTACAGGTCGATGTGGTCGGTCCGCAGGCGGCGCAGCGAGTCCTCCGCCGCGGCCTGGATGTTCTTCGCCGACAGGCCCGGCCGGCCCTCCCACATGCCGACCTTGGTCGCCACCACGACGTCGTCGCGGTTGCCGCGGGCGGCCAGCCAGTTGCCGATGATCGTCTCGGAGCCGCCCCCGCCGCCGTAGAGGTCGGCGCTGTCGAGGAAGTTGCCGCCGGCCGCGGTGTAGGCGTCGAGGACGGCGAAGGACTGCGGCTCGTCGGCGGTCCAGCCGAAGACGTTGCACCCGAGGTTGAGGCCGTACACGTCGAGGTCGGTGTTGCCCAGCTTGGTCATGCCTTCGACAGTAATTCGCCGGACCCGGGAGGAAAATCGCCGTCCCACGCGTTGGAGTGTTCCATGGCTATCGAACTGGGCAAGACCGGTATCTGGCGGATGTTCACGGCCGTGGACCCGGCGTTCGCGGCGGGGCTCGAGGAGCTGGGCTACGGCGCGCTCTGGCTGGGCGGCTCGCCCGGGGGCGACCTGGCCGTCGTCGACGAGCTGCTGGAAGCGACCGACCGGCTGGTGGTCGTGACCGGGATCGTCAACATCTGGCAGGACGAGCCGGCGTCGATCGCGCGGGCCTACGAGCGCATCGCCGCGAAGTACCCGGACCGCTTCCTGCTGGGCATCGGCGCGGGACACCGTGAGGCGACGAAGGAGTACAAGAAGCCGTACACCGCCCTGGTGGAGTACCTGGACGGGCTCGACGCCGCCGGGGTGCCGGTCGAGGGACGCCTGCTCGCCGCACTGGGCCCGAAGGTCGTCGAGCTGTCCGGGGCCCGCACCGCGGGGGCCCACCCGTACCTGGTGACGCCGGAGCACACCCGCGTCGCCCGCGACCTGCTCGGCCCGGGCAAGCTGCTCGCCCCCGAACACAAGGTCGTGCTGGAAACCGACCCGGCGAAGGCGCGGGAGATCGGCCGGAGTGGCCTCCAGTACTACCTCGGCCTCTCGAACTACACCGGCAACCTGCGGAAGTTCGGCTTCGGCGACGAGGACTTCGCGGGCGAGGGCAGCGACCACTTCGTCGACTCGCTGGCCCTGCACGGCGATGCCGAGACCATCGCCCGCGGCCTGAACGAGCACTTCGCGGCGGGTGCCGACCACGTGACGATCCAGGTGCTGAACGAGGACCCGTGGCCCGCTTACCGCGCGCTCGCGGAGGCGCTGCGCTGAGCGTGTGATCTCCGTTCGGCCGCCCCGGCTCCGGCGGCTGGACGGACCGCGATCTGAACCGATCCGACGTGCAGAAAACTTTCTGTGCGGGGACCGGTGTGCGGCGGCGGCCGACCTCGTACGATGCGGTCGGGACCACCCTGTGCCAAGGAGGAGTAACGATGCCCATCGCCACCCCCGAGGTCTACGCGGAGATGCTCGACCGGGCCAAGGCGAACGAGTTCGCCTACCCGGCCATCAACGTGACCTCGTCCGAGACCGTGAACGCCGCCATCCGCGGCTTCGCCGAGGCGGAGAGCGACGGCATCATCCAGTTCTCCACCGGCGGCGCGGAGTTCGCGTCGGGCCAGAAGGTCAAGGACATGGTGACCGGCGCGACCGCGCTCGCGGAGTTCGCCCAGGTCGTCGCGGCGAAGTACGACGTCAACGTCGCGCTGCACACCGACCACTGCCCGAAGGACAAGCTGGACGGCTTCGTCCGCCCGCTGATCGAGATCTCGGCCGAGCGCGTCAAGAACGGCCAGAACCCGCTGTTCCAGTCCCACATGTGGGACGGCTCGGCGATCGACCTCGACGAGAACCTCGAGATCGCCGCGGAGCTGCTCGCCAAGACGGCGGCCGCGAAGATCATCCTCGAGGTCGAGATCGGCGTCGTCGGCGGCGAGGAGGACGGCGTCGAGGCGGAGATCAACGAGAAGCTGTACACCGCCGAGGGCGACTTCCTGAAGACGATCGACGCGCTCGGCGCCGGCGAAAAGGGCCGCTACCTGCTGGCGGCGACCTTCGGCAACGTCCACGGCGTGTACAAGCCGGGCAACGTGAAGCTGCGCCCGGACGTGCTGAAGGGCGGCCAGGAGGCGGCCGCGAAGAAGCTCGGCCTGGACAGCGGCGCGAAGCCGTTCGAGCTGGTCTTCCACGGCGGGTCGGGCTCGCTCCCGGAGGAGATCCGCGAGGCGGTGTCGTACGGCGTGGTGAAGATGAACGTCGACACGGACACGCAGTACGCGTTCACGCGCCCGATCGTGGACCACTTCTTCAAGAACTACGACGGCGTGCTGAAGATCGACGGCGAGGTCGGCAACAAGAAGGTCTACGACCCGCGCTCGTACCTGAAGGCCGCGGAGGCCGGGATGGCCGCGCGCGTCGTCGAGGCCTGCCAGGCCCTCGGCTCGGCGGGCACGAAGCTCAAGTAGGACCACACCGAAGGCCGCTTCGGCGCAACCCCCAGTTGCGCCGAAGCGGCCTTCACCGTGTCTCGGGGACGCGCGACCGCTGGCCGGCGCGAGAGACGTGACTGCCGACCAGGCCGCCGGCGCGGGCGGGCACGATCGCGGCGATCACCTCCTGGACGCGTTCCATGATGTCCTGGCGCCCGTGCAGGACCCACGAGATGTGCTGCGCGCCGAAGAACGCCGCCACCAGCACCCTGGCCAGCGCTTCCGGGCTGGTGCCCGGCTGGAGCTGGCCCAGCTCGCCGGCCCGTTCCAGCAGCTGGCGCACCAGCTCGGTGTAGCTGACGAACGGCGTCGGCAGGCCGCCTTCGATCAGGAAGTGCTCGATGTGCAGGCGCACCGCGGCCTGGAAGACGTGGTCGTCGCGCAGCGCCAGCGCGATCCGGGTCAGCAGTTCCACGGTGGCGTCGAGCGGGGGCAGGTCGAGGGCCTTGACGCCGGCGGCGAGGGTCGGCAGGCGCGCGTAGTACTCCTCGGAGACGGCGACCGCGATGGCTTCCTTGTTCGCGAAGTGGAAGTAGACCGCGCCCTTCGTGACGCCGGCGTGCTCGGCGATGTCGACCAGGGTGACCTCGGCGAACCCGCGGGCGGCGAAGATCTCCGCCGCCGCGTGCAGGATCTGGGCGTACGTGCGGACCGCTCGTTCCTGCTTCAGGCCGTGCCGCTGCGGCGCGGGACCGGTCTTCGTCATCTTCGGCACCTTCTCGATCGATACGCGCCGAGCACTTCCATACTCCGACGAATGTTTACTGTAGCTTACTGCTCGGTCATGAGCTAGCCGTGGCGATCCTGTCACGCCGTGCGACATGATCGGCACAGATCGCACAAATCGGTCCTGAGCTGGCAAGACAGCGATGACGTGTCGTGATCAACTATGGCTGGGAGTCACGTTAACGTCACGGAAACTGCTGGAAAAAACCTTCCTGAAGGTATGAAACTTGCTATGATCGTCAGCGTCACGAGCGCGGCAACTCCTGCCGTGCCGGGGTAACTGGGGGATCGATGAACACCGACACGCTGCCGTCCGCGGCCGCGGACCGGCCGGCTGCCGCCGACTGGAACCCGCGGCTCTCGGCCGTCGAAATCGTGCCGCTCGCCTCCCTTCTGCCGGGCGAATCGCCGCGGGCCGCGGGGGAAAACGCCGAACACGCGAAGCTGCTCGCGAGCGCGGAGTCGGTGCTGCCGCCGATCACCGTGCACCGGGCCACGCGGCGGGTGATCGACGGACGCCACCGCCTGGCGGCGGCCGTCGTGCGCGGGGACGACGTCATCCGCGTCCGGTTCTTCGACGGCGACGAGCGTGACGCCTTCGTCCTCTCCGTCCGCGAGAACACCGCGCACGGGCTGCCGTTGTCGAGCCGCGACCGGGCCGCGGCCGCCGACCGGATCCTCCGCACCCACCCGAGCTGGTCGGACCGGGCGATCGCCGAGATCGCCGGCCTCTCCGCGAAGACCGTCGCCGGCCTGCGACGGGCGCTGGCGGGCGAGGCCCAGCCCGCGGCCCGCCTCGGCCGCGACGGGAAGGTGCGCCCGCTCAGCACGGCGGCGGGCCGCGCTCGCGCGCGCCGGTTGCTCGAGGAGATGCCCGGCGCGTCGCTGCGGTCCATCGCCGAGCTGGCCGGGATCTCGCCGGGCACGGTCCGGGACGTCCGCAACCGGATGCTCCGCGGCGAGGGCCCGGTACCCGGCGGAGCCGCCCGGCCCGCGAAGGCCGCCGAGCCGAACGGCGAAGGGTCCCCGGAACGCGGTGCGCGGCCTTGGGCCGCCGAGCCGGCCGTCGCGCCGGCCCCGCCCGAGGTGCCGGCCGCCCGGCGGGGCGACTCGCCGGTGCCCGCGCTCGACGCGTTGATGAACGACCCGTCGCTCAAGTTCTCCGAGCAGGGCCGGTTCCTGCTGCGCCTGCTCTCGGCGAACGCGCGGGCCGTGCAGCACCGCGTGGAACTGACCGAGGTCGTCCCCGCGCACTGCCTGCCGCTGATCGGTGAAGTCGCGCGCGCCTACGCGAAGGCGTGGCTGCGCCTCGCGGACGAGTTCGAGCGCAAGCGCGTCGCCGGCCCGTCGGTGTGAAAGCCGTGACGACCACCGAGTCCCGGCCGGCACCGGCCGGCCGGAAGCCGGGGACCTTGCGGCTCTTCGGGTTCCACCACGCGGGTGGTGGGCCGTCGGCGTTCGCCGGCTGGCGGTACGCGCTGGGCGGGGCCGTCGAAGTCGTGCCGGTCGCCGTGCCCGCCGAGCCGTACCGCGACCTCGCGGCGCTCGTCGAGCGCGTCGCGGACGACCTCGCGCCCCGGCTCGACGAGCCGTACGTCTGCTACGGCCACAGCATGGGCGCGCTGGTCGCGTACCGGCTGGCGCGCCTGCGCGAGGAGCGCGGCGGGCGCCTGCCCGACCGGCTGCTGCTCGGCGCCTTCGCCGCACCGCACCTCGCGCACCCGATCAGCCGGGCCCGGAACCTGAGCGACGCCGAGCTGGAAAGCTGGCTGCTTTCGGTGTCCGACGTGCCCGCGGGGCTGCTCGGCGGGGGACGCCGCCGAGCAGCCATGCTCGCGAAGCTCCGCGAGGACCTGCGGTTGTGCGCCACCCACCAGGAGGACCCCCGAGCACCCCTGCCGGTGCCGATCGACGTCTTCGCCGGGACGGCGGACCCGCTCGTCCCGCTCGCCGACGCGCAGGAGTGGGCGGCCTACTCCGCCGCCGGCACCCGCGTCCACCCGATTCCCGGCGGCCATTTCTTCCCGCGGCAGTCGAAATCGGTGTTCTTCGAACGAATCAGGTCCGTCCTCGAATGTTGAGTGTGCAACTGGGGAACACCGGTTGCACACTTCCTTGGCCCCGGCCGCGTCGCCGGGCATAATTCACGAGCAATCCCGCCAATGCCGGTGGGTGCGGCCGCCGCTGGGGTGCGTTTCGCGGCCGCTTTCTTCCTCTCTCGCTGTCGTTGCCGAGGGGGATCCGTGCTGACCGGAAACGGGGGACGTCTGTTGTCCGCACCACACACCGATGACGAGCCGGTCCGGCTGCTGACGCCGGACGGCGACCGGGTCGACCACCCGGACCACCGGCTGGAAACCAGTCCGGACCAGCTGCGTTCGTGGTACCGCGAGATGGTCGTGACCCGCTGCGTCGACGCCGAGGGCGTCACCCTGCAACGGCAGGGAGAGCTGGCGCTGTGGCCGTCCTCCCTCGGCCAGGAGGCCGCTCAGATCGGTTCCGCGAACGGTTTGGCGCCGGGCGACCACGTGTTTCCCAGTTACCGCGACCACGGCGTCGCGATCGCCCGCGGGGTCGACCCGATGCACATTTTCCGGATGTTCCGCGGAGCGACCAATGGGGGCTGGGATCCCGCTGAACGGGATTTCCACCTCTACACGCTCGTCATCGGTTCGCAGGCCCTGCACGCGACCGGATACGCGATGGGAGTGGCCAAGGACGGCGCGGACACCGTGGTCATCGCGTATTTCGGGGACGGCGCCACGAGCCAGGGCGACGTCAGCGAGGCGCTGAACTTCGCCGCGGTCTACCAGGCGCCCGTCGTCTTCTTCTGCCAGAACAACCAGTGGGCGATCTCCGAGCGCACCGAGCGGCAGAGCCGCGTCCCGCTGTACCGGCGGGCGGCCGGGTTCGGCCTGCCCGGCGTGCGTGTGGACGGCAACGACGTCCTCGCCTGCGTGGCGGTGACCCGCGAAGCGGTCGCGAGGGCTCGCCGCGGTGAGGGGCCGACGTTGGTCGAAGCGTTCACCTACCGGATGGGCGCGCACACGACGTCCGACGACCCGACGCGCTACCGGGACGCCGAAGAGGTGGCCGAGTGGGCGGCCAAGGACCCGATCTCGCGGCTGCGGGCCCACCTCGAGAAGACCGGGCAGGCCGACGCGGCGTTCTTCGCGGAGGTCGACGCCGAGGGCGAGCGGCTGGCCCGCGACGTCCGCGCGACCGTGCGCACCATGCCGGACCCGGACTTCGGCGAGCTGTTCGGCCAGGTCTACGCGGGCGAGCACCCGCTCATGACCGAGGAAGCCGCCTGGTACCGCGAGTACGCGGATTCGTTCGTCGACGCGAAGGGAAGCTGAGATGACCGTCCTGGACCTGCCGGAGACGGCCGCCCCGGCTCGCACCCTCCCGCTCGGCAAGGCCGTCAACCAGGCCCTGCGCGACGCGCTCGCCGCCGACCCGAAGGTCGTGCTGATGGGCGAGGACATCGGCAGGCTCGGCGGGGTGTTCCGGGTGACCGACGGGCTGCAGCGCGAGTTCGGCGAGGACCGCGTGATGGACACGCCGCTGGCCGAATCCGGCATCGTCGGCACCGCGATCGGGCTCGCGCTGCGCGGGTACCGCCCGGTCGTGGAGATCCAGTTCGACGGCTTCGTCTTCCCCGCCTACGACCAGATCGTCACGCAGCTGGCGAAGATGCGGGCCCGCTCGGGCGGCCGGTTCGGGCTGCCGGTGGTGCTGCGCATCCCGTTCGGTGGCGGGATCGGCGCCGTCGAGCACCACAGCGAGTCGCCCGAAACGCTCTTCGCGCACGTGGCCGGGTTGAAGGTCGTTTCGCCGGCGCGGTCCGGTGACGCGTACTGGATGCTCCGGCAGGCGATCGCGGCCGACGACCCGGTGATCTTCCTCGAGCCCAAGCGCCGGTACTACGACAAGGACACAGTGGACACCGGTGCGCCGCCGGAACCGTTGCACCAGGCCAGGATCGCGCGTCCGGGCGAGCACGTCACGGTCGCCGCGTACGGCCCCACCGTCCGCACCTGCCTCGACGCGGCCGCGGTGGCCGCCCGTGACGGGCTGAGCCTGGAGGTGGTGGACCTCCGGTCGGTGTCGCCGATCGACTTCGACACGCTGGAGTCGAGCGTCCGCCGCACCGGACGGCTGGTCGTGGTGCACGAGGCACCGACGTTCCTCGGCATCGGCGCCGAGATCGCCGCCCGCATCACCGAGCGCTGCTTCTCCGTGCTGGAGGCGCCGGTCCTGCGCGCGGGCGGCTACCACCTGCCCTACCCGCCGTCTCGGCTCGAGCACGACTACCTGCCCGACCTCGACCGCGTCCTCGACGCGGCCGAACGAGCGGTCGCCTACTGAAATGGGAAACCCGGCCATGCAGCTGCGCGAGTTCACGATGCCGGACGTCGGCGAAGGGCTCACCGAGGCGACGATCCTGCGCTGGTTCGTCGGCCCCGGCGACCGCGTCACCGACGGCATGACGGTCTGCGAAGTCGAGACGGCCAAGGCGGTCGTCGAGCTGCCGATCCCGTTCGACGGGGTGGTGCACGAGATCCGCTTTCCCGAATCCTCCACAGTGGACATCGGGACGGTGGTCATCACCATCGCCGACGAAGCGGGCGCGGTCACCCAGGCCGCCGAGCGGATCCTCGCGGAGGAGGACGAGCCGAGGCAGGCGGTCCTCGTCGGCTACGGCGTGACGGCCGGGGCCAGCGAACGGCGCCCGCGCCGCCGTCCGTCGCCCCCGCCGCCGGCGGACCGCCGGACGCTGGCGAAGCCGCCGGTGCGCCGGCTGGCCAGGGACCTCGGGATCGAACTCGACCGGGTGCCCGCGACCGGGCCGGGCGGGCTGATCACCCGCGACGACGTCCGCAACGCCGTCCCGGAAGAATCCACAGTGGACAGCAGTGAGCGCCGGATCCCGGTCAAGGGCGTCCGGCGCGCCACCGCCGAAGCCATGGTGGCCAGCGCCTTCACCGCCCCGCACGTCACCGAGTTCCTCACCGTGGACGTCACGCGCACCATGCGGTTCCTCGAGCGGCTGAAGGCGGACCCGGACTTCGCCGGGCTCCGGGTGACCCCGCTGCTGATGGTCGCCAAGGCGTTCCTGACCGCGGTGCGCCGGCACCCGGAGATCAACGCCACCTTCGACGCGGACCGGCAGGAGATCGTCGTCAAGGACCGGGTCAACCTCGGCATCGCCGCGGCCACCCCGCGCGGCCTGCTCGTGCCGAACGTCAAGGATGCGCACACGCTGACCCTGCCCGGCCTGGCCGGCGCGCTCGGCGAGCTGACCGCCACCGCCCGGGCGGGCCGGACGACCCCGGCCGACCTGGCGGGCGGCACCCTGACCATCACCAACATCGGCGTCTTCGGCGTGGACACCGGCACTCCGATCCTCAACCCCGGTGAGGCCGCCATCCTCGCGGCCGGCGCGATCACGCGGCAGCCGTGGGTGGTCGGGGACGAGGTGCGGCCCCGGCACGTGTGCACGCTGGCCCTGTCGTTCGACCACCGCCTGGTCGACGGCGAACTCGGGTCACGCGTGCTCGCGGACACCGGTGCCGTGCTCGAACGGCCGAAGCGCCTGCTCACGTGGAGCTGACCGTGACCGAACCACTGAAGACCACCGGCGCCGGCGCGCTCGTGGCGACCCTGGAAGCACTCGGGGCCGACACCGTCTTCGGCATCCCCGGCGGGGCGATCCTCCCGGCGTACGACCCGCTGCTGGACTCCACCGCTGTCCGGCACGTCCTGGTCCGGCACGAGCAGGGCGCCGGGCACGCCGCCACCGGGTACGCCCAGGCGAGCGGCAAGGTCGGCGTCTGCATGGCGACGTCCGGGCCCGGCGCGACGAACCTGATCACCCCGCTCGCCGACGCCTTCGCCGATTCGGTGCCGCTGGTGGCGATCACCGGGCAGGTCCCCGGCGGCCTGGTCGGCTCGGACGCCTTCCAGGAAGCCGACATCCTCGGCATGACCATGCCGGTGACCAAGCACGGCTACCAGGTGCGCGACGCCGCCGACATCCCCCGGGTGCTCGCGCAGGCCTTCCACCTGGCGGCGGCCGGGCGGCCGGGCCCGGTCCTGGTCGACATCACCAAGGACGCGCTGCAGGCGAGCACCACGTTCGGCTGGCCGGTCCCGCTGGACCTGCCGGGCCTGCGGCCGGTGCCTGCCCCGCACCCCGGCCAGGTCCGGGCGGCCGCCCGGCTGCTCGCCGAGGCGAAACGCCCGGTGCTGTACGTCGGCGGCGGCGTGGTCAAGGCGGCCGCCGAGGCGGAGCTGTGGGCCTTCGCGGAGCTCACCGGCGCCCCGCTCGTCACGACGCTGATGGCGCTAGGCGCGTTCCCGGCGAGCCACCCGCAGCACCTCGGCATGCCGGGGATGCACGGCTCGGTCGCCGCGGTGACCGCGCTGCAGCGGGCCGACCTCGTGGTGGCGATCGGCGCCCGGTTCGACGACCGCGTCACCGGGCGGCCGGAGACGTTCGCCCGGGGCGCGAAGATCGTCCACGTCGACGTCGACCCGGCGGAGATCGGCAAGAACCGCGCGGTCGACGTGCCGGTCGTCGGCGACGCCGCCGAAGTGCTGCGCGAGCTGACCGCCGCGGCCGCCCAGCTCGGCTCGGCCGACCGGCGGGAGTGGTGGGCGAAGCTCGACCAGTGGCGGCGGACCTATCCGCTCGGGTACGACCCGGCACCCGACGGCCTGCTGAGCCCGCAGCAGGTGATCGAGCGGCTCGGGCAGGTCGCCGGTCCGGACGCCGTGTACGCCGCCGGCGTCGGCCAGCACCAGATGTGGGCGGCGCAGTTCCTCCCGCACGAACGGCCGCGGACCTGGCTGAACTCGGGCGGGCTGGGCACGATGGGCTACGCGGTGCCGGCGGCGATGGGTGCGAAGGCCGCCCGCCCGGACGCGGTCGTCTGGGCCGTCGACGGCGACGGCTGCTTCCAGATGACCAGCCAGGAACTGGTCACCTGTGCCGTCGAAGGCCTGCCGATCAAGGTGGCGGTGATCAACAACGGCGCCCTCGGCATGGTCCGGCAGTGGCAGACGCTCTTCTACGGCGAGCGCTACTCCAGCACCCGCCTCGGCGACGGCGAAGGCACGCGTTGTCCCGACTTCGTCCGGTTGGCCGAGGCGATGGGCTGCTACGCGCTGCGCTGTGACCGGCCGGATGACCTGGACGGCGTGCTCGACAAGGCCATGTCCTGCAACGACCGCCCGGTGGTCGTGGACTTCGTCGTGCACCAGGACGCGATGGTCTGGCCGATGGTCGCCGCGGGCGCCGGCAACGACGAGATCCAAGCCGCGCGGGGCCTTCGCCCCGACTTCGGCGACGGCACCGACTGAGCGGAGGAACCATGCCGGACCGACTGTTCGTCACCGTGGAGCACACCCCGGACGTGCTGGCCAGGGTTGTGCAACTGTGCCGCGGCCGCGGTTACCCGATCGAAGAGCTCACCTTCGGCGGGACCGGGCCGGTCGCGCACCTGGCCGTCGTCGTCGGCGCCGGCCCGCGTCCCGCCGACCGCCTGGCCCTCCAGCTGGACCGCCTCGCCGGCGTGCTGGAAGTGGTCGTCGAACCGGTGGCCGAGCTGGCCGCCGTCTGAATCCCCATTTCCCCAACCGAGGAGCGAACTCCCCATGGCCGAACTGTTCTACGAGGCCGACGCCGAACTCGCCACGATCCAGGGGCGGCGGGTCGCCGTGCTCGGGTACGGCAGCCAGGGCCACGCCCACGCGCTCTGCCTGCGCGACTCCGGCGTCGACGTCCGGGTGGGCCTGCTCGCCGGGTCCACGTCCCGCGCGAAGGCCGAGGAGGAAGGCCTGCGGGTCGTCGCCCCGGCCGAGGCCGCTGCGGAAGCCGACCTGATCATGCTGCTGGTCCCCGACCCGGTGCAGGGCCGCGTCTACGCGGAATCCGTGCGGGACAACCTGAAGCCCGGCGACGCGCTGTTCTTCGGGCACGGCTTCAGCGTCCGGTTCGGGTACGTCGAGCCGCCCGCCGACGTCGACGTCTGCCTGGTCGCCCCGAAGGGTCCCGGGCACCTGGTGCGCCGCCAGTTCGCCGCCGGGCACGGCGTGCCGTGCATCGCCGCGGTCGAGCAGGACGCCACGGGCAAGGCGTTCGAGCTGGCGTTGTCCTACGCGAAGGCGATCGGCGGTACCCGGGCGGGCGTCATCCGGACGACGTTCGCCGAGGAGACCGAGACGGACCTCTTCGGGGAGCAGGCCGTGTTGTGCGGTGGGACGTCGGCGCTGGTGAAAGCCGGGTTCGAGACGCTCGTGGAAGCCGGCTACCAGCCGGAGATCGCCTACTTCGAGGTGCTCAACGAGCTGAAGCTCATCGTCGACCTGATGTACGAAGGCGGCCTCGAAAAGATGCGCTGGTCGATTTCCGAGACCGCGGAATGGGGCGACTACGTCACCGGCCCGCGGCTGGTGACCGACGAAACCCGGGCGGAGATGCGCCAGGTGCTCGCCGAAATCAAGGACGGTTCCTTCGCGGCCACCTGGATGGCCGAATACGAAGGGGGGAAGCAGCGGTACGAACAGTTCCGCACGGCCGATGCCGACGGCCTTCTCGCGACCACCGGAACCCGCCTGCGCAAGCTCATGAGCTGGGTCGATCCCGCCTGAGGAGCACTTGCACACCGGCACTGTGCAAGCTTCACCAATCGACTTCCCGGCGATAGAATTGCCGTCGCCACCACGGGTGGCTGACTTTCTCACCGGCACCGTCGCCGGTTCACCTTTGCCTCGCTGAACTTTCGCTGTTCGCCACTGGGGGCGGAACGGCCGCGTCGCGGCCGGACGGGCTTGCACTACGGAGGTAGCTGAAGAATGAGCCGCGCGGCGGTACTGGCCGGGCTGGGGGCGTACGTGCCCCCGCGCACGGTCACCAACGACGACCTGGCGGCCACCATGGTCACCAGCGACAGCTGGATCCGGACCAGGACCGGGATCCGGGAACGGCGCTGGGCGGACACCGGCACGACGACCGCCGACCTGGCGGCCGTCGCCGGGCAACGCGCCCTCAAGTCGGCCGGGACCGACTCGGTCGACCTGGTCGTGCTGGCCACCAGCACGCCGAACCAGCCGATGCCGGCCACGGCGCCGGAGGTGGCCGGGGCCCTGGGGCTCGGAACCGTTGCGGCGTACGACATTTCCGCGGCCTGCGCGGGGTTCCTGTACGCGCTTTCCGCGGCGGCCGGTGCGATCGCGGCCGGTGTCGCCGACCGGGTGCTGGCCATCGGCGCCGACCTGTGGTCCACCCGGCTCAACCCGGCGGACCGGGCCGTGTCGGTGATCTTCGGCGACGGCGCCGGGGCCGCGGTGGTCCGGGCGGGTGACGCGGAAGAGCCGGGCGCGCTGCTCGGGTTCGACCTCGGCAGCGACGGCGCGCACCGGGAACTGGCGCGGGTGCCGGGTGACGGCAGCCGCGAACTGTCCACAGGGGAGCCCCGGCGTCCCGAGGACCGCTACATGGTGATGCAGGGCAAGGAAATGTTCACCCACGCGGTGAACCGGATGGCCGGCTCGTCCGAGCAGCTGCTCGCGAAGATCGGCTGGTCCGCCGCCGACGTCGACTGGTGCGCCGCGCACCAGGCGAACTCGCGGATCCTGCACACCGTCGCCGACGTGCTGGAACTGGACCGCGCGCGGATGCTCGTCCACCTCGACCGGGTGGGCAACACCTCGGCGGCGTCGATCCCGCTGGCGCTGACCGACGCGGTGCTGGCCGGCCGGCTGAAGGTGGGCGACCGCGTGCTGATGACCGCGTTCGGCGGCGGCTTGAGCTGGGCGTCGGCGGCGGTCCGCTGGCCCGAGCTCGCCGTGCTGGACATCTGAGCGACCGAACTCCCGAAAGAGAGCACCACGGATGGAAAAGCTGCTGGACACCGGCGAAGTGGCGACCGGCATCGTCGAACTGCTCGCCGAGAACCTCGAGTTCGAGCGGGAGTTCACCCCCGAGACGCCGTTCGACGAAGCGGGTCTCGACTCGCTGATGATGCTGGAGCTCGCGGTCGTCCTCGAACGCCGCTACCGGATCCGCTTCTCCGAAGAAGAACTGCTCGAGTCCGGCAGTGTGGCGGCCGTGGTCGCGAAGCTGCGCGATCGGCTCGCCGCGGCCTGAAGTCTCTTCACCCCAACGAGAATTCCCTCCAGGAGGAAACTGTGTACAGCCGCCTCGGCGTGTTCCTGTCGCCGGTCCACGAGACCGGTCAGGACCCGCATCTGGCCATCCGCCGCAACCTCGACCTCGTCGAGCTCGTCGACGACCTGAACTTCGACGAGGCCTGGTTCGGCGAGCACCACTCGCTGGGCTGGGGCCTGGTCGGCGCGCCGGAGACGATGATCGCCGCCGCTTCGCAGCGCACCCAGCAGATCAAGCTCGCCAACGGGGTCGTGCCGCTGTCCTGGCACCACCCGTTCCACGTCGCCACCCGCGCGGTGCACCTGGACCACCTTTCCCGCGGCCGGTACATCCTCGGCGTCGGCCCCGGCGTGCCGACCGACGCGAAGATGCTCGGCCTCGAGCCCGCCGACCAGCGCACCCGCCTGCAGGAGGCGCTGCCGGCCGTGCTGGAGCTCGTGAACGGCGAAGAGCGCATCAGCGAAAAGACCGACTGGTACGGGCTGAACAACGCCAAGCTGCACCTCGCCCGGTTCCAGAAGGACGGCATCGAGGTCGCGATCGCCAGCGGCGGGACGTCGCTGACCGCGCCGAAGCTGGCCGGCCAGTACGGCCTCAACATGGTGTCCTTCGCGCTGACCCAGCCGGGCGCGCCGCACAGCATCGGGCTGTTCGACCAGTGGGCCGCGGCTGAAGCGTCGGCGGCCGAGCACGGCAAGACGATGAACCGCGACAAGTGGCGCGTCGCGCTGCCGGTGCACGTCGCCGAGACGACGAAGCAGGCGTTCGCCGACGTCCGCGACGGCTTCGACCGCTGGCTGTTCAACTACTTCGGCAAGGCCGCCGGCCGCGACGTCTCCACGCCGGGCATCCCGCGGGAGAAGGAGCTGGACGCGCGGATCGACGCCGGCGGCGCGCTCGTCGGCTCCCCCGAGGACGTCGTCGCCGGGATCAAGCGGCTGCAGGAGAAGACCGGTGGCTTCGGCACCCTGCTCGTCTACCTGCCCGACTGGACGACCTGGGAGAAGACCAACCGCAGCATGGAGCTGCTCGCCCGGTACGTCGCCCCGCACCTGACGGGCAGCGCCGACCGGCCGCAGGAGTCCATCGACTGGGCCGTGGCCAGCCGCGCCTGAGCGCCTGGCGCGTCCGGACCTCCCGGTCCCCACCTGTGCCGTCCGGACACCAACGATCGAACTGGAGTGAGAAATGACAGTCGCCGGGGACAAGCAGGCCGCCGCGGTGGCCGGGACGCCCGCGCCACGATGGCGGACCGCCCTGCTGTTCGCCAGCCTGGTGGTGGGCAACTTCCTGGTCATCCTCGACGTTTCCATCCTCAACGTCGCCCTGCCCGACGTCCGCAGCGACCTGTCCGCCAGCGCGGCGGAGCTCCCGTGGACCGTCGACGCGTACACGGTCGTCTTCGCCGGGTTGCTGCTCGCTTCGGGCTCGATCGCCGACCGGCTCGGCCCGCGCCGGGTCTACCGGACGTCGATGGTGCTGTTCGCGCTGCTTTCGGTGGTGTGCGCGATCGCGCCGAACGCGACCGGCCTGATCGCCGGCCGCGCGCTGCTCGGTGCGTCCGCGGCGGGGCTCGTCCCGGCGTCGCTGGCGCTGCTGGCCGCGCTCTACCCGGAGCCGGCCAAGCGCTCGAAGGCGGTCGGCACCTGGGCCGCGCTGAGCAGCATCGGTTTCGTCGCCGGCCCGGTGATCGGCGGCGCGCTGGTCGACCTCGGCGGCTGGCGGCTGGTGTTCCTGGTCAACCCGCTGATCGTGCTGCTGGCGCTGCTGCCGACCCGTGGGCTGTCGGGCCACCGGCCGAAGTCCTACAAGAAGATCGACTGGGCCGGGCTGGTCCTGTCGATCGTCGGGCTGGCCGCGCTCACCTTCGGCCTGATCGACGCGGGCAGCGAAGGCTGGGGCCGCGCCCTGCCGCTGAGCGCCATCGCGCTGGGAATCGTGGCGTTCGTCCTGCTCGCGGTGGTCGAAAAGCGGGCGGAAGCGCCGGTGCTGCCGCCGAAGCTGCTCGCGCTCAGCCGCGTGAAGGCCGACCTGGTGGCCGGGGCGATGGCGAGCTTCATCTTCTACGGCGCCCTCTTCGGACTGACCCTGTGGATGATCCGGGACCGCGGGTTCACCCCGCTGCAGGCCGGGGTGGCGTTCCTGCCGATGACGCTGCCGTCGTGCGTCCTGCCCCTGGTCGCCGGCCGGTCGGTGGCCCGGTTCGGGGCGCCGAAGGTGATCCTGGGCGGCCTCACGGCCAGCCTGGTCGCCGGCATCGGGCTGGTGGCGCTCGGCGACGACCCGGCGTACCCGCTGCTGGTGGTGTGCGAAATCCTGCTGACCATCGGCGGCACGATGGTGGTGCCGGCGGCGACCGCGGACATGGCCGCCGCCGCGCCGCCCGAGCTGGCCGCCACCGGACAGGGCGCGCAGAGCGCGTCGCGCCAGGCGGGTGTCGCACTCGGGGTGGCCGTGCTCGGCACGGTGACCAGCCTGCACGTCATCGGCCTGGTGATCACCGTGGCCGCGATCGGTTCGCTGCTGGTCATCGTGGCGCTGCGCAGCCGCGCCGCGAAGGTGGCGGTGGCCTGATGCGGGCGGCGTTCTTCGACGTCGACGAAACCCTGCTGACCGGCAAGAGCATGTTCGAGTTCCTGCGCTTCTGGCTCGCCAGGGGCGGGGACGACGGGACGGCCTACGAGCGGGAAGCCGCCGCCGTGCGGGAGCTTTCGGCGCGGGGGATGCCGCGGGAAGAGGTCAACCGCGCGTTCTACACGCGGTTCGCCGGGGCCGACGCCGCCGAGGTGCGGGCGGCGGGCCGGGAGTGGTACGCGCGGTACCGGGCCCGGCCCGGCGCCTTCGTCACGGCGGGGATCGACGCGCTGGCCGCCCACCGGGCCGCCGGTGACGTCGTGGTGCTCGTGTCGGGGTCGTTCCCGCCGGCCCTCGACCCGGTCGCCGCGGACCTCGGTGCGGACCGGGTGCTGTGCACCGGCGTCGAAATCGGTGCCGACGGCCGGTTCACCGGCGCCGTCACCGAAGCGATGATCGGCCGGGCGAAGGCCGAGGCGGTGGCCAAGACGGCCGCCGGCCTCGGAGTGTCCACTCAGGACTGCTGGGGATACGGGGATCACGCCAGTGATCTCGGACTGCTGCGCGCGGTGGGGCACCCGGTGGTGATCGGGGACGACCCGGTCCTCGCCGCCCACGCGCGCGAACACGGCTGGCCGGTGCTCTCACAGGCCGGCGGGGGAAGGGGAAGACCATGAGCTTCACGGACAAGGTCGCGCTGATCACCGGCGCGGACGGCGGGATCGGCGCGGCGCTGGCCGCCCGGCTGGCGGACGGCGGTGCCCGGCTGGTCCTGCACTCGGCCGACGCCGACGGGCTGGCCAAGCTGGTCGCCGAGCACGGCTGGGCCGCCGACCGGGTGCTGACGTCGGCGCACGACGTCACCGACGCGGCCGCGGTCGACGCGGCGGTGGCCGACGCCGTCGAGCGCTTCGGCCGGATCGACTACCTGCTCAACGTGGCGGGTGTCGCGTACTTCGGCGGGATCCTGAACACCGACGCCGAAATGTGGCGCCGGACCCTCGACATCAACCTGACCGGCTACTTCCTGACCGCGCGAGCCGTGCTGCCGCACATGAAGGAAGCGGGCGACGGGTTCGTGGTCAACATGTCGTCGATCTGGGGCAGGCGCGCGGCCGCGCCCGGCGCGATGCTCGCGTACTCGGTGTCGAAGTGGGGTGTCGAAGGGCTGACGAAGTCGCTCGCCGCCGAGGCACGCCCCTGGGGCGTCAGGGTTTCTTCGCTGGTGCTCGACAAGGTGGACACCGCGTTCCGGAACAACATGATCCCGCACGTCGGAGACTTCACGCCGGAGCAGCTCGGCCGGATGCTCTCGGCCGAGGACGTCGCCGACGCGACCGTGGCCGTGCTGACCAGCTCGCGCCGCGCGCACGCCGCCACCATCGAGCTCGACGCGTGGCAGTGGGGCTGACCGTGACCGACGTCAAGACGCTTTTCCTGGTGGGCGACCGGTTCGCGCCGTTCGCCACGCTGCCCGCCGTCCGCACGGTCTCTCAGTTCGTCGGTGAGGTGCGCGGCGGCGTCCACGAGCCGGGCGCGCACCTCGTGCTCGCCGAAGGCCAGGGCCTGACCGCGTTCCAGTGGGACCGCGTGCGGTTCGAGCTGGAACGCGCCGGGCTGGCGGAGTCGACGCGCATCGTCGAGAGCGACCGCGGCCCGCTGTGCGGGCAGGCCGAGACCCACAAGCACCGCGAGCACAACGTGCTGATCGCCGGTCTCGAACGGCTCGGCGACACGCACTACCGCGCCGCGCTGCGGCTGCACGGCGACCAGGAGCTGCTGCTCGACCACCAGGCGAGCCACGTGCAGGGCATGGTCGTGCTCGAGGCGGCGCGCCAGATGTTCCTCGCCGTCGGGGAGCGCTACTACGCGTCCGCCGACGAGCACTACAGCTACACCCTGGGCACGATGGAGAGCAGCTTCCAGGCCTTCCTCTACCCGCTGGACACCGAGATCGGCTGTGAGGTGCTGCTCGCCGACGTGAGCAACTCCGAGCAGCTCGACTTCGACGTCCGGATCGACTTCGAGCAGGCCGGGCTGCCGGTCGCGAGCGTGCGGATGCGCTGCTCCGCCTTCCGCGGCCCGGTGCTGGCGCACAAGGAGCGCCGCGGCGCCGAGCGCGCCACCCGCTACCTGCTCCGCCGCCTGCCGCAGCTGGCCGCGGCCGAATAGCAACCACGAAAGGGAACTGTCATGCCCGCACCCCTGCTGCTCGTCACCGAGGTTCCGGTGACCGCGGAAAACCTGACCGAAGCCGTCCGGACCTGGCGGGCGCACGCCCCGGAAGCCGCGCTGTATGAAGGCATCGAGGGCGCGACGGTGCTCGAGCTGTCGCCGCTGGACTCGCTCGCCGAGCTCGACGCGGCCACGGCGGGCTGGGAAACCTTGACGAAGGCGCTGAGCCCGCTGGCCGACGGCGACGTCCGCCGCCAGGTGCTGCAGTTCGTCGAGGCCCCGAAGCCGGTCGAAGGCGCGTTGCCGGACACGCCGTACGTGCAGCTGCGGCACGTCGAGGTCAAGCTGCCGGTGCTCGACGAGTACCTCACCTGGCGTGACGGCACGATCTTCGACGTCGTCCGGACCTCGCCGGACGTCGAAGGCTTCCTCGCCTACCACTCGCTGCTGAGCACCGAGCCCGGCATCATGTTCGTCTCCGGGTTCTCCTGCGACCCGGCGGAGTACGCGAAGCCGTTCCAGTCCGAGCGGTACGCCGAGATCGCGAAGTACGCGCACTCGAAGTTCGTCACCGAATCCGGGCTGTACACGCGGGTCTACAAGCGGGTGCCGCGGTGACGACGTCGGCCACCTACGAGCTCAGCGTCACCACGCAGGGCCCGGCGTACCCGCCGAGCGAGGTGATGAACGCCGACGGCGACTTCGTCGTGATCGGCCGGGTCAACCGCGCGGGTCCCGACGGCGGTGTCGTGACCGAGTGGGGCAACGCGCTGGTGTCGGCCGCGAGCGCGGTGCCCGAGCTCGGCGGCAACGCACCGTACGACATCGTGCGCGAGCTGCCGGCCGACCTGGCTCAACTGTCCACTTCGGACCGTGACATGGTGCTGTACACGCTGCCCCTGCCGTTGCCCTGCAACAACTACCCCGAGGTGTTCGCGCCGGACCAGCTGCCGGGCGCGCTCGAGGTGGTGCGGCCGAGCTACGCCTTCCACGAGGTGCCGATCCCGGACCTGCGGCCCGAGGACGGGCCGAAGCTGACCGAGCCGGTCACGCTCGGCCAGTGGGTCGAAGCCGCCGGGCAGCTCACGGTGAGCCTCGCCGACGGCGGCCGCGCGGCCGACTTCCAGTGCGAGTTCACCGGGCTGGTCCCGAACAGCGTGTACACGGTGATGTCGGTGCGCCGTCGCGACCTCGACCCGGCGGGCCCCACCCGCCCGGGCCCGCTCGGCATCCCCAACGTGCTCGTCGCCGACCACAAGGGCAACGGCAGCTACTCGGCCCGGATCCCGAACCCGTTCCCCGACCCCGCGACCGGGGGCGGGGACCGGATCATGAACATCGTCCTGCTGTGGATGAGCTACCAGCGCAACTACGGCGGTGCGATCGGCCACTTCGGACTCGGCGGGGACGTGCACGCCCAGCTGCGGCTGAAGGGCCCGAGCTTCGGGGAGTTCGTGACCCATGGCTGACCGCGTCCTGACCGAACAGTCGTTCCGGGCCCTGCTCGGCCGGTTCAGCACCGGCGTCGTGCTCGTCACGGCGCAGACACCGGACGGCCCGGTCGGCGTGGCGGCCAACTCGTTCACGTCGGTGTCCCTCGACCCGCCGCTGGTCGCGCTGTGCGCGGCGCAGACGTCGACGACCTGGCCGTCGATCCGCGCCGCCGCGGGGTTCGCGGTGACGATCCTGCGTGACGTCCACGAGGACCTGTGCCGGGTCTTCGCGACGCGCGGCGCCGACCGCTTCGCGGGCCGGGACTGGGTGCACACGCCGTCGGGGCACCCGACCCTGCCGGACGGGCTGGGCTGGCTGGACTGCCGGATCGAGCAGCTGCACACCGCCGGCGACCACGAGATGGTGGTGGCCAGGGCACTGGACTGGTCACTGCCGAACGAGGGCGAACCGTTGATCTTCCACTCCGGCCGCTACGCGCGGCTGGCATCCTGAAGACGTCGAGAGGGGTTTGCCATGGGTTACACCGGTGTGGTCACCACCGGCGGTCCGGGGGACGTGCGCGAGACGTCCGGGCTGACGATCACGAAGGTGTCGGTCGGCACCATCGACAACAACGCGTACCTGCTGCGCTGCCGGGCCACGGGCGAGCAGTTGCTGATCGACGCGGCGGCGGAGCCGTCGACGCTGCTCGAGCTGGCCGGCGTGCACGGGCTGGCGGCGATCGTCACGACCCACCGCCACTGGGACCACTGGATCGCGCTGGCCGAGGTGGCGTCGGCCACGGGCGCCCGGACCTACGCGGGCCGCGACGACGTCGAAGGCATCGGCGCGAAGATCGACGTCCCGGTCGACGACGGCGACACGATCCGGGTGGGGGCGGTGGAGCTGACGGCGCGGCACCTCGTCGGTCACTCGCCGGGCAGCATCGCGTTGCTGTACCGGGACCCGGAGGGGATCCCGCACCTGTTCACGGGCGATTCGCTGTTCCCCGGCGGCGTGGGCAACACGGAGAAGGACCCGGCCCGGTTCGCGTCACTGATCGACGACGTCGAGAAGAAGATCTTCGCGGAGCTCCCGGACGAGACCTGGGTCTACCCGGGCCACGGCAAGGACACGACGCTGGGCGCGGAGCGCCCGAGCCTCCCGGAGTGGCGGGCCCGCGGCTGGTGACCGACGGCGAAGGGGCCACAGGGCGGCCCCTTCGCCAGGGTCAGGCCGGTTCGGGTACCGCGCGCCTCGCGGACCACCGCCGCGAAGCCGGGCCGGCCGCCGCCCAGAGGACGAACACCCCGGCCAGCACCACCGCCGCCGTCCAGTACGCCGCCGGCGGGGCCGACTCCGTGTGCGCGTCGCCCAGGACCCACGGGCGGAACTGCGACTGGAGCCAGAACGCGCCGTACCCGAACGCCGTCACCAGCAGTGCTCCCGCGGCCGCGCGCACGACGCCGTTGCTCATCGCGAACGCCAGGTCGACCGCCAGCCCGACGAAGAGCAGGTAGAACGGCACCGTCGAGACCGGGAACCCCAGCCCGAGCAGCAGCGGCCACATCACCGACCGGTAGGCCACGTACGCGAGCGCCACCGAAGCGGCCGCCCAGCGGAAACCCAGCGTCTTGCGCGCCACGACCAGGATCAACGCCATCACGCCGATGCCCCACAGCGGGTACACCCACTCCGGGATCGGCATCGTGAAGTGCAGCACAGCCGTCCGGTCGACCGGGTGCCCGATCTGGTTGGCCGCGAAGTCCAGCAGCGACTTCTCCGCCTCCGGCTCCCCGCGCTCCCAGGCGCGCAGGCCGAGGATGCCGTACTCCTGCTGGCCGTTCGGGAAGAACGTGTTCTCCAGGAAGAACGCCCACAGCGCGAGCAGCACGCCGGTCCGGAACCGGCCCGGGGGCGCGGACCGCAGCCAGCCCAGCAGGACACCCGCCTGCATGATGCCCGTGCCCAGGTAGAGCATCATGTGGGACGGGCTCCACGCGGTCAGGTCGAGGCCGTTGACGCGGTGGTTGATGACGTCCAGCGGGGCCGCCACCAGGAACGTCAGCAGCCCGGCCTGCATCAGGCGCAACGACGTCCTGTCGGCGCCGAGGCCCGTGTAGCTGTGGATGGCCACCAGCACCACGATGATCACCGTGCCGACGGTGTTGATCAGGTGCGGGGGCGCCAGGTCGTCGCGCAGCCACATGAAGTGCCACGACATGTCCCACGACGAGCCGACCAGCTTGAACGCGAACGCCGCCAGCCACATCCCGTAGCAGAACCGCAGCACCCAGTCCGGGGTCGGCTGCCCGGGTGCGCCGCGGTGCCAGTGCCGCGTGAAGAACAGCCGCGTCTTGCCGACGGGGCTGCGCGGGATCACGTCCACCGGGACGTCGACTGCCTTGGCCATGCCGGACATCATGGCCGGTCATGGTCACGAGTGGGCCAAGACCGTGGCAAACGACGCCAAAATCGGGGATCCCCCGACCTTCTTCCCCACCACCACCCTCAACGGAGGCGCTTCGCGCCCAGGGTTCACCCGTAGGGGTCACGAGCTTGCATCCGGCGGGCCCGGCTTGGCAGGGTGTCCCGCCATGATGCCGAAACGACTTGTCGCGGGCGTGCTCGTCGCCGCCCTGGTGCTGGCCGGAGCCGGGGTGCTCGGGAGCCTCTTCCTGTAGAGGCACAATGACCCCATGACGCACAACCTGCTCGGCCCCGAGCCGACGCTGCTGCCCGAGCACACCGCCGCCCAGGCCGCGCTCGACGCCGGTACCGACCCGGCCACCGTCGCGGCCGAACACCCCGACTACAGCGAGGCGTGGGCCTCGCTGGCCGAGAAGGCCTTCGACGCGGGCGAGACCGTCGCCGCGTACGCGTACGCCCGCACCGGCTACCACCGGGGTCTCGACCAGCTGCGCCGCGCCGGCTGGAAGGGCTTCGGCCCGGTCCCGTGGTCGCACCGCCCCAACCAGGGGTTCCTCCGCGCCCTCGCCGTCCTGGGCAAGGCCGCCGGGAAGATCGGCGAGACCGAGGAGCACGAGCGCTGCCGGACCTTCCTCGCCGACTCCGACCCCGCCGCCGCGGAAGCCACCGGCCTCAAGTGAAGCCGTGGGCCCGGGACCGCGCGGTCCCGGGCCCGTCCGGTGTCAGAACCAGCCGCAGTTGACCGGCGCCGGCAGCCCGGCGAAGCGGCCTTCCAGCCAGGCGAACGCCTCCGGGTACGCGCGCACCGCGCCGAGCACGTGCGTCGGCACCAGCGTCGTGCTGAACTGCACCTTCACGCCCTTGCCGCACCACGTCCGGCCCAGGTCGCGGTCCTGCGCGTAGGGCACGATGTCGTCGAGCGCGCTGTGGACGATGAGCACCGGCGCCGTCGGCTTCAGCGTCCCGATCTTCTGCTCGGCCACCCGCGACGCGTACGGCTCGTCGCCGAGGTACGCGGTCAGCGAGCGGCCGTCGGTGGTCAGCGTCGAAGACTGCGTGAACGCGTGCGCCGCGATCGCCTCCACCGTGCACTCGGTCCGGACCTGCTCGAACAGCTGCTTCCCGCGCGCGTTGAGCAGCGCCGGGATGTTCAGCTCCGGGTACGCGTAGTTCATGCTCACCAGCGCGAAGCCGAGGAACCCGACCGCGTAGTGGCCGTCGAGGTTCTTGGCCACCTCGGCGAGGTCCGCCGGCACCGCTCCCGCGTACGCGCCCTTCAGCTTCAGCTCGGGCGCGTAGCTCGGCTGCAGCTCGGCCGCCGCGGCCGACGCGCCGCCGCCCTGGGAGTAGCCCGCGATCGCGACCGGGCCGTCGTCCGGCAGCCCCGCCTCCGGCAGCCGCTGCGCCGCGCGGATCGCGTCGAGCACGGCGTGGCCCTCCGACGCGCGGTTGACGTACGTGTGGTCCCCGGGCGTGCCCAGCCCCTCGTAGTCCGTGACGACGACGCCGTACCCCCTGGTCAGCAGCCCCGCGATGAACGGTCCTTCGTACTCGAAGCCCGCCGCAAGCGCTTTCGACGGCGCGCAGTCGTCACCCTCGCCCTGGGTGCCGACGGCGTACGAGACGATCGGGCGCACCCCGGCGCCGTGCCAGGCCGACCGCGGGGTCAGCACCGTGCCGGTGACGGCGATCGGCGAGCCGTGCGTGTCGGTGCTGCGGTACATGATCCGCTGCACGTCCGCGTCGGCCTTGATCAGCTGGATCGGATCGATGTAGAACGTCGACGCCTGGTGCCGGATGACGTCGCCGTTGCCGCCGGCGGGAAGGGGGGACGGCGGGTCGTAGAAGGACGCGGCCGACGCCGTCGGCGGGCCGAGCGTCGCCAGTGCCAGAACGGAAACTCCGGCGACGGCCGCGGAGAGGGCGCGGTGGAGGAAGATACGCATGCTTGCTCCTCGTTGAGCAGGTCGAGTGCGCGGGGAACACCTTTTTAGACAGAGGTGTCGGAAAAAGAATCACGTGAGGTGGACCACAATGTCAAGCCCGGCTCCGCGCGGGCGGCCGCGCAAGCTCCCGGTTTCGGAGCAGCGCGCCCGCGTGCTGAACGCGACGGCGAGGGTGGTCGCGCAGCACGGGATGCAGGGCGCGACGATCGAACAGATCGCGCGCGAAGCCGGCGTCTCGCGCCAAGCCGTCTACGAGCAGTTCGGCGACCGGGCGACGCTGTTCGCCGAGGTCGTGGCGGAAACCGAAGAGAGGGCTTTCACGGCCATCGCGGGGCCTTCGGTGGCCGACGAGCAGCCCGGCCTGCGAGCCTGGGCGCGGGCCAACTACGCCAACATGGTCACCTTCGTCGCCGATCACCCGGAGGGCTACGGCGTGCTCCGCGCGGCCGAGCGCGCGGGCGACCCCGCTCTCACCCGGTTGAGGGAGAGGTTGGCCGTCGTCTACGCCGAAGCCAGCCGCAAGCGGTGGGCCGCCCACGGCATCGACTCCGGCCGTGCGGACCGCGCGCTCGTCACGCTCTTCTTCGCCATGACCGAGTCACTGGTCCAGGCGACCTGGGCCGGCGAGCCGCCGGACCAGGACGCCCTCATCGACCTGCTCACCGAATTCACCGTCGGCGGCGTCGCCCGCCTCCAGACCAAGGCGAGCGACGTCATCGACCGGCTGCGGTAAGGGCGTTAAGCCGCGGCAAGGGCCGCGACCGAACCCACCACCCGGTTGCGCCCGCCGTGCTTGGCCGCGTACACGGCCGCGTCGGCGGATGCCATCACCTCTTCGATGGACGAGCCGTCGAGCGGGAAGGCGGCGACGCCGATGGACGCCGTCTGCCGTTCGATGTCGACGGCGGCGCCCTCGTTGGTCTTGGTGCTGATGACCAGTTCGCTGACCCGTTGCCGGATCCGCTCCGCCGTGACTATCGCGTCTTCTTTGGACGTCGATGGCAGCAACGCGACGAACTCCTCGCCGCCGAACCGGCCGACCAGGTCGTGCGCCCGGGTCTCCTGCTTGACCACGGCGGCGACCGCCTTGAGGACGTCGTCCCCCGCGAGGTGCCCGTAGGTGTCGTTGATCCGCTTGAAGTGGTCGAGGTCGATCATCATGGCGCCGAAGCTGCCGTTCTCCCGCTCCGCCCGCGAAACCTCGCGCTGGGCGCCGTCCTGCCAGGTGGTGGCGTTGAGCAGCTGCGTCTTCTGGTCCGTGGTGGCCAGTTCCTCCAGCCGCTTGATCAGCACGGACCGCTGCAGCACGTACAGCGGCAGGATGACCAGCACCGACAGCAGCGGCTCGTGGCCGAGCACCATCACCAGCAGGCCGCCGACGCACAGCGTGGACAGCTCGAGGAGGTTGTCGTCCATGCCGCCCAGGCAGCTTTCGACCGTCGCTTCCGCCGGGTTGGCGAGGTAGAGGCCGAGTCCGGTGAGGGCGGCGTTGACCACGAAGTACACCAGCACCGCGATCGAGACGGTGACGACGCTGAGCTCGGGTGAGTACAGCGTGACGAGCCCGGCCGAGCACGCCGACAGCGTCGCGCTGGTGGCGTTCGCGGCGACCCGGTGCGGTTGGCCGGGGCGGGTGCCTGACCAGCTGCGCAGCGCCAGGCCGACGTACAGCGTCACCCCGAGCAAGGTGACCAGCTGCGTCGGCAGCAGCAGGGCGGCGGGCAGCAGCCACACCGACGTCATGTTCATGTGCGGGCCGTCGCTCAGGATGCGCCGCTGGCGCTCGATCCGGCGGCTGACCTCGGTCTGGGCCAGTGCGAGGGCCCCCAGCAGCCCCAGGATGCCCAGGTGCTTCAACGTGACCGGGGTGGTGACCGTGGCGACGGCCGTCCAGCCCACCAGCACTGCGATCGCCGCGAGCGTGACAGCGATCCAGCGGGGCGGCCGCCGCCACAGCGCCCAGCCCGCAACACCAGAAATCACGCCTTGTCCAGACCCTTCCCCCAATGTGACCATTTTTCCCCCAAACCCTTGCGCTCGGTGGTGGTGATGAACCACTCACGGACAGTTTCAGCCCGTTTGCCGTCTGTCCACAAGGGCCTTAGGTGTGTACATTTTCCGGGACGCCGGATCGAAGGGTGGCCAGCGATGCGTTCCAGAGATCAGTGAGCCGGAGCCGCGCCGCAAGGTCGCGATGACGAAGCCAGCGTGTCGAGCGTGCTCAGGCGTGTTCGGCGCGCTGGGTCTCAAAGTCGTGCTCGCCTTCGCCAGCCCTTGAAAGCCGCGCGCGCCGCCACGCCAGCGCGAGGGGCGCCGTAAGTATCAATCCGGCAACGCCGAAGATGCCGACTGTCGTTTGTGCGCCGAAGTAGTCCGTCAGCACCCCGCCGACGAGCGGGCTGACGCCGAGCATCGTCGTCAACCCGGTGTTGGACAGCCCCATCGTCTGCGCGCGGTTCTCGTCCGGCACCGCCAGCGTCAGCGACGCCGTCGCCTGCAGCAGCGCGACCGCGCCGAACGCCCCGGACAGGACGAACAGGACGATCGACACCCACGGCCCGGGCTGCGCGAAGCCCACCAGCATGGGCACCCCGCACAGCGCCGACAGCGGCGCGATCAGCTTCGGCCGGGCGGTGGCCGGCACCCACCGCGTGAAGATGAACGTGCCGATCACACTGCCCACCGGGTCGGCCGCGAGCAGCAGCCCGACCAGCTCGGGGCCGCCGCCCGCCGACGCGACGTACGGCGCGGCGATCCCCTCGTAGACCGGCAGCAGGCCCATCAGCCAGGTGAACAGCACCAGCGTCCGCAGCGCGGGGCTGGCGAACGCCACCCGGCCGCCGGTGCCGATCGTGGCGAAGAACGACTTGCGCGTCTCCGCTTTCGCGGCGGCCGGCCGGGCACGCACGCCGAACCGGACGAAGGCCGCGGACAGCAGGAACGTCACCGCGTCGAGGACCAGCGCGACGTGCGGGTCGAGGGCCAGCAGCAGCGCGCCGCCGCCGGCGAAGCCGAGCAGCTGCGCCGACTGGACGGTCATGGTCCGCACGCCCATGCCGACGACGAACCGGTCGCCCTCCAGGACCTGCGGCAGCAGCGCGAGCTGGGCGGCCTTGAACGGCGGGTTCAGCAGCGACACGCCGCCGACGAGCACGCAGACCACCCAGAACGGCAGCTCGGGCACGGCGACGAGCAGGATCAGCCCGGCCCGGAGCAGGTCGACGGCGACCATCACGGTGCGCCGGGAGAACCGGTCGGCGAGCCCGGTCAGGAAGATGCCGCCGATCAGCGACGGGGCGAAGGTCAGCGCGTAGGTGAGACCGGTCAGCGTGGCGGAACCGGTGGTGGTGAACACCAGGATCGAGAGCGCGACTCTCGCCAGCTGGTCCCCGGCGATCGACAACAGTTCCGCGAACCAGAGCGCCCGGAACTCGGCGATCCCGAACACCTCGCGGAACGTGACCCGGTCCGGCGGTGCTGCCATGCGTTTCTCCGACTCCGTGTGCAGACCGTGCCCCGCCCTCGGACCAGGTGGTCGATTTGACCGGCTGGTCACCAGGCCGTCACGGTACGTGAGTTCCCCCAGCCAGTGTCCCGTGACAGTTGGTAAATCTCTAGGTTCTTTCGCTGGTATCCAACGTGTCACGGAGCTTTCCCGAACGGGTCAGACGATAGCCCGCAGTGTCTGACCGGTCGCCCAGGAGTCACCGTGGATCATTCCGTACCGCTTGGTCGGTCGCCAGAGGCAAAAGTAGCCACCTCGCGAACGCGAGGTGGCCGTGGCGCCTCCGGGGACGCTCAGCTGCGGCCGCGCGAGCGTTCGACGACCTCGATCGACGCGCGGACCTGCTCGAAGGTGGGCGGGACCGCCCGGTTGAACACGACGGTCAGGGACCGGCGCGGGATGACCACGAACTCGACGTCGACCCCGGCCGCCTCCGCGGCGGCCTCGACGACGTCCCGCCAGTGCTCGGGGTCGATCCCGTCCGGATCGGCCCATTCGTGGGCGAAGATCGCCCAGTTCCCCCGGAGGAGGGTGCCGACCACGTCCTGCGCGGTGTGGACGCGGTGCGGCGGACCGAGCTCATCAGCCAAGTATTCGCTGGTGAGGCGGTCTGGAGAAGGCCCGGGCGCCTCGGTGGACGAAGGTCAAGTTCGCTCCTTTCGCCGGTGTGCCCGAGGGATTCGGAGCCGCACGCGCGGTGGATGGGTTCCGCTCCGTGGGAAGGCCTCCCGCTGCCGGAACCCCGGCGTAGCTTCGGGTTCGTGGCCGATCTCGCGCCGTTCACCCTGGCTGTCGTGGGCGCCGGGCCCCGCGGGGTCGGCGTCCTCGAACGGCTCGGCGCGAACGCGGGCGAGTTCCTCGGCGGCCGCCGGCTCGAGGTGCACCTGATCGACCCGTTCCCGCCGGGGCCCGGCCGCGTGTGGCGCTACGACCAGTCGCCGCTGCTGCGGATGAACTCCATGCCCGAGGACGTCACGATGTTCACCGACGACTCGGTGAAGCTGGCGGGCCCGGTGCGGCCGGGGCCGTCGCTGCTGGAGTGGGCGCGGAAGGTGCGTGACGGCGGGATCGACGCCGACGTGCCACCCGACGTCGTCGCCGAGCTGACCGCGCTCGACCCCTTCCACTTCCCCACCCGGCGCCTGCAGAGCGCCTACCTGACCTGGGTGTACCGGAAGGTCGTCGAGGACCTGCCCGACGACGTCGACGTCGTCGAGCACGCGGCCCGCGCGACCGGGGTCGACGGCCACACCGTCCGCCTGTCCGACGGGTCGGCGATCGTGGCGGACGCCGTCGTCTTCACCGTCGGGCACCTCGACGCGGAACCCGACGCGCGGGAGCGCGAGCTGGTGGCGTTCGCCGCCCGGCACGGGCTGGCCTACTACCCGGCCGGCTACACCGCCGACGTCGACTACACGGGTGTCGAACCTGGTGAGCCCGTGCTGGTGCGCGGGTTCGGGCTGGCGTTCGCCGACCTGATGCTGCTGCTGACCGAGGGTCGCGGCGGCCGCTTCGAGGACCTCCCGTGCGGCGGCCTGCGCTACCACCCGAGCGGCGCCGAGCCGGTGCTGCACGTCGGCTCGCGGCGCGGGGTGCCCTACCACGCGAAGATCGGCTACCGGCTGCGCGGGAAACCGTTGCGGCTGCCCAGGTTCTTCGACGCCTACGCCATGGACGGGCTGGCCGGGCCCGCCCTCGACTTCCGCGCCGACGTCTGGCCGCTGATCGCGAAGGAGCTGGCCTGGGGCTACTACAGCGAGCTGTTCACCGGGCACCCCGGCCGTGTTCGCATGGACTTCGCCGTGTTCGCCGACGCCTTTGCCGACCTGGCCTGGGATTCGCCGGCCATGCGGGACCTCGTCGCGCGGGCAGTGCCCGCCGAAGCCGACCGGCTCGACCTCGACCGGCTGGACCGGCCGATGGACGGCCGCACCTTCGGTACCGCGGAGGAGTTCGGCAAGGAACTGCGCAAGTACGTCGAGGCCGACCTGGCGCGCCGGGCGGACCAGGAGTTCAGCGCGGACCTTGGTGCCTTCACGGCGTTGCTGTCGGTGTACGGCCAGCTGCCGGTACTGGTCCAAAAAGGACGCCTGAGCGCCGCTTCCCAAGTGTCCGATATGGACGGCTGGTTCCACGGGTTCTTCTCGTACTACGCCAGCGGGCCGCCACCGCGGCGGCTGGAGGAGCTGCTCGCCCTGCACGAAGCCGGGATCGTTTCCTTCGCGGGCGCGGAAATGCGGGTGACGGCGGAGCGCGGCGTCTTCGTGGCGTCGTCGGCGAGCCACCCGGAGACGGTCGAGGCCCGCACGCTGATCGAGGCGCGCCTGCCGGCCCCCAGCGTCACGCGCGCGGCCGACGGCCTGCTCCGGCAGCTGCGCGACGCGGGCGAGCTGGCGGAAGAGGCGGTGACGGACCCGGTGACGGGTGCGTTGCTGCCGTCGGGCCGCATCCACACGCGGGTTTCGGACTCCCGGGTGCTCGACGGCACCGGACGCCCCCACCCGCACCGGTTCGCGGTGGGCCCGCACACGAGCGCCCGCTCGGCGGCGGCCTTCACCCGGCCGCGGACGAACGCGCTGTCCTTCCGCCAGAACGACGCCGTGGCCCGCGAGATCCTGGCGCTGACCAAGGCGGGCTGAAGGGCACCTTCCTCGCATCTGACGCGCTGAAGGGCACTTTCCTCGCGTCACGTGAGGTGAAGGTGGCCTTCAGCCCGCCCAGGTGACCAGGTCGTCCAGGACCGTCTCAGGTGCGGGCATGCCGGCGATCTCGGCGGCGACTCCCTGTGCGACCTTCCGCGCCGCCGGGTCGGCCAGCAGCTCGCGGACCGCCGACTCGATGGCGTCGATCCGGACCGCGTCCCCCACCAGCGCCTTCGCCGCGCCCAGCGCCGCGAGCGTCTCCGCGTTGGCGAACTGGTCGGCGCCCTGGGGCAGGACCAGCTGCGGCAGGCCGGCCGCGAGCGAGGCGAGCACCGTGCCCGTGCCGCCGTGGTGGACCACCAGTCCCGCGTGCTTCAGCACCTCGGCCTGGGGCACGAATCCGGCGACCCGAACGTTGTCGGGCACCGGGCCCAGCGCCGCGGGATCGCCCGGGCCGAGGGCCACGAGCACGTCTACCGGCAGCCGCGAGAGGGCGGCGATCGCCCCGCGCAGCACCTGGGTCGCGCCGAAGACCACCGTGCCCAGGGTCAAGTACACGAAGCCGTCTTCCGGGAGCGGCGGCAGCGGGACGGCCGCGTTGTACTGCGTCGGACGCATCCGGAACACCGTCGGCACGGCGGCCGTACCCGGGTCGCGGAGGCTGTCGGGCCAGACGTCGACGCAGGCGTCGCCGAAGAGGGCGTCCGCGGGCAGCGTGCCCCACAGTGGCCGGAGCCGTTCGGCGGCCATGGCCAGGATTTCCGGCGGCATCGACCGCCCGATCGCGACCGAAACGGCGGGCAGACCCGCGCGGCGGGCGGCCACCCCGGCGCCGACGTCGCTCATCTCGTAGACCACCAGACCCGGCCGCAGGTCCTCGAGCAGCGGCGGCAGGTCGGTGAGCAGCGACTGCGGCAGCAACTCGCCGAACGTCGTGAGGGCGACTTCGACGAACCCGGCGTCGTCGCCGTGCCGTCGCCGGGCTTCGGCTTCCGCCTCGGCGATGCCGAGGCCTGCGCGGTGGGCCTCGAAGCCGAGCTCACGCACCTTCGGCACGAATGCCTCACCGGTGCCGAAGACGACTTCGTGCCCGGCCGCGCGGGCCGCGTTCGCCAGCGGGAGCAGGGGAAAGAGGTGGCCGTACGCCGGGCGGCACGAGAAGAAGATCCGCACCGCCCCAGCGTACTGGGGTCAGCAGCGGTTGAGCATGTCCGTCAGGGCGGACTTCTCGGCGGAGTTGATCGTCAGCTTGAACTTGTACTTCACCGCGACCCACATCTTCGCGTAGGTGCACCAGTAGCTCACGAGCGGCGGCTTCCACGCGTCGGGCGACTTGTCGCCCTTCTCCTGGTTGACGTTGTCCGTCACGGCGATCAGCTGCGGATCCGACAGGTCGTTGGCGTACGCCTGGCGCTGCGCGGTCGTCCACGAGGACGCGCCGGTGCGCCACGCGTCGGCCAGCGGGACGACGTGGTCGATGTCCACATCGGACGCCGCGGTCCAGGTCGCGCCGTCGTACGGGCTCACCCACTTGCCGGAGGTCGCGGCGCAGCTCGAGTTGGTGACGACGTTCGTGCCGTCGCGCTTGAGCACCACTTCACGCGTGTTGCAGCTGTTGCCCTGGTCGATCCAGTGCGGGAACTTGTCGCGGCTGTAGCCGGTCTGCGAGCCGTCGGCCTTGACGGTCAGGGTCGCGAGCTCGGACTTCGCCGTGGTGGCCGACGGGATGCCCGGTGGGGTCGCGTCCGCGACGCCGGCCAGCGTGCCGGACAGCACCGCGGTGACGACGAGGACGGTGAACGAGTGACGAACAGCACGCCTGGTTGGCATATTGCTGCCTCCATGTCGGTGGGGACAGCTCACCCTGAAGCACAGGAGTGGCGCGTACAACACGTATAGGTGACGTGTTGCTGTCCGTCAGACGGCGCCCCGGACCAGCCGCAGGTCCTCGGTGTGCCGGTACCAGGTCCACTTGTTCACCGCGCGTTCGTGGACGACGTCGTCGCGCACCGGCCGCGTCGGGATGCAGCCGATCTGGAACGCCCGCGAGTACAGCGTCGTCGGGCGCTTGAAGATGGTGCCCTTGACGACGCGCACGGCCAGGCCGGGACCGCCCGGGTCCGGCGTCACCTCGATCGAGGCGGCCGGCCCGCGCAGCGCCACCTGTTCGTCGGCGTAGGCCACGCCGCGGACCAGCCGCAGCTGCCCGCGCCCGACGAGCACGCCGCCGACGTCGTCGCGGATCAGCGGCACCGGGTCGACCTCGCCGCGCAACGCCAGCGCGAGCGCCTGCAGCGGCGTCTTCGGCAGCCCCCAGAGCGCGCCGACGACCGAGTCCGGCGACGACGGGACGAACCCGACCGACACGCCGGAGACCGCGTCCTTCCGGAGCAGGCGCAGCACGACCGCGGCGAGGTCGGCGTCCGTGCCCGAGACGACCAGGTGATCGTGTTCGCCCAGCAAGGGGTCGATTTCCGCCTTGCCGGGGCGGCTCGGCACGCGGACCGACTCGACGTCGTCGACGTCCTCGAAGCCGGCCGCGTCGTCGCCACAGGCCACCACGATTCCGCGCACCCGCAGGTCCTCCGTTACAGTCATGCACCGGCATTTCGTCAGCGCCACCGGTGTCCGTCCGGGACACTAAACCTCAGTCGTCGAACAACTGGAGTGTCACATGCCGGCCATCGTGCTCATCGGTGCCCAATGGGGAGACGAAGGCAAGGGCAAGGCCACCGACCTGATGGGTGACCGCGTCCAGTGGGTCGTCCGCTACCAGGGTGGCAACAACGCCGGTCACACGGTGGTCCTGCCGAACGGCGAGAACTTCGCCCTGCACCTCATCCCGTCCGGCATCCTCACCCCGGGCGTGACGAACGTCATCGGCAACGGTGTCGTGGTGGACCCGGGTGTGCTGCTCGACGAGCTCTCCGGCCTCGAAGCGCGGGACGTGGACACGTCCAAGCTGCTGATTTCGGCCGACGCGCACCTGATCATGCCGTACCACGTGGCCATCGACAAAGTCACCGAGCGCTACCTCGGCAGCCGCAAGATCGGCACCACCGGCCGCGGCATCGGGCCCTGCTACCAGGACAAGATCGCCCGCGTCGGCGTCCGCGTGCAGGACCTGCTCGACGAGAAGATCTTCCGCCAGAAGGTCGAAGCCGCGCTGGAGTTCAAGAACCAGGTGCTGGTGAAGGTCTACAACCGCAAGGCCCTCGACGCCGACCAGGTCGCCGACGAGGTGCTGGCGGCGGGCGAGAAGTTCGCGCACCGCATCGCCGACACGCGCCTGCAGCTCAACCAGGCCCTCGAGCGCGGCGAAACCGTGCTGCTGGAGGGGTCGCAGGGCACGCTGCTCGACGTCGACCACGGCACCTACCCGTTCGTGACGTCGTCGAACCCGACGTCCGGCGGCGCGAGCGCGGGCTCGGGCATCGGGCCGGGCCGCATCACGACGGTGCTCGGCATCCTCAAGGCCTACACCACGCGCGTCGGCTCCGGCCCGTTCCCGACCGAGCTGCACGACGAGTCCGGCGAGTACCTGCGCAAGCAGGGCGGCGAGTTCGGCGTCACGACCGGCCGCTCCCGCCGCACCGGCTGGTTCGACGCGGTGATCGCGCGGTACGCGGTGCGCGTCAACGGCATCACCGACTACTTCCTCACGAAGCTGGACGTGCTGTCCGGCCTGGAGAAGGTGCCGGTGTGCGTCGGCTACGAAGTCGACGGGTTCCGCACGCAGGACATGCCGATGACGCAGACCGACGTGCACCACGCGATCCCGATCTACGAAGAGCACCCGGGCTGGTTCGAGGACATCTCGGCGTGCCGCACGTTCGAGGAGCTCCCGGCGAACGCCCGCGCGTACGTCGAGCGCCTGGAAGAGCTGTCGGGCGCCCGGATCTCCGCGATCGGCGTCGGCCCGGGCCGCGAGCAGACGATCGTGCGGCATGAATTCGTCTAGGTCAGCTTGGTGCTGACGGGCGTTTCGTTCCGGAACAGGTCGAGCACCGGGCAGTGCTCGTCGACCTCGCGCTTGAGGTCTTCGTAGCGCTCCCGGCTCGCCGGGCCCTCGAGTTCGACGGACACGCGCACGTCCCCGAAGCCGGGGCGCGTGTTGAAGGAGAAGCCGAAGAAGCCGTGCAGATCGAGGTCGCCGTCGACGGTGACCTTGATGGAGTCGATCGGGATCCCGCGCTTCGCCGCCCAGAACTGGTAGGTGATGACCTGGCAGGACCCGAGGGCGGCCAGCGCGTACTCGACGGGGTTGGCGGCCTGGTCGGTCCCGCCGAGCGCGGCCGGCTCGTCGACGGTGAAGCCGTGGTCCCGCACCTTGACCTCGACTTCGGTCCGGGTGCCGGGCTTGAGGGTGTGGTCGACGCTGAAGGAGACGGCGGCGTTGTGCGGATCGGCGTCGACGGCCTTGCGGGTGCCTTCGATGACTTCGGTCAGCGACATGAGGCTCTCCTGGGTGATCGGGTTTCGCCACAGAGTGGGCGACTTCCGGGTGCCCCGCCCGGGTTCTCATGCGTTGGGAGCCGGGGTGTCCGGCATGCGGAAGCGCTTGCTAGCTCAGGCGGTTGGGGATAGTCGCCGACACCGCCAGCTCCTCCAGGTCCAGTTCCCGGAGCACCTTCCGCAGCACGTCGTCGTCGAGCCGGCCCGCGCGGTTCTCCTCGATCATCGCCTTGCGCTGGGTGATCAGCAGCTCGCGCCGGGCCTTCGCGAACTGGGCCTGCGGACTTCCCGAATGCTCTTCGCCGGACAGCGTGATCGCCGCCTTGGCGAACCGGTAGCGCATGTCGATCAGCCGCTGGAGCCGCTCCTTGAGCCGGTCCACCTTCTCCGGGGGCAAGTCCAGCGAAGCCAGGCGCTCGCGGCCGATCTCGCGCAACCGCTCCTGCGCCGCCTGCTTCGCGACTTCACGCGCGGCGAGCTCTTCCGCTTCGTCCCGCGATGCCTCCGTGGGGTCTTCGACCTCCAGCGCCCGGATCAGCGGCGGCAGGGTGAGCCCCTGGAGCAGCACCGTCCCGATCGCGACGGTGAACGCGAACAGCTGGATCTCCGCGCGCCCCGGGGTGTCCGCCGGAACACCGGCCGCCGCGGCGAGGGTCACCACGCCGCGCATGCCCGTCCAGGAGACCACCGCCAGCACCCGCCACGACGGCGCCGCGCGGCCGCGGCCGAACAGCCGCATCGTCTGCGGCAGGTACGCCGAGACGAACACCGCGGGCACCCGCACCAGCATCGTCACCGCCAGCACGGCCACCGCGACCAGCCCGAGCGTGCCGTTGTCGCGGGCCGCGTGCTGGGCGCCGTCCAGCACGAACGGCAGCTGCAGGCCCATCAGCGCGAACACCAGCGCCTCCAGCAGGACGTCGATCGACGCCCACACCGAACTGTCCTGCAGACGGGTCGCCGGTGACGCGTACAGCGCGCGGTGGCCCAGGAGCAGGCCCGCCGCGACGACGGCGAGCACCCCGGACCCGCTGAAGTCGTCGCTGAAGGGGTGCAGGTGCTCGGCGGTGACGTAGGCGGCGAACGGCACGATGATCCCGAACGCCGACTCCATCAGCGGGTCGTCGAGCAGCCGCCGGATCAGCACCACGACGGCGCCGATCGCCAAGCCGACCGCGATGCCGAGCACGGTCGCCACGCCGAAGACCGCGAACCCGTGCCCGGCCGAGCCGGCGGTGCCCGCGACCGCGGCGAGCGCGACCTTGTAGAGCGTCAGCGCGGCGGCGTCGTTCACCAGGCTTTCCCCGGTCAGCACGGCCATCACCCGCCGGGGCAGGCCGAGCTTGCGCCCGATCGCCACGGCCGTCACCGCGTCCGGTGGCGCCACGACCGCGCCGAGGACCAGGGCCGACGCGAACGGCACGTCCGGCAGCAGCAGGTGCACGACGACGGCGACGACCACCGCGGTCACCGCCACCAGCACCACGCCGAGCGCGACGATCGGCCGCAGTGCCCGCTTGAAGTGCGCGAGTGAGCTCTCCAGCGACGTCGAATAGAGCAGCGGCGGGAGCACGACGGTGAGCACCAGCTCCGGCTCCAGCTCGAACCGCGGCACGCCGGGGATCAGCGCCACGCCGAGCGCGACGACCACCACCAGCAGCGGCGCCGACAGGTTGTACCGCCGGGCGACGGCGGTCAGCACCAGCGAACCCGCGAGCACGCCCATCAGCGTCAAAAGTTCCACTCGCTCGATCTTTCCGCAGGTCGCGCGGCCTTGCTCGGCTTCCGTTCAGCGGAATGCCGCTGGATTCCGTCGGACCCCCCGTTGCATACTTGTTCGCAATACGCACACCTGTGCGGAAGACGTGCACCGACGCACCTCCGGAGGTTCCAATGTCCCCTGGCACCCGCTCCTGGGTCGTGCCCCTGGCCTGGACCGCCGTCCTGCTCGACGGGTTCGACCTGGTCGTGCTCGGCACGGTGCTGCCCGTGCTGCTCCGCGGCCACGTGTGGGGCCTGACCCCGGCCACGGCATCGGTCGTCTCGACCGTCGGGCTCGCCGGGATGATGCTGGGCGGGCTGGCGATCGGCACGGTCACCGACGTCATCGGCCGCCGGAAGTCCCTGATCATCTCCGTGACGCTGTTCTCGCTGTGCACGCTGCTGTGCGCCTTCGCGCCGTCGACGTTCGTCTTCGGGTTGCTGCGGTTCGTCGCCGGGCTCGGCCTCGGCGGCTGCCTGCCGACGGCGATCACGCTGGTCACGGAGTACGCGCGCCAGGGCAAGGCCGGCAGCGCGACGACCACGGTGATGACCGGCTACCACGTCGGCGCGGTGCTGACGGCGCTGCTGGGCATCGTGCTGATCTCGCCGCTGGGCTGGCGTGCGATGTTCGTCGCCGGCGCGCTGCCCGCCGTCGTGCTGGTTCCGCTGATGCTGAAGTACCTGCCGGAGTCCGAGACGTTCCAGCGGGTCCGCGCGACCGAGCGGTCGGCCGGGCACGCCGTCGCCGGGCTGTTCCGCGGCGGCCTGCTGCGCGCGACGATCGCCTTCTGGGTCACCTCGTTCATGGGCCTGCTGCTGGTCTACGGCCTGAACACGTGGCTGCCGGAGATCATGCGCCAGGCCGGGTACCCGCTCGGCGCGGCGCTGAGCCTGCTGCTGACGTTGAACCTCGGGGGCATCGCCGGCCTGCTCGTCGCGGGCCGGGTCGCCGACCGCGTCGGTATCCGCCCGTCGGCCATCGTCTGGTTCTGCGCGGGGGCGGTGTTCCTCGCCCTGCTGAGCGTGAAGCTGCCCGCGGTGGGGCTGTACGCGGCGGTGTTCCTGACCGGCTGCTTCGTGTTCAGCGCCCAGGTGCTGGTGTATGCCTACATCGGCCGGATCTACCCGGACGCGATCCGCGCGACCGGCCTCGGCTGGTCCGCCGGCATCGGCCGCATCGGCGCGATCTCGGGCCCCATCCTCGGCGGCGCGCTGCTGACGGCGGGAATCGCGTACCCATGGGGCTTCTACGCCTTCGCGGCCGTCGGCGCACTGGGTGCGGCGTCGGTGACGGTGGTCCGCCCCGGCCGCCGCTCCCCGGCACCGGACCCGGCTCCGGCCCCGCAAACCCCCGCGGCTTCCTGAGCCTGCCGCGGCGGGGTCGTGAGTGAGAAACCGTGTTAGAACACGGTTTCTCACTCACGACCGTTCTCAGCCGAGGTCCTTCAGTTCCTGTTCCACCGCGGCCAGTTCCGCCTCGGAACCCTGCACCTTCGGCCCGGTGAACCACTTCCGGGCCGAAATCGCCCACCACAGGGCGGCGCCGCCCAGCACCACGAGGAAGGCGATCGGCGTGTAGTTGAAGGAATCCACGTTCACCGGCGAGACCTGCGGCAGCATGAAGAGCACGAAGATCAGCACCACCCACACCGTCGCGACGATGCCGATCGGCTTGCCCCACTTGCCGAGCGTCCACGGTCCCGGCTCGAACGAGTCGCCGCGGCGAACCCGCAGGAAGACCGGGATCACGTAGGCCACGTAGAGCCCGACCACGGCGATCGACGTCACCGCGGCGTAGGCCGTCGCGCTCCACAGGTACGGCAGGGCCAGCAGCAGCGCGCCGCCCGCGGCGAGCCACACCGCGTTGGTCGGGGTCTGGGTGCGCTTGTTGATCTTGTGCCAGAAGCCCGAGCCCGGGATCGCGCCGTCGCGGGCGAAGGCGTAGATCATCCGCGAGTTCGCCGTCACCGACGCCATGCCGCAGAACAGCTGGGCGCCGATGCAGATCAGCAGGAGGAACTTGCCGGTGACCGCGCCGGTCGCGTCGATGAAGATCTGCGCGGGCGGCACGCCGGTCGCCGAACCGACCGCGCCGTCGTAGTCCTGGATGGCGAACGTCAGCCCGATCAGCAGAATCCAGCCCGCGACGAGCGAGACGACGATCGACATGACGATGCCGCGCGGGCCGGCCGTCGCCGCGCTCTTCGTCTCCTCGGTCATGTGCGCGGACGCGTCGTAGCCGGTCAGCGTGTACTGCGCGACCAGCAGCCCGAGCGCGAAGACGTAGAACGTCGACCCCCAGCCCGTCTGGTTGACGAAGCTGCCGAAGACGAACGACGCGTCCTGGTGCTTGGCCGGCACGAACACCAGCACGCCGACGATCACCAGCACGCCGATCAGGTGCCACCACACGCTGACGTTGTTGAGGATCGCCACGATCCGGACGCCGAAGGTGTTCAGCAGGCCGTGCACGACGAGGATGATCGCGAGCAGCAGGATGGTGTGCCCCGGCGTCGCTTCGAAGCCGAACTGCAGGTCGAGGAACGCGTTCAGGAACAGGGCCGCGCCGAAGTCGATGCCCGCGGTGACCGCGATCTGGCCGATGAGGTTGAACCAGCCGGTGAACCACGACCACGCGGGACCCGACCTGCCGGGTGCCAGCTTCGCGGCCCAGTAGTACAGCCCGCCGGCGGTCGGGTAGCTGGAGCAGACCTCGGCCATGCCGAGCCCGACCAGGATGACGAACAGCCCGACCAGTGGCCAGCCCCAGATCATCGCGGCCGGGCCGCCGGTCTTCATGCCGAAGCCGTAGAGCGTGAGGCAGCCGGAGAGGATCGAAATGATCGTGAAGGAGACGGCGAAGTTCGAGAACGCCGACATCGTCCGTTTGAGCTCTTGGGCGTATCCCAGCTGGTGTAGCCGGGCGCTGTCGTCGTCCGCGTGGTCGGGGGTGGTCTGCTGGTCGGAAACATCCATCGGGCACCTCTTGAAAGGTATGCGGCCAGACCATTGAATTCGCCGAAGGTAGCCCTGGTCCCGAAGGGTGTCAAGCCTTCGTCAAGAACTCGTCCAGCCGGCCCAGCAGGGGCCCGCCACCTCGGTGGTTGTTCGAGATCAGGGTCGCGGTGAGCCCGGACGACGGCTCGTGCGTGCTCCGGAACGTCACACCGTGGTCGCCGCCCTCCAGCCGGACCACGCCGGGCCGGGGCAGCCAGAAGCCCAGCCCGTAGCCCTCCGCGTGCGGGCGCAGCATCCGGTCGACCCACTCGCGCGGCAGGATCCGGCCGTCGAGCAGCGCGGGCCAGAACTTCCGGAAGTCCGGGGCGGTGCTGTAGCTCCCGCCGTCGCCGTGGCCCACGACCGGAAGGCTGAACACGTTGGTGCGGCCGTCTTCCAGGTACCCGGTGGCCGTGCGGGCGGGCAGGGCGTCCGAGCGGAGGAACTCCGTGTCGGTCATCCCGGCCGGCTCGGTGACGCGCGTCCGCACGAGGTCGGCGAAAGGTATGCCCGAGATCCGTTCGGCGATCAGGGCGAGGACGACGAACGCGCCGTTGTTGTAGCGGAACCGCTCGCCGGGCGGGAACTGCTGCGGGAAGCCGTCGAGCGCGGCGAGGTAGTCGGCCGACGTGGCGAGCAATGGAGTCGGCGGCGGGCCGGCCTCTTCGTCGCAGTAGTCGCCGATGCCGGAGGTGTGCGTCAGCAGGTGCTCGACGGTCACCCGGTCGTCGATCAGCGGCAGGTCCTCGCCGAGGACGTCACGCGCTCTCGTCGACAGTTGGAGGCGCCCCTCGGCGACCAAGCCGACCACGACGAGCGCGGTCAGGCCCTTCGTGCCGCTGGCGATCGCGAAGCGCGTGTCGATGGTGTTTTCGACGCCGTGCGCGATGTGCGCGTACCCGGACGCTTCGGCGAGCAGGATCTCGTCACCCCGGCTGACCAGCACGACACCGGAAAAGGGCGCTTCCATGGACTCAGCGTCCACGGAAGCGCCCCCGCGGCAAAGCGATTAACGGCCCAGGAAGGCGTGCAGCGACTCCAGTGCGGTGTCCGGCTGGTCGGCGAAGAAGCCGTCGACGCCGGCCTTGAAGAACGCCGCTTCCTCGGTGAAGACGTCCCCGTAGGCGTCCGGCTCGGCCGACGAGCGCAGGTTCGCGGGCAGGAACGGGTTCTCGTTCCGGAAGGTGTACGGCTGCACCTTCAGGCCCGCGGCGTGCGCGTCCGCGACGAGCGCGGTCGGCGTGCCCAGGTTGTCGTTCTTGTCCCGCGGGATGACCTGCGCCTTGTCCGGCCCGAGGTACTTCGCGTACTTCGCGACTTCGCGCAGGCCCTGCGGCGTGACGAGATCCGCGTAGGTGCGCTTGTCGCCGTTCGCGACGAAGTCCGCCGGGGCGCCGCTCGCCGAGGTCAGCTGCAGCAGCGGCGTCCGGACCTGCTTGTGCAGCGCGATCAGGTTCGACACCTCGAACGACTGGATGATCGCGGGCGCGTCCGGCCGGTCGAGGCCGTTGCGCTTCAGGATCGCGACCAGCTTCGGCTCGGTCGGGTTGCCCATGGACTGGAAGAACGTCGAGTGCTTGACCTCGGGGTAGGTGCCCAGCGTCCGGTGCAGCTCGCGGCCGAGGCGTTTCGTCAGATCGAGGACCTCCTGGTAGGAGGCGATCTGGTAGCGGCCGTTGTACAGCGTGTTGTGCGGCCGGTTCTGCGGGATCCGCTCGACCGCGCGCAGCGTCTTCAGCTCGGCCAGCGTGAAGTCCTGGGTGAACCACCCGGTCGTGGTGACCCCGTCGAGCACGACGGTCTTCTTCCGGTCCGCGAACTCGGGGTGCTTCGCGACGTCGGTGGTCCCGCCGATCTCGGGTTCGTGCCGCGCGACCAGCTGACCGTCCTTGGTGGGCACGAGGTCGACGTCGACCCAGTCGACGCCCATCCGGTAGGCGAGCTCGTAGGAGGCGAGCGTGTGCTCCGGCCGGTACCCGGGCGCGCCGCGGTGTCCGATGATCACGGGGTCATGGTGGCCCCGCCCGCGCGCGGCCGCATCGGCGGACCCCCCGCTTGTGTCGGACACTGCGGCCGCACTGGCTGACCCGACCCCGACGCCGGTGACGCTCAGCAGCGCCAGCCCGGCCAAGGCGAGTAGACCGACACGTTTGCGCTTCATCTGGTGACCTCTTTTCACACAGGGTGTGCCCTGACTACCCGCGCAACCCTCGATGTCGCAAGCGTCCGAAGTGCGTATCCGGGCAAACGCGGCGGTGAACGGCACGTGGACTCCTGTTCGCCCGCTGAGCCCGCCCTCCCTGGGGGCTGCCCCCGCTTCCAGCGTATCGGCGAGGGCGGACAAAACCTCCGGATCGCCGGGGCCCCGGACCGAGTTGTCCACACCGGTGGCGACTTGTGGACAGACCGGCACCCCACCCCCGGGCGACGGCGCGATGTCCTCCGCGAACCCGGCCGGATACGCTGTGCGGCGTGCGCGTACTGGTAATCGGCTCCGGCGCCCGTGAGCATGCCCTCGTCCTCGCGGCGTCCGGCGACCCCGCCGTCACGGCCCTGGCCTGCGCGCCCGGCAACGCCGGGACGGCCGCGGTCGCCGAGCAGCTCGGCGTCGAAGCCGCCGATCCCGAGGCGGTCGCCGGGCTCGCCAAGAGCTGGCAGGCCGACCTCGTCGTCGTCGGGCCCGAGGTGCCGCTCGTCGCCGGCGTCGCCGACGCCGTCCGCAAGGCCGGCATCGCCTGCTTCGGCCCCTCCGCCGCCGCCGCGCGGATCGAAGGGTCGAAGGCCTTCGCGAAGGACGTCATGTCCGCCGCGAACGTGCCGACCGCGCGCAGCGAGGTCGTCGACAACCCGGCCCGCCTCGACGCCGCCCTCGCCCGCTTCGGCCCCACCTGGGTCGTCAAGGACGACGGCCTGGCCGCCGGCAAGGGCGTCGTCGTCACCACCGACTACGACGTCGCGCGCAAGCACGCCATCATGCTGCTCGACGGCGGGCACCCCGTCCTCCTGGAGTCCTTTTTGGACGGCCCGGAGGCGTCGCTGTTCTGCTTCGTCGACGGCAACACCGTCGTCCCGCTGCTGCCCGCGCAGGACTTCAAGCGCGTCGGCGACGACGACGCCGGCCCGAACACCGGCGGCATGGGTGCCTACGCGCCGCTGCCCTGGGCGCCCGAGAACCTGGTCGACGAGCTGGTCGAGACCGTCGTCCAGCCGGTCGCCGACGAGCTGGTGAACCGTGGCGCGCCGTTCTCCGGCCTGCTCTACGCCGGTCTCGCGCTGACCTCCGACGGCCCGCAGGTCATCGAGTTCAACTGCCGCTTCGGCGACCCGGAGACGCAGGTCGTGCTGGCGCTGCTGCGCACCCCGATCGCGGGGCTCATGCACGCCACCGCCACCGGCAAGCTCGCCGAGCACCCGCCGCTGGAGTGGTCGGGCGGCGCCGCGGTCACCGTCGTGATCGCCGCCGACGGCTACCCCGGCAAGCCGCGCACCGGGGACGTCATCACCGGCGCCGAAATCGAAGGCGTCCTGCACGCCGGCACCCGCCGCCGTGACGACGGCGCCGTCGTCTCCTCCGGCGGCCGCGTGCTGTCGGTGGTCGGCACAGGCAAGACGCTCAAGTCGGCCCGCAAGCACGCGTACGAGACGGTCGAGAAGGTCCACCTCGCGGGCTCGCACCACCGCACGGACATCGCGCTGAAGGCGGCGAACGGCGAGGTCGGCGCCCCGACGGCCAAACAGCGGGCCTGATTCCACGGATCGGGGGAACCGGCCGGGCCTGCTCTTCGTCCAAACTCAGGCTGCTGTCACATCCGCGTTGGTAGCCTCGACGGGAACCGGCCGGTCACTGTCCGTATGACGTCAGGGGAGAGCATGTCAGGACCCTCATACGACCTCAGCTCGGCCGTCCCGGTGGCACCGGCGGCCGCGGACGTCCTGGTCCACCCGGACAAGCTCCTCGACGTCGCCCGGATCGTCGAAGAGCAGGCCAACGCACTCGAAGACCAGCTGCTGACCCGGCTCGGCCAGCTGCGGATCGACGCGCCGTCCGCCGACGTGATCAGCACGCAGTCGGTCCAGGCCTGGAACACCCTGATCGCCGACGGTGACCGCTCCTACGCCGGGCAGGTCCGCGAGTACGTCGCCGGCCTCAAGCGCCTGGTCTCGCAGCTGCGCGATGCCGCGAAGGACTACCAGCTCAGCGATGAGGAGAAGGCGGCGGTGTTCGGTGACCGCAGCAAGCACGGTGCGTAACCGGATCGCCGGAGGCGTGCTCGCGACGGCGGCGCTCGCCGGCTGCTCCGCGGGCACCGAAGGCACGCCGTACCCGGTCGAAACGGCCGCCACGGCCGCGTCGCAGAGCGCCAAGGCCGCCCAGCTGCCGCAACGGCCCGCCGACCTCTCGCTGCAGGGCGTCGACCTGTGCGAAATCTTCCCGCAGGTGCAGCTCGACGCCCTGAAGATCACCAGCGTCCCTCGCAAGGCGCCGGAGGAGGACGGCCGGACCTGCGTGTTCGACGCCGACGGCGCCGAGCCGGTGCACTCCTACCACGTGCGGGCCGTGTCGGCCGACCTCGACCAGTGGATCACCGGCACCCGCAAGAAGAACAGCATGACCACCGAACCGAAGACGATCGGTGGTTACCCGGCGCTGACGAACTACCGCGCGGCCGGCGACCCGGCCGACTGCGAAACGCTCGTCGGCGTCGCGAAGGGCCAGACGCTCGCCGTCCAGACCTTCGCCATCACCCGCGGCAAGCTCACGCAGCCGCAGCTGTGCGAGATGTCGGCGCACGCCGCCGACATCGCGCTGCAGTCCCTGAAAGCACGCAACTAGGGAGGGCGCGTGGAATTCTCCGAGCTCGCGGCCGGGATCCAGAACCACCGGTTCGACGGCTGGACCAACACCGCGATCGCCGACCAGATCACCCGGATGATCAACGGCGACGGCACCGGCAGCATCGGCACCGCCGTCGACGCGCTGAAGGCCGTCGCGACCGCGCTCGCCCACACCGACCAGACGCTGCGCGCGCAGCTGCTCGAGCTCGGCGTCGAATGGCAGAGCCAGGCCGGCGGCGCGGCCAGCCAGGTGTTCACCGAGCAGGCCGGCTTCTCCCAGGACGCCACCACGAAGGTCGCGCACGCCGCCGAAATGGTCTTCGAGCAGGGCGAGGCCTTCAACCGGACCAAGTACAAGCTGCCCGACGCCGAGACGGTCCGGAAGGGCGCGGGCGGCTTCACCCTCACCGACGGCCTGCTGATGAGCCTCATCGGCTTCGAGACCGACCACGCCCGGCAGGTCGAGGCCGCGAACGACGCCAAGGCCCAGGCACAGCAGGCGCTGAACGAGTACGCGCAGCAGAGCGGCTCGAACCTGCTCTCGACGCAGTCCCTGTCCGACCCGGAGTCGCTGAAGCTGGCCGCCCCCGGCATCACGCCGGGAGTGCTGGACGTCGCCGGCGCCGCGGTCGCGGTGACCCCGGACGGCGGGGTGAAGCCGGCCTCGGACAAGGTCCGGTCGGTGCACGTCGATCCGCCCGTGGTGCAGCCGGTGTCCCACACCGTCCACGCCGACCAGCCGACCCCGGTCCACGGCTTCGCGGCGCAGCAGCCCGTCCAGGCCGCCCCGCCCGCGCAGCAGCCGGCGCGCCAGACCAGCTCGGCCGGCACGGCCGGCGCCGCGGCCGCCCAGCACACCACGCCGAGTTCGTCGACGACGCCGTCGGGCACGAAACCGCCGGTCACCCAGCCCGGACCGGGCTGGGTCCACACCCCGGGCCGCGGCACGTCCGGCGACCCGGGCGGCCGCTTCACCCCCGGCCCGGGAGCCGGCGGCCAGGGCGAGCCGTTCTGCCCGCCGGGTGCGCCCGGCGCCCAGCCGCCCGGCTCCGCCCCGGCGACGACGCCGATCAAGGCGCTCGGTGGCGGTGGCGGCGGCACGTCCGGTGGCGCCACCGGCATCGACAGCTCCACCGGCCGCGGCCCGGACGGCTTGCTGGCCAAGGGCCGCACGGTCGGCGCGATGCCGCAGGCCCCGCTCCAGCCCGGCCAGTACACCGGCGAACGCAGCCTGCCGATCAAGCCCGGCGCGACCCCCGGCGACATCGGCGCCGGCGCGGCGGCGATCGGCGCGGGCGTGGCCGGCGGCGCGTTGAGCGGCGACAAGGAACGTGAGCGGCGCGAGAAGAGCGGGCCGAAGGGCCCGGTCCGCCCGCTGCCGGTCGGCGAGCTGCCCGAGGAGGAGGCCGCCGCGCTGCGCAAGTCGGAGCAGATCAGCCCGAAGCAGCGGCCCGGCGAGTCGAAGTTCCTGGCCGAGGCGGCCCCGCAGGAGGAGGACGCCGAGCACGTCCGCCGCTACGGCGTCGACGACCAGGACCTGTTCGCCGACCAGCGGATGGTGTCGCCCGACGTGCTCGGTGACCACGGCGGGGATGTGCGCTGACCGTGTCGCTCGTCCTGTCGGCCCTCGAGTTCGACGTGCTCTGGGAGTCCTTCGAACTGCCCCGGCGGCACGTCGCGCTGGACGTGCCGAGCGAAGGAGCCACCCGCGCCGAGCGGCTCCACCTGGTCGAGTCGGCGTGGGCGTCGCTGAGCGAGCGGCGCCTGGCCCGCAACCGGCGGGCGTCCGGCGAGCTGGCCGACCTGCTGCACCTGCTGGCGCGCCCGCGGTCCGGCATCGACGTGTGGGTGTGGGCGGACCGCGAGATCCGCGGCCGCGCGGTCAGCTCGCGCGGCCAGGCGGTGCTGGCGGTGGTGGACCACGGCGAGGTCTGGCTGATCCCGGCCACCGAGGACGGCCTGGCGGAAGCCGCGGTCTCGGTGGCGGGCGACCTGGGCCCAGGGATCGGGCAGACGGTCAGCCTGCCCTACGACGTCGTGAAATCCGCCGACGCGGCCGCGAAGGGCGACGCGAAAGCGCTGGTGACGGCGCTGGAGGACCGCGGGATCCCGCTGTTCCAGGCTCAGGAGCTCTCGGGCATGCTGCTGGGCCAGGAGGCCCGCGGCCAGTTCGGCGCGGAACGCACGTCGCGCGACGGCGTCGTGCACCGCGCGGGCCGGGTGGTGGCGTTCTTCGACACGGACGCGGGCCGCTACCTGTTCCAGGTCGGCCGCGACGGCGACGGCCGCGAGTGGGCCACCGTCACCCCGGCCGACAACGCCCTGCTCGCCACCAGGATCCGCGAACTGGTGGCGGAAGCCTGATCCCCGCCGGGTGGAAGTTGGCCGGGAAGCGTACGCGCGCCCCTCGGGAAGTCATAAAGTAAGCGCGGAACCGTCCTGGTCGTGACGACGTCCGATCAGGCGGAGACAAGTTTCCGAAGGGGATGACGAACCGTGCCTGTCTACGACCCGGACTCGATGGCCATCGCGGCCCGCCAGGTGGAGAAGCTGAAGGACGAGTTCGAGAAGTCCAAGCAGAAGGTCACCGGGCTGGACCACGAGAAGGAAAGCCCCTTCGGCGGCATGGACGAAAAGGGCGACGCGCACAGCGCCGTCGGCAAGTTCAAGGACGGCGTGCACAACCAGTTCGACGCCGCGGGCAAGCACATGGAGGCGCTGGGGTTCGCCATGCGCAAGGCCGCCGGCCTGATCGCCGAAACCGACCAGGTCGGCGCGAGTGATCTCAAACTGCACGTCGACAAGTAACCGGGGGCACCACAGTGGGTTTGAACGGGGGCGGCGCCGGAACGCCGGACAACTGGGAAGCCTTCATGAAGAAGGTCGACCAGGTCGAAAAGGTCGACCTGGGAAAGATCACCGCGGCGGCCGCGCAGTTCCGCGAGGCGGGCAAGAACGCCGGTGACCACAACGCTTCCCTGAAAGGCTCCACCGACGCACTGGACGCGCAGGTCTGGGCCGGGCCCGCGGCCGACGAGTTCTTCAAGTACGTCCGCCAGGTCCGCGACGCCGGCACCAAGGTGCAGACCCACCTCGAGGACGTCGCCAAGGACCTCGACGACCTCGCGAAGTCCCTCGACCAGATCAAGAAGAACGTCGGGGACAAGCAGCTCGCCGCGGAGAAGGCGGTCAACGAGCGCAACGCCACGGCCGAAACCCAGATCAACACCGCGTTGGCCGCGGCGAAGAAGGCCCACGACGAAGGCAAGCCCGGGCCCAGCCCCAGCGCCGACGAGATCCTGGCCACCGCGAAGACCGACATCCACAACATCACGGCCGGCTTCGACGGCGACGTGACGGGCCTGCAGACCCAGGCCGACACGGCGATCAAGGCCTCCCAGCAGCTGATGTCCCAGCAGATCGAGGGCGGCTACGACCAGGTCCCGCTGCCGAGCAGCTCGGCAGCGGCCCCCAAGAGCACCGGTGGCCTTTAAAACAATCAGCCCCGCCCAACAAAAGGCCCCGGTAACATGCGGGGTGGCGCGACCCAACAAAAAAAAAAACACAAAAAAAACAAAAGCA
>JARAWT010000030.1:0-116424 GCA_033793495.1 Streptomyces sp. MN03-5084-2B | reverse complement strand
GTGACATGAAGTCGCAGCGGACGACGACCGCCTTGCCGCCCGCCGCCTCGACCAGTTCGCCCGTCTCTTCGATCGTCTCCGGGCGCTTCATCGGTGACGGTGTTTCGGGGGGGGGGGGGCGGGGGCATTACCGGCCACCAAGCCGGAAAATCCGGTACCCCCAACGTCCCAGTGGCGTGGACCGTTCGGCCCCACCCACGGAAACGAGGCCGTCATGCTCGCCATTCTCGCCGCCGTGCTCTTCGGGCTCGCCCTGCTCATGGAGCTCGCCGGGTTCGGGCTGGGCCCGGTGATCACCACCGGGACGCTCACCACCGCCGGCCTGCTCTGCGTCGCCCTGCACCTGGCCGGGGTCGCCACCGACCGGTCGCGGTTCACCCGGCGGCGGCGTCGTCGCTGACTCGCCTCAGCACCTGCGCGAACACCTCGGACGACTGGGCTCCCGCCACGCCGTACCGCTCGTCGATCACGAAGAACGGCACGCCGGACGCACCGAGGGCGCGGGCCTGCTCGCCGTCCGCCGCGACTTCCGCTTCGTACGCGTCGGACTCGAGCACGGCTCGCGCCTCGTCGGCGTCCAACCCCGCTTCGGCCGCCAGCGAAACCAGCGAATCGTGGTCGAACAGCGAGCGGCGCTCGCTGAAGTGGGCCGCGTAGAACCGGTCGACGACGGCGTCGGCGAGACCGCGCGCAGCCGCGAAGTGGACCAGGCGGTGGCCGTCGACCGTGTTGCCCATGTGGACGCCGTCGAGGTGGTACTCGAGGCCGTCGGCCGCCGCGCGCTCCTCCATCTGGGCTTCCATCGCGTCCGCTTCTTCCAGTGTGCGGCCGTACTTCTCGGCGAGCACCTCGCGCGTCGGCCGGGACGTCCCGCGGGGGAACGACGGGTCGAGCTGGAACGAGTGGTGCACCACCTCGACGTCGACACCGACTTCGGCCACCGCCCGCTCGAAGCGGCGTTTGCCGAGATAGCACCAGGGACAGACCAGATCGGACCAGATGTCTACGCGCACGAAACCCACGCTAACCGAGAGCCCCCCGCGCACTTCAAGGTAACCGGCACCTACCTGCGCCTAAAATAACGCCGGTGACCGTCTCGACCGACGACATCGTCCGGCGCGCGGCACGGCTGCTGATCACCGGCACCCGCCTCGACCTCGGCCGGATGGCGGCCGAACTGGGGATCTCGCGGGCCACGTTGTTCCGGCGCGTCGGCAACCGCGACGACCTGATGGGCGCGGCGCTGCGGCTGCTGTCCGACCGGACCTGGCAGCGCGCGCTCGACGGCTGGCGCGCCGAACACGGCGACGCCGTCCGCGCGCCGGACGGCCGGTTGCGCTGTCTCCGGGTCATGGAGGCCTACCGCCGCGAAGTCGCCGGCAGCGCCGGCCTGCGCAAGCTGATCGAGGCGGAGCCGGCGGTCGCCCTGCGCGTGCTGACCGACCCGCGCGGCGCCGTCCAGCCCGGGCTGGTCGACGCGCACGTGGACCTGTTCCGGGCCGACGCCGACGCCGCGGGGCTCGCGCCGCTGGTCGGGCTGCCGGACCTGGCCTTCGCGGTGGTCCGGCTCGGCGAGTCCTTCCTCTACTCCGACATCCTGGTCGCGCGCTCGGTGGACCTGGCCGTCGTGACGACCCTGGTGGACACCCTGGCGCGCGGAGCCCTGGAGCCGGTCCGGGGTCGCTGAGCACCCGCCCATTCCCTCCGTTCGGACGTTGTGAAACATTCGGCCGAGGTGTTTCACTGGGAAAGCGCTTCCGCGCACCCCCTCCCTGCAGCACACCTTTCCGTTGCCGTGCACCAGTTCTGCCGATCCGCCCGTCTGTGTCCGGGCGCGCTTTCGCCTGCCCGGGGAAAGAGAGCGATCCATGTCCGCACGCACCAGCCTGCCGACGACGTCCGGCTCGCGTGAGAAGGATTCCCGCCACCGTGGGTGGCGCGCCAGGACCGCCGGCGTCGTGCTGGCCGCCTTGGCGCTGACCACCGGCTTCGCCGCCCCGGCGCCGGCCGCGGCGAACCCCTACGAGCGGGGCCCCGACCCCACCACCGCCAGCATCGAAGCCGCGCGAGGCTCGTTCGCGACGAGCACCGTCACGGTGGCGCGGTCGACCGTCTCCGGCTTCGGCGGCGGCACCATCTACTACCCGACGACCACGACCGCCGGCACGTTCGGCGCCCTCACCATCTCGCCCGGTTTCACCGGCACCCAGTCGACCATCGCGTGGCTGGGCCCGCGCCTGGCCTCGCAGGGCTTCGTGGTTTTCACCATCGACACGCTCAGCGGCTGGGACTTTCCCGACAGCCGCGGACGGCAGCTGCTGGCGGCACTCGACTACCTGACGCAGCAGAGCTCGGTGCGTTCACGCGTCGACGGCAGCAGGCTCGGCGTCGCCGGGCACTCCATGGGTGGCGGCGGCAGCCTCGAAGCGGCCGCCTCCCGGCCGTCGCTGCGGGCCGCGGTGCCCCTGACCGGCTGGGACCTCAACACGAACTGGTCGACGCTGCGGGTGCCGACGCTCGTCGTCGGCGCACAGTCGGACACCACCGCACCGGTGGCGTCGCACTCGATCCCGTTCTACACGAGCCTTCCGTCCACATTGGACCGAGCATACCTCGAGCTGCGGGGTGCCGGCCACTCTGTCCCGACCGCGCCGAACACGACGATCGCGAAGTACACACTGTCCTGGCTCAAGCGGTTCATCGACAACGACACCCGCTACGAGCAGTTCCTCTGCCCGATCCCGGCCACCAGCACGTCCATTTCGGACTACCGCGGCAACTGCCCGCACCACGGCTAGTCCGGCACGCCGAGGGTGACGACGATCTTTCCCTTGGCGTGCCCGGCTTCCGAGTAGGCGAACGCGGCACGCAGGTCGTCGAACGGGTAGCTCCGGCCGACGACCGGCGTGACCGCGCCACGCTCCACGAAACCGGCCAGCTCGCGCAGGACCGCCGCCTTGTCCCGGCAGGCCACGGCGTCCGCGAGCACGACCCGCCGCCGCGCCGGGAGACCGGACGCCAGTGCGGCGAAGACGTGCCCCGCGGGCTGGATCCACCGTCCCGCCGGGCCGCCGACGGCGACGAAGGTGCCGCCCGGCACCAGCACCCGCCGGCAGGCGAACACCGACCGGGTCCCGGCGACGTCCAGCAGGACGTCGTAGCGGCGGCCGCTGCGCGTGAAGTCCTCCGCCCGGTAGTCGAAGACGTGGTCCGCGCCGAGTGAGCGCACCGAGGAGACGTCGGTGCACACCGCGTCGACCTGCGCCCCGAACGCGCGAGCCAGCTGGACGGCGAACGTCCCGACCCCGCCGGAAGCGCCGTTGACCAGCACCCGCTGCCCGGCTGCCACACCCCGCAACGCCAGCAACGCCGTGACAGCCGCCATCGGCATCGCCGCCGCCTGCTCGTGGGTGAGGTTCGCCGGCATCGGCGCGAGCAGGTCCTCGGGCACGCAGACGTACTCGGCGTGCGCACCCCGCGGCAGCAGCGCGTAGACGTCGTCACCGGGTCCGAACCGGTCGCCCGCCGTCCCGACCCGGCCCGCAAGGTCGCACCCCAGCACCCCGACCGGCGGACGCCGCAGGCCGAAACCCCCGGTCATCAGGCGAGCCACGTACGGCTCGCCTCTCAGGAAGTGCCAGTCGTACGGGTTGACCGAGGTGGCGTGCACCCGGACCAGGACCTCCCCGGGTCCAGGCACCGGCTCGGGCACGTCTTCCCAGGTCAAGCTGTCCGGCGGACCGTACGCACGCTGCACCAAAGCCTTCACGACGTCTCCCTTACGTTGTAAGTCTTACGTCGTAAGGTAGCTTCGGGCCGAGCTCGGGGTCAAGGACGACTTACGTTGTACGATCTCCGCCGTGACCACCGAAGCCCGGATCCCGCTGAGCCGGGAACGCGTGCTGCGGGCGGCCGTCGCGCTCGCCGACGAGCACGGGCTGCGCGCGGTGACCATGCGCCGGCTCGCCGAGGACCTCGGCGCCGAGGCGATGTCGCTCTACTACCACGTCGCCAAGAAGGAAGACGTGCTCGACGGGATCGTCGAGGTGGTCGCCGCGGAGATCAACGACGTCGTGGCCCGCGTCGAGCCCGGCCCGGACTGGAAGCAGACGGCCCGGCGGCGCATCCTCGCCGCGCGGCAGGTCTTCCTCCGCCACCGCTGGGCCCCGGACCTGTTCGGCACGCGCTCGGCGACGAGCCTCGCCGTGCTGAAGTACTACGACGGCCTGGTCGCCCTGATGCGCGAGGGCGGCTTCTCGCACGACCGCATCCACCACGCGTTGCACGCGCTGGGCAGCCGCGCGCTCGGGTTCAGCCAGGAGCTGTTCGACCCGAACGCCGGGGCGTCGGCCGAGGTGCCGCCGGACCTGGCCGCCCAGCTGCCGAACCTGGTCGGGATGCTGGCCGACGTCGCCCACGACGACCCGGATTCGACCCTGGGCTGGTGCGACGACCAGGCGGAGTTCGAGTTCGGCCTCGACCTCATCCTCGACGGCCTGGACCGGCTGCGGTAGTCCACCAGGTGGAACACCCGCGCGTCCGGGAGCAGAATCGGCAGCGTGTCACGACCACTGCGGAAGCTCGGCTTCCTGACCATCGGCCTGTTCGACACGGCCGACCCGCGCCGGGGCCACGAGTCGACCCTGGAGATCATCGAGCTGGGCGAACGGCTCGGGTTCGACAGCGCCTGGGTGCGCCACCGGCACCTGCAGTACGGCATCTCCTCGCCGGTCGCCGTGCTGGCCGCCGCGTCGCAGCGGACCAGCCGGATCGAGCTCGGCACCGCGGTGATCCCGCTCGGCTGGGAGAACCCGCTGCGGCTGGCCGAGGACCTCGCCACCGTCGACCTGCTCTCCGGCGGACGGCTCAACCCCGGCCTCAGCGTGGGCCCGCCGATGCGCTGGGACGACGTCAAGCACGCCCTGTACCCGGACACCGCCGACGCCGAGGACTTCTCCTACGACCGCGTCCAGCGGCTCCTGGACTTCGTGCGCGGCGAACCCGCCACCGGGTTCAGCGGGACCCAGGGCTTCGAGGTGTTCTCCGACCGCGTCCAGCCGCAGGCACCGGGTCTGGGCGAGCGCCTCTGGTACGGCGGCGCGAGCCTGCGCTCGGCGGAGTGGGCGGGCAAGCACCGGATGAACTTCCTGACCAGCAGCGTGGTCAAGGCCGAAGGCGAGAGCACGGACTTCGCCGAAATCCAGCTCTCGCACGTCCGGACGTTCCGCGAACACCACCCCGAAGGCCGCATCTCGCAGGGCCTGGTCGTGATCCCGACCGACCGCGCGACGCCGGAACAGCGTGCGAAGTACGAGGCCTACGCCGAGAAACGGCTGCCCCGCACCACGGAACCGCAGGGGCCCGCGCGGATGCTGTTCTCCCCCGACTTCGTCGGCACGTCCGCGGAAATCGCCGAGCGGCTGCACGAACACGCGGCGTTCCGCGAGATCGACGAGGTGGCTTTCGCCCTGCCGTTCACCTTCGAGCACGAAGACTACGTACAGATCCTCACCGACATCGCGGAACGCCTCGGCCCCCTGCTCGGACGCTGACTACTTGTTGGTGCCCGGCGTCAGCACCTTGTCGATCACGAAGACGGTGGCGTTCTTGGTGGGGATGTTGCCGCACAGGATCTTCGCGCCGTTGATCGTCATGTTGTCGCCGGAGCCCTCGATCTTCACCGGGCCGCCGGCGGTGTTGAGCGTGTCGACCGAACCGGCCGCGGCGAGGCCCTTGGCGTCGTAGCGCTTCCCGACGACGTGGTACTGCAGGATCGGCGCCAGCTCGGCGGGCTTGCCGGCGAGCTCGGCGAACTTGGCGTCGCCCAGCGCCTCGAACGCCGGGTCGGCGGGCGCGAAGACCGTGATGGCCTCCTGGCTGTTGAGCGTGTCGACCAGGTTGGTGGCCTTGACCGCCGCCACCAGCTTGGTCAGCAGCGGGTTCGTCGACGCGGCCGAAGCGACCGGCTGCGGGCCCATCGAGTCCAGCGAGCCGGGGGCGGAGCCCTGCGGCAGCTGCGAACAGGCCGGGCCGAAGACGTCGGCGTTGGTGGTCACGCCGTTACCGGCACCCGACGCCATGCTGGAGGCCGGCGCGGGCACCGACGACGACGGCATCGAGCTGCTGGAACTGCCCGACGAAGCGGTGTCGCTGCTGCTGCACGCGGTCAGCGAAAGGGCGGCAACGGCGGCGACGCCGATTCCGGCGACACGGAGCTTGGTCACGAAAATCACTCCCATATGCGGCTGAAGAACTTCTTCTTGATCGGTATTCGGAACTGCCGGAAAATCGGATTGCCCCCGTTCGGGTGATTCAGGTCACCGCGCCGTGAAGGCGATACTGTGCCACCCGGTCGCGCCGTCGGGAACGGTTCCGGCGCGCGTTTCGGTCTGCGTGTACCCGCTTTTGTCGGTGGCCCGGCAGACGACCTGGTGCCCGCCGGGCGGGACGTCGAACTCGAGCCACCACATGCGCCAGGTGTCCGGGTTGACTTCCTGCGACAGCATCGCTTCCCGCCAGGGGCCGCCGTCCATGCGCAGTTCAACCCCGGCGATCCCGGTGTGCTGCGCCCAGGCGATCCCGGCGACGCGCACCTTCCCGGCGGAAACGGTTTCAAACCCTTTCGGCGTATCGATGCGCGATTGTGTCTTGATCGGTGCTTCCTGTCCCCAGCCGCGTTTCAGCCAGTACGCCTGCCGAGCGGACCAGGTGGTCACTTCGAGGTCGGTCACCCATTTCGTGGCCGACACGTACCCGTACAACCCGGGAATGACCAGCCGGGCCGGGAAACCGTGCTCGATCGGCAGCGGCTCGCCGTTCATGCCGAGGGCGAGCATGGCCCCGCGCGAGGGGTCCAGAGCCGCGGCGATCGGGCTGCCGGACGTCCAGCCGTCCACACTGGACGAGAAGAGCTGTTCGGCACCGGGCCGCACCCCGGCCTCTTCGAGCAGGTCGGCCAGGTCGACGCCGACGAAGTTCGCGGTGGACACGTAGGTCCCGCCCACCTCGTTGGACACGCAGGTCATCGTGATCGTGCGTTCCACCAGCGGCCGGTTCCGGAGGTCGCCGTAGCGGTACCGGACCTCGCGGTCGACCATCCCGTGCAGCCGCAGGCTCCAGTCCTCGGCCCGCACCTGGGGCACGGTCAACGCGGTGTCCACGCGGTAGAAGCGGTCGTTGCGGGTCAGGAACGCCGGCGTCCCCAGCTTCGCGAAGTCGGCGTCGGCCGGGATCATCGGCGCGGTCCGGGCCGGGACGAGCCGCCCGACCGCTTCGCGCGACGCCGCCGCGTCCCGGCGGCCGGCGAGCAGCTGCCCGCCGAGGCCCGCGAGCCCCGCCCCGGCGACCACGCCGGCGCCCGCCAGCAGCACGGTCCGGCGCGAACGGTCCGGGGCGACGTCGAGCCGGTGCAGGAAGGCGAACGTCCCGACGCCCACGACCAGGCTCGCCAGCGGGGCGAGCAACGCGACGGCGTCGAGGTCGGGCCGCGCGGACACCGCGCCCAGGCCGACCAGCCCGAACCCGGTGATCACCACCAGGCCCGGCACCGGTGTGCGCCGGGACAGCAGGCCCGCGCCCGCCGCGACGGCCACCATGACCACGGCCATCCCGGACAGCAGCACGAGCTTGTCGTACGTGCCGAAGGTGCGGACGGCGAAGTCCTTGAGCCACACCGGAGTCAGGTCGATGGCGCCGTTGCCGACCGCCAGGTAGGGCGACGCGTTGACGCCGACGAACCCGGCGACGAGGTGCCCCGCCGCCAGGGCCGCCACCAGCGCCAGGACACCGAGCAGGGCGGCCGCCCACCGGCTAAGCAAGGGAAATCCTGGTGACGGCGGGGGTCGTCGGCCCGGCCGAGCCACCGGCGGGCTCGACGGTGATCCCGATCCGGTCGACGTCGGCGGGCAGGTCGGCCACGAGCATCCGCTGCGACGCCTCGGAGGTCATCAGCCCGGCCGAGCGCGCTCCCCCGCCACCGATCAGCCACACCTGGTAGACGTGCCCGGCGTCGAGCGCGGGCAGGTCCGACGCGAGCAGCACGGCCTGGTGGCGGCTGCGCGAGACGACGAGCGTGGCGTGTCCCTCGCCGACCGCCTGGATCGCGGACGCGTCCGGCGCGCTCAGCACCGAGTCGACGGGCGCGGGGGGCCTGGTGACGCCGAGCACGACCGCCACCGCGGCCGCCGCGGCGGCGCCGAACAGCGCGAAGCGCACTTGCCACGTCTTGGCCCGGCTCAACCGGCGGACCACCGGCACCCGCGGCGGCAGCTGGCGGGTGCGGGCCACGTCGGCGAGCACCAGCAGCTTCAGCTGCGGCGGCGGGTCCACCGCGGCGGCCACGCCCAGCCGCGCGCCGGTCGCCCGCAGCTCCGCGACCTCCTGGCGGCAGGCGGCGCATTCGCCGAGGTGGCGTTCGAACTCGGCGCGGTCCACATCGGACACCGCGTCCAGGGCGTATGCCCCGGTCAGCGTGTGCAGCTCGGCGGTCACCGGTCCACCCCCAGGCAGTCGCGCAGCCGGATCAGGCCGTCGCGGATGCGGGTCTTGACCGTGCCCGGCGCGACCTGCAGCACCTCGGCGACCTCGGGATAGGTGTAGCCGTTGTAGTAGGCGAGCACGATCGACTCGCGCTGCAGGTCGGTCAGCGCGGCCAGGCACTGCCGCACCCGCTGCTGCTCCAGACCGGCCAAAGTGGACTCGGTGACCTCGTCGAACGGCCGCCGCACGTCCATCAGGCCGGCCCGCTCCTCGCGGTCGACGCCGGCCTGGTGCGAGCGCACGCGGTCGACGGCCCGGCGGTGGGCGATGGTCAGCACCCACGACAGCGCGCTGCCGCGCTCCGGCTCGTACCGGGTGGCCTTGCGCCACACCTCCACCAGCACCTCCTGCGCCACCTCCTCGGCCTGCGCGTGACTCCGCAGGACGCGCGTCGCGAGGCCGAGCACCGGACCGGCGACGAGGTCGTACAGCGACGCGAACGCCGTCTCGTCGCCCGCCGCCACCCGCGCCAGCAGCTCTTCGGCGGTCGGCGCGGCTGTCGCCGCCTCGTCCGGTGGCAGCCGCAGCCGCCCACGCTCACCCATTCCCGACACCCTCCAGTCACCCCTGACTTGCCGGGGGTTCGCGGCCGGACGGCGAAGCGGACTGGTGCCCGGTGGCCTTTCCCACCCGGACGGCGCAACTCCGGCGCCGGGACCCATCCGGCGGCCGGGCGGCTCCGAACTCCTGTCACCTTCGGTCACGCTGTGTCAGAGAGTTGCCCGTTCGGCCACGCCGACGGTGACGTCGGACACTTCTTGATCACCCTGGAGTGTGAAAGTTTTTCGGAACGCTGGGCGTTGAACTGACTATGGGTTATCCCTGGAAGCAGCGGAAGTTAACCGACGAGTAGCAAAGAGGCCCCATGACCGACCCGCACAGCGTGACCAGCGCCCGCATCGACTTCGCCCTCCGCACCTTCGGGGCCGGGCCGCGACCGGTGCCGGCCGAGCTGGAGTACGACACCCGCGACCCGTACGCGGTCGCCGTGGTGCTGCACGCCGGCGCGAGCGCGGTCCGCTGGCTCTTCGGCCGCGACCTGCTCGCCGACGGCCTGCTCGCCCGCTGCGGCGACGGCGACGTGCGGATCGGGCCGGCCGACGACCCCGCTTTGGTCGTCGTCGAGCTGACCTCCCCGGACGGCGCCGCGGTGCTCGAAGCACCCGCCAAGGAGATCGCCGCCTTCCTCGACCGCACCTACGACGTCGTCCCGGCCGACAGCGAGAGCGACTGGTTCGACTTCGCCGAGGAACTGGCGAAGCTTTCCTACCAGGACTGAGGCTTGTTCTGGTTAGACCGCCGCGCCCCGCGCCCGAACCGGCGGCCGGACGGGGTGGTCATGCGGCGGCCGACGGCAGAACAAGCCTCACCTGAGTACCGTCCCGGAGCGTGAGCTTCTTCCTGACGAAGGTCCTGGCCGCGCTCGACGACGGCGGTGACCGCGTCCTGTTCCACGCGCACGACGGCGTCACCACCTACCACCAGGCCCGCGACCGCCTGCGCCGCCTCCACGGCGGGCTGAGCGGCGTCGAAACGCTCGCCGTCGACCTGCGCAACCGGCCCGAGACGGTCCTCGTCCAGCTGGCCGCCCTCCTGCGCGGCGCGACCGTGCTCCTCGTCCCGGCCTCGGCGCCGAAGCAGTCCCGGCTCGCCGCGGCGAGCGGCGCCACCGTCGTCACCGACCGCCCGCGGGACTGGCCCACCGGTGACGTCCGCACCCTCGCCGACCTCGACGGCGCACCCGAGCCGCTGCACCCGCCGGACACCGTCCGGCTGCTCTTCCCCACCGGTGGCACCACCGGCACCCCCAAGCTCATCCGCCACAGCGGCATCTACGACGGCATGGCCCACATCTTCACGCCGTCGCCGGACGGTCCCGGCCGCACGCTGCTGGTCGCCCCGATGACGCACATGACCGGCAACGCCACCGTGCTCGGCACCCTCCTGCGGCAGGACACCCTCGTCATCCACGACGGTTTCGACGCAGGCGCCGTCCTCGACGCGATCCAGGAACACCGCATCGACACGCTCTCCCTGACGCCGCCGCGGCTGGCCGCCGTCCTGGACCACCCGAAGCGCCCGGAAACCGACCTGACCAGCGTCCGCTCGCTGTCCCTCGGCGCCGCGCCGCTGCCGCCCCACCGGCTGGCCCAGGCGCTCGAGGTCTTCGGCCCGGTCGTCGGCCAGGGCTACGGCCTCACCGAGGCGCCGATGATCGCGAGCATCTCCGCCGCCGAGCTGCTCGACCGGCCGGAACGGCTGGGCTCGGTCGGCCGGATCGTGCCGGGCATGGAGGCGCGCCTCACCGGCGACGGCGAGGTCGAAGTCCGCGGACTGTCCATGATGGACGGTTATCTCGGCGGCCCGGAGATCGGCGCGGGCTGGCTGCGCACCGGCGACCTCGGCCGCTTCGACGACGAGGGCTACCTCTACCTGCTCGACCGCGCGGACGACGTCGTCGTGGTCGGCGAGCACGGCACGAAGGTGCCCACCACCGTCGTCGAACACGCCCTCGCGGCGCACCCGGCGGTGCGGAGCGCGGCCGTCTTCGGCGTCCCGGGCATCGACGGGCCGCTGCTGCACGCCGTCGTGGTCGCGACGAGCGAGGTCACGGCGGCCGACCTGCAGGCGCACGCCCGGGAAACCTTCGGGCAGGAGCACCACGTCCCGGCGGCCGTGGACTTCGTGGACGCACTGCCGCTCACCGACGTCGGCAAGGTGGACAAGCGCGCCCTCGTTCAGCTCGTGACGGCCCCGTAGGACGACGACCGCACCAGCTTCACGTACTTGCCGAGCACCCCTTCCGGGAACTTGTTCGGCAGCGGCTCCCAGCCTTCCCGGCGCCGGGCCAGCTCGGCGGCGTCGACCAGCAGGTCGATGCTGCGGGCCTTGATGTCGACGGCGATCCGGTCGCCGGTGCGGACGAACGCGATCGGGCCGCCGTCGACCGCCTCCGGCGCGACGTGGCCGATGCACAGGCCGGTGGTGCCGCCGGAGAACCGGCCGTCGGTCAGCAGCAGCACGTCGCGACCGAGCCCGGCGCCCTTGATCGCCGCCGTGATGGCCAGCATCTCGCGCATGCCCGGGCCCCCCTTCGGGCCTTCGTAACGGATGACGACGACGTCCCCCGCTTCGATACGGCCCTCGGTGAGCGCGGCCATGGCCTCCTGCTCGCGCTCGAACACGCGCGCCGGACCTTCGAAGTTGGCCGTGTCGAAGCCCGCGGACTTCACGACCGCGCCCTCGGGCGCGAGCGAGCCGCGGAGGATCGTGATGCCGCCGGTCGGGTGCAGCGGGTTGTCCAGACCGCGCAGCACCTCACCGTCGATCGGGTCGGGGTCCAGCTCGGCGAGGTTCTCGGCCACCGTGCGGCCGGTGACGGTCAGCGCGTCGCCGTGGATCAGGCCCTCGTCGAGCAGCGCCTTCATCAGCACCGGGATGCCGCCGTGGCGGTCGATGTCGTTCATGACGTACTTGCCGAACGGCTTCAGGTCGCCCAGGTGCGGGACGCGGTCGCCGACGGCGTTGAAGTCGTCCAGCGTCAGCGGCACCTTCGCCTCGTGCGCGATGGCCAGCAGGTGCAGCACGGCATTGGTCGAACCACCGAGGGCCATCACCACGGTGATGGCGTTCTCGAACGCCTCCCGCGTGAGGATGTCCCGCGCGGTGATGCCCTTTTCGAGCAGCCCGACCACGGCTTCCCCGGACAGGTGGGCGTAGTGGTCGCGGCGGCGGTCCGCGGACGGCGGCGCGGCCGAGCCCGGCATGCTCATCCCCATGGCTTCGGCCGCCGACGCCATCGTGTTCGCGGTGTACATCCCGCCGCAGGCGCCTTCACCGGGGCAGATCGCGCGTTCGATGCGGTCCAGGTCGGCGTTCTTCATGCGCCCGGCCCGGCACGCGCCGACCGCCTCGAAGGCGTCGATGAGGGTGACGTCCTTCTCCGTGCCGTCGGTGAGCTTCACCCAGCCGGGGGCGATGGTGCCCGCGTAGAGGAACACCGACGCGAGGTCGAGGCGGGCGGCGGCCATCAGCATGCCCGGCAGCGACTTGTCGCAGCCGGCCAGGAGTATCGAGCCGTCGAGCCGCTCGGCCTGCATGACGGTCTCGACCGAGTCGGCGATGACCTCGCGGGAGACCAGCGAGAAGTGCATGCCGTCGTGGCCCATGGAGATGCCGTCGGACACCGAGATGGTGCCGAACTGCAGGGGGTAGCCGCCGGCCGCGTGCACGCCTTCCTTCGACGCCTGGGCCAGCCGGTCCAGGGACAGGTTGCACGGCGTGATCTCGTTCCACGAGCTGGCCACGCCGATGATCGGCTTCTGCCAGTCGCCGTCGCCCATCCCGACCGCGCGGAGCATGCCGCGCGCGGGCGCGGCCTCGATCCCGTCGGTCACCGTGCGGCTGCGGGGCTTCGGGTCGATCGTCATCGCTGCCCTCCGATACGACGTTCGGGTGCTCGTGCATGTTACCAACGGACGCGCGGTCCGCTGGCCGGAACGATTTCCTACCCGCGCGCGGAACCACCGGCGAAAACTCGGCGCCATGATCTCCACAGTGGTGTGGGGCACGGGCAACGTCGGCCGTGCGGCAATCCGGGCCGTCGACGCCCACCCGGCGCTGAAGCTCACCGCGGTGCTCGTCCACGACAAAGCCAAGGTCGGGAGGGACGCGGGCGAACTGGCCGGCACCGGCCCGCTGGGTGTCGCCGCGACGGACGACATCGAGGCCGTCCTGGCGGCGAGTCCACGCGCGATCGTGTACGCCGCTTCGGGGGACGTCCGGTTCGACGACGCGCTCGCCGACATCGTCCGCGCGGTCCGGGCGGGCGCGGTCGTCGTCACGCCGGCCCTGTACCCCCTCTACGACCAGCGGAACGCGCCCCCGGAGCTGCGCGACCCGGTGCTGGCGGCGATCAAGGACGGCGGTGGGTCGCTGTTCGTCTCCGGCGTCGACCCCGGCTGGGGCAACGACGTGCTCCCGCTGCTGATCAGCGGGCTCGGCACCGACGTCGACGTCGTCCGCTGCCAGGAGATCTTCGACTATTCGACGTACGAGCAGCCCGACTCGGTCCGGTACCTGGTCGGGATGGGCCAGCCGATGGACTACGACCCGCCGATGCTGATGACCGGCGTCCCGTCGATGGTCTGGGGCGGGCAGGTCCGGTTGATCGCCCGCGGCCTCGGCGTCGAGGTCGACGAACTGCGCGAGACGCTGGACCGGCGTCCGCTCGACGAGACCGTCACCACCCGGACCATGGGCGAGTTCGAGAAGGGCACGCAGGGCGCGGTGCGGTTCGAGGTCCAGGGCATCGTCGGCGGCGAGCCGCGGATCGTCATCGAGCACGTGACGCGCATCCACCCGTCGTGCGCACCGGACTGGCCCACGCCACCCAGCGGCGACGGCGCCCACCGCGTGGTCATCGAAGGCCGGCCGCGCATCGAGGTCACCGTCGAGGCGACCGACGAAGGCGAGAACCGGTCGGCGGGCGGCAACGCCACCGCCGTCGGCCGCCTGGTCGGCGCGATCGACTGGCTGGCCGCGGCGGACCCCGGCCTCTACGACGCACTCGACGTCCCGCTGCGCCCGGCGGCGGGCAAGCTGGGAAGGAGGCGCTCGTGAACATCGACATCCCCGAAGGCAAGGACCCGATCGGGTACGTCTGGGGCGAGATGGTGCCCGGTATCGGGATCGCCGCGTCGAAGTTCTCCCTGGCGGTCTACGAGCACACGACGCTGGGGCTGCGGGAGTTCGAAGCCGCGCGGCTGCGGATCGCGCAGATCAACGGCTGCGTCTTCTGCCTCGACTGGCGCACCGAGCGCGACGGCGTCAAGGTCGAGCCGGAGTTCGCGGACGCGGTGTCGGAGTGGCGCACCACCGAACTCTTCGACGAGCGGACGCGGCTGGCGGCGGAGTACGCCGAGCGGTACGCGACCGACCACCACAACCTGGACGACGAGTTCTGGAAGCGGATGTCCGCTTCGTACAGCCAGCAGGAGATCGTCGAGCTGTCCATGAGCCTCGGCGCGTGGCTGGCCTTCGGACGGCTCAACCACGTCCTCGGCCTCGACACCGTCTGCGTGCTGCCGTCCCACCGGTCGTGAGGGGCGGGGGCGGCGCCCCTCACGAGCTACGGGGTCAGAAGTCCTGCGCGATGATCTTTTCGATGTTGCGTTCCGCGAGCGCGGTGATGGTGACGAACGGGTTGACGCTCGTGTTGCCCGGGATCAGCGAGCCGTCGATCGCGTACAGGCCCTGGTACCCGGCGAGCCTGCCGTAGTTGTCGGTCGCCTTGCCGAGCACCGCGCCGCCGAGCGGGTGGTAGGTGAGATGGTCGCCCCAGGTCTTGTACACGCCGAAGAGGTCGGTCCGGTAGATCGTGCCCTCCGTCGAGTTGATCTTGTCGAAGATGGTCTTCGCCATGTCGATCGACGGCTGCTTCCACGCCGTCTGCCAGTTCAGCTCCACCGCGCGGGTCGTCGGGTTCCAGCTGAACTGCGCCCGGTTCGGGTTCTTCGTGATCGACAGGTAGAACGACGCCCACGTCTCGATCCCGGTCGGCAGCGGCGCGACCTCCGCGAAGGCACCGCCCGCGTTCCAGTTGTCGATGCCGCCGCACGGGATCGTCGACTGCGAGGCCCCCGTCGGGTCCCAGATCTGGTTGGCGCGCCCGACCATCACGTTCCCGTTGTCGCCCCAGCCCTTGCCGATCTCGCCGTTCAGGTTCGGCAGCGCGCCGGTCGCCTTCAGCTTCACCAGCAGCTTGCTGGTGCCGACGCTGCCCGCGGCGAAGAACACCGTGTCCGCCGTGACGGTCTTGATCGTGGACACCGCGCCCGCGGTGGTGAGCTGCTCGATCGTCACGGTGTAGCCGCCGCCGGCGGCCGGCACCACCTGCGTCACGCGGTGCAGCGGCGAGATGGTGACGCGGCCGGTCGCGGCGATCTTCGGCAGGTAGGTCTTCTGCAGCGACTTCTTGCCGTAGTTGTTGCCGAACAGGATTTCCCCGGCCAGCGCCGACTTCGTGGCGGTGCCCGCCGCTTCCTGCTCCATGTAGTCCCAGTCGTACACGTCCGGCACGAACACGAACGGGAAACCGGACCGCTGGGCCTGTTTCCGGCCGACGCGGGCGAACTGGTACCAGTCGGTGGACTCGAACCAGGCCGGGCGGATGCTGGCGACTCCCAGGCCGGCGTTGGCGCGCGGGTAGTAGACGTTGTACATCTCATCGGCGTTGACCGTCGGGAGGATCGCGCCGAAGTTCTCCCGCTTCGGCGTCACCGCCATGCCGCCGTTGACGAGCGAGCCGCCGCCGACGCCGCGGCCCTGGTACACGGTGATCCCGCTGAACTCCTCCGCGTCGAGGATGCCCGTGTAGCGCGGGATGTCCTTGTCGATCGGGAACCCGAGGAAGTTCGAGAACGGCTGTTTGGTCCTGGTGCGCAACCAGAAGGAGCGCTGGTCCGGGTTGGGCGTGGCGCAGAAGATCTTGCCGTCGGAGCCGGGGGTGTCCCAGGCCATGCCCATCTCGACCATCTGCACGTCGACGCCGGCCTGGGCGAGCCGGAGGGCGGCGACCGAGCCACCGTAGCCGGTGCCGACGACCAGCGCGGACACGCGGGCGCCGTCCGTGATCGAGGCCTGCTGCGACGGTGCAGCGGCGGCTCGGCCGGCCAGCGCGGCACCGGCCAATATAGAACCAGTTCCAGCAAGGAAGAGACGACGGGAAACGGAGCCAGAAGTTGTTCTCCACACGGGTTCGCCACTCATGTGTTGTTCCTCACCGTTGAGGTATTTAGAACAAGTTATAACTCGGTGGTGCAGACAAGTCGACATGTACCCACGAGTAACCTGACGGGGTCGCGGGCCCGTGCCGCTGAATGGGCCATGATGGACGACTGTGGAGTCCACCCGAGTGGACCGCTGGCTCTGGGCGGTCCGGCTGACGAAGACCCGCCCGGACGCGGCGGCAGCCTGCCGCGGCGGCCACGTGCGCGTCAACGACAAACCGGCCAAACCGGCGACCACGGTCGTCCCGGGCGACGAGGTGCGCCTGCGCGTCGGCGGGACGACGAAGGTCTTCGACGTGGTCCGGGTGATCCAGAAGCGCGTGGGGGCCCCGGACGCGGTGACCTGTTACGTGGACCGGACGCCGAAGCCGCCACCGGACGCGCTGATCCCGGTCGCCCGGCGGGACCGGGGCGCGGGACGGCCGACCAAAAGGGAGCGTCGCGTGCTGGACGCGTTCCGGTCCCAGGAGCCCCCCGACTGACCAAGCGGGCTGAAGGGCACCTTCGTCGCGTCACACGGGAGGAAGGTGCCCTTCAGCGCACCAGATGAGCTGAAGGTGCCCTTCAGGACTAGGTCATCTCCCCCGTCGATCGACGGATCGTCGCCTCGCCCCGGGGCCGCCCGGAAATAGCCGGGAATCCGCGCCGTCCGGGTCGATCGGCGTCGAATGCGGGTAGTTCCCCCGCACGGAGGGACACATGACCACCACCCCGGACCACCTGCTGACCGCCGCGCGGCCGCTCGTGGAACGCTACTGCCGCGCACGGCTGGACCCCGACTCGGCCGACGACGTCGCCCAGGACGTCTGCGTGGCGCTCATCAAGGCCCTGCCGCGGCGGCGGCCCGAACGGCCGTTCCCCGACTTCGTCTGCGGCATCGCCCGGACCAAGGTCGCGGCGGCGCGCAAGGCGGCCGCACGGCAGGACGAGCCGGTGGCCGAGCTGCCCGACGAGCCGGACTCGTCGCTGGGGCCCGAACACCACGCGCTCCGGCGCGAACTGCGCGAGCGGATGGCGAAGCTGCTGGGCGTGCTGCCGCGCAGGCAGCGCGAAATCGTCGTGCTGCGCGTGGTCGTCGGCCTGACCGCGGAGGAGACCGCGGCCGCGGTGGGCTCGACGCCGGGCGCGGTCCGCGTCGCCCAGCACCGGGCGCTCGAGCAGCTTCGCCGGGTCGTCACGACGGCTACCCTGGGCAGGTGAGCGACAGCGAGAACTTCGAAGGACGCGACGTCGGGTCCGGAGTTTCGGTCATCCGCGAAAGCACGGACGTCGTCGGCTCCGGGCCGCGGCTGCACCGGCACCCCTACACCGAGACCTTCGTGATCATCCGCGGGCGGGCGCGGTTCACCGTCGGCGACGAGGAACGCGACGGCGGCGCCGGGGACGTGCTCGTCGTCCCGGCCGGCACCCCGCACAAGTTCGCCGTGCTCGGCCCCGGTGTCTACGAGGCCGTGCACATCCACGAAAGCGACCGCTTCATCACCGAATGGCTGGAGTGACGCCCTAAAACCCGCCCTCGCCGATCATGCCGCGCAGCTTCGACAAGGCGCGGAACTGCGTGATGCGGACGTTGCCGGCGGAGATGCCCAGCGCCTCCGCCGTCTCGTTCGCCGACAGGCCCGCGACGATCCGCAGCGACAGGATGTCCTGGTGCAGCGGCGGCAGCGCCGCCAGCAGCCGGCCCAGCCGGGCACCCAGGTCCAGCTCGAGGACGTGGTTCTCCGGCTCGTTGCCGCCCAGCGGCCGGTCCGGCAGCTCCGGCACCGGCTTCGACCGGTCCCTGGCCACCGAGCGGAACGCGTCGGCGACCTTGTTCGCCGCGATCGCGCGCACGAGGTACAGGAACGATCCCCCGCGGTCCTGGTAGTTCGGCAGCACCTTCAGCACCGCCAGGCACACCTCCTGGGCGACGTCGTCGGCCGAGAGGTACGACAGGTCCCGGCCGCCGATCCGCGCCCGGCAGTAGCGCACCACCGTCGGCTTGATCAGCCGCAGCAGCGCCTGGACCGCGTCCGGGTCGCCGTCGCGCGCCGCCGCCACCACCGGGTCGAGCCGCTCCTTCGCCAGGCCGCCCTCCGGCCTCGGCGAATCCTCCAGCACGGTATAGCCGTCGACAGCTTCCGCCGCCGCGATCATGGTCTCCACGCCGCCCTCCTCGTGTCCGCCACCGGAGCCCGTGTCCGTCCACAACGGACGGTGTGGTGCCGCCGGGCGCTCCGGTCCGACATATGGCGTAATCGAGGCGCTGACCAGCAACGTTGCAGTGTCGTGTGGGTTGTCCAGCTATTGTCCGTTAACCGTTCACCAGCCGGGCGGAACGGCCGCCGGGCACCGGCCGGGAACTGGGCAAATCGAGGACAGATCCGGGAAGTTCAGGCCCAGCTGATCCCGTAGGCGAAGCCGGGAACGAGGTTCCGGAACCGGACGTGCACCTCGCCGGCGTCGTCGGCCGCCAGCACGGCACCGGTTCGCGGCCGGTGGTCCGCCACCACCGGGGAAACCTTTTCCTGGCGCACGATCCGCTTCGGCACGCGTTCACCGAACCGGACGTGCAGATCGAAAAGATCGCACGGGTGCCGCGGCACGCAGACGTAACGCGGTTCTCGCAGGTTCGCCCGGAATCGGAGCCCGACCTCGTGCCGCGCGCCGCGGCGCAACGGCTCCGGCAGCCGCAACGCCAGCCCGATCCGGTCACTCGATTCCATCACCCGGCGGTCGAGCACACCGCCGTGGAACACGTCGACGGCGAGCTCGGACGTGCACGCCGAATTGCCCGATTCACCGGTGACCGGCAACGTCAGCGTCAGGTCGAGCACGGCGATTCGGTCGGCGCCCACGATCACCCGCCGGAATTCGAACGCTTCCGGCACCGGTTGGTCGAGGGCCAGCGTGACGCGCAGTTCTTCGGTGTGCCAGCCGCGGCCAGGATAGTGGCGGGGCGCCGGCACGGCCGCCGCGACGGCCAGCGCGGCGACCTGCTCGATCCCCTCGTCGATCCGGCGCCGGACCGTCCGGTCGTCGCGGTCGAGCGTGATCGCCGCCCAGTGCACCCGTTCCTGGTAGAACGGTTTCCGCGCGCGCTCGTCGAGTGCGAAAGCGGCAAGCAAAGCGATCTTCAGATCCTCCGGCAACGACTCGACCAGCGGGCGCAATCGATCGGACAGCTTACGCCGCATCTCCACGGTTCCGTCATCTTCGAGAATGCCACACGTGGAGCGCAATGCGGGGCCGATGCGGTCCGCGAGCGGTGTCGTGAAAATTGCCCTCCCTTTGCGCAGGGCCTTGAGTTCGCCAACCACGTCCGCCGCACTGAGGCTCACCGTTCCCCTCCCCTTCCACGCAGGAGGTCAATGTTCGTCAGCGCCACCACCGATGTCCAGTCGATCACGCCGCGGCAAACGGATCGTTATCCCGCGGTTCTCTTTCCCGCGATGCGGGAAACGCCGAATCTCCTTGGCGTTCCGTTAACAAGGGGCCGCATTGCGCCACAACGATTTCCCGGCGGGAAGCCACGCAACCACCGCCGTCGAAGGTGTCGAAATGATCGACGCAGTTCGTCACCGCCTCACGCTTTCCGGCCGGAGCACGTTCACCCGGGCGGCGCACCACTCCCGCGGGTGAACGTGACCTGGCCGTTGCCCCGCCACCGGTTGACCGCCGGCCGCCGCGGGTACTTGTTGATCATGAGCCCGAGGATGTGGCGCCTGCTGATTTCGGGGTCGCTGCGGCTGTTCCTGATCAGTACCGTCCCGGCCGCCGCGCACCTGTCCGTGCTCGCCGGACTGGCGGCGGCGGTGATCGCGTTCGTCGTACCCGCCCCGCGCGGCCGGCACGACGAGCGCGTCGGCCCCGGTGGTTAGCCGCTCCCTACGCCGCCTGCCACCGGCGGAGCTTTTCGGGGTTCCGCACCGCCCAGATCCGCCGGACCGACTCGCCCGCCACCTCGAACGCCAGCACGGCCACGACGCCGTCGCCCCGCCGCGCGACCAGGCCCGGCTGCCCGTTGACGGTGGTTTCCTCGAGCGTCAGCGCCGGGATCCGGCCGGTCAGCTCCACGGCGTGGCGCGCGACCCGCTCGCCGCCCTCGATCGGGCGGCGGATCGCGACGGCCAGCCCACCGCCGTCGGCGACGACGGTGGCCTCCGGGTCGAGGATGCCGACCAGTCCCGCGATGTCCCCCGCTTCCCACGCCAGCCTGAAGGCGCGGACCACCTCGGCGCTCCCGCGGGCCGGCGTCGGGGCGCGGGCGGCCCGGACGCGGCGCCGCGCGGAGGAAGCCAGCTGGCGGCACGCGGCGGACGTCCGGCCGAGGACCGCGCCCACCTCCGCGAACGGGTAGCCGAAGACGTCGTGCAGGACGAACGCGACGCGCTCGGCCGGGGTCATGGACTCCAGCACGACGAGGAACGCCATCGTGATCGACTCGTCCAGCGTGACGCGGTCGGCCGGGTCGCCGAGCGCACCCGTCTCCCCGGGCAGCGGCTCGGGGATCCACGCGCCGACGTACTGCTCCCGCCGCACGCGGGCCGAGCCGAGCAGGTCGAGGCAGATGCGGCTCGCGACCGTCGTCAGCCAGGCACCCGGTGACTCGATCGCGTCCCGCTGCGGCGCGGACAGGGCGTACCACCGGCCGTACGCCTCCTGAACGACGTCCTCGGCGTCGCTCATCGAGCCCAGGAGCCGGTAGGCGAGGCCGGTCAGGTGCCGCCGTTCGTCGGTGACCGCACCGGTCATGGTTTCCCCCTCTTCGTCACCACGGTGACGAATCTCCGGGGCGGGTTGTGACACCTCCTGCCCCGTGCTCACCCGCGGCGCCGCACGCAGCGGCCGCGCAGCACCACCGCGGCCGGGCCGGCCAGCTGGTCCGGTTCCGCCCGTGGATCCCGGTCGTAGACCACCGCGTCCGCCGGCGCACCCGGCTCCAGGCCGCCCAGCCCCAGGTACTCCCGCGCGCTCCACGACCCCGCCGCCAGCGCGTCGTGCGGCCGGACGCCGGCGGCCACCAGCGCCCGGATCTCCGCGACGATCCCGCCGTGCGGCAGGGAATCCGTGCCCGCGAGCACCCGCACCCCGGCTTCCGCCGCGGCCGCCGTCAGTGCCGCGTGCACCCGTGCGCCGCTCAGGTACCACGTCCGGGCCGGGCTGTCCGGCGCCGCTTCCCGGCGTCGCAGGCCGTCGGTGATCGCCGACAGCGTCGGTGTCAGCGCCGTGCCCTGGGCGGCCATCCGCGCCAGCAGGCCGGGGTCGAGGCACATGCCGTGTTCGAGGGAGTCGACGCCCGCGGCGACCGCGGCCGCGCCGCCCTCGGGGTGCTGGCTGTGCACCGCGACCCGCCCGCCCGCCGCGTGCACCGCGCGCACGACGGCCCGCAGCACGTCCACCGGCACCGCGGAATCCCCGACGCGCCAGTCCGCGACGATCTTCGCCCAGCCGGTCCGGGCGGCCTGCGCCGCTGCCAGGGCGGGCAGCTCGTCGTGGGCAGCGCGGCGGCCCCAGCCGTCGAAGAACTGACCGTGCTGCGCCAGCCACGGTCCCGCGTGCCGGGCCCGCGGCACGTCGGGGTCCTCGCCGAACCACGGCGGCGGCTCGCCCGGCAGCCCGGGCGAGCGGATCAGCGTGACCCCGGCGTCGACGTGCTGGTGCAGCTGCTCCCGCAGCAGCTCGGCGTCCATCGGCTGCCCGGGCTCCGCGGCGCCCGGGTGGGTGTGCGCGTCGACCAGGCCGGGGACCAGCCAGCCCTCGCCCACCAGCGTCGCACCGGGCACCGGGTCGGTCGTCCAGCGGTCCCCGTCGGCGTAGAGGTCGACGTACTCGCCGCTCGGCAGCGCGTACCCCCGGATGCGCGTGATCACCACGCCGACCGTACCCGCGAACGCAGGCGCGGTTCGGACCTCGCGACCGGGCCTGACCGGCGCTCGTGCCGGTGCGCTTGTGCTTGATCACCCCCGGTGTACTGTTTGCCGGTCCGACCGGCGTGCGTGACCGCGTGAGGTGCCATGACAGTGCGGCGGTACCCAGTGGCCATCCTGCTCGTCTTCGTCACGGCGGCCCTGGTGGTGGTCAACGGCTTCGCCTTCTGGGGCGACACCTTCGCCCTCTGGATCGACGACGCCATGCAGCTGAGCGCCGGGGTCGCCGGCGTCGTCTGCGGGTTCGTCGTCGCGCGCCGGGTCCGCAGGCACCAGCGGTGGTGGCGGGTGCTGGTCGCGCTCGGCATGACCGGCTGGTCGCTCGGCCAGTGCGTCTGGTCCTGGTACCAGCTGATCGACGGCCGCGGGCTGCCCTCGCCGTCGCTGGCCGACGTCGGGTACCTGAGCTTCCCGGTGTTCGCCCTCGCCGCCCTGTTCGTGCTCGCCAGGGCGCGGGCGCGGCCGGACCGCGAGCGCTGGCAGCCCGCCCAGTGGACCGCGCACTTCGGCGTCGCGGTGGTGCTCGACGGGCTGGTCGTCACCGGCTCGCTGTTCATCCTCACCTGGACCGCGGCGCTCGGGCAGGTGGTCCGGGCCACCGGGCCGGACGCGCTGACCTGGGCCGTCGCCATCGCCTACCCGCTGTCGGACCTGGTCGTCGTGGTCGTCGCGGTGCTGCTGGTCGTGTTCGACCGGGTGGACCGCCCCTACCGCGCGAACCTGCTGCTGGCCGCCGTCGGGATCGTCGCGCTGGCCGCGTCCGACAGCGTGTTCGCCTACCTGGTCAGCATCGGCGCGGAGAGCATGAAGCCGTGGTCGGACGCCGGGTTCGTGCTCGGCCCGCTGTTCATCGCCTACGCCCTGCTCGTCACGCCCGGCACGCGCCGGCGTGACGACGCGAGCCAGCCGGTCGGCGTCGACTGGTGGCAGGTGGCGCTGCCGTACCTGCCGGTCACCGCGGTCGCGCTGCTGATCACCGTGCAGATCGTGGCCGGGGCCGGCCCGGACGGCGTCGAGGTGTTCGTCGGCGCGCTGGTGGTGTTCCTGGTGCTCGCCCGGCAGCTGCTTTCGTTGCTGGACAACCGGTTGCTGCTGCGCCGGGTGTACGAGGGCCAGCAGCAGCTGACCCACCAGGCCTACCACGACCCGCTGACCGGGCTGGCCAACCGCGCGCTGTTCGCCGACCGGCTGGACCGGGCCGTCGAGCAGGGCGCGGACGGCGGGCACGGGCCGCTCGTGCTGATCTTCGTCGACCTGGACGACTTCAAGGAGGTCAACGACCGGTTCGGGCACGCGGGCGGCGACGTCCTGCTGCACGCGGTCGCGCAGCGGCTGCTGAGCTGCGTCCGCGCGGGCGACACCGTCGCGCGCCTGGGCGGCGACGAGTTCGCCATCCTCCTGGAAGGCGAGGTCGACGCCCCGGAGGCCGTCGCCGACCGGATCCAGAGCGCGCTGCGGCGGCCGTTCGCGGTGCACGGCACGCTGGTCCCGGTCCGCGCGAGCATGGGCCTGGTGGTCCCGGACCCCGCCGAGCCGGCGATCACCGCCGACGTGCTGCTGGGCCGCGCGGACACGTCGATGTACGCGGGCAAACGGCTCGGCAAGGACACCACCGTCGTGTACCACCCGTCGCCGGACGGGCCGCCCGACTTCCCGTCGGCACTGCGCCGCGCGGACGGCGGCCTCCCGGAGGGCTTCGCGCTGGTGTTCCAGCCGATCGTCCGGCTGGCCGACGAGCAACCGGTGGCGGTGGAGGCGCTGGCCCGCTGGACCGCGCGGGACGGCACCGCGGTGTCGCCGGAGACGTTCGTCCGCGCGGCGGAAGGCGCCGGGCTCGGCGCCGAACTGGACGCACTGGTCCTGGACCTGGCCTGCCGCGAGATCACCGCGGCCGGGATCGACCTCACGGTGCACGTCAACGTGTGCGCGAGCCGGCTCGGCGCCGCCACGCTGGAGCAGAGCGTCGGGTCCGCGCTGGAGCGGTACGGCCTGCCGGCCGAGCGCCTGATCGTCGAGATCACCGAGACGGTGCCGGTCCCGGACCTGGCGGCGGGCGCGGCCGCGATCCGCCGCCTGCAGGACCTCGGCGTCCGCGTGGCCCTCGACGACTTCGGCGCGGGGTACAGCTCCCTGACGGTGCTGCACGCGCTGCCGGTCGACCTGATCAAGCTGGACCGCGCGCTGACGACGGGCGTCCGCCCGGACCGGGACGCGGCCCTGTGCCGGTCGCTGGTCGGCCTGTGCGCCGACCTGGAGGTGGCGGTGGTCGCCGAGGGCATCGAGACGGCCGAGCAGGCCGAACTGGTCACCCGCGCGGGCTGCCCGACCGCCCAGGGCTACCGCTTCGGCCACCCGGCCCCGCTCGACTCGCTCCGCCTCTCCACGCTTTCGGCCGGTTAGCCAAGCGCCCCGATGTGGCCTTGGTTGCGTTCAACGCACCCAAGGCGGCCTTCGGTGCGTTCAACGCACCGAAGGCCACCTTGGGGCGCTCGGGGCTAGCTCACTCCTGGCGGGAGCACGCCGAAGATCGTCGCCGTCGAGCCCGCGCCCCTGCGGTTGATCGGGCCGCCCGCCAGCACCCAGGCGCCCGTCGTCGGCAACGCCTTCAGGTTCGCCAGGATCTCCAGGCTGATCCGGTGCCGCCGGTAGACCAGCTTGGACACCGTGTACGTCTCGTCGGTGCCGACGTCCGGGCTGAACGTGTCGGTGCCCGTGCCGCCGCGACGGCCCAGGCGCCCGGTGTCGATCAGCCACTGCACCGCGGGGATCGAGAACCCCGGCTGGTGCAGCACGCCGTCCGCGCCGGTGTTCGGGAAGGCCGGCGTGCCCCACTTGGCGTCCCAGCCCGTCCACAGCACCACGACCGACTCGTTCGGGATCCGGCCGTGGCGCTTCTCCCACTCCTTGAGGTCGTCGACCGTCACCGCGTAGTCCGGGTTGTGCGCCGCCTTCGCCCGCACGTCGATCTTCACCGCGGGCCGGAACAGGTCCGCCGGGTCCATGTCGTCGGCGAGCGGCTCCCCGGTGTTGAAGTGCCCGGGCGCGCCCCAGTGCGTCCCGGTGTGCTCGCCTTCGCGGACGAACTGCAGGTAGTAGCCGTCTGCCGGGATGGTGGCGATGGTTTCCAGCTCGAAGGCCGGGTCACCGGGGAAGACGTTGGTCGTCGCGGGGTCGTTGACGTGCGACAGGTTGACCAGGTTCAGCTGGTCCAGCCGCACCGGCGGCGCAGCTTCGGCAGCCTGCGCGGTCCGCCCGGACAGCGCGGCGCCGAACACCCCGGCCAGCCCCGCGGCCAGCACCCTGCGTCTCATCGGCATGAGGGATCACCTTTCACCGGGTCGGGTGATGCCCCCGACTCCCCACGGTCATATCACCCGGGCTGGGCGCGGCCAAGAAAGTTGCGCGAAGATGGGGCCGTGGACGACGACATCGAAGACAACGCCGACAACGGCATCCTCGACCCCGAGGACACTTTGGACGACCGCGACGAGCTGGCGGAGGGTTATTCACCGCCGGAGCGCGCACAGGCGACCGAAGGCTGGGGCACCACCGCGCGCGAGACGGCGGAGGGCGAGAGCTGGGCGGGCCGGCTCGCCCGCGAGGTCCCCGACCTGGCCGACGACCTCGACGACGACGGGCTCGGCGACAGCGAAGACACCGACGGCGAGCTGATCGACGACGAGGTCGGTGACGTCCGGGCGGGCCGCCTGGTCGCCACGGACGAAGGCTTCGGCGAAGACACCGACGAAGAGCTGTACGCCTCGGACGCCGGCATCGACGGCGGCGCGGCATCGGCGGAGGAAGCGGCGGTCCACGTGATCGACCCGTCCCGCCGCTGGTGAGCGCCCGTCACCGGCTGACCTCGTACTCGCGGACCGCGGCCAGGTACTCCGCGATCGCGTCGCGGTTGCGCAGCAGGCAGTCCGCTCGCCGGGTCATGCGGTCGCGCTCGGCCTCGAGCGTGGCGATCATCTCCGGGGTCGCGTCCGGGAAGTAGATCGTCCGCGGCTTGTCCAGGCAGGGCAGGATCTGCTTGATGATCCGGGTCGGCAGGCCGGCGTCGAGCAGGCCGCGGACCTGGATCACCCGGTCGACGGTCGGCTCGTCGTAGTCGCGGTAGCCGTTCGGGCCGCGACCCGCGACGATCAGGCCCTGCTCCTCGTAGTACCGGAGCAGCCGCCGGGACGTGCCCGTGCGCTCCGAAAGCTCACCGATCCGCATGTGCCCCACCTCACAGTCTCCGCGGTAGACCTTCACATCAATGTGAGGGTTCGAGCATAGCGGCATGACGAACCTCAGCACGCGAACTCTCCCGCTCACCGCCCTCCTCGCCCTGACCACCGCCGCGTTCGTCACCGTGCTCACCGAGGCGCTGCCCGCCGGCGTGCTGCCCGGGCTGAGCGCCGGCCTCGGCGTCGGCGAATCCGCGGCCGGCCAGGCCGTGACGATCTACGCGCTCGGCACCGCGCTCACCGCGATCCCGCTGTCGGCCGCCACCGCGAGCTGGTCCCGCAAGCGCTTGCTGCTCACCGGGGTCGCCGGGTTCGCGGTGGCCAACACCGTCACGACGCTGTCGTCGGACTACGCGCTGACGATGGTGGCGCGCTTCGTCGCCGGGGTGGCCGCGGGCGTCGTCTGGGCGCTGCTGGCCGGGTACGCGCGCCGGCTCGTCCCGGAAGACCAGGGCAAGGCCATCGCGATCGTGATGGCCGGTATCCCGCTGGCCCTCTCGCTCGGCATCCCGGCCGGGACGTTCCTCGGCGGCCTGCTCGGCTGGCGCTCGGCCTGCGGCGTCATGTCGGCGATCGCGGTCGTGCTGCTCGCCTGGATCGCCGCGGCGGTGCCGGACCAGCCGGGACAGGCGACCGGCCGGACGCCGGTCCTGCGCACGCTCACCGTCCCCGGCGTGGCGCCCGTGCTCGCCGTGACGCTCGTGTTCGTGCTGGCGCACACCGTGCTCTACACCTACGTCGCCGCCTTCCTAGGCCACGCCGGGATGGGCGACGCCGTAGACGCCGTCCTGCTGGTGTTCGGGATCGCGTCGATGGCCGGCATCGGGGTCGTCGGTGCCCGGATCGACCGCGCGCTGCGGACGTTGACGGTGCTCAGCACCCTCGGCGTCGCGGTGGCCGCGACCCTGCTGGCGGTGTTCGCGGGCAGCCCGGTGCTCGTCCACGTCGCGGTGGCGCTCTGGGGACTCGGCTGGGGCAGCGTCCCGACCCTGCTGCAGACGGCGGCCGGGAACGCGGGCGGCGAAGCGGCGGACAACGCGCAGGCCATGCTCGTGACGCTGTGGAACGCGGCGATGGCCGCGGGCGGGGTGGCCGGCGGGGTGCTGCTCGACGCCGCCGGACCGGCGTCGTTCCCCTGGACGCTGCTCGTGCTCCTGCTGCCGGTGCTCGCCGTGGTGCTCGGCGCGCGGCGGCACGGATTCCCGCGTAGTTCCTAAGTGGACGAAGGGCCCGGGCGCAACTCACGCCCGGGCCCTCCAGCTTTTCAGCAGCGGCCCGCGATGGCCCGCAGCAGTTCGGCGTTCGCCGTGTCGCCGGACAGCTCCCAGGCGAACACGCCGCCAAGCCCCTGCGACTTCGCGTAGCCGGCCTTGGCCGACGCCGTCTCGGGCGTGTCGTAGCTCCACCACTGCGAGCCGCACTTGGCGTACGCCGTACCGGCGACCCGGCCGTTGGCGGGGCACTTGGTCTTGAGGACCTTGTAGTCCTCGACGCCCGCCTCGTAGGTGCCCGGCGCCGGGCCGGTGGCGGTACCGCCCGGCTGCTTCTGCGTCACGCCGTCCCAGCCGCGGCCGTAGAACCCGAGGCCCAGCAACATCTTCGACGACGGGACACCCTGGTGGCGCAGCTTCCGGACGGCCGCATCGGCGTAGAACCCGGCGGTGGGGAGGCCCGGATAGGCGCGCAGCGGCGAGTGCGGCGCGGTCGGCCCTGTCGGGCCGGCGCCGGCCACGAAGTAGTCGTAGGTCATCACGTTGTACCAGTCGAGGTACCGGCTCGCGGCGCCGTACTCGGTGGCGTCGATCTTGCCGCCCGCCGAGCCGTCGGCGGTGATCGCGGCGGTCACCAGCTGGCGCCCGAACTTCGCGCGCAGTGCCTTGACCAGCCCGGTGAAGGCCTTCGCGCCACTGGTGTCGCAGGTGTTGCCGCAGGCGTTCGGGTACTCCCAGTCGACGTCGATGCCGTCGAAGACGCCCGCCCAGCGGGGGTCGTTGACCAGGTTGTAGCAGGATTCCGCGAACGCGGCCGGGTTCTTCGCCGCCTCGGTGAAGCCCGCCGACCAGGTCCAGCCACCGAAGGACCACAGCACCTTGAGCTTCGGGTGCAGCTTCTTGAGCTCGAGCAGCTGGTTGAAGCTGCCGTGCAGGGTGCCGCTGTCGGCCTGGCCGCTCACGCTCGTGGCGGCGTCGTAGGGCATGTCGTGGTCGGCCCACGGGTCGCCGACCGCGCAGCCGCCGCCCGTCACGTTGCCGAACGCGTAGTTGAGGTGGGTCAGTTTCGCGGCCGAACCGGACGTTTCGATGTCCTTGACGTGGTAGCCGCGGGCGTAGACGTCCCAGTCGGCGAAATAGGCCATCACCTTGCCCTGGCCCTGACCGGCGTCCGCGGGTGGCGCGACGACGGAGGCACCGGCCAGCGCGAGCGCGACCACGGCGATGCGTTTTCTCATGCGGAGCACGGCATTCTCCCATCCGGGCCGGGCGGACCCGCCGAGGTTAACAGGTTTAGACCATTTCCGGCCAGGGTCAAATCGGTACGGTCAACGGATTTCCCGATGCTCCCCCAGGCGGGCGCGGATTCACCGACGTGCAATGATCGACCGATGACCGAGTTCGGCTGCGCGCGCTGCTCCGGCGAAGACGCCCTGACCGCGCTGGCGTTCTGCACGACCCGGCTGAACAAGACCCATCGCCTGGTCGAGCGGTCGCACTTCAGCATCTCCCTGCGCCGGTGCCCGGAATGCGGCCAGTCGTTCGCCGCGATCTTCACCGAGTTCGTCGACTGGGCGGGTGGCGAAGACGCGCAGTACTTCGACTTCGTCCCGCTCACCACGGCCGAGGTGTCGTCGCTGGCCGCGCAGGGCCCGCGCGTCGACCTCGCCGAGCTGGGCGCGCTGGGCAGCGTCCGCCGCCGGCTGTCGTCGAGCTGGCCGACGGGCGGCGAGAAGGAGATCGCCTGGCGGACGGACTCGCTGTCGGTGCGCGAAGGGCACTGACCGGCTCACCGGCCGGCCAGGCGGAGGATCGCCGCGGCGCTGCGGTCGACGTCGGCCTCGGTCGTCGACCAGCCGGACACCGAGATCCGCAGGTACCGGCGCCCGCGCCAGGTCGTGCCGCCCAGCCAGCAGGTGCCGTCGTCCTGGACCTTCCGGATGAGGGCGTCGGTGTCGCCGCCGAAGGACACCAGGACCTGGTTGAGGACGACGTCGTTGGCGATCTCGGCGCCGCCGTCGGCGAGCCTTCCGGCGAAGCGGCGCGCCAGCCGGCAGCAGCGGTCGACGAGTCCGGCGACGCCGTCGCGGCCCAGCTCGCGCAGCGCCGCCCAGACGGCGAACCCGCGGGCGCGGCGCGACGACTCCAGGGTGAGGTCACCCATGCCGGACACGTCGGCGGCGCCGGTGAGGTAGGCGGCCCGGTAGGCGATCGCGGCGGCGTGGACGTCCGGGCGGGCGCAGAAGACGAAGCCGGAGTCGTACGGGACGTTCAGCCACTTGTGCCCGTCGCAGGCCCAGGAATCGGCGAGTTCGACGCCGTCGAGGAGGGCGCTGGTCGCCGGGTTGGCGGCCGCCCACAGCCCGAAGGCGCCGTCGACGTGGAGCCAGGCGCCGCCCGCGGCTTCCCGGGCGGCACGCAGGTCGTCACACGCGCCGGTGTTCACGTTCCCGGCTTGCAGGCAGACGATCAGCGGCCCGCTCCCGGCGTCGCACACCCTTCGGAGGTCCTCGACGTCGATCGCGCCCTGCGGGCCGGCTTTGACCGGCTCGACGACCCGGGTGCCGAAGCCGAGCAGCCGCAGCGCGCGGTCGACGGTGGCGTGCCGTTCTTCGCTCGCGACGACGCGGACGCGCGGGGCGCCGACGAGCCCGTCGCGTTCGACGTCCCAGCCGGCTTCGGCGAGCACGTGGTGCCGCGCGGCGGCGAGCGCGGCGGTGTTCGCGGCCTGCCCGCCGGTGACGAACCCGGCGGAGGCGGTGGCCGGGATCCCGAGCAGGTCCTTGAGCCAGGCGCCGGCGACCTCTTCGGCGGCCGCCGCGGCCGGCGACAGAACGGCGTTGAAGCCGTTCTGGTCCCAGCCCGCGGCAAGGACATCGGCGGCGGTCGCGGCCGGGAGGGCACCGCCGATGACGAAACCGAAGAACCGCGGCCCGGCGGTGGCGACGAGCCCGGGTTCGGCGGCGTGGGCGAGCTGCTCGAGCACTTCGGACGGTGGGCACGGCTCTTTCGGCAGCGCACCCCCCAAGGCGGAACGCAGGGCAGCGGGGTCGACCGGCCGGGCAACGGGCCGGTCCGGGAGGGTCGCGCGGTAATCGGCGGCCAGTTCGGCGGCGCGGGCCAGGAGAGCGTGCATCTCGTCCACGCGCCGACTGTAGGCCGGGCCGGGAACAATCGGCGGCCTCCCGGCGTAGCGTCCTGGTATGGAGACCCCGTTGAGCACCGACCGGCTCGTGATCCGGGACTGGACGCCTGCCGACGCCGAAGCCGCGTTCGCCATCTACGGCGCGGAAGACGTCACGCACTGGCTGACCCCGGCCATGGACCGCGTCGGCGACATCGGCGCGATGCGCGCGGTGCTGCACGCCTGGCAGGAAGCGCAGCCGAACCTGCCGCCGCCGCGCGGCCGGTGGGCCGTCGAACGCAAGGAGGACGGCGCGGTGATCGGCGGCCTCGGCATCCGGCTGCTGCCGCCGTTCGAAGAGGACCTCGAGCTGAGCTGGCAGCTGGCCCCCGGCGTCTGGGGCCGGGGCTACGCGTCCGAGGCCGCCACCGCGCTGATCGAGTGGGCCTTCACCCAGGACACCGAGGAACTGTTCGCCGTCGCGCGGCCGAACAACACCCGGGCGATCGCGGTCGCCAAGCGGCTCGGCATGCAGTGGGTCGGCGAGACCGACAAGTACTACAACCTGCGGCTGCAGGTGTACCGGATCCGGCACACCGACCTCATCGGCTGACCGGCTCCAGCAGGAAGACGCGGATTTCGCGGTGCTCGGCCCGCACGGCGTACCGGTCGTAGGCGGGCCAGTACGCCGCGACCGCGTCCCACGTCTCCCGGCGCTCGTCGCCGGTCAGGAGCCGCCCGGTGACGTCGAGGGTGCGCCCGTGCACGGAAACCGTCGCCTTCGGCCGGGCCAGCAGGTTCGCCGACCACGCCGGGTGCGCTTCGCCGCCCCAGTTCGAGCCGATCACGACGTACCCGCCGGCTCGTTCGACGTAGAGCAGCGGCACCTGGCGGGGCTCGCCGCTGCGCCGTCCGATCGTCGTGAGCAGCAACGTCCGCAGCCCGACCGCCGCGCCGACGCCGACCCGGCAACCGCTGATCCGCAGCAGCACCCGGTCGGCGGGCACGAGCGCCCGCCCGAGCACGGCGAACGCCCTGCTCTTGCCGAACCCGGCGAAGACACCCCGCAAACCAGCCACGGCGTGATCCTAGGTCTGGCAAGGTCTGCGAGCATGACCCGCCCCGAAACCGCCGCCGAGGTGTTCGACGCGCTCGGCACCGATTACGAACACGCCTTCCGCACCGCGACCGGGCAGCGCGCCGCGCTCACGGACCTGCTCGACGCCCTGCCGCCGGAGGCGCGGGTGCTCGACCTCGGCGCCGGCACCGGACGGCCCACCGCGGAGCTGCTGGTCGCCGCGGGCCACGACGTCACCGGCTACGACGTCGCCCCGAAGATGGTCGAGATCGCGCGGAACCAGGTGCCCGCCGCCCGGTTCGAGGCCGGGGACATGCGCGAACTGTCCTTCGAGGACGCCACCTGGGACGCGGTCACGGCCTTCTTCTCGATGCTGCAGCTGCCCCGGGCCGAGCAGGAAACCATGATCGGCCGGATCGCGGGCTGGCTGAAGCCCGGCGGCCTGCTCGTCTTCGCCACCGTGCCCGCCGACGTCGACGGCGTCGACATCGTCTTCATGGGCCACCCCGTCCGCGCGTACAGCTTCGCCGCCGGCCCGCTCAAGGAGCGGCTGCGGGCGGCGGGCCTCGAGATCGTCCGGGAGGACGCGGCCGAGTTCGTGCCCGACCACCCGGACGCCGGTCCGGAGCCGCACGTCTACCTGACCGCGCGCAAGCCGGCCTGAGCCGTCAAGACCCCACGAGGTCGATCACCCGACGGACATGAATTTTGCTCAACTTCGTGCATGTCCCCGGCGGCGGACCCGAGCTAAAGTGAGGGATGGGCATCGAAGCTCTGGCCAGGCCGGTACCTCGCGAACACCGCGAGCTGCTGCGCGAGATGCTGGCCAGGCTCCCCGAGTTCGCCGACCGCCTGGCCCGGCTGCTCAGTGAGCAGGACGAGTTCTACCGGCAGGTCGAGGACGTCGCCCCCGGCGAGCTGCGGCAGGTCTGCCGGGCCAACCTCGAGCGCGCGCTGACGGCACTGGCCGAAGGCCACGGCCTCGCCCTCGACGCCGCCCGCAAGACCGGGCTCACCCAGGCACGTCAGGGCATCCCGCTGCCCGCGGTGCTGCGCGCGTTCCGGATCGGCGGCACGTTCGTCTACGAAGGACTCCTCGAGCTCGCCGGACCGGAGTTCCTCAACCCGACCCGGACGATCGAGATCAACTCCTACGTCTGGAAGGCGATCGACCTCTACTCCGACGCGCTGACCACGGCGTACGACGAGGTCGCGGCCGAGCCGTCGCACGCGAACGCGCGGCTGCTGGACGACCTGCTGCGCGGCCGGATCGCCGGCCAGCCGGACATGGAGGCCGCGGCCCGCGAGCTCGGCCTGCCGACCGCGGGCATGTTCGTCGCCGTGGTCACCGAACGCGTCGAGCCGGACGAGCACGACTCCGTCGACGCGCTGCTGCGGGCGCGGCGCTGGCGGTCGGCGTGGCGCCCCGGCGGCGAGGCGGGCCTGGTCGCGATCGACCGGATCGAGGACGTGCGGCGGCTGCGCGAAGTGCTGGGCTCCCTGCCGGTCGCGGCCGGGATGAGCAGGCCGTTCACCGGCTTCCCCGACGTCCCGGACGCCCTGCACCGGGCCCGGATCGCCCGCCGCTCGCTGCCGGCGGGGACGGCCGGCGTGGCGGTGTTCGGCGACTCGCCGGTGACGACGCTGGTCGCCGCCGCGCCCGGGATGGCCCGCGACGTCGTCCGGTCGGCGCTGACCGGCGTGCTCACCTTGCCCGTCGCGGAGCGCAAGGTCCTGCTCGACACCCTGCTGGCGTGGTTCGCCGGCCACGGCTCGGCGAAGGAGGCCGCGGACCGGTTGTTCGTCCACCCCAACACGGTCCGCTACCGGTTGCGCCGCGTTCAGGAGCTGACCAAGCGCGACCTCACCGACCCGGTCGACATCGGCGAGCTGTACGTCGCGCTGGAGTCGGTCCGCTTGGAGCCAGAGCCGGATTGATCGTTTCCCGATCGCTACCGATTGACTTTCGATAGATCTCGCGCGATAGTGCAGCACATGGTTACCGAGAAGTGGGCCGTTGCCGCGCTCAGGTTCTTCCTCGTGGTGCTGTTCGGCGTCCTCGTCGTCTTCCAGACGCTGTCACTGCCCGGCGGGATCGCCTACCACACGCAGCAGAACCCGCACGACGCTCCGCTGCGCTGGCCGTTGACCGCCATCGCGGTGTTCCTCGTGCTGTGCGTGGAGGTGGTGGTCGTCGCGACCTGGAAGCTGCTGACCCTGGTCAAGAAGGACCGGATCTTCACCACGGCGTCCCTGAAGTGGGTCGACGCGATCGTCTGGGCGGTGGCCGCCGCGTGGCTGGTGGTCGTCGGCATGCTGCTGTTCGTCGGCTTCAACGCGGACGACCCGGGGATGCCGATGCTGCTGTTCCTGGTGACCGTGGGGATCACGGTGATCGGCCTGCTGATGGTGGTCATGCGCGCACTGCTGCGCCAGGCCACCACGCTCCGGTCCGACATGGAAGCGGTCATCTGATGCCGATCGTCGTGCGCATCGACGTCGAACTGGCCAAGCGCAAGATGAGCGTCGGGGAGTTCGCCGAAAAGGTCGGGCTGACGCCGGCCAACATCGCCGTGCTGAAGAACGGCCGGGCCAAGGCGGTCCGCTTCAGCACTCTGGAAGCGATGTGCCGGGTACTCGGGTGCCAGCCCGGCGACCTGCTGGAGTGGGTCGAAGACGAGCTTTAACCCAGGTCGACGGGGCGCACCCGCAGCTTGGCGGCGATCCGGGCGAGCGCCTGCCGGTCGGCAGCGGTGAGCGGGTCGAGGACGTCCAGGACACTGCGCACGTGCGTCGGCGCGGCTTTTTCGACGACCTCGAACCCGGCGTCGGCGAGGGTGACGGGGGCGCACCGGCCGTCGTCCGGGTCGGGTGAGCTCATCCGCAGCCGGCCAGATCTCGGTGCGTCCACACCTTGGTGTACCAGTAGTCCCGTAACGGGCGCGGTATTGCGCTTCCGACATCATGGTGAGCACGCCGTCCGGACCGGCGAGCAGCGAGCAGCGAGCAGCGAGCAGCGAGCAGCGAGCAGCGAGCGATCTTAAGCCGCGTCGGCCTCGACCAAGCGGGCCAGCTCCAGCAGTGCCGCCTCGAAACGCGGGTCGGCCGTGAGCGCCACCGTGAGCGGGGTGCCGCGGCGGTTCCGGCCCACCGGCAGGGTCACCGCCGGTTCCGTCCACTGCGGACGGTCCACACCGGCCGAAACCACCACGTCCGGGCGGCCCGGGCGGTGGCGGCGTCCGCCCGCGTCGAGGTCGAGCACCACGTTCCCGTGCAACGAAAGCAGGGCCGCGACGTCCGCCACCGCGTCCCGGAGCTCGCGGTCGGCGATCGAGTCCGAATGGGCGCCGATCGCCGGGCGAGGTGGGGCCGGATGGGGTGGGTCGTCGTGGGCGAGGCGGGGCACGATCGCGCCGAGGTCGCCCGAGGCGCACGTCAGCACCCGGATGCCGGGCACGCCCGCCTGGGGGTCGGCGATGCTGATCCCCGCGCTCGCGGCGGCCGCCACGATCCGGGCCCGCCAGCGCGCGGTCGCCGCGATGGCGACCATCGATGGGTCCTGGAGCAAAAGGGTGGTTCTCCTTTGCGGGTCCGGCGCGGCGGCGTGAGGATCGTCCGATGGTGGGCCCCTGTCCGTTGTGCCCGGGAACAAACATGTTTGGTCGCTTGGTCCGAACGGCCGTGCCCATGCCACCTTCCGGGCGCACCGGAGGGCTGTGACCGCCGGTCACACTTTGACGCGCGACGTGGCGCGGGCCACTATCCGTGCACCTGATTACCGCCGGGTAATTTGGGTGTCCGGAGTACGACCCAGGAGGACCGTTGCGACGAGCTTTGGGCCTGATCTTGCTGGCGCTGGGGGTCTTCGCGGTCGCCGGGGCGGTTCTGTTGCCGACCTACGTCTACCCGAAGCTCGCCAAGGTGCCGCTCGACCAGGATTCGACGTCGGTGCTGGAAGGCACCGCGAGCAAGGTCCTCGCCGTGACCGACAAGGGCGCCGGCCCGGTCACCGAGATCCGCGAGAACCGGAAGCTGACCGCGACCGCCCGCGTCCAGGCGAACTTCGACCGGCCCGAGATGCGCAAGGACGCCGACTACGCGGTCTGGCTGCTCGCGGTGCAGGTCAAGGACGACGAGGACGGCACCGTGCTCAGCGCGAGCAAGCGGCAGGTCTGCTTCGACCGGCGCACCTCCGAGGGCTACGACCCGCGCGGGGACTCCGACCCGAAGTGCGCCGGTGACAGCAGCTACGTCACCGAGCTCAAGGACAAGGCCGACAAGGACGGCGAGAAGCCGCCGGAGAAGAACGACTACAAGCCGCAGCCCGGCCTGAACTTCAAGTTCCCCTTCGGCACCGAGCAGAAGGACTACCAGGTCTACGACGACAACACCGGCAAGGCCGTCACCGCCAAGTACACCGGCACCGAGGAGGTGAACGGGATCGAGACCTACAAGTTCGTCCAGAACATCCCGGACACCAAGCTCGAGACGAAGTCGGTGCCCGGCTCGCTCGTCGGCGTCGCCGACGCGAGTGTCGACGCGGACCTGTACTACCGCGGTATCAACACGATGTGGGTCGAGCCCGTCACCGGGGTCGAGGTGAAGCAGCAGCAACAGCAGCACCAGGAACTGCGCCCGGCCGTCGGCAACCCGACCGTCGTGTTCGACGGGACGCTCGCCTACAACGGCAAGACGATCGCGCAGATGGTCGACCAGATCGACGCGAACAAGGGCAAGCTGGAGTTCCTGTCGAGCACCGGCCCGCGCTGGCTCGGCATCGGCGGCGGGGTGCTGATCGTCGTGGCGGTCTACCTGCTGGCCCGCCGTCGCCCGGCCGCCCCGCCGGCCCCGCCGCGGCGGCGGCAGCGGGTGCCGGTCGGCGCCGACCGCTAGTTTCGGCGAAGCACCAGGACGAGGTTCCAAGAGGCAATTTCCCGGAGGCCGGGAATCCGCACGATCCACATCGCCCAGCTCGGGTGGTACCGCGGATACCCGGCCACCAGGTCGGCGAGCGGCGTCGTCTTCGCCCAGCGAAGCGCGGCGCCGACCGAAACCGGGAACAGGCTTTCGCCGAATTTGTTCTTCGGCTGCTTCCCGAGTTTCCGCGCATAACGTTGCCGCGCGTAGTAGCCGCCGAGGAAATGCCACGGCGCCGTCTCGTGGCCACCCCACGGGGAATACCACGGCGTGAACGACGCGAAGATCGTGCCGCCGGGTTTGGTCACCCGGCACATCTCGTCGAGCATGACCCACGGCTCGGAGACGTGCTCCAGCACGTTCGACGAGTAGCAGATGTCCACGGATCCGCTGCGTACGGGCAGTTCCGTGCCGCTCGCGCGGATCATGTTCTCCCCGGGCTCGCCGCGGGCGGACAGCTCGCCGACGTCCGGGTCCAGGCCGAGGTAGACCGCGCCGGCCGCGCGGAAGGCGTCGGAGAAATACCCGGGGCCGCCGCCGACGTCGAGGATCGTGCGCCCCGACAGCGGAGTGTGCGACGCCAATTGCCGGACGGAGTCGGCGGCGAGCGCGGAATAGAAGCCGTCGGGGTCGGTCTGTTCGGTGAGGAATGTCCGGAACAGGGTCACCGAGCGGCGGAGTGTGGCGCGATGCGGCTGCGCCGTCGCGACCAGAACCGGATTACCTACCATTGAACCGTCGCTTTCCGGAATACGTTCATCTAGGGTGTACGCACCAGTAACCTAGCACCGTCGCTACAGTTTGGATAACCCGATGGAACGTCCTCGTGTGCTCCTCCTCAACTGGCGCGACACCGGCCACCCCGAAGGCGGCGGCTCGGAGCGGTACGTCGAGCGGATGGCCGAAGGCCTGGCCAGAGCGGGGTACCGGGTCGAGATCCAGTGCGCCGCCTACCCGGGGGCGACCGCGGGCGAGTGGCGCGACGGCGTCCGCTACCGGCGGCGCGGCAACAAGTTCGGCGTCTACGCGCACGCGCTGCGCGCGATCCGCCGGGCCCGCGCCGATCTCGTGGTGGACGTGCAGAACGGCATGCCGTTCTTCGCCCGGCTGGTCGCCGGCTGCCCGGTGCTGGTGCTCGTGCACCACGTCCACAAGGAACAGTGGATCAGCGCGCTCGGCGAGACGCTGGGCCGGGTCGGCTGGTGGATCGAGTCGCGGCTGGCGCCGTGGCTGTTCCGCCGGTGCTCCTACGTGACCGTTTCCGAAGTCACCAAGGCGGAGCTCGCGGAGCTGGGCATCGGGCGCGAGCGCGTCACGGTGGTCCCGAACGGCCTCGACGCACCCCCGCCGTGCACATCCGAGCGGGACCGGGAACCCACCCTGGTCGCGGTGAGCAGGCTGGTGCCGCACAAGCGGATCGAGCACGCCATCGACGTCGTCGCGCGGCTCGCGCGGCGCTGGCCGTCGCTGCGGCTGGAGGTCGTCGGCCAAGGGCCGTGGGACGAGGTGCTGCGCGCCCACGCGGCTTCGCGCGGGGTCGCCGACCGGGTGGTCCTGCACGGCTGGGTCGACGAGCAGGCCAAGCACGAGGTCCTCGCGCGCTCGTGGCTGCACCTGTGCCCGTCGGTCAAGGAGGGCTGGGGCATCGTCATCATGGAGGCCGCGGCGCACGGCGTGCCCTCGGTCGCCTACCGCGCCGCCGGCGGCGTGACGGAGTCCATTGTGGAAGGCCGCACCGGCCTGCTGGCCGACGACTTCGACGACTTCACCGCGCAGGTCGAGAGCCTGCTCGCCGACGGCGTCCGACGCGCGGAAATGGGCCTGGCCGGCGCCGACCGGGCCGGGAAGTACAGCTGGGACGCGAGCGTCGGGCAGTTCGAGTCACTGGTGCGGGACGTCTCCGGGATGCCGGTCCCCCGGCCCCGGACCCTGGTCCCGGCGCTCGCCCAGCGGACTTGATGCCAGGAACGACCCGTTCACCTCACCGGACGTCATGAACGGCTCGTTCATGACATCCAACGTCGTGAACGACCCTTTCATGACGTCGCCGCGCCGCCTCGGTCCCGGACCGCGTCCCGGAACTCGCCGAGGAGCCGGGCGGCCGCGGCCGCGTCGAAGTCCTTGCGGCGGGCCCGCACGGTGACGGTGGTCCGGTCACCGGTCGTCGCCGCGCCGAACGCCACGCCCGAGCGGCCGCTCGCCGCCGGGTAGAACGCCAGCGTCCGCACGGTGTCCCCGGTGGACACCAGGCCGAGGTTCGAGACCAGGAACGTCGAGCCGAGCCGGCTCGCCAGCAGGCGCGTGCCCAGCCGGGCGACACGGCTGCTGCGGGCCGGGAAGTCCGGCTCCGGCGGCTGGGCCGCCAGCACCGCGGCGACGTCCGCGCCGCGCGCCAGCCGCAGCCGGAAGAACGCGCTGTCGTGCACCGGTTCCGGCGCCGCGCCGGACCTCCGTGACGCGCCCAGTGCCGCCACGACGCGGGCCGTGCGGGCCCCGTGCGCGCGGTTCCAGCGTTCGGTGGCACTCGCGGCCGCCGCGACGAACCCCGCGGCCCCCAGCCGCAGGCGCGGCTCGTGGCAGGCCACGAAGACGTCTCCGGCGGCGGAACTCCCCCGGTCGGGCGTGATCCGGCCCGGTGGCGCGAAAAGCGCCTCAGCGAGCCGCTGGAGGGCCGAAAGGGCAAAGGGTTTGCCGCCCGTGCGCGCCCCGATCCCCCGCGCGCCCGAGGAAACCGGGACGTCGAGGAGGATGCCGAGCAGGGACAGCAGGCCCAGGCCGTCGAGGGCGCCGTGGTGCGCGGCGACGAGCAGCACCCGTTCACCGGCGGCGACGCGGACCAACGGCGCACCGCGTTCGTAGGGCGCCGACGCGAAGCGGTCCCGCACGGCCGCCAGGTCGGCGCTCCGCTCGATTTCCGGCACCGCACCGAGGTGCGGGTGCAGCTGGACCGCGGCCGCCAGCCGGGCGCGGAGCTTCTCCGGTTCCGGTGCGGGCGCGCCGAGTTCCGCTTCGAGGAGGATGCTCCAGGAAACGGTGGGGTCGCCGTAGAGCCCGACGACGCGGTGGGCGTGGTCGGAGGCGAGCCGGGTCACGCGCCTCAGCGGTCCCCGTAGAGCTTGAGCGGGTGGTTGGCAGGGTTGTACTTCACCTGCGCGTTGAGCTTCTGCTGCACCGGAGCGGCGGTGTCCGGGTCCGCGGAAGTGATGAGGGCGAAACCCCCCGCTGTCGCCGCTCCGCCGCCGATGATGACGGCGACGATCGCGCCGATGACCGTGCCCACGAGTCACTCCTTCCGCGGCGGGAGAATCCTGCCGCGGCCCAATGTACGCATCGGTAACATGCGGCACAACACTGCGACGCACAGCGACGTCAGCGCTACTCCGTTCGCCAGCAAGGCGGGCGCCCACGAGATCGCTTTCACGGCCGGCTCACCCGGGGTCCGGTACAGCGTCAGCCATTCACCCGCCCACACCTGCGTCGCGCCGGCGAGCAACCGCGGGTCCACGGAGCCGGGTGTCCCGTGTTCGACGAGGATCCAGCCGATGCCCGCTTCGGTCAGCTCCCGCGCGGACGACGCGGCGCGGACGTCGCCGATCCTCGGGTCCTCACCGGCGATGCGCTCCCCGCCGACCTGCAGGGTGTCGTCCATCAGCACGGGTTTCGGCAGCGCGCGCGGCGCCGGGTCGAGCTGCGTGCGGTCGGCGTTCCACGCGAACCCGCGGAACGCCGACAGCGGCAACGCCAGGACGTCGCCGGGCCGGTCACCGAGCTTTTCGGACACTGCCGCCCAGTCGGCCGGGTACTGCGCGGTGCCGAGCCGTCCCCAGCCGCCCCACGCGAGGTCCGGCATGGTCAGCAGCGGGAAGACGGCCGCCGCCGTCACCAGCGCGACGCGTCCCCGTGCGGTTTTCAGCTTCGCCGCGGCGGCTTCGACGGCCAGCGCGAAGCCCAGGACGAGCGGCAGGGCCCACCACGCCACCCACTTCTGGGCGTCCCGCAGCAGTCCGGCGCCGGGCAAGTCCCGCGTCGCGGCGGTGAGCAGCGTGTCCCCGCCCGGCAACGTCGCCAGTGAAGCCAGGAAAACACCCAGGACGCCGAGCGCGGTCAAGGAGCGGACCGGCGCCTTCCCCCACCGGTGCGCGAGTGGCCACAGCCCGGCGATCGCGATGGCGACGACGATGAGCGTCAGCAGCGGAACCAGGGGCACCGACCGGCTGGCGGGCACGGTTTCGGCGTTCCAGATGCCCCCGAGGCCGAGCACGCTCAGCAGCGCGGGGCCCCAGCTTTCGGCGCGGGCGCTGAACGCCGTGACGCCGGCCGGGTCGGAGAACGCGCCGCCGGCGTGGAGGAACGTCGGGACCAGCCAGGGCAGGTTGAGCACGAGGGCGAGCGGGACGGTCTGCCAGAGCCGCCGCGAACCGGCGGCCACGACCAGCACGACGGCCGCGAGAACGCCGCCCGGCGGGGTCAGGACCGCCGGGGCGCAGGCGATCACCAGCTTCGGCAGCGCACGGGGTTCGTGGTGGCGCGCGGCGAGCCCGGCGCCGACGAGCCACGGCAGCGCCGCGTACGTCAGGAGGAGCGGCCAGTGCCCGATGAACAGCCGTTCCGCGAGGTACGGCGTCCAGGCGTAGGCCGTCGCGGCGACGAGCCGGGTGCCCAGGTGCTCGGTGGGAACCAGCCGTCCCGCGCCGAGGGCGGCGAAGAAGACGGCCAGGAGCAGGACGAGCTTCTGCACGATGTCGCCCGGCAGCACGGTGGTGGCGAGCGCGACGGCGGCGTCGGCGGGGACCGACCGCGGCAGCGTGCCGCCGACCCCGAAGGCGTCGGGGACGAAGTACTGCCGGGGCGCGAACACCATGTCGTAGCTCAGGACGAACCCGCGGCCGAGCAGGGGCGCGCAGACGGCGAACGCCAGCACGGCGGCCAGCACGGGGAGGGCGGCCCGCCTGCTCGGTGCGGTCACGGGCCTTCCTTTCCGTTGGGCGCGCGGTTATGGTCCCTGGTCATTACCCGCTGGTAATGGGAGCCCGACGTTGAGCGTAGACACCGAAGTCCCGGCGCGGGCCGGCAACCGGGTCGCGGCGATCCTCGTCTCGCTGGCGCTCGCGGGCAACAACGCGGCGAGTTACGTGCTGAGCCTGGCGGCCGCGCGGATCCTCGCACCCGGCGCGTTCGGGGAGCTCAGCTCGCTGCTGGCGGTGCTGGTGATCGGCGTCGTCCCGGCGATGGGCCTGCAGACGGTGGTGGCGCTGCGGGTGGCGCGCTCGCCGTCGCTGTCCCACGGTTCGCTGTTCGCCCTCGGCCTGGTGACGAGCGCGATCGTCGCGACGACGGCGTTGACGCTGAGCCCGTTGCTGGTGCTCCTGCTGCACCTGGGCTCGCTGGCCCCGGCGCTGCTGGTGACGGCCGCGCTCGGCCCGTTGACGCTGCTGGGCGTGTTCCACGGGCTCCTGCAGGGCAGCCACCGGTTCGCGGTGTTGTCCGGCCTGATCGCGCTGGAGGGCGTCGGCAAGGTCGGCGGTTCGCTGGCGGGGCTGCTGGTCTCGGGAACGCCGACCGGGGCGCTGGCCGGCGCGGCGATCGGCTCGCTGGCCGTGGTCGTGGCGGGCTGGCAGGTCTGCGGCCGTCCGCGGCCCCGCTGGGCCGACCGCCACGGCGGCGAGGTGCTGCACACGGCGCAGGCGATGCTGGCGCTGGTGCTGCTGGTGAACCTGGACCTGGTGCTGGCCCGCCACACGCTGCCGGCTTCGGAGGCGGGCGAGTACGCGCTGGGCGCGATCGTCACGAAGATCGCGTACTGGCTGCCGCAGGCGGTGGGCGTGCTGGTCCTGCCGCGGTTCGCGGTGTCCGACCGGCGCCGCCGGGTGCTGCCGGTGGCGCTGCTGGTGTGCGGCGGCCTGGACGCGCTGGTCCTGCTGGTGTCGCTGGTCTTCGGGCCTTCGCTGCTCGCGGTGATCGGGGGCGCCAAGTACGCCGGGAGCGCCGTGCAGGTGTGGCCGTTCGCGCTGGCGGGCTCGTTGCTGGCACTCGTCCAGATCCTGCTGTACGCCCGCCTGGCGGACGGCGACCGCCGCGTGACGGTGCTGATGTGGTCGGCGGTCGCGGTCGAGGCACTGCTGATCACGACCTGGCTGCACGGCTCACCCGCGCAGGTGGTCACCGCGGCAGCGTGCACCGCCGGCGCGTTGGCCGCGGCCGGCGCGTTCCTCGAGTTCCGCCCCCGCAAACCGGCCTGAGCAGCCCCCGTTTTCCACGCTACCGGCAACCACCGACACTTTCCGCGCGCAGCATCGCGTACCGAGAGGGTCGGCTCGCGTACCCAGGCGGTCGGCTTGCGTACCCAGAGGGTCGGTTGGTGGGCCGACCCTCTGGGTACGCCGACCGACCGTCCAGGTACGCGAGCCGACTGTCCAGGTACTGGGGTCAGGGGGTGGGTTCGGTGGGGTTTTCCTTGCGGGTGAACCAGTCGACGCACGTCGCCACCATCGCGGCCGCGGCCAGCAGCAGGGCTGCCTGCGTGACCGGGCCGTACGCCCAGTCCTGGCCGTGGCCCAGGACGCGGCCCGTCACCGACACGCCCGCCGCCACGGCCATGCCGCCGAACGCCAGGTACCTCGGGGCCCGCTCGGAGAACTGACGGGCCAGCAGGCACGCGATCAGCAGCACCACCGGCAGCATCCCGCCCAGCGCGACCAGCAACCCGATCAGCACGACCGGTGTCCAGGAACCGCCCGCCGAGATCGTGAACCGGCGCCGGTGCGCCGGCCACGCCACGCCCACCAGCAGCACCAGCACCGCCGCCGCGCCGATCAAGAGGCTCAAGCGGTAGTTCTCGTCCGGCGTGAACGACAGCGACACCACGCCGCCCGCGCCCGCCGGGACGATCCACGCCTGCTGCCAGCCGTCCACGCGGGTGCGCGTCAGCTGCTGACCGTCCAAAGTGGCCGTCCAGCCCGCGTTCGCGTTCTCCGGGACCGCCAGCACCGCCTCCGCACCCGGACCCACCTGCACCGACCTCGACGCCGCGTCCCAGTCGCCCACCTGCACCGCGCGGTGGACCGGCGGCGCGTGCTCACCCGCCGGGCGCAACCACAGGTCCTGGACCACGAACGACTCCGACCGGTCCGTCCGCAGCTCGTGCCCGCCGGCCGGCAGCGCGATGCCGCCCTCGGAGTCCCGGCACATCCCCAGGGACAGCGGCCGGTGCGCGGTGATGTCGGACAGCTTGCCCTGCACCTGCGTCCGGTAGTCGAGCCCGTCCAGGTGGACGTTCGGCCCCGAGCCGCACGGCACCGTGAACGCCGGGTCCGGCGCGGGGAGCAGGCCGTCGCTCCCGGACAGCGAAAGGCTGCCGATGCCCACCGCCGCGCGCGCCGCGGGATCGTCGTCGTCGCCCGGCAGCACGAGCTGCAGCTGGTCGGTGTCCAGGGGTTCGAAGGACGCGGACCCGTTCGCGTCGAGCCGCACGTCCCGCGTCCCCGACCGGCCCACCAGCTGCACCTGCCGGGGCACCCGGGCCCCGCTCGACGGCGAAACCTCGATGTGCAGCCCCGAAATCCGCTTCGACGACGGCCACCCGAGGGTCAGCGCCGGCCGCAGGTCGGTGACGTCGGGGCGCCACGTCGTGCCCGGATCGCCGTCCACCGCCGCGAACCCGGCGGCCGCCGGGTCGCCGCCCAGCTGGGACGTCGACGCCACGGTGACCCCGGGCAGCGACACCGGGTTGCGGCCGCCGCCCGCCGGCAGCACCGTGCCGCCGACCAGGTACGTCTGCTCGGCCGGGGTGCTGAACAGCCGCCGGATCCCGTCGGGTTCCTCGCCGTCACGGGCCGCGGCGGCGTCGCACCGCACGGTGTCACCGAGGGGCAGGCACGCGTACCGCGGCTGCTGGCCGCGGGTGAACGCGAACCCGGGCGCCGGCCCGGTCGGCAGGTCCGCGGGCACCTCCAGGGCGCGCTGCGGCTCGGTGCCGGGGATCTGCAGCTCCGCGATGCCGACGTTCCCGTCCTGCCGCCCGACCACCAGCGACAGCAGCGTGATCCGCACCTTGCGGGTGACCCCGCCGGCGACGGAGTACTCGTGCGGGCCGGCGCCGCGGATCACCGGCTGCTCGACCGAGCCGTTGTCGGTCGTGATCCGGATCCGCGTGGCCGGCCAGCCGACCCGCAGGTCGTCGACCATTTCCAGGTTCACCGAGTTCACCAGCCGCGGGGTGTCCAGCTCCACCTCGAGCCACTGGCCGATCGGGCCGGTGAACGACGACGAGTGCCACGCCGTGCGCGGGTCGCCGTCGATCGCCGCGAACGGCTGGTACGAGGGATCGGAGCCGCCGAAGGCGTCGGCGAACGACGCCGCCGTCGACGCGGTCACCGAGCGGATCCCCCGGTAGGCGGCCACGGTCTGGTGCTCCTGCCCCGGGAACGGCAGCAGGTCGCCCGCCGCGCGTTGCTGGCGGTAGGCCTCGCCGGCGGTCAGGGTCTGGCTGAGGTTGTCTCGGACGCCGCCGACGTTGCGCTCGGCCCGGCGCAGGCCGTCGGTCACCAGCCGCGGGCCGCCGGGCGACCCGCCGTCGCCGGTCAGCACGGTCGGCGTCGCCGGGTCGAGCTGCCCCGAGTCGATCAGCGGCAGCAGGTTCTCCGGGCCACCGCTCACCGTCGGGACGTCCGTTGTGGACGTCGCGGTGGCCAGCGGCACCGGCTTCCGCACCTCGTAGACCTCCAGGGGACCGAACGCGGCCGCCCTGGCGATGCCCGGCGAGCCGGCCAGCCCGGCCCGCAGCGTCGCGATGGGCGGGGCCGTGGTCCGTTCCCGGTCGATGTCGTTGCGCAGCAGCAGGAACCGGTACCCGGACCGCGCGAGCAGCGCGGCGAGCCCGGGATCGCCGCGGCCGTCGGCGAGCGCCGCGTCCACCGAGTCCATCAGCCGCGTGTTCCCCTCCGACCCCAGCGGCACCTGGTTGCGGACCGCCCACGGGCTCCGCGCGATCGCCTGCGCGGGCTCGTCGACCGTGCGGCCCCACTCGTACTCGCCGAACCCGGTGGCCGGCAGCAGCAGCGTCCGCGCGTTCGGATCGGCCTTGGCGACGTAACCCATCGCGTCGTACCAGTAGCCGGGGACCGCGTCCCAGCCCGGACCGGACCGCAGGTTCAGCAGCCACGCCGGCGCGGCCATCACCAGCACCAGCAGCAGGCCCAGCGCGGGCCGCACGAACCGGCGCACGGACTTCACCCCGGCCGGGCCGGCGATGCCGTGCGCGAACGCCAGCATCAGCGGCAGCCGCAGCACCGGCTCGAACTTGTGGACGTTGCGCAGCGGCGCGAGCGGCCCGTCGAGCAGGTGGCGGACCTGCTCGGCCAGCGGGCTGTCGAGCGAGCCGACGTAGCCGACGGTCAGCAGGGTCAGCCCGGTGACCACGCCGAGCACGAGGAACCGCCGCTCCGGCAGGCCGCGCCGGGTCAGCCCGAACAGGCCGACGCCGGCGACGAGCCCGGTCGCGAGCATCAGCACCGGGTTGTCGATCAGCGACCAGCCGCCGGGCCACCACGGCGTGCCCTGCACGACGTAGGCGACCCACTGGTTGGTCCCGCGCAGCACCTCGAACAGCGACATCGGCGCGGTCGTGTTCGTCGCGGACTCGATGTAGTCCAGGAACGGCAGGCTGTACTCGCCGAGCAGCAGCAGCGGCAGGATCCACCACAGCATCGCGCCGACGACGAAGACGAACCACCACAGCACGAGCTCGACGTGCGCGCGCGTCCAGCGGCGGCTCAGCAGCCACAGCCCCGGCAGGACGAGGGCCATCACGACCATCGCGCCGTTCACCCCGCCCATGCACAGCACGGCGAGTGCGGACAGTCCGGCGGCCCGGCGCGGCGAGCCGATCGCCCCGGCCCGGACCAGCGGCACCAGCACCCAGGGCAGCAGCACCGCGGGCAGCATTTCCGCGGACAGGCCGCCGATTTCGGTCAGCATGCGCGGCGCGAGCGCGTAGCCGAGCGCCCCGATCAGCCGCGTGCGCTCGGTGCCGATCTTCATCGCCCGCGCCAGCAGCAGGGCGCCGCCGAACGCGGCCGACAGCAGGACCGCGCCCCACAGCCGCTGCGCGATCCACGCGGGCACGCCGGCGGCCTGGCACAGCGCGAAGAACGGGCCCATCGGGAACAGGTAGCCGTACGCCTGGTTCTGCAGCTCCCCCGCGGTGGCTTGGGAGTTCCACAGGTGCAGGGCGCGCCCGAGGAAGGCGAGCGGGTCGACGGCGAGGTCCAGTTTGGTGTCGAACGTCGTCTTGCCCGGCATCTGCAGGAACGACAACGTGGTCAGGGCCAGCACGATCCAGGTGCTCGGGCGGCGGAAGAACGCGCCCACCGAGAACTTCCGGGCGCCGCCGGAGGGCGGGGCGTCGTCCCGGGTCCGTTCGCGGGTGGCGGTTACCATCCGGTAGATACTAGAGCGAAACCTGGCTACCATGTGCCGACGATTTTCCCCGGCCCCCGACTTCCCTGGGCAGGTGCGCCATCACTACCGAACTGAGCACGGACGGCTTCGCCGACGCGTGGGCACTGGCCGAACCGGTCAAGGGCTGGATGACGCGTGCGCAGGGCGAGGCGCTGTGGCAGGCCGCCCGCCGCCTCGAAAAGGGTGACGTCATCCTGGAAATCGGCAGCCACCAGGGGAGATCCACGATCGTCCTCGGCGCCGCCGCCCGCACGGTCGGGGCCACGGTGATCGCCGTCGACCCCTTCGTGGACGGCCGGTTGTTCGGCGGATCGCCGACGCGGCAGCTGTTCGAGCGCAACATCCGCCGGGCCGGGCTGGACGACGTCGTCGAGCTGGTCGCCGGTTACAGCACGAAACTGCGCCCTCACTGGGACCGGCCCATACAGCTGCTTTACATTGACGGCAAGCACGACTACTGGACCTACACCGACGACCTGCGCTGGTCGGCCCACCTGCCGCCCGGAGCGGAAATCCTGGTCCACGACTGCTTTTCCTCCATCGGCGTCACGCTCGGCACGATCGCGAAGGTCCTCTTCGGACGGCAGTACACCTATGTGGACCGCGCCACGTCGCTGGCGCGGTTCCGGCTGGCACCACCGTCCACGGCGGACCGCCTGCGCGTGCTGGCGCAGCTGCCGTGGTTCCTGCGCAACGTCGTGCTCAAGGTGCTGCTGCGCCTGCGGTTGCGGCCGGTGGCGCGGCGGCTCGGCCACGACAGCCCGTACGACCCCTACTGAGTCACCGGCTTCCCGACCTCGACCCGCGCGACGCACACGGGCGCGCCCGGGCTCGACAGCTGCACTCCGATGTGGTCGAAGAGGCCGTCCACCGGCAGATACAGCGAGTGCAGCCCGGCCTGGAACCACACCGGCTTCCGCTCGACCAGCCCTTCACCGCCGTCGGAAGTGAAGTAGTCGATCTTCAGCAGGTGCCTGCCGAGCAGCGGCTTGTCGAGCGCCACGCTCACCGGCGTTTCGCCGACCGTGTACCCGCAGTCCGGCACCGGCCCCGGAAAGCCGCGGGACTCCGCGGCCACGCCGGTGATCAGGTGGGGCGTGCCGGTCGTGTCGAGCAGGTGCATCCGGTTCGTCGGCTGGTCGAAGTGCGTGCCGGGGACCAGGCCGGCGACCCGGGACGCCTGCGAGTCCGCGCCGAACCACTCGTGCACCACGTCGGACGGCACGAAGTTGTCGTAGAAGACGAGGTCCGGGTCCTCCGCGACGGCCGCGCGCACGTTCGCGAGGTACTGCCCGGAGTGGTCGAACCGCATCGCCGGGGCGAGCCGGGAGAACCCGGCCACGGAACTGGCCAGCAAAAGAACGCACACGGCTAGCGCGATCGGACGTTCGCGCGTACCTCCGGATGGCGCAGTCCCGTTCGGTGACAGGAAAGCGAACGCGCCGCACAGGGCGGCCACGAACGCCAGCTCGGCGAGGTACCTCGGGTCGTCACCGGCGGCCGGGCCGACTTCGCGCAGCCGCGTCAGCGCCAGCAGCGCGACGTCCACCGCAAGCAACAGGCCGAGCAGCGCCCACGCCCGCCAGGCCCGCCGGCCACCGATGCGCGCGCCGCCCACCAGCAGCGCCAGGGCCGCGGCGAACAGCAGGACCACGACCGCGAACGGCGAGGGCGCCCAGGTCGCGCCCGGGCCGGGTCCCGACCACGGGCCGCCGGCCAGCCCGGGCAGGAAGGTGTCGCCGAGCATCCGGCCGGTCAGGTCGGCGACGGTCCCCGCGGTCATCGGCGGACCGCCGGGCGCCACCTGGCTCGACGTCAGCGCGAGATAGCCCACGACGAACGCGGCGAGCAGCGCCGCGTGGCCCGCCCAGTAGCGCCACCGGTCCCGGAAGGACTGTCCGAGCAGGACGGTCACCCCGGCCAGCAGCACCGGAACCACCACGGCCTTTTCGTAGAACGCGAACCCGAAGAGCGTCCACAGGAACGTGCCGATCCACCACCGGCCGCCTTCGCGCAGGTAGCGGACGTGCCAGTACAGGGCTCCGGCGGCCGCCAGCACCACCGGGACGACCTGGGAGCCGTACGCCCACCACAGCGTCGGGACCAGCAGCAACGTCGACGCCGTGAACACGGTGAACGGGACGAGGATCGCCCAGCGACGGCCGAAGCAGCGCACCAGCAGGCACCAGAACAGCACCGTCGCCGCGGCCCGCATCAGCAGTACCGGCGCGATCATGAGCGGGAAGTTCAGCGGCGCCCACCACGTCATCACCGCGGCGAGGAAGAACCCGCCGGGCATCAGGTGCCCGTGGTAGTCCTGGAAGAGGTAGCCGAGGTCGAACGGCCCGGCCAGGGCGGCCCGGTAGGTCATGACGAAGTCGTCCTGGGCGAAGTTCCCGTGCAGCGCCGCCCACGTGTGCAGCGCGAACGGCACCACTCCGGCGACGAACGCGGCGAAGACCAGCGCGGACGGTCTTCGGGTCACCCGGGGCGCGGGCTTCTCGATCTGCACCAACACGGGTGTTCCTCACTTCTTGCAGGCGGGTGGCTGGCACATGAGCTTGCTCAGTGCCTGGTAGAAGACATCGGAGATCTTGCGCGGGTCCGGCGTGGTGAAGGACTCGCCGCCGGTCGCGGCCGAGATCTGCTTGAGCTCGCTCGAATCGATGTCCGGGCCGATGCCGATCCCGATCACCGGCAGCGGCTTCCGCGGGTCCTGCAGCCGGCCCAGCTCGGCGAGCAGGCCGGGCAGCCCGATCGAGTCGTCGTCCTCGTTGCGGCCGTCGGTGAGCACGACGACGATGTTGATCCGGCCGAGCTGCCAGCTCTGCCGGGCGTTCTGGTACGCCGCGAGGATCGAGTCGTACAGCCCGGTCGCGCCGCCGGGCTTGGGCTTGACCGCCTGCAGCGTCGTCACCGCACCCGCGGCCAGCTGCTCGGAGATCGAACGCATCGGCAGCAGTTCCTTGTAGTCCTTGTCGCCGTCCAGCTTGGTCGAGAACAGCCAGAGACCGATCTCGCTGGTCGGCTTGAACAGCCCGAGTCCCTGCGTGGCGGCTTCGAGCGTCAGCGCCATCCGGCTGCGGCCGGTGCCGGGCACGGTGGCGGCCATCGAGCCGGACACGTCGAGCAGCACCTGGACGCGGGCGCTGAGGTTCGCCCCGGCCCAGGCCTGGAGCACGCCGTACATCGCTTCGGGCGCGGGCGGCCCGGCCGGGCGCGGCGCGGCGTTGGTGCGGGTGTCGCGCGGCCGGTCGCCGAGCAGCTGCCCCGACGGCGTCCGGAACCCGCCGTCCGCGAAGGCCTTGGTGGCGGTCTGGTCGAGCAGCAGCCGCAGGAACCGCTCGGCCGCCGAGCGCGAGGCCTCGGAAGCCCGCGGCAGCACGACGTACGGGTAGTCGAAACCCGGGACACCGGCGGCGGGATAGGCGGCGACGAGCTTGCGGGACAGCACCGACTGCTCCGACGCCGGCCACGCGGGGTACGGCTGCTTCACCGCCGAGAGCTTGCGGATCTCCTCGGTGAACGCCGCCGCCGGGTCGGGCGCGTCCAAGGTCTGCTGCTGCAGGCCGATCAGCGCGCCGATGGCGGCCGGGTCGCGGCCCGGGTCGGGCAGCCCGACCGGGCTCCCGGCGAGGACGTCGGCCCAGGACGGCGACTTCCCCGGCCAGCCGGCCTGCTTCGCGACGTCGTCGGTCAGCGCCAGCACCACCGGCGAGCTCGCCACGGACTGGCCGGACTCCGGGAGGTTCCACGCGCCGCCGTCGCGGGCCTGCAGCAGCCAGGTGCTCGACTCGGGCACCCAGACGTCGGGACCGTTCGCGCCGTTGGCCTCGAGGGCGGTGGCGGTGGCCGTCGACGGGCTCGCGGTGACCTCGACGACGTAGCAGTCCCGCTCCGGGACGGTCTTGGCGAGCTGGGTCAGCACCGGCGCGATGTCCGGCGCGGCGGTGACGTGCACCGGGGTCGTCGTGTCGCAGCCGCTGCCGGCCAGCCGGTCCTTCAGGTAGTCGACGCCGGCCCAGGCGAGCAGGGCGACCACCAGCAGCGCGCTCAGGACGACGACCCGTGCGTCGATCCGCCGGGCCCGCGCCGGGTGTGCCGCCAATGCACGTCCTTCCCTCGTGAGGTGCTGGCAGCTTGCCAGCCGGGTGAGCGGGAAGCCAGTACCGGAAGCAGAACGTCACCATCGACTGTGAGCCCTCAGTGAAGAAATGGCGGGGTACGGCCGATCGGCGGCGATCTCACGCGGGCGGCAAGGCCCGGCACAGCGCGTCGAGAGCCGCGGGGTAGGCGTGTTCGGGCGGCGTCGCGTAGCCGACGACCAATCCGTCCATTGTGGACATCGTACTGTCCGGGTGCCGGAAGGCGGCCAGGCCGTCCAGCGCCAGTCCCTGCCAGGCCGCGGCCTTCAGCGCGGCGCTTTCGGTGCCCGGTGGGAGGCGGAGCACGGCGTGCAGGCCGGCGGCGATGCCGGTGGGCGTCACGTGCGGGGCCCGCTCGGCGAGCACCGTCACGAGCTGGTCGCGCCGGCGGCGGTAGCGCTGGCGCATCCGGCGGATGTGCCGGTCGTACGCTCCCGACGTGAGGAATTCGGCCAGCGTGAGCTGGTCGAGCACGCCCGCCCACGCCTCGCGCTCGCCCTTCACGGCGAGCACCGGGTCGACGAGGTGGCCGGGCAGCACCAGCCAGCCGAGGCGCAGGGCCGGCGAAAGGCTCTTGCTCACCGAACCGGCGTAGACGACGTGCTCGGGGTCGAGGCCCTGGACCGCGCCGACCGGCTTGCGGTCGTAGCGGAACTCGCCGTCGTAGTCGTCCTCGATGAGCACCCCGCCGGTCGCGCGGACGTGCCCGACGACCGCGGTGCGGCGGTCGTGGTGCAGCGGGCCGCCGGTCGGGAACTGGTGCGCGGGCGTCAGCAGCACGGCCGGGACGTCGAGGTCTTCGACGCGCGCGCCGTGTTCGTCCAGGGCCAGCGGGATCGTCCTGATGCCGGCGGCGGCGAAGATCGAGCGGTGGAACGCGAGACCGTAGGACTCGACGGCGAGCGGTCCCCGGAGCACGACCGGGAACAGCAGGCGCAGCGCGTGGGCGAACCCCGAGCACACGACGATCCGCTCCGGCGACGTCCGCACGCCACGGGCCCGCGCGAGGTACTGCGCGAGGGCTTCCCGCAGTTCCGGGCGGCCGCGCGGATCGCCGGGGCCGAAGGCGTCGTGCGGGGCCACGTTGAGCGCGCGCCGCGCGGCGGCGAGCCACTCGGTGCGCGGGAACGACGTCGCGTCCGGCTGTCCCTGCCGGAGGTTGTCCGCCGGCTTGGGCGGTCCCGGGGCCTTCTTCGGCGTGCGGACGGGCTTGAGGGGCTCGGCGCGCTCGGCGACGCGGGTGCCGGAGCCCTGCACGGCGGTGAGCCAGCCTTCGGCGACCAGCTCGGCGTAGGCGTCGGCGACGGTGTTGCGGGCCAGCCCGAGGTCGGCGGCCAGCGACCGGTAGGGCGGCAACCGGGTGCCCGGGACGAGCCGTCCGGCGCGGACGGCGTCCCGCAGGGCGGCGATCAGCGCGGCCCGCTTGCCGCCGGGGCCGGCCAGCTCGAGGTGCAGGTCGGCGCCGAGCCGCTCCCCCGAATTGACCCAGTCTTTTGACACGGAAATGCACCCTACACGGGGGTCAAACCGGCCCTAGATTTCTGGTCATGACGAACTCCCGCCTCAACTTCGCCAAGACCGCCCCGAAGGCCTTCAAGGCCCTGATCGGCTTCGACGCCGCCGCCCGCGCCGGGCTCGACCCCGCGCTGGTCGAGCTGGTCCAGATCCGCGCGTCGCAGCTCAACCGCTGCGCGTACTGCCTGCACATGCACACCTCCGACGCCCGCAAGGCGGGCGAAAGCGAGGAGCGGCTGCACATGGTCGCGGTGTGGCACGAGGCCGGCCACTTCTTCAGCGCGAAAGAGCGGGCGGCACTGGCGCTGACCGAAGCCGTCACGCAGATCTCGGGCGGTGTCCCCGAGGACGTCTACGCCGGGGCGCTCGAGGAGTTCGGCGAGGAGGAGCTGGCCCAGCTGCTCGCGCTGATCTTCACGATCAACACGTGGAACCGCATCGCCGTCACCACGGCGAAGGTGCCGGGCACGGACGAGCGAGCGGCCCGATGAGCCGCCGCCCGGGCGCGGTGCTGGCACTGCTGGCGTTCGCGCAGCTGATCATCTCCCTCGACTACAACATCGTGTACGTGGCCCTGCCGGACATCGGCCGCGACCTCGGCTTCGGCGCCCAGAGCCTGCAGTGGGTGGTGAGCGCCTACGCCGTGGCCTTCGGCGGAGCGCTCCTGCTCGGCGGGCGGGCCTGCGACCTGTTCGGCCCGCGCCGGGTCTTCGCACTGGGGTGCGCGCTCTACGCCGGTGCGTCACTGGCCGGCGGGCTGGCCGGGGACCCCGGCCTGCTCGTCGCGGCCCGGGCCGGGCAGGGCCTGGGCGGCGCACTGCTCTTCCCGGCGACGTTGACGCTGGTCAGCACGTCCTTCGCGGCCGGGCCCGAGCGCAACCGCGCGTTCGCGGTGTGGGGCACGGCGGGCGGCAGCGGGATGATCCTCGGCTCGCTGCTGGGCGGGGTGCTGACGCAGGCGTTCGGCTGGGCGGCGGTGTTCTTCGTGAACGTCCCGCTGGCCGCGGCCGCGGCGTTGCTCGCCTTTCCGCTGCTGGCCGAGGATCCCGCGCGGGAGCCGGGCCGCCGCTTCGACCTCGCCGGCGCCCTGACCGCGACGCTCGGCACGACGCTGGTGGTGTTCGCACTGGTCGAAGGCCCGGAGCTGGGCTGGACCTCGGCCGTGGTCCTCGGGACGGCGACGGCGGGACTGGCGCTGCTGGCCGCGTTCGCCGTGATCGAACGCCGCGGCCCCGACCCGCTGCTGCCGCCGCGGCTGCTGCGGGACCGCGACCTCGGGACGGGCGTGGTGGTGACGTTCCTGTACATGGGCACGTTCGGGACGCTGCTGTACTTCCTGACCGGGTACTTCCAGGGCGTGCACGGCTACGGGGCGCCGGCGACGGGCCTGGCGTTCGGCGTCCCGATGGTGGCGATCGCGGCGGGCTCCCAGGTCGCGGGCCGGCTGGCCGGCCGCTGCGGAACCCGCCTGACGCTGGTGGCGTCCCTGGCCGTCGGCGGCGCCGGAGCGGTGCTGCTCGGGCTGTCGATGACGCTGGAGGCGTCCTACCTCGCGGTGGTCCCGGCCCTGGTGGTGCTGGGCCTGGGCCAGGGAGCGGGCTACACGCTGATGTTCGGCGCCGCGGCGGCCGGGATCCCGGCCGCGGACCAGGGCGTGGCGTCCGGCGTCGCGTCGACGGCCCAGCAGGTCGGCGGCTCGGTGGGGCTGGCGGTGTTCGTGGCGGTGGCCAACGCGGGCACGCACGGACTGTCCGGCGAGGCGCTGCGAACGGCCACAGTGGACGGTCTGCGGACGGCGGTCCTGCTGGCGGCAGCCGGCATCGCCGTGACGGCGCTGGTGGCCCTGCGCTTCCGCGGCGCCCGGCAGGCGGCGGTTGCGGTCCCGGCCTGACACCGCCGATCCCGGGCGGGGTCGCGGGGGTGGAGTTACTTCCCGTGGGCTCCTCCGAGCCGGGCCACCGCGTGGAAAACGGCGTCGACGAACTGCTGTGGCGGACGATAACCGTGTTCGGTCACGTAGTGGTGGACGAGGTTCGGTGCCGCGTGCACGACGCCGTCCGCCCCGGCGACGTGCACTTCGGCGCTGCCGAGGAGCACCGATCCCGGTTCGCCGAACGGGATCCGCACCGGCTCCGGGCGCAGGCACAGCTCACAGCCGTGGAAGCCACGGGTGCGGTGGGCGGGGCGATCCGCGATCAGCTCGAGGAGTGCGTGCCGGAACCGCGGATCCACGTCGCCGGTCTCGAACGGCGAACGCGGGCCGAGCCAGCCCACGTTCACCATCGCCACCGGCGACTCCCCCGGCAGGTATTCGTAAGGGCTCAAGTCCGGGTACTCCGTCATCGCGCGAACCTCTCGTTCCCCGTGGGATGTCGTCCGCCCGCGGCAAAGACAACTCCGAGCCGCGCGGACGCCACCCCTCTTCGAGCACCTCGACCTGCTGGAGCAGAACGGTCAGCGGCCTCATCACCGCGTGGCCGAGGTCAGCGCAGCGTTTCGCCGAGCACTTCGCGGTGCGTCCGCTTCGCCGCGAGATAACGCTCGCGCCCGGCGTCGGTGAGCGTGACGAAAATGCCGCGCCGGTCCACTTCGCACAGTGCGCGCTCGACCAGGCCCTCCTTTTCCAGGCGGGCGACCAGCCGGGACGTGGCGCTCTGGCTGAGATGGATGGCCTCGGTCAGGTCGGCCGAGCGGCACTTGAAGTCACAGGTCGCCAGCCGCTCCAGGGCCTCGAACTCGTTCGCGCCGATGCCGTGGCGCTCCTGCAGCCGGCACTCGAGCATGCCGAACACGGCCGAGTAGCGGGCCAGCAGCTCGTGCCACTCCCGGACCAGACCCTGCTCAGCAGCCACGTCGCTCACGGCACCCAACCTAGCATGCACGGACATCAGATGCAAACACATTAAATGCTTGGACATTAGATGCGTGTGCATGTACTGTCGCCGCCATGAGCTCTTCCGTGTCTTTGTCCACCACCTCGACCCGGTGGGACGCACGTCTCTGGGGTGTCCTGCTCACCGTTTCGATCGTCATCGGCCTCGACGCGCTCGACGTGTCGATGGTCGGGGTCGCACTCCCGGCCATCCAGGCCGATCTCGGCCTGTCCACCAGCGCGCTGCAATGGGTCGTCAGCGGCTACGTGCTCGGCTACGGCGGCCTGCTGCTGCTCGGCGGCCGCACGGCCGACCTGCTCGGCCGCCGCCGCGTGTTCCTCGTCGCCGTCGCCGTGTTCGCGCTGGCGTCGCTGCTCGGCGGCCTCGTCGACGACGGCGCGCTGCTCATCGCGAGCCGGTTCATCAAGGGCCTGGCCGCCGCCTTCACGGCGCCGGCCGCGCTGTCCATCATCACCACGACGTTCCAGGAGGGCCCGGCCCGCAACCGGGCGATCAGCATCTTCGCCGTGTTCGGCGCCAGCGGCTACTCCGCGGGTCTCGTGTTCTCCGGCCTGCTGACCGAGGTCGGCTGGCGCTGGACGTTCCTGCTGCCCGCCCCGATCGCGCTGGTCGCGCTGGTGGCGGCGTGGAAGCTGATCCCGTCGTACCGCGCCGAGGAAGGCCGGGGCTACGACTTCCCGGGCGCCATCACCGGCGCGGCAGGCTCGCTGCTGCTGGTGTTCGGGGTGGTCGAAGCGCCGGAGACCGGCTGGGCGGCCCCGCGCACGCTGATCACGTTCGCCGTCGCCGTCGCCCTGCTGGTGACCTTCGTCGTCATCGAAAAGCGCAGCCGCCACCCGTTGCTGCGGCTGGGCATCCTGCGTTCGGGCCCGCTGGCCCGGGCGAACCTCGGCGGCGCGCTGTTCTTCGGCGCGTACATCGGCTTCCAGTTCGTCGTGATGCTGTACCTGCAGCGGGTCCTCGGCTGGTCGGCGCTGCAGACGGCGCTGGGCTTCCTGCCCGCGGCGCTGATCGTGGCGTTCGGTTCCCCGCGCATCGAGCCGCTGATCGACCGGGTGGGCACGCCCCGCACGATCTTCGCGGGCATCGTCTCGCACGTCATCGGCTACGCGCTGTTCCTGCGCATCGACGAGCACTCGGGGTACGCGGGCAGCGTGCTGCCGAGCATGATCCTGCTGGGCATCGGCTTCACGCTGGCGTTCTCGTCGCTGAACATCCAGGCCACGGCCGGGATCGCGGACGACGAGCAGGGCCTGGCCGGTGGCCTGCTGAACACGTCACTGCAGGTGGGCGGCGCCATCGGCCTGGCGGTGGTGACGGCGGTGCTCACCGCCAACGGCGGCCGCGAGGCCTCGCCGGCGGCGCTGCTGACCGGGCTGACGCCGGCGTTGAGCGTGGTCACCGGGATCGCGGTGCTGGGCCTGCTGGTCGCGATCAGCGGCCTGGTGGCCCGGAAGCAGCCCGCGGCAGCGAAACCCGCCGAGGAGCCGGTCGCGGAAAGCGACCTGCTGGCCCTCGCCGACTGAGCCGCGTACCCCGGGAGCCACCACCGTGCGCGGTGGTGGCTCCCGCGCGGCGGCTCAGCCGACCGGGCCTTCGATCGCCTTGACCTGGAGCTGCCGCTGGCCGCCGGCCGCGCCGGTCACCGTCAGCGTGAGCTGGTCACCGGGGTGGTGGGTGTCCATCACGTTCGTCAGCGCCGTCGCCGAGCCGGTCGGCTTGCCGTCGATGGCCGTGATCACGTCGCCGGCGGCGAGACCGCCCTTCTGCGCCGGCCCGCGCTGGACGACCTCGCGGACCTTGGCCCCGCCCTGGCCGTCCGTGACCGAAACCCCGATGAACGCCGTCTTCCCGATGTGGATCTTGTCCGACGCCTGCCCCGCGACGATCTTGTGGGCGATGTCGACGGCCTGGTTGATCGGGATGGCGAAGCCCTGCCCGGTGCCGCCGCTGCGCCGCCCGTTCAGCTGGTAGCCGGTGGACGCGGCGGTGTCGACGCCGATGACCTGGGCGTCCGCGTTGACGAGCGGGCCGCCGGAGTCACCCGACTCGATGTTCGCCCGGACCTGGATGAGCCCGATGAGCTGCTCGGACGAGCCGCTGGACTCGTCCGAGGCCGTGATCGACTGGTCCAGCGCCGTCACCGTGCCCGGCGCGGGCACCGGGTCGCCGCCGCGGCCACCGGCGTTGCCCAGACCGAGGATCTGGTCGCCGACCTTGACCTTCGACGAGTCGCCGATGGACGCGGTGGGCAGCCCCGACGCGCCCTGCAGCTGCAGGACCGCGACGTCCTCGGTGCGGTCGTAGCCGACGACCTCGGCCTTGTAGGTGTCGCCGGTGCCGATGCTGGTGACCTTGATGCTGGTCGCGCCGGCGACGACGTGGTTGTTGGTCAGCACCTCGCCGTCGGCGGTGAGCACGATGCCGGTGCCGGCCGCGGCCGCGCCCTGCAGCCCGAGCTCGGTGTTGATGTTCACGATGGCCGGGTTGACCTTGGCCGACACGGCGTCGACGTCCAGCACCGTCTTGGCCTCGCTGGGCTGCCCGGAGAAGCCGAAGTTCTGGTTGCCGCCGGCGGTGTTCGCGTTCGCCCCGGAGATCAGGTGCCCGACCCCGAGCCCGGCGACCACGGCCAGCGCGATCGCGACGACGGCGACCGTCAGCGCGCGCAGCGGGTGCCGCCGGCGCGGCGGGGGCTGGTAGGCGGGCTGCGGGTAGGCGTAGCCCGGCTGGGTGTAGGGCTGCTGCGGGTACGGCCGGCCCCACTGGTCACGCGGCTGCTCGTAGAAGCCCTGCTCCGCGGGCTGCTGGTAGCGGGGCTGCTCGTAATAGCCCTGCTCCGAGGGCTGCTCGCGATGAGCCTGGTCGTGATAGCCCTGGTCGTGATAGCCCTGGTCGTGATAGCCCTGGTCGTGATAGCCCTGGTCGTGCGGATAGCCGTTTTGGCCGTAGTACTGCGGCGGGTACCCGCCCTGGCCGTAGCCGTACGGGTACTCGCCGCCCCCCTGCGGTCCTCGGTCGTACTCGCTCATGCACAGCTCCAGCTCTCGACAAGCCTCCGGCTCGTACCAGGAAACGCCCCAATCCTGAGAATTTCCTGGTGCGCGTCCATGGACTTGCTGTGGATTACCCCGTTCGAGAGCCGGGCGTGACCCGACGTGACCGGCGTTACCGCCGGATCCGTTCCATGCCGGGGTCGACCAGCGGCTCGGCGGCCACGGTGGCCGCGACCCGGCGGCCGAAGTACTCGATCTCCACGCCGCTGCCGATCTCGGCCGACGCCGGGAGCCACGCGTAGGCGATCGGCCGCCCGACCGTGTACCCGTACGCCGCACTCGTGACGTACCCCGCGGCCACGCCCTCGACGAACACCGGTTCCTTGCCCAACACGACCGTGCGGCCGTCGTCGATCGTCAGGCACCGCAGCCGCCGCGACGGCGTCCGGCCCTCGATCGCGTCCCGGCCCAGGAACTCGCCCTTCGCCGGGCGCACCGCGAAGTCGACGCCGGCCTCGTACGGGTCGTGCTCGGTCGTCATGTCGGTGCCCCACAGCCGGTAGCCCTTTTCCAGCCGCAGGCTGTTGAACGCCGCCCGCCCGGCCGCGATGACGCCGAGCGGCTGCCCGGCCGCCCACAGCGCGTCCCACAGCCGCAGGCCGTTGTCCGCGCTCGTGTAGATCTCCCAGCCGAGTTCGCCCACATAGGACAGCCGCATCGCGACCACCGGCACCCCGGCGATCCGCGCTCGACGCGCCCGGAAGTACTTCAAGCCGGTGTGCGAGAAGTCGTCGGGGCTCAGCGGCTGCACGAGGTCCCGCGCGAGTGGCCCCCAGACGCCGATGCAGCACGTCCCCCCGGTGATGTCGCGGACCTGCACCCCCGAAGGCGCGTGCTTGACGAAGTGGTCGACGTCGATGTTCCCGTTGATCCCGACCTGGAACACCTCCGGTTCGAGCCGCGCCACCGTGACATCGCTGCGGATGCCACCGGCGTTGTCGAGCATCAGGGTGTACGTCACCGACCCCACCGACTTGTCCAGCTGGTTGGTGGTCAGCGACTGCAGGAACTCCAGCGACCCCGGCCCGCTGATCTCCACGCGCTTCAACGGCGTCATGTCGTACAGCGCGACGCCGTTGCGCGTCTGCCACGCCTCGGCCGCCGCGATCGACGAGTGGAACTGCGCCGACCACGCGTCCCGCGCCGGTGGCAGCGCGTCGTGCGGGAGCTTCTTCAGCAGCGGCGCGTTGGCCTCGAACCAGTGCGGCCGCTCCCAGCCGCCCGCTTCCAGGAACACCGCGCCCAGCTCGCGCTGCCGCGCGTGGAACGGCGTCACCCGCAGGTCGCGGGGGGACAGCTTAGGCTGCAACGGGTGCAGGATGTCGTAGACCTCGACGAAGTTCTGCTGCGCCGTCTCGCTCACGTACGACGGCGCGAGCTGGACCTCTTCGAAGCGGTGGACGTCGATGTCGTGGGTGTCCACTTCGGAATGCCCGTCGACGAGCAGCTGGGCGACGGCCTTCGCGATGCCCGCGGAGTGCGTGACCCAGATCGCCTCGGCCAGCCAGAACCCGCGCACGTCGGCCGACTCGCCGACCAGCGACTGGCCGTCCGGGGTGAAGGAGAAGATGCCGTTGAAGCCTTCCTCGACCTTGGTCTGGCGCAACGCCGGGAGCAGCAGCTGGCTCTGTTCCCAAGAAGGCGCGAAGTCGTCCTCGGTGAAGGGCAGCATCGACGGCATGGCCGTCGCGGTCACCGAATGATCCAAAGTGGACTCGTCGACCGGCATCGGCCGGTGTGCGTAGGAACCGATGCCGAGCCGGTCGACGTGCTCGCGGAAGTACAGGTCCTGGTCCTGGTGGCGCAGGATCGGCAGACTCGCCTCGACCTCTTCGCGGTTCGAGGCACTCTTTCCCGCCGAAAACCCATTGGCACTGTTGCGCCCGGCCAGCTCCGCGACCTGCCCGGTCTTCACGTACTGATGGGCCAGCGGCAGCAGCGGAACGTCCATGCCCACCATGGCGCCGATCTCGCGGCCCCAGAACCCGGCGCAGGACACGACGACGTCGGCCGGGAAGTCGCCCTGGTCGGTCCGGACGCCGGTGACGCGCCCCCTCTCTCGGAGCACGTCGGTGACCCGCGTCGAGCCGATGAACCGGGCGCCGCGCGCTCCTGCCCGCTCGGCCAGTACCTCGACGGCCTTGGCGGCACGCGCGAGCCCGTCGGTCGGGACGTGCAGCGCACCGAAGATCCGCGAGCCGTCGAGGAGCGGCCAGCGCTCGACACATTCGGCAGCGTCGATCAGGTTCGCCGCGATCCCCCACGACGTCGCCCAGCCCTGCTTGCGCTTGAGGTCCTCCCAGCGGGCCGGGGTGGTGGCGACCTCCATGCCGCCGACCTGGAGGAAGCAGTCCAGGCTCAGCAGCTTTTCGACGGTGTAGCGAGCGAAGTCCGTCATCGCCTTGGACGCGTTGGTCTGGAAGACCAGCCCGGGCGCGTGGGACGTCGACCCGCCGGTGCGCGGCAGTGGGCCCCGGTCGAGCACGGTGACGTCGGTCCAGCCGCGGGCGGTCAGCTCGTCGGCCAGGTTCGCGCCGACGATGCCGGCGCCGATGATCACGACCTTCGGTGCACTCATGGCGGAACTCCTTCTACCGGAACACAACAGTGCTGTTGCCGTTGAGCAGGACTCGGCGTTCGCAGTGCCAGCGCACCGCGCGGGAGAGGGCGAGGGCTTCGGCGTCGCGGCCGACGGTCACCAGCTCGCGCGGCGAGTACGTGTGGTCGACGCGCTGCACCTCCTGCTCGATGATCGGGCCCTCGTCGAGGTCGGGGGTGACGTAGTGCGCGGTCGCGCCGACGTACTTGACGCCGCGGTCGTAGGCCTGGTGGTAGGGCTTGGCGCCCTTGAACCCGGGCAGGAACGAGTGGTGGATGTTGATCGCGCGGCCTTCGAGCTTCTGGCACAGCTCGTTGGACAGCACCTGCATGTACCGGGCCAGGACGATCAGGTCCGCTTCGTACTCCCCGACCAGGTCCAGCAGCCGCTGTTCGGCCTCCGGCTTGGTCTCCGGCGTGACCGGCACGTGCACGAACGGCACCCCGGCGGCCTCGGCCATCGGCCGCAGGTCCTCGTGGTTCGAGACGACGACGGCGATCTCGGCGCCGAGGCCGCCCGCGCGCCAGCGGAAGAGCAGGTCGTTGAGGCAGTGCCCGAACTTCGACACCATCACGAGGATCCGCGGCGGGGTGCCGTCCGAGAAGCCGAACTCCATCCCGAAGTCGCCGGCCACCGGCGTGAACGCGCGGGTCAGATCATCCACTGTGGTCACTTCGGTGCAGGTGAACGACGTGCGGAGGAACAGCGAGCCGCGGACGTCGTCGTCGAACTGCTGGTGCTCGACGATGTCGCAGCCCTGCCCGACCAGGAACGTCGTGACGGCGTGCACGATGCCCGAGCGTTCCGGGCACTTGAGCGTCAGGGTGAAGGTCACGAGACGTACTCCAGGCTCGCGTCGGCCAGCCAGGCCGTGAAGTAGTCCGAAAAGGACTGCCGCACGAGGATCGTGTAGCCGTCTTCCCGGACCATGAGGACGATCCCGGTCCGCGCGAGGAGCGTCTGGACGCAGCTACCCGGCGGTAACGCCTCCAGGTCGATCGAGCACCCGTGCGCCAAAACGTCAGCCGCCAACTCCCTACGCTTAACTGCCACATCCTTGAGGCAGTTAAATGCCACATCATTGGGGCAGTTATCCCTAGGGTCGTGCGACCCACTGAGCCGATAGACGTTGCGCTGCGCCGAGACATCCACCACGGCGTCGCATTCACCGGAAAGTGCCGCTTCCAGCTCGGCCTGGCGGCCGGGTTCGGCGAGGACCAGGAACTCGTCGGGGCCCATCCACAGGATGTCGACACCGTTGCCGCTGGTGAAGGTGCACGGACCGGGCAGCGGGACGCCGAGGAGCGTGTCGCCCGCCCGGAGGCGGACGGTGAGCTGGGTGCGGAACGGTTCGTGGACCGCGTCAACCGTCACGGCGGGCCCCTTCCTTGTCGAAGAGCACGGACTCGGTGACGGTCACCGGCACCACCTCGTCGCCGACCGGCACGTACAGCGTCTCGCCGATCCGCTCCCGGCCCGAGCGCACCAAGGCGAGGGCGAACGTGCGGCCGAGGGCGGCGCTGTCGTAGCTGGAGGTGACGTGGCCGAGCATCCGCACCGGCGGCTCGGGCACCGTTCCGGCTGTGTTCGACGCGCCCTCGGCGGTGAAGAGTGCCTCGGGCGAGATGATCTGCGATCCCTCCGGCAGCAGCACCGCCGGATCGACCGGCACGAGACCGACGAATTGCTTGCGGTCCGGCCGGTTGTTCTCCGCGCGGGCGAACGAGCGCTTGCCGATGAAGTCGGCCTTCTTCTTCGACACCACCCAGGACATGCCGAGGTCCTGCGGGGTGACCGTGCCGTCGGTGTCCTGGCCGATGATCGGGTAACCCTTTTCGGCGCGCAGGACGTGCATGGTCTCGGTGCCGTACGGTGTCGCGCCTTGGTCCACTATGGACTGCCAGAGCGCGGGCCCGTGCCACGACGGGACGTTGATCTCGTAGGCCAGCTCGCCGGAGAAGCTGATCCGGCAGACGCGCGCCTGAAGACCGGCGACCTCGGCGTCCTGCCAGGTCATGAACCCGAACGCCTCGTTGGTGACGTCGAGACCCGGTGCCAGGCGGCCGAGGACCTCCCGCGACCGCGGGCCGACCAGCGGGATCGTGGCCCAGTGCTCGGTGACCGACGTGGCGAACACGCGCAGGTGCGGCCACTCCGTCTGGAGCCACTCCTCCATCCACTCGAGGATCTTCGCCGCGTTGCCGGTGGTCGTGGTGACCAGGAACCGCTCCTCGCCGACGCGGATCACCGTGCCGTCGTCGATCACCATGCCGTCGACGCCGCACATCACGCCGTAGCGGATCCGGCCGACCTTCAGGGTGCTCATCAGGTTCGTGTAGAGCATGTCGAGAAACCAGCCGGCGTCCGGGCCCTGGACGTCGATCTTGCCGAGCGTCGACCCGTCCATGCACGCGACGTCGTTGCGGGCCGCGCGGCATTCGCGCCGGACTGCATCGTGCATCGACTCGCCGGGCCGCGGGTAGTACCACGGCCGCTTCCACTGGCCGACGTTCTCGAACTCGGCGCCGTGCTCGACGTGCCACGGGTGGATCGTCGTGACGCGCACGGGATCGTGCAGCTCACCGCGGTCGCGCCCGGCCAGCGCGGCGAACGACACCGGGGTGTACGGCGGCCGGAACGTCGTCGGACGGCGGTCGGCGAGGTCGACGCCGAGGGCTTCGGCCGTGATGCCGGCGGCGAGCATCCCGGACGTCCTGCCCTGGTCGTGCGCGGTGCCGATGGTCGTGTAGCGCTTGACGTGCTCCAGCGAGCGCAGCCCGGCGCCGGTGGCGCGCAGGACGTCCGACACGGTGGCGTCGCGCTGCTGGTCCACGAACCGGGTGTCCACTTCGGACTCCGGCGCGGGTACCTGCCAGAGCACCTTGGTCTCCGGCAGTCCCTCGCCCGCGGCCGCGCCGACGACGGTCACGTTCGGCAGGTCTCCGGCCGGGACGTAGGCGCCGAGTTGCGGGGCGTACCGGAGGGTGCCGCGGGCCTGGCTGTAGAGGTGCACGACCGGGTTCCAGCCGCCGGACACGAGCAGCAGGTCGCAGGGCACCCGCTCCCCCCGCGTCTCGCCCAGTTTCGCGACGTGGGCGGCTGTGACGTGGGCGTCGCCGTCGGTGCCGATGACGCCGTAGCCCTCGCGTGCGTCGACGATCCGCACGATCTCGGCCCCGGCCCCGGCCAGGTCGGCGGCGGCGTCGAGCGCGGAGTCGTTGGTGGTGAACACGACCACGCGCCGTCCGGCCAGGACGCCGTAGCGGTTCAGGTAGGTGCGAGCGGCCGAAGCGAGCATGATGCCGGGGCGGTCGTTGTCCGGGAAGACGATCGGCCGCTCGTGGGCGCCGGTGGCGATGACGATCCGCTTCGCCCGGATCCGCCAGACCCGCTGCCGCGAGGTGCGTTCGGGGGCCGCGGGCTCGCCCCGGCGTTCCAGTGCGAGCACGAAGCCGTCGTCGTAGACGCCGAACGCCGTGGTGCGCGAGAGGAACCGGACTCCCTCGGGTGCCGCACCGCCGGGCTGGTCATCCACGAGCAGCACCCGGCCGGAAGCGGCGGCAGCGGCCGCGCGGCCCGCGGGCCCGGCCCCGATGACCAGGACGTCGCAGTGGGCGTGCTTGGCGTCGTACCGCGCCGGGTCGGGTTCGGCGGCGAGGCGGCCCTGGCCACGCAGGCCGCGCGCCTCCAGACCGTCGTACAGCTCGACGGTGGTCGCGGACAGCATCGGCTCGGGGAACGGCTTTTCGATCTGCACCAGGGCGTTCGAGTCCTCGACACCCGCGCCGACGATCCCGCGCGGCCGGCCGTACCTGATGCTGGTCGCCACCCGGTGGATGCCGTTGGCCAGCAACGCGGAAGCCAGGGTGTCACCGAGGAAGCCGGTCAGCTCCCGGCCGTCGAAGGTGAACTTGAGCGGAACGCCGGACAGTCTGGTCACGGGATCACCGGCCTGGGCTCGTCGAGGCGGTAGACCGCCAGGAGGTCGTGGGTGCGCGTGTCGCGGACGGCGTTGAACCACCGGCGGCAGCCCGCCGAATGACTCCACCGCTCGGCGAACGGTCCACTCGGGTTCTCGCGGAAGAAGACGAACTTCGCCCACTCCTCGTCGGACAACGCCGACGGATCCGCCGGGTAGGCGACGTGCGCCTGGCCGCCGTAGTGGAACTCGGCTTCCTCGCGCGGCCCGCACCAGGGGCAGGGGATCAGCTGCATCAATGCTCCTAGTGGGCCACGGCGGCGGCGCCGTGCTCGTCGACGAGGGCACCGGTGGTGAACCGGTCGAGGCTGAAGGGCTCGGCGTACTCGTGCGGCTTGCCCCGGGCGATCGTCGCAGCGAAGACGTCGCCGACGCCGGGGGTGGCCTTGAAGCCGCCGGTTCCCCAGCCGCAGTTGAGGAACAGGTTCTCCACCGGGGTCAGGCCGATGATCGGCGACGCGTCCGGGCTGGTGTCGACGATCCCGGCCCACGTCCGCAGCAGGTGCGCCCGCGCGAACACCGGGAACAGCTCCAGCGCGGCCGCCATCTGCTGCTCGATGACGTGGAACGAGCCGCGCTGGCCGTAGCCGTTGTAGCTGTCGATGCCCGCGCCCATCACGAGTTCGCCCTTGTGCGCCTGCGAAACGTAGACGTGCACGGCGTTGGACATGACGACCGTCGGGTGGATCGGCTCGAGGAGCTCCGACACCAGCGCCTGCAACGGGTGCGAGGTCAGCGGCAGGTCGAGGCCGACCATCTTCGCCAGCACCGACGTGTGCCCGGCCGCGCACAACGCCACCTTGCCCGCGGCGATCCGGCCCCTCGACGTCTCGACGCCGGCGACGCGTCCGTCCACTGTGGAGATTCCGGTGACCTCGCAGTTCTGGATGAGGTCGACGCCCATTCCGTGCGCGGCGCGGGCGAAGCCCCAGGCCACGTAGTCGTGCTTCGCGATGCCCGCGCGCGGCTGGAAGGTCGCGCCGAGCACCGGGTAGCGGACGTCCGGGGAGGTGTTGACGATCGGGCAGATCTCCTTGACGCCGTCGGCGTCCACCCACTCGGCGTCGATGCCGTTGAGCTTGTTGGCCTCGACGCGGCGGACGCTGTCGCGGACGTCCTGCAGGCTGTGGGCCAGGTTGAGCACCCCGCGCTGGCTGAACAGGATCGGGTAACCGAGGTCCTCTTCGAGGCCTTCCCACAGCTTGAGGGAGTGCTCGTAGATGCCGGAGCTCTCGTCCCAGAGGTAGTTGGAGCGGATGATCGTGGTGTTGCGGGCCATGTTCCCGCCGGCGAGCCAGCCCTTTTCGAGCACGGCGACGTTCGTGATGCCCTGTTTGGCCAGGTAGTACGCGGTGGCGAGGCCGTGCCCACCCCCGCCGACGATGACGACGTCATAACCCTTGCGAGGCTCGGGGTTGTCCCAGAGGAAGTCCGGGTGCTCCGGCAGGTCCGTCATCGAGAACTCCGTCTGATCAAGAAGCAGCTGGTCGACTTCTGATATATCAATCGTCGATGTAGACTAGGCGCCATGCACCCGCAGGTCAATCCCCCATCGCTGGCCGAACAGGCGTACCTGTTCGTCCGTGATCGCCTGGTCATGCTGGACATCCCGCCGGGCTCCCCGCTCAACGAGGAGGAGCTCGGCACCGCGCTCGGCATGGGCCGGACGCCGATCCGCGAGGCGCTGAAGCGGCTGGAGTCCGAACGCCTGGTCGTCGCCTACCCGCGGCGCGGGACGTTCGCCACCGACGTCAACATCTCCGACCTCGCGCACATCTCCGAGGTCCGGCGGACCCTCGAACCGATGGCGACGGCCGCCGCGGCTTCGCGGGCCACGGACACCGACCGGGCGACCCTGACCGAGCTGCGCGCGCAGCTCGACGCCGGCGTCCCGGGCCGGGACAACGCCGAACTGCTGCGCACCGACCTCGCCCTGCACCGGGCGATCTACCGGTGCGTGCACAACCCGTTCCTCGAGGACACGCTGATCCGGTACGACAACCTGGCCACCCGGATCTGGTGCGTGTTCGTGCCCCGGCTGTCCGGGATGGCCGGCCACGTCGACGAGCACGTCCCGCTCCTCACCGCGATCATCGAAGGTGACGCCGAGAAGGCGGCCGCACTGACGCTGGAGCACGTCGCCGGGTTCGAGGCCGCCATCCGGGCGCTGATCTAGACCAGCCTCGCCCGGACCCAGTCGTGGAAGGCGCCGATGTGGTGCTCGCTCGGCACCAGGACGCCGCCGTTGACGTAGGACCGCGAGTCCATCGCCAGCTGGCAGCGTTCGCAGGCCTCGAAGTCCTGCAGGTTGACGCGGTGGAACAGCTCCACCGACCGCGTCAGGTCCCGGCCGGATTCGACGACCCCGGGCAGGTAGAGCCAGTCGCAGCGGACCAGCGTCCGGTCCGGCGCCAGCGGGTACATCCGGTGGATGATCACGTGGTCCGGGACGAGGTTGACGAAGACGCCCGGTTTGATGGTGATCGCGTAGTACTTGCGGTCCTGGGCCTCGGTGACACCAGGCAGGCGGTCAACGCCTTCGCTGCCGTCGACGGTGAAGCCCTTGATCTCGCCGCCGAACTCGGCGCCGTGGCCGACGTAGTACTGCGCGGCGTAGCCGTCGGCGAACTCGGGGAGCACCTCGGTGAGCTCCGGGTGGATCGTCGCGCAGTGGTAGCACTCCATGAAGTTCTCGATGATCTGCTTCCAGTTCGCCTTCACGTCGTACTCGATGCGCTTGCCGAGAGCGAGCCCTTCGATGCCGTAGGCGTCGATCTCGGCCGGGCCGCCGAGCCGTTCGGTGACGGCCCCGATCACGGTCTCCTCGAACGACGGCGGTTCGTCGGCCAGGCAGACCCAGGCGTAGCCGAGCCACTCGCGCAGGTGGAGCTTCGTGAGGCCGAATTCGGTGCGGTCGACGTCCGGCATCCCGGTGAGGTTCGGGGCGGCGATCAGCTTGCCGTCGAGGCCGTAGGTCCAGGCGTGGTACGGGCACTGGAAGGCGCGCTTGACGGTACCGGTTTCGGACGTGCACAACCGGGCGCCGCGATGGCGGCAGACGTTGAGGAAGGCGTTGAGCTGCCCGTCGCGGCCCCGGGAGACCAGGACGCTCTCCTTGCCGATCTGGACGGTCTCGAACGCACCCGGCCCGGCGAGGTCGGCGCTGCGCACGGCGCAGAACCAGTCCGCCTCGAAGATCTTCGCCTGCTCCAGCGCGAAGATCGCCGGATCGGTGTAGGAGCTGCCCGGCAGGGTGGCGAGCAGGCTCGGCGGGAGATCGATTGCGGTCACCGGCGTGGTCCTCTCCGCGGATCAGTTCGGGAGTTGCGCAGAACGCGTCTTGTTGCTCACTCCGGAACAGAGTGACTGCCGCTCGGACCGCCTGTCAACCCGGCTTCCCAGTGACCCACGAAGATTCCCGGCGAACCCGCGTACCCAAAGGGTCGGCCCGCGTACCTGGAGGGTCGGCTCGTGAACCGACCGTCTGGGTACGCAAGCCGACCCTCTGGATACGCGGGCCGACCGTCTGGGTACGTCAGACCGGGCCGTCGATCGCGCGGCGGAAGAGGGTTTCGATCTCCTCGCGCGTCGGTCGCGGGTCGGCCAGGGCCGCCTGCATCAGCAGGCCGCAGAACAACCCCGCCAGCAGCCGCCCGGTGAGCGGGTCGGTGCGGGAGCCGAAGAACGCGATCAGGGCGTCGTCCCAGGCCGCGCTCGCCTTGCGCAGGGCCGGCCGGTGCAGCGCGGCGACGTACAGGTCGTACTCGACGACCGTGTCCCGGTACTGCTCGTTGATGTAGCCCATCACCAGGTCGGCGAGCGCCGCGGCGAAGTCGGCGTCCGGCGGGAGCCCGGATTCCCACTCCTTCAGCGCGGTGACGTTCTTCTCGGCCGCCCCGTGCAGCGCGACCTCCAGCAGGTCGTCCAGCGTCGCGAAGTGGTAGGTCGTCGAGCCGAGCGGGACGCCGGCCGCGGCCGCCACCGACCGGTGCGTGACCCCGTCGATCCCGCGCTGGGCGACCACCTCGATCGCCGCCTTGGCGATCCGCGCCCGCCGCTCGGGATCGTTCGGACCGCGGCGCCTCGTCGCGCCGGGTTCGCTCTTCGCCATCGAGCCCCCTTGTGGACATCTGTACACACTTCGCGTACAAATGTACGCACTCTGGACGCGAAGCAGCCACTACCGATCCGGGAAGGGCGCCCGTGAAGGACCTCTACATCGACGGAATCTGGTTGGACGCGGCCACCGGGACGCGCTCCGACGTGCTGAACCCGGCCACCGGCGAGGTCGTCGTGACCGTCGCCGAAGCGGGTAAAGCCGAGGTCGACGCCGCCGTACACGCCGCCCGCCGGGCCTTCGACCAGGGGCCGTGGCGCACCACAACCGCAGGTCAGCGCGGTGCGCTGCTCCGCAAGACGGCCGACCTCCTGGTCCGCGACCGCGAAGAACTGGCCCGCACCGAGAGCCTCGACACGGGCAAAACCCTCGGCGAAGGCCGCATCGACATCGACGACGTGACGAACGTCTTCCGCTACTACGCCGACCTCGCCGACAAGGACGCCGGACGCCTGGTCGACGCGGGCAGCGCGACCGTCGTCAGCCGGATCGTGCACGAGCCGGTCGGCGTCTGCGCCCTGATCGCGCCGTGGAACTACCCCCTGCTCCAGATGTCCTGGAAGGTCGCGCCCGCCCTCGCCGCGGGCAACACCGTGGTGCTCAAGCCCAGCGAGGTCACCCCGCTGACCACGGTCAAGCTGGTCGCCCTGCTGGAGGAGGCCGGCGCCCCACCCGGCGTCGTCAACCTGCTGCTCGGCGACGGCCGCGTCGGTGCGGCGATGGTCGAACACCCGGCCGTGGACCTGGTCTCCTTCACCGGCGGCTACGCGACCGGCGAGAAGATCATGACGGCCGCCGCGAAGGGCGTCCGCCGGGTCGCCCTCGAACTCGGCGGCAAAAACCCGAACGTGGTGTTCGCCGACGCCGAGTACGAAACCGCCCTGGACTACGCCCTGATGGCGGCGTTCGTCCATTCCGGACAGGTCTGTTCGGCGGGCGCGCGGCTGATCGTCCAAGATGGAATCCATGATCGGTTCGTCGCGGACCTCGCCGCGCGCGCCGACCGGATCCGCGTCGGGAACGGCCTGGACCCGGAGACCGAGACGGGTCCGCTCGTCTCGGCCGAGCACCGCGCCAAGGTCGAGGGCTACATCGAAAGCGCTCTCGCCGCGGGCGCGAAGCTCGAAGCGGGCGGCAAGCGGCCGGAAGGCCCGGAGTACGAAAGCGGTTTCTTCCTGCGCCCGACCGTGTTCTCCGGCTGCACCCGGGACATGGCGATCGTCCGGGAAGAGGTCTTCGGACCGGTCGTCACCGTGGAACGCTTCACCGAAGAGGCCGACGCGATCGCGCTGGCCAACGACACCGAGTACGGGCTCGCCGGAGCCGTGTGGACGTCGGACGCGTCCCGCGCCCAGCGGGTCGCCGGGGCCCTGCGCCACGGCACCGTGTGGATCAACGACTACCACCCCTACCTGCCCCAGGCGGAGTGGGGTGGTTTCGGCAAGTCGGGCATCGGCCGCGAACTCGGGCCGTCCGGGCTGGCCGAGTACCAGGAGAGCAAGCACATCTACCAGAACATCGATCCCGTTCCGCAGCACTGGTTCAAGGGCTGATCCGATCCCTCCCCCACCACGTGAGGACGTTGCGATGACCACTCAGGAAATACCGGCGGGCGGGGGGCCTGCTCCGGACGACAGCTCCGAACTCGAGAAGTTCGGCTACCGCCAGGAACTCGAGCGCTCGCTCGGATCGTTCTCCAGCTTCGCCGCCGGGTTCAGCTACATCTCCATCCTCACCGGCGTGTTCCAGCTCTTCTTCTTCGGCTTCGGCTCGGGCGGCCCGGCGTTCATCTGGACCTGGCCGCTGGTCTTCATCGGCCAGGCTGCCGTCGCCCTCTGCTTCGCCGAGCTCGCCGGGCAGTTCCCGCTCGCCGGCTCGGTGTACCAGTGGGCCAAGCAGATCGCGAAGCCCGCGACGTCGTGGCTGGCCGGCTGGATCATGATCATCGGCGCGATCGTGACGGCGGCGGCCGTCGCGGTCGCCTACCAGATCATCCTGCCGCAGGTCTCGACCGCGTTCCAGATCGTCGGCAGTGACGACGACGCCGGCCTGACGTCGACGCCCGGCGGCGCGCAGAACGCCATCATCCTGGCCCTGGTGCTGGTCGTGTTCGCCACGATCGTCAACATCATCGGCGTCAAGCTGATGGCCAAAATCAACAACTTCGGCGTCGCCGTCGAACTCGGCGCGAGCGTCCTGCTCGTGATCGCGCTCGCCATCCACATCAAGCGCGGCCCCGGCCTGGTCTTCGACACCGCCGGCACCGGCGAGGGTCACTCGTTCGGGTACCTCGGGGCGTTCCTGGTGGCGTCGCTCATGAGCGCGTACGTCTTCTACGGCTTCGACACCGCGGGCTCACTGGCCGAGGAGACCACCCAGCCGCGGCGGCACGCCCCGCGCGCGATCCTGCGCGCGATCACCGCGGCGTTCATCGTGGGCGGGCTGATCATGCTGTTCGGCATGATGGCCGTCGGCGACCTGAGCGCCAAGGAGCTCAGCACGTCCGGCATGCCGTACCTGCTGAAGAGCACCCTCGGCGAAGGGCTCGGCGACGCCTTCCTGATCTGCTCGGCGATCGCGATCACCGTGTGCTGCCTCGCCGTGCAGACCGCGGCGATCCGGATGACCTGGGCGATGGCCCGCGACGGCCGCCTGCCGTTCAGCAACGCGATGGCGAAGGTGTCCCCGCGGTCGAAGACGCCGGTGCTGCCCGCGCTGCTCACCGGCGGCCTCACCGTCGTCGTGCTGCTGATCAACCTCGGCAACCAGCGGGCGTTCTTCATCCTGACCTCGACGGCGATCATCCTGTTCTACATCCCCTACCTGATGGTCACCGGCCCGATGCTGGTGCGCCGCCTGCGCGGGCACTGGCCGCGGCCGGAACACGGCCCGTACTTCAAGTTGGGCCGCTGGGGCACGCTGGTGAACCTGGTCGCCGTGGTCTACGGCGGAGCCATGACGATCAACCTGATCTGGCCGCGCGCCGAGGTCTACGGCTCCGATCACTGGTACTTCCAGTGGGGCGCGGTGATCGTCACCGCGCTGATCGTGATCATCGGCGCGATAATGCTGTACGTCCGGCGGCGCACCTGGGGCTCGTCCCACACCAGCCCCGAGCACATGCCCGAAAACACGCCGGATTCCCTGCCCGGCTGAGGAGGACGCATGAGTTCCGATACCTACGACTTCGTCATCGTCGGCGGTGGTTCCGCGGGTTGCGCGCTGGCGAACCGGCTCTCGGCCGATCCCTCGAACAAGGTCCTCGTCCTGGAAGCGGGCCGGTCGGACTGGAAGTGGGACGTCTTCATCCACATGCCGGCCGCGCTGACCTTCCCGATCGGGTCGAAGTTCTACGACTGGGGCTACCGCAGCGAACCCGAGCCGTACATGAACCGCCGTCGCATCTACCACGCCCGCGGCAAGGTGCTCGGCGGGTCGTCCAGCATCAACGGGATGATCTTCCAGCGCGGCAACCCGATGGACTACGAGCGCTGGGGCGCCGACCCCGGGATGTCCACTTGGGACTACGCGCACTGCCTGCCCTACTTCAACCGCATGGAGAACTGCCTCGCCGACGCCCCGGACGGCCAGTGGCGCGGCCACGACGGGCCACTCGAGCTGGAGCGCGGACCGGCGTCGAACCCGTTGTTCAAAGCCTTCTTCGACGCCGCCGAGCAGGCGGGCTACCCGCGCACCGACGACGTCAACGGCTACAAGCAGGAGGGCTTCGCGGCGTTCGACCGGAACGTCCGGAAAGGACGGCGGCTCTCGGCCGCGGGTGCCTACCTGCACCCGGTGATGGACCGGCCCAACCTGACGGTGAAGACCAGCGCGTTCGTTTCGCAGATCCTCTTCGACGGCACCCGCGCGGTCGGCGTCGAGTACGCGCAGGGCCGCGGTGCGCCGGCCGAGGTGTACGGCAAGGAGATCATCCTCTGCGGCGGCGCGATCAACAGCCCGCAGCTGCTGCAGCTGTCCGGGGTCGGGAACGCCGCCGAGCTGGAGAAGCTCGGCATCGACGTCGTCAAGGACCTGCCGGGCGTCGGCGAGAACCTGCAGGACCACCTCGAGGTGTACATCCAGTACGCCTGCAAGCAGCCGGTGTCGATGCAGCCGTCGCTGGCGAAGTGGAAGCGGCCCTACATCGGCGCGCAGTGGCTGTTCCTGCGGTCCGGGCCGGCCGCCACCAACCACTTCGAGGGCGGCGGGTTCGTCCGGTCCAACGACGACGTCAAGTACCCGAACCTGATGTTCCACTTCCTGCCGGTGGCGATCCGCTACGACGGCTCGGCGCCCACGGAAGGCCACGGCTACCAGGTGCACGTCGGCCCGATGTACGCCGACACGCGCGGCTCGGTGAAGATCACCTCGACCGACCCGCGGCAGCACCCGGCGATCAAGTTCAACTACCTGTCGACCGAGACCGACCGGAAGGAATGGGTCGAAGCCGTGCGGGTGGCGCGGAAGATCCTCAACCAGAGCGCCTTGGAGCCGTACAACGGCGGGGAGATCTCGCCGGGGCCGTCCGTGGAGACGGACGAAGAGATCCTCGACTGGGTGGCCAAAGACGCCGAAACGGCGTTGCACCCCTCCTGCACGACGAAGATGGGCGTGGACGACATGTCCGTCGTCGACCCGCAGACCATGCGGGTGCACGGCACCGAGGGCCTGCGCGTGGTCGACGCGTCGGTGATGCCCTACATCACCAACGGCAACATCTACGCGCCGGTGATGATGACCGCCGAGAAGGCCGCCGACCTGATCCTCGGCAACACCCCGCTCGCCCCGATCAAGCTGCCGTTCTACCGGCACGGGGAGAACTAGCCGCCGACGCCGCCCGCGCCCGTATCGCCATCCCCGGTACGGGCGCGTCGGCGTGCCCGGGATACCCGTTATCGGGTAACGAAAACTACCGGGGCGTACCCCCTTGACGGCGTCCTCCGGGGGATTCAGACTTTGTTGCGTATCACAGTTGATGTTCCCCCATGCGCAACATTTCCTCGGAGGCGTCATGATTCGCGCGTGCACGGTGGACGAGCTGCCCCCCGGCGAGTCCGTCCGGATCCCCGGACCGCCCGCCATCGCGGTGTTCCACACCGAGGACGGCGAGCTGTACGCGATCGGCGACACGTGCACCCACCAGGACGCCTCCCTGGCCGACGGCTGGCTCGAAGGCTGCTTCGTCGAGTGCCCGCTGCACGCGGCGCAGTTCGACCTGCGCACGGGCATGCCGACCTGCCTGCCGGCCAAGGACCCGGTGCGCACGTACACCGTGGTCGTCGACGGCGGCGTCATCTACGTCGAGGGCGTGGCCGACGAGGACGCCGCGTGAAGCGCATCGCGGTCGTCGGCGCTTCGCTCGCCGGGGTCCGCGCGGCGCAGGAGCTGCGCGCGCAGGGGTACGACGGCGGGATCGTGCTGATCGGCGACGAGCCCCACCTGCCGTACGACCGGCCGCCGCTGTCGAAGGCCTTCCTGGCCGGGACGGCGTCGCGGGAGTCCCTCGACCTGCTCGACGCCGGTGACCTGGCGTCCCTGGCCCTCGACTTCCGGCTCGGCGTCCGGGCGACGGCGCTGGAGCCTGCCGACCGGCGGGTGCTGCTGTCGGACGGCACGTCGGTGCACGCGGACGGCGTCGTGATCGCCACCGGCGGCCGCGCGCGCACGCTGCCGGGCTTCGAGGGCGCTTTCGTGGTGCGGACGGTCGACGACGCGCTCGCTCTGCGGTCCGCTCTGGTGCCCGGGGTGCGCGTGGCCATCGTCGGGGCCGGATTCATCGGAGCCGAAGTGGCCTCGACCTGCCGTTCTTTGGGGCTCGACGTCGTCGTCCTGGAGGCGTTGGCCGCGCCGCTGGCCCCGGTGCTGGGCCCCTCGCTGGCCGCCGTCTGCGCCCGGCTGCACCTCGACCACGGCACGGACCTGCGCTGCGGCGTCCAGGTGACCGGGCTCTCCCCGGCCGGCGTCTCGCTGGCGTCGGGTGAGCTGGTCCCGGCCGACGTGGTCGTCACGGGCGTCGGGATGACTCCGGCGACCGAGTGGCTGACGGGGTCCGGTTTGAAGGTCGGCAACGGCGTCCACACGGACGAGGGACTGGTCACTTCGCTGCCGTCCGTGGTCGCCGTGGGCGATGTGGCCCGGTACGCCGGACGGCGGCACGAGCACTGGACGAACGCCTCGGAGCAGGCACCGGTCGCCGTGGCCAACCTCCTGGCCGGGCACAGCGGGCAGGCTTATCTGCCCAGCGGGTACGTCTGGTCGGACCAGTATTCGGGGACGTTGCAGCTGGCCGGGCACCCGCGTCCGGACGACACGCTCACGTACGTGGACGGCGACCCTTCGTCGTCTTCGTTCGTGGCGACGTTCTCCCGCGAAGGCGCCACGGTCGGAGTCTTCGCGCTGAACAACGCAAAGCTCTTCAACCGCCTCCGGCGGCAGGCCCTGCGCCGCCCCGAGTTTCAACCGGCGGTTCAAGGATAAGCTTCAGGGGCATGGAGCTGACTCTCGACGAGCTGCGGGCGTTGACGGGCTGGGCCGCGGACTGCGCGGCCCGGGCGCTGCCCCTGATCCCGGACGACCCCCGCCCGGCGGCGGCGATCTCGGCGGCGCGGGAGTTCGCCGCGGGAGGTCCCCGCACCAAGGCCCTGCGCACGGCGGCCTGGGGCGCCCAGGCCGCGGCCACCGCCGCGCCGAACCCGGCCGCCGCGGCGGCCGCCCGGGCAGCGGTGGGCGCGGCAGGAGCCGCCTACCTCCACCCCCTCGCCTCCCCACACCAGGTCAAGCACATCGTCGGCCCGCCCCAGCAGGCCGCGCTGGCGCGCGAACTGGCGGGCGGTTCCGCGGAAACGGAGATCGAGTGGGCCCTCGCGCAGGCCCCGAGTGCGGTCGGCGAGCTCCTGCGGCGGTTCCCACCGGGCAAACCGGGCAAAACCCGCCTCGGTGAGCTGCACCGTCAGTTGGAGTCAGCTCTCCGCGATTGACCTCCCCAGCCCGGTTGTCCACACCCCGGCCGGGATGGGGACAACCAGGCCCCGACTGGGGCTTTCCCGAGTTTCGTCGGCCACCGCCGATAGACTGGACTTGGGCACGCCCCCCTGGGAGCGGCGGGGTTCCGGCAAAGTCGGGTTCGGCGGGTCCGGGTTTGGCCTTGACGGGACGGTGGGGCAGCGCCGGGGCGATGTCACGAACGAGTCGTTCATGACATCTGGCGTCAGGAAAGGGTCGTTCCTGACATCCGGCCTCGGAGACGAGTCTTCGCGGCTCCGAAGCTCCCCACGGCGCCCGAGCGGGTAGCTGCCGCCCTCACCGGGCTCGACCCGGGCTCGGCTCGCGAGGAATGACTTTGCCGGAACCCTGCCTGGGAGGGCGGGGGAGTTTCCGGGCCCGCGCGCCGGGGGCAGGCGGCTGCTAGAGCGAGAGGTCGTCCAGTTCCGACTCCAGCCGGGCCCGCCAGGTCCAGCGACGTTCCGTCGTATCCGCACCGTCGCCGGCCGAGGGCCCCAGCGGCAGGGCCGGATCCGTCACCCCGAACGTCACCCGGTACGCCAGCACCGACGCGGCCGTCCGGATCCACGCGTCCCCCGAGGTGCCGGCCGGGGGCGCCACCCCCAGCGCGTGGCCGAACCACGACGGCAGCAGCGCGTTCGAGCCCAGTGCGTCCGTGATCCGGGTGCGGAGGCGCACCTGCAGGTCGTGCCACGCCCGTTCGGCCCGCTCCAGCTGCGGGACCACCCGCGCCTCGACCGCGTCCGCCTCGCGCAACGCCAGCCGCGCCTGGTCGGCCGCCGAGACCGCGGCCGGGATCTCCTCGTCCAGCAACGTCCGGCGCCGCGTCGACAACGCCCGCAGTGACGACTCCGCGTCCCCGCGGGCCCGCGCCCCCCGGTCCGTCGAGGCCAGGACGCCGATGACTGCCCGCAGGTCGGCGTCGCAGCGGGACAGCGCCGACCGCACCGAGTCCAGGTGGGCGATTTCGTCCTCGTACCGCGCGCGCTGCTCCTTCGTGACCAGCTCCTTGTGCAGGTCGTCCCAGCGCGCCGCCTCCGCCGCGAGCGCCCGCGTCTCCGGGCCGACGTCGTCCAGGTTCACCTGCGGGACCCCGTCGGACACGCGAACCGCGCGCTCCAGGGCCTGGACCTGCTGCTGCAGCCGGTCCAGGCGGCGGCCGAGCAGGTCGAGGCGGTCCTCCTGGCCGGGTGCGCCGCCGGTCTCGAGCCGCTCGGTCAGGTCGGCGACGTCCTGCCCCAGGCGGTCGTCGGCGTCGCGGAGCCCGTCGACCGCCGCGAACAGCTCGTCGAGGTCGCGCCGGGTCGAATCCACCGGCGCGGGATACTCCTGCGTGAACTCGGGATCGTCGCCGTAGGTCGCGTAGCCGTGGCTCACGGGATCCGGCTTTCCCGCCACAGCAGCGCGATCGTGCCCGCGACGCCCAGCGCCGTCAGGACCGTGCAGACCACCGTCCCGGACCACGGGAACAGCGCGAGAACCAGCACCAGCGCCGTCACGCTGCCGGCCCACGCCGCGCGCGTCCGCTCGCGGATCACCGCGGCCGCCCGGCGGACCGGCGCGAAGCCGACCCACAGCCCGGCGCCGAACAGCGGCACCAGCGCCGGCAGCCACACCGGCGACAGCACTTCGAACAGCACCAGCGCCGCGGCGACCAGCGGTACCAGCGTGGGCGCGGCCGCGAACCAGACGACCGCGCGCTGGGTCGCCGCGTGCCGGGACTCGAGCTCGGCGTCGGCCAGCCGACGGCGAGCCTCGTCGAACGCCACCTCGGCGTCGAGGAGCCGGTGGGCCGTCGCCACGAGCCCGTCCATCGCCTCGACGTCCGCGGGCGGGGTCGCGAGCCCGTCGCGCAGGTCCTGCTTGAGCCGGGCGACGCGCCCCTCCGCGAGGTCGCGGTCGTGCTGGGCCGGTGTCGTCACGCGACCACTTTAAGTGCCACCGCCGTCACCACCGGCCAACGCGGCCGGTGAGTCGTCAGAGGTCGCCGAGTGCGGTGACCGGCGATTCGACGCAGTCGGCGACGAACCGCAGGAACCCGCCGGCCGTGCCGCCGTCGCAGACGCGGTGGTCGAAGGCCAGCGTCAGCTCGCAGATCTTGCGGGCCACCAGCGCGCCGTCGACCACCCACGGCCGGTCGATGATCCGGCCGATGCCGAGGATGGCGGCCTCGGGGTGGTTGATGATCGCGGCCGAGCCGTCGACGCCGAAGACGCCGTAGTTGTTCACCGTGAAGGTGCCGCCGGTGAGGTCCGCGGGCGCGAGCTTGCCGTCCCGCGCGGTGCGGGCGCGGTCGCCGATCGCCGCGGACAGGTCCCGCGTGGACAGCGAGCCGGCGTCCCGCACGACCGGCACGACCAGGCCACGGTCGGTCTGCGCGGCGAACCCGAGGTGGATTTCGTCCAGCAGCACGATCTCGTCGCCTTCGACGCGCGAGTTCAGCTCCGGGAACTTCCGCAGCCCGGCGACGGCGAACCGCGCGATCAACCCGAGCAGGCTGACCGGCCGGTCCGTCCTGGCGTTCAGCGCGGCCCGCGCGTCGACCAGCCCGGTCGCGTCCACGTCCACCCACACCGTGGCCTCGGGGATCTCCCGCCGGGACGTCGTCAGCTTGTCCGCGACGGCCTTGCGGACCCCGGTCAGCGGGATGCGCTTGCCCTTCGCGACAGGCTTCTTCAGCGCCGCTTCGACGTCGGCGCGGCGGATGATGCCGTCCGCGCCGCTCGGCGTGAGCCGGGCGAGGTCGATCCCGTTGTCGGCAGCCAGTTTCCGGACGAACGGCGAGATCACGCCCGGCTGCTTCGGCCGCGTGGGCGCGGTGGCGCTCACCGGCCGCCGGGCCCGCTTGCGCCGGGTGGCGGGCGCGGTGCCGTAGCCGATGAGGACGTTGCCGCTGCCGGCGGCAGTCGTCACGCCGGGCTCGGCGAACCCGCCGACGCTCAGCAGCGGCGCGCCGACCGGCAGCAGCTGCCCCGGTTCGCCGTGCAGCGCGGACACCACGCCGGCGAACGGCACCGGCACCTCGACCGCCGCCTTCGCCGTCTCGACCTCGACGACGACCTGGTCGACGTCGACGGTGTCGCCGACCTTCACCCGCCAGTCCACGATCGCCGCCTCGGTCAGTCCTTCACCGAGGTCCGGCAGCAGGAAGTCAGGCACCGGCCACCACCGGCGTGTCGTCCCACTGCAGGCGCGCGATCGTGTCGAGGATCCGGTCGACGTCCGGCAGCTGGTGGCGTTCGAGCTTCGGCGCCGGGTACGGGATGTCGAGCCCGGTCACGCGGAGCACGGGCGCGTGGAGCTGGTGGAAGCACTGCTCGGTGACGCGCGCGACGACCTCGGCGCCGTAGCCGCCGAACCCGGCGGCCTCGTGCACGACGACCGCCCGCCCGGTGCGGCGCACCGAAGCCGTCACGGTCTCGTCGTCGAACGGCGAGAGCGAGCGCAGGTCGACGACCTCGACGTCCCAGCCCTCCGCCTTCGCCGCTTCGGCGGTTTCCAGCGCGGTGGCGACCATCGGGCCGTACGCGATGAGCGTGACGTCCTTGCCGGGCCGGCGGACGAGAGCCTGGTCCATGCGGGGGCCGCGGCGGGTGAAGCTGACCTCTTCGCTCGACCAGTAACGGCACTTCGGCTCGAGGAAGACCACCGGGTCCGGCGACTCGATGGCGTCGCGAAGCAGGTCGTAGGCGTCCTGCGCGGTGCCCGGCGTGACGACGCGCAGGCCCGGCGTGTGCGTGTAGTAGGCCTCGCTGGAGTCGCAGTGGTGCTCGACGCCGCCGATGCCGCCGGCGTAGGGCACGCGGATGACCATGGGCACTTCCAGCGCGCCCCGGGTCCGGTTGCGCAGCTTGGCCACGTGCGAGGTGATCTGTTCGAACGCCGGGTAGGCGAAGGCGTCGAACTGCATCTCGACGACCGGCCGGAACCCGCCCATCGCCATCCCGACGGCGAACCCGACGATGCCGGATTCCGCGAGCGGGGTGTCGAAGCAGCGGTCTTCGCCGAAGTCGGCGGTGATGCCGTCGGTGACGCGGAAGACGCCGCCGAGCGTGCCGACGTCCTCGCCGAACACGAGGACGCGGTCGTCGTCCTTGAGGGCGTCCCGCAGGGCCGCGTTGAGGGCCTGCGCCATGGTCGTCGTCATCAGGCCTCCAACTCGGCTTCGAGGGTGGCGCGCTGGGCTTCCAGCTGACGGGTCGGCTGGGCGTAGACGTGGTCGAACAGCGACAGCGGGTCGAGCTCGGGCTCGGCGTTCAGGGTGTCGCGGACGGACTGGGCGAACACCTCGGCGTCGGCCGCGAACCGCTCGATTTCGTTGTCGCTCAGGCTTTTTCGGCTCTTCAGGTACGTTTCGAGCCGCTTGAGCGGGTCTGCTTCGCGCCACTTCGCGACTTCTTCGGCGTCGCGGTAACGGGTGGCGTCGTCGGCGTTGGTGTGGGCGTCGATGCGGTAGGTGTGGGCCTCGACGAGGACCGGCCCCTTGCCTTCGCGCGCGTGCTTCACGGCGTCGTCGAGGACGGCCAGCACGGCGACGGCGTCGTTGCCGTCGACCTGCTCCGAGCGCATACCGTAGCCGATGCCCTTGTACGCCAGCGCTTCCGCGGCGCTCTGCTTCTCGAAGGGCACGGAGATGGCGAAGCGGTTGTTCTGCACGAAGAACACGACGGGCGCCTTGAAGACGGCCGCGAAGTTGAGCGCTTCGTGGAAGTCCCCTTCGCTGGTGGCGCCGTCCCCGATGAGCGCGAGCGCGACGGCGTCTTCGCCGCGTCGCTGCATCGCGTGCGCCAGTCCCGTGGCGTGCAGAGTCTGCGTCGCGAGCGGAGTGCACTGAGGCGCGACGCGCGTCTCGACCGGGTTGTAGCCGCAGTGGGCGTCACCGCGAAGCAGCGTCAGCACCTCGCCGGGCTTCAGGCCGCGGGCGACGAGGGCGACGGAGTCGCGGTAGGTCGGGAAGAGCCAGTCGTTCTCCTCGAGCGCCAGCGCGGCGGCGACCTGGCAGGCCTCCTGCCCGGCGCTGGAGGGGTAGACGGCGAGGCGGCCCTGCTTGGTGAGCGCGGTCGCCTGCACGTCGAACCGGCGGCCGAGGACCATCAGCCGGTAGGCCTCCTTGAGCCGCGCTCCGCCGGGTTCGCCGTACCCGCCGTGTCGCTCGGCACGGCTTCCGTCTTCGGCGACGAACCGCACCGGGGCAGCGGACGGCAGCAGGGTCTCCGCAGCCATGACGCGCACCACCTCTCCCAGACATATGATGCTGAAATGGTGGTTCGCGGCGCTGTTGTGTTCAAGGGTTGGCGGAAATGAGCGACAAACGGCCTTCAGCAACGACTCCAGGTGACCAAACGTCCACAGGTGTCCTGGCTCACGGCAGTCTCGCGGGACGAACGGTCCCGGCACTGGACGACGTCGACCGGGCGATGCTGGCGGAGCTGTCCGCCGACGGCCGCCTGGCGGTGCGCGCACTGGCGGAGCGCCTGCACATTTCGCGGACGAACGCGTACGCGCGGCTGGAGCGGTTGCTGGCCGAGGGGGTGATCACGGGCTTCGGCGCGCGGATCGACCCGCGTCGGGCAGGCCTGGGCACGTCGGCGTACATCATGGTGACGGTGGAGCAGACGTCCTGGCGCACGATGGCGACGGACCTGCACGAGATCCCGTACGTGGATCACGTGGCCCTGGTCGGCGGCGACTTCGACATCCTGCTGCTGGTCCGGACACCGGACAACTCGACGCTGCGCGACGTGGTGCTGGAGCGGCTGCAGGCCCTGGAGGGTGTGCGGTCGACGCGGACCTGGCTGATCTTCGAGGAACTGCCGGGCTCGGTGCTCGGCTGAGGATCACTTCAGGGCGTCCCAGCCTCGCTTGACCAGTATCGCGACGCCGGCACCGAGGAGGATCACCACCGTCAGCGCGGTCGCGAAGACCAGGGAAAACCCGAGATCGCCGAGACAGAACGGCACGGTCATCAGGAAGCAGGTGCCCCAGCTGACAGCCACCACGCGGGCCACGTTCGCAGCTCGCTTCACCAGCGTTCCGCCCACCTGAAGAACCTCCCGTGGCGCCGGGTCCCAGCTTACCTTCGCGGGGCTCCCCGGAAGCGGTTCCCGGAACCCCTACGCTGCGCACATGGGGTACACCTGCACCTGCTGCGGCGAGCACCACGCCGAGCTGCCGTTCGCGTACGGCGCTCCCGCGCCGGCCTTCTGGGAGGGCGCCGACGGCGACGTCCTCGAACCCGAACGCTGCGTGATCGGCGGCGAGCACTACTTCCTCCGCGGCCGCATCGTCCTCCCGGTCCTCGACGCCGAGGAGGACTTCGAATGGGGCGTCTGGGTCTCGGTCAGCAAGGCCGGCTACTTCCGGGCCGAAGACCTCTGGGACAGCCCGGACCGCACCGCCGAGCCGCCGTACTTCGGGTGGCTCGCCACCGAGCTGCCCGGCTACGAACCCGGCAACCTGAACCTCAAGACGCACCTGCACACGCAGCCGCCCGGCGAGCGGCCGCTCATCGAACTGGAACCGACCGAGCACCCCCTCGCCGTCGAACAGCGGAGCGGGATCACCCTCATCCGCGTACAGGCCGTCGCCGAACTTCTGCGGCACCCCTGACGAACGGGCAACACCCTTGCCCGCCAGCACCCTTGCTTCACCGAACCCCACCGGATAAGGGTGACTCCGCCAACGAGCGACTCTTAGTTTATGTCGGGAATTAACAGGCCCTCCAAACAATCGAAACACTTGACTGCCTCCCCGTCGCCCGGTGAGGATCGGCCGGTCCGCCGTTCATCGCAGAATGGACCAGACCCATGGCCCGTAGATCCCGCGCGTGGTCCCGTGCGCGCCGAAGTTCGCTCGTCACGCTGATGAGCCTGAGCCTGCTGGGCGTCGCGGCCCAGGCCATCCCGGCCCAAGCCGACACGCCCGCTCAGCCCGTCATCGGCCAGCCCGCCAAGGACAAGGACGGCTGCGCCAAGATCGAGAAGAGCCTGCCGACCCTCGCGGACTGGCCGAAGGTCGACAGCCGGTTCAAGGGGAAGGCCGGCGACGAGCAGCGGATCGCCGAAATCCTCAAGGGCATGACCCTGGAGGAAAAGGTCGGGCAGATGACGCAGCCCGAGATCGCCGCCATCACCCCCGACGAGGTCCGCCAGTACGCCATCGGCTCGGTCCTCAACGGCGGCGGCTCGTGGCCCGGCGGGAAGAAGTACGCCACCCAGCAGGACTGGCTGAACCTCGCCGACTCCTTCTGGGACGCTTCGAAGACCAGCCGCACGAAGATCCCCGTCATCTGGGGCATCGACGCCGTGCACGGCAACAACAACGTCTACGGTGCCACCGTCTTCCCGCACAACATCGGGCTCGGCGCCGCGCACGACCCGTGCCTGGTCCGCGACGTCGCCGGCGCCACCGCCCGGCAGATCCGCGCCACCGGCCAGGACTGGGCCTTCTCGCCCACCCTCGCCGTCGTCCAGGACGACCGCTGGGGCCGCACCTACGAAGGCTTCTCCGAGGACCCGCGGATCACCCGCTCCTACGGCTTCGAAGCCATCAACGGCCTGCAGGACGGCGCCACCAAGCGCATCGGCTACAACGGCGTCATCGCCACCGCCAAGCACTTCATCGGCGACGGCGGCACGATCAACGGCCAGGACCAGGGCGTCAACCCGTCGTCCGAAGCGGACATGATCAACATCCACGGCCAGGGCTACTACGGCGCGCTCGCCGCCGGTTCCCAGACCGTGATGGTGTCGTTCAACAGCTGGACCAACGCCGACCTCGGCATCAACGAGGGCAAGCTGCACGGCAGCGACAAGGCGCTGAACCAGATCCTCAAGGGCAAGATCGGCTTCGACGGCCTCGTCGTGTCCGACTGGAACGGCATCGGCCAGGTCACCGGCTGCACGAACTCCTCGTGCCCGCAGGCGATCAACGCCGGCATCGACATCGTGATGGTGCCGAACGACTGGAAGGCGTTCATCACCAACACCGTCGCCCAGGTGCAGAGCGGCCAGATCCCGATGTCCCGGATCGACGACGCCGTCACCCGCATCCTGCGCGTCAAGCTGCGTGACGGCCTGTTCGAGTCGCAGAAGCCGTCCGACCGCTCCTACGCCAACTCCGACGAGGCGCTGAAGGACAACTGGCTGGCCCGCGACGCCGTCCGCCAGTCGCAGACGCTGCTGAAGAACAACGGCAACGTGCTGCCGCTCAAGCCGGCGTCGAAGGTCCTGGTGGTCGGCAAGAGCGCCGACAACATCGCGAACCAGACCGGCGGCTGGACGCTGAGCTGGCAGGGCACCGGCAACACCAACGCCGACTTCCCGAACGCCACGTCGATCCTGACCGGCATCAAGCAGAACCTGGGCGACGCCAACGTCACCTTCGACACCACCGGCACCGTCGACCCCAAGGGCTTCGACGCGGTCATCGCGGTCATCGGCGAGACGCCGTACGCCGAAGGCGTCGGCGACCTGACCCGCAAGTCCCTCGAAGCGGCGCGGCTCTACCCCGAGGACCTGGCCGTGCTGGACAAGGTCAGCGGCAAGGGCACCCCGGTCGTCACCGTGTACGTCGGCGGCCGCCCGCTGTACATGAACAAGGAGATCAACCGCTCCGACGCGTTCGTGGCGGCCTGGCTGCCCGGCACCGAGGGCGGCGGCGTCGCGGACATGCTGGTCAAGGGCAAGGACGGCACGGGCTACCAGGGCACGCTGTCGTACTCGTGGCCGAAGAGCGCGTGCCAGTCGCCGCTCAACCCGTGGTCGCCTGGCTACGACCCGCTGTTCAAGCTCGGCTACGGCCTCAAGTCCGGGCAGCGCGCCACGGTCGGCCCGCTGGACGAGACCACCGGGCCGGCGTCCTGCACCGCGACCGGCGGCGGCGGAACCGCGACCGAGGACCTGTCGATCTTCGACCGCACCGACGTCCCGCCGTACACGAGCCAGATCGGCTCGGCGGAGAACTGGGGCGGCACGGTGATCGGCCCGGACGGCACGGCGGCGCACACCGAGATCAACGTCGTCCCGACGGACGTCAACGTGCAGGGCGACGGCCTGAAGGCGACCTGGACGGGCGCCGGAGCGGCCCAGCTGTACATGCAGAACACGGCGGGCACCAACGACCTGCGCAGCTACCTCAACGCCGACGCGGCACTGGAGTTCGACACGACCGTGCAGCAGGCACCGGCCAACCGGACGGTGATCAGCATGCACTGCGTCTACCCGTGCTTCAGCGAGGTGAACGCGACGAAGCTGTTCACCGACCTGGCGGGCGGCCCGAAGACGACGGTGAAGATCCCGGTGTCCTGTTTCGACAACGGGCTGGACTTCGAGCACATCAACACCCCGTTCCTGGTCTACACGGACGGCACGTTCCAGGCCTCGTTCGCGAACGTGCGGTGGGTGCCGAAGGGGGCTTTGGATCCTGACGCGAGAACCTGTTCGAGCTTGACCTGACGGCGACCGGGCCGGGAGCGATCCGCTCCCGGCCCGGTTCGTTTCCGGGACGATGGGGTGATGATCTCCGAAGAGAGCGCTCTCGCCGACGAACTCCTCGACCTCATCGGCAGCTGGTCCCCGCTCGAAGCGACCTTCGACGGCATTCCCGGCCACGACGCCGAGCTGCCCGACCCCAGCGAAGCCGGCCACGCACGCCTGCGCGCGCGAGCCGCCGGCGTCCTCGAACGGGCCCGGGCCTCCACCGACCCCGATCGCGTCACGCTGGGCGTTGTCGTCCAGCAGGCCGAAGCCGTGCTCACCCGGATCGACACCCGGCTCGTGGAGCACACCGTCGCCTTCCCGATGAGCGCCCCCGGGGTCGTGCACCTGACCTTCCTGCCGCAGCTCGAGCCCGACGGCGAGCAGGCCGAAGAGGACTTCCTGGCCCGGCTGGCCGGGCTTCCCGCCTTCTACGAAGCACTGACCGAACGCCAGCGCGGCGGCCGGACCCCGGTGGACCGGCACATCCGGGACGCGCTCGGGATCCTCGACCGGTTCCTCGCGCAGGACACGCCCTTCCCCCAGCCGCTGACCGGCGACCGCACCCAGCGCCGGGACGACCTGGTGGCCACGGCGGTGAAGCCCGCGGTGGCCCGCTACCGCGAGTTCCTCGCGACCGAAAGGCGCGGCCGGCCCGACGAGCAGCCCGGCCTCTGCTGGCTCGAAGACGGCGAAGCGCACTATGCCGCCCTCGCCCGCATGCACACGACCACCGGCCACACCCCCGAAGAACTGCACCGGCTGGGACTCGATGCCCTGGCCGAACTCGAAGCCGAGTACACCGAGCTCGGCGCCCGGGTGTTCGGGCTGACCGACCCGGCCGAAATCCGCGCCCGGCTGCGGAGCGACGAAAGCCTGCGCTGGCGGGACGCCGACGAGATGCTCGAAACCGCGCGGGCCGCCGTCGCCCGCGCCACCGCTGCCGCGCCGGGCTGGTTCACGCGGGTGCCGAAGGCCGAGTGCGTCGTGAAAGCGGTGCCGGACACCGAGGCGCCCGCCGCCGCGGCCGCGTACTACCTGCCGGCCGCCGTCGACGGCTCGCGGCCCGGCACCTACTTCACCAACACCCACGAAGTCCACACGCGCGACCGGTTCATCGCCGAGACCGTGGCCTTCCACGAAGCCGTGCCCGGCCACCACTTCGCGGAGTCGGTGGCGCTGGAGCGCACCGATCTCCCCCGGCTCCGCCGGGTCGCCCAGATCACCGCCTTCAGCGAGGGCTGGGCGCTCTACACCGAGCGGCTCGCGGACGAAATGGGCCTGTTCTCCGACGACCTGATGCGGCTCGGCATGGTCGCCGAAGACTCGGTCCGCGCCGCCCGGCTGGTCGTCGACACCGGCCTGCACGCCCTGCGCTGGACCCGGCAGCAGTGTGTCGGGTTCCTGCGCGCGCACACCGTCCTGAGCGAGGTCGAGGTGCAGTCCGAGACGGACCGCTACATCGAGCAGCCCGGCCAGGCCCTGGCCTACCTGACCGGACGGCGGGAGATCCAGCGCCTGCGCCGGTTCGCCGAGGAAGCCCTCGGCGACGCCTTCGACGTCAAGGAGTTCCACGGCGTCGTGCTCGGCGGCGGTCAGCTGCCGCTCACCGTGCTGGACGACGTCGTCCGGGCCTGGGCCGGCTCCAAGGTGTGAAGATCCGGTCAGGATGCGGTGGCGGCGGTGTCAGGACGCCTACCCTCGACGCCGTGTGCGCACGTGTACTGGTCGCCGAGGACGACGTGAAGCAGGCCGAGGTCCTCCGGCTCTACCTCGAAAGCGAAGGCCACACCGTGGTGCTGGCCCCGGACGGCCGGGCGGCGCTCGACGAAGCCCGCCGCGACCGCCCCGACCTGCTGGTCCTCGACGTGATGATGCCGAAGGTCGACGGCCTCGACGTCTGCCGGATCCTGCGGCAGGAGTCCGACGTCGCCGTGCTCATGCTGACCGCGCGCGCCACCGAGGACGACCTCCTGCTCGGCCTCGACCTCGGCGCCGACGACTACCTGACCAAGCCGTACAGCCCGCGGGAGCTGATGGCGCGGGTCCGGACGCTGCTGCGGCGCACGGCCGGCCGCCGCGAGCCGCCCGACACCGCGTTGCGCGCCGGCGGGCTGCGGCTCGACCCGGTGCGGCACGAGGTGTCCGTCGACGACCGCCCGGTGGAGACGACGCCGGGCGAGTTCCAGCTGCTCGAGACGCTGATCCGGCAGCCGGGCCGGGTGTTCACCCGCCGCCAGCTGCTCGAGCTGACCCGCGGCGACGACCGGTTCGTCAGCACCCGGATCATCGACGTCCACGTGCTCAACCTGCGCAAGAAGCTCGAACCGGACCCGCAGAAGCCCGTCTACCTGCGGACCGTCTTCGGCGTCGGCTACAAGCTCACCCCCGAAGATGGGGCGTAGCCCGAGGCGCTCTTCTCAGCCGAGGGCGCATCAGCACAGCTTCCCGCGGCGACGCAGTCTCGTCGTCCGGCTCACCGCCGTCTCCCTGCTGATCGCGCTCGCCTCCATCGCGGCGACCGCGTGGCTCGCCGTGCAGACCACCACCCGCGCGATCCAGCAGGAGCAGGGCCAGGCCCTCTCCGGCGACGCGACGATCTACACCGAACTGCTCGGCTTCGCCGCGGTGAACCACACGTGGGACCAGGCCGGTCCCCGGCTGCGGGCGCTGTCGGAGCAGACCGGCCGCCGGATCGTGCTGACCACCCTCGACCGGCGCGTCCTCGGCGACTCCGGTGGCTCGCCGGTCACCCTGCCGGTCAAGGCGGCCGCGTCGGTCGATCCGCTGCACGTCGACCCGGTGCTGCTGCCCGAGGCCGGCACGAGCGGCATCGACCCGCGCGCGGTGGGCCCGTTCAAGCTGCCGCCGCCCGAACGCGAGTTCCTCGGCAGCCTGGCCACCAAGGCCGCCGCCTGCCTCGCCTCGCTCGGCCTGCCCAGCCAGGTCCGCGACTCGCCGAGCGGGCGGCCGCTGCTCACCGGGCTCGACCCGCTGTCCGCCCGCTACTACGCCGGCAAGTGCCTGCTCTTCGAGCTGACCGAACCGACCCGGACCGAGCAGGCCGCGCTCCTCGCCCTGAACGAGGCCGTCAACCGCTGCCTGCAGAGCCAGGGTGCCGAGCCGGTGAAGCTCGCCCTGGACCTGGAAGCGCTCGGCGTCCCGGACCAGCGGCCGGTCCAGGACTGCCTCGACTCGGCCCGCCGCGAGCAGCTCACGCCGTACGTCGCGCCGCCCGTGCTGCTGTTCACGCTCGGCCCGGGCGGGTCACCGCTGCCGACGTTCACGCTCTCGCGGGAGAACCTCACCCGGATCCTGGCGGTGACCGGCGGCGTGCTGCTGCTGGCCGTCGCGCTCACCGCGCTCGTCGCGCGGCGGCTGTCCCGGCCGCTGCGGGCGCTGACCGAGGCCGCGCAGCAGGACCGGCCGGCCCCGGTGAAGTCCCGCGACGAAGTCGGCTACCTGGCCGCCGCGTTCAACGACCTCACCGCGCGGCGCGAACGCATCGAGGAGCAGCGGAAAGCGATGGTCAGCGACATCGCCCACGAGCTGCGCAACCCGCTCAACGTCATCCGCGGCCGGCTGGAAGCCGCCGAAGACGGGCACCTGCCGTTCGACCGGGCCCTGAGCGCGTCGCTGCTGGAAGAGACCGTGCTGCTGCAGCACATCGTCGACGACCTGCAGGACCTCGCCGCGGCCGACGCCGGGCAGCTGCGCCTGCACCCGGAGCCCCTCGATGCGGCGGAGGTGGCCGGCCACGTCGCCGCGGCGCTCGCCGACCGCGCCGCCGCGGCCGGGGTCACGCTCGCCGTAGAGACCGTAAACACCACAGCCACCACCGGCGACTGCGCGCTGGAGGCCGACCCGGTGCGGCTGCGGCAGGTCGTCGGCAACCTGGTGACGAACGCGATCCGGCACACCCCGGCCGGCGGCCGGGTGACCATCCGCGTCTCGTCCACTGTGGACGAGGTGACGCTCGCCGTCGCGGACACCGGGACCGGGATCGCCGCCGAGGACCTGCCGCACGTATTCGACCGGTTCTGGCGGGCCGAGAAGTCCCGCAGCCGCCAGACCGGCGGCAGCGGGCTGGGCCTCGCCATCGTGCGCCACCTCGTGCAGGCCCACGACGGGACCGTGGTCGCGGAGTCCGAAGTGGGCGCCGGGTCGACGTTCACCGTCCGGCTGCCGGTGTCCTACAGGGGCAGGCCGGCGTAGTTCTCGGCGAGCTCGGTCTTCGCCGCCGCCGACGTCACCGTGCGGTGGAGCTGGGAGAGCTGGAGCTGGGCGTCGAAGTCGTCGCCGTGGCGGTGCAGCATCGACGTCATCCACCAGGAGAAGTGGGTGCACCGCCAGACCCGTCGCAACGCCGTCTCCGAGTACGCGTCGACGAGCCGGTCGTCCCCGCGGAAGGACGCCGTCAGCGCCCGCGCCAGCAGGGCGACGTCCGCCACCGCCAGGTTGAGCCCCTTCGCCCCCGTCGGCGGGACGATGTGCGCGGCATCCCCGGCCAGGTAGAGGTTTCCGTGCCGCATCGGCGTCGTCACGAAGCTCCGCATCGGGAGCACGCTCTTCTCCGTGATCGTCCCGGTCTGCAGCGTCCACCCCGCAACGCCGAACCGCTGCGACAGCGCCGTCCAGATCCGGTCGTCGCTCCACTTCTCGACGTCCTCGTCCGGCGTGACCTGCAGGTAGAACCGGCTCACCCGCGGCGAGCGCATGCTGTGCAGGGCGAACCCGTCCGGGTGCCAGGCGTAGATCAGCTCGTCCGTCGACGGCGCGACGTCGGCGAGCACACCCAGCCACGCGAACGGGTAGGCCCGCTCCCAGACCTGCGGCGCGGGTACCGACGCGCGGCTCGGCCCGTGGAAGCCGTCGCAGCCCACGACGACGTCCGCGTCGATCCGCCGCGCGATGCCGTCACTGTCCACGAAGGTCACCGACGGCTGCCCGGTGACGTCGTGCAGCGTGACCTCCTCGGCCGAGTAGTAGGCGAGGTGACCCGCCTTTTCCCGCGCCGCCATCAGGTCCTTGGTCACCTCGGTCTGGCCGTAGACCGTCACGGACCGGCCGATCAGGTCGGTGAAGTCGATGTGGTGCCGGTTTTCCGGCCACTGCAGGTAGATCCCGCGGTGCTCCATGCCCTCGACGTCGAGCCGCGCGCCGAGGCCGACGTCCCGCAGGAGCTGGACGGTCCCCGCCTCGAGGATGCCCGCGCGGATGCGGGCCTGGACGTACTCCGCGGTCTGGCGTTCGACCAGCACCGAGTCGATGCCGTCGAGCCCGAGCAGGTGGGACAGCAGCAGCCCGGCCGGGCCGGCGCCGACGATGACGACCTGGGTGCGCACGGCGAACGTCCTTTCACGCGACAGAGCCAGAGCATGGACCGGCGACCCCACCCGCCACCACGGCATTCTCATTCAATGAGAGGAATTCCCCATCGCCCGAGAGATCCCGCGCGCCGCGGCCCGCAGCGCCGGGATCTGCGTCCGCGCGGCCCGGTCGTTGGGCACGATCACCGACAGCGCCGCGACGACGTCGCCGCCCGGCCCCCGCAGCGGGACGGCGATGCCCGTGGTCTCTTCGTCGATGAAGCCCGCGCAGAACGCGTACCCGGTGCGTCGGACGTCGGCGAGGAACCGGCGCAGCCGGGCCGGTTCGGTCAGCGTCGTGCGGCGGAAGGCTTCGAGGGGGCCGGCCAGCACCTGTTCCTGCAGGCCGGCGGGGGCGTGGGCGAGCAGCACCAGCCCGGACGACGACGCGTGCAGCGGCAGCCGCCCGGCCACCCGCGTCACGTTGACGACCGCACCGGGCGCCGAAAGCCGCTCGACGAACAGCACCTCGCGGTCTTCCAGCACCGCGAGCTGGGTGTGGTGCCCGACGACGGCGTGCAGGTCCTCCATGAACGGCATCGCCGCTTCGCGCAGGCCGAGCGTGGGTGAAGCGCGGGAGGCGAGCTCCCACAGCCGGACGCCGACGCGCACCCGCCGGTCGGGATCGCGCCGCAGCCAGCCGTGCCCGACCAGCTCTTCGACCAGCCGCGACGCCGTGGCGACCGGCAGGCCGGTTTTCCGGGCGATGTCGGTGACGCGCAGAGCGGGCGCGTCCGGGCCGAAGGTCTCGAAGATGCGGACGACGCGCGAGAGCAAGGACTCGCCCTGCGCCGGTTTCACCACGTCAGCAGTGTGCCCCACCTCGGCGGCGGGGCACACCGCCGGACGTCACGGCAGGGCGTTCAGGAACGGCTCGTGGCTGTTCCGGAACTCCCAGTTGTAGTACCTGTCCCAGTTGACCGCGAGACCGGCCCGTCAGCCACCCACCGGAGGCACGGCGACGAACCCCTCGTCCCACTGATCCTGATCAACCACATACCTGTCGACCAAAAAGCAGTCCGGCTCATCGGCAAACCCGGGCGTACTCCCAGCCCGCTCGAGCCGCTCTCGGGCAGCGTGTTCCGTCGAGTACACACCCAGCAACTTCAGGTCGTCGCCGTCCTCCTCCGCCCAGACCAGCTCACCACCGTCACCGAAGTGCTCGACCGAGCCGTCCGGACCGGGGACGTGCCGGACGTGCCACAGAAGAAAGACCTCCATCCCGCAACCCTAGATGGATCAACACCCCACCAGGGCCTTCACCACCAGCCGCGTCCGCTCGGCCCCCGGCCGATCGATCACCTGCACGCTCCGCCACCCGGCAGGGACCCGGTCCACCAGCAGCTCCGCCCGCCACTTCCCCACCCGCCGGACGTGCCGGGCGAACGACCGCGGCCGCACCACCCGCCCCCGGCTGCGCTGCCCGGCGAGGGCCACCTCCGCCGGCACGTCCAGGAACAGCAACCGCACGGACCGCCCACTGACCACCCCGACCAGCGCGAGCAGCGCCCGGGTCGAGGCGCGCGTCGACGGCTCGTGGACCACGACCGGCCCGTCCTCGCCGATCGCCCGCCCGACGATCCGCAGCCGGTGCCACGCGTGCACGACCGGGCGGTACCACCGGTAGGGCAGGGCCGGGGCGACCCCGCGCAGTCTCTCCCGGACCTGGTCGGAGTCCAGCACCGGCAGGCCGGCCGCCGCGTGGCGGAGCATGGTCGTCTTGCCCGCTCCGGGCAGTCCCGCCACGACGAGCAGGTCGCGCGGGCCGAGCTCGATGACAGTGGGCTCGCTCATGCCCCGCCAACGTCCCGGCGAAGGTAATGGTTCCTTTACCTTGCGCTCACGTTCAGTGATGGGCCACCATCCGGGCACCGAAGACCACCCGGCCGGGTCCCGATCGTCACCCGCCGTGCCCCGCGTCACCCCATCGCCTGAAAACCCATGCGCGGCAAGGCATCCGACGTCCGAAACCCTTCGGGTGAAGATCGCCCCGATCCCTTCCCGGCGTCCGGAAAATCCCTATCTTCTGGAAAGGACGCTCAGTGAGAACAGGGGAACTCGTCATGACCCAGTCGCTGGAACTCCCGGTCCAGGAATTCTGCCTCGATTGGACGCTCACGGGCGACGAAGGCGCCCGGGTCGGGATCGCCCTCTCCGGGCAGGTGTCCCTGCTGGACAACAACCGGTTCTACAAGATCGACGGCGTCGTCTACGTCACCGAGGGCGACACCGACATCCGCGCGGTCGGCAACCCCCGGATCTCCGTGCGCCGCAACGGCGTCGAGAAGACCGGACGCCAGTGGGGCTGGGAGATGTGCTCGGCGCGCAAGAGCCTCGGCGCGCTGAACACGATGGAGGGCTACTTCGTCCGCACCGGCTACTGGGCGCCCGCCGACCGCGCCATCCAGCTGAGTCTCTGCGCCGAGCAGGGGTGGAGCCGGCGCAAGAGCTACAGCCCGCACGTCACCGTCCGGATGGTCGACTGACCACTGTGGACGCCCGGCGCCGCGCCGCCGCGACGACCAGCCCGGCCGCGACGGCGCCCGCCACCGCGCACCCGGCCCCGAACCCCGGCGACGGCTCGTGCACCCGCAGCACCGACACGCACAGCCACACGGTGGCGCCGAACAGCAGGCCCAGCACGGGGCCGCCGACCGCCGCGCCCCGCCAGCGGTGGCCGTTGCGGATCGTGCGCAGCCCCGATTCGAGGTAGGCGAGGGCGAACAACGCCAGGATGAGACTGCCCGCGCCCATCGCGCTGGCCAGCGGGTGCTGGCTGGTGAGCAGGGTGAAGGTCTGCGCGGCCGAACCGGTCCGCACGTCGGCGGTGACGGCGCCCCCGACGATCCACCGGGCGATCCCCGGCAGGGTCAGTTCGGCGGTGAAGCCGTTGCCGTCGGGTTTGGCCTCGGTGGACGCGGACCCGAGCGGAATCCCGGCGGTGGACAGGTCGAGCGCCACGTGGCCGGGGTTCCCGGGCCCGGTCAGGACCAGCGGCTTGCTGAGATCGACCTCGACGGGCGCGGCGGTGGAGGCGCCCCCGAGGGCCAGCGTGGACGTTCCGTGCGGCAGCCGCGCGGGGTTGAGCAGCGCAAGCACGACGAGAACGATGGCGGCCGCCGCGGCAGCCAGCCGCAGCCAAAGCACAGCGGCCGACGACGTGGCAGGCGAGTCCGGCCCCAGCGGCGAACTGGGCGGCGGGTTGCTCGGCGCTCCCACGAGCGTCGGATCCGGCGTCTGCGGTCGCGCCACCGGGCGCGTCCTCGCGTCCGCCGGCGGCGCCGGTGCGGTGGCCGAGTTCAGCCCCGCGATCACCCGGGGCGTCAGGTGCAGCACCGGCACCCCGGACCGCTCCAGCCACCCCGGCCCGTACACCACCGTCGCCGCCGCGGCGAGGTCCGCCGCGAACGACTCCGCCTCCCGGTAGCGCGCGTCGAGCTCGCGGGCCAAGCTGCGCATCACCACCCCGGCGATCGGCGACGGTACCCCGGCGATCGGCTGCGGGTCGGTGAACATGTGCTGGCGCATCATGCTGATCGCGCCACGGGTGTTGTCGAACGGCAGGCGACCCGACAGCAGCTCGTACAGCACCGTCCCCGCCGCGTACACGTCCGCCGCCGGGCTCAGGGCGTTGCCCATCGCCTGCTCGGGGGCGATGTACGCCGGTGTCCCGAGGATTTCGCCACCGTGCGTCACCAACGTGGCGCCCTCGCTGATCACCCGGGCGATGCCGAAGTCGGCCACCTTCACCACGCCCTGCAGGTTGAACAGCAGGTTGCGCGGCTTGACGTCGAGGTGCAGCACGCCCGCCCGGTGCGCCGCGTGCAGCCCGGCCAGCATCGCGAGCCCGATCGCGCACGCCTGCTCGCCGCTGACGCCGCCGCCGTGGAAGCGGCTGTGCACCGTCCCGCCGTCGAGCCGTTCCATCACCAGCAGGTGCTCGCGGCCGGTGCGGACGTAGTCGTACACCGGCACGATGTGCGGGTGGTCCAGGCTCGCCAGCACGCGGGCCTCGCGGTCGAAGAGCTCGCTGCTCGCCGCGTGGTTGAGGACGTCCCACGGCAGCTGCTTGATCGCGACGCTGCGGCCCAGCGTCCGGTGCACGCCGGCGAACACCACGCCCATGCCGCCCTCGCCGATCGACTCCCCGATGTCGTACTGCGGCAGGGCGGCGACCAGCTCGGCCGGTGCGCTCATCGGGTGAATTCCTGCGTCGACGGGACGGCGAGCTGGACCGTGGTGTCACTCGCGGTCACCGCGGGCGGGGCCGGGTGCGGGGTCAGGTAGCCGAGCAGGAACGCGATCGCCGCCGCGCCGAGCACCACCGGGATCTCGATCGCCGGCTCCGGCGGGACCAGGCGCAGCACCGACAGGCTGATCACCGCGACCAGGCCGGTGCCGAACCCGGCGGGCAGGAACCGCACGCCGCGGCGCCAGCGGTTCGGCGCCAGCCGGTGCCGGGCCAGCGCGAGCAGCGCGGTCGCCCAGGCGAGGATGGTCAGCACGAGCATCGCCAGGCCGAAGACGCCGTAGACCGACCAGAAGGAGCCGCGGACGTCGGCGACCGTCGTCGCCTCCCCCAGCGTGACGCGCCCGGCGTCGAGCAGCTCGACCGACGACGGCAGCAGCCCGCTCGCCTGCCCGGCCAGGTCGCCGAGGTCGAGGACGAACGTCCGGGACACCGACCCGCGGGCCGGCACCTCGAAGGGCGCGGTCGTGTCGTAGGCGAAGAAGGTCAACGCGAGGGCGACGCCCGAGAGCCGCACGCTGCGGACCTTGACCGGCGCGGCGCCGGGGTTGGTCGCCACGACCTGCAGCTCGAGCTGCTTCGCCGGGTCGATCGGCACGGTGGCGTCCTCGATCGGCCGCTTGTCGATCGACACCTGCAGCCGCAGCGAGCCGGAGTCCGCCGAGGCGGGTGGCGCGCCCAGCAGCACCGCGCACAAACCCAACGCAACCCCCGCCGCGATGACACGTCCCATTGGGCATCCCCTACTTGCGTTATCCGACTGGTCCGGAATGCTACAGCGAGCACACACCGGGGAGGGACGTCCCAATGCGATTCGTGGTTCGGCTGGTTTTCGGCGCCGTGGCCGGAACGTTGCTTCTGCTCGCGAGTGCGGGCCCGGCGAGCGCACAAGTTCCGCCGACGGTTGGTTTGAAACCGTCGAGCGGGCCGGCGGGCAGTTCTTTCACCATTTCCTGGAACGGTTTCCCGACCTGCCGGATCATCAATTTCTCCTGGGCCGGCACGGCACTGGGCTCGAAAGTGGCCCCGGCGACCAGCGGGCAGTTCCCCACCGCCGTGCCCGCCGCCGCGAAGCCGGGCTCCTACACGGTCACCGCGACCTGCACGAGCCAGCCGGAAACCGCCAGCGGCACCTTCGTCGTCACCGGAGTCGCCACACCCACCCCGACTCCGCCGACGCCGACCACGACCACGCCGCCCCCGCCGGTGACCACGCCCCCGGCCCGCCCGGGGACCCCGACCGCGGGCAAGCCGACGATCACCCCGACTCCTCCGACGCCAACCACGAGCACGACGCCGCCGACGACAACCCCGGAAACCCCACCGGCCGTGCCTGGCGCCCCCACGACGTCCCCCACCGCGCCGAAGCCCGGTGAACTGGTGCTCGACCGGCCCAGCATCAAGGCCGGCGAGGCGCTCTCCGCATCCGGGAAGGGCTGCCTGCCGAGCCGGATGGTGACCCTGATGTCGGACGGCACCGAGGTCGGCAGCGCCTACACCGACGGCTCCGGTGCCTTCACCGCGCCGGTCGAGTTCACCCGCATCGAGGCCGGGCGGCACACCGTGATCGCCGAGTGCGGCGTGCGGCTGACCGGGGCCGTCGACCAGGTGGTGACCCGTTCGTCCGGCGGGCAGACCAGCACGCTGGTCGTCCTCGTGTTCTTCGTCCTCGCGAGCATCACGGTGATCCGCTTCCGCTGAGCCCCGGTTGACATGCACCCGTCCGGCTGCCTATCGTCAAAAGGCAGCCGGACGGCTGCATATCGACCGGAAGGCGCGATGGACGAGGTCTTCAAGGCGCTGGCCGACCCCAGCCGCCGCCAGCTGCTGGACGTGCTCAACGAGCGCAACGGCCAGACCCTGCGCGAGCTGTGCGCGGGGCTGGAGATGGCCCGCCAGTCGGTGAGCAAGCACCTCGCCGTGCTCGAGTCGGCCGGCCTGATCACCACCACCTGGCGCGGCCGGGAGAAGCTGCACCACCTCGACGCGGGCCCGATCAACGCGATCGCCGAGCGCTGGATGACCCGCTACGACCGGCGGCGGGCCGGCGCGCTGGCCGACCTGAAACGAGCACTGGAGTCCGCACCGATGAACGATTTCGCGTACACCACCTACATCAACACCACGCCGGAGAAACTCTGGCAAGCGCTTACCGATCCGGCGTTCACGAGCGAGTACTGGGGCGTCTCCTTCGAAACCGACTGGAAAAAGGGCTCGCCGATGACGTGGGCCGAGCGCGGCGCGAAAACGAGCGATCCGGAACAGGTCGTGCTCGAATCGGAACCCCATCGACGACTGTCCTACACCTGGCACACTTTCACGGCAGAGTGGGCGAAAGCCAACGACATCGACGAGGAAACGCTGGAAAAACTGCAGCGGGAAAGCCGGAGCAAAGTCACGTTCACCATCGAGCAGCACGGGGAAATGGTGAAGCTGACCGTGCTCCACGACGGTTTCGACGCCGACAGCACGACCCGGGAGATGTGCAGCCGGGGCTGGCCCGCGCTGCTGTCCAGCCTGAAGACGCTGCTGGAGACCGGTGCTCCGTTGCCGTGACGTGGCCAAACCGGTCGAATGCCTCGAACGAGACAGATCTGGCACAGAGATACGTCTGAATTCTCCCTCTTTTGTGTTCGGCCGGCTGAAGTCCCGGTGAACTTCCCTCTTTCGATCGGATCCGATGCGGTTTTGCGGACGTTAGGCTCGCATAATCCGTGACCGGTGATGGTCCGATCGAGTGACAGGAGAGCGCGCGTGCCGGGGTCAGTGCGTACCCGCTGGATCGTGGTGGCCGTGGTCGTGGCCGCCGCGGCGGGCGCCGTCGTGGCGTTCTGGCCGGACGACGCGGCCGCCGTCGACCCCGAGATCGCGGTTTCGCGCTCGGCGTGCGGCACCGGCTGGACGGACCCGAAGCCGGGGCCGCAGACGTTCCGCCTGCACAACACCGGGTCGGTGACGGCCGAGGTCGACCTGATCGACCCGGCGACCGGCGTGATCTACGGCGAGGTCGAGGGCCTCGGCGCGGCGACGACCCGGCCGTTGCAGGTGAACCTGGGCAACGGCAGCTACGCGTTCCGCTGCCTGCCCGAGGACGCGGGCGCGATCGTCGGGCCCGCCGTGCAGGTCACCGGCGGTGCGGAGCGGACCGGCCCGGGTGTCACGCCGGTGACGCACGACGACCTGCTCGGGCCGCTCAAGGCCTACCAGCAGCACGTCCAGACGGGCCTCGGCGAACTGGTGGCGAACACCGGCGCGCTGAAGGACACCGTCCACGGCGGCGACCGCGCGGCGAGCCAGGCGGCGTGGCTGACCGCCCACCTGACCTACGAGCGGCTGGGCGCGGCCTACGACGCCTTCGGCGACTCCGACGGCGCCCTCAACGGAACGGCCGACGGCCTGCCGGGCGGCCCGGCCGACCCGGGATTCACCGGCTTCCACCGCCTGGAGCAGGGCCTTTGGCACGGCGAGGACCTGGGCGCGCTCGGCGCCGTCGCCGACCAGCTCGACACCGACGCCCGCGCGCTGCAGACGTCCTTCGCCGACAGCCAGGTCGACGGCAACGACCTCGGGCTGCGCGCGCACGAGATCATGGAGAACACGCTGCAGTTCGAACTGACCGGCCGCACCGACTACGGCAGCGGCACGAACCTCGCCACGGCCCGGGCGAACCTCGACGGCACCCGCGCGGTGCTCGAGGTGTTGCGGCCCCTGCTGACGCCGCGGTACCCGGACCTGTCCAAGGTGGACAACTGGCTGAACCGGACCCAGTCCGCTTTGGACGCCGCCCGCCGCCCGGACGGCACCTGGATCCGCCCGGCGGAGCTGGGCCGGGAGCAGCGGCAGAAGCTCAACGCGGACGTGAGCGAGCTGACGGAGCTGCTGGCCCCGATCGCGGCGATCGCCGAGCCGAGGAGGGTATCGTGACCGACCTGCCTCGCAAGAACCGCACCGGCCAGCGCGCCGCGGGCTCGCCGCACGAGAACGTGACCGGCCTCCCCCGCCGTTCCTTCCTGCGCCGCGCCGCGATGGGCGCGGGCCTCACCGTGGCCGCCGGTGCCGGGCTCGGAGCTTCCTCCGCCACCATCCCCGACGGCACCTCGCCCGTGCCCTTCCACGGCCCCCACCAGGCCGCCATCCTCCGGAAACCGCCGGCCCAGACCATCGTCGCCTCCTTCGATGTCGTCGCCGAGTCGAAGGCCGAACTCACCGACCTGTTCCGCGCCGTCACCGACCGGGCCCGGTTCCTGACCGCCGGCGGCGCGCCCGCCGCGCTCGGGATCACCGCGCCGCCCGCCGACTCCGGCGTCCTCGGGCCGGTCGTGCCCGGCAGCGACCTCGGTGTCATCCTCGGCGTCGGCGCGAGCCTCTTCGACGACCGGTACGGCCTGGCGAAACTCAAGCCCGCCAAGCTGAAGCCGATGACCACGTTCCCGAACGACGCCCTCGACCCCGCCCAGTGCCACGGCGACCTCAGCCTGACCCTGTCCGCGAACGACACCGACACGGTCCTGCACGCGCTCCGGGACATCGCACGCGCGACCCGCGGTGGCATGCAACTGCGCTGGAAGCTCAACGGTTTCAGCTCCCGGCCGCGGCCGGAGGGCGCGTCACGCAACCTGATGGGCTTCAAGGACGGCACCGCCAACCCCACCGGCTCCGAAGTGGACAGTCTGGTGTGGACGACCGGCGAGCCCGCGTGGGCCGCCGGCGGCAGCTACCAGGTCGTCCGGCTGATCCGGATGCTCGTCGAGTTCTGGGACCGGGTCTCGCTGGCCGAACAGGAGAACATGTTCGGCCGCCGCCGCGACACCGGCGCCCCGCTCGACGGCACGCAGGAGACCGACGTCCCGCGGTACGCCGACGACCCGGTCGGCACCGTCATCCCGCTGACCAGCCACATCCGCAAGGCGAACCCGCGCACGCCGGAGACCGACGCCAGCCGCATCCTGCGCCGCGCGGTCAACTACGACCGCGGCATCGACAGCAACGGCAACCTCGACATGGGCCTGCTGTTCGTCTGCTACCAGCAGGACCTCGAGCGCCAGTTCGAAGCCGTCCAGACGCGCCTGGCCGACGAACCCCTGACCGACTACATCTCCCCGTTCGGCGGCGGCTACTTCTTCGCGCTGCCGGGCGTCACCGGCCCTGACGACCACTTCGGGCGCTCCCTGCTCGCGTAGGCGAATCCCCACCACGAAAGGAATCCACAGTGGACACCAGAACCCGACGGCGACGACGCGGCCTGCTCGGCGCCGGGGCCCTGGCCTCGGTGGCGGCGCTGGCCGTCGTCACCGGCTCCGCGGCGACCACCGCGGAGGCCCAGCCGCTGAACCTGTTCCCCGCGCACTGGCTCCCGACGTCGACGCCGATCAAGCACGTCGTCGTCATCTTCGGCGAGAACATCTCGTTCGACCACTACTTCGGCACCTACCCGGACGCGGCCAACACCGACGGCACGCCGTTCACCGCCGCGCACGGCACCCCGAAGGTCAACGGCCTGGACCACAAGCTGCTGACCGACAACCCGAACGCCTACAACCCGAAGCGGCTCACGCCCCAGCAGGCGCTCACCTGCGACCAGAACCACAACTACGGCGCCGAGCAGGCCGCCTTCAACGGCGGCAAGATGGACAAGTTCGTCGAGAAGACCGAGACCGACAAGTGCACCGGGCAGCCGATCCTGTTCGGCGAGCCCGGCCTGGTCATGGACTACTACGACGGCAACACCGTCACGGGCATGTGGAACTACGCCCAGCACTACGCGATGAGCGACAACTCGTTCAACACCGTGTTCGGCCCGTCCAGCCCGGGCGCGATCGACCTGATCTCGGGCAACACCCACGGCGTCCAGGCGGTCGACCCGGTGACGCACGAGCCGGTCAGCGACGCCTACGCCGTCCAGTCGCCGGACTCCAGCGGCGTCGGCACGATGATCAACGACCCGGACCCGGCCTGGGACGACTGCTCGGGCAAGAACCACACGAGCAAGGACAACCTGGCCACGATGCACGGCCGCAACATCGGTGACCTGCTCAACCAGCGCCGCGTGACGTGGGGCTGGTTCCAGGGCGGCTTCCGCCCGACGGGCACGGCCAACGGCTACGCGGTCTGCGGCCGGACCCACACGAACATCGGCGGCAACGCCGTCGTCGACTACAGCCCGCACCACGAGCCGTTCCAGTACTACCCGTCGACGGCGAACCCGAAGCACCTGCCGCCGTCCTCGGTGCAGGCGATCGGCCAGACCGACCGCGCGAACCACCAGTACGACATCTCGGACTTCGACGACGCGCTCAAGGCCGGCTCGATGCCCGCGGTGAGCTTCCTGAAGGCCCCGGAGTACCAGGACGGCCACGCCGGTTACTCGGACCCGCTGGACGAGCAGCAGTTCGTGGTGAGCGAGATCAACAAGATCCAGCAGTCCCCGGACTGGAAGTCGACGGCGATCGTGCTGGCCTACGACGACTCCGACGGCTGGTACGACCACCAGAAGTCGCCGATCGTCAACGGCTCGCACGACGCTTCGCAGGACCAGTCGATCTGCACGGCCAAGGCGACGACGGTGGGCACGTACGCCGACCGCTGCGGCTACGGCCCGCGCCTGCCGCTGCTGGTGGTTTCGCCGTTCAGCAAGGTCAACCACGTCGACCACGCGCTGACGGACCAGACGTCGGTGCTGAAGTTCATCGAGGACAACTGGTTCACCGGCCGGATCGGCGACTCGTCGTTCGACGCGCGCGCCGGCTCGCTCAACGGGATGTTCGACTTCTGGTGGCCGAAGGCCCGCAAGGTCACCCTCGACCCGAAGACCGGAGCCGTCGTCAGGTAGCCGCCGCTGAAGGGCACCTTCCTCGCATCTGACGGGAGGAAGGTGCCCTTCAGCCCACGTCGGGCACCGCGTCCAGGTCCCAGGTGAGGGTCACGACCGTGCCGGAGTCGCCGGAGGTGATGTCCGCGCGGTCGGCGCTCGCCCGCAGCAGCAGCAATCCCCGGCCCCGCAACGAAACCGCGCGGGTGTCCGGCACCGGCGTCCGCCACTGGCCGTGGTCGGTGATCACCACCTCGAGCCGGCCGGGGTGCATCGCCGCGTCGACGTCGACCACGCCGGGCTCCGCGTCGTCGTAGGCGTGGTCGGCCACGTTCGCCAGGGCTTCGTAGCTGGCCAGCACGATGTCGCCCGCCCGGTCCTCGTCGACGCCCGCCGAGAGCACCCACGCCATCAGGTCGTGCCGCAGGCGGCGGAGGGCGCCGGGTGCCGCGGGCACGCCGTGGCAGCGGAAGGGTTCCGGCATCCGCGCCCGCCTCACCGGAGTGCTTCGTCGACGGTCGGGTGGACGCCGATCCACGTGTCGAGCCCGGTCGTCTTCAACGGGCCCGACGTCACCGGGGAGTCGCTCACCACGCACAGCGCGCGCTCGGCCAGCCGGCGGTGGGCCGCCGCGAGCACCTGCAGCCCCGCCGAGCAGAAGAACGTCACTTCACGCAGATCGACCACCAGCTTCTCCGGCCCGCGAGCCAGCACCACGTCGACGACTTCCCCGAACTCCGGCGCGCTGACCAGGTCGATCTCTCCCGCCACGGCCAGGACCGCGGCGCGGCCCCGCCAGTCGAGCGTCACCGCGAGCTCGGTGGCGGGCAGGTCCGGCGTCGAAGGGGTCACGACGTCCCATCGTGCCGCACTCCCCGCGAAACGGCTACCGGTGCGGCAGCTTCACCACCGTGACCCAGAAGTCGTCGATCTTCCGGACCACTTCGACGAACTTCTCGAAGTCGACCGGCTTGGTGACGTAGGCGTTGGCGTGCAGCTCGTAGCTGCGCAGGATGTCCTCCTCCGCTTCGGACGTGGTCAGCACGACCACCGGGATCGTGCGCAGCACGGGGTCCTGCTTGATCTCGCCGAGCAGTTCCCGGCCGTCCTTGCGGGGCAGGTTGAGGTCCAGCAGGATCAGCCCCGGCCGCGGCGCCGCCCCGAACTGCCCTTCGCGCTTCAGGAACCGCAGTGCTTCGACGCCGTCCTCCGCGACGTGCAGCGGGTTGCGGATCTTGTGGTGCGCGAACGCCTCCCGGGTCATCAGCACGTCACCGGGGTCGTCCTCGACGAGCAGGATGTCGATCGGGGCGGGCGCCTGCGTCATGCGGTCCCCTCGTTTTCCGGAGCCGGCAGGGTGAAGCGGAACGTGGTGTCCGCGGCCTCGGTGTCGAGCCAGATCCGGCCGCCGTGGTACTCGACGATCCGGCGGCACAGGGCCAGGCCGATCCCGGTGCCCGGGTACGCCGAGCGCGTGTGCAGCCGCTGGAACAGCGCGAACACCCGCTCGGCGTACTCGGCGTCGATGCCGATCCCGTTGTCCGCCACGGCGAACACCCAGTCGTCGCCGTCGCGCTCGGCGGTGACCCGCACCTCCGGCGGCGTTTCGCCCTTGAACTTCAGTGCGTTGCCGATGAGGTTCTGGAACACCGCCGTCATCAGCGTCGGCTCGACGCGCACCTCGGGCAGGTCGCCGCGGGAGACCTTGCCGCCGCTCAGCGAGAGCGCGACCTCGAGGTTCGCGATCGCGTCGTCGGCCAGCGCGCCCGCGTCGGCCACCACGTGCTCGCCCGGCTTCCGGCCGACCCGGGAGAACGCCAGCAGGTCGTTGATCAGGATCTGCATCCGCTTCGCGCCGTCGACGGCGTACTCGATGTACTGCTCGCCGCGCTCGTCGAGCAGGCCCTGGTACCGCCGCTGGAGCAGCTGGCAGAAGCTGGCCACCTTCCGCAGCGGCTCCTGCAGGTCGTGCGAAGCGACGTAGGCGAACTGCTCCAGGTCCGCGTTGGACCGCTCCAGCTCCCGCGTGCGCTTGTCGAGCATCGCGTTGGACCGCTCGGCCTCCTGGGTGCGCCGGTCCAGCAGCGCGTGCGCCTGCTCGAGCTCGGCGACCTCGTCGAGGATGCGCTGCCGCATCGCCTCGACGTCGGCGCCGAGCTGGGCGATCTCGCGCGGCCCGCTCCCGTGCACCGGGCTGTGGACGTCGGCGTCCGCGACCCGGCGGACCTCGCCGGCCAGCCGCAGGATCGGCCGGGTGACGACCCGCCGCAGGCCGAAGAACAGCATCGCGAACAACAGCAGGACGAGCACGGCGACGACCACGAACATCGCGTTCAGGAAGCTCGCCGCCGCGTCGAGGTCGACGCGACCGGCGTCGCGGACCTCGGTCAGGTGGCCGAGCTGGCTGTCGAGGGCCGTGCGCACGTCGATGAACAGCGTGCGGCCGCGCTCGACCTGGTCCGCGGTGACCGGCGGCGCGTCGGCGGCGATCGTGGGCGCGGCCGCGGCCTGCCAGGCGGTGGCCGCCCGCAGCACGGCGTCGAGGTCGTCGCCGATCCGGGTGCCCGGGGTCGCACCGAGCTGCCGCAGCTGCGTGACGGCGTCGGCCTGCGACCGGACGCCGTCGGTGTAGGGCACCAGGAAGGCCGGCTGCCGGCCGAGCTGGTAGCCGCGGACCCCGCTTTCCTGGTTCAGCAGCGCGGTGGACAGCTGGATCGCGGCCAGCCGCTGGGGCGCGATCACGTCGAGCAGGCGAGTGCGGGCTTCGGTCAGGCTGTGCAGCGCGACGCCGGCGGCGATCAGTGCGGCGACCAGCAGCACCGTCTCGACGGCGGCGAGCAGCGCCAGCCGGCGGCGGATGGGCCAGCCGCGTGCGTCAACGCTCATCGGCCTCTTCCGGGTCGTGGGCTTCCGGGTCGTGGCTGAGCAGGGCGAGCGCGACGTCGTCGTCGAGCGGGCCGGAGTTGAGCCGTTCGGCGCGGGCGATCAGCTCGTCGAGCAGGGCGTGGCTGTGGATCCCGGTACCGCGCTTGATGTCGAGCACCAGTGCGGCCATCCGCTCGTGGCCCAGCCGCTCGGACCCGGCGCCGACGCGGCCCTCGAACACGCCGTCGGTGTACAGCAGCAGCGACCACCCGGGCTCCAGCGGCACTTCCAGCGAGTCCCACTTGGCCCCCTCGACGACGCCGAGCGGGACGCCGAGGCGTTCGCCGGAGAGCAGGTGCCCGTCGCCCGGGGTGAGCAGCAGCGGCGGCAGGTGCCCGGCCAGCGACAGGCGCAGGGATCTTCGGTCCGGCGCGACGACGACCATGCAGACGGTGGCGAACAGCGGCTCGATCCGCTCGTGCACCAGTACCCGCTCGACCATGCTCAGCACGTCGGGCATCGGCAGGCCGGCCATCACCAGCGAGCGCCACGCGATCCGCAGCGCGACGCCGAGCGCGGCCTCGTCCGGGCCGTGGCCGCAGACGTCGCCGATCATCATGTGCACCGTGCCGTCGGCGAGCTCGATGGCGTCGTAGAAGTCGCCGCCGAGCAGGGAACCGTTGCGGCCGGGCCGGTAGCGGGCGGCCAGGTCGAGGTGGGGGTCGCGCAGCAGCGGGCTGGGCAGCAGGCCGCGTTCGAGCCGCGCGTTCTCCCGGGCGAGCAGCTGCTGCTGGAGGAACTGCTGCTCGACCTGCTCGGCACGCTTGCGTTCGCGGGCGAACGCAAGCGCCTTCACCAGCAGCGGGCCGTCGACCTGGTCCTTGACCAGGTAGTCCTGCGCGCCGGCGGCGACCGCGGCCACCCCGGTGGCCTGGTCGTGCTGCCCGGTCAGGACGACCACCGCGACCCCGGGAGCGTGCTGCCCGAGCTTGGTCAGCCCGCCCAAGCCCATCGCGTCGGGCAGCTGCAGGTCGAGCACGACGCAGTCGGCGGTGAGCGGGCCGCTGAGCGCGGCGGTGAGCGTCTCGACGCGCTCGAGCGCGTACGGCACGGCCGTGTCCGCCAGCATCTCCTCGACCAGCAGCGCGTCGCCGTCGTCGTCCTCGATCAGGAGCACCCGCAGGCGCGTGCGGGGATCCCACGATGAGTCGAGCGCGGCGGTCACCGGCGTCTCCCGTTCGGCTGCTCTTGAGCCAGCAATCCAGACGATCAACCCTAGCGGCACCGGCGGCGGCCGCCTACGGCCGTGAAACCGGTCCCACCGAGGTAGCGTTTTATAGCACCCCGGTGTGACACCGGGGTGATAACGGTTTGGCTGCCGACCGTGCCGCAACCGGGCACAACGCGCATACGCTGCGCGGATGCCCCGGTCCGCCGCACTCGCCTGGTGGGGCGCGACGGCCTGCTGGTTCCTCGGGACCCTCGCCGGCCGCCTGACCGGCAGCCACACCGCGCTCACCGGAGCGGTACCGCTCCCGGTCGCCCTGCTCGTGTTCGCCGTCTGCGCCGGGCTCTGGGCGGCGCTCGTCCACGCGGCCTACCGCGGCCTGAAGGGCGCCCGTCCGGCGCTGGCGGCCGCCGGCGCGCTCGGCGTCGTGAACGTCGCCGTGCAGCTCATCGCGGACTTCGCTGCACGCGACGTCGGGCACGGCGCGTTGTTCCTGGCCGCGCTGGTCCTTTCGGTGGCCGGGTTCGGGCTGATGTTCCGGAACCGCTGAATGGTCAGCGCGCGGTCAACGTCAGGGCGAACGTGTTCCCCTCGCCCTGGACCAGCGAGCTCAGGTACGCGGTGAACGCGCCGCAGCCGGTCAGTGGCGGGATCGTGTACGTCCCGGTGACCGGCCCGCCGGTCGCGAGGGCGAACCCGGGCCCGGTCCGCAGGTCGACCGAGATGGGCGCGCTCGCGCGGCAGCCCGCGTCGGCGACCGGCAGCCCGAACAGCGTCACCTGCGGCACGGCCGACGCCAGCTTCGCGTGCGCGACGAAGCCGTCACCGGTGAGCTCGCCGGTCTGCGGGCCGTCCGTACCGAACTGCAGGTCGGCCGTCCCGGGCACGAACCCGAACACCTCGAACTCCGCCCGCGTCCGGTCGAACACCGGGCTGAACGCCGCGAACGACCCGGTGAGCGGCGCGGTCGCGCCGAGTGCTTTCAGCGTCGTCGAGCCGGTCACGCGGTAGGCGCGCGAAGACCCCAGCTCGAAGCTGAGCAGCACCGGGTCCTGTCCCGGGTCCGGCGTGCAGTCCGAGGTGAACGAGCCGAGCCCGGTGAACGAGCCGTCGGCTTTCTTCGGCGTCAGCCGGGTGCTGAAGCCCCCGATGGCGACTGTCGTTTTGCCCGCGTTCGGCAGCTGGACCGGCGGGACCGAACCGGACGCCTGCGTCGTGAACGACCCCGATGGCGGCACCGCGGTCTTCGCCACCGTCAGCGGGAGGCTCAGCGGCAGCGTCAGCGGGCCGTTGGCCAGCGTCACCCCCGCGGACGCCGTCCCTTCGATGCTCGCCGCGCCGACCAGGGCCAGGCCACGGGTGGACTTGTCCGGCACGGTCACCGCCACCGCGAGGTCCGCGGTCGTGAACGTGCCACCGGGCGCGGACGGCACGTCGAACGACGCCTTGACCTCCACCGCCAGCTGCTGCAGGCCGATCAACGGGAACGGGCAGGTGAAACCCAGCTTCTCGGCGATCGGCGTCGACGCCGCCGCGGGCGTGGCGACGGCGAAGACGAGCATGCAGGCGGCGAGCAACGACCGGGCGATCCGCACGGGCTTTCCTTCCGGGGCATGGCACCGGCCCCCGCCGCGGCACGGTCGGCGCGCGACGGGGGCCGGCAGTCCGGGTCACTTCTTGGTGAGGTTCAGGTCCAGCGAGTTGCCGTCGCTCTTCGCGAAGGCGCTGATGATGTCGTTGAACGGACCGCAGTTCTGCAGCGCGGACAGTGTGTAGGTGCCCGCCAGCCGGCCGCCCTTGAGCAGGTCGAAGCCGGGTCCGGTGGTCATCTCGCTGGTCGAGGCGCTGACCGTGCCGCACTTCGGGTCGGTGCTGATCGGGATGCCGAACAGGGTGACCGTGGTGAGGAAGGTGTCGAACTTGATGTGCGCCTCGAAGCCGGTGCCCACCAGCTCGCCGGTCTGCGGGCCGTTCTGCACGACCTCGACGTCCGAGCTGCCCGGCAGGAAGCCGAACAGCTTGAAGTCGGTGTGCGTCGGGTCCAGCTGCAGGTTCCCGGTGAATGTCTTGGCCGACAGGTTGACGTCGGCGTCGAACGACCCGGTGATCGGCGCGGTGCTGCCGAGCGACTTCAGCGCGGTCTGCCCGGTGATGCCGAAGGAGTACTTGATGCCCCCGCCCGGCGGCGTGGTCGTGGGCGGGGTCGTCACCGGCGGCGTGGTCGTCGGCGGCGTGGTCGTCGGCGGCGTGGTGACCGGCGGGGTCGTGGCCGGCGGGGTGGTCGGCCCGCCACCGCCGTTGACGGTGATCGTGGCCAGCGTGTTGTTCTGGCCGCTGTCCTGCGTGCAGGGCGCGTCGATCGTGCCGTCCGGCGTGATGCCGGTGACCGAACCGTCGGCCTTGCGCGGGGTGACCTTGAGGTTCAGGTCGCCCACGGTGATCTTCGCCTGGCCGGCCTGGGTGAACGTCAGCGACGGCGTCTTGCCCGCGGCGTTGATGTTCATTTCCCCGGACGCCGGGATGTTCGTCTTGTCCAGCGTGATCGGCACGCTGACCGGCAGGTTGAGGCTCGGCGCGGCGACGGTGGCGCTCGCCGTGGCGGTGCCTTCCAGGGTCGTGGCGCCGATCAGGCTCAGGCCGCTGACGGTGTCCGCGTTGATGGTGGACACGGCCTTGATGTCGAACGCGCCGGTCGGCTGCCCGGTGTTCACCGTGGTCGGCAGGTCGGTGTTGATCACCACCTTCAGCGACTGGGAACCCACCAGCGGGAAGGTGCAGTGGTAGTTCAGCGTCAGCGAAATCGGGTCGGCGGCACTGGCCTGCGCCCCGGCGACGAGCGCGGTGGCGACGAGCCCCGCCGCACCCGCGGCCGCGGCGGCCGCGACCGTCATCTTCTTGCCTCTTGGGTGACTCACGATGGTCCTTTCCGTGTATCAACAGTGATACGGAACGGCGGCGCATTCTTCGAAATCGCTACCGGACGGTAAGCTAACGAGCGGAACCGGCACCGATCAAGAGCTTCACGCGAAAACACCACGCGGGCCCGGCAATTTGTCACACCGGCACGCCGGAGCGACCGGATTCCTAGCAGGGCCAGGAAGGTTTCCCCAGCACAGGGCCGCCTTCGAACCGCTGACACGCGTGACAAATTCGAGCACGGGAATGTTGACGCACGTGCCAATCACTTATTCTCTTCTTGCTCGCGCGCGAGCGCGACGCGTAGCTTCGAAACCCATGAAAAGAATGCACAGCGCGGTGCTCGTGATGTCGGCGGCCGCGCTTCTGTCGTGCGCCGCGTGCGCTTCGGACGCCCCGCCCGACCCCGGGCGGCACGCCGACCCCGCGACACTCGCCTGGGTCGAAAAGGTGTGCACCGGCGTGGCCGCGGGCTCGGCGAAGCTCTCCCAGCCGCCCGCCGTCGACGACGCCGACCCGGCCAAGACCCGCGACGCGATGGTGGACTTCCTGAGCCGCCTCGGTTCCGCGCTCGAGGACATGGCGGGCGGCCTGCGCACGGCCGGCCTCCCGCCCGTCCCGGATGGACAGTCCGTTGTGGACAAAGCCATGGGCGGCCTCGCCGAGACGAAGACCAAGCTGGCCGAGACGAAGTCCCGGATGGAACAGGCGAAGGTGACCGACCAGGGCGGCCTGCGCCAGGTCGTCTCCGACGCCGACGCAACCATGGGGCAGCTGGCCGACCCGGAGGGCCCGATCAAGGTCCTCAAGGCCAACCCCGAGCTCGATCTCGCCTTCAGCGAGTCCGCGACCTGCAAGCGCGTCTACGGGACCGGCGCTTGAGCGGCCGCCGCGTGCTCGTCACGCTGGTGACGCTGGTCCTGGCCACGACGTTCGTCCCCGCGACGGCCGTCGCCGGGCCCGCCCCTCCCGGCGACGCCTTCTTCGTACCGCCGTCTCCGCTGCCCGCGGGCGACCCGGGTGACGTCATCCGGTGGCGGCCGTCGAACGCCGGCCCCCGGCACGCGTCGGTCGACGCGTGGCAGGTGATGTACCTGTCGACGAACGCGCTCGGGCAGCCCGACGCCGTCACCGGCACGGTCCTGGTGCCGAAGAACGCCGACCGGGCGACGACGCCGATCGTCGCGTTCGCGCCGGGCACGCACGGCCCGGCGTTCGCCTGCACGCCGTCGAAGATGATCGACATCGGCGCCTTCTACGAGCAGCCCGGCCTCGACGACCTGCTCGACGCCGGGTACGCGGTCGCCGTCCCGGACTACGAGGGGTACCAGCCGGCGCCGAAGACGACGTACGTCGTGGGCCGGTCCGAAGGCCCCGCGGTGATCGACGCGGTCCGCGCGACCCAGCGGCTCGGCGCGGCCGGGCTGCCGGCGTCGGCGAAGGTCGTCTTCCGCGGGTATTCCCAGGGTGGCGGCGCCGCGGCCTGGGCGGGCGAACTGCAGCCGTCGTACGCGCCGGAGCTGAACCTCGTCGGCGTCGCGGCCGGCGGCGTGCCGGCCGATCTGGTCCAGGTGACGTTGCAGCTCGACGGCAGGTTCGGCTTCGGCGTGTTCGCCTACGCGCTGCTCGGGCTCGACCAGGCGTACCCCGAGTTGCAGCTGGACTCGTTCCTCAGCGACAACGGCCGCGCGAAGCTGGCCGAGCTGAAGCAGAGCGCCTGCACGTTCGAGCTGCTCACGACGTACGCGAACCAAAAGATCGTGGACTACACGACCGGCCCGGGCTACCTCAAGCCCGCGTGGGTTGCGCGGTTGACCGAGAACAAGCTCGGCGGCTCCCCGCCGCGGGTACCGGTGTTCCTCTACCACGCGACCGGCGACCGGCTGGTGCAGTTCGCGCAGGCCGACAGCCTGCACAAGGCCTACTGCGCGGCGGGCGTCCAGGAGACGTGGAAGACCTACGACACCGACCACATCACCCTGGTCTACACCGGCAACACCGACGTCCTGGCCTTCGTGAAGGACCGGATCGCCGGGAAACCGGCGACGGCGAACTGCTGATCAGCGGTTCCGGCCGCCGTGCGGGTGCTGCTGCCACGAGCTCATCACCGAGCTGACGTACGCGCGCCACTGGTCCTCCGGCGACATCGACGTCGAGGCCGGCGGCGGTTCGGCGGCCGGCGCGGGCTTGCGCCCGGCACCGGCAGGCGCGCTCTTGGTCTCGGCCGTGGTGTGCCGGACCTCGGCGGTGAGCGGCGGCGGCGCGGCCGAGGCGCTCATGGTCTCGACGGCCTCGCCGGAGGTCGGCGGCGGCACGACCGGGGCGGCCGCACCGGGCGGCGGCACGGCCGTCCCGCCGACCTGGTGCGGCTGGAGCAGCACGACGGCGGCCAGCCCGAGCCCGACGGCCGCCCCCGCGGCGAGGACGTACGGCTTCGCGCGGCGGGTCCGGTCGGCGGGCGGCGCCTCCCGGGGCCGGCGGTCTTCGGCTTCGGCCGCTTCCGCGGCGGCCAGCTCGGCGTCGAGCACGACCAGCGGGTCGGGGACGGGTTCGGGCTCGGCGGCCGCTGCCTCTTCGGCGAGTTTCGCGTCGAGCTCACCGCGGATCATGAGCGGCTTCGTCTGCGAAAGGTTCACCAGCTCGGCGACCGAGGGGAGTTCGCCCTCACCGCCCGTGCGTGCCATCGAAAACCTCCACCCGTTCGGCGTCACCTGGAGGAACCATGCCCGAGCCGCGAGAGCTGTTCCGCTTCGCCGTGGTCGGCCAGGCCACGTACGGGGTCACCCTACTGGGCGACGGTCGGCGCTCAGGTTCGGCGTCAGCGCCACCAGCCGGCGTCGCCGAGGGTGACGAACCCGAGCTTCTCGTAGAGCGGCCGCCCGGACCGCGAGGCGGTCAGCGTGACGGGCACGTCCTCGAAGTGCCGTAGCACCGCGTACATCAGCGCGCGCCCGACGCCCTTCGAGCGGTGTTCGGGCAGCGTGGTCACCCAGTAGACGCCGCCGACGCCGCCGTGGGCCATCGTGAGGCAGGCGCCCTGGGTGCCCTTGCGGAAGAACGCGGTGCCCTGCGCGAGGAGTGCGGGCGGGAAGACGGTGGCGGCCCGGTGGGGCTGGTACTCCTCCAGCGGGAAGCCGCGAACGATGAGGTCTTCGGCTTTCTCCAGCTCGACGGCGGTTTCGACGCGCTCGACACCCTCCGCCGCGGGGACCGGGCCGGGCTCGCGGGCCATCACCGGCAGCTGTCCGGCGGTCATCCCGATCGCGGTCAGGTCGAGCACCCGGAACGGATCTTCGACGACGACGGTCCGCCCGTCCGCGCGGCGCTTTTCCGCGAGCCCGGTCAGCTCGGCCACGGCGTCGTCGCCGGGAGCGGGCGTCCGCAGCATGATCCGGTACCGGCGGCCGTCGATCACGGTGAACGCGGGGTGCTCGAGGACCTGGTCCCCCCGCGCCCGGGCGAGCGTGCTCCACATGGCGACGGCGTTGTCGGAGGCCTGCCGCAGGCGTTCGGTGAGCAATCCGGTCATGCCGGGCAGCCTAGAGCCGGAACAGGCCCGAGCCGGCCGATATCCGGAAATGGGGCCGGCAGGGCGAACCGACCCCCTGGGTACGCAAGCCGACCCTCCGGGTACGCGAGCCGTCCGTCCAGGTACGCGAGCCGACCCCTCAGCCGTGGTCCGGCAGGGCTCGTTCCGCCAGCAACGCCAGCTCCAGCCGCAGCCGCTCGGCCGGGTCGTCCAACCGCTCTCCGAACAGCTCGCCCAGCTTCTTCACCCGCGCCCGGATCGTCTGCGGGTGCAGGTCGAGCAACCGCCCCAGCTCCGGCGCGCTCCCCCTGGTCCGGACCAGCGCCAGCAACGTCTCGGCCAGCTGCTCGCGCCGCCGCCCGGTCAACCCGGACAGCGGCTCCAGCGTCGTCGAAGCGAGCTGCCCGACCAGGAACTCGTCCGCGAGCAGCAGCAACGTCGTCACGTGGTCGCGGCACCAGATCACCGGGTCCGGGGCGTCCAGCAACCCGCGCGCGGCCAGGTCGACCGCGCGGCGGGCGATCCGGAACGACTCCGGCGCCTCGGCCGGCGGGACCAGCGGCCCGACCGCCGCCGTCCAGCCCGGTGGCAGGCCCGTGAGGCCGATCAGGTCCACGTCCGGGGCCGGGGTCAGCGCCGCCGGCGGGTCGCCGGCCGGGTCGGCCGGGACGTGCTCCGGCAGCAGGCCCGGCGGGAGTTCCGGGGCGCCCGGCAGCGCGCGGAACGCCACCGCCGCGATCCGCTCGGGCACCGGCAGCCCGGACACCGCGAGCAGACCGTCCATGTCTTTGAATGTCTTAGCGGCAGGTGTCCGGCCGCCGAGCAGCGCGCGCAGCAGGCGGCGGTGCCGTTCGCCGGTGCCGGCCACCGCGGCCTCCGCGGCGCTGTACCCCTCCGCGACGGCCGCCATGGAGGTCTCGACGTCGGCGAACATCCCTTCGGCAGCGCCGTACAGGACGTCACCGGACAAGCCCGCGTCCCGCGCGATGTCGGCGATCCACCGCCAGGTGACCCGGCTCGACACGCGCACGGCCGCCTGCACGGCTTCGCGGCTGAGACCACTGTGGAACGCATCGCGCCCGTGGCCGCGGAACCCGGCCAGCCGGTCGGCCTGCCACAGCGCCGGCGTGCCGACGCGGTCGACGTCCCGCTCGATCCCGCGCCGCGCCAGCTCGATCGCCGTCGCGCGGCCGGGGTCGTCGCCGAATCTCCCGGAATATTCCGGAATCTCCGCGGCGATCGCGTCGACGCAGGCCCGGGCGATCTCCGGGATCCGCGGGCGCACCGCGTCGCCGAGCTCCTGCGGCAGCCGGGCCCACACGGAACTGTCCGAGGAAGCGGAACCGCGCATGGGGAATTCGGTCCTCCACTGGGAATTGGCTCCTCGGAAATACTGCACGGAGCGTAGGACGCACACCCGTCCGTGTCAAAAGGACGGGTGAGCGTCACCATTTCCGGGGGCCGGTCGTTGATTTTTCAGTGACACCTGCGTCGGATACGCTCGCCGGACACGCACTCGAAGGGGGATTGGTGGTCGAGTACCGCAGCTTTCGCCTGCTGGCCTCGCTGCCGCGCGCGCTCGGCGCGGGATTGCGCCCGCACGTCGGGTACGCGGCGGCGTCGATGATCCAGGAGGTGCAGCGCACGGTGCCGGCCTACGGCCGGCCGCTCAAGGGCGTGTTCGGCAAGGTCCTGGTGAAGAGCGTCGAGTTCGCGGTGCAGCACTGCATCGACGCCATGGGTGCGCCGGCGCTGACCCACGAGCACTGGGCCGAGTTCTACCGCGGCCGCGGTAGAACCGAGTTCACCGAAGGCCGCAACCTGGACGCGCTGCAGGACAGCGCCACGATCGGGGCCCGGGTGGCCTGGCGCGCGATGCACCCGGCGGTGGTCGCGGCCGGCGTCGACCCGGCCGTCATCTCGGTCGCCGCGGAGGCCGTCTTCGCCTACGTCGACGAGCTGTGCGCCACCGCGATCGAGGGGTACCAGCAGGCGCAGGCCGAGGCCGAGGGCGCCGTCCCGGTCCGGCGCCGACGGCTGCTGGCGCTGATCGCGGGCGCCCCGGAAGGCGCGGCGAGCAGCATCGCGGGCCTGGCGGACGGCGCGGGCTGGCCGCTGCCGGAGACGGCGGCGATGGTGGCCCTCGAACGCGGCCCCGACGCGGCGGGCTTCCCCGCCGACCTGCTCGGCGACGGCGTCCTTGCCGACCTCGACGGCCCCGAGCCGTACCTGCTCACCCGCGACCCGGACACCGACCTGGCCCCGCTGGCGGCCCGGCTCGACGGCCGGCGCGCGGCGGTCTCCCCGACGGTCCCGCTGGCCGACGCTCCGGCCGCACTGCGCACGGCCCGGCGGGCCCTGCTGCTCTCCGGTCCGGACGTCCCCGGCCCGATCATCTGGTGCCGCGACCACCTCGCGACGCTCTGGCTGCTGGCCGAGGACTTCCTGGCGGCCGAGCTGGCCCGGCAGAGCTTGGACCCGTTCGCGTCGCTGAGCGAGAAGCAGCGCGAAAGGCTGAGCGAAACCCTGCTGGCCTGGCTGGAGACGCGCGGGGGCGCGCCGGAGATCGCGCAGCGTCTCGGCGTGCACCCGCAGACGGTCCGCAACCGCCTGCGTCAGCTCGAGGAGCTGTTCGGAGACCGCCTCAAGGACGCCGACGACCGCCTGGGCATGCAGCTGGCCCTGCGCGCGCAACGCCTGATGCGCGCCCACCGTCGTCCGGAAGGCTGACCGGCCCGCCACGGTCGACGTCCCGGCGACCGCCAGGGCACCTCCTGGTGAACGAAATGGAAACTCGCGCGGCAGGACATCAACGTGTCCGGTGCGTCATTGCGACCATGCCACCGAGGATTACCGGATGCCGCCGGAATGTCGATACACATTCCCGGTGACGCCGCGAAACCCGCACCCCCGCAACTTTTACGCAATCTTTCTTGTCACGCCCGTCCGTGACCGCGCCGGAAACGTGAAACACTTTCCACACCTGGCCGGTCCCGCCCGGCCGGCACCGGCGATCGGGCCCGCGGAAAAGTTGTCACGCGCACACCATCCGAGCACACCGGAAGTGTCACGCCCTCTCGCGACCCTCCACCCGTTCGGGTGTAGTCCGGACGGGTTACCGCAAAGTCAGCGGAGAACCCGTTGACAGTGCCGTTCGCGCGAAATTATGTTGCCTGAGCCACAAAAACCGGATCGGCGTCCCCGCCGACGAGGCCGATTTTGTTGCCAGCAAGGATAAAACACATGCCCGATGTCGACGCCGTGGACGCCGGACCCGCCACCCCCGCCCTGCGGGCCGGTCGGCCGGACCCCGGCGAGCGCACTCCCGGACCGGCCTACCGGGACCACCCCGGGTCGCCGGGCGGCCCCCGGCCCCCCCCCCACCCCCCCCCCCTCCCCTATACACACAACACACTCCCC
>JARAWT010000002.1:0-295438 GCA_033793495.1 Streptomyces sp. MN03-5084-2B | reverse complement strand
CCCCGGTGCACCCCACCGTCGAAGCCGAGGAAGCTCAGCGTGACCAGCCGCAGCTGGTCGGGCCCGACCGGGCAGCCTTCGTGCCAGCTGTTCCCCAGCCGCTCAGCGGAGACAGGCCTGATGACGGCGACATAGGGCGCAAGCCCACTCCCCGCCGGAGCGGCAACCTCCACGGTCTGCGCCGGGGCAGCCGGCGCCGGCACGGCCACACCCAGCACCGCCGACAAACTGAACGTCACGACAGCCAGAACTCTGGTTCTCAGATTCACTGCGAAAGTCCGCTTTCTTTCGATTTCTGGTGCGGCAGAGGACCCGGTTCAGCACCGGGAGGAATCAGCCGGACATTTCTTCACCGGGCACCGAAAACGCCGGCGAGGCACGGTCGCTTCGACCTCAGGTCCTCGCTTGCCAGGCCGACCGTGCCAGCCGGGATCGGAGGCCGTCAAGCACTCCGAAACGTTTTACCCCTGCCCGAAGGGTCCCCGGAAACGGGAACCTCCGCGTGCCGTGCCGCGACCTGCGAAATCGATGGCCAGGACCGGGGTACCGGCAGAACCTCCCTCCGCCGGCACACCGGGACTACGGTGACGGGGTGACCATGATCGACCTGCGCACCGAGATCAAGGAGTTCCTGAGCTCGCGTCGCGCGCGGATCACGCCCGAGCGGGCCGGACTGCCCGCCTACGGCGGCAACCGCCGGGTCAAAGGCCTGCGTCGCGAAGAGGTGGCGCTCCTGGCCGGGGTGTCGGTCGACTACTACGTGCGCATGGAGCGCGGCAGCCTCGCCGGCGCCTCCGACGGGGTGCTCGACGCGGTGGCCTCCGCCCTGCAGCTCGACGAGGCCGAGCGCGGTCACCTGTTCGACCTTGCGCGGCAGTCCAAGGCGCCCGGCGGCCCCCGCCGCCGGCGACCCGTCGCGACGGTGCGTCCGGCGCTGCAGCGGGTGCTCGACGCCGTCACCGATGCGCCGGCGTGGATTTGCAACGGCCGTTATGACGTACTGGCCACGAACCGGCTCGCCCGCGCGCTGTATTCACCGGTACTGGCCGGCACACGACGGCCGGCGAACACCGCGTGGTTCGTGTACCTGGCTCCCGAAGCGGCAGAATCGTTCTTCGTCGACTATGACCGGGTCGCCCGCGACGTGGCCGCGAAGCTCCGCATGGAAGCCGGCCGCAATCCGCACGACGAGGAGCTGATCGCCCTGGTCGGCGAGCTGTCGACACGCAGCGAACTGTTCCGGCGGCGGTGGGCGTCCCGGGACGTCCGGCTCCACCGGTCCGGCCGCAAGCGGCTGCACCACCCGGTGGTGGGCCGGCTCGACCTGGACGTCGAGTCGATGGAGCTGCCCGCCGAGCCCGGCCTGCTCCTGAACGTCTACACCGCGGCCGCCGGCACGGCGGCCGCGGACGGTCTGGCCCTGTTGGCGTCGTGGGCGGCCGGCTTCAGCGGCTGTGCAGCTGACGCAGGCCGTCGATGATCAAGTCCAGGCCGAAGGCGAACTCGTCCTCCAGTGGTACCGGCAACGAGTCCGCGACCGCGAGGGTGGCCGGGAACTCCGCCGGCGAGACGTGGTGGAAATGCGCCGACGCCCGCTCCCGCTCGGCCTCGGTGCCCGCCCCGGCGAGCTGGATCGCGAAGCCGAGGACGTAGCGCGCCAGGGTCGCGTAGGCGCGTGCCGCGAGGCCCGGCGAGAGCCCGCCGTCGAGCAGGACGGCCAGGCAGCGTTCCCGCAGCACCATCGCGTGCGGCCCGGTCGGCGTCTGCTCCATCAGCAGCGGCGCGAGCTTCCGGTGCCGGCCCAGCGTGTCGAACATCGACCGGGCGACCGTCCGGCAGGCCTGGTCCCAGCTCAGCTCGGCCAGGGTCCGGGGATCGAGGTCGATCTCGCCGAACACGCGATCGACGACGTGGGTGACCAGGCTCCCCCGGTTGCCGAAGTGGCGGTACAGGGTGGCCGTGCCGGATTCGAGCCGGTGGGCGAGGCTCCGCATGGACAGGGCGTCGGCGCCCTCCTCGTCGACGAGCTGCAACGCCGTGGCGAGGATCCGGTCCAGCGGGACGGCGGGGCGGCCACGAGACCGCCGGGCGGTCTCGGCGGGCGAGGAGGAACGAGTCACATCCCTGATTATGACGTCCGGTTGACACCTCCCGCAATAACGGCAACACTGTTGCCATTATGATGAGCACTCAGTCAGTCATGGTCGACGGCCTGCGGGTTCACTACGTCCGCGCAGGTCAGGGGCCCGCGGTGGTGCTGCTGCACGGCAGCGGGTCGTCGTGGGAAGGCTTCGAGCGGGTGGCGGCGCTGTTGTCGGCGTCCCACGACGTGATCCGCCCGGACCTGCCCGGCTTCGGCCGGACGGGACCGCGCCCCGACCGCGACTACCGCATCCGGACGTACGCGCGCACGATCGCCCGCTTCACGGCCGCGCTGGACCTGCCGCGCTTCGCGGTGGCCGGGAACTCCCTCGGCGGCAACATCGCGTGGAACCTGGCCCTGGACGCTCCCGAGCGGGTGGACGCGCTGGTGCTGGTCAACGCCACCGGCTATCCGGAAAAGACGCTGCCCGCCGGGTTGCGGCTGGCCCGGAACCCGCTGCTGCGCCCGCTGCTGCGGCGGTGGCTGCCGCGCGGCGCGACCGAACGCGGGCTGCGCGAAGCCGTCGGCGCGAACTCCGCCATCGTGGACGACGCCATGGTCGACCGCGTGCACGCGCTGACGAGCCGCCCGGGGAACCGGTCGGCGTTCGTGGACTTCGCCAACACCGACCAGCCGGACCGCAGCGCCGAACTCCCGAAGATCGCGGTCCCCACGCTGGTCCTGCGCAGCGCGGAGGTCGACGGACAGCACTTCGCGCGCGACATCCCGGGAGCCGTCGAACGGGTCCACGCCGACGGCGGGCACCTGCTGCCGGAGGAAGACCCGGACTGGGTGGCCGCGGCGATCGCGGAGTTCCTGCGATGAAGTACTTCGTCGCCGCCGACGAGGACCGCCGGCTCGACGCGGCCGCGCGACGGACCCTGCGGGGCAGTTTCGCCTCGCTGTCCGACGGGGTGACGCACTACGAGCTGACCGGTCCCGAAGACGGCGAACTCGCCGTGCTCGTCGGCGGCCTCACGATCCCGTTGTCCTATTGGGACGGTCTCGCCGCTCGACTGCACGCCCACGGCCTGCGCACGCTGACCTACAGTGCCTACGGCCGCGGCTGTTCCGACCGGGTCCAGGGCCGCTACGACGAAGCGTTGTTCGTCCGCCAGCTCGCCGAGCTGACCACGGCGCTGGCCGGCACGCGACCGCGGCACGTGGTCGGCACCTCGATGGGCGCCCTGGTCGCGATGGCCTACGCGAACCTCCGTCCCGAGACCGTGGCCACCCTCACCGTCGTGGGCCCGGCCGGGCTGGGCGAACGCCCGCTGCCGCACCGGGTGCTGCGCAACGACGCCGTCGCCGGGTTCGTCGCCCGGCGCTTCGGCCGCGCCCTGCTGGAAGACCACCTCGGGCACAACGTGCGCGATCCCGGCCTCTCGGCCGAACTGGTCGCCATGGTGCGGGACGCGTACCGGTACGAAGGTTCCCTGTACGCGTTCTTCCAGACCCTGCAGCGCTTTCCGCTGTACGAGCGGCAGGACCTGTTCCGCCGCACCGGCGAGCTGGGCCTCGCGGTCCTGCTGGTGTGGGGCGACCACGACCAGGTCACCCCGATCACCCACCTCGACACCGTCCACGACCTGCTGCGCCCGCGGGAAACCCACGTCATCACGCGGTGCGGCCACATGGCCCCCTTCGAACGGCCGGACGACGTCGGCGACCTGCTTGCGTCGTTCACCGTCGCCCACCCGGAACGGCTTGAACCATGAACGACACCCTCGACGTCCTGATCGCCGGCGCCGGCCCGGCCGGCACCACCCTGGCGATCGACCTGCTCCGCCGCGGCCTGGCCGTCCGGATCGTCGACAAGGCACCGCACTCCTTCGAAGGCTCCCGCGCCAAAGGCCTCCAGCCGCGCACTCTGGAGGTCTTCGACGACCTGGGCGTGCTCGACGACGTCCTCGCCGGCAGCAGCGACTACCCCCGCCTGGGTATCCATCTCGGTCCGGTCGCCGTCCCCTGGCGGATGTTCCGCAACCGCGACCGCACGGCCGACGTCCCCTACCCGAACACCCGGCTGATGCCCCAGTACCGCACCGACTCCGTCCTGCACGACCGCCTCGAGCAGCTCGGCGGCAAGGTCGAACACGGCCGCGAACTCACCGGGTTCACCCAGGACGGCACGGCGGTCACCGCCACAGTGACCGGGGACGACGGCCCCGAACGGATCACCGCCCGCTACCTCGTGGGCGCCGACGGCGGGTCCAGCGCCGTCCGCAAGCAGCTCGGGCTGGGGTTCCTCGGCGAGACCCACGACCAGGACCGGATGCTCATCGTCGACGCCGTCACCACCGGCCTGTCCCGGAATCGCTGGCACGTCTGGCCGGGAGTCAAGGGGCGGTTCACCGGTGCCTGCCCGCTACCCCACACCGACCTGTTCCAGTGGATGATCCGCCTCTCCCCGGACGAAGAGCCGCCCGAAGGCGAGGAGGCGATCACCCGGCGGATCCGGGCGCACACCCGCGACCGGGCGATCGTCGTCCGCGACATCCGCTGGCGGTCGGTGTTCCGGCCCAACATCCGCCTGGCCGAGGCCTACCGCCGCGGGCGGGTCTTCCTCGCCGGCGACGCCGCGCACGTGCACACCCCCGCCGGCGCCCAAGGCCTCAACACCGGCATCCAGGACGCCTACAACCTCGGCTGGAAGCTCGCCCAGGTCCTCGCCGGAGCCGACCCGCGGCTGCTCGACAGCTACGAAGCCGAGCGCCTCCCGATCGCCGCGGGCGTGCTCGGCCTGTCCACGAAGAAGTACGAAGGGATCGCCAAGCTCGACCCGTCGAGCCTGCGCCGCGGCAAGGACGAACAGCAGCTGTCCCTGACCTACCACGGCGGTCCGCTCGCGCCCGGCGGAACCGACCGCACGAAGACGGTGCAGGTCGGCGACCGGGCACCGGACGCCGACCTGCCCGGCTCGCGGCTGTTCGACGCCTACCGGGGACCGCACTTCACCCTGGTCGCCCACGGCCCGCAGGCCGCGGCGGCGAGCGCCGAGCTCGACTGGCCGGCCGCGGGAGCGCCGCTCCGCCGGATCACGGTCGACGACCGGCCCGGGTTCCGCGGCAGCTACGGAGTCGAGGGCGACACGCTCCTGCTCGTCCGGCCCGACGGCTACCTCGGGCACATCGCGACGCGGGACTTCCTCGCCTCGACCCGGGCCGCCGCCCGGGCCCTGACCCCGGAGGTGCCGCGATGAGCCGCACGCTGCTGCGCGGCGCGCAGGTGATCACCATGGCCCCGCACCGGCCCGACGCCGAACACGCCGACGTCCTGATCGACGGCGACACCATCGTGGCCGTCGGCGAAAACCTCGATGCGGCCGGCGCCGAGATCGTCGACCTCACCGGCCGGATCGTCCTGCCCGGCCTGGTCAACGCCCACCTGCACACCTGGCAGGCCGCCCTGCGCGGGGTCGGCACCGACTGGACGCTGGCGGACTACCTCGGCCGCATGCACGGCGCCGTGGCCCACCACTACCGCCCCGAGGACATGCGGATCGGTACCCTCGCCGGTGCGCTGGGCCAGCTCGACCGCGGCACCACCACCCTCGGCGACTGGTGCCACAACACCCCCACCCCGGACCACACCGACGCCGCGCTCGACGGCCTGGCGGCCTCCGGTATCCGTGGCGTGTTCCTGCACGGCACCCCGTACTCCGCACCCGACGCGACCCACCCCGTCGGCGAGATCGACCGGCTGACCGCCGGCCCGCTGCTGAGCATCGGCATGGCCGTCCGCGGCCCGCAGCTGTCCACTCCGGACACCGCGGTCGCCGACTTCCGCGCCGCCGCCGAACGCGGGCTGGTGGTGTCGATGCACCAGAGTGGCGGAGCACCCGGCCCCGCGTGGACGGCCGTGCGGGCCGCCGGGCTGCTCGGCCCGGCCACCAACGTCGTCCACGGTGCCGGCCTCACCGAAGAGTGGCTCAAGATCCTGGTCGACGCGGGCGCCAGCCTCACCAGCACACCCGAAAACGAGCTCGGCCAAGGCCACGGCTTCCCCGTCACCGGGCACCTGCTCCGGCTGGGCGCCGCGCCGTCGCTGGGCACCGACACCGACGCCGTCACCCCCGCCGACGTGCTCTCCGCCGCCCGGATCGCCCTGGCGCACCAGCGCGGCCACGACCACGACGACCACCGGCAGGCCACCGGCTCCTTTTCACTCACCGCGACGATCACGGCCAAGCAGGCACTGGCCTGGGCCACGGTCGAAGGCGCCCGCGCGCTCGGCCTCGCCGACCGCGTCGGCCGGCTCGGCCCGGGCCTGCAGGCCGACCTCGTCGTCATCGACGCCCCGGCACCGAACCCGATCGCCGCGGCCCTGCACGCGACCGCCGGCGACATCGAAGCGGTGATGGTCGCCGGGCGCTGGCGCAAACGCGACCACACGCTCCTCGACGTCGACCTCGACACCGTCCGGGACGAGCTCCGCGACTCCTCGGCCCGGCTCCTCCCCCACCTCGCCGGCCGATGAGCACGCGGGACGAACACGCGAGCCGCACCCGGACCGAGCTGCTGGCCGCAGCGAAGAGGTTGTTCGAGGAGCGCGGTTACCCCGACACCAAGATCACCGACATCGCCGCCGCGGCCGGGCGGGCCGTCGGCTCCTTTTACACGCACTTCCGCGACAAGGAGCACCTCCTCGCCGTGCTGCGCGGCGAACTCACCGAGCCGGCGGCACCCGGCCCGGCGGGCGACGACCCGATCCGCGAGCACGTCACGACCTGCTGGGCGGCGCTGCGCACCCACCGCCCCACGGCCATTGCCCTGCTGCAGTCGGCGACCGCCGCCGCCCCGGCCTCCGGACGGCTGCGGGACGAGCTGACGGCGTGGACGGCCCCGCTGCGCAGGCACCTGGAAGACCGGCGCGACCGCGGCGAGCCGCCGGCCGGCGACCCCGAGCTGCTGGCGGCGGCCGTGGGCGTCATGCTCGCCGGTCTCAACCACGCCCTGCCCGCCGGCGGCCCCGACGACAGCTCCATCGCCGACACCGTCGCGAACCTGGTCCTCCACGGCCTGGTCCCTCCCCGAGACTGATCGCCCCGGCCCGGAGGCGCCCCGGCTCAGCCGGAGGCGGGGACCGGGGTCCTGGTGTGCCGGAGCCGGACGTTCCTGGCGGACAGGTAGCGGCGGCGGTCGGTGACCAGGATCGACACGAGGGTGCCGACGAGGAGCCAGGCGGCGAGCTGGGCGACCCCCGTGGTGAGGCCGGTGCCGTCGGTGGCCGCGGCCCGCAGGGCCAGGACGGCGCCGTGGGTCGGGAGGTAGTCCGCGAGGGCGTACAGCGGTCCGGGGAGCGTCGAGACGACGCCGGTCGCGCCCGCCAGGACCAGGACCGCGAGGGACGCGGTCCGGCCGGCGCGGCCGAAGATCGCCGTGGCGGCCTGGTTGAGGGCGACGAACGCCGAGGCGGCCAGGAGCGCGATCAGCAGGAACCCGATCGTCCCGGCGAAGCCGAGTTTCAGGACCGGGACGGCGATCGCGGTGATGGCGAGCGCGGCCAGGGCGGCCGCCGTCGCGCCGGGGATCGCGGCGCGGAGGATGATCCGCCAGGTGGGTTCGCGCGCGGTCAGGACGCCGTCCGGTACGGCCTGGGTGACGATGTAGGTGGCCAGGGCCAGCGCCCAGAGGGCGAGCGCGGCGAACAGCGTCAGGGCCAGGGTGCCGATCGGCGTGCCGTCGGTCGTGGCCGTGCTCGGGTCCGCGGCGACGGTCTTGAGGTGCGCACGTTCGGCGTCGGTGTAGCTGGGCACCTGGTCGCGGCCCTGGTCGAGCTGGGTGGCGAGGTCCGCGGCGCCGTCGTCGACCTTCTTGGTCCCCTCCTTGAGCTGTCCCGCTCCGGAGGCGAGCTGCCGCGCGCCGGAGTTCGCTTGCCGGACGCCGGTGTCGAGCTGCCTCGCGCCGCCGGCGGCGGAAGCGATGCCGGCGGCCAGCTCCCGGGACTTCGTGGCGAGCTGGGCGTTGCCGTCGGCGACCCGGCGGGCGCCGGTGGCCAGGGCCTGGACGGAGTCACGGGCCTTGACGGCGTTGGCGCGGACGGCGGTCTTGACCCCGTCGATCTTCCCGGCGTCGGTGGTGAACCGGTCCGCGGTCGCCCGGAGCTCGCCGCAGAACGCCGGGGTGCCGGTGCACTCGTCGGCGAGCTGCCGGAACTGCCGGGCGGCACCGGCCGCCGAGGGTACGGCGTCGAGGGCGGCGATGATCCGGTCGGCCAGCGGCACGACGACGCCGGCGAGCTGTTCGTTGCCGTCGGCGACCTGGCCGGCGCCGTCGGCCAGCTGCCGGGTCAACGCGGGCAGCTGGGCGGTGTCGCGCTCGGCCTGGGTGAGCCCGGATGCCAGCTTGCCGGATCCGGTGGCGAGCCGGTCGGTCCCGGCGGCGAGCCGGTCGGCGCCGGCGCGCAGCTGCCCGGCGGCGTCGTCCAGCCGGCGCGTTCCGTCGGCCAGCTGCGCCGCGCCGTCCGCGGCCTGGCCGACCTTCTGGTGCAGGGTCGTGAACCCGACGTACACGTTGTCCAAATAGGTCTGCACGACCTGCTGGTTCAAGGTCCGTTGCGTGGCCTGGGCGATGTGGTCCGCCAAGCCGGGATCGCCGACGCCCGCGGCGTCGGACGTCTGCACCCGCACCTGTGCCTGGCGGGCTTCGAGGGGTTCGGCGGTGGCGGCCGAGGTGGCGCGGGCGGAGAAGTCCTTCGGGATGGTCACCGTGGCCGCGTAGCTGCCGTCGGCGAGGCCGGCCGCGGCGTCGTCGGCGTCGGTGAGCACCCAGTCGTAGGCCGAATCTTCGCTGTGGGTGAGGTTGCCGGCGAGTTGCCGGCCGAGCGGGATGGTCCGGCCGTCGACCTGGACGGGTTCGTCGTTGTTGACCACGGCGGCCTTCGCGGTGCCGTGATTCGTGTCCGGCGTCCAGAACGCCCAGGTCAGCAGGCCCGTGATGAGGAGCGGCACGGCGATCAGGCCGGTCCAGGTGCGCCAGGTCAGCGGGCCCGTGGCGAGGGCACGAGCGGAGTCGGCGAAGGGCTTGAGCATCAGGAGACCTCGGCGGGCTGGACGGCGGTGAGGGCGTGCAGGTGAGCGGCCGGGGGCAGCAGGTCCCGGATGCGTTCGGGGTCCTGGCAGGTCAGGACGAAGGTCGTGGTGCCCCGCTCGGCGAGGAGCCGGCGCACGTGGTCACGGATGTCCGCGCGCAGCACGAGATCGACGTCGTCGACCACGACGAGCGCGGCGCTGCCGTCGAGGGCGATCTGCCGGGCCGGGTCCGGCGCGGCACGGCACGGGATGACGGCGACGTCGCGGCGCAGAGCGTGGGTGTGCTGGGGCAGCACGCGGCCGAGCACCTTGAGGTCACCGGTGAACTTGGTGACGCGGCCGGCCAGCGTGTACGCCAGCGCGGTCTTGCCGCAGGCCCCCGTGCCGTGCAGCACCAGCACGCCGCCGTGAGGAACGCGCAGGTCGACGTCGCGGTACACCGGATGGCCCCGGTCGTCCTCCAGGCGCAGGCCGCGGGCGCTGACCGCCTCGTCGGTGCCGGGCCAGTCCGCGAGCCGCAGTTCGTGCACGAGGGCGTCGCCTTCGGCGTCGAACACCGGCAGCGCCCGGTCGAGCTTCGGCGGCAGTCCCCAGGCGCGGCGGCCGAGCAGCGCCAGAACGGCGGGCACCAGGGTCATGCGCACGATGAAGGCGTCGACGAAGACGCCGACGGCGAGGCTGAAGGCGATGGGCTTGATGGTCGCGCTGCCTTCGGGGACGAACGCGGCGAAGACCGCGAACATGATCACCGCGGCCGCGACCACCACCCGGGACGCGGAGACGAACCCGGACTCGATCGCGTGGTGCGGGTCGCCGTGGTGGACGTAGTCCTCGCGGATCCGCGAGACGAGGAAGACCTCGTAGTCCATGGCGAGTCCGAAGAGGACACCCATGAGGATGATCGGCAGGAAGCTGATCACGCTGCCGGTGTGCGTCACGTTGAGGGCGCCCGCGAGGTGGCCCTGCACGAACACGAAGGACGTCGCTCCGAAGGCGGCGGCGACCGAGAGCAGATAGCCGGCGGTGGCCTTGATCGGCACCCAGATCGAGCGGAACACCATGGCCAGCAGGATGAGCGAGAGCCCGACGACCAGGATCCCGAACGGCAGCAGCGCGCTGCCGAGCTGGGCGGAGACGTCGATGCCGACCGCGGTGATGCCGGTGACGGCGGTCTGCGTGCCGTAGGCGTCCCGGAAGTGCGGCTCCAGCCCGCGCAGCCGGGCGACCAGGTCGTCGGTCCGGGCGGAGTCCGGTGCGGTCGCGGGGACGACCTGGATGATCCCGGTGTCGCCCTTGGGGTTCGGGGTGGCCAGGGGAACCGAGGCGACGCCGGGCACCTGCCGGATCTCGCCGGCGATCTTGTTCACCAGGCCGATCGGGTCGGTGCTGGTGATGATGTCGGCGGTGACGATCAGCGGGCCGTTGTAGCCGGGTCCGAAGTGCGCGCTGACCACGTCGTAGGTGTCGCGGGCCGGGCTGCCGTGCTCCTCGGTGCCGTTGTCGGGCAACGCCAGCCGCAGGGATGCGGCGGGGATCGCGCAGACGGCCAGCCCGGCGACCACGACCAGGACGGTGACCAGCGGCGCTTTCGTCGCGGTGCGGACCCACCAGCGGGCGATCGGCGGCTTCCGGCGTCGCCGCCGCTTCGGCTGGGCGGCACGCGGCCGCAGCCGCCGGCCCGCGAAGGACATCAGCGCCGGCACCAGCGTGACGGCGATCGCGACCGCCAGGGCCACGGCGACCGCGGCGGCGACGCCCATGGTGGTCAGGAACGGGATCCCCGCCACGGCGAGGCCGAGCAGCGCGATGACGACGGTGAGGCCGGCGAAGATGACCGCCGACCCGGCGGTGGCGGTGGCGCGGGCGATCGACTCCTCGACGTCGAGCCCCTCACCGAGCTGGTCACGATGGCGTGAGAGCAGGAACAGGGCGTAGTCGATGCCCACGGCGAGCCCGATCATCACCGCCAGCATCGGCGCGGTCGAGGAGATGGGCGTGACGAGCGCGGCCAGGAAGATCAGCCCGACGGCGACGCCGACGCCGAGGATCGCCGTGACCAGCGGCATGACCGAGGCGATCAGGGACCGGAACATCAGCACCAGGACCAGCAACGCGATGACCAGGCCGATGCCTTCGGTCGGGCTCAGCTTCGGCACCCGGTCGGAAAACGCGTCACCGCCGGTGTACACCTTCGCGCCGGTCTGCTTCCCGAGGTCCTCGGCGATGGTCGCGAGCCCGGTCCTGGTGGCCGGGTCGACCTGGGCGAGCTGCACCTTCAACGGCACGGCGATCAGGGCGGCCCGGTCGTCGTCCGACACCGCGCCGTCGACCTTCTCGTCGAACGGGTTCACGACCGTGGCGACCTGGTCCAGCTTCCCGATCCGCGTCACCGCCTGCGCCACCGCGGCGCGGTTCTGCGCGGTGTCGGCCTTCGCACCCTCCGGGACGACCAGGACCAGCTGGGCCGACGTGCCGCTGACCTCGGGGAAGACCCGGCCGAGGTGGTCCAGCGCGTCCTGCGATTCCGACCCGGGGATGGCGAACGCGTCGTCGGTGCCCTGGTTGACCAGCAGCGCCGCGCCACCGGCCGCCGCCAGCACCACCACCCACAGCGCCAGCACGAGCACCCGGGCGCGGGTGGCGGCGCGGCCCAGCCGGTAGAGGAACGATGACACGAGGACTCCTGACCACGTTGGATACGTCGTGTATCGTAATGCACGATGTATCCGATGCGTAGTGCATCTCGTCACTCCTCCGGGTGATCGGGAAAGTAAGGTGACCGCATGACGACCAGTGACGCGAGCCCGAGAGGGACGACCCGGCGACGAGCGGAGACGCGGCGGCGGGTCATCGAGGCGGCGTACGACGTCTTCGCCGAGCTGGGCATCCGTGACGCCCCCGTCGAGCTGATCTGCGACCGTGCGGGCTTCACCCGCGGCGCCTTCTATTCCAACTTCGCCAGCAAGGAGGAGCTGTTCCTCGCGGTCTACGAGGTGCGGATGCACGAGCGCACCGAACGCCTGCGCGCGGCGGTCGCCGAAGCCGCCGCGGCCGTCGATCCGGCGGCCGCGGACGCGGTCACGCGCGTGCTGCAGGACGCGGGCGTCCTGTTCATGGAGTCACTGACCGCGGACGAGACCTGGTACCTGCTCAACGCCGAGTTCCGCGCCCAGGCCCTGCGCCAGCCCGAGCTGCGCGCGCCGACGGCCGCCGCCGAACGCCGGTTCCACGACGCGCTCGCCGAGATCCTGCTCGACCTGCTCGGCCGGCTGGGCCTGCGGCTGACCGTCGAGCCGCACAGCGCCGTGATCACCATCGTCAGGCTGTACGAGACCATGCTCGAACGAGCGATCCTCGACGAGCTGCCCGACCGCGCCGACAACCGCTACCTGACCGAGGTGCTGCCCCGCCTGCTGACCGCCCTGGTCGCGCCGGGCGACGGCTCGCCGCCTTTCGCCTGATACCTGGTCTCAAAACTCGGCGTGTCGCCAGGTGAACCAACGGCCCGCCCGTGGCTCCGCACCGCCCGCCGGTGGGGCCCGGCCGACGGACCGCGAGGTCTGTCAGAGAGACTGGGGGCCAGTGCCCGCCCTCTCGACCTGGAGCCGTTGATGCCGCAAGGGACCGTCCGCTGGTTCGACGCCGAACGGGGTTTCGGCTTCCTCGCGCCCGAGGACGGCTCCCCGGACGTGTTCGTGCACGCCTCCGAGATCGTCGGGGACGGCGGCGCGAAAATGCTCCGCGAGGGTCAGGCCGTCGAGTTCGAGGTCGGCGAGAACGACCGCGGGCCCCAGGCGCTGCGCGTTCGCGTCACCGCCGATGCGGCCACCGGCAGCGCCGTGGGCCTGCTCGGCACCATCAACTGGTACGAGCCGGGCAAGGGGTACGGCTTCGCGTCGCCGGACGGCGGCGGCGCCGACATCTTCGTGCACAGCTCCGCCATCGTGACCGGCGGCGTGGTCACCGAGGGGCAGCGGGTGGCCTTCCTGATCGTCGAAGGCGAGCGCGGCCCGCAGGCCGGGCACGTGATCCCGTTGGGAGCAGGGGCCGGCTCACCCGCCGCGGCTGGTACCGCGGACGGTGCCGACGGCACGGTCGCCTGGTACGACGAGGACAAGGGCTTCGGCTTCATCAACCCCGACTCCGGCGCCGGGGACGTCTTCGTTCACGCCCGGGCCCTGGCCGAGGGGCTGACGTGGCTCGCGGAGGGCGACCGCGTCGCCTACGAGGTGGCCAGTGGGGACAAGGGCCCGCAGGCCCGCGACGTGCACCTGGTCCGGGGCGCCGAGCCCCAGGCGGCGCCGCAGCGGCCGGCACCTGCCGCGGCCGCAGGGCCGGCGGCGAGGGACGTGCCCGTACGAGGCGGCGAGGGCGTCGTCGCGCGCTACGACGCCGACCGCGGCTTCGGCTTCATCACCCCGGACGCAGGCGGCGACGATCTCTTCGCCCACGCGTCCGTGATCATGGGGTCGGAGCCGCTGCAGAAGGGTGACCGAGTCCGGTACGCGGTGCGTCAGAGCGACCGGGGCCCGCAGGCCGACCGCATCGAACGCCTCTGAAGAGGCGGCCCCGGTAGGTGGCCACAAGGCCGGTCGCTTCCGGTGAAAGCCGAAGCTCCGCCTGAAGGGCGACGTACGCGACCCTTCTCGTCGGCCGGCGTGGACCCGTCGCTCATCCGGTACCACCGATCATGGTGTCGATGCTCGCACCGCGGAAAGTCGGTGCTCGGCGACCACCCGTTACAGGCATGCGGGCAGCGGGACAGCCGGCCCCTGACCGAGCGGCAGCCGCGTGACCGGTCAGCCCCGGGCCGGACGGCCGATGAGCAAGGATTCCCCGTCGTACACCGAAACCAGGCCGAGGAGGACCGGCGACGGCTGGTCCCCGGCCAGGATGGCGGGCAGGGCTTCCGTCGCCGTGGCGGCGGGGAGGGCGATCACGGCAGGACTCTGCCAGGACGAAGCTCCCCGCAGCATCGGCACCAGGTCCGACGGGTCCGTGGTGACCCGGACGGCGGTGACCACGTGCTGTCCGATCGCGACCAGGGCGCCGGCACCCTCGAACGACGTGCCCACGCCCGGGTCTTCCGGCCGGGCGAGCAGATCCTCCTGCACGAGGACCGAGCCCACCGGCAGCTCGTCGTGCACGAGCTGCGCCAGCGCCCGCCAATCGGCCGCGAACCCGCGACCGGCGGCGAAATCGCCGACGCCCGGCTCGGTCGTCCCCCAGGTGAGCTCCGCCAGGCCCGCGGCGATGAAGGGCAGGCACCGCTCGGTGGTGCCCGCCACCCACTCCCGCGCCCGCTCGGCTTCACCGCCCGGCAACGGGGTTACTTCCACGACGAGGTCCCGTCCGGGAACAGCCGGCACTGCGGGCCTCCCTTTTTCGGGATGTAGTCCCAGTGCGGCCCGATGTCGCCACCGTGCTCCATGTCCGGGTGCAGCGTTTCGGTGGTTTCGGGGTTGTACCAGGCTCCACGGTCGGATCCTACGGGGTATTTGGGGTCCCCGCGCCACACCCACCCCGGGCCGGGCGACTCGGTGGCGTCGTGGAAGTTCGGCCGTCCGGACTTCGGCCACGGCGCCGAATTCCCCGAACCACTGGACGATCCGCTGGAGTTGCTCGAGTTCGAGGCCGCGTAGAGCCCGCCGGCCAGCCCGACGCCCGCGGTGGCACCCCAGATCCCGGCGCCCAGGATCGCGCCGCCGTCGAGGATGACGCCACCGCCGACGACCGCGGCGGCGACCCCGCAGGGCTCCAGGACGATGCAGGCCCCGGCGCCGAGCACCGCGCCGGCGATGCCCAGTCCGGTGGCGAGGTCGCCCCAGAAGCTCAGTCCGGTCCGGTCGGTGTAGTTCACCGGGTTGCCGCCGGTGTACGTGTACGCCGTGCGGGTCTTGTCGACCAGCGGGTCGACGGTGAGGAAGCTCGCGGTCACCGGGTCGTAGTACCGGGCGCGGAGGTAGACGAGCCCGGATTCGCCGTCGGCGTACTGGCCGGTGAACTGCAGCGGGGTCGTCGCGGCGCCGGAGTGCGTCGCCACGCCGTACGGGCTGTAGGAGTAGCTGCCGGCGACGGTTCCGGTGCTGCTCAACAGGGCCAGCGTCGAGCCGATCTGGTCGTGGACGAACCAGAGCGCGCCGGCCGGGCCGAGCTGTTCGACGGGGAGGCCGCCCGGACCGTAGAGGTAGCTGGTCGTCCCGTCGGAAAGGAGGTCCGGCGTGGCGTTGTCGTCCCAGGTGAACGTCGCCGTGGTGGCGCCGACGGTTTTGGAGACGCGCAGGCCGTTGCCGTCGTACCGGTAGGTCGCGGAGGCGCTCGGCCCGGTGAAGGAGGTCAGCTTCCCGGCTTGGTCGTAGCCGTACTTCGACGCGGGGCCCGCCGGCGGCGTCGCCGTGGTGCGTTCGCCTGACGCGTCGAAGGTGTAGGTGGTGGCCCCGGCCGGTGCCGTCCCGCACGCCGGAGCGGTCACCGACCCGGCGGGCAGGGTCCAGCAGAGCTGCCCGGACGCGTCGAAGCCCTGTGTCGCCGTGCCCACCGTCGTGGGGTTGTTGGCGGCGTCGTACCCGAACGACGTGACCGCGGTTCCCGCGGTGTTCGAAGCGAGCTGCTGCCGTGCGGTGTAGCCGTACCCCTGTGCCACTCCCCCGATGGTCTGCGAAGTCAGCTGGCTTGCCGCGTCCCGGCCGTACGTCGCCGTCAGCACCGGGCTCGTGCCCGTCACGGCCGAGGTGGAGGTCAGGGCCTGGGCGTCGTCATAGCCGTTCGTGACCGTGGTGCCGTTCGGGTAAACGGTGTTCGAGACCTGGCTGTCGGCGTTGTAGCCGAACGAAGTCTTGTTCCCGTTCCAGTCGGTGACGCTCGTCAAGCGGCTCGCGTCGTCGAAGGTGCGCGCGACCGCAACGGTCTGGCCCGGGTAGGTGATCGACGTCTGGTTCCCGTCCGCGTCGTAGCCGTAGGCCAGCGTGCCGCCGCTGCCGGTCTTCGCCCGGACGACTTCGCCGAACGTGTCGTAGGTCCAGGTCGAGGTGCCGGAGCCGTCGGTCATCGACGTCCGGTGACCGACCGGGTCGTAACCGAAGGTCGTGCCGGCCGTCACGCCGTCGGAGTAGGACACCGACGTCATCTGCCCCATGGCGTTGTAGCCGAACGTCGTCACCCGGCCGGCGGGGTCCGTCGTGGTCAGCACCCGGCCGGCCGGGTCGAGGTGGGACTTGGTCGTCCGGTTGCCGGGGTCGGTGCGCCCGTTCTTCCTGGCCTGCCCGTCGTAGCCGTAGGTGGTTTTCGCGCCCAGGCCGTCGACCACGTCCGCGACGGTGCCGTCCGGGTTGTAGTCGGTGAGCTGCGTCGTGCCGTCGGCTTGGGTGACCTTCACCGCCTGACCGGCCGCGTCGTAGGCGGTGGCCGTGGTGTGGTTGTCCGCGTCGGTGGCCGAGGTCTGGTGGCCGTCGGCGTCGAACGCGGCCGTGGAGAAGTGCCCCAGCGGATCGGTGGTCTTGATCACCCGGCCCCACGCGTCATGCAGGTAGGTCGTCGTCTTGCCCCGGGGGTCGACGGTGGACGTGAGCTGACCGCGTGCGGTGTCGTAGCCGAGCTGGGTCTTGTCCCCCATCGGGTCGGTGCTGGACGTCTTGTCCCCGAAGGCGTCATAGGTCGTGACGGTGGTCTTCCCCAGGGGATCCACCGCCCCGGTCCGGTCGCCGGGATGGGCCGCGTCGCCGTAGGAGAAGGTGATCGTCCTGGTGGGTGCCGGGCCGAAGTTGCCGGTCGTCGACTCCACGACGTTGTTGGCCTGGGTGACCGTGGTCGAGGTCAGGTCGAGGACACCGGCGGCCCCGGCGGGGATCTGCCCGCTCTGGTCGTACTGGTTGACCGTGGCCACCCCGTTGGCGTCGACGGTTTCCAGGAGGTTCCCGGCGTCGTCGTAGGTGTAGTTCGTGGTGAACCCGAGCGCGTCGGACGCGGACGTCTTGTTGCCGTGGTCGTCGTAGGTGAACGTTTCCAGGTTGCCGTCGGGATCGGTCTGGGTGGTGACGCCGAGCGTCACCGGGTCGTAGGTGTACGACGTGGTCCCGGCATCGGGTGTGCCGTAGCCCTTGGTCTCCGAGGTCAGCAGGCCGTTCTGGTAGGTGTCGAGCGTCTGGTGCCCCGACGGGTCGGTCACCAGCGTCTGCCCGGCTGCCAGACCGCCGTCCGGGCCGTAGGTGAACGTCGTGGCGTGCCCGTCGGGGTCGGTCTGGTTCGTCACCCGCTCGGCGCTGTCGTAAATCATCGACGTGACGGCTGTCGGCGCCCCGGCGACGTTGGCCGGGGTCCGCATCGAGGTCATCAGGTGGTGGGTGTCGTAGGTGAACTTCGCGTGGTCGTCGTCCTTCACCGTCGGCGTCCGGGTGGTGCCCACCCCGTAGACGTCGGTGAGGTTGTCGTCGGCGTCGTAGCCGTAGGTGACCTGACGGCCGGCGGTGTCGGCCAGTCCGGTGATGTGGTTGCCGGTCCAGGTCAGCGTGTACTGGCGCGCGCCGGGATCGGTGATGGTCGCCAGGTGGCCGGAACCGTCGTAGGCCAGCGTCGTCTGGTAGGCCGGCGAGGCCTTGCTGCCGGCCCGATCCGTCTCGGCGACCAATCGCCCGCTGGCGGCGTCGAACGTGAACAGCAAGCTGCCGCGCCGGGTGTAGACGTAGTTCGAGCCGGTCTTCACCAGGGTGGCGTCGAAGCGGGGCGCGGAGGGCGCGTACGTACCGCCGGTGTCGAGGAAGGTGACCGCCGAACCGTCCTCCTGCTTCACCGTGACGTTGCCCGTCGGGCCGTCGGTGACCGCCGTGAGGTTGTAGGAGAAGGTCCAGCCCCAGCCGAACGGGCCGTTCGCGGCCAGTGCCTTGTGGGGTCCGTCGGGATCGGCGACGCTTTCGGCGTAGCTGCGCGAGAAGTTCAGCGCCGCACCACGGCCCGGGGTGACGAGGTCGGTGAAGTCCTGTCCGAAGTAGCCGGTGGACGTGTCGACCGGGTCGCCCGCGGTCCGGCGGGCGCAGCCACAGGCGATGAACGCCGGGTTGGATCCCTTCGGGGCGTCCTGGATGCCCGGCGGCCCGCCGATCGGCTGGCCCGGGGTACCGCCCTGCGGGACGAACGCGACCGCGTCGAACGCGACGTCGTAGTCCGAAAGGCCTTCGCCGCCTTGGCTTGCCGAGCTGCCGTTGTTGTTCAGGGTGACGTTGCCGCCGTTCTGCATGGCGAACGTGCCGATGGTGACCCACTGCTCGGAGTTCCACGCCTGGTTGACGCGGATCTTCCACGGCGCGACCCCGCCGCCGGGGTTGATGTTGTAGACGACGTTGGTCGCCTGCGCGCCCAGGCCGGGCAGGTGCAGCTTGACCTTGTAGTACTGCAGGGAAGGCAGGTTCGGCGTCCACACACCGGTGTTGATCAGGGCGGGGTTCGAGCCGTTTTCGGTGTGGGTGAACAGGACCCGGCCGCCGAGTCCGGTGCCGAGCTGGTGGGTGTCGATCGCGCCGATCGGGTCACCCGCGGAGTTCGTGCCGTAGGTGTAGGTGAAGGTGCCGTTCGAGGACCAGTTGGCGGAGCCGCAGCCTTGGAGGTTGAGCCGGTTCGGCTCGTCGTCGACGATGATCGAACCGGCCGGGACCTTCGAGGTGTCCTGGTTGCAGGTCGGGGGGTTCTGGCTCGGGTTCGCCGGTTCCGAGCCGCCCGAAACGACGTACGGGCTGGTCGCGCACGTCGTGCCGCAGCTGGGGATCCAGGTCACCGGGTTGTGCCACCAGCACTGGAAGTCGTCCAGCATGCAGTGGCTCGCACCCGGGTTGGACGTGTTGGTGTTGTTCGGGTCGCACTGGTTGGCCGACAGCGAGCACATCGCGGTGAACGGCGCGGGCTGCACCCAGTGCTGGCCGCCGTTGTACGTCGGCTTCGCGTAGGCCTGGCTGCCGTAGCGGATCAGCGGGCTCGCGGTCCAGCCGAGCACGCGCTCCTGGTAGGGCCAGCTCGCCGGGTGGGCCGCGTCGGCGTAGGTGTCCTGCAGGTACGGGTCGCGGTTGGGCGGGTAGTCCAGGTTGGCCGGGTTGTTCGTCCAGCCCAGGCCCCAGGTGCCGTGCGGGCCGGTGCAGGACGGGCCGGGCGTGCAGCCGGTGGTGTTGCCGTTGGCCGCGTTCGGCTGGATGCCGGAGTTGTACGCCCAGGCCGCGAAGTACCAGTTCTCCAGGTAGCGCGGGTCGGCGTTGTTCGCCGTGATGCCGTCGGCGTAGAGCTGGTTCCAGGTGTTCTCCAGGATCTGCAGGCCGGCGGCGATGTTCTCCTGGTAGTCGACCGCGACCTTCCACTGGCCGTGCTCGGAGAGCGAGTGGTCGCCGATGTGCATGCCGTCGGTGACCTGGCCGATGCCGTAGCCGCAGTCGGAAGCGGCGTAGTTGATCGAGACGATGTCGCCTCCCGCGCCGTAGTAGCTGGCGATCAGCGGGTCGCCCGCGGTGCCGGCCGGCGCGTGCCAGGAAGCCTGGGACCAGTTCGACTCCTGGGCCATGATGCCCTCGTAGATCGAGCGCGGCACCGTGCTCGAACCGCCCGCGGGGTGCGAAAGCGGGATCAGCGGGAAGTCGCTGTTGGGCGCGTACCCGACCAGGCCCAAGTTCGCGAAGCCCGCGGGGCGGGTGTACGCGCTGCCGGTGAGCAGGCCCTGCTCGGCCATCTGCACGGCCCAGTTGACCTGCGCCGGGTTCGGCTGCAGCACCTGCCGGTTCGCCTGCAGCGGCGCCACCGCGCACTTCGGCGACTGCGCCGCCTCGGTCGCGTTGGGCGCGGCCTTCGGGGCGGCCGCGGGCGCGGCGTCGGCCTTCGGGCTCAGCCGGCTGGCTCGCGGCGCGACCGCCGTGGTCTTGGGCACCGCGGAGTACGTCGGCACGGCGGTGGCGGCCTTCGCCGTACTCGCGGGGACGGCCGGGGCGAAGACGTTGCCGGTCTTCGTGGCCAGCACGGCCGGGGCGGACTTCTGACCGTCGGCGTCCGGGCCCAGCAAGGCATCGCCGTCGAGCGACGATGCCGTGGCACCGCGCGCGAGGCCGTTGTCCTTGACGCTGGTGACGCCCGCGTTCGCGAGGACGTCGGCGGCCGCGGGGTTCGCGCCCGCGAGGACGGCGTGCCCGGCACGGCCCTGGAAGAGCTGGACGCGGCTCAGGTCGCCCTGGCCGAGGGTGGTCACCTTGCCCGCGGCCTCGTGCACGGCGGTGGCGGTCTTCGTACCGGGTTGGGTCTGCAGGAAGGTGATCCCGCCGTCGCCGGCGGGCCGCAGGTTGTAGGCGTCACCGGACACGGTCGCCAGCGTCACGGGCTTTCCGTCGGCAGGCACCGAAACCAGCTGGTTGCCGGCGACGCCGACGACACCGTTCGCGGTCGGCACGGCCGAGGTGATCTGACCGGGCGCGGTGATCGACGCGTCGATCTTGCCGGTGGCGAGGTTCGCGCTCAGCAGCCGGGTGGCCTGGTCCTCCGCCACGGTGAAGACGGCCTGGTCGCCGGTGCCGCAGCCGGGCGAGTAGTACTTCAGGCCGACGCCGCCGGCGAGCGCGCGGACCGCGCCGGAGGCCAGGTCGACGGAGTAGGCGAAAGCGCCGTGGTCGCGCGCGGCCTGGGTGTTCACCGCCGACGCCGGGAGGATCGCGAGCGCGGCGAACTTCCCGTCGCCGGACAGGCACTGGTAGCCGGTCCAGGAGGCGTCGTCGAAGCCGTCCGGGTGGATCAGCGCGATCTCCTGCCAGGCGAACCCGGCGGCCTCGCGGCCCAGCTCCAGGTGGTAGCCCTGGGTGTCACCCCAGCCGTCGATGGCCAGGTCCGCGGACGTCGCGGCCCGGGGCCCGAAGTCGGCCGGCTTGGGCGCGGCGGCGGGTTTCGGCGCGGACGGCGGTTCCGGCGCGGCGGACACGGCCGAAACCGTGCCTCCCACCAGGGAAAGAATGCCGAGAATCAAGACGAAGAATCGAGCGATGATTCTCGGATTCGACGATCTGCGCGCACGACTGCCCACACCGAACACGGCCCGAACCTTCCCCCCACGACCTCGACGAGGCCGTTTCACCCCGGCCGCCGGAGGTCCCGGAGCCGCTGGAGGCAGCGTAATCCGGCACCTGATCTCGATCATCAGCCGTTGGAGTGACGTTCACTACATCGGCATCCCGGCCATTGTTTTCCACCTCCGGAAAGCGACAACCTTCGCCAACGACACATTAGGACCCGAAGCGACTGCGGATTGGGACATTCACCGCGTATACGCTCTCAACGAGCGCGAACTGGATAAACAGCCCGAAAAGCGGTCGCGGTGGGCCGGGCCGGTTCGGCACCGCACCGGCGGCGGGAAGGCCGGGTCGCCGAGCACTCAGGTTCCCTGTGGCACGCGAACCAGGTCGCCGGGGTGGATGACGTTCGGGTTCGGGATCGTGCCCGGATTGGCCGCCACCAGGCGGTGGTAGAGGTTGCCGGACCCGTAGTACTTGGCCGCGATGCCCCACAGGGTCTCACCGGACACCACGATGTGCTCCAGGTAGGTCCGGTAGCCCGGAACGATCGCCGGGCCGAAGACGACCGGCACGACCACCTTGTCGAGTTCGGTTCCGTCTTTCGGCGAAGCGTGGAAGAGGTCGACGAACAACCGGTCCAGCCGGAAGGCCGCGCCGGCGACGTCGACGGTGAACTGGAACTGGCTGTGCCCTCCGGTCCCGTCGCCCGCCAGGAAAGAGCCGGTGACTTCGTCGTGGCCCTCGTGGACGCGGTAGCCGAAGTTCGCTTCGAACGCCCCACCGGCCACGCCCGCCACCTGGATGACGGTGCCCACCAGGTCGTAGGTCGCCGGTTGCTGCAGGTAGATCGTCACTGTTCGCTCCTCTCGATCCCGCATCGCCCGCCGCGACCACCCTGTCGCCGATGCCGTTCCGGTCATAGAGGACTTGGTCCCCGGTTGTGGGACCGGCTGCCCCTGGCCGGGCCGACGGGGGCACCCGGCAGCACCGCGGATCCAGCCGCCGGTCACGCGTTTTTCTCCGGCAGCACGAACTTCCGGATCACACCCGCACCCTCGAGCTGCTCCACCGCCTCGTCCGCGGACACGCCGCGCTCCCCCATCCGCTTCGCGAGCGCACCCGTGACCGCCGCCGCGGCGAACGATGTTCCGCTCCACGTCTTCCAGCCCGTGTACCCCTCGCCGTCGTGGAAGTCGCTCGGGTAGGCGCCGTGGATGTCGACGCCGCGGATCGTGCAGTCGACCCACGGCAGCCTCGGGGTGAACTCCGACAGCTCCGCGCCCGCGGGGTCCTTCAGGCGAGGCTCCTGCCCGACGAGGCCGGACGACCCGACCGCGAGCACCCGGGGCAGCGCCGCGGGCCAGCTCGGCGACCGCGACGTCCGGCCTCGGACCAGGCCGGTCACGTCACCGTGGTTGCCGGCCGCCGCGACCACCAGCACCTCGGCGGGCACGCGTTCGATCGCCCGGCGGATCACCAGCGGCGGCTCGCCGTCCGCGGTGAAGCAGCCGAACGACAGGTTGAGGATGTCCACGCGCCGGGCCAGCGAAGCGATCGCGACCGCGACCGCCCAGCCGCTCGCGGTGTACCCGGCGTCCTCCTTCAGCACGCCTTCGACCACCAGGTGCGCCGCGGGGGCGGCGGCCCGGATCACGCTCGCCACGAACGTGCCGTGGCCCGCCCGGAGAGTTCCGGGTGGTGGCTCGCCGAGCCGGTCATCGGCCTCGACGTGCGAATCCGGCAGGCTCTGGTGCCGGTACAGGGCGGTGTCGACCACCCCGACCCGGACGGGGAAAGCCCCTGCCGCGGCTTGCGGGATGGTGATCCGTTCCGCCTCCCCGGGTTCTCCTTCGGACATCGGTTTCGGCCCCGCGGGGCGGATCAGGTCGGCGGTGCGGTTGGTGCCCAGCACCGGAACCCACCCGCCGCACCGGCCGGCGAACCGTCGTCGAAGCTCCTGCAGCACGCTGCTCAGCACCTCCTCGGCGGGGTCGAACCCGGTGAGCAAGGCGAGGCCGAGTGTCGTGTCGCGAGCGGCCACCGAGGGCTCGATGCCGAGACCCTTCAGCTCCTTCGTGATCAGGTCGAGGTGCTCGAGGTCGGCCACGAGCTCACCCGGCACGGTGGTGCGGAACAGTTCGTCCGAGTCGGCCATGTTCGGTACCTTTCGTCGGTGGCGTCTACCCTTCGGAGTCGCTGATGGCCGTTCTGATGCATCACCCGGCGCGAGCTGCAGCCGACGAGGTGATGCGGCTGGCCGACCTCGACCCGCACAAGGCGCTCCCGCTGGCCGGCCCGGCCGTGCTGCGAGCCCGGCGCGACCGGGATCCGGCCGCGCTGGCGGTCGCCGAACGCGCCTGGGGACACGCCCTGCTGCACTGCGGCGAGATGGGGGACGCGGTCCGTCACCTGCGCCGGTCCATGGCCGCCGGCCGTGCGGCCGGGTCGGCGGAGCTGGTGGCCGAAGCCCGGATGAAGCTGGCGTACGCGCTGGCGCAGCACGGCCGTCCGGCGGCGGCGCTGCGGGAGGTCGACCTGGCGCTGCCCGACCTGACCGGCGCGTCCGCGGCCCGCGCGCTCGCCCAGCGGGCGATCGTCCTGAACCAGACCGGCCGGGTCGACGAGGCACTGGCCGACTTCCGCACGGCACTCGCGACGTTGCGCCGCACCGGCGACCGGCTCGGCGTGCAGCGGATGCTCATCAACCGGGCGTTCCTGCAGTCCGACCGCCACGCCTTCGCCGCCGCCAAGGCCGATCTGCTGGAGGCCGAGCAGCTCGCCCGCGAACTGGGCCGGGAACTGACCGTCGGGATCATCGCGGAGAACCTGGGCCGCGTCGAGACGTTCCGCGGGGACGTGCCCGCCGCGCTCGGGCACCTCGACCGGGCCGAGCGGATCATCTCCGCGCACGGGGCCCAGCTCGGGTGGGTGCACCGGCACCGGGCCGAGCTGCTGCTGTCGGCGGGTGTCGCCGGGGAAGCGCGCGAGTCGGCGGAACGCGCCGTCGCGACCTACCGGCGCGAACGCCGCCTGCTCAACGTCCCCGAGGCCCGGCTCCTGCTGTCCCAGGCGGCGTACCTGGGCGGAAGCTGGGAAACCGCGGTCACGCACGCCCGGCAGGCGAGCCGCGAGTTCGCGCGGCAGGGGCGGGACGAGTGGGCCGCGGTGGCCCGGCTCGCTGTGCTGCGGGCCGAATCGGCCGCCGGCCGGGTCCCGCGCGTGCCGCTCGACGCGGTCGACCGGATGGCCGGCACCCTCGCCGGTGCCGGGTGGCCGGCGGCGGCCGTGGAGGCGCGGCTGATCGCGGCGCAGGTGCTGCTCCGGCGGCGGAAGGAAGACGCGGCGCGGGAGCACCTGCGGTGGGCGAGCCGGGTGCGCCGGCGCGGGCCGGCGACGTTGCGGGCGCGGGGGTGGTACGCCGAGGCGGTGCTGCGGCAGTCCGGCCACGACGTCCGCGGGGCGCGGCGGGCGGCTCGCAACGGGCTGCGCATCCTCGACGAGCACGCGGCGGCGCTGGGGGCGACGGACCTCTGGGTGCACTCGGCCGCGCACCGGCGGGAGCTGATCGAGCTGGGCCTGCGGTCGGCGCTGGCCGAAGGCCGGCCGGCCGCGGTGCTGGAGTGGGCCGAACGCGGGCGGGCGAGCCGGCTGCTGCACCGGCCCGTCCGGCCGGCCGGCGACCCGGAGCTGGCCGGCCTGCTGGCCCAGCTGCGGGTCGTCGTCGCCGACATCGACCGCGGCCGGGCGGTGCCCGTGCAGCGGCGGATCACGCTCGAACGGCGGATCCGCGACCACACCCGGCTCCACCCCGGCGCGGCGGCCGGCGTGCCCCCGGCGCCCGCGTCGGCCGGCCGTCTCGGCGCCGCCCTCGGGGAGCGCGCGCTCGTGGAGTTCCTTCAGGTGGACGACGTGCTCCACGCCCTGACGATCGTGGACGGTCGGCTGCGCCTGCACGCACTGGGACCGGCCGCCCCGGTCGCCGACGGCGTCGACCGCGTGCGGTTCGCCCTGCACCGCCTGGTCCGGGTCGACCGGCCCGGGACGGCATCGGCCACCCTGCTCACCACCAGCGCACGGCGGCTGGACGCGGCGTTGCTCGAGCCGTTGCGCGAAATCGACGGCCGGCCGCTGGTGCTCGCGCCGACCGGGGCCCTGCACGGCGTCCCGTGGTCGGTGCTGCCGTCGTGCGCGGGACGCGCGGTGACGGTGACGCCGTCGGCGACGCTGTGGCGCGAAGCCGACGGCACCCCGGCCGCGGCGGGTCCGGTCGCGGTGGCCGCCGGGCCCGGGCTGGCCGGTGCCTCGGCGGAAGCGCGTGCCGTCGCCGCGATCCACGGGTGTGCGCCGATGCCGGCGGAGACCGCGACGGTCGACGCGGTGCTCGCGGCGCTGGCCACGGCGCGGTTGGCGCACCTGGCGGCCCACGGCACCCTCGCGGCCGACAACCCGCTGTTCTCGCGCCTCCGCCTGCACGACGGCCCCCTGATCGTCCACGACCTGGAACGGCTCACGCGGGTGCCGCACACGCTGGTGCTGGCTTCGTGCGACAGCGGCCGGTCGGTGGTGTCCACGGGCGACGAGCTCCTGGGCCTCAGCGCGGCCTTCATCGGGCACGGCACGGCCCAGCTGGTCGCCTCGGTGGTGCCGATCCCGGACGCCGGGACGGTGCCGCTGATGGTGTCGCTGCACCGGAAACTGGCGGCGGGCGAAGCCGCGGCCCCGGCCCTGGCGGCGGCGCAGCTGGAGCTGCGGGACGCCGACCCCGCGTCGAGAGCGGCGGCGGCCGGGTTCACCTGCCTGGGCAGCTGAGCCCAGGCCGCTCCCGCACGGCCGGGCCGCCGGTGCAGAATGTCGTGATGAGTTGGGGGAGCTTTGCGGAAGCCCACGCCAGGGTGCGGAACCTCTGCGTCGAGCACCTGGGCGAGCACATCGGGCCCCAGGTCGCGGCCCTGGCGAAACCCGGGTTCGGGCTGCGTCCGGTGCAGCCGGGGATCGCCGCGGCCGGCCTCGGCCGGTGGGGCGGCCCGGCGTTGCTGAACCCCGGCACGCCGTGGCCCGAGCACGACGGCGTTCCGCTCAGCCTGTTCGCCGTCCTGGACGTCGATGCGCTCGGCTCCTGGCTCGGTGACGAGCGCCCACCCGACGGACTGCTGAACATCTTTTACTTCGATCCGGACGTCCGGCGCGGGTACGTGCTCGAGGGCGCGCCTCTCCTGGACTTGGACGACCCGCGATGCTGCCGGATCATCCCGGCGGACCGGGCACGGGCGATCGAGCAGGCAGCACCGGCGCCGGCATCGATCCACGCCCCGAAGCCGTTCTACGCCGTCCCCGTCGTGACGTTGCCCTCGATGCACGGAGTCTCCTACGACCCGGTCCTCGACACGGTGGACTACGGCGGGGAGACCGAAGAGTCCCTGCACTACCGGTCGGCGCCGGGCTGGCTGGCTTCGGACCGCCTCGGCGATCACTGGCTCGAGTTCTGTGAGCGCGAGCAGGGCCTGTACAAGTACGAGGACGTCTCTTTCTCGCCCGACCAGGCGTTCGGCTGGCCGCACCTGGAGAACAGCTTCACCCAGCTGGATGAGCCGTACCGCCATCTCGTCACCATCGGGCACCACGACCTCGGCGACGGCGGCTACGTGCACTTCGTCCTGCCGCCGAAGGCGTTCCTCGACGGGGACTACGAGCAGGCAGTCGCCTTGTTCGAGGTCTTCTAGCCACCCGCGACGCTGCTCAGTTCCGGTTCCACTGCTGGTTGGCTCCGTGGTTGCAGGTCCAGACGATCACCTTGGTGCCGTTGCCGGTTCCGGCACCGGACGCGTCCAGGCACAGTCCGCTTTGGACATTCGTGATCGTGCCGTCGGCGGCTGCGTTCCACTGCTGGGCCGTCCCGCCGGCACAGTCGCCGATGACCGCCTTCGCGCCCGGCGAAGGGCCGTCGGCGCCGAGGCACTTGCTGCCGTAGACCTGCAGCTGCTTGCCGGCGGTGGTCTTCCACTGCTGGTTGTCCCCGCTGGTGCAGTCCCACAGCGCCACCTGCGTTCCGGTCGCCTGGGTCCGGCCCGGCACGTCCAGGCACCGGCCGGCGTTGGCGTTGACCTTCTCGCGCGAGCCGGCGGCCGTGGTCACGGCGCGGCCGGGCCGGTCCACTTCTGGTTCTGGCCGCCGTTGCAGGTACCCAGCCGCGCGGCGGTCCCGTTGGCGGTCGAGCCGGCCGCGACCTCCAGGCAGAGCCCGGACTGGGTGCCGGTGACCGTGCCGTCGGCGTTGCTTCGCCACTTCTGGTTGGCGCCGCCGTGGCAGGCCCAGATGATCACCGCCGTGCCCGCGCTGGTTCCGCCCCCTTCGGCGTCGAGGCAGCGCAGCGTGTCTCCGGAGTAGACGGTCAGTTCGGCGGCGGCGGTGGCCGTCCAGGTCTGGTTCGCCCCGCCGTTGCAGTCCCACAGCTGCAACCGGGTGCCCTGCGTCGTCGACCGGGCCGGCACGTCGAGACACCTCCCCGCGGCGACCGAGCGCACCGGACCGCTGCGGCTTCCGGTGCCACCGCCGTTGTCCAGGCCGAGGAAGGAAATCGCGTACGCGAGCATCCCGTTCTGCGGCAGGGTGTGGCCGGTGCCCGCGACGACGACGCCTTCCACGGTGGCGAGGGTGCCGATGTCGCCGTAGCGGGTCCGCGTCCAGGACGACTGCGGATGGTCGGTGAAGGACGGTGTCGTCGTCAGCGAGTGCAGGGCGGTCCACTGCTTCATCTCTTCACCGAAGTTGCGGTACGCCAGGGTGGTGTCCTGGTCGCCGTGCCACAGCTGCATCCGCGGGTAGGCGCCGGTGTAACCGGGGTACATGGCGTGGGCCTGGTCCGCCCACTGCTGTGCCGTCTTGACGACGTTCCCCCCGGCGCACTGGCTGTTCCACAACGAGCCGTCCGTGGTCGCGAAGCACCCGGCGGGCACGCCGGAGAACGCGGCCCCGGCGGAAAAGACGTCCGGGTACTCGGCCGCCAGGACGTTGGTCATCATGGCTCCCGAGGAGAACCCGCTGACCACGATGCGGCCCGGATCCACGTTGTAGCGCTGGCGCGCCCAGGCCACCATCGACATGATGCCGGTGGAGTCGCTGCCGCCGTTGCGGGTCAGCCCCGCCTTCGTCGAGACGTCGAAGCAGTGCCCGTCACGGGTGGCCTCAGGCACGACGATGACGTAGCCGTACCGGTCGGCGGCCGTCGCGTAGTCGTGCCCGTTGCCGTTGAAGATCCCGCCCGCCGAACCACCGCAGTAGTGCACCAGCACGAGCAGCGCCGGCTTCGCCGCCACCGCGTCGGGCGCGTACACGTACATGCCGAGGTTGGTGGGGTTGGCGCCGAAGTCGGTGACCCTGGTCAAGGTGGCGGCCGCGGCGGAACCGGCGGTCAGGAACGTGACGGTCAGCGGCAGCAGCAGGACCAGCGCCAGCAGGCCGCGGATCACCCGTTTCATCGATTCCTCCGCTCTCGTCGGCTCGCGATCCTGGCAGGGAGCATTCCGGCCACCCTTCAGGAATGCGGCTGCCGCGCGCCGTGAAATTCTCCCCCTTGGCGAACCAGAGAGACGGGAATCACGATAAGAGCGACCGACGACCAGGTCAATGATCACCCGTTCCGCCGGTGAAACTTACTTTTCGGCCCGATTCCGCGCCCATCCGCATTGCCCGGATTCGGAATTCGATATCCGCCTGTTTCCGGTCGTCAGGGCTCCGGATCGGGTTCGGCAGGCGGGCCGGACGGCAGGGTCCACCACCAGTGGTGGGCGGGCATCCCGGGCGGGAGCAGCACCCCTTCCAGGGGAGCGGTGTCGGGTGCCGCCGCCCGGAGCAGGCCGTCGATCTCCTCGACCTCGTCCGGGTCGACGAGGTCGGCCGCCGCCGTGCCCTTGAAGTCGTCGAGCAGGATCTGGAGCACCGAGCGGCCCAGGCAGGCTTCGTACCACTCGCCGCCGGCCGCGTTGAGCGCCGAGTTGTAGGTGTCCCAGCAAAACGCCCGGAAGTGGCCGACCTGGTCGACCAAGCTTGCCGACACCGCGTCGCGGAATCGGCTCGTGCTCTCCGGTGACGCGACCACTCCGGTGCTCTTGGAAGCCTCCAGCCCGATCAGGCCGTAGAGCGCGCGCGAGAAGTAGGACGAAGCCGGGGCGGGCTGGTCCGGGTCCTTGGCGCGGGCCAGCCCGTCCAGGATCCCGGCCATCTCCAGGTCCGGGTCCAGGGGGACGTCGAAGCGCATTGTCATTGCCTGTCTCCCACGGTCAGGGGGCCGGTACGACCTTGGGCTTGCCGTAGCTGGCGACTACGACCCGGCCGTCCTGCTGAACGTAGACCAGCGCCTCGACCACGTCCGGCCGGCCGGCGGGGTTGGGCACTTCGCGGTGGATGACCAGCTGGGTGCTGGTGCCGCCCTGGTAGTTCGGGGTCTGCCGCACGACCCGGCCGTTGGCGAGCGTCTCCTGGAGACTGCTCTGGTAGGCCCCGATCGGGTCCCCGGCGTTCTGCTCGGCCGTCGGCAACTCGTTCTGGTGCTTGCGAGCGTGGTACGCGGCAGCGTCGTCGGAGTGGAACCCGAGTTCGGCGGCCTTGCCGGCCACCGCCGCCGGCAGCTGGTCCTGCGGCGTCGTCGCGTCGATCATGGACGGACCACGGCCCAGCTCGCCCGCCCGGGCGCGGTCGGTGGCGAGCTGCTGCTCGAGCAGGGCGGGGTTGGCGGCGAGGTCGTTCGCTGCATCGACGGGGGCCTGCTTTCTGGTGGAGCCGGAGGCGAGGCGGGACTTGACCGTGTTGTCGTACCCCTGCTTGTAGTATTCGTACAGGTCGGCGAAGGCGCGGGGGTTCTCCCGGCCCCCGTTGGCCATGGCGAAGTCGCCGGCCTGCTTGACCATCCGGTTCTTCACGCCGGCCGGGAATTCGGTGCCGCTGACCACGTTCTCGGCGCGGACGCGAGCCGGATCGCCGGCGGGCAGATCCCCCCAGATCTCGTGCGGGTCGATTCCCGCCGCACGCAACGTGTCCAGGGCCTTCTGGGCCTTCGGGCTGAGCGGCTCGACCGGGCTCGTCTCCACGGGCGGCGCGGTGGTTTCGGTCGGCGGCGCCGTGGTCTCCCCCGGCGGCACGGTGGTCTCGGCCGGCGGCGCTATGGACTCCCCCGGCGGCACTGTTGCCTCGGTCGGCGGTGCCGTGGTCTCGGCCGGTGGCGCCGTGGACTCAGCCGGCGGGGCAGTGGTCTCCTCTGGCGGCACCGTCGCCTCAGCCGGCGGTGCCGTGGTCTCGGTCGGCGGCGCCGTGGACTCCCCCGGCGGCACGGTGGTCTCGGCCGGCGGCGCCGCGGTCTCCCCCGGCGGCACGGTGGTCTCCCCCGGTGGCGCCGTCGACTCGACCGGCGACGCTGTGGACTCCCCCGGCGGCGCTGTGGTCTCCCCCGGTGGCGCTGTGGTCTCGGCCGGCGGCGCCGTGGACTCCCCCGGCGGCGCCGTCGACTCGGCCGGTGGCGTGCCGCCTTCCCCCTGCTGGGCGGTGCCGGACTCGGCGGGTGGGGTGTTCGACTCGACCGGCGGGGCGTTGCCTCCCTCAGGCGGAGCCTGACCCCGGGCGGCGGCCGCCGCGCCGGCCTCCGCCGGCGTGACGTTGAACGCGGCCCCGCGCTCGACCGCCGTGGTCCGGGCCTGGGACGTCAGGTTCTCCACGAACCGGCCGCCGGGACCGTACGACAGCGCGACCGACATGCCGATGTTGACCAGCAGCCCCTCGTGCCAGGGCCGCCCTGCCGTGACGTTGTTGACGATCCCCAGCCCGGCGTTCGTCACCACGTTCACCGCTTTGCCGATCGCCACCGCACCGGCCTTGGTCAGCAGCTGCCGCTCCACCGCCGAGCCGAGCGCCCCGCTGACCCCGCCGCCGACGGCACCGCCGATCGCGCCGAACACCGCGCCGACGATCATTTGCTTGCCCAGGTCGGCCCAGTCGGTCTTGCGCCCGTGCACCGCGTTGTCGGTCAAGGTCGTGGCCGCGGCCGACAGCGCCCCGGCCAGGGCGCCGGCCACGATGAGCGCTCCGATCCCGGTGCCCAGCAGGGCCACGACGGCGATCGTCACCAGCAAGCCGACCAGAACGCCCGCGATCATGCCCCACGGAACCGAGCGCAACGCGTTTTCCCACCAGCTCCGCTTGGTGGCCGCCTCCGCCTCGTTCATGGCGGTCGTCATCCGGCCGTCGAGCGTGTTCACCGGCTCCTGCGCGCGGCCGGTGGTCTCCCCGGCCTTCTGCGTCAGCGAATCGCGGAACTGGGTCAGCGTCTGCCCGAACCGGCCGTTGAGGTCCGCGATCGTGGTGTCCAAGCCGCCGAGCGAGTCGGTGACCACGCCGTCACCGGACGTCTTCGCGCCGGACGCCAGCTGCCGCAACTGGCCGAGGAGCTGCTCGGCCTGTGCGTCGGCACCCGTCTGCCCCTGCTCGCCGGTGTCCGCGGCTTGCTCACGAGCCTGCTGGGCCGCGGCTTGGAGGGCCTGGAGCGTCTGGGTGGCCGTGTCGCTGAAGGCCTGGGCGATCTGCGCCAGCGCTTCGCGCGCCTGCTGCTCGGTCCCGCCGTAGCCCTGCCGGACACCCGCACCGAGCTCCGACGCCAGCCGCGCCGCGGAGCTGCGCCGGATCCGCCGGTTCGCGAGCCCGGCGAGCACGCCGTCCAGCAGCATCGCCCCGGCCTGCGCGGCCTGGTCGTGCTGGGCCGCCCCGGCGGCGAGTGCCTGCTCGCCCGCCTGCCCGACCGTCCGCTTGGCCGTGTCGACCTGCTGCCGCAGCGCCTGCCGGACCGACGTCTGGAGCGACCCGAGCTGCGCCGACACCTGCGTCGCGAAGGTGTCCAGGGCCGTGCCGCCGGCGGCGACGGCCTGGTTGACCTGGCTGGTCGCGCCCTGCGCGGTCTGGCTCAACGACGCGAGCACCGCCGGCAGCTGCTGGTTGAGCTGCGCCGCGATCTGGTTGGCCTGGGTGACGAGCTGTGCCTTCGTCTCCGGCCCGAGCCCGCGGAGCTGGCCGACCGTGTCCCCCAGCGACTGGCGGACCTGGGCGGCCGTGTCGCCGGAGACCTCACGCGCGGCAGCCGCCCGCGCCTCGACGGCCTCCGGCTCCGACCCGCCCGGAGAGCCGGCCCGCTGCGCCCCCTGGCTGCGCGCGCGGCCGGCCAGTCCATCGACTTCGGTTTGCACGCCCTCGGCCGATGCACCGGCCGCGGCCACCGCTTCGTCGCCTCGGGTGACCCCGAACCCGGACACTCGCCCGGTTCGTTCGGTGAAGCCGGTCGACAGCCGCTCCCGTGCCCCCGTCGACCACGCCCCGAGCTGCGCTCGCTCGGTCTCCCCGCCCTGGTGGAGGCGCTGTTGTGCCGCGGCGATCCCGGTGGTCAGCCGGGTTCCGGCCGCGGTGAACGCCGAGTCGACGGACGCCAGTTCCGCCGCGCTGCCGTCTTCGATCGCGGCCTGCTGGCCCTCGACCGTGCTCTGCACCTCGGCCAAGCCCGCCTCGACCGCGCTCGCCAGCGCAGCCTGGCCGTCGTTCCCGGCCGCGCTGACGGCCGCGACGACCTGTTCGGTGCCGGCGTGGCCGGTGGCAGGCTGGTCGAACCGCGCGGCCCGCACGGGTGGCCGGGCGATCGGGGCAGCGGGGGTCTCGGCGGGCGGCGGCGGTCCGGGCGCGTGCTGCACGGGCGTCCTCGGTGCGGGCGGCGGCGCCACGACCGGTTCGATGGGGGCCGGCGCGGGCACGCCGGCGGAGCCGACGTCCACCGGCGCGGGAGGCGGCGGTGTCGGCGTGGCCGGGGGCTCCGGCCGCGGCTTGGCCTTCAGCGCCGCCGTCAAGGCACCGGCGTCGCCCGTCGTGGGTGCCGGATCACCGGGCTGCGTGCGCTGAACCGCGGCGGTGACAGCCTGGTTGCCCGCCAGCGCCTGCAACGACAGCAGCTGGTTCGAGGAGACGCCGCCACCGGCGGGTTTCGCGGGCCCCGGCCGCGCGGCCTCGCCCGGCCGGCCTTTCTTCTGGTCCTTTTCCCGTTCCGACACCGCCTCAGGACTCCTCCCCTCGAGCGTCCCACTGGTGCCCTTCGATGCTCGCCGAACCCCGCCCCGGCAGTCAGCGGCCGTAGGGGAAGAGTTCGGTGCCCTTTCGATCGACCGGGGCCGACGCCCCAGCGCGGTTCCGCCCCCTTCACTCTCTTGTGTGATCCAACTCACACCTCTAGCCTGAAGGGGCTCCCACTACCGAGCAGCCGGGAGGAAGTACCGCGATGTCGTGGTCACCGAACCACCCGGACTCCGTCGACGCCCTCTTCGAGCGCCGGAAGGCCCCGGTGCTCGCCCTGGCCGACGACGCGCGCACGGTCGCCGAAGCGTGCCACGGCATGGCCCGCCGCTTCCGGCGCGGCGGCAAGCTCGTGGTGTTCGGCAACGGCGGCCCCAGCACCGACGCCCAGCACGTGGCGGTCGAGTTCGTCCACCCGGTGATCGTCGGCAAGCGCGCCCTGCCGGCGATTTCGCTGGCCGCGGACGTCGCGACCGTCACCGGTGTCGCCACCCGCGCCGGCCTCGACGACGTTTTCGCCCACCAGCTGCGGATCATCGGCGAACCGGCCGACATCGCCTTGGGCATCTCGGCCGACGGCGAGTGCGCCAACGTCCGCCGCGCTCTCGAGACGGCCCGGGACCTGGGGATGCTCACCATTGCACTGACCGGTCGTAACGGCGGCGCGATCGCCGCGACTACTGGGCTGGGCCACGTCTTCATCGCCCGCTCGGCCGACCCGCGGATCGTCAAGGAGGTACACGTGACCACCTACCACGTGTTGTGGGAGCTGGTGCACGTCTTCTTCGACCATCCCGGCGTGCTGGAGGTGGCGTCGTGAGCGCCAGTGACGCCGACAGACAAGGGAGCCCCGTCTGTCACGACGGGGTGTGCATCACCTGCTCCGACACCGCGGTCGAGGTGACCGTGGTCGAGCTCCTCGAGCACGAGTTCGCCGTCGTGGACACCGGAAGCACCCGGGAAGAGGTCAGTGTCGCGCTGGTCCCCGCCGGCGTCGGCGACCGCATCCTCGTGCACGCCGGAGAAGCCATCGCACACTTGGAGAAGGCCGGCCGCGGGAGTTGAGCACCGGATGACCCGGGAACACCCGGTCGACGGCCTCGAAGCGCTGTACCCGTTCCTGTATTCGGGCACCAGTGACCTCGACGCCGTCCTCCGGCAGGTGGAAAAGTCCACTGTGGACAAGGTGCGCGAGATCGTCGCGCTGCGGGCCGACGTCCTCGCGGCCGACCGCGACCGCCTGTTCGCGTGCGCGCAGGACGTCGCGCGCGCGTTCGCGGGCGGCGGCCGGCTGCTCGCGTTCGGCAACGGCGGCAGCTCGACCGACGCGCAGGACCTGGCCAGCCTGTTCCTGAGCCCGGCGGGCGACGCCCGGCCGTTGCCCGCCTTCGGCTTGACCAACGACATCGCCGTGGTGACCGCCCTCTCCAACGACGTCGGGTTCGACGTCGTGTTCGCCCGCCAGATCGGGGCGTTCGGGCGGCCCGGCGACATCGCGGTGGGCCTGTCCACCAGCGGGAACTCCGCGAACCTGGTGCGCGCCTTCGACGAAGCCGCCCGGCGCGGCATGGTGACCGTCGGCATCGCCGGCTACGACGGCGGGAAGATGGCCGAGCTGGACAGCATCGACCACCTCTTCGTCGTCCCGTCGCCGTCCGTGCACCGCATCCAGGAAGCCCAGACGACCCTTTACCACGCGCTGTGGGAGCTGACCCTCGGCGCGCTCGACGACCTCGCCAAGGGTGATCAGCCGTGACGCACGCCGAAGAGACCGAAGAGCAGCCCATCCACATCCTCTGGATCAACGCCGGTCTGTCCTGTGACGGCGACTCCGTCGCGCTGACGGCCGCCACGCAACCGAGCATCGAGGAAATCGTCCTCGGCGCCTTGCCGGGCCTGCCCAAGATCGCGGTCCACTGGCCGCTGATCGACTTCGAGTGCGGCCCCGACAAGGGGGCCGACACGTTCATCGAGTGGTTCCACAAGGCCGACCGCGGCGAGCTGGCACCGTTCGTGCTGGTCGTCGAGGGCTCGATCCCGAACGAGGCGATCAAGGACGAGGGCTACTGGTGCGGGTTCGGCAACAACCCCGAGACCGGCCAGCCGATGACGACCAGCGAGTGGCTGGACCGCCTGACGCCCAAGGCGCTGGCGGTCCTGGCCGTCGGCACCTGCGCCACCTACGGCGGCATCCACGCGATGGAGGGCAACCCGACCGGCGCCATGGGCGTGCCGGACTACCTCGGCTGGGACTGGAAGTCCGCCGCCGGCATCCCGATCGTCTGCGTGCCCGGCTGCCCGACCCACCCGGACAACCTGTCCGAGACCATCACCTACCTGCTCTACCAGGCCGCCGGGCAGGCGCCGATGATCCCGCTCGACGACCACCTGCGGCCGCAGTGGCTCTTCGGCGCGACCGTGCACGAGGGCTGCGACCGCGGCGGCTACTACGAACAGGGTCAGTTCGCCGACGCCTACGACTCCCCGAAGTGCCTGGTCAAGCTGGGCTGCTGGGGCCCGGTGGTCAAGTGCAACGTGCCCAAGCGGGGCTGGATCAACGGCGTCGGTGGCTGCCCGAACGTCGGCGGGATCTGCATCGGCTGCACCATGCCGGGCTTCCCGGACAAGTTCATGCCGTTCATGGACGAGCCCCCGGGCGCGCAGGTCTCGTCGGCGGCCAGCGGTGCGTACGGGTCGGTGATCCGGCGGCTGCGGAAGATCACCGAGCGCAAGCTCGACAAGGAGCCCAAGTGGCGGCACCCGGGCAAGAAGCTCAACACCGGCTACCAGTCCTCGTGGCGCTGAAAGGGATCGGACGATGACGGACAAGGGTGTCAGCACCAAGGGCCGGACCGACCTCGTCGAGATGGCGTGGGACCCGATCACGCGGATCGTCGGCAGCCTCGGGATCTACACGAAGATCGACTGGGCGGCCAAGCGCGTCGTCGAGTGCCACAGCACGTCGTCGGTGTTCCGCGGCTACAGCATCTTCATGAAGGGCAAGGACCCGCGCGACGCGCACTTCATCACCAGCCGGATCTGCGGGATCTGCGGCGACAACCACGCGACGTGCTCGGTGTACGCCCAGAACATGGCCTACGGCGTCCGCCCGCCGCACCTCGGCGAGTGGATCCTCAACCTCGGCGAGGCCGCCGAGTACATGTTCGACCACAACATCTTCCAGGAGAACCTGGTCGGGGTCGACTACTGCGAGAAGATGGTCGCCGAGACCAACCCCGGCGTCCTGGAGCAGGCCAACCGCACCGAGGCGCCGCACGCGCGTGAGCACGGGTACAAGACCATCGGCGACATCATGCGCTCGCTGAACCCGCTGGAAGGCGAGTTCTACCGCGAGGCGCTGCAGGTCAGCCGGAGCACGCGCGAGATGTTCTGCCTGATGGAGGGCCGGCACGTCCATCCGTCCACTTTGTACCCCGGCGGTGTCGGCACGGTCGCCACCGTGCAGCTGTTCACCGACTACCTGACCCGGCTGATGCGCTACGTCGAGTTCATGAAGCGCTGCCTGCCGATGCACGACGACCTGTTCGACTTCTTCTACGAAGCCCTGCCCGGCTACGAAGAAGTCGGGCGGCGCCGCGTCCTGCTCGGCTGCTGGGGCAGCCTGAACGACCCGGAGTACTGCGACTTCAGCTACGAGAACATGGAGTCCTGGGGCCGGAAGATGTTCGTGACGCCGGGCGTGGTCGTCGACGGCAAGCTGGTCACCACCAGCCTGCTCGACATCAACCTCGGCATCCGGATCCTGCTGGGCAGCTCGTTCTACGAAGACTGGGCGGACCAGCCGATGTTCGTCACCCAGGACCCGCTCGGCAACCCGGTCGACCAGCGCCACCCGTGGAACCAGCACACCATCCCGCGCCCGGCCAAGCGCGACTTCGACGGCAAGTACTCGTGGACGATGTCGCCGCGCTGGTTCGACGGCACCGACCACCTGGCCCTCGACACCGGGGGCGGCCCGATCGCGCGCCTGTGGGTCACGGCACTGGCCGGGCTCGTCGACACGCCGTACGTCAAGTCGACCGGGCACAGCGTCACGATCACCCTGCCGCGCACGGCGACCAAGCCCGAAGCGAACTTCGAGTGGAAGATCCCGCAGTGGAGCAACGCCCTCGAGCGCAACCGCGCCCGGACGTACTTCCAGGCGTACGCGGCCGCGATGGCGCTGCACTTCGGCGAGCAGGCCCTCGGTGAGGTCCGCAGGGGCAACACCAAGACGTGGGAGCCGTTCAAGGTCCCGGACGAAGGCGTCAGCTGCGGCTTCACCGAAGCCGTCCGCGGGGTGCTGTCGCACCACATGGTCATCAAGGGCGGCAAGATCGCGAACTACCACCCGTACCCGCCGACGCCGTGGAACGGTAGCGTGCGCGACAGCTTCGGCACGCCGGGGCCGTACGAGGACGCCGTGCAGAACACGCCGATCTTCGAGGAGAACACCCAGGAGAACTTCAAGGGCATCGACATCATGCGCGCGGTCCGCAGCTTCGACCCCTGCCTGCCCTGCGGCGTCCACATGTACACCGGCAAGGGCAAGGTGATCGAGCGGCTGCACACCCCGCACGCGTTCGGCGGGGAGCTCGGATGACCGAGGTCGACCGCGTCGGCGAACGCATCGAGCAGCTGCTGGGCGAGTTCTCCGGGGCCGACGCCGAACTCGCCGAGGACCTCGTCCACACGCTCATCGAGTTCTACGGCGCCGGCCTGGCCCGGATCGTGGAAGTCGTCGGAGCCGACCGGGCCCTGCTGGACCGCCTCGCCGAAGACGACCACGTCCGCGGCCTGCTCGTGCTGCACGACCTGCACCCGCGCTCGACGCACGAGCGCGTCACCGAAGCGCTCGACAAGGTCCGGCCGTACCTGGGTTCGCACGCCGGTGACGTCGAGTTCGTCGGGATCGAAGACGGCGTCCTGCGGCTGCGGCTGCAAGGCTCGTGCGACGGCTGCCCGTCCTCGACGGTCACCGCGAAGTACGCCATCGAACGGATGGTGCGGGAGGTCGCGCCGGAGATCGCGGACGTCGTCGTCGAAGGGGTGGTGGACGAGACCGGCCCCGGTGGCCGGCCGCTGCTCCCCCTGTGTCCCGTGGAGGTCCCGTGACCGGCGGCCTGCGCAGGTTCCGCACTCCCGTCCGGCGGACCGCGCCGGGCGAGAAGTGCGAGATGTGCGCGGAACCGATCGGCGCCGGGCACGGGCACGTCATCGACCTCGAGTCCCGGACGATCCTGTGCACCTGCCGCGGCTGCTACCTGCTCTTCACCCACCGCGGGGCCGGCGGGAAGCGGCACCGGGCGGTGCCCGACCGGTACCGGCACCTGCCCCGCTACGGCCCAGGCCCGGCGCTGTGGGAGTCCGCCGGGATCCCGGTCAAGACGGCGTTCCTGTTCCGGAACTCGGTGCAGGACCGCACGGTCGCGTTCTACCCGAGCCCGGCGGGGGCGACGGAGTCCCTGCTCCCCCTGGGCACGGGCGACGACCTGCTCGCCTCGGCCGGCGTCGCCGACGACGTCGAAGCCCTGCTGCTGAACCAGCTCGACCTCGGCTTCGAGTGCTTCCTGGTGCCGATCGACGTCTGCTACGAGCTGGTCGGGCTCGTCCGGACGACGTGGCGGGGCTTCGACGGCGGCACCGAGGCCCACGACGCGATCGACGGGTTCTTCGCGCGCCTGCGGGAACGCAGCGAGGTCGTGGCGGATGGCTGAGCTGACCTTCGACTGCATCGACGTCCGGCCGCTGAAGTACGCCGCGTCGCCGACGCTGGCGTTCAAGCTGCGGATCTCCGAGCTGACCGGGCAGCCCGTCCACGCGATGGTGCTGCGCGTCCAGATCCGCATCGAGCCGCAGCGCCGCCGGTACGCCGACGACGAGTCGGAGCTGCTCACCCACCTCTTCGGCGACCGGTCCCGGTGGGGCGAGACGCTGAAGCCGTTCCAGTTCACGACGGTTTCGGTGACCGTGCCGGCGTTCACCGGCGCCACCGAGGTGGACGCCGAGGTGCCGTGCACCTACGACCTGGAAGTCGCGGCGGGCAAGTACTTCCACGCGCTGTCCGACGGCGTCGTGCCGATGGTGCTGCTGTTCAGCGGGACCGTGTTCGGCAAGGGCGGACCGGGGTTCTGGGTCGAGCAGGTGCCGTGGCACACCCAGGCCGAATGCCGGATGCCGGTGGCGGTCTGGGACGAGCTGATGGACCGCTACTTCCCGAACGCCGGGTGGATCAAGCTGCCGCACGAAACGCTCGACGCGCTGCTCAAGTACCAGGCGGAGCACGCCATCCCGACCTGGGAAGCCGCGATCGAGCAGCTGCTGGCCGGTGGGTCGTGAACGCCGCGGACCAGGCCCGCGCGGTCGGGGACGCCGTGCTCTACGAGGGCTACCTCCTCTACCCGTACCGGGCGTCGGCGCCGAAGAACCGGGTGCGCTGGCAGTGGGGTGTACTGGTGCCGCCGTCGTACGCGTCGGACGGGATCGGCGAGCACTCCTCAGCCCGCGTCGAGTGTCTCGTCGAACCGGCGGACCGGACGGTCCTGCACGTCAAACTGCGGTTCCTGCAGGCCAGGACCCGGCTCGGCACGACGTGGGACGAAGCCGACGAGCACGAGATCGACTTCGAGCTGCCGCTTGCGGAACTCCCGGCCGAGAAGCCGTTCGACGTGCGCGGGCTGTCCGGCGTTCTCCTCGCCCGGGTCGATCCGCTCGACGGGCCGTTCGGCGGCGCCCGGCTGCGGGTCGAGGTGCACAACACGACGTCGTGGCACTCGGACGGCGTTCGGGAGCATGCTCTGCGGCACTCGCTGCTCGCCGCCCACCTGGTGCTCGGCGTCGACACCGGGCACTTCCTGTCGATGCTGGACCCGCCGGAGTGGGCGAAACCGGCCGTCGAAACCTGCCGGCAGGAGCGGCTGTGGCCGGTGCTGATCGGCGACACCTCGCGCAGCGCGGTGGTGCTCGCCTCGCCGATCATCCTCTACGACGACCCGTCGATCGCGCCGGAAAGCCCGGGCGACCTCTTCGACGGCACCGAGATCGACGAGATCCTGACCCTGCGCACGATGACGCTGACCGACGAGGAGAAGCGCGAGGCCCGGGCCACCGACCCGCGTGCGGCGGCGATCGTGGACCGCGTCGACGCGATGCCGCCGGAGCTGCTGGAGCGCCTGCACGGCGCGATCCGGTCCGTTCGGCCGATCAGGCTTTCGGTGACCGTCGCCGGGGTCCGCATCGCCGAAGGTTCCCGCGTGCTGCTCCGGCCGAACCTGCGCGGGACCGACGCCCAGGACATGTTCCTGGCCGGCAAGACCGCCACCGTGCGGGTCGTGCTGTCCGATGTGGACGGTGTCTCGTACCTCGCGGTCACCCTCGACGACGACCCCGGCGCCGATCTGCAGCACACGCACGGCCGGTACCGGTACTTCTCCCCCGACGAGATCGAGCCCCTGGAGGTGGCGGAATGAGGCCACGCGTCCTGGTCGCCGGGATCGGGAACATCTTCCTGGGCGACGACGGTTTCGGCGTGGAAGTCGTCAAGGCGCTGGCCGGGACCGGCCTGCCGCCCTGGGTGCAGGTCGCCGACTACGGCATCGCCGGCCTGCACCTCGCCTACGACCTGCTGGGCGGCTACGACACGACGATCCTGCTCGACGCGACGCCGCACGGCCGCCCGCCCGGCACGCTCACGCTCATCGAGGCGGACACCGGCGACAACGCCGCCGAGACCCGGATCGACGCGCACGGCATGCAGCCGGACGTGGTGTTCCGGCTGCTCGGCTTGCTCGGCGGCGACGCCGGGCGCGTCCTGCTCGTCGGCTGCGAACCGGCCTGTCTCGACGAGGGGATCGGGCTGTCGCCGGAGGTGACCGCGGCCGTCCCGGCCGCGGTCCGCGCCGTCACCGAACTCGCCTGGGGCACCTGCCCCCGGCTGCAACCGACGGAGGTCTGAGCCCATGTGCCTCGGGATCCCGGGCGAGATCATCGAAATCAGCGAGGACCGCCCGGACCTCGCGAAGGTGTCCGTGAGCGGCGTGAAGCGCACCATCAACATCGGCCTGCTCGAAGACGACCCGCCGGTGCCGGGCGACTGGATCCTCATCCACGTCGGCTTCGCACTGTCCAAAATAGACGAAGCGGAGGCGGCGGCCGCGCTGGAGTTCCTCGAAAGCATCGGCAAGGCGTACGAGGACGAAATGGCCGCCCTGCTGGAATCGCAGATCGAATAGAGGAGTCGTCATGCGTTTCGTCGACGAGTTCCGCGACGCCGAGAAGGCACGGGCGCTGTCCGCGAAGATCACGTCGCTGTGCGAGCCGGGCCGCCACTACAAGTTCATGGAAGTCTGCGGCGGGCACACGCACACCATCTACAAGCACGGCCTCGAGGACTACCTGCCCGAGAACATCACGCTGGTGCACGGGCCGGGCTGCCCGGTGTGCGTGATCCCGATGGGCCGCATCGACGACGCCATCCACATCGCCCGGCAGCCCGGGGTGCTCATGACGTCCTTCGGCGACATGATGCGCGTGCCCGGCTCCGGCGGGAACTTCTTCGACTCCAACGCCGAGGGCACCAACATCCGCATGGTGTACTCGCCACTGGACTCGCTGAAGATCGCGCGGCAGAACCCGGACCTGCGCGTGGTGTTCATGGCCATCGGGTTCGAGACGACCACGCCGTCCACCGCGATGACGCTGCTGCGCGCGGCCACCGAAGGCATCGGGAACTTCTCGGTGTTCGGCAACCACGTCACGATCATCCCGGCGATCAAGGCCATCCTCGACTCCCCCGACCTGCGGCTCGACGGCTTCATCGGGCCGGGGCACGTCTCCACGGTGATCGGCTGCCGTCCGTACGAGTTCATCGCCCGCGACTACGGCAAGCCCGTCGTCGTCGCCGGGTTCGAGCCCCTGGACATCCTGCAGTCGATCTACCTGTTGATGGTCCAGCTGTCCGAAAACCGGTCCGAGGTCGAGAACCAGTACTCCCGGGTCGCGCCGTGGAACGGCAACCTCAGGGCACTGAAGGTGATCAACGAGGTGATGGAGCTGCGGCCGTACTTCGAGTGGCGCGGCCTCGGGTTCATCACGCACTCGGCGATGGCGATCCGCGAGAAGTACGCCGCCTTCGACGCCGAACGGATCTTCGAGATCCCCGGCCTGCGCGTCGCCGACCCGAAGGCGTGCCAGTGCGGCGAGGTGCTCAAGGGCGTGCTGAAACCGTGGGAGTGCAAGGTGTTCGGCACCGCGTGCACCCCGGAGACACCGATCGGGACGTGCATGGTCTCGCCCGAAGGCGCCTGCGCGGCGTACTACAACTTCGGCCGGTTCACCCGGCAGCGCGTCCGGGAGGCGAGCCGCGCGTGACCACGACCGACCGAGAGCAGCAGGTCCTCGACCGCATCGAACGCGCGCGGCGCCGGCGCGCGAAGGTGCGCGAAGAGCGCATCACGCTGTCCCACGGCGCCGGTGGCAAGGCGACGCACACGCTCATCGAGGCCGTCTTCCTCGACGCGTTCCGCAACCCGTTGCTCGAGCCCTTGGAGGACGCGGCCTCGCTGACCATCGGCGACGCCCGGCTGGCCTTGACGACGGACTCGTACGTCGTCTCGCCGCTGTTCTTCCCCGGCGGCAACATCGGCGACCTGGCGGTCAACGGCACGGTGAACGACCTCGCCGTCTCCGGCGCGCGGCCGCTGTACCTGACGGCCGGGTTCATCCTCGAGGAAGGCTTTCCCGTCGAGGACCTGCTGAAGATCGTCGAGTCGATGAAGGACGCGGCTGTCGAGGCGGGTGTGCAGATCGTCACCGGCGACACGAAGGTCGTGCAGCGCGGCAAAGCCGACGGCGTTTACCTCAACACCGCGGGCGTCGGGGTGCTCACGCGGACCGGGCTCGGTGTCGCCACCGTGCGGCCCGGAGACGCCGTCCTCGTCTCCGGGCCGATCGGCGACCACGGCGTCACGATCATGCTGGCCCGCGGCGAGCTGGACATCGACGCCGACCTGGTGTCCGACACCGCGCCGGTGCACGACCTGGTGGCCGGGCTGCTGGCCGCGGTGCCCGGCGTCCGCGCGATGCGGGACGCGACCCGCGGCGGCGTCGCGACGATCCTCAACGAGATCGCGAAGGCCGCGGAGGTCGCCGTGGTCGTCGACGAGAAGGCCGTCCCGGTCCGCGACGAGGTTCGCGGCGCGTCCGAGCTGCTCGGCATCGACCCGCTGTACGTCGCCTGCGAAGGCCGGATCGTGGTCGTCGTCGACGGCGCACAGGCTGCCGACGCGCTCGCCGCGTTGCGCGCGCACCCGCTCGGCGCGGACGCCGCCGTGATCGGGCGGATCACCGGCGACCCGCCCGGGATCGTGCTGCTGAACACCGCGTTCGGCGGCACCCGGATCGTGGACCTGCTGGTCGGGGACCCCCTGCCGAGGATCTGCTGAATGCACGAAATGGCGATCACGCAGTCGGTCGTCGACGCCGTCGTCGCCGAACTCGGCGACGCGACGGTGACGAACGTGCGGCTGGAGATCGGGCGGCTGTCCGGGGTGGTGCCGGACAGCGTCCGCTTCTGCTTCGAGGTCCTGTGCGCGGGGACGCCGCTCGAAGGCGCCCGGCTGGACATCGCCGAGCCGCCGGGCCGGGCCCGCTGCCGCGACTGCGGCGAGGAGTTCGCCCTCGACGATTTCATCCTGCTGTGTCCCTGCGGCAGCGCCGACGTCGCGGTGCTCGCGGGGCGCGAACTGCGCATCACCTCGGTGGAGGTCGGTCATGTGTGACACCTGCGGTTGCTCGGACGCGGACGTCCGGATCACCGACCACGCCCACACGGTGGTGATGGAGCAGGACATCCTGGCGAAGAACGACGGACTCGCGTCGCACAACCGCACGCACCTGCGCGAGTCGGGCGTCTTCGCGGTCAACCTGATGAGCTCGCCCGGCGCCGGCAAGACGACCCTGCTGGAGCGGACCATCCGGGACCTCGACGAGCCCTGCGCGGTGATCGAGGGCGACCAGGAGACGGTGCTCGACGCCGAGCGGATCAAGGCCACGGGCGCTCCGGTGGTGCAGATCAACACCGGCGCCGGCTGCCACCTCGACGCGTCGATGCTGCACCGTGCGTTGCACGCGCTCTCGCCCGCGCCCGGCTCGACGCTGTTCATCGAGAACGTCGGCAACCTGGTCTGCCCGGCGTTGTTCGATCTCGGCGAGGCGGCCCGGGTCGTGGTCCTGTCGGTGACCGAGGGGCCCGGGAAGCCGCTGAAGTACCCGCACATGTTCGCGGCGACGGACCTGGTGCTGCTGAACAAGGTCGACCTGCTGCCCTACGTCGACTTCGACGTCTCCGAGTTCGAGCGGGACACGCGGCGGGTCAACCCTTCGGCGACGATCCTCCGGGTCAGCGCGACGCGCGGCGACGGTCTCACCGAGTGGTACGACTGGCTACGGCGACCTGACCGAAGCTGATCCCGCCGTCGTTCGTGGGCACGTTCCGGTGGGTCAGGACGCGGAAACCCTTCTGCTCCAGCTGTCCGGCCGTCCGGTCGAGCAGCAGGACGTTCTGGAAGACCCCGCCGGAGAGCGCGACCGTGGTGCTGCGGTCGCGGAAGCGGTCGCAGGTGCGCGCGATCGCCTCGGCGACGCCGTTGTGGAACCGGGCGGCTCGCTTCGCCCGCGGACCGGGGTCGTCCAGGAGTGCGGCGACGAGGTCTTCGCCGTGGATCACCTCGTCGATCCGCGCCGGGTAGGCGGACTTCTCCGCGGGGTCCGCCAGCTGCTCCAGCTCGATCGCGGCCTGGCCCTCGTAGGTGATGGTGTCGCGGACGCCGAGCAGCGCGGCCGCGGCGTCGAAGAGCCGTCCGGCGCTGGAGGTCAGGGGTGAGTTGAGACCACTGCGTTTCAGCTTCACGATGGTTTCGTCGGCAGGCCGCCCAAGTTCGTCCACATAGGACGCAGCCATCCGCCACGGCTGCCGGATCGCCGTGACGCCGCCGGGCATGGCGACCGGCCGCAGGTGGGTGAGTCGTTCGTAGCCGCTCAGATCGGCGAGGAGGAACTCGCCGCCCCAGATGGTGCCGTCGGGCCCGAAACCGGTGCCGTCGAAGGCCACACCGAGCACCGGGTCCTCGTGGCCGTTGTCGGCCAGGCACGCGGCGATGTGCGCGTGGTGGTGCTGCACGCCCAGCAGTTCGACGTCCTGGTCGAGCGCGTACTTCGTCGACAGGTACTCGGGGTGCAGGTCGTGCGCGACGAGCACCGGATCGACGTCGAAGAGGTGCTTGAAGTGCTCGATGCCCTCGGTGAACGCCTTCAGCGTCTCGTAGTTCTCGAGGTCGCCGATGTGGTGCGAGACGTAGGCGTGGCGGCCCTTGGCGAGGCAGAAGGTGTTCTTGAGTTCGGCACCGCAGCCGAGGAGGTGCCGCTTCGCCGGCCTGCGCAGCGTCACGGGCTCCGGCGCGTAACCCCGCGAACGCCGTTGCAGCTGCTCTCGCCCTCCGACGATGCGCACCACCGAGTCGTCGGTCCGGACGTGGATCGGCCGGTCGTGGCCGAGGAAGGCGTCGGCGATGCCCGCGAGGCGGCCGAGGTCTTCGTCGCGGTGGACGATCGGCTCGTCGGAGACGTTCGCGCTGGTCAGCACGATCGGCCCGGTGCTCTCCAGCAGCAGGTGGTGCAGCGGGGTGTAGGGCAGCATGAGGCCGATCCGGCGGTTCCCGGGCGCGACGGCGTCCGCGAGCTCCGCCTTCTTCGGCAGCAGCACGATGGGCCGTCGCCGGCCGGTCAGCGCCCGCTCGGCGGCGGCGTCCACTTCGGCCAGTTCCCGGGCCTGCGCGAGATCGGCGACCATGACGGCGAACGGCTTGGCCTCGCGGTGCTTGCGCTGCCGGAGCCGGCGCGCGGCTTCCTCGTGCCGGGCACCGACGGCCAGGTGGTACCCGCCGAGCCCCTTCACGGCCACGATCGCGCCCCCGCGCAGGGCTTCGGCGGTCGCCGGGACCGGATCCCCGCCACCGGGCCCGAACCGCAGCGCCGGCCCGCAGGCCGGACAGCAGACGGGCTGGGCGTGGAACCGCCGGTCGGCCGGGTCGTCGTACTCCTGCCTGCACTCGGCGCACATCGCGAAGGCGGCCATGGTGGTGAGCGGCCGGTCGTAGGGCACGCCCCGGACGATGGTGAACCGCGGGCCGCAGTTCGTGCAGTTCACGAAGGGGTACCGGAACCGGCGGTCCGCGGGGTCGCGCAGCTCCCGCAGGCAGTCGTCACAGGTGGCGGAGTCGGCGGAGATCGACGTGTCGGCGCCGCCGCCCCGCGGACTCCCGACGATCCGGAACCCGGCCCCGCCGGTGGCGGGAATCTCCCGCACCCGCACGTCGTCGACCAGCGCCAGGGGCGGCGCTTCGGCCTCGAGCGCGCCGACAAAGCGTTCCACCCCCGACGGCGGCCCTTCGACCTCGGCGAAGACACCGTGCACGTCGTTCCCGACGAACCCGCTCAGCCCGAGCCGCACCGCCAGCCGGTGGACGAAGGGCCGGAACCCCACGCCCTGGACCACCCCCGCGACCCGGACCGCCACGCGCACGGTTCAGTCCGCTTCGAGCAAGGGCCGTGCCCGCTGTTCGATCTCCGCGAACAGCTCGCCGACGCGTTCGTGCACCTCGGGGCCCCCGTCGCGGCCGGTCCAGTACCGGCGGACCGCGCCGGTCAACCGGTAGCACACGTCGACGGGCACGAGGAAGCAGTCCGTGCCCCACGCCCGTCCGCGGAACAAGATCGCCTCGACGTCCGGCTCGGCCGTGGCCAGCAGCGGGTGCGCCGCGGCGAGCTCCGCCCAGAGACCGAGGGGAAGGGGCGTCTCGGCCGCGCCGGCCGGTCCGGGCCGGAACGCGGTGACGCGGGCGCCGCAGCGCAGGAAGAACGCGAAGCGCGCCGGGATGTCCAGGTCCCGCCAGTCGAGGCAGGCGATCGAGCGACCGGGGTCCCACAGGTAGCGCTCCGGTACCGCGCGGTAGCGCGCTTCCCCGGTCGGGCAGCCGGTGCACGACAGGAAGCACGCGCGGCACGAGCACAGCAGGCCACGGCGGCCGGTGTCGACCACGTGGCAGTGCCGCGCGGCCACCGGTGTCCCGCAGAGGTCGCACCGCTCCTGCCGCGCGGAGCGGCGGTCCCGGGCGAACGCGGTGGGGGACCCGCTCACGACGCTCTCCCCTCCGGTGCGCCGCCGGGAGGTCCCATGCCGATCTGGTAGAGCGCCGGGGCGGCGGTGATGTCGACGCCGGTGATCTCCGGGGCGGCGTCCCGGACCGCGGCTTCGACCGTCGCCCGCGCCGCGGCCGAACAGCCGCCGGCCGCACCGAGCCTCAACCGGACCACGCCGCCGTCGATGTCGAGGTACGCGACCGCACCCACCTGCGGGCGGATCCGGTCCAGGGCCTGCCGGACCCGCGCCTGCGCGTCGAGCGGATGCAGGTCGTGGAGCGCCAGCAGGCTCGCGACGACGTCGTCGGCGGCGAGCGCACCGACCAGCGCCGGGGCGTGCTCGCGCAGCGTGCCGACGATCCGGGTCAGGCCTTCGCCGTACAGGTCGGTCAGCTGCCGGACGATCTCTTCGGCGGGCCGTCGGCCCGGACCGGCGAGCAGGACACCCAGAAGTGTCCCGAGGCGTTCTCCGGGGCCCGGGACAGCAGGGGCGCCGGGCAGGTTCACCGGTCCGCCGCCGTCCGGATCTCGCGCAGGATGCGGATCGCGGACCCGGACACGCTGCTCGCCGGAGCCGGGCCGCCGACGCCGGCCGGGTCCTCCATGAACGGCATGAACTTGTCCGGGAAGCCCGGCATCGTGCAGCCGATGCAGATGCCCCCGACGTTCGGGCACCCGCCGACGCCGTTGATCCAGCCGCGCTTGGGCACGTTGCACTTGACCACCTGGCCCCAGCACCCCAGCTTGACCAGGCAGCGGGGCGAACCGAGCTGGTCGGCGAACTCGTCCTGTTCGTAGTACCCGGCCCGGTCGCACCCTTCGTGGACGGTGTTGGCGAACAGCCACTTCGGGCGCAGTGCCTCGTCGACGTCGATCTCCGGGGCCCGCCCGGCCACCTGGAACAGCAGGTGCAGGATCGTCTCCGAAAGGTTGTCCGGCTGGACCGGGCACCCCGGCACGCACACGATGGGCAGCCCGGCCCACGACCGCCAGTCCCGGCCGAGGTACTCGGGCACGCCCATGGCGCCGGTGGGGTTGCCGGCCATGGCGTGCACGCCGCCGTAGCTGGCGCAGGTGCCGACGGCCAGGATCGCCATCGCCTTGGGCGCCAGCCGGTCGAGCCACTCGCTCGCGGTCACCGGCTGACCGGTCGCCGGGTCGGTGCCGAACCCGCACCAGTAGCCCTCGGCCTTGTTCGTCTCGTCGGCGATCGAACCCTCGACGACCAGGACGAACGGCTCGAGCTCGCCGCGGTCCGCGCGGTGCCACCATTCGATGAAGCTGTCGGAACCCCCGTCGGGCCCGCTGTGGAAATCGAGGAACGGCCAGTGCATGGCGACCTCGGGCAGCCCGGGGAGACCGCCGAGAACGATCTCTTCGATACTCGGCTGAGTGGCCGCGGTCAGCGCGACCGATTCACCGTCACAGCTCAGCCCGCCATTCATCCAGAGAATGTGGACGGTCGGTGGGTGATTCCCGGAGTCGTCCGCCGGGCCGTTGCCGGTCTGCGGGGCCCTGACCATCGGTGGCACCTTCCCTGCGGCCGCGGGCCGCGCGCGAAGTCGGCAGTTCCCACTTCGGAGACGGTCTTCTCCCGAATGACCGGCCCGAAGGACGCCTACCGTAGACCGGTCCGGCAGCAGCGGCAAGACTGACGTGGCCATGTCCCGGACACAGCTGCGCCCGGACGACGGACATTACCGGGCCCCGGCACTTCCGCGTTCGGAGGACAGCCCGAAATCGCGCGGACGACTACACTGGTCTCGCGGCGGAAGGGGCATTGATCGTGGTGGAATCGACAGGCCGGTCATCCGGCAATTCGATCGAGGTCGTCCCGGTCGAAATCATCACGAAGATCTTTCCGGCCCGCCCGTCCGCCGTTCCGGGAATCCGGGAATTCGTCCAGGAGTGCCTCGCCGGTGCGCCTCTCGCCGAGGCCGAAGAGCGCGAGGTGGGCAACACGATCCTCCGGGCCCTGCTCACCGCGGCCGGGCCGTCGGGCGTGCTCGAGGTCTCCTGCCGGAAGTACCCCCAGCGGGTCGAGTTCGACGTGCTCCCGTCCCGCGACCAGGAGCCGCCCCCGGTGCCCCCGCAGCCGGCCGGACCGGACGCGCCCGCCGCCAGCTTCGCCGAGTGGCTGGCCGAAGCACTGCGCAGTCGCGGGATCACGAAGGAGATCGTCGCCGAAGAGCTGGGCGTGTCCCCGAAGACGGTGAGCCGCTGGCTCGGCGGGCAGACCGAGCCCCGGCTGCGCGATCTGCGCCGCATCGAAGACCGCTTCGGCGACGTGCGGTTGCACTGACGGACAGATGTGTCCCGGTCGGCGTCCTAGCTCCGGGCCGGGTGCGCCGCGTCGGCGGGCCGCTCCCGCATGGCCAGCTCGATGGTGCAGCCGGCCGCGTCGGAGCTGACGTCGAGCCACTCGCAGATCTGGCCGGTCATCCACAACGTGGTGCCGGGCCGGACAGCCGCCCGCGGCCCGTAGAACGCCGGGCCGTCGACGGGCCGCTCGCTGTGCAGCGTGCACACCACCCGGCCCGCCGCCGGCCGCACCCACACGGCCGCCCGGTCGATGCCGTGCTCGAGCAGGTAGGCCACGGCCTCGCCGACGGCGATGCCCAACAGCGTCGCGGTGTCCTCGGACCGCAGCAGGGCGCTCGCCCGCTCCAGCACGTGGCGCCGCACGGCGACCAGGTCACCCTCGAAGCGGAAGGTGTCCTCGTCCGTGCGCGACGGTGTGGCCGCCACCGGCCCCCCTGCCGCTTCGGGGGCCCTGAACTGCGCGGACGACCGGACCTCGCCGTCCACGACGTACTCCGGATGCGCGCGGCGTGCCGCTTCGACCACCCCGGGACCGGTGGTCCTGGTGTCGTAGGGGCAGAGCAGCCAGATCCGGGTCCCGCTCAGCGCCCCGTTGAACGCCGCCTCGGCCAGCTGCCGAGCGGCGTCGTCGCCCGAGCCGCCGGCCCGGCCGGGTTCGGCGAGGATCCGCACCGTGCCGGTCGGCGCGGTCGAGCGGTGACGGTCCCAGTAGCGGTGCAGCGCATGCGCCAGCTGCGACGGCCTCCGGCCGAAGTAGTCCGACTCCGCGAAGGCGATCCGGTCGGCTTCCGCGCCCATCACCGCGTGCAGCAGTTCGAGGTTGGCCGCCGTGGTGGTGACCAGCACCGGTTCATCCCGCCGCAACCCGTCCTGCGCGAACGGAACGGCCGTCGCGAGGAACTCGGCGTCACTGCCGTACAGGCAGCCCTGGTGCCGGAAGCCGGACGTCACCGCTCGTTCCTGTGCCGCGGCCGCTGCCGTGGTGTTGGTGCACACCGAGCCTCCTGAGGATTTCTTCGCCGGTTGTCCATTCGACCGCGTTTCCCCCTGGCAACGCCTGCAGACCGCTGGGAGCGTACCCGCAAAAGCTCGGTTCAACCATCACGTGACGCATTTATTGCACCCGTTCGGAGCATTTGCCGCCGCCGTGCCCCGCGGCGGGCACAACCGTCGTCGCGCGGCCGCCGGATATCCCGTTCACAGCCAGCGAAACGCCTGCCACGCAGGGATCTCGAGTCAGATGTGTCCCGTTCGCCGGCGCACCGGACAGTACTGTCCGAACCTCCACCGGGAAAGATCTACCGCCCACTTGTTCGAAAACAATTCGCCGCCATCCGATACAGGTAATGGCAATTGTTCGAAGGTCGTATATCGCTTTTTGCGCTTCGGGCCGGCCTGTGGGGCGACGCGGCGCGTCGCCCCACAGCCGGTCCGTTGGCTACTGGATCAGGAACGGCGCCGACACGTCCACCGCGTACGGCGTCGTGCCGTTCTTGTCCAGCTGCAGCACATAACTGCCCGGCACCACGACGGGCGGGCCGGACGCGTTGATGTCCGCCGCGCTCTCGGCCAGCGTGGACGCCGGGAACGACACGCGCACGACCTGGGACCGGCCCGGGTCGAGCGTCACCCGCGCGAAGCCGACCAGCCGCTGCGGCGGGACGACCACCGGGCTCACCGGCTGGGCGACGTACACCGGCACGATGTCGGTGCCGGCGCGGGTTCCGGTGTTGGTGACGGTGAAGGTCGCGGTGGCCGTGCCGCCCCGCGCCACCTTCGGCGTCACCGACAGGTTCGTGTGGGTGAACGTCGTGTACGACAGGCCGTAACCGAACGGGAACTGCGGGTTGTACGCGCTGCCCTGCCCCGAGGCGGTACTGGGCAGCTGGTCGAAGAACTTCGGCTGGTCCCCCAGCGGGGACGGCGCCGTGCCGGCGAAGTCACCGCCGACGGCCGGCGCGTCGGACGGCCAGGTGATCGGCAGCTTGCCCGCGGGGTTCGTCTTGCCGAACAGGACGTCCGCCACCGCCGTGCCGGCTTCCGTGCTGCCCTGGTAGGCCATCAGCACCGCGTTCGCCTGTTTCGCCGGGCCCAGCCCGACCGGCCGGCCGGCGACGACCACGACGATCACCGGCTTGCCGGTCGCCTGGAGAGCCGAGATGAGGGCCTGCTGGTCGGGTGCCAGTGCCGGCGCCGGGTTGTCGCCCAGCCCTTCCGCGTAGGCCTTCTCCCCCACCACCGCCACGTAGGCGCTGGTGTCCGCCGCGGCCGCGACGGCGCTTGCCTGGTCCGGCGCGTAGACCGCCGCCGGGTTCGCGGCGCGGATGCCGTTCAGCACGGTGGTGCCCGGCGGGATCTGGTTGTCCGGGCCCATGCAGCACACGTGCCCGGCACCCGCCACGCCCTGCCAGCTCACGCTCCAGCCGCCGAGCTGGTCGGTCATCGAGTCCGCACCCGGGCCGGTCACCACGACCTTCGCGCCGGCCGGCAACGGCAGCGCGTTGTTTTCGTTGCGCAGCAGGGTGATCGACTCTCGCGCGGCCTTCAGTGTCTGATCGCGCCCGGCCGTGACGGCGGCATCGGCGGCGTTCGCGTCGACGCACGGTTTCGCCGGGTCGGCCACGCACGGCTGGTCGAACAGGCCGAGCCGGAACTTCAGCGTGAGGATGCGGCGCACGGCCTGGTCGATCCGCGCGCGCGAGATCTTGCCCGTGTCGACGGCCTGCAGGATCGCGGCCTGCCACCCGGCCGCGTCGAAGACCTGCATGCTCATGTCGACGCCCGCATTCACGGCGGCGGCGATGGCCCCCGGGAGGTCGGCGGCGATGTGATAGGCGGTCTGCAACGCGGTGACGTCCTGGTAGTCGCTGATCACGACACCGTCGAAGTGCATCTGGTCGCGCAGGACGTCGGTCAGCAGGTAGCGCGACGCGGTGGCGGGAACGCCGTTGATCGAGCCGGAGTTGACCATCACCGTCCCGGCACCCGCGTCGATCCCGGCCGCGTACGGCGGCAGGATCGTCGACTGGAGGTAGTTCATCGGGAGCAGCGCCTCGGCCCGGTCGTGGCCGTTGACCGACTGCGAGTAGCCGGCGAAGTGCTTGACCGTCGCGCTGACGTTCGGCTCACCACGCTTGCCGGGCTGCTGCATGCCCTTGATGTTCGCGGCGCCCATCGCGGCCGACAGGACCGGCTGCTCGGCCCACGTCTCGTAGGTGCGGCCCCACCGGTTGTCCCGCGCGATGTCCTGGACCGGGGCGAAGTTCCAGGTCCAGCCGGTGGCGCGCAGGGCGTCCGCGGTCACTTTGCCACCGGCCTGCGCGAGTGCGGGGTCCCAGGTGGCGCCCATGCCGATGGACTGCGGGAACAGCGGCGCCTGCCACGGGTGGCCGAAGCCGTGCACCGCGTCGACGCCGAACACCACCGGGAGGTGCAGGCGCGAGTTCTTGATCGCGAACTGCTGGATGGTGTTGTACTCGGTGGCCCAGTCGTAACCGGTGTTGCCCACGCCGCCCTTGCCCGTGGTGTCGACCGGGTTTTCGGTACCGCCCGCGAGAATCGAACCGACGTTGGCGTCGACCAGGATTTTTCGCATGCACTCGGGATTGGGGAGGTTGAACCCGTTGTTCCCGCACGTCGTGCCGTTCGGGTCGGTCAATGTGGTGACCAGCTGCTGGTCCATCTGCCCGACTTTCTCGGGCAGTGTCATGGCGTGCAGCAACGCCTCCACGCGCGCCGGCACCGGCCGGCGGGCGTCCAGCCAGAGCACGCTGCCCGGCTCGGTGGCGGCACTGCTGCCGGCGGCGAACGCGGGAACCGCCAGCAGGACGGCCGCCGCGAGCCCTGTGACGGTGGCGCGGGTACTGCGTCTGTGGTTGCGGAACACCTGACCTCCTTCAGCCGTGGTCGGCACGGGCCGGCCGCATGGGTGCGAGCGCACCGTAGGCACCATCCCCCAGGCTGTAAAGCGCCGAACGGCGGCCGCGCACCGCATGCGGCAATTCCTGTTCCTCCACGATCTTCCGGAAGAAACTTTCACCGTGGCCGCGCGATCACCCGGCCGCGAACTGACCTGTTTGCACAAACAGTGGTGCCGAGCCGGTCGTGACCGTGGACGAACACGCCGGAAGCCGGTCAGCGCGGGTCGCCGGGACGTCCTCCGCCGAGGGCCGCCTTGGTGAGCGTCGTCGCGGTGCGGACGAGACTGCGGACGGCTTCGTCGTGCGGCAGGCGGTGGAGATCGGTGAGCCCGAAGAGCGCCTCGGCACTCATGACGACGGCGAGATCGCGTTTCAGCTGGGCCACCGCCGGAGCGTCGAGCCCGCCGAGGTCGGCAGGCGGGGCGAGGGCCTCGTCGATGAGACCGAAGCGCAGGCCGGGTCGCGCGGTGGTGTCCGCGGGCCGGGTGATCGTCGCCGCGATCATGGCGCGGACCGCGCTCTCGTGCGCCAGCACGTGACGCAGGAGGTGTTCGGCCGCGGCCGCGACGCGGGCGACGGGATCGGCGCAGTCCGCGAGCGGCGCAAGAACCTCGGCCGGGTCGAACAGGTTCCCCGCGACCGCCTCCCGCAGGAGGCTCGCCAGGTCCGGGAAGTAGCGGTAGGCCGTCGCCTCGGACACCGCCGCCGCCTTGGCGACCTCGGGCATCGTCACCGGGCCGCCGCCGCGCACGAGCTCGACGGCGGCCGCCACGATCGCGTTGCGCGTCCGCCGCTTCTGGTTGACCCGTCCGCCGTCCATCTCCGCCACCTCCCGCGCTAGAGCCCGCTCTCATCATAAGAGTACACTTGCATGAACGCCAGACGAGGGTCTACCTTCGTCGTGAAAGTCCACTCTCACGAACGAACGGGGAACCCATGGCGCGCGTCGCGATCGTCGGACCGGCGGCAGGCGAAATCACCTTGACCGGCCCCATCCGCCTGCGGATTCTCGAGGACGGCCGCACCACCGGCCACCGGCTGGGCCTCGCCGAGATCGTCGTCGCCCCGCACACGGCGGGTCCGCCGCAGCACCGCCACGCCCAGCACGACGAAGGTTTCTACGTCGTCCGCGGCACGGCCCGCTTCACCGTGGGCGAGGAAACCCACGACGCGCCCGCCGGCACCCTGGTCATGGTTCCGCCGGGCGCGCCGCACACCTTCGCCAACCCGGGCGACGAGCCCGTGGTCATCCTGAACACCTTCACCCCGGACCGGTACGTCCAGTACTTCCGCGACCTGCGCGCGTTCGCCGAGCAGGCGGGGCGACCCGCTCAGGGCGCCGAGGTCACCGGCATCATGGCCCGCTACCACACCGAACCCGCCACCACCTACGCCGGCGAAACCCCGGTGGCCGAAGCGGAAACCACCGACGTGCGCCTCGACGACGTGGCCGTCCGGGTCGAGGACCGCGGCGCCGGACGACCGGTCCTGCTGCTGCACGGCGGCGCGGGCCCGGCTTCGGTCGCCGGCCTGGCCGTCCTGCTCGCCGCCCGCGGCGCGCGGGTGCTCACGCCCGTCATCCCCGGCTTCGACGGCACCCCGGCCGCCGAGGCCGTGGCCGACGTGCCGGGTCTCGCCCGGGTCTTCCGGCGGCTGCTCGGCGAGCTCGGCCTGACCGGCGTCCTCGTGGCGGGCAACTCGGTCGGCGGGTGGATCGCCGCGCAGATGGGTGTCGACGAGCAAGCCGCCCGCGACGCCGGCGACGCGCACCGCGTCGGCGAGCTCGTGCTGCTGGACGCCGTCGGGATCACCGTCGGCGGCCACCCGCTCACCGACCTGTCCACCACACCGCCGGACAAGCTGGCCGACGTCGTCTTCCACGCCCCCGACCGGTTCCGGACGGACCCGTCCCTGCTCCCGCCGGAACGGCTCGCCGCGATGCGGGGGAACGCCGCGGCCCTGAACCGCTACGCCGGCGACCCGTACATGCACGACCCCGCCCTGCTGGCCCGGCTCGGGTCGGTGCGGCTGCCCGTGCGGGTCGTCTGGGGCGAAAGCGACGGAATCGCCGATCTGGCCTACGGCCGCGCCTACGCGGCCGCCTTCGCCGGGGAGAACGACGAAGGTGCCGAGTTCACCGTCGTGCGCGAAGCCGGCCACCAGCCGCAGCTCGAACAGCCGGACCGCGTCGCCGGCCTCGTCCTCGGTTCCCTCGCCTGAAGGAGCCGGTCATGCTCCTCTCCGCGCCGGCCCTCGGCGTCACGTCCCCGCCGGTGACCTCGTGACGGCCGCGGGCTCGGCGAGGAGCCGCCTGCCGGCTCGTTCGGGCCGGACGGCGGGAGTCCTCCGGGCGTCGCCCGGAGGGAGGGGGCCGAGTGCATGGATGGCCTCCTCGTCCACCCGGATGCCGAGCCCCGCGCTCTCGCCGAGGACGAACGTGCCGTCCTCGATGTCGCAGTCCACGGTCAGGCCGGCGGGTGGCCGGAGGTCCTGCAGCTCGCTGACGATGTGGTTGGGCACCGCGGTCGCCGCGTGCACCAGCCCGATCGGAGTCGTGCCGACCGGGCTGACCGGGAGTTCGTGAGCGTGGGCCAGTGCCGCGACGCGGAGGAAGTGGGTCACGCCCCAGCCCGACGCGGTCTGCACGATGTCCACCGCGCCGGCCGCCAGCAGCGGGCGGTACTGCTCCAGCCCGGTCAGGTTCTCCCCGGTCGCCACCGAGGCGCGGATGCCGCGCCCCACCGCCGCGAGACCCTCCGCGTCCCACCGGCGCACCGGCTCCTCCACCCAGATCAGGTCGAGCGTGCGCTCGAGCTCGCCGACGTGGCGCAAGGCCTGCTTGCGCGTCCACGCCTCGTTCGCGTCGAGCATCAGGCCGGGGCGCGCTCCCCGCGAGAACTCCGCCAGCACGTCCCGGACCAGGCACAGGCGCCGCCGGTCCTGGTCCACGTCGAGGCCGCCCTTGACCTTCGCCACGCGCAACCCCCGCTCCGCGTACGCCCGGTAGGTGGCCACCAGCTCCGCTTCCGGCAAGGCGATGTCGAGGCCCGACGCGTATGCCGGCACACACCGGTCACGACCACCCAGCAGGCGCCACAACGGTTGCCCGGCCACCTTCGCCTTGATGTCCCACAACGCGGAGTCGAGCGCTCCGATGGTGCCGAAGACCGCACCGGCGTGGCCCGCCTTGAAGGTCCAGCGCAACATCCGGTCGTACAGCGCGGCCACGCCCCGCGGGTCCTCACCGTCGATCGCCGGGAAGATCTCCTCGATCTGCGGGTGCGCTCCCATGCCGACCCCGGTGACGCCCTCGTCGGTGTCGAGCAGCACGAGGGGCACCTTCACCGCGCCGTTCGCGTAGACGCCGTTGGCGTCCCCGACCGGCCGGCCCCATTCCTGGACCGTGCTCAGGCTCCGGAATCCGGTGATCCGCATGTCACCCTCCCCGGAGCCGATCGCCGGGCAAATCGACAAGGTCAGTCGTATTACATATGATGAAAAGGAGGGAAACGGCTCTTTTCGCCGCCCGTTCACGGCTTGGAGGTGATCGATGGGCACAGTCGCGTTCCCGCCGCCCGGCCCGCCGGCGCCGCGTGGCCGCCGGGCCGACGCCGTCGTCGACCACCTCGTCGAACTGATCGCCGGCGGAGTGCTCCAGCCCGACCAGCTGCTGCCCGTCGAATCCGCGCTGTGCGAGACGTTCGGGGTCAGCCGGACAGTCGTCCGCGAAGCCGTCAAAGCCCTGGAAGCCAAGGGCCTCGTCAAAGCCCGGCAGGGTGTCGGCACGCTCGTGTCGGCGCACGAGTCGTGGAACCTGCTCGATCCCGCGCTCCTGGCGGCGATCGTCCGCCACGACCAGCGGTACGACATCCTCGACCAGCTCGTCGACGTCCGCATCTCCCTCGAATCGAGCATGGCCCGCGAGGCCGCGCGCCGGGCCACGCGAACGGACGTGGCCGAGTTGCGGGAGCTCATGGCCCGGCTCGACGCGGCCGTGGGGGAACCGGACCTGCTCGACGACATCGACGTGGCGTTCCACGAGCGGATCATGCTGGTGTCCGGCAACCGGCTCGGGCGGGCGATCGTCCACACGGTGCACGCCGAGGCGCGGCGCAGCCCGCGCTACGTCGGCCACTCCGAGCTCAAGCACCGCCGGCGGTCGAACCGGCAGCACCTCGCCGTCCTCGAAGCGATCGAGGCCGGCGACCCGGAGGCGGCGGCTTCGCTGATGACCGAGCACATCGCGACGTCCTGGCAGCGACGCCGGCCCAGCAGCTGAGCCCGGCTTCACTCCTTCACCCCGCCGCCGACCAGCCCACGCACCAGCGCGCGCTGCGAAAGCAGGAACACGATCGCGACCGGGATGACCGCGAGCAGGGTGGCGAGCGCCAGCTCCGGCCGGAAGATGTTCACCTGCTGGCCGCCGCCACCGACGGCGGGGTTGAACGACGGCGTCGACGACAGCAGATCCGACAGGCCCACCTGGATCGGGTACTGCGTGGAATCCGCGAGCACCGTGTAGGGCAGGAAGAAGTTGTTCCAGTCGGCCACGAAGCTGAAGAACAGGACCAGCGCGACCACCGGTTTCGCCAGCGGCAGCGCGATGTGGCGGAACGTGGACCACTCGCCGCAGCCGTCGATGCGCGCCGCGTCGAGCAGTTCCCGGGGCACCGCGGTCGAATAGTAGAGGTAGGCGAGGTAGACCCCGAACGGGTAGAAGGCGAACGGGAGGATCACCGAGAGGGCGTGGCCGATCAGGTGCACGGCGTTGAGCTCGAGGAAGATCGGCAGGACCAGCGCCGCCGCCGGCATGATCATCACGACGAGGGTCAGCGTCAGCACCAGTCTCCGGCCGGGGAAGCGCCCGAACGCGAGGCCGTAGCCGGCGGGGATCCCGGTCACCAGCACGATCGCGGTCGCGCTCACCGCGTACAGCAGCGAGTTGCCGATCCACGTGCGGTAGAGGTGGTCGCTGAAGGCGTCCAGGTGCTGCCACGCCAGTGCGAGCCGGTCGAAGCTGCCGAACGACAGCGGGTCGCCGCCGACGAGCGCTTCGTCGGATTTCGTGGGGGCGAGGATCAGCCAGGCCAGCGGGACCACGAAGAACGCGGCGAAGGCGGCGAGGGTCACGAACCGGAGGCCACGCGCGACGAGCCGCATCAGTCGTCCGTCCTGAACAGTCCGGTCCGGGTCACGATGAGCACCGCGGCCAGCAGCCCGATCGCGAGCAGGTCCACGGAGATGGCGGCGGCGGCGTTGAAGTCCGCGTAGCGGAACGCCAGCTGGAACGCGAGCTGGTTGGCCGACCAGGTGTCGGGGACCAGCCCGAGGCTGGCCTGGTTCACCAGCTGCGGTTCGACGAAGAGCTGCGTCCCGGTCGCGAAGGAGAGGATCACCATGTACGCGATCCACTTGCGGATCAACGGCAGCTTGATGCGCAGCGCGATCGTCACCGGGCCGGCACCGTCGATGCGTGCGGCGTCCTCCAGCTCCTGCGGGATCGTGTTCAGGGCGCCGTACATGATGACGACCCAGCCGCCGGCCCCGGTCCAGAACGCGATCATCGCGAAGAGGAAGGGCAGCTTCCCGGGCGCGATCGATTCGACGAACAGGTGGGACCCGAACACGTCGCGCACCAGGAACGAGCCGGGGCTGACGGCCGGGTCGAGCATGAACAGCCAGACCAGCACCGACGACGCCCCGGCGAGCGCACCCGGGATGTAGAACAGGAACCGGAAGGCCGACGAGACCCGGTTCGCGCGGCCGTGCAGCAGCAGCGTCAACCCGACGACGAGCACGACGAGGGAGCCGAGCCACACACCCGTGTAGAGCAGGATGTGGCCGAACGCCGGCAGGAAGCGGTAGTCACCGAAGGTGCGGGCGAAGTTCCGGAAGCCGGCCCAGCCACCCGCATCGTCGGTGAAGGCGAGCCCCAGCGCGTAGAGCATCGGAAGGACACCGAACGCCACGAGGAACGGCAGGTAGGGCCCGACGAACACCAGTCCCGGCCACGTGTGCCCGCCCCGGTTGCGCCGGGCAGGCGCCCCCGCCGCCTTCACGGCGGGGGCGCTGGTCCCGACGGTGCTAGCCGACCGCATACCCGGCCGCCTGCGCCGCTTGCTTGAGCGCCGTGCCGAACGGCTCCAGCAACGAGCTCAACGGCTTTCCCGCCACCAGCTCGGTGACCACGCTGGTGGACCAGACGGGCTGATCCGGGTACGAGACCAGGTTCCAGCCCGGCCAGATCTGGTCCGCGGCGGCCTTCAGCGCCGGCGTCGGATCGGCCGCGTAGTAGGGGTTGGCAGCCTGGTTCTCCAGCCACTTGGTGGCCAGCGGCGCGTAGGCCGGGTAGCCGGGCCGGGTGTCGGCACCGGTCGGGTTGAACACGGTCGTGGCCCAGGTGACGAAATCCGCCGCGGTCGCGAGGTTGGTGGAATGCCGGGACATGATCCACGGCCCGCCCCCGACCTGACCGGTGGTCACCGGCGTTTCGGTTCCCCACTGCAACGGCGGCGCGGCCGTGATCTCCTTGGCCGGCATGTGCAGCGCCTGGTCGAAGACCGCCTGGGCGTACCACGACGGCCCGGGCATCAGCAGGACCTTGTCGTCGGCACCACCGAACTTCTGGGCGAAGTCCGGGGTGAACACGCTCAGCGGCGGGACCGTCCCGTTCTTGATCAGCGGGTCGAGCAGGCCGGCCACCCGGGTGCAGTGCGAGTCCGTCGCGGCGATGCGCACGCCGGCGCCGCTCACCTGCGAGAGCGGGCACTGGTTGCCCCACAGGTAGATCCAGTGGCTGAACGAATCCCCGATGTTCCCGACGATGTAGCCCGGGTGCTCCTTGGCGACCCTCTCACCGAGGCTCGCCCATTCCTGCCAGGTTTTCGGCACCTCGTAGTGGAATTGGTCCATCAGTTTCTTGTTGACCCAGAGCACGACCTGGGCGAGGTTGTCCTGCACGCAGTACTGCGTGCCGTTGATCGTGCACTGGGCGGTCGAACTCGCCGGCCACTTGCCGAGCACGTCCTGCGGGATCAGGTCCTTGACCGGCGCGGCGAACTCGAACGGCTTCTGCGCCATCCACACCGGGTCGTTGACCTGCTCGCTGAAGACGACGTCCGGCCAGCCCTTGCCGGTCCGGTTCCACAGCTGGATCTTCGTCTGCAACGTGGTCGCGCCGTTGCCGTCGCCGTCGAAGGTGACGATGTTCGCGTGGACGCCGGGATGTTCCTTGGCGTAGGCCTGCGCCACCGGCAGGCGAGCCGCGTCCACCCAGATGGTCAGGTCACCGCCGACCTTCCCCGAAGAGCTCGGCGCGCCGGGTGAAGTACTCGTGGAAGTCGAACATCCCGCCATGGCCATAGCCGCCACGACGACGAGCCAGAGACGTCGCTGAATCATGGCTGATCACACTCCCCTGTGGGGATGGCCCGGAGGCTCCGTCGACTCCGGGGATTCATATAACGTAAGTCGTATGATGTCTTATGTCAATCGGCCGCAAATCCGCCGGGAAGTGACGAAAACCAGGCGGGCGAGGAAAAACGCTCTCCGAACTGAATGGATCATCGGCTGGTGAAAGAAGCGGTGTTCGTCTGCTCGATCCGTGCACCGAGGGGCCGGTTCGGTCAGCCGCCGCGGCCGATCCGCGTGGAGGCCTCGTCGAGCCGGCCGCGCAGATCCCGCGGCCGGCCTGCGGGCGGAGCCACGGCGTGCAGCGCGGCGAACAACTCTCCCCACTGCTCCGGCAATGGTGCGGCCGGTATGTCTTCGGCTTCGGTGCCCGGCTGGATCTCCTCCAGCACCATCGCCCCGGCCTCCGCGTCGACGGCCGGGACCCGGCCCGAGGGTGCGAACACGGGCAGCAGATCCCCTTGCTCGGTCAGGAGTGTCCGATCCGGACCGAGCTTGAGAACCGCCGGCGAGCACACACGGGCGCAAGCCGCGTCGACCGCGACGCCTCAGTACTGCAACGGCACTCGAGTGTTGTGTGGTAGATCATCCTCGTGGTGGTCGATGTGGTCGGGAGTACATGTCCGGGCTGGTCGCGGGCTTGGAACGCAAGAACGGCTGGACGCTGGCCGGGCGAGCCGGCGAGATGTCCCCGGCCGGCACGCAACGGCTGCCGCGCTGGACCGACTGGGACGTCGACGGGGTTCGCGACGATGTGAGCTATCGTCGGTCCTCGTGGGGGAAGCGTGCCGGGGAATCGCGTCGTGAAGCGCCCTGATCTGGTGTTCTGCTGGTTCATCGTGGCGGGCGTGGTCCTGTCGCCGATGTACAACACGGCTCTGGTGCGTGCGCAACTGATCGGCGACGCGCCGGCCGGACCGTCCGGCAGCGTGGCCGTGCTGTGCGCCGGGCTGGCCCTCGCGTGGCGCGCGACGCTGCGACGCGGCCACCTGCGCGCCGACCCGGCCACGCTGACCTGGGTGGACTTCGACGGCCGCCGCCCACGGGTGCTGACGCGGCGCCTGCTGGGCAGCTGGGCCGTGCGGTTCGCCGCGGTGGGGTACTTCTTCCTGGCCGCCGGGGTACTCACCGGGTTTCCGCCGTACCAAGCGATTTTCCTGTACGCCGCCGTCGCGGTCCTGGCGCTCGTGATGGCTCGGCGGCCACCGATCCGCGGTGAGGCCGTGCTCCCGCTCGTGCCGGCGGTGCTCGGAGCGTTCCCGATCAATCCACTGTGGATTTTCGCGGTGGTCGCGCTCGCCGCCGCGGCGGGGGTGGCGTTTGCACCGTCCGCCGCGGTGACGGCGTCACGGTCGGAGCTGGTCCGGGCGTTTCGTGAGCGGATGGCCGCACGCACCGCCACGGCGTTCCTCGACGTCTGGGCCTTGCTGCCCGCCGGCCGGCCGGTGCCGCGGGTCCGGCTGTCGGGCCGTCACCCTGCTTTGCGTTATGTCGTCGCGGGAACCCTCGCGCGCCGCCACGCGCTGGGTTTGCCGGTGTTCCTGGCCCTGGCCGTGACCGCCGTGCACACGACGTTCCCCGCGCTGCCGTCCGTCTGGCTGCTCGGACTCGGCGGCTACCTGGCCCTGCTTCCTTTCGCGGCGCCGATCGCGCAGCTCCACCGCGTGCCGGCGCTGCGCCGCTGGCTGACGACGTCCGAACTCCGCCTGCGGCTGGCAACGGCGCTGGTGCTGGTAGTTCTCGCGGTCTTCTGGACCTCGGCGGTGGTTCTGCTGGGCGTGCCGGTGCCACCCGGGTCGCTGGTCGCGGTGCTGGTGGCCGCGTACGCCGTGGTCCGCTCCGTGACCCGCGGCCCGGTTGACTTCGGCGCGATGAACCTCGTGCTGTACGAGGGCGTCCTCATCCCCACGGGCCTCGTGCGGCAGCTCGCGCGCGGCCCGGACCTGCTCGTGATCGGGCTGCTGATCTGCGGGTTCCTGCCCTAGCCGGGGCAGGAACCCACGTGCCTCGGCCGAACTCCGGGAGCGACCGGATTGGTCCACCGGAGCTGACCCGGTTTTGGCTCTCCGCCCGGGCCGCTCACTCCCGCTACCTTTCCCCGCATGAACCCCCTGCACACCACGCGGATCTGGTTTCGCTGGCAGCCCGGCCCCGAAGACCGCACCGCGGGACCGGTGGTCGTGAGCCTGACCGACTACCGGATGCACTCACTCCGCTCGCTTCCCGGCATCGCCCGCGCGGGCACCCGGTTGAGCCTGGGCTGGTACGGCCTTCCCGGCGCGGTGGGACTCTTGCTGTGGATGGACCCCGTTCGCCGGCGAGCCGGGTCGCTCACGGTGTGGACGGACCGAGCCTCCCTGCGCCGCTGGGTCGGCCTGCCGCTGCACGTGACGATCATGCGGCGCTACCGTCCCCTCGGCACGAACCGGTCGGCGCTGTGGGACGTCGAACAGTTCAGCCGGGACGCCGCTCGCGCCGAAGCCGAGCGACGCCTCGAGAGCGGTGACGGCAACCGAGGCCGGTCGCGGCGGTGACCGGTCAGGCCGGATCGGCCGCCGCCGCGAGCAGCCGGGCCAGTTCGGCCGGGCGGGTGTGCATGGGCCAGTGACCGGAGTCGAGGTCGACGAACTCGAGGTGCTTGACCCGCGCCAGCTCGGGCACGTCACCGGCGCCGACCCACTCCTTGGCCTGGGCGGGGCCGAACTCGGGGCACACGACCGCGACCGGCACGTCGAAGCGTCGCTCGTCGCTCAGCCGCACGATGCCGCCGGCCACACCGCCGGGAACGGGGATCGCGCCGGCAGCGAAGGCGCGCCGGGCCTGCTCGTCCAGGTCGGCCGAGTCCGGCCCCTCGAACGGTTCCCAGCCGGGGAAGGGCATGACGCCGTCCCGCAGCTCGAAGAAGTCGGCGTAAGGAGTCCCGTCCGCGGCCGGGAAGCCACCGACGAGAACCACTTTGGCGATCTTGTCCGGACGCGCGTCCGCGGCCAGCCAGGCCAGGGTGGCCGCCGCCGAGTGCCCGACCACCATCGGCTTGCCGGAGACGGCGTCCACGGCGGCGAGCACGGCAGCCACCTGGTCCTCGAGCGTGGCGGAGGCGGCTCCGTCGCCCTGTCCGGGCAGGGTCAGCGGCACGGGGCGATGGCCGTGCGACCGGAGTGCGGCCGCGACGTCGTCCCAGGCGGATCCGCGGAGCCACAGGCCGGCGATGAGCAGGATGTCCATGATCAGGTCTCTTTCTCCCGTGCGGTCGGGGTTCACGCTAGAGCCGATTCCGGACAATCGGCTTCCGGTTCACGACGTGATCGTCTAGCCTGCCGGGGTGCCGAGCGATCTCAGTCCCACCGCCCGGGCACTGCGGGCCCTGGAAATCCTCCGGACCCGCCCCGGCACGACGGCCGGGCAGCTCGCCGAGAGGCTGGGCGTCACCGAGCGGGCCGCCCGCCGCTACGTCGGGATCCTGCGGGAGGCCGGCATCCCGGTGGAATCGGCCCGCGGGCCGCACGGCGGGTACCGGCTCCGGCGGGGAACGCGGCTGCCGCCGATCGTGTTCACCCAGGCCGAGGCGCTGGGCTTGGTCATGGCGGTGCTCGACGGCCAGCCGGAAGCCACCGAAGCCGACGACCCGGTCGGCGCGGCCCTCGGCAAGGTCATCCAGGCACTGCCGGAGAACGTCGGCCGGCAGGCGGCCGCACTGCGCGAGCACGCCTCGGCCGCGCCCGACCGCCACTCGGCCCGCGCGCACCCCGCCACCACCAGCGCGCTCGTCGCCGCCATCGCCGCCCGGCGACGGGTGCTGATCACCTACCGGAGCGAGACCGGCAACGCGTGGGACGCCGAAGTGGACCCCTGGGCGGTCGTGGTCCGCCACGGCCGCTGGTACCTGCTGTGCCATTCCCACCGCGCGGACGCGATCCGCACCTACCGGGTCGACCGGGTCCGCGCGGTCGGGCAGACCGCGCACGAGTTCGAGCCGCCCGGCGACCTCGACCCGGTCGCCGCGTTGGAGGAAAACCTGGGCACCGGCTGGGAGTTCCCCACCCGCGTCCGGTTCGACGCCCCGCTTGCCGAGGTGGCGCCCTGGATCCGGCCGCCCATGGGACGGCTTCACCCCGCGGGCGACGGCTGCGTGCTCGTCGGCAGCACCAGCAATCCCGCGATGTACGCGCAAGAGTGGCTGCCGACCGTGCCGTTCGCCTTCCGCGTCCAGGGCGGGGACGAGCTGCGTGCCGCGGTCGCGGAGGTCGCGACCCGCTTTGCCGCCGCCGTGGCGCCGCGGGACCGGTAGCAGGACGAGCGGCGGTGAACCGGCTCCCCCGACCGTCGTTGCGTTGCCGGCAACCGTTCGGCAAGATCGTCACCCGGGAAAGTCCGCCCCACCACGAGAGGCGTGATCCGCTTGAGAAGATCCGCAGTGACGGCGCTCGTCGCCGCGGCTGCCCTGCTGGCCTCCCCCGCCACGGCATCCGGGCACGACAGGACTCTGTTCCGGGAGAACTTCGACCGCCTGCCGCTCGGTCAGGTCACGGCAGGCCCCGGCTGGGCCACGGACGTGTCCGGCGGCAGCCTGACCATCGAACCGAGCGGCACCGGACACGGCCGGGAACTCCACCTCCGCACCGACGGCAACGGCCGCGCCTTCCTCGTGATCCCGGCTTTGGCCCCACCCGGCAACAGCTTCTGGGTGCGCCTGCGCCTTCGCGTCGCGCAGTTCCCCACCGCCCCGGACTGGGCCCACTGGACCATCGCCGAGGCGTCCGGTTCCGGCTCCCCGACGCTGGTCCGCCCACTCGGCGGCCAGTACGTACCCGGCTCCGGCGCGAACTTCTACGGCGTGGGTTCGGATCTGGGCCCCACCGGCGACTGGACCGCCTGGCAGACCTCCGCCCCGGCCGTCGCCGCCCGGTGGCGCTGCGTCGAGTTCCACCTCGACGCCACCGACAACCGGGTCACGGTGTACCTGGACGGCGTCGAACAGAAAGCGCTCACCGTCTCGACGAAGCACCACGGCGGAACACCGGACGACTTCCTCTTCCCGGACTTCGACACCCTCAAGCTGGGCTGGCAGCTGTACCAGCCCAACCCGGTTCCCGCCTCCTACGACGTCCGGCTCGACGACCTGACCGTGAGCACGCACCGCCTCGGCACGCATTGACCGCCGGCTTGCCCGTGAAAGTTTCACCGGTGGCGCCCCCTTCATGTTAGCGTTCACATCCGCACCAGCGGACGTTCGTTCGTCTTCCGGGCGAAGGAGGCCGGCAGATGGTCGCTCGCAGGAGAACCCGGCGCAGGAGAACACTGATCGTGGCCCTCGGGGCGGCAGCCGCCCTCGCCGCCGGTGCCGTGGCCGGACCGGCGGCCACTTCGCAGGCGGCGACCCCGGGTCCGTGTGACGTCTACGCCGCGGGCGCCACCCCGTGCGTGGCCGCGCACAGCACCACCCGGGCGCTGTACGGCACCTACAACGGCCCGCTCTACCAGGTGCGCCGGTCCTCGGACAACACCACCCGCGACATCGGCCTGCTGAGCGCCGGCGGGGTCGCGAACGCCGCGACCCAGGACTCGTTCTGCGCCGGCACGACGTGCCTCATCACCGTCATCTACGACCAGTCCGGCCGGGGCAACCACCTCACGCAGGCGCCTCGCGGCACGTGGCCGGGCCCGGCTCCCGGCGGAGCGGACAACCTCGCCGACGCGACCGCGGCCCCCGTCACCGTCGGCGGGCAGAAGGCCTACGGCGTGTACATCTCCCCCGGCACCGGATACCGGAACAACAAGACCAGCGGCGTGGCCACCGGCGACCAGCCCGAGGGCATCTACGCGGTCGTCGACGGCGTCCACTACAACAACTGGTGCTGCTTCGACTACGGCAACGCGCAGACGACCAACACCGCCGACTCACCCGCCATCATGGAGACCGTCTACTTCGGAGCCGACCGGCAGTGGGGCTACGGCGACGGCCCGGGTCCGTGGGTCATGGCCGACCTGGAGTGGGGGCTGTTCAGCGGCGTGAACGCCGGCCACAACACGAACCCGACCATCAACCACCGCTTCGTGACCGCGATCGTCAAGGGCGAGCCGAACCACTGGGCCATCCGCAGCGGCGACGCCCAGGCGGGCGGCCTGACCACCGTGTTCGACGGGCCGCGCCCCACCGGCTACCACCCCATGAAGAAGCAGGGGGCGATCCTGCTCGGCATCGGCGGCGACAACAGCGTCTCCGGCGCCGGCACCTTCTACGAAGGCGTCCTCACCTCCGGCTACCCGACGGCCGCCACCGAAAGCGCGGTGCAGGCCACCATCACCGCCGCCGGCTACGGCGCGGGTGGAACCGGCAGCACGAGCGGGCCGCTGCACGCCGTGGGGGCCGGCAAGTGCCTCGACGTGCCGAACGCGTCCACCACACCCGGCGTCCAGCTGCAGATCCGCGGCTGCAGCGGCCAACCCGGCCAGACCTGGACCCGCACCGCGTCGAACCAGCTGACGGTGACCATCGGCGGCACCACGATGTGCCTGGACGCCAACGGCCACGGCACCACCGCCGGCACCAAGGTCATCACCTGGTCGTGCACCGGCCAGACCAACCAGCAGTGGAACCTCGACGCGAACGGCACGATCACGGGTACCCAGTCCGGGCTGTGCCTCGACGTCACCGGGGCGTCCACGGCCGACGGCGCACCGGTCGAGCTGTGGACGTGCAACGGCGGCAGCCACCAGCGGTGGACGCTGGGGTAGCCGTCGCCGGTGCCCCGGCGGCCTCAGCTCGCCGGGGCGAAACCGCCCTGGACCGTGTGGCCGCCGTCGGCGACCGTGGCTTGCACGCGGTAGCTGTCGGCGGCGGCGGAGCGGGCGCCCGCCGCGTGGTTGTACTGGACGGCGAAGACCTGGTGTGCGGCCGGGACGGTCCGGCCCGGCTTGAGTTCCCAGCGGTACACCACTTCGCCGTCGCGCTCCTGGGCGGTGACGGTGAAGTCGTCGCCGGGCCCGGTCTGCCACTGGCCGGTGCTCCGCACTCCCCCGGTCTGCGTGACGTGCACCTCCACCGTGAGCGCGGTCAGCGGCTGGGTGGTGTCGAGCGCGAGCTTGCTCTGGGCCCAGTAGAGGGTGCTGTGCGGGTCGACGGAGCCTTGTGCCGACAGCGGCCCGTCGGAGACCCGGCTGCCGGGCGGTGAAGCCGGGTTCGGGCTGCCGGCCGACGGCCGGCCGGCGGTCGTCCGCTCCGGAGCACCCGAGGTGGGGGCCGGTGACGAACCGGCGGTGGGGCGAGGCGGCCGCGTCGAACCGGGCACCTCGGCCGGGCTCGGAACGGCGAGCGTGGTCCCGGTGTCCGGACTCGCCGGCGTGGTCTGGGCGAGCCCGGCGACCGCGACTCCGGCGACGGCCAGGATGCCGGCCGCGGCCGCGCCGGCGAGCGCCACCTTGGGCCAGGACCTCGCGATACCCGGCCGCCGCGGCCGGACGGCGCTGCCGGCCATGCCGCGCTGCACGCGAGCCAGCATCCGGTCACGGTCGGGCTGGTGCGCCTCGGCGGCCTCGCGCAGCCGCCGGCCGATCTCCTCGTTCACCGGCTCCTCCTCTCCGCCGCCAGGTCCCCCACCGCGCCTGCCCCGAGCAGGCGCTCCAGCTCGGCCAGCCCCTTCGAGGTCTGGCTCTTCACCGCACCGACCGAGATGCCCAGCACCCGTGCGGTCTCCTTCTCCGACAGGTCGAAGGCGTGCCGGAGGATGACGCAGGCCCGCTTCCCGAAGGGCAACCGGTCCAAGGCGGCCCGCACGTCGACCACGGCGGCCACGTCGGGACTCCGTTCCTGGTGCGTGCCCGGTGACCAGAACAGGGCGATCCGGCGGCGCTCGCGGGTCGCGCTGCGGATCCGTTCGCGCGCCAGGTTCGCGACGACCCCGCGGGCGTAGGCCAGCGGGTGGTCGGCCGCGCGCAGCCGGTCCCAGCGCTGCCACAGGGCGATCAGGGCGTCCGCGGCGAGGTCGTCGGCGGCGTCCGGCTCCCCGGTCAGCAGGAACGAGAACCGGGCGAGCCCGGCGTAGTGCCGTTCGAAGAAGTCGTGGAACTCCGCCGACGTGTCATCGACGAGCATCTGTTTCGGCTGTCCTCTTCCTGCCCGTGCCTCGCGTCCGAGGCGGCGACCTACCGGTGGCGGCCCCGTGGCCGGGCCGCGCCGGCCCGGCCATGGGTCAGGACGGCTCGCCGTACAGTACGCCGCGGCCGTTCGTGCCCACGTAGGCGCCGTAGGACCTGGTCTTGCTCAACGCAGCACCTCTCGAATCCGCCGGGGTACCCGGCCGTTGATCTCGGCTCCCCTCCCCGGTTGCCGCCGGTCCCGGAAAGGTTGCCGCCCGCACCGGAACCCGGTCCTCAGCCCGGCACGTGCGCGGGACCCGGCTGCGCGCACCAGGCGCCGGTCGCGTCGAGGCACGCGGTGAAGGCCGCGGGACGCCACCCCTTGACCGGCCGGCCGGTCGGTGCGGGATCGAGGTGCAACGTGGTGGCGGGCGTGACGAAGCCGACCGGGACGGGCAGCCCGTGCGTGCGCCGCGTCTGGTTCCAGCGCCTGGTCAGACGCCGGCTCGCCTCGGTGTCGCCCAGGTCGGCCGCGACGAGGGCCGCGCACAGCGGGGCGGCGAAGGTGTGCTTGAAGTCCGACCGGCCGCGGGCCGTCTGCAGGACGTCGAGCAGGGTGTGGCGGGCGGCCGCGGGGTCACCGCACTGTCGCTGCGCCTCGGCCAGCAGGATCTGCAGCGGGACGAACCGCGAGGTCAGCGGCGGTCGCGCGGCGCTCAGCGTGGTCAGCGCCTCGGCGAGGAAGCGTCGTGCCCGATCGGGTTCCCGGCACACCAGGTGGTAGCAGGCGATCACCCGGCGCGGCGCGGCTTGCTCCGCGGCGTGGGTGACCCGGCCGGCCAGGCCGATGAGGTCGTCGATCAGTGCCGCGGCACAGGTGAGGTCACCGAGGCCGAGCAGGGCCTCGACCATCACGGTGAGCTTCGCGGCCATCGACGAGCTGCTGAGCTCGAGCCGGCACCGGTCGTAGGCCGCACCGATTTCCAGCGTTCGCGGGTAGCGGCCCCAGGTGTTCATCGTGCTGCCGGCGGAATTGAACACCATCCGGGCGTCGTCGCCGTTCGGCCAGTCCAGCGCCGCCGCGACCGCGGGCTCCACGTCGTCCAGCACCGACGGGTCGAGCGCGAGCATCTTGGCGTTGAGCACACCCGCCCGCGCCTCGAGGTGTTCCCGACGCCCGTGGGCGACCAGTTCGTCGACCACCGGGCACAACAGCGTCAGGCTGCCGGGAATGTTGCCGAACATCTTGACGACGAGCCCGCGGTGGAACCGCAGCAGCGCCCGGACGTCGGGGCGGGCCGCCAGGCCGGGCAGGGCCAGCATCCGTTGCAGCCAGGCACGTCCCTCGGTGAGGTAGCCCTTGTTCACCAGCCAGAACTCGAACGACTTGGCGACGATCTCCGCCGCGTCGAGCGCGTGGTCGGTGTCGAGGCCGAACTGCAGGCACTGGCGCAGGTTCGCCGCGTCCGGCTCCATGGCCTCGAACCTCAGCTCGCGATCGGAGTAGCGGGGCAGCCGGTCGATGTCCCTGGTCAGTGCCAGCCACCGGTCGAGGTGGTGGCGCATCGTGGTTTCGAACTCGCCGAAGCCGGCGAGCCGGGATCCGGCATACGTCCGGATCACGTTGAGCAGCCGGTACCGCCGGCTCCCGGCCACGTCGTAGGGCTGCACGAGCGAGCGATCGACGAGCGCGGCGAGCTTCGCCGCGACCGTCTCGGATCGCAGCGGCGCGAACCCGCAGACCGCTCCGGCGTCCTCGGCGGTGAACCCGGCGGCGAACACCGACATCCGGGCGAAGAGGCGCTGCTGATCGGGCGGCAGCAGCCGGAAGGACCAGTCGAGGGTCGCGTCCAGGGTCGTGTGCCGCGAGTCACCGCCCGACGAGGTCCGGAACAGCAGCGTCAGGTCGCGGCCGGCTCGCTCGACGAGTTCGTGCAGCGGGAAGGCGCGAGCCCGGGCGGCGACGAGTTCGAGCGCCAACGGCAGCCCGTCGAGCCTGCGGCACAGTTCCGCGACGTGGCCGACGTCCGCGCCGGTGATGGTGATCGACGGCGCGGCGCCATGGACGCGTTCGGCGAAGAGCTCGACCGACGGGACGCCCAGCACGACCTCGTCCGGCGCGCCGGGCACCGGGACGGGCAGCGGCTCCAGCGCGAACACGGCCTCGCCCGGAACGCCGAGCGGCTGCCGGGAGGTCGTCAGCACGACCAGCTCGGGGCAGGTGCTCAACATCCGGGTCACCAAGTCCGCGACGTCGCCGACGAGGTGCTCGCAGCTGTCGAGCACCAGCAGCCGCGGTCCGGCCGCGAGTGCCCGCTCGACCGCCGCGTACGCGCCGTCGAGGTCGTCTCCGCCATCGCCGGCGTGCAGCAGCGCGGCCAGTGCGTGCACGACCTGTTCGACCGACCGGACCGTGGCCAGGGCCAACGCCAGGCCGGCCAGCCGCCTCCGGCGTGCTGACTCATACGCGACGTGCACCGCCAGCGCCGTCTTGCCGCACCCACCGGCCCCGGTCACCGAAACCAGGCGTTCGCGGTCGAGGAGAGCGGCCAACCGGGCCGAGTCGCCCCCGCGCCCGACCAGCCGGGTGAGGTGCGGGCGCAGGCCGACCCACTCCTGCTCGACGCGGGACGGCGGGGTCACCCCGCCGCCGATCGAGCGCCTCACGACCGGGTCTCGCACGTTTCGCAGGACAGGGAACTCCACGGCCCGTGGCGTCGGCGGGGTCGCGGCGAGGAGCAGCGCACGGACGTCCGCGGCCACCTCGGCCAGCGAGCTGCCGGGGCGGGCCGCCGCGTGGCGGGCGGTCACCGACAAGGCCGGCGGGTAGCCGCCGCACACTTCGACCAGCTCGTCGACCGCATCGGGCTCGGCAGCCACCCGGTCGGCGCCCAGGCGTCCGGAAAGCAGGGCGCGGGCCTCGGCGCGGGACAGGACGTCCAGCTGCAGGGGGCGGGCGCCGTGCCGGTCGACCAAGGGGGCGAGCCGGGTGCGGCCGGTGACCAGCACGGTGCACGCCGGACCACCGGGCAGCAGCGGGATCACCTGGTCGGCGGTGGCGGCGTTGTCCAGCACCACCAGCATCCCCCGCCCCGCGACCAGGCTCCGGTAGAGCGCCGCTCTGGCGTCCGGGTCGGCCGGAATGCGGTCCGGGGTGACACCCAGTGCGGTGAGGAAGCCGAACAGCGCGGTGCCGGGCGCGACGGGCCGTTCGGCGGGATCGGACCCGTGCAGGTCCACGAACAGCTGCCCGTCCGCGAACCGGTCCAGCCGCCGGTGCGCCCACGCCAGGGCCAGCCAGGTCTTGCCGATCCCGCCGGCCCCGCCGATCGCCGCGATCCGCACCGTGCCGGGCGTTGCGGTGAGGGTCCGGTCCAGCAGCGCCAGTTCGGCGGTGCGGCCCGTGAACACCGGAGGCGCCGGCAGTTGCCGCGGCACGTCGGGCGCGGCGACGTGGGCGAGGGCAGGGTCCGCGTTCAGGATCCGCCGGTGCAGGTCGCGCAGTTCCCGGCTCGGATCGGCACCCACCTCGTCGGCCAGGCGGGCGCGGATGCTTTCGAACCGCAGGAGTGCCTCGGCCTGACGGCCGTTGCGGTACAGGGCGAGCATCAACTGCCTGACGACCCGTTCGTCCAGCGGATGCGCGGCCGCTCGCTCGGCCAGCTCGGCGCACAAGGCCGCGTGCCGACCCTGCGCGAGCGCCAGGTCCACGCGGTCGAGGTCGGCGGCGAACCGCTCGCGTGCCAGGCTTTCCCGGACCGCGGCGATCCACGGCGTGTCCAGCCCGTCGAAAACCTCGCCCTGCCACAGCCTGGCGGCCTCCTCCAGCAACCTCAGCGCCCGCGCCCCGCTCCGCTCGCGTGCCCGCTTCACCAACAGGCGGAACCGATGCAGGTCCACTGCCTCCGGATCCACCTGCAGGACGTATCCGCCGCCCTGCCGCACGATGGCGACTTCGCCCGCCAGCACGTGCCGCAGCCGTGACACGTAGTTGCTCGCCACCTGCCGTGCCTTGTGGGGCAACCGCTCCGACCACACCCGGTCCAGCAGCTGCTCCACCGTGACGACTCGGTTCGCCTCCACCAGCAGCACCGCCAGCACACACCGCTGTCGCGCGTGACCGACCTCCACCAACCGATCGTCGACCCGCAACTCGACCGGCCCGAGCACCCGTAGCTCCACCTCCACGATGCCCACCTCCCCGCACTCCTTACTACTCCGCCGCCCCCCGTCTGGCCACCGCTGACCAGGCGATTGCCAGAACGCGGTGTGGTCGTGACGAACCGGTGGCCCACCGTCTGAATGCAGCGGGCCCACCCGCCCGACCGGGTGCAGCCGGCCGACATTGCCACAGAAATCATCATCAACCGATCTGAATCAGGGGAAATCAATGCGCACAGCTCTGCGTAAATTCGGTGTCGGCATGGCGGCCGCCGTGCTGGCCACCGCCGGCTTCGCCGCCGCCACGCCCGCCGTCGCCGCCGCCTCGCCCGCCGTCGCCGCGGTGACCTGCGGGCCGTCCGCACCGGACTACGACCCCGGCAGCGCCCAGGCGGTCAACCAGGTGTCGGGCTACAGCGGCCCGGCGGTGCGGACCGGTCCCGGCGGCAACTGCACGCTCCTCACCCGGGTGCCGTGGGGGAACTGGGTTTCGCTCAACTGCTACCGCTTCGGCGACACGGTCAACGGGGTCTCGACGTGGTCCGCCGTGCACTACGGAGGGTACTTCGGCTGGGTTTCCGACTACTACCTTTCCGGCCGGGGCAGCAACTACGCCTGCTAGGCGCAGCTCGGTGAGCCGTGGTCTTCCCGATCGGGCCGAGGGTGCGGTTCCGGCGCCCTCGGCCCGAGAGACCGTCCCGCGAGACCGGCGGCCGACAGCAGCAGAAACCGCCGGTCCGGCCGGCGCCGCGATCCCCGTCGGTGCGGAAGTGCGCGCACCGTCCGAAGTGGCCGGTTCCACGGCCGGAGGCGGACCCGGCCGCCCACCACCGGGCGGGAGCGGTTCCGCCCACCCGGCCGGGCGGCGGCAGCCGGGTGACGGATGGCGGCCGGCTTCGATCCGCGCCAGGCTGGTCCACGGACGAGGCAGCCCCGATGTTCCCCGCCTCGTCGAGCACCGTGGTGGAGGGCCGCGGAACCACCCCATTTCCGCGGCTCTCCACCGCGTTCGCCCGACCGTCTCGGCCCGGGCCACCGCTTGCGCCCGCCCCGGGTAAAGTTTCACCGTGAGCACGAACCTGTCGACGCACGGTAACGACAACGCCGGCGTCGCCGGCACTTGAGCGGATCTGGTGACATGGCCGCTTCCGTTGCCGAGAAATGCGAAGCACGATGGAACCGCCTGAGCTCGCGACGGCGAGAGCTGCTCCTCGACGCCGCGGCCGTCCTGATCTGGGGCGGCCCGACCATCGCCATGGCCCCGGACGCCGGGTCCCGGTGGTGGGCGCTCGGCGCCGCGGCCCTGCTCGCCACCAGAAGGCTCACACCGTCGGCCGTGCTGGTCGGAGTGACGTCGATCCAGCTGATCACGATGACCGATGTTCCCTTGGTGCTGTGGTGCGCGGCCTACACGGTCGGCGCGCGGGGGCGGGCGACTTCCGGCGTCCTGGGGGTCTCGGCCGCGTCCTTGGCCTACGTGGCCTTCTCGTGGGATCCGGCGGACGTCGTCGAAGGCGTCTCGGATGCCGGGTTCCAAGTCCTCTTCCCCGCTCTGCTGGGGGTGTACGTCCGCCGCTTCCGGCAATTGGTCACGACGCACCGTGAGCGGGCGGATGCGTTGGCGCGCGAACAGGAGCTGGTCGCGGAGCGTGCCGTCAGGCAGGAACGCGACCGGATGGCCCGTGAGATGCACGATGTCCTGGGGCACAAGCTGAGCCTCATCTCGGTGCAGGCCGGCCGGCTCGAACTCGGCGGCCAGGCGGAGGTCCGGACCGCCGAGCTGCTGGGCGCGACCAGCCGCGAGGCCATGCAGGACCTCCGGGAGATCATCGGCGTGCTGGACGCCGATCCCCGCCCGAAGTCCGTGCCGGAACTCGTCGAACGCTCACGCCTGACCGGGCTGCGCATCGAGTCCCGTTGGGACGACCGGACGGCCACGCTGCCGAAGCCCCTGTCCGACGCGGCATACCGCATCGTGCAGGAGGCGCTGACCAACGTGCACAAACACGCCGGGCCGGTCGATGTCGAGGTGGAGTGCCGAGTGACGCCGGACCGGGTGCGGCTGCTGGTCAGGAACGGTCCCGGCGTCCGGCCGCCGGCTACTTGCGGTGTCGGAACCGGCCGGGGCCTGCGATCCCTGGAGGCACGGATCCGGGCGCTCGGCGGACACTTGTCGTACGGACCGACCGGCGACGGCGGTTTCGCGGTGCACGCCGTGCTGGTGACGAGCGAGGGGGACGCGTGATCTCGGTCATCGTCGCGGACGACGAGCCGCTGGTCAGATCCGGCATCCGGGGTCTGCTCGAGACCGCGGAAGACGTCGAGGTCGTCGCGGAGGCGGGCAGCGGGACCGAGGCGCTGCTGCTGGTCCGGCGCCACCGGCCGGACGTCCTGCTGATGGACATCCACATGGCCGGTGGGGACGGGTTGTCGGCGGCGGAGCTGGTGTGCCGGCACGTCCCGTCGACGGCGGTCGCCATGCTGACCACGTTCGGCTACGACAAGTACGTCCACCGCGCACTGCGTTCGGGAGTCTTGGGCTTCCTGCTCAAGGACATGCCGCCCCGGGCCCTTCTCGACGCCGTGCGGGCACTGGCCGCCGGTGGAGCGTTCCTGGCGCCCCAGGTGACCCGCTCACTGCTGACGACGTTCACCGAGCGCGATCCGGAACGCGTCGAGCGGGCCCGGGCCCGGCTGGCCGTCCTGAGCGCCCGGGAACGCCAGGTCCTGACCATGCTGGCGAACGGCCTGTCCAACGCGGAAATCGCCCGCGCTGCCGAGATGAGCGAAGGCTCGGTCAAAGCCCACGTCAGCCGGATGCTCGTCAAGCTGGACTGCGGCAACCGGGTGCAACTGGCCCTGATCGCCTACGACGCCGGGCTCACGAGTGCGGCAGCAGATTGAGCAGCACACCGGAGAGCAGGACGACGTAGGCCAGCAGCGTGACGATGCCGGTCGAGGCCAGGGTGGCCTTGATGGGCTGGCGGACGCACTGGTAGGCGATCAGGCCCGGCACGATGAAGCCGAGTGTTCCGCGGGAGAACAGGAACGGGTGGTCCTTCAGCAGGAAGATGAAGATGGTCAGCTGCAGGAACACGCCGAGCAGCAGAACGGCGGCGAAGAGCCGCTTTCCGTAGAGGATCACGAACTTCTGCAGCAGGCGGGCGCCGAAATAGGTGGCGACGGTGACCCCGGCGATGATCCACAGCCGGCGCGGATCGGTGATGAGGGCCAGTGCGAGCCAGCCCGGCGTGATCATGCCGCCGGGTGAAAGGTTGGACAGCAGGTAGCAGCCGAGCGAGAACACCAGGCCGATGGCGATGCCGAGCACGGCCACCTCGGCCGTCACGGTGGCGGTCAGCACTGCGTTCCCGCCTTTTCCAAGTGGTGCAACAGTTTTTCTCCTTGACCGTGGATGTTGCCGATCGCCACGAGTGACGCGTCGTGGTCGATCTGGTCGACGATGGTGCGCAGGATCTCCTCGACCGGACGGTTCGCGCCGCCGAGGTCGAAGACCTGGCCGGTCCATCCGGACGGGACCTTGGCCAGCACTGATTTGGTGGGGTGGCCGATCGCGAAGAGCTTGTCGGTGCGCAGTTCGGGCACGATCTCGCCCATCTGGCCGTTGCGCTCGACGCGGTCGGGCCGGCAGTTGACGAGGGTGAAGACGGGCGCCTGGATCCGTCCCTGCTCGATGAGCTCTTGCACGTTCATCACGGTGGAACGGGGGTCGTTGGCGGCGAACACGTTGGCGAAGCGCAGCGACTTGCCGTCGAAGTCGTAGGACTCCACCGTGAGGACACCGGGATCGGGTGGCGCGTCCCACATGCCCTTCAGCGCCTGTTCCCGGGGAACACCGAGCAGCCGGGCGACTTCGAGGGAGATGGCGACGTTCTCCTTGAAGCTGTGGTAGCGGAACCCGGCCATTTCGCCGTCGGTGACGTCGTCCGGATCGACGGCGATCAGGTGGCAGGACCGCTTGTCCGCTTCCTCCCGGAGGACGGGCAGCAGGTCGCGTTCGGCCGTCACGCACACGCCGCCGGCCGGCATGGACCGGGAGAGCGAGCGGGCGACGTCCTCGAGGGTGGGGCCCATTTCCTGGAGGTGGTCTTCGCGCACGTTGCTGAGCACGCCGATGGTGGACCGGATGAGCTTGGTCTGGTTGATCTCCTGCAGCGGAGGCATGACGGCCATGCATTCCATGACCAGGACGTCCGGCCGCGCGGCGGCGGCCTGGCGGACGATGCCGATCTGCTCGACGACGTTGGCGATGCCGAACTTCCGGTGCACCGGCTCCTCGGTCGCGTCGGGGTGGATGAACCGGGCCGCGGTGCCGGTGGTCTTGGCGACCACGGTCAGGTCTCCGGCACGCAACGCTCCGGCACACAGCCGGGTGACCGAGCTCTTGCCGCGGATACCGTTGACCAGGATCCGGCTGGGGATCGTGTCGAGGTTGCGTTGGTGCCGGCGCTGCTCGATGATCCCCGCGACGAGCAGCACCAGGAGTGCGAGGCTGAAAACCGCGTACAGGAAGGTCATCGGTTGCTCCCGGCCAGATCGCGCCGGATCCGTTCGAGGTCGCGTGCGACGAGGCCGAGGTGGTCGTAGCGGCGGACGAGCACCGGTTCGCGGGTGTCGCCGCGGGCGAGCCGGCCGGCCGCACTCGCCAGCGCGGACAACGGGCTGATGATCACCACGTAGAGCCGGCCGAAGACGACGACGGTGAGGACGGCGATGACGGCCCCGAGCAGGATCAGCTCGCGTTTCTCGTCGGAGTGGGGCAGCGTCAGCGAAGTTTCCGGCCGGTCGGTGACGACGGTGAGGCCGGTTTGCCGGGTCGGCTGGGTGCTGGTGACCGGCGCCCAGCTGACGGCGTGCCGCTGACCGTCCACTTCGCGCAGAGCGTGGCCCGGCCCGCCCGCGGCATCCTTGGCGGCTTGCTCCAGGTCCGGCCGGGTCAGGGGTTCGAACGCGGTGAAGCCGGTGGTCGCGCCGATGACCTTCCGGTCGGCGTCGAGGAGGCGGGTGTTGCCCGGACCGGCCAGGGACAGTGGCCTGATCAGCGCGTTCGGCTTGAACTCGGCGATCAGCCGGCCGGCCTTGTCCCCGGTGACGGGAACGGAGACGAACACCCGCGGGGAGACGCCCTGCGGCGAGCCGACCGCGAGCGCCGGCTTGTCGGCGGTCTTGGTCGCCGCGACATCGACGTCTTCCCCGGCCTTGGCGCGGACCTCGCCGGTGGCCGCGAGATAGGCGACCCCGCGATACCGGTCCCGCGTGGACATCAGCTGTGCCAGCAACTTGGCCGGTGTTTCGGTGTCCTTGAGGACCCGGATCCCGGCGGCGACGGCGTTCAGGTCGGACACGCCGCTGTCCAGCGACCGTTGCAGCTGGCGCGCGGCCAGTGCGGTTCGTGTCTGTTGTTCGGCCGCGACGCTCTCGGGGATCGGGTCGACCAGCCAGGAGGACGGCGCGGTCGCGACGGTGACCGCGGCGCCGAGGAATCCTGCGGCGCCGAGGGACCAGGTCAGCAGGGCCAGCGGGAAGAACCGCGTGCGGAGGTGGCCAATACGGGTAGTCATCGTTCCTCGGTCGGTTTCTTGCGGGTGCGGGTGAACGCGGTCGCGACCTGTCCGGCCTCCCCGTGCTTCGGCGCCTCGGGTACATCTCGGCCGGCTGCCTCGGCGACCCGCCGGAGAAGCCGGATCGGGCGCACCAGCACGAAGTAGAGGCCCCCGAAGACGATCACGGTGAGCGCGGCGAGCACGGCGCTGACCGTGACGGCACGCCGGCGGGAAGCGTCGCCGGGCGCGGCGGTGTCGCTGGTCCCCTGGCTCGACACCACGGTCCAGCCGAGTGTGTTCGAAGGCCGCTTACCGCCCAGGGACGCCCAGGCGATCACCTCGTGCCGCTCGGCGACCTGCTGGACCCGGCTGCCGGAGGCACCCTCGCCGGGCTCCATGCCCTGGTCGACGACGCCTTGCGGGGGCGTCCGGTTGCCGGTGCCGACGATCACCGCGCCGGACTTGTCCAGCAGCCAAGCGCCTTCCGTGCCGGCCACCGCGAGCAGCTCGCTGAACCGGTTCGGATCGAGGTGCCCGACCAGCAGGTACTTCGCGTCGGCGGCCTTGCCGACCGGGGTGTACTGCACGATCTGTTGTGCGGTGCCGACCTGGGCGAGCCGCGAACCAGCCTCGCTCGGCATCGGCTCGCCGAGTACCGCGGGCTGTGCGGGTTCCCCGACCTGGGCGACCACCACACGACTGGCGCGGTCGAGGACGTAGAGGGACTTCCAGATCCGGCTCTTGAACGGCATCAGCAGGGCCCGGTTCCGCTGGCTCATCGATTCGTCGACGACGGTGGCGATCTCCGCGAGGCTGCTCAGGCCGCCGTTGAGCGACCGGGCGATGGCCTGCCCGGCCGCCACCGTGCTCTCCCGCCTGCCGTCCAAAACGGACTGGGGAACCGGGGAGACATCGCGCGGCCGGGACATGTAGACCCCGGCGGTGACCGCGAGGGTCAGGAACACCACCAGCCCGGCGATCCAGGGCGCCCGTACGCCGGGTACCCGTCGCGTGCTCATCGGCCGGCCGCCTGCCGGGCGAGTGCGGACACGACCCGGTCGCTCGCTTCGGCGGTGAACCTGGTGTCCTGGGAGACTTCGACGTGCACGAAGTCGCCGCCGTGGTCGGCGACCCACTTCGCCTGGACGTTGGTGGTGGCTTCCAAGCCCTCACATCCGGTCACCCAGGACAGGCACACCGAGAGCCCGGCTTCCTCGAGCCGCTGTGCCGTCTTTTCCGCGTACGGGCTGTGGAGGTGGGGACCCGCGGAAACCACCACGTCGCTGTCCGGCGCCGTTTCGTTCCGGAAGCCGTGCAGCTGCATCACCGGAACCTTGCGCTGTACCAGAAGTTCGTGCACCGTCTCGAATACGCTTTCGTTCGTGTGAGCCATGTCGGCCTGCTTGTCCGGCGCCGCCCGGCGGTGCGCGCCGGCGATCACCAGCACCGAGCCGGGGACCTGCCGGAACAGGCCGACGCCGAGCTGCTCGCTGCCCAGATCCGCTTTCGGGTGGGGGACTTCGACGCCCACCCCGCCGGCGGCGGCCGTGTCGATCAGGATCCGGCCCCAGCCGCGGGAGCGGCCCGGGCTTTCGGAAACCTCGTAGAACCTCCGCTTGGTCGCGGTGTCGACCCGCTTGTGGAGCGCGTAGCCGACGGCGTTCAGCACTTCCTTCGCCTCGAGCGGTTTCCCGTCCAGCACACGCTGCACGCCGTCGCCGATCGCCGTGCGCTCCGCCGGGGTCGGCGGCGTATAGCCGGCTTCGGCCGACATCCGCTGCGCGAACTGACCGAGGTCGGCCGACAGGTCGATCTCGGTGGTGGCCGGTTCTTCGGGCTCGGTGGTGGCGCCCGGCACCAGGAGCAGGACGAGCGCCACCACCCCGGTCGCCGCCACGGCGCCGGCCGATACCCACCTGGCCGTGCGGGAGTGCTTCATGAATCCGACGTTCCACGATCACGCGTCCCGGCGCCGCCGGATGTAACTATCGGCCTGCCGACACCCGACGACCGACCGGCCGAGCGGGACCAGGTAGCACCTCGGCACCTTCCCCCGCGGGACCGGTTCCCGCCGGTCGGCGGGGTGGTTCCGGAAACCTGCCGGATGGTGTGCGCGAGAGCGGACGGCGACGCTTCCGGTATGACACGGATACCGCCACCACAGGACACCGCGGCCCCGCCGGCCGTTTCCCCGGCCGACGCGGCCGGTCCCTCGACCGCCCGGCTGGTCGGGGTGGACCTGGCCCGCGCGCTGGCCGTGTTCGGGATGTTCGTCGTCCACATCGGACCCTCGGCGTCCGCTGTGGACGGCGTCGGCGCCTGGGTGCGGAGCCTGGCGGAAGGCCGCTCGTCCGCCCTTTTCGCCACCCTTGCCGGGTTTTCGCTGACGCTGATCGCCGGCCGCCTCGAGCCGAAGACCGGCTTGGCCGGCCGCCGGGCGAAGGCCCGGATCGCGATCCGCGCCGTGGTCCTGCTGGCACTGGGCACGGTCATGGCGATGGCCTACGGCGGCGTGGTCATCCTCGCCTTCTACGGCCTCTACTTCCTGCTGGCCCTGCCGCTGGTGCGGCTGCCGGCCAGGACCCTGGCCGGCATCGCGGCCGCGCTCGCGGTCGTCATGCCGCCGCTGGCGTTCGGCGTGCGGGCCCTGCTGACCGAGCCGGTCACGGCAGCCCTCAAGGCGTACGACCCGCTCGACCGGATCGGCGGGGTGGGAATCCTGGATCTCCTGGTCACCGGCTTCTACCCGGCGATGACGTGGATGGCGTTCGTGATCGCCGGCATGGCGCTGGGCCGGCTGGACCTGTCCGCTCCCACCGTGCGACGGCGGCTGGCCGCGCTCGGCCCCGCCCTCGTCGTGTTCGCCTACGGCACGTCCTGGCTGCTGGGCCGGCTGTTCGACGGCGTCCGGGCGGCCACGGAGATGCAGGCGGCCGCGGCGCACGGCTCGAAGTCCTTCGGTTCCGGTGACGACCTGGCGTCGGCCGACGCGACCGGATCGGCCTGGTCGCTGCTGACGGCCGGGCCGCACAGCGGGATGACGTTCGACATCATCGGCTGCGTGGGCGTCGCGATCACGGCGATCGTGGGCGCGACGGTGGCCATCGATCGCCTGCCGTGGCTGCGCCGCCTGGCCGCACCGGTCATCGCCGTGGGCACCATGTCGCTGACCGCCTACGTCGGCCACTTCGTGGCGTCGTCACTGGTGTCCCTGCCCACCGGAACCGAGGATCAGGATTCCTGGGTGCCCCTGCTCCTGTTCGTCCTCGGCGCGATCGTGTTCGCCGGGATCTGGTCCCGCTTCTTCCGTCGTGGACCGCTGGAGTACCTGCTCAACGCCGCCACCAAGCCGGTGAAGCACCTCCGGTGAGACCGGCGCTCCGCGGCGGGTCCGGCCCGCCGCGGAGCGGGCTTGCGCCGCACCGCTCGCGCGGTGAGCAATGTCAACGGCGGCCGCTCGTGCGAGGCAGGCGCAGCTCGAGGCGGAAGCCGCCGTCGGTCGTCGGGGCGGCGTGGACGGTGCCGCCGAGCAGGGCGGCGCGTTCCCGGATTCCGACCAGTCCGTGGTGGGCGCTCGGCAGCGCCAGTGTCGGGCGGGTCGGCGGGGTGTTGGTGACCGTCACCGTGAGATCGGTGTCGTCGTGGGAAATGCCGACCTTGGCGGTGCTGCCCGGGGCGTGCTTGCGGACGTTGGTCAGCGCTTCCTGGATGGTGCGGTAGATCGTGCGCTGGACAGCGGTGTCGATACCCTCCGGCGCGGCACCGGTCAGGGTGGTCTCGATGCCGCTGCCGTCGACCAGCCGGTCCAGATCGGACAGCGTCGGCTGCGGGGTGAGCCCGGTGGTGTGGCTGCCGGACGCGCGGAGCAGGTTCACCATGTGCCGGAGCTCGTCGAGGGTGTCCACGGACAGCTTGCGGACGTTGTCGGCGGCCGCCTTCATCTCCGGGTCCCGGGTGGACACTCCCATCGCGCCCGCCTGGACGGCGATCAGGCTGACCTGGTGCGAGACGACGTCGTGCATCTCGCGGGCGAGCTGGTTGCGTTCGGCGGCCAGGATCGCCTGGGCGTCGAGCACGCGTTCGTGCTCGCGCGCGGCCCGGATGTCCGCCAGCCGCAGCGCCAGCTCCCGCTGGGCATTGACCAGCCGGCCGAAGAAGATCGGCGCCGCCGCCGTCATGGTCGCGTAGATGACGGTGAGCACCGTGTCGGTGCGCGAGTAGGAGAACTCCAGCCCCGGGAAGAAGTACCCCACCGCGGCGACGAGCCCGCAGGCGGCGAGCAGCACCCGGTGCGAATACCGCACCGCGACCGCGTAAAGCGCGAAGAGCGTCGCGATCACGGAGCCGACGAGGACGAGGGCGGGCAGGGTGAGCACGAAGACGGGAACCGGCCACCGCCGGTGGAACAGGAGCGCGCCGACCGCCAGGACGACGACACCGATGTCCCAGTACTCGGTGGGCTTGTTGAACACCGCGTCCAGCGCGGCGAGGGTGATCAGGCCGGCTTCGGCCAGCAGGGCTTGTGCCCGGTTCACGGTCCGGTGTCCTCGAGCAGGCCCGCGCGCTGCGCCACCAGCGCGGCCTGCACCCGGCTGCCCACCTGCAGCTTGGTCAGGATCGCGGACACGTGGTCCTTCACCGTGCCGACGCTGACGTGGATCCGGCCCGCGATGTCCGTGTTGGACAGTCCGTCCGCGATCAGGACGAGCACGACGCGTTCCCGCTCGGACAGCCGGCCGACCTGGGTGGCCGCGGCCGACCCCGCACCGGAGTCGAGGTAGCCGTCGACGACCGTGCGGGTGACCTTGGGCGAGAGCACCACTCCCCCGGCCGCCAGGGTGCGGACCAGCTGGGCGAGCTGCTCGGGCGCGGTGTCCTTGAGAATGAACCCCGCCGCACCCGAACGCAACGCGGTCGCGATGTACTCGTCGGAATCGAAGGTCGTGAGCATCGCCACGACCGGCGGGGTCCGCAGGCCCCGCAGCTGCCGCAGGACGGTGAGCCCGTCGACGTCCGGCATCCGGATGTCCAGCAGCACGACGTCGGGGGCGTGCAGGCTGACCTCCTTCACCGCCTCCGCGCCGGTGACGGTCGCCACCACCTCGATGTCACCCGCCGCCTGGAGGATCAGGCGGAATCCGGAGCGCACCAGCTCCTCGTCGTCGACGACGATCACTCGAACCATGGACTCAGTCTCGCCGCGACCGGCACCGGTGCGCCATCCGGGGTCCGGCGACCCGTACCCCGCCGGTCGGCTGGGTCCCGGCAGCCGGTCGGCGGAGCCACCGCGCCCGCCGTTCGTGAGTGGTCCGCCACGGCCGCACCGCTCACGAACGGGTGATCATCTTGACGGCGAGGCGGAGACCTTGCCGCGGGTTGACCTCGGGCAGGTAGGCGCGGCCGATCGCGTTCGCGATCCGCGGCAGGGCGGCCGGATCCGGGTAGGCCAGGTACATCGGCCGGTAGCCGGGCTGGAACTTCGCCTTGAACGCGAACAGCGAGCGGAACCCGTACACCGGCTCCAGCACCTGCCCGGTGAAGTCCAGCACCCGCTGCAGCGCGCGAGGGCGTTCCCCGCGGTCCAGCCGGGCGAGCGGCGCGCCGGACAGGCTGAGGAACCGGATCCCCTCGGCCTTCAGCTCCAACGCCGCCGAGGCGATCAGGAACTCCATCGAACCGCGGAAACCGCCGGCCCGGCGGCGCATGAAGTCGAGGGTGTACCCGACGACTTCGCCGTCGTCGTAGACCGGCAGCCAGCTGGTGATGCCGTGCACGGTGCGGTCGGCGTCGATGGCGAGCAGGCACCGCACGCCCTCGCCGGCGAGTTCCCGGAGCCCTCCGAGCGTGAAGCCCATTTCGGGCAACCCCTTGTCCGCCACCCATTCCGCCGAGATGGCGCGGACCTGGTCGGTGATCGCGTGGGGCGCGTCGGCGTAGGCGCACCACTCGGCGGTGATGCCGGCCTTGGCCGCCTTGTTCAGCGCGGTCCGGACGTCCTGCCACTTCTTGCCGGTGAAGCTCAGCGTGCCGAGTTCGACCACGGTGTCCTCGGCGACCTGCACCGCGGACCAGCCGAGCGGGCCCACCGCGTCCCGCGTCTCCTCGGTGATGCTGTAGAGACACGGTGTCCAGCCGTTTTCCTGGCAGTACGCGGCGAACCCGCGCACGGCCGCGACCGGCGCGGCTCCGATCGGGTCACCGACGGTCAGCGCGATCGTGGCCACCACGCGGTAGGCGATCACCGTCTCGCCGTCGGGGGTGAACCAGTACTGGTTGCCGTGCCAGGTCGTCAGGTACGACAACGACGACCCGCCGTACCGCCGCATCAGGGCACGGACGTGCGCCGCCTCCTTCTCCGACGAGGACGGCCACGCGCGCCAGCAGCCCATCAGCAGGCCCGTGAGCACGATCAGCCAGAACACCACGCCGGTGTACTCGAACAGCAGCGTGCCGACGAACCCGTCCGCCTTGAACTCCGCCGAGATCAGCCCGAGCAGGTAGCCCGGCGGCAGGAACCGCTTCGGCAGGTCGGCGAGCAGCCCGGCGAAGCTCGGTTCCGGCGAGAACTGGTCGCGCACCAGGAAGCCGGCGAAGACGTACAGCGCCGAAAGCAGCCCGATGCTGCCCAGCGTGAACTGCCGGAACTTCCGGACGGCGTGCCGGGGCAGCTTCACGGTGAAGTACCTGCGCGTCACCAGCAACACGGCCACGAGAGCCAGCGGCGCCATGATCGGCACGCCGTAGGAAAACCCGGCTTCCAGCGCACCGACGGCCGGGATGCGTGCGGCATCCGCCACGAACCAGCCGACGATCGCCGCGTACGCCACGTTGAACGTCAGCGCCGACCACCAGGCGAACCGCCGTCCGCGCCGCAGGCCTTCCGCGAGCACGAGCAGCAGCAGCGCCGGGAGCAGCGACATCACCAACGCCGGGAACCGCCCGTAGGACAGCTGGATCAGCATCGTGCGGCACAGGTCGGCCGCGTCGGAGCCGCACGCCGAGGCCACGTCCTCCGCCACCGGCCGGGCGACCGCCACCACGTCGGAGTACCACGACAGCGGACCGTTCGGAGACGGCGACAGCATCGTCACCACCGGCCCGAGCGCCGACGCCGCCACCACGAGCCCGACGAGGACGCGGTTCTCCGCCAGGGTCCGGGGTGCGCGGGCTGCACCGTTCCGCAGGAACACCACGCCGATCAGCAGTCCGATCACACCGCCGGACAGCCTCAGCAGGTCCTCCAGCCACCCCGAGTACAGCGTGAGCACCAGGACCGACAGGACGGTCATCAGCCGGACGCGGCGCCGCCACGACGACGGCATCCGGAACGTCAACGCCAGCGCGAGCCCCACCCCGCCGACCGAGGGGCCGGCCGCGACCGCACCCCGGAGCGAATCGAGCCAGGTCGTCTGCAGGTCGCTGCCGAGCACCACCAGCCCCAGCCCCAGCACCACGCCGAGGACGTGGGAGGCGAGGAAGATCGCGGCCGTGCGCAGGGCACCGAACTCGCGCTCGGCCAGCGTGCCGAACACCAGCAGCAGCACGGTGGTCGCCAGGTAGCCCGTCAGGTCCATGGCCCACAGCGCCGACGAGAGGGCCGTCCACAACGGACTGTCGGTGCCGGCGCCGATCCGGGCGAGCAGCTCGTCGTCCGGCCCGGCCGGCGCCCCCGTCAGCGCGCCGACGGTCCAGAACGCGATGAGGAACACGCACGTCAGCGGAGCGCTCCGGATCAGCCGGGCCAATCGTGTACTCATAGTCTCGTTTTCCCCGGACCGGCCGGTGCTCGTGGTGGTGGTCAACGGCTCAGCCCGGTGCGCGCGGCGAGCCAGGGCAAGGAGTCGTAGAGCCCCGAGCGCCACACGGTCCAGTCGTGCCCGCCCGGCAGTTCCTTCCACTGCAGGTCCAGGCCCGCCTGACGACCGGCCCGGAACACCTCGGCGGCGGCCGGGCGGTAGACCGCGTCGTCCCGGCCGGCGACGATCACCCCCGCGGTGTCCGGGAACCGCTGCCGGGCGAGGACGTCCATCGGGTTGACGCGGGTGAACGCCGTCTCGTCGCCGCCGAACGCGGCCTTGACGGTCGCGGCCCGGCTGCCGAGCGACGGTTCGCGCTGCCCGGTGAGGTCGACGAAGTTCCCGTACACGTCCGGCGCGCGCACCGCGAGCTGGAGCGCGCACGTGCCCCCTTGCGAGAGACCCGCGATCGTCCAGGCCTGGCGACGCTCGTCGACCGTCAGCCGCCGCTTGATCCAGGCGGGCACGTCACGAGCCAGGTACGTCTCGGACCGGCCCAGCTTCGAGTCCAGGCACAGCGGGTTCGCCATCCGGGCGCCGAGCTGGTCGGCCACCACCGCGATCGGCGCCAGCCCGTCGTGCGCACGCGCGAACGCGTCCAGGCGCTCGGCGAGCCGGCCCGCGTCGAACCAGTCACGCGGCGAACCCGGCTGCCCCGCGAGCAGCACCAGGACCGGCAGCCGCGGCCGGGGGTTCACCGCGTACGCCGGGGGGAGGTAGATCCACGCCGGACGGGCGGTGAACGCACCGGGGATCGCCGCTTCCGACACCGTGCCCTTCTCCGGCAGGTCCGCGGGCTTCCGCCACACGTCGGCGAGCCGGCCGCCGGCCGGCACCTCGACCACGGTCGACGGCGGCCGCGCGGCCGCGTCGAGGCCGACCCGGTTGTTCGCGAACACCTCCAGCGCCGCGCGCGAGGTGGGGTAGAAACCGAAGTAGGCGTTCGCGGCCGTGCCCGCGCTCGCCAGCACGACCAGCGCCAGCAGTATGCGCCCGGCACGCCGGTACCACCGTCCGGCGCGCAGCCGCGCGAACGCCAGGCAGGCGGCGACCAGCGTCGCGCCCGCCCAGACCACCAGAACCACGGGAAGCGGCTCCGGCCACGGCTTCCACACGTGGTCGACCAGGGAGGTCGCCCCGGCCACGACCACCGCGCACGCGAGCACCACGGCCGGGAGAACGCGGGTCCACCACCGGCGATCCTTCCGGACCGCCAGGCAGAGCAACGCGACCGCGCCGGCCACGGTGGCGACGACGGGGATCGGCCCGGAGATCAAAGACAGGTCCAGTGGGCTGATCATGCGTTCCGTTCGTCGGCGGGCCTTCGGTCCACTCCGCGCACAGCGTCCTCAATGGACGAACAACGCACAGCTGAGGACTTGTCCGATCAGGTGCGCCTGCCGTGGCTGGTCGTGAGTGAGAAACCGTGTTCTGACACTGTTTCTCACTCACGACGCCGGTGGCAGAGGGGTGCGCGGCCGGTCATTCGTCGTCGCCGAAGAACTCGTCCGCGACGCCTCCGAGGACCATGCCACCCGCCAGCCCGGCCGCGCCGGCGGCGAGCACGCCGCCCATCCCCGGTCCGCGTCGCCGGCCTTGGTGGTCGTCGTACTCCTGCGGTCCGCCATGGCCGGGGCCGCCGCCGTGGCCGAAGGCCGGGTCCGCGGGGCTGCGCTCGGCGACCTGGGCGAGCCAGCCGCTGACCGGCGTCGCCCAGTCGGTGTTCTGCGCCTCCTCGTGCGTGAGCCGGAGGTGGCCGGGCGTGTCGCCCCGCTTGTCGGCGTCGAGGATCACGTGGAGCTCGTTCGAGGTCGCCACGAAGGTCACCGTGACCTGGTTCATGCTGCCCGCGTACCGGGCCGGCGGGAAGAACCCGAGCTCCTGGTGAAAGCCGAGCTCGCCCGACACGCCCGGCAGGTGCCCTGGCACGAGATCGGCGCTGCGGAAGGTGAGGCCGAGCACGCCGAACGCGTCGAGCACCTTGTCCTGCGAAGGCAGCGGGCCGACCAGCACCGGGTCGAGGTCACCCTGGTCGGGAGCGCCTTCGACGAGCAGGTCGGTGCGCACGCCCACCCGCATCCCGGGCAGGACCGCGCCGTCGACCTCGGTGACGGGTGTCTCCCACGGCAGCGGCAGCCGGAACGGGATCGAGACGAGCTGCCCCGCCGGGACCCGCACTCCCCGCTGGACGACCAGCCGGAAGAACTCCGTGTCGCCGCCGTACCCGTGGTCGGCGCTGGCCACGAGGGTCAGCACGACCTGGCCGAGCTCGGCGTCCACGGTGCCGCCCTGGACGTGCACCTGCCCGGTGACCGGCCGGCCGGGCACGACGTGCGGGGAGTCCAGCACCGTATCGACGGACGGGCCACCGATGCCGAAGCGGCTCAGCATCCGGTTGAACATGGGTCTCCTCCGGGGACAGCCGGCGTGAAGTGCACGCTCGGTGAGCGCCGTGTTCCAGTGTCGTGGGGTCTTCCCGGCGCGCCCAGCCGCCGGGCGTCCGGAACTGCCCCCTACCCGGCTGGACGTCCCCCCGCCGGTCGGCCGGTTCCGCACCCGTTCGTGGGCTCCGCGGCCCGGATCGGCCGGAATCTGCGTAGGGTCGCGGCCATGCCAGGGGATGCACGCCTGCTCGCCGACGAGGTCGCGGCCGGGCTGACCGCCGCCGAGGTCGCCGCGCGGATCGCCGAGGGCCGGACCAACGACTTACCCGCCCGGGTGAGCCGCGGTACCGGCGAAATCGTGCGGTCGAACGTCTTCACCCGGATCAACGCGATCTTCGCGGTGCTGGCGATCATCATCTTTTCGACCGGCTACCTGCTGGACGGGCTGTTCGCCGGCCTGATCGTGGCCAACAGCGCCGTCGGCATCGTCCAGGAGCTGCGGGCGAAGCGGACGCTGGACCGGCTGGCGATCGTCGGCCAGGTCCGGCCGCGGGTGCGCCGGGACGGCGTGACCCGGGAGCTGGCGCCGGCGGAAGTGGTGGCCGACGACGTCGTCGAGGTCGGGCCGGGCGACCAGATCGTGGTCGACGGCACCGTGCTGGCGGCCGAAGCCCTGGAAGTGGACGAGTCGCTGCTCACCGGCGAATCGGACGCCATCGTGAAGCACCCGGGCGAGGAGGTGATGTCCGGCAGTTTCGTGGTGGCGGGCAGCGGCGCCTACCGCGCGACGAAGGTCGGGCGGGAAGCGTACGCGGCGAAGCTCGCCGAGGAGGCCGGGCGGTTCACCCTCGCGGATTCCGAGCTGCGCTCCGGCATCGACACGATCCTGAAGGTCATCACGTACCTGCTCGTCCCGGCCGGGGTGCTGTCGATCTACAACCAGCTCGCGGGCTCGCAAGCCCTGCCCGACGCGCTGCGCGGCATGGTGGCCGCGCTCGTCCCGATGGTGCCCGAAGGCCTGATCCTGCTGACCTCGGTCGCGTTCGCGGTCGGCGTGGTCCGGCTGGGCCGGCGGCAGTGCCTGGTCAACGAGCTGCCCGCGATCGAAGGCCTGGCGCGCGTGGACGTCGTGTGCGCCGACAAGACCGGCACGCTCACCGAGAACACCATGCGGCTGTCGGAAGTACGGCCGCTCGGCGACGGTGGCACCGACCCGTGGCCGGTGCTCGCCGCGCTGGCCGCCGCCGACCCCCGCCCGAACGCGAGCCTCCTCGCCGTCGCCCAGGCGTGCCCGCCGGCGCCCGGCTGGACCGCGGAGACGGTCGCGCCCTTCTCGTCGGCGCGCAAGTGGAGCGGCGCGGGCTTCGGCGACCACGGCGACTGGGTGCTCGGCGCTCCCGACGTCCTGCTGGCCGCCGGTTCGGCCGAACGTGCGGAGGCGGAACGGATCGGCGCGCAGGGGCTGCGGGTGCTGCTGCTCGGCCGGGCCGCGGCCGGCCTCGACGCACCGGAGGCACCGGGCGAGGTGGACCCGGTCGCGCTGGTGGTCCTGGAGCAGACGATCCGCGGTGACGCCCGCGAGACCTTGGACTACTTCGCCGCCCAGGGCGTGGCCGTCAAGGTGATCTCCGGCGACAACGCCGTCTCGGTGGGGGCGGTCGCCCGCGGCCTGTCCCTGCCCGGGGCCGACGCGCCCGTCGATGCCCGGACCCTGCCCGAGGACCCCGAGGCGCTGGCCGCCGAGGTGGAGCGCGGCACGGTGTTCGGCCGGGTCACGCCCGCCCAGAAGCGGGCCATGGTCGCCGCGCTGCAGTCACGGGGCCACACGGTCGCGATGACCGGCGACGGCGTCAACGACGTCCTCGCGCTCAAGGACGCCGACGTCGGCGTCGCGATGGGCGCGGGCAGCCCGGCGACCCGGTCGGTGGCCCAGCTCGTCCTGCTGGACAACGCGTTCGCCACCCTCCCCCAGGTCGTGGGCGAGGGGCGCCGGGTGATCGGGAACATCGAGCGGGTCGCCAACCTGTTCCTCACCAAGACCGTCTACTCGGTGCTGCTCGCCCTCATCGTCGGTGTCCCCGGCCTGATCGGGTTCGCGGCCGTGCCCTACCCGTTCCTGCCCCGGCACGTCACCATCGTCGGCTGGTTCACCATCGGCCTGCCCGCGTTCGTGCTCTCCCTGGCCCCCAACAACGACCGCGCCCGTGGCGGTTTCGTGGGCCGGGTGCTGCGGACGGCGATCCCGGCCGGGGTGGTGATCGCCGTCGCCTCCTTCACCGCCTACATCCTCGTGCACGGCGGCGAGACCACGCAGGCCCAGGCGAGCACCACGGCGCTGATCACGCTGATGGCCCTCGCGTTGTGGGTGCTCGGCATCATCGCCCGGCCCTACACGTGGTGGAAGGCCGGCCTGGTCGCCGCGATGGCTCTCGTGTCCGGCCTGATGTTCGTCCTGCCGGTGACGCAGCGGCTGTTCCTGCTGGACCCGGGCAACCCCGGCCACACGCTCACCGCGCTCGGCTGCGCCGCCGCGGGCGTGGTCCTGATCGAACTCGGCCGGTGGCTCGGCACGCGTGTCCTCATTCCGGCCGGACCAGCGGAAAAGCGAGGGTGTCGCGGATCGTCGTCCCGGTCAGGAGCATGACGAGCCGGTCGACACCCAGGCCGAGCCCGCCGGAGGGCGGCATGGCGTACTCGAGCGCGGTGAGGAAGTCTTCGTCGACTTCCATCGCCTCGGGATCGCCACCCGCGGCGAGCAGGGACTGGGCAACGAGCCGGCGGCGTTGTTCGACCGGGTCGACGAGTTCGGAGTAGGCGGTGGCGACTTCCGTGCCCTTGATGACGAGGTCCCACCGTTCGGCCAGTTCCGGGTCGTCGCGGTGCGGGCGGGTGAGCGGGGAGACGTCGGCGGGGAAGTCGGTGTAGAACACCGGTCCGGCGGTCTGCTCCTCGACGAGCCGTTCGTAGAGTTCGAGGACCACGGCACCACGTGTCCACTGTGGATTGTGAGCGATCCCGGCGGCGTCGCACAGCTGCCGCAGCCGGGTTTCCGTGGTATTGCTGGTGATCTCCTCGCCGAGAGCTTCGGATATGGCATGGTGCACGGGCACGACCGGCCAGTCGCCGGAGAGGTCCAGCTCTCCGGCCGTTTCACTGCCGTGAACGGCGGAGGCGGCGGCCTTGATCAACTGCTGGCAGCGCGCCCGCATGACGGTGTAGTCCGCGTAGGCCTCGTACGCTTCCAGCATGGTGAACTCGGGGTTGTGCTTGTAGGACACGCCTTCGTTGCGGAAGGTGCGGCCGAGTTCGAAGACCCGTTCCACTCCCCCGACGCAGAGCCGCTTCAGGTACAGCTCGGGGGCGATGCGCAGGTAGAGCCGCATGTCGTAGGCGTTGATGTGCGTGACGAACGGGCGGGCGTTCGCGCCGCCGTGCACGGGCTGCAGCATCGGCGTTTCGACTTCGAGGTAGTCCCGGCCGAGCAGCGTCGCCCGCAGTGCCTGGATCGCCCCGCCACGGGCGCGCAGCAGCTCACGGGACCGCGGGCGGACGACCAGGTCGAGGTAGCGCTGCCGGACCCGGGCTTCGGGGTCGGCCAGGCCGGAGTGCTTGTCGGGCAACGGGTGCAGGCACTTCGCCGCCAGCGTCCAGCCCTCGGCGAGGATCGACAGCTCGCCGCGCCGGGAGGTGATCACCTCGCCGCGGACCGCGACGTGGTCGCCGAGGTCGACGTCCGCCCGCCAGCTGCGGAGATCTTCCTCGGCGGTGTCCGGTGCGGCGAGCATGATCTGGAGGTCGCCGGACCAGTCCCGCAGCGTCGCGAAACGCAGCTTGCCGTGGTCGCGCATCAGCATGACCCGGCCCGTGACGGCGACGCGCTCCCCCGTGCGGGTGTCCGGTGCCAGGTCCGGAAAGCGCGCTGCCACCTCGGCGAGGGTGGTGTCGCGGGGCACCAGGACGGGATAGGGATCGACGCCGCGGGCTCGCAGTTCGTCGAGCTTGGCCAGCCGGATCCGGGTTTGCTCGGAGGCGGGCGCCGGCCGGTCGTCGACGGCAGGCTCGGCGCTCTCGATGTCCCGGACGGCGGCCGGCAGCGCCGGGTCGCCGTCGTGGGCGGGCGCGGTCGAACCGCGGCCGAGGAAGCCCTCGGCGATGGCCGAGGCGAGCCCGACCCTCGCCAGGTCGCGCCGGTCCCCGTAGATCAGGAAGCGCGGCTCCCAGTGCGGGCGGTACTTGACGTTCGAGCGGTAGAGCGATTCGAGCTGCCACCACCGGGAGAAGAACAGCAGCAGCCGCCGCCAGGCCCGCAGGATCGGGCCGGCACCGATCCGCGCGCCTTCTTCGAACGCCGCGCGGAACACCGCGAAGTTCAGCGACACCCGCCGGACACCGATCGCGGACGCGCCGGCGGCCAGCGCGCTGACCATGAACTCCATCAGGCCGTTGTCGGCATCGCGGTCACGGCGCATGAGGTCGAGGGAAAGACCGGTCCGGCCCCACGGCACGAACGACAGCAGCGCCCGGACGTCCCCGGCCGCGTCGAGCGCTTCGACCAGCACGCACTGCCCGTCGGTGGGATCGTTCAGCCGGCCGAGCGCCATCGAGAAGCCGCGCTCGGAATCGGTGTCGCGCCACCGATCGGCCAGTGCGGCCGCGGCGGTGAGCTGCTCGGGCGGGACGTCGGCGTGCCGGCGCACCCGTGCGGTGTACCCGGCCCGCTCGATCCGGGTGACGGCCTGGCGCACCGGGCGCATGTCCGGCCCCGCCAGGGTGTAGGCGGTGACGTCGAGGATCGCTTCGTCGCCGAGTTCGATCGCCTTCAGCCCGGCCCGCACGTACGCCTCGGCAGCCTCTTCACCGGCGCCCATCACCGCCGGGCTCCAGGTGTACTCGGCGCACATCGCCAGCCACCGCGTGATGGCGGGCTCCCACGCGTCCGGCGCGCCGAGCGGGTCGCCACTGGCCAGGCACACCCCGGCCACGACCCGGTAGGTGATCGCCGCCTCACCCGACGGGGCGAACACCACGGCCTTGTCCCGCCGGGTGGCGAAGTAGCCGAGCGAATCGCGTTCACCGTGGGCGGCGAGCAACCTGCGGACGGCGATCTCGTCGTCGGTCGTCAGCAAGGACGTCATCCGCTGCGAGCGCAGCATCCACAACAGCGCGGCGAACAGCGAGACGACCCCGAACAGCGACACCGACAGCGCGACCCAGCCCGGCGCGTCACCCACCCGGGTGATGTCCAGCTGGACCGCCCCACCGATGACCGTCTCGACCGCCCAGCTCCACCGGTCGCCCGCCGACCGCAGCGAGCCCGGGAACACCTGGACCAGAGCACCGCCGAGCAGGATCGAGACCCCGAGCAGCCCGGCGAACAACAGGATCGCCTTGCGCAGCGCCGCTTTGCGCGTCCGCCCGTAGAACTCCCGCTTCGCGGCCAGGAGCACGGCCAACGCGACGACCGCGATCGCGCAGGACTGCCAGAGGGACCACAGGTCCCAGCCCTTCACCGCGAGCGGCTGCCCGTCGTCGTCGACCAGGAATTCGTCCGGGGCCAGCACCACCAGCAGCCCGGTCAGCACGCTGGCCGCCGCCTGGGCCAGCAGCAGGCCGCCCAGCACCGTCCGGGCGGCCCGCTTGCGGCGGGCCACCGCGGCCGCCAGCACCGCGAGGAACAGGCCGTAAGCGACGTTCGGCGGGGCCGGGAACACGGAGTCGTCGATGAACTGCCGCACCGGCTGGAAACCACGGCCCAGCGCGGCGCTCACCGCCGAGAGGACGCACAGCGCGGCGGTCACGCCCAGCGCGGTGGCGAACACCCGCGGAACCGCGCTCAGCCGCGACCGGGCGCCCGCACCGGGAATCCGGACGGAGACGTCATTCATGAGCTTGCTGGACACGCGCAAACACTATCCGGCAGCCGGCTGAACGGCATTGTCGCCGGTGAGCAGCTGGGTGGCGGCGAACTCGGCGTACAAGGGATCACCGGCCACGAGCTCGTCGTGGGTACCGGTCGCCCGGACGGTTCCCCCGTCCAGCACCACGATCCGGTCGGCGCGGGTGACGGTCGAGAGCCGGTGGGCCACCACGAGCACGGTCGTGGTCTCGGCCGCGGCGGTGACCACGTCGCGGATCGCCAGCTCGTTCACCGCGTCGAGCTGCGAGGTGATCTCGTCCAGCAGCAGCAGACGAGGACGGCGCAGGAGCGCGCGAGCGAGCGCGACCCGTTGCCGTTCCCCGCCCGAAAGCATGCTGCCGCGGTGCCCGACCGGCGTGTCCAGACCGGCCGGGAGCCGGTCCACCATGCCGTCCAGCCGGGTCTGCACCAGCACGTCCCGGACCTCCTCGGCGGTGGCTTCCGGGCGGCCGTAGACGAGGTTGTCCCGCAGCGTGCCGGACAACAGCGACGCATCCTGCTCGACGTACCCGATCGAGGCGCGCAAGGCGGCCAGGTCCCAGTCCGCGAGGTCGGTGCCGTCCAGCCGGATCCGGCCCGACGACGGTTCGTGGAACCGCTCGAGCAGCGCGAACAACGTGGACTTCCCGGCGCCGGAGGCCCCGACGAACGCCGTCAGGCCCCCGGCGGGAACCTCGAGGTCGACGCCGCGCAGGATTTCCGGGGAGTCCGGGCCGTACCGGAAGCGGACGTCCTCGAACACCAGCTCGGCCGCGGCCTCGCCGTGGGCGGCGCTCCCGGCCGGTGCCGGTTCGGCGGGCATCTGTTCCACTTCGGACAGCCGGCGCACGGCCGCCAGCCCGATCTGCAGCCTGCTGCCCGCGTGCAGGAGCTGCCCGATCGGCTCCTCCAGGTAGAACAGGTACAGCAGGAAGGCCACCAAAGTGGACAGCGGGATGGCACCCGTCACCACTCGTGCGCCACCGACTCCGAGCACCGCGAGGAACGACGCCTGGATGGCCAGGGCGTTGGAGCCGTGGACCAGCGATTCCCAGCGCGCCGAGCGGACGCCGGCGCGCCACGCGCGTTCGGCGCCCTCTTCGATCGCCGCGGTCTCCCGGGCTTCGGCACCCGACGCCTTGACGGTCCGGAAGGCGCCGAGCACCCGCTCCATCCGCGTCCCGGTCTCGCCGACGGCTTCCTGGGCGGCGCGGGTCGCCTTTTCGATCATCGGCATGCCCGCCAGCGCGAGCAGGCCGATCACCAGCAGCACGGCCGCGGTGACCCCGAGCAGGACGAGGTCCATCGTCCCCATCAGCACGACCATCACCACGGTCGTCACCGCACCGGTGACCAGGCCCACCAGCGCGTGGGTGCACACCTCGCGCAACAGCGTCGTGTCACCGGTGAACCGGGACAGCAGATCCCCCGGTTCGGTGCGCTGCAGGGCGGGCACCCGCAGCCGGAGCACCCGCCGGGCGAACCGCTTCCGCGCGACCAGCACGACCGACTCCGCGGCGCGCTCGAGCAGGTAGTCACCGGCCATCCGGACCGCCGCGCCGGCGAGCGCGAGCCCGACCAGCAGCACCAGCAGCCCGGTGATGACGCCGCCCGTGCCCAGCTCGTCGACGAGCGTCTTGGCCGCGAGCGGCTGGGCGGCCGCGGCCAGGCCGCCCAGCAGGACGAGCAGCCCTCCGAAGAGGACGGTCCGGCGTTGCGGCCGGACGTAGCTCGCCAGCATCCGCCAGGTCGCGCGGTCGATCCAGGTGCGCACGGGAAACAGCTCCACATTCCGTCGTCGTTGCCTCGAAAACCCGGTTCGGGTGGAGAACCGGCTCCTCGATCGTCGGCGACGGGACAGGGCGGGCGGTACCGGTGAACCGGCCGGACGGCCCAGCCGGGTGACTGGCCGTACTCCGTCACCCGGCGACCCGGGCAGCGTCAGCCGCGGGCACCCGGCCGGGTCAGCAGGTGCGTCAGCGGCTTGGCGCCCATCCCGTGCAGGACCACGCTGCCCAGGACGCAGACCACGGTGATGACCAGGATCGTGTCGGCGGCCGGCCCCTCGGGCAGCTTGTTGAACGCCAGGAGCCCGAACACGATCGTGGTCGTGCCACGCGGTCCCAGCGCACCGACGAGCAGGCGTTCCCGTCCGGCCAGCTTCGACCCGGCCAGCGAGAGGAGCACCGGGACCACCCGGACCACGGTGAGCACCGCGGCGCAGAACAGGACGACCTGCCACGAAACGCCCAGCGAGAACGCGAGGACGGCCGCGATGCCGACGACGAACCACATGGTCGTCGTCAGCAGGGTGGTCACGTCCTCCAGCAGGTGCAGGTCCTTGCTCAGGGCGTCGGCCCGGACCTCCGCGCGGTCGGCCCGGCCGTCGCGGACCCGGCGGGCCTTGAGCAGCCGGTGCAGGTAGCGGAAGGCGGTACCGCAGACGAACGAGGCGACGAAGCCGTTGCCGTCGATGGCGACGGTCGCGGCGTAGGTCAGCAGCGGCGCGACCAGCACCACGAGACGCCCGGACTGGGGCGTCACCCAGCCGGCGTGGTGGGCCCGGTCCAGCAGCCAGGCGAGGAGGCTGCCGAGCACGACCCCGGCGACCAGGGCCTTGGCGGCGAAGGGCAGCGCGGTGGCGAGCGCGTCGACCGGCGTCCGCTGCTGCGTGTGGTCGCCGGCCAGGATCAGCGCGAAGAGGAACAGGGGCGAGACGATCCCGTCGTTGTAGCCGCTTTCCACGTTCAGCACACTGCGGACCCGCATCGACAAAGTGCGGTCACGCACGAGCTGCTCGGCCGGGGCGAAATCGGTCGGCATGGTGACGCCGGCGATGAGCAGCAGCACGGCCCACGGAAGGCCGGGGAACAGCAACCAGCCCAGCAGCGCCGCCAGCGCGAGGCTCACCGGAAGGGCGATGAACAGGACCCTGGCCACGAGCCCGGGGTAACCGCCCCACAGACGTCCGCCGCGCACCTCGGTGGCGTCGACGAACAGCAGCACCGCGAGGATGATCTCCGCGACGTGCTGAACGGCCTCGGTGTTCAGCACGGCCGCGATGGAGTTTTCGTACAGCAGGCCGACGAGGGCACCGGCCAGCACCATCACCACCGGCGCGCCCAGGTTCCACCGGTCGAGCCGGGCCGCCGCCAGCGACCGGACGACCATGGCGACGGCGGCGGCGAGCAGCAGCAGGTTCATGCGCTCATTCTCACGGAAGGTCCTAAAAGGAACGCACCCGGCTCGGCCATTCCCCGGCGACGCCGCCGCCGTCACCGCACTTGCCCGGCATCCGTCCAAAGCGGACCGGCCGTGCCGGACCGGTGCGATCGGGGCACCGGCGCGTGCCGGTGCCCCGGCGCGGCAGGATCAGGTCATCGTGGCGCCGGGTTCACCACTGTTCGCCGTCGTCCCAGCCGCCCTGGTCGTCCCAGCCGCTGTGGCCCGCGTCACCGTGGTGCTCGCCCGCCGAGGCCTCATGCCCGCCGAATGCCCCGCTCAGCCCCTGGAACAGCAACGCGCCACCGGCGACACCCGCCGCCGCGGCCGCGGCCGTCTTCAGGAAACCGCCACCCGACCCGCCCTGCGGCGCACCCGCCGGGGCCGCCTGGTCCCGGTTCTGCCCGAACATCCGGGACATGAACCCACCTTGCTGCTGCGCGGGCGGAGCAGCATAAGCCGCCGGCGGGGCAGCCCCGAACGCGGGCGCCGGTGCCGCCCCGAACGCCGGCGCCGCGGCCGGCGGGGCGGCCTGCAGCTCGGCGATCCGCGCCTGGGCGGTGCGCAGCGCGTCCTCCTGCACCAGCACCGCCTGCACGAGCAGGTAAAGCGCGTCCGGCTGGGCACCGACGTGGTGGGCGATCACCTCGGCGGCCTGCGGGTCCTTCTGCACCGGCTGGGCCTGCCGCAGCCGGTTCGCCAGCCCGAGGATCAGCTCGCGGTCCAGGTTCTCCATGGGAACTCCCTTCGTCGGATCCCATCCTCGGGGCGCACCCCCGGCGGCGGACACCGGTGACCCGGCCCGAACCGGCCGCCGACCGGCTGCCGATCTCCAGCCGATCGGCCGCCGCGTACTGGACCACGGCCGACCCGGACGACGACCCGCTGTGCCGGGAGGTCCGTCCGGGTCTCCTACCACGGCCGCCCCATCACCGTGCCGGTCTCGAAGATCCCGGTGACCCAGTCGGCGATGAACGTGCTGACGTGGGGCAGGTGGTCGAGCCCGATGTGCTCGGTCGCACCCTCCTCCGCGGTGAACACCCGCAGCTCCCGCCGGGGCGAGTTGACGGCTTGGTCGTAGGAGCGGTGGGCGTACTCGAGCGGGATCTGGCGGTCGTTCTCGCCGTGGGCGATCAAGAACGGGACGGTGATCTTCTCGACCACGCCGTCGAGGTGCACGCCGTCGGCGAAGGCGATGAACTCCTCCAGGTCGTCGTGGCCCCACACCCACAGCACGTGCTCCCAGTAGTGCGGCACCGGCCGTTCACCTTCGCGTTCGAGCCGGCGGCGCTGCACCGCGCCCCAGTTGTGGTTGGCGCCCCAGGCGACGCACAGCGCGAACCGCTTCTCGAACGCCGCGGCGCGGGGTGCGTAGTAGCCGCCGAGGGACCAGCCGACGATCCCGATCCGGCTGGTGTCCACTTCGGACCGCGTCTCGAGCCAGTCCACGGCCGCGCCCGCCCAGGCTTCGGCGTCGATGCGGGCGGTCAGTCCCTGCAGGCGCAGGGCTTCGCCGGTGCCGGGCTGGTCGAGCATCAGGCACGAGATCCCCCGGTCGGCCAGCTCTCGCCAGTGTGCCGAGGTGTACATGTGTTCCTTGGTCGAGTCCAGGCCGTTGACCAGGACGATCACCGGCGCCGGCCCGGTCTCGGCGGCCGGGGCGCGGGAGAAGTAGGCCGGCAGGGTCGTGCCCTCGTACGGGATCGCCACCCGCGAAACCCGCGGGTCACGCAGGTCGAAGGACTTCTGCGCGAGGTCGAGGACCCGGCGGTAGGTGGGCAGCCGGTCGGGGTCGGAGTGGGCGAGCATGCGCTCGGCCTGGCAGAGGTAGCTGGTGGCCCGGAAGTACAGCTCGCCCGCGGTGCGGGGGTGCCCGGCTTTCCCCGCCTGGGCCACGAGCTGGTCGGTGAGCGCGGTCCAGGCTCGCAGGAAGTCGGGTGTGCCGGCGTCCGAGCCCTGGGCCGCGGCTTCGCGGATGGGCCGGCAGGCGCGGTCGACCTCGTCGATCAGGCCGCCGCTGTTGAGCGCGGCGACCACGCCGAGGTTCCACACGTAGTTGCCGGGGAAGTATTCGAACACGGGGTTCCCTTCAGGTTCGGGCGGCTTCGCTGATCGACTTGACGCCACCGTGCGCGGTCATGCCGCCGTCGACGGGGATCTCGGCGCCGGAGATGTAGGAGGCCGCGTCGCTGATCAGGAACGCGGCGAGCGCGGCGACGTCCTCGGGGGTGCCGGTGCGGCCGAGCGGGGTCTCGGCGACGTTCGCGGCCCGGAACCCGGGCGGCGCCGAGGCGGTCATCGGGGTTTCGATGTACCCCGGGTGCACGGCGTTGACGCGGATGCCCCGCTCCCCGAGCTCGAGGCAGGCGGCCTTGACGAAGCCGCGCAGCGCCCACTTGCCCGCGGTGTAGGCGAGCGGGTAGTGCCCGGTCAGCGCCGCGGCCGAGCCCGTCACGACGATCGACCCACCGGCCGGCATCAGCGGCACCACCGCCTGCACGGCGCGCAGGACGCCGCCGACGTTGACGTCGTGGACGTGCGCCAGGTCCACCGGGTCCAGCTCCCCCAGCCGGGCCCGCCAGGTGATGCCCGCGGCGGTGACAAGCCCGTCGACCCGGTCGAGACCCGCGGTGAGCCGGGCCCAGCCCGCGTCGTGGGTGACGTCGAGCCGGTGGTGCTCGACGCCGGGCAGGCCGGGGTCTCCGGCGCGGTCGACGCCGATCACCCGCGCGCCGTCCGCGGCCAGCCGCCGGGCGGTCGCCGCGCCGATGCCCTGTCCCGCGCCGGTGACGACCACGACCTTGCCGGTCACCGCGACCGCCGCCGCGGCCGGGGCCGGGCCGGCCGGACCGGCGGCAACTCGAGACCGTCGACGACCGTGTTGCGGATCGTCCCGATGCCTTCGACGGTCATCTCCACGACGTCACCCGGCCGCAGCGGTGCCCGGGTGCTGCCCCGGCCCCACAGCTCGGCCAGGCACCCGCCGTTGCCGCAGGTCCCGGAGCCCAGGACGTCACCCGGACGCAGGCGCGTGCCGCGGCCGGCGTAGGCGGCCAGTTCCTCGAAGGGCCACCCCATGTTGGACAGCAGGTCCCGGCCGACCTCCTCGCCGTTGACGGCGACCCGCAGGTCCATGCCGAGGAAGCCGTCCGCGTCGCGGTACGGCTCCAGCTCGTCGGCCGTGACGAGCCACGGACCCAGGGTCGTCGCCGAGTCCTTGCCCTTGGCCGGGCCGAGGTTGACCTTCATCTCGCGGCGCTGGAGGTCGCGGGCGGACCAGTCGTTGAGGATCGTGTAGCCGAAGATCCCGTCGGTGCCCAGGACGGCGGCGACCTCGAGCTCGAAGTCGAACAACCGCGAGCCGGGCGGGACCGGCACGTCGTCGTGCGCGCCGACGAGGGCGGCCGGGTTCGTGAAGTAGAACGTCGGCGCCTCGTACCACTCCGGGGGCACGGGACCGGGCGCGACCATGCCCTCGACGTGCTCCTCGAAGGCGACGAAGTCCCGGACGCTCGGCGGGTCGAGCGGCGGCAGCAGCCGCACTTCGGCCAGCGGCACGGACGGTCCACCGGGGACCGGCCGGCCGCCGCGGACCACGTCCAGCACCGTCACCCCGGCCGGGAACGCGTGGACGCCGTCACCGGAGACGACGCCCGCGTGCACGGTTCCGCCGTGCTCGTAGGTGGCGAAGCGCATCAGACCGGGGGCGCCACGAACAGCCCCTTGTCGGGGTCGTTGAAGGACCGCTGCGCGACGAACTCGTTCATCGCGTTCGCCGTGCCCCACTGGTCGGACACTCCGGGGTCGCTGAAGTCGTGGACGTGCGGGTGCCAGGTGTCCTCGTCGACCAGCTCCAGCTCGGTGGTGTACTCCATCGTGTTGCCGTGCGGGTCGAGGAAGTAGCTGAAGGTGTTGTTGCCCGCGAGGTGCCGGCCGGGTCCCCAGATCTTCTCGACGCCCGCGCGCAGGAGCCGTCCGGTGCCGCGCATGTATTCGTCGAGCCCGCGCATCTCGAACGACACGTGGTGCAGCGACGGGTGCGGGCCGCGGGCGATGGCCATGCTGTGGTGCCACGAGTTCACCCGCAGGAACCACATCATCTCCCCCATCCGCGGGTGCATGAGGATGTCGGACAGCCGGAACCCGAGGTGCTTCTCGTAGAACGCCCGGGTCGCCTCCGGGTCCGCCGAGTTGATCACGACGTGGGACAGCCGGACCGGGATCGACTCGCCTGCCTCGATCCGGCGGTGGGCGCGGACGGCGACGTCGGCGCTGATCTCGATGGTGCGGCCCTCGTTGTCGAAGAACCGGAACCCGTAGCCCCCGCCGGGGGTGTGCAGGGTCCGGGGCTCGTGGACGAGGGTCACCCCGGCGGTGGCCAGGCGGGCGGCAAGAATGTCCACATCGGACGGCTTCGCGACGCCGAAGGCGATCAGGTCGATCCGCTTGTCGCCCGCCTGGCGCAGCCGCACCACGTACTGCTCGGGCGAGCCTTCCGCGGCGAGGAAGACCACCCCGGCGTCGGTGTGCTCGGTCTTGAGGCCCCAGGCGCCGGTGTAGAAGTCCTGCTGGCGGGCCAGGTCCGGCACGGCGAGGTCGACGTGCCGCAGGTGCGTGATCATCTTGTTCTCCTCCGGAGGTTCAGGCGGGCTGGACGACGAGGGCGGCGATCCGGCCGATCAGCCCGGGAACGTCGCCTTGCTCCCGGTCCAGGAGCCACTGTCCGAGCTGGACGGACGCCTCGACCACCGCCGCCGCCCGCGCGCACCGGCGATCGGCGAACCCGGTCCAGAGGCGGTCGTCGAGGGTTTCCGCGGCCAGCAGCAGCTCGGTCAGCACCGCGGCGTCTTCGAGCGCTTGGGCGCCGCCCTGGGCCAGGGTGGGCGGGCAGGAGTGGGCGGCGTCGCCGATCAGCACCACCCGCCCCCGGTGCCACGGTGCCGGGAGCACGTGGGTCTCGAACAGGGTGTAGCTGATCCGCGACGCGTCGGTGAGCGTGGCGCGGACGGCGTCCCACGGGCCGTGGTACGCCGAGGCGAGTTCGCGCATGGTCGCGAGCCGTTCGGCCGGCGACAGGCCGCTGCGGTCCCGCGCGTCCTCGACGACGTAGGCGTAGAGCGTGTCTTCGCTGGTCGGGCAGTAGCCGGCGATGTAGGACGGCCCGCCGTAGAACAGGTCGGTCCGGGTCACCGAATCCGGACGAGGGCCGAACGCGCGCCAGATGCCCATGCCCGTCGGCCGGATCCCCGGGTCGATGCCCAGCAGCCCGCGGACCGCCGAGCGGATCCCGTCGGCGCCCACGACGAGGTCGTAGCGGCCGGTCGAGCCGTCGGAGAAGGTGACGTCGACCCCGCTCGCGTCCTGCGCCAGCGCGGTCACCGTGAGCCCGAAGCGGATCTTCACCCCGGCCGGGCCGGCGCGCTCGTGCAGGATCCGCGCCAGGTCCGGGCGCGGCATCCCCACCGTGGCCGGCAGGTCGGGGCCGCCGGTCCGGACATCGGGGAATTCGGCGAGCAGCGTCCCGGCGGGGTCCGGAGCCCGCAGGCCGAGGCTGTCGAAGCTGTATCCGTGCGCCTGCACGGCTTCCCAGACGCCGAGCTTGCGCAGCTCGCGCAAGGCGTTGCCCTGCAGGGTGATCCCGGAGCCGATGGCGGCGATGTCCGGCTTGATCTCGATCAGGTCGACCGCGAGGCCGTGGTCGGCGAGGTGGATCGCGGCGGCGGTGCCGGCGAGGCCACTGCCGACGACGAGGACGGTGTGCACGGCGGGCATGGGACTCCTTTGTCCGGTCCGGGGGCTACTTGACGGCGATCGGGGCGACCGGCGCGCCGACCGCCCCGGTCACCGGCAGCGGGTCGGCGGTCAGCCAGCACTCGTACCGGCCGTCGGCGGCGCAGTCCGCGGCCAGCGTGTCGAGGTCCCACATCTCGCCGAGGAACAACCCGATGTGCGGGATGGCGACCTGGTGCAGCGGCTGGAAACTGTCGTCGAACTCGTTGGGCCGGACCTCGAACCCCCAGGTGTCGGTGGCGATCGCGGCGATTTCGGTGTCGTGGAGCCAGTCCGCGGTGGTGAACGACAGTCCGGGCGCGGGGCCGCCCGCGTAGTCGCCCCAGCCCTCGCGCCGCGCCCGGGCGAGCCGTCCGGTCCGGACCAGGAGCAGGTCGCCCCGGCCGACGCGCGCGGTTTCCCCTTGGGCGGCCATCGTTTCCTCGAGGTGCTCCACGGTGATCGCGAACCCGTCCGGCAGCTCGCCGTCCGTGCCGAGCGCGCGGCCGACGTCGAGCAGGACCCCGCGCCCGGCGATCCGGCCCGACACCGTCTCGATCCCGGTGACGCGGTCGCCTTCGCTGGTCACCACGTCGCCGGCCCGGCGGCCGTTCCACGCCACGCCGTGGTCGAAGATGTGCCCGAGCCCGTCCCACTGGGTCGACGCCTGCAGGGGCATGAACACCACGTCGTCGGCGCCGCCGATGCCGTGCGGGAAGCCCTGGGTGCCGCGCTCGGCGTCCAGGCCGGTGTCCAGCATCGTGTGCACCGGGTTGGTCCGGCGGCGCCAGCCCTTCTGCGGGCCGTCCGCGTCGAACCGCTGTGCCAGGGAGAAGCTCACGCCCCGCCGGACCAGGGCCGCACCTTCGCGGCGCTTGGCGTCGTCGAGGAAGTTCAGGGTGCCGAGGACGTCGTCGGCGCCCCAGCGGCCCCAGTTCGAACAGCGCTTCGCGGCGGCGGCGATCGCGGCTTCGGGATCGGTGCGGTCCATGCCGCTCACGGTGCGGCACGCCACAGCATCAGGGAAGACGAAATAGCCTATGCGGACTATCAGTCCGATGGATAACCTCAGGTGGTGAACCTGGCAAGCCTGGACCTGAACCTGCTGGTGACGCTCGACGCGCTGCTCGAACACCGCAGCGTGAGCCGGGCCGCCCACCAGGTCGGCCTCAGCCAGCCCGCGGTCTCGGCCCAGCTGGCCCGGCTGCGCCGGCACTTCGGCGACGAACTCCTGGCCCGCTACGGCAACCAGTACCGCCTCACCCCGCTGGCCGTCCAGCTGCGCGGCCGCGTGCAAACGGCGGTCAACAGCGTCGAGCGCGTCTTCGCCGCCGAGCCGGACTTCGACCCGGCGACCACCTCACGGGAGTTTTCCCTCGCCATGACCGACTACGGCGTCGCGGTCCTCGGCTCCCCGCTGGCCGCCGCCTTGGCCCGGGAGGCACCCGGCGCGCGGGTGCGGTTCGTCGCCAACACCCCGGCCGTCGTCGACAACGCCCGCCAGGTCCTCACCGGCATCGACCTGCTGGTCCTGCCCCACGGCTTCCTCGAGGGCCTCCCGCACCAGGACCTCCACCGCGACGACTGGGTCTGCCTGGTCGACGCCGGGCACCCCGCGGTCGGGCCGGGACTGACGGTGGAGCAGCTGCGGACCATGCCGTGGGTGGTCACCTACCACAGCCCGACCGCGTCGACCCCGGTCGTGCGGCAGATGCGGATGCTCGGCATCGAACCGCACGTCCAGGTCGTCACGGAGAACTTCCTGACCGTCCCGGGCCTGGTCGCCGGAACCGGCCGGGTCGCGCTGCTGCAGCGGCGGCTCGCCGAGCGCATCCCGGCCGACGCGGGCGTACGGGCGCTGGCCTGTCCGTTCGACGCCGGGCCGCTGCTCGAGGCGGTCTGGTGGCACCCGATGTACGAGCACGATCCCGAGCACCAGTACCTGCGCGAACTGCTGACGCGGATCGCCGCCGGCGTCACCGGGCATCCACCGCGCTGATACCGCGGTTCGCCAGAAGTGATTTCCGCTCCCTCGCCGCGGAATTCACACTTTCGGCACCTCCCCTGGACCAACGACGGAATTCAGGTGCCGAAATGCCCGACAGCCCAGCCGTGAACCGGTCACCAGCAGCCTCCTCCACCGGCCGAGGGGCGACCGCCGGCCCGGTCCAGCTGCTCCTGCTGCTCGCGGGCAGCTGCCTGTCGGTGCTCGGCGCCGTCCTCATCGCGCCCGTCCTGCCGCAGCTGTCCCGGGCGTTCGCCGGCACGCCCGGCGCGGACGTCCTCGTCCCGATCGTGCTGACCGCGCCCGCCCTGCTGATCGGGCTGACCGCGCCGTTCGCCGGGGTCGTCGTCGACCGGATCGACCGGAAACGGTTGCTGCTGCTGGCCATGCTGGCCTACAGCGTTTTCGGGACAGCTCCGCTCTACCTGGACTCCCTCGGCGCGATCCTCGCCAGCCGGATGCTCGTCGGGCTGTGCGAGGGCGCGATCATGACCTGCTGCACCACCCTCATCGGCGACTACTGGTCCGGCGCGCGCCGGGCGCGGTACCTGGGGCTGCAGACCCTGGTCGCCACCTTGTCGGCCACCGCGTTCCTGGCGCTCGGCGGTGTTCTCGGCGCGTCGGGCTGGCGCACGCCGTTCTGGGTGTACGCCATCGCCGCCCCGCTGGCGATCCCCATGGCGCTCAAGCTCTGGCAGCCCACGCCGCACGGCGAGCCGAGCAGGCACCCGGCGAAGCTGCCCTGGCGGCAGCTGGGCGCGCCCTGCCTCGTCACCCTGTTCGGCGGCGTCGTCTTCTACGCGCTGATCGTCGAACTGTCCTTTGTGCTCACCGGCGTGGGCGTGACCGCCCCCGGGACCATCGGCGCGGTCTCCGCGATCATGTCGCTGGCGACGGCCGCGGGAGCGATCGCGTTCAGCCGCCTGTCCGGCAGGACACCCCGGGTTCTGCTGCCCGCCGAGTTCGGCCTCGCCGCCGTGGGCCTCCTCCTCGTGTTCGCCACCGCCTCACCGGTCGTCATCACCGCCGGCGCGGTGTGCACCGGCTTCGGCACCGGCATGCTGCTGCCCACCCTGCTGACCTGGGCGGTCAACCGGCTCACGTTCGACCAGCGAGGCCGCGGCACCGGCCTGTGGACCGGCACCCTGTTCCTCGGCGAGTTCGCCTGCCCGCTCGCGCTCGCCGCGATCGGCACCGGCACCGGCGGGCTCCAAGGCGCGCTCGCCGTCCTCGGCATCGCGTCCGCGATCGCCGGTGTCCTGACCGCGTTGCTGCTGCGGCGGAACAACCATCCGCTCAACGTCACCGAAGGCTGACCGGCTCACTGGCCGCGGCAAGTACCCACACCGCGTAGACCGTCCCGGCCCCGGTGAGGCGATCCCGCTGATTCCTTTGCCATTCCCGAGGCGAGCCGGATCACTCGCCACGGCGAAAAGTTGACAAAAGCTCTTGCAATCAACAATGAGCCACGCGTGCGATCTTGTCGACCTGCCAAAGAATAGGGTAATGAACCAACTCGGCGATCGAACGCGAATCAAACAAGCGCGTTGACAATGGACTTCCCGCGGAGGATGGTCTACCGAAGGTAATGACTGCGATCTTTTGAGTTGACATGGCCGAGACCTCGAAGCCCCCCGGCGAACAATCGCCGACACCACCCGGTGGTGGCGCGGCGGAGCGCCGGCGGGAATTCCTCGCGGCGCGGGAAGATCTCCCACCCAAAGGCGAAGACGCGGAGAACGAACGCGACCGCGAAGAAAACGAAGCGCGTCCCGGCGATCCGGCGGCCGGCTGAGCACACGAGGAGGCAGCGATGCAAGGCCCCGAGGACGAAGGCGTAGCTCCTCATCACGCGGTCCGCGTCGACGAGGAGGCACCCGCCCGCCCCTACGGGGGGAAGGCGATGCTGCGCCTGCTCGACCTGCTCGCCGCACAGGGCCGGACCGGCCTGGCGCGCAGCATGGTCTCCACCGCGGTCACCGAGGACGTGGCGGCCGAGGCACTCGGGCACGCCGAGGCGATCGGCGTGCTGGCGGCTCCTCCCCGAGATGACGACGACGAGGCCTCGCCCGGCGCCGAGGAACCCGCGGCCGAATACGCCGCCGCCGCGGAAGCACTCGCCGGGCCGCCGGTGGCCGGCGTGCCGAACTGGCGGTCGGTCGGCCCGTGGACGGTCACCAACGGCCAGACCTACGGCACCAGCCGGGTGAACGTCTCGGGCCGCGTGTCGGCGATCGCCGTCGATCCGGGCACCCCCGCGCACGTGCTGGCCGGGAGTGCGAACGGTGGGGTGTGGGAGTCGCGCGACCGTGGCGCATCGTGGGCGCCCCGCACCGACTTCGCGTCGACCCTCACGGTGGGGGCGATCGCGTTCGACCAGGGCAGGCCGTCGAACGTCTACTGTGGACTTGGCGAGGGCGACTGGTGGTCCTGGCTGGGCAACGGGGTCCTTCGGTCGTCCGACGGCGGTGCGTCGTGGAGCCCGGCGTGCACGGCCCCCTTCGTGGGACAGGGCTTCTACGCGCTCCGCGTCGATCCCGCCGACGGCACCCGGTTGTTCGGCGGCACCACCGGCGGCCTCTACGTCTCCGCCGATTCGGGCTCGACCTGGACCCGGCGCCGCACCCCGGCCACCTTCGGCATCGCCATCGGCACCGGCGAGGTGCTCGCCTCCTGCGCCGACGGGCTGTTCCGGTCGACCGACTCCGGCACCACCTGGACCGCGGTGGCCTTGCCGGGCGCACCGGCCGGCTTCGTCCGGCTCGCCGTGGCGGTGGCGCCGTCCAACCCGGCCGTCGCGTACGCGTTCGGCACCGGCGCACCGTGGATCCCCCAGCCCGACGGGAGCCAGCTCCCGACCGGGTACCTGTGGCGCCGCGCCGGCGGGAACTGGACCACGATCGGCACCCCACCCGGCCTGGCCACCGGCCAGTCCTGGTACGACTGGTACGTCGCCGCCGCACCCGATCTCGACACCCAGGTGTACTGCGGCGCGATCGAGCTGCACCGCGGTGACCTGTCCGGCGGCGCCTGGAGCTGGCAGACCCTGAGCAACAAGGGCTCGTCCGGGCAGTCGATCCACCCCGACCAGCACAGCATCGCCTTCGAGCCCGGAGCGCCCGCCACGGTGTACGCCGGCTGCGACGGTGGCCTCTTCCGCTCGCCCGATCGCGGCGTCACCTGGGTGAGCTGCAACAACGGGCTCGTCATCAGCGAGTTCGAATACCTCGCCCAGGACTGGGGTTCGTCCCGGTGGCTCATCGGCGGCACCCAGGACAACGGCACGAACCGGTGGACCGGGTCGTCGGCCTGGGAGCACGTGGACGACGCGGACGGCGGCGACGTCTGCGTCAACCGGCAGAACCCGTCGACCGTCGTCCACAGTCGACAGTGGGGCGGGCTGCTGCGCTCGGCCAGCCGGGGCGACTGGGGTTCCTGGGCCAACGTCACGCCCACCCGGCCGGCCGGCGAAGGCCTGGGCTCGTTCTACCCGCCGCTCGAGGGCAGCGCGTCGAGCGGCAGCACGGTGGCGCTCGCGATGCAGGCGTTGTACGTCTCCCGCGACAACGCCGGGACCTGGACCCGGGTGGGCTACCCCAGCGCAGGCACCGGCAGCGCGCTGGCCGTCCCCGACCCGGACACGGTGCTCGTCGGCCTGGGCGACGGCCGGATCCTTCGCACCCGGTTCGGTTCCGGGGCCTGGTCGGCGCTCACCGCGCTGACCACGCCCCGCGCCGGAGCGGCGATCAGCGACCTGGCCGCCGAGGCGGGCGGCACCGGCCGGATCTGGGCGACGAGCACCAGCCGCGGGGGCGCCCGCGTCTGGCGGTCCGACGACGGCGGCGCGACCTGGACCGATCGCACCGGCACCCTGCCCGGGCTGCCGCTCAACGCCGTCGCGGTCGACGACGGCGACCGCGACCGGGTCTGGGTCGCCGCGGATCTCGGCGTCTACCAGAGCCGCGACGGCGGCGCGTCGTGGAGTGACTTCTCCGCGGGCCTGCCGAACGCCTTCGTCGGCGACCTGGTGTTCCACCCGCACGCCCGTGTCCTTCGGGCGGGCACCCGGAACCGGGGTGTTTGGGAGGTGCCCGTCGACGGCTGGATGACGCAGCCGCAGTGCGGCGTCCAGTGGACCGGCACGCTCGCGGCCGGCGCCACCGGCCGGTGGTTCACCTTCAACTGGCCCGCCACCTGGCACGTGCTCTGGACGGCGATGCCGACCAGCCCGGCCCCGGGAGCCCCGCAGATCAGTTTCAAGACCCAGGTCGAACGGGCGGACGCGGAACACGTCACCTACTGGATCACCGTGCGGAACCTCACCGGCCGGCCGGTGAGCTTCGAAGGCCGCTACTGCCTCCTCAGCCGCTACTGAAACCGGAGCCCGCCATGTGGACCAATGTCCAATTCACCGGAACGCTGCCCGCCGGCGCCACCCAGCGATGGTTCACCTTCGGCTGGCCCGCCGCCTGGCACGTCGTCTGGTACATGCAACCGACGACCGTCCGGCTCGGATCGCCCTCCATCGACTGGGACGTCGCGGTCGAGCGTGCCGACGCCGGCAACGTCACCTACTGGATCACCGTCGTCAACCTGGCGCCGCAGTCCATCACCTTCGAAGGTCGCTACGCCGTCCTCAACTGACCGGTCATGGGAAGGATCGCCATGCGGATCACCATTCACATCGACGAGGACGGCGCTTCCGTGACGACGTCGGCTGCCACGCCCGGCGAGGCAGCCGACACCGGCAGCACGGCCCCGCCGGCGGACCTCGCGGCCCGCGCGGCCCGGCTCGGGGCCGTTTCGGCCGGCCCGGCCCCCACGAGCGCGCCGGCGGCGGACGCACCCGGCCTCGGCCACAAGCCGGACACGTCCCCGGGTTCCCCGGCCGACGTGTCCGCCGGGCCCGCCCCCGCCGCCGGACGGCCGTCGACGAAGCAGGAGCTGTCATGACCGCGCGCAGTGCCCGACGCCGTCGCTTCTACGTCGAAGCCGGTCTGAGCGCGGTAAGCCTGGCTTTGCTGGTCCTCACCTTGATCAGCCAGGAGTGGATCGAGGTGCTGTTCGGCGTCGACCCGGACCACGGCGACGGCTCGTTCGAGTGGCTGGTGGTCGCGGTGCTGGCGATCGTCACCGTCGCGAGCGCGGTCTCCGCCCGGATCGAATGGCGCCGGCCGCCTGCGGCGGAATCCCCGGCCCGGTAGGCGCATGACCGCCGTCAGCGTGGTCCACGGCGCAGCACCTCGTCCGCCGCCCGACGTGGAAACTGAAAGTTTCACCGGAAAAAAGCCTCCTCCCCGGCAGTTGTGTTAGCGTTCACACTTCCACCGTCACTGCCGATGGGGGTTCCGTTGTCGCCTGCACGCCCCACCACTTCCCCGCGCCGCTTCAGTCCTCTGTGGACAGTGTGCGCCCTGGTCGCCGCCTGCTTGGCCCTCGCGGTACCGGGGAACGCCGCCGCCGCGCCGGCTCCGATCACCAAGCCTCCGATGGGCTGGAACTCCTGGAACTCCTTCGCCGGGGCGATCGACCACACGGTCATCGAACAGCAGGCGGACGCGATCGCGGCCTCCGGCATGAAGGACGCGGGCTACGAGTACGTCAACATCGACGACGGCTGGTGGACCGGCAGCCGCGACGGGGGCGGCAACATCACCGTCGACACCGCGAAATGGCCGGGCGGGATGTCCGCCATCACCGCCTACATCCACAGCAAGGGCCTGAAAGCCGGCATCTACACCGACGCCGGCCGCAACGGCTGCGGCTACTACTACCCCACCGGGCATCCCGCGTACCCCGGCACCGGCGCTGAAGGCCACTACGACCAGGACTTCCTGCAGTTCTCGCGCTGGGGCTTCGACTACGTGAAGGTCGACTGGTGCGGCGGCCAGGCCGAGGGGCTCAACGCCCGCACGGCCTACACCCAGATCAGCGACTCCATCTCGCGCGCCACCGCCCAGACCGGCCGTCCGATGACGTTCTCCGTCTGCGAGTGGGGCAGCAGCCAGCCGTGGAACTGGGCGCCGGGGATCGCCAACCTGTGGCGGACCAGCGGGGACATCATCTTCTGGGGCGAGCGGCCGTCGATGTCGCGGATGCTGGCCAACTTCGACGCCGCGCAGCACGCGAGCGCGCAAAGTCCCGGCCACTACAACGATCCCGACATGCTCATCGCCGGCCTGCCCGGCTTCTCCGACGCGCAGAACCGCACCCACCTGAGCCTCTGGGCGATCTCGGGTGCCCCGCTCATCGCGGGCAACAAGCCCAGCGACATGAGCGCCGCCACCCGAGCCGCGCTGACCAACCGCGAGATGATCGCCATCGACCAGGATTCGCTCGGGCGGCAGGGCACCAAGGTCGCCGAGGACGCAAGCGGTCTCCAGGTCTACCAGAAGGTGTTGTCCGGCACCGGTCGCCGGGCCGTCGTCCTGCTCAACCGCACCGGCTCGGCCGCCACCATCACCGCCCGGTGGTCCGCCCTCGGCCTGTCGGGTTCGGCGGTCGTCCGCGACGTCTGGGCCGGCGCCGACCGGGGCACCTTCACCTCGAGCTACGCCACGACCGTCGGAGCGGGGGAGGCGGTCCTGCTCACCGTCACCGGCACCGACGGCACTCCCCCGGCCGGTGGCGGGCCGATCACCGGGAAGCAGTCCGGCCGCTGCCTCGACGTGCCCAACGCGACCACCGCGAACGGCACCCAGGTGTAGCTGCTGGACTGCCAGGGCGGCCCGGGGCAGACCTGGACCCGGACGGCGAGCCGCCAGCTCACGGTGTACGGGAACAAGTGCCTCGACGCGTCCGGCCAGGGAACGGCCAACGGGACGCCCGTGGTCATCTGGGACTGCAACGGCCAGGCCAACCAGCAGTGGACGGTGAACGCCAACGGGACCATCGCCGGCGTCCAGTCGAACCTCTGCCTGGACGCCAGCGGCCAGGGCACCGCGAACGGCACCAAGGTGCTCCTGTGGGCGTGCAACGGCCAGGCGAACCAGCAGTGGACCGTGCCCGCGGCGTGACCGTCACGCCTGAGCGTCGCCGCGGCCGCGGCGACGCTCGGTCCACGGCGGCCCGGCCACGGAACCGGTGACTCCTCGGACCCGGCAGCGCGTGGAACTCCGCCGTGCCGGTCACCGTTTTCGTTGGCACCGCAGGGACATTCGGCGACGCAGATCCCGAATCCACTGAACCGTCGGAAAAATATCTCCAAACAGCCGACATCGCTGAATCTTTCGAACGACGGTCCAGGTGAACAGCCCGGTTGGCCGAATGGGGTTACCCCGTTGGCCGCGTCGTCTTCGCCGCCGCTTCAGGTAACGTCGATCGGTCGTCCGGGACCGATGGTGTCAACGAGCGGAGGCCCGTTGAAAATCCTGTTGTTGTGCTCTGCGTTCAACGGCCTCAGCCAGCGCGCCTGGCTCCAGCTGCGCGCCCGCGGCCACTGCGTCACGGTCCGGACCGTGCGCGATCCGCAGGACATCGCCTCAGCCGTTGCGGCCGGCGATCCCGACTTGATCATCTGCCCGTTCCTGCGCCGGCGGGTTCCCGAGGCGGTCTGGCGCCGCTACCGCACGATCGTCATCCACCCCGGCCCGGAAGGGGACCGCGGCCCGTCCGCGCTCGACTGGGCGATCATGGACGCCGTGCCCACCTGGGGGGTCACCGCCCTGCAGGCGACCGGGGACCTCGACGGCGGGCCGGTCTGGGGCACCCGGGTGTTCCGGATGCCGGCCGAGCCGCCACGCAAGAGCACCCTCTACAACACCGAGGTGTCCGACGCCGCGCTCAGCCTGATCGGCGAAGTCGTCACCAAGGCCGAAGACGCCGGGTTCACGCCCCGGTGCCAGGACCGCCGGGCGGCCACGGACCGGCCCCTGGTCCGGCAGGCCGACCGGGCCTTCTCCTGGGGTGACGCGACCGGCCACATCCTGCGTCGCATCCGGGCCGCGGACGGCCGGCCCGGCGTGCACACCGAGCTGGCCGGGGTGCCGGTCGCGGTGTTCGACGCCCATCCCGGGGAAGCCGGGCCCGGCGAGCCCGGGACCATCGCGGCCCGCTCGCGCAGTGCCGTGCTGGTCCGGACCGGCGACGGCGCGCTGTGGATCGGGCACGCCCGGCGGCTGGCACCCGAAGCCCCGGGCACGACGGTCAAGCTCCCCGCGGTCCTCGCCCTCGGGGACAAGGCGCTGACCGTGCCCCGGGTCGCCGGCCCGCCGAGCCTCCGGGACGTCGGCTACCGGCGGGTGGGCCGAGTCGGCGTGCTGCGTTTCGCGTTCTACAACGGCGCGATGTCCACGCCCCAGTGCCGCCGGCTCGCCGCGGCCGTGCGGTACGCCGCCGCCCAGGACACCGACGTCCTGGTCCTGGCCGGCGGCGAGGTGTTCTCCAACGGGATACACCTGGGTGTCATCGACGCCCACCCGGATCCCGCGGCGGAGGCCTGGCGGAACATCAACGCGATCGACGACCTCTGCCGGGAGATCATCGGCTGCACCGGCCAGCTCGTGGTCTCCGCGCTCGACGGCGACGCGGGCGCCGGCGGAGTCGTCCTCGCGCTCGGCGCCGACAAGGTGATCGCCCGGGACGGCGTCCTGCTCAACCCGCACTACCGGAAGATGGGCCTGTACGGTTCGGAGTACTGGACCTACGTGCTGCCTCGCCGCACCGGCGAAGAACAGGCACACCGGCTGACCACCGACTGCGAACCGATCACCGCCGCCGAAGCCGCCGGGATCGGGCTCGTCGACCGGCTCACCGCGAACGACCGCGCGGCCTTCTCCGCGAGCGTCCTGGAGTACGCCACCGAACTGGCCGCCGGCGGCGAGGCGAAGGCGCTGATCAGCCGCAAGCGGGCGACCCGGGAAGCCGACGAGCGACGCCGGCCGCTGGAGACCTACCGGATCCGGGAGCTCGCCGAAATGAGCCACGACATCTTCGACGACCGGCACGGTTTCGCCCACGCCAGGCGGGCCTTCCTCACCGGCCGGCTGAACCGGAGGAACAGCCCGCGCGAAAGCGGCCGGGAATCCGGGCTCAGCCTTCCGCGTCGCGGTTCACCACGCGCAGGACGAGCCATTGGTCGAGCCACGCCCCGGCCGTGGTCAGGACGAGCATCACCAGGCCGACGACGAGGTGCCGGTAGCTGTGCAGCGGCGCGGTTTCGTCGGTCAGCCTCGCGAGTCCCACCTGCAGGAGCAGGCGCGCCGCGAAGAGCGCGGCGACGAGCGCGAGGGCCCGCTTGCTGCGCCACACCGCGCGGAGGTACCGCCGCCGCCGGGACAGCATCGTGAACCACAGCACCAGGTGCACCGCCACGAGCACGAGCGGCAGCAGCGCGACCCAGGCGTACCGGTCGCTGAACTGCAGGCTGAGGTCGTTGCTCGCGACCAGCAGCCCGGCCAGCACGAAGTACCAGCCCGGCAGGCCGTCGATCCGGCCTTCGACCGGCCGCACACCGGCCGTGGAGTCCGCCTCCCGCATCACGATCCCTCCGCTTCACCTTGTCCGCCGCCGATGAGTCTTCCGCCGTCGGCCGGGCCCAAGATCGGCCGCCGGTACGAACTTCCCGCCGCGATCTCCTACCCGGGTACGAGATCGGCGGCGCGGACGCCCGCGATGCGGCACCATCGCCAGGTGACCTTCCCCGGCCGTTCGCGGATCCCGTGGACCGGCCGCCGCGGCCCGCTCGTGGCCGAGGCGGCGGTCCTCGGCGTGCTGGTGGTGCTCGACGCGGTGCTCGCGGCCCGGGCCGGTCCCGGGCGGGGTGAGCTCAGCGCCATCGCCGTCGAGTTCGCGCCGGGCGTCGGCCCGGTCCTGGCGCTGCTGGCCGTGCTGCGCCGCCGGTTCCCCGACCACATCGCCGTCCTGGCCGCCGCCGTCTTCGGGTTGTCGCTGCTCGGAACGGCGGTCGCCGCTGCGCTCGCCACGACGGGCGCGCGGCTCCCGCCCCAGCCCGGTGCGGCCGAGACCCTCGCGCTCGCCCTGATGGTCGGCGCGTGCTGCCACCGCCTCTCGCCGAAAGCGGCCACCGTGCTGGCCGTTCTGGGCGGCTGCGCCGCCACGCTGGCCCCGTTCCTGCGCTACGGCACCGAAAACCCGGCCGGGCTCTACGCCGCCGGCGCCGCGCTGACCTGGGGCGGCGCGCTGGCCGCCGGCCTGGTGCTCCGCGACGCCGACGTCCGCCACCGCGTGGAAATCCTGGAGCTCCGCACCGCCGAGCGGCTCCGCCTGGCCCGCGAGCTGCACGATCTCGTCGCCCACCAGATCACCGGCATCGTCGTGCGTGTCCAGGCCGCGCACCGCGTCGCCGAGCGCACCGGCGGCGACACCGCGACGTTCGCCGAGCTCGAAACCGCGGGCGCGACGGCCCTGTCCGCGATGCGCCGGCTGGTCGGTGCCCTGCGGACCGGTGACGAAGACCTCTTCGTCCCGCCGGCCGACCTCGTCACCGCCGTCGACCGCGCGGTTCCCGACGACGACCGGATCCACCTCGACCTCAGCCCCGACCTCGCCGAACTGGCCGTCGCGCCGGAGATCGTGACCACCGCGCACCGGCTGCTCACCGAGTCCTTCACCAACGTCCGGCGACACGCGCCCGACGCCACCGACGTCCGGGTCCTCGTCCGGCACGAACCACCGGGCGAGCTGCTGGTCGAGGTGGTCAACGACGGCGCCGCGCGGCCCGGCCGCCGGGACGGATACGGCCTGCTGGGCATGGCGGAGCGGGTGGCGGCGGTGGGCGGTACGGTGCAGACGGGTCCGGCGGACGGCCGGCGCTGGCGCGTCGTCGCGCGGCTGCCGCTCGAACCGGGCTGAACGCGAGGGGAGACCGGGTGCCGACGCGAGTGCTGATCGCCGACGACCAGGCGATGGTCCGCGCGGGGTTCCGGCTGATCCTCGAGGGCGAACCGGACATCGAGGTCGTCGGCGAGGCCGCCGACGGGGACGAGGCGGTGCGGCTGGCCCGGCGGCTGCGCCCGGACGTCACGCTGATGGACATCCGGATGCCGGGCGTGGACGGGCTGCGGGCGACGGAGCTGCTGGCGGGCCCGGACGTCCCGGAGCCGCTTCACGTGGTCATGGTGACGACGTTCGGGCTGGACGAGAACGTGCACGCGGCGCTGCGGGCCGGGGCGTGCGGTTTCCTGCTCAAGGACGCCGGGCCGAACCTGCTCGTCGAGGCGGTGCACGCGGCCGCGCACGGCGAGGGGCTGGTCTCCCCCGCGATCACGACACGGCTGCTGGCGCACTACGCGCGCCGCGCTCCCGGGCGCGCCACCGCACCGGAACACCCGCTCACCCCACGCGAACTCGACGTCGTGAAGGCCGTGGCGCACGGGGAGACGAACGAGGAGATCTGCCGCTCACTCGTGGTTTCGCTGCCCACCGTCAAAACCCACATCGGCGCGGCCAAGCGCAAGCTGGGGGCCCGCAACCGCACCGAAATCGCCATCTGGGCGTGGGAGAGCGGCCTGGTCCGCTGACCGCGGGACCGGCACCACGACCGTGCCCGCCACGATGTCGCCGAACCGCTGCCGCCGGTGGGTGCACAGCATCACGGTGATCCCCGCCAGGCCCCACGCGAACCCGTCGACCACCATCAGCAGCTCCCGCAGGAGGAATGCCCCCAGCGACGGGTGGCTGCCGTCGAGCGTCACGACCCGCAGGCGGAGCCGGCGCATGGCGGGGGTCTGCCCGCCGTGCCGGTACGGCCACCACGCGTTGACGAACCACTGGCCGGCGAAGTCCAAGGCCAGCATCGCGTAGAAGACGACCTCGACGAACGTCAGCAGCCCCGGGCCGTGCGGGTGGAACAGCCAGACCACCGCGATCGCGAGCAGCAGCATCGGCACGAAGACGAGCATCTCGTCGAGCAGGAACTGCGCGAGGCGGCGGCCGACGACGCCGAGCCCCGGCCGGGAACCGGTCATGGACCCATGATCGCCGCCGCCGCGGCCGGGCGCGCGCCGGGTGTCTCATACCCGGGGCCGAGGCGGACGCCGCGAGATCGTCCCGCAGGCTGATCACCGGCGGCCGCCGGCGGGCCAGGCTCAGGCGCACCCCACCCGCCGACGAAAGGCTCCCGGTGCGCACCTTCCGGACAGCACGGACAGGACTGGCGGCCGCGACGGCCGCCCTCTTCGCGGCGGCGGTCCCGGCCGCGGCCGCCGATCCGCTCACGCCGTACACGACGCAGCAGCTGAGCTGGGGTGACTGCCCGTTCCAGCCGGCGGCGGACGAGAAACCCGCGCAGTGCGCGAGGGTCACGGTCCCCCGGGACTGGGCCGACCCCGGCGCGGGTCCGCAGCTTCAGGTGTCGATCAGCCGGGTCGCCGCGACCGGCGAGCGCCGCGGCGCGCTCCTGCTCAACCCCGGCGGTCCCGGCGGGCAGGGCACCCCGCTCGCCGGTCAGCTCGCCGCGCTGCAGCCGACGGTGAACCAGCTCTACGACTTCGTCGGCATGGATCCGCGCGGCACCGGGCACGCGGGCACGGACGACCGTGGCTTCCAGTGCCAGGTACCGGTCGGACGGCTGCCGCAGGGCCCCCTCGACGCCCGGGACCGCTCCGCGGCGAGCATCGCGGCCCACCGGCAGGCACCCCGTGCCGTCGCCGAGGCGTGCCAAAGCGACGCGCTCGCGCCCTACATCACCACCTGGCAGACCGCCCACGACATGGACCTGGTCCGCGTCCTGCTGGGCGACGAGAAGCTCAACTACCTCGGCTACTCCTACGGCACCTGGCTCGGCGCCAAGTACGCGTCGCTGTTCCCCGGGCACACCGGCAAGACCGTGCTCGACTCCAGCGTCGACTTCGACGGCAGGCTGCAGGCCGACTTCGAGGCGTTCCCCGTCATCGACCAGCGGCAGTTCGACGACGTCTACCTGCCGTGGCTGGCGCGGAACTTCCCGGACCGGCTGGGCGGGACGGCCGCCGAGGTCAAGGCGAAGTGGGAGCGGGTCCGCACCTACTACGCCACGCACGGCCTCGCGCCGGACACCTACGACAGCATCTTCGTCGGCAACGGCAGCTCGTTCCGGTGGCTGCTCGGCGCGCTGATCCTCGTCCTGGGCGCCCAGGAGCTCGACGGCACGGCGGCCGCCGGCCCGGCCGCGCTGGAAGGCGATCTCGACGCGGTGTCCCGGACGGCGTTCGGTGTCCCGGCCGCCGAGCTGAGGACGGATCGCGTGGCCGCGGCGAGCCTCGCCCCGGACTACACGCAGGCGCCCGGCACCCGCTACGCGGTGGCGTGCGGCGACCAGCCCACTCGTTCGGCGGCCTGGTACCAGCGGCTCAGTGACCGGCAGGGCCCGTCGTACCCGCTGTTCGGCTGGGCCTACGGCCTGGGCGAGCCGTGCGGCTTCTGGTCGGACAAGCCGCAGCACGAGCTACCGAAGGTGCCGGCCGAGGCGGCGGCGAACATCCTCGTGGTGCAGGGGGAGTTCGATCCGCAGACCGGCTACGAGCAGGCGACGTCGGGGGCGCGTTCGGCGGGCGTGCCGCTGGTGTCGGTGGACGACTCGCCGTTCCACGGCCAGTACGCGCTGGCGGGCAACCCGTGCGTCGACGGCCTGGTGAACGTCTTCCTGGTCAAGAACTCCCGCCCCCGGTCGACGACCTGCCCCGGTGTCCCGCTGCCCGGCGAAGAGCAGGTGTACCCGGTGGCCGGACCGGTGCGGGGCCCGGCCCAGTCCGTCCGGGCGCAGCTCTTCCGCGGCGTGACGGGGTTGCCCGCGCGGGTGCAGGACGAGGTCAGCACGGTCAACCGGGAGCGGTGACCGCCGGTGGCCGCAGTCCCGTGGTGCGCCGGTCAGGCGAGCTGCCGGAAGCCGCTTCCGTGGAACACCAGCGGCCGGGAAGAGGACCGGAATTCGACCGCCGTCACCTTCAGGAGCGCGATCACGTGGTCGCCCGCCGGCACCTCCTGGTGCAGGACGCACTCGAACCAGGCAGTCGCCCCCTGGATGAAGACCGCCTCCGACTGCGACGTCGTCCAGTCCACCCCGGCGAACCGGTCTCCGGGCCCCGAGAGCCGCCTGCCCACTTCCCCGTGGTGCTCCGCCAGCACGCTCACCCCGAGGGCGGCAGCGTCGCGGAGCATCGGCCACGTGGTGGACGTGCGCTGGATCGAGGCGGCGATCAGTGGCGGTTCCAGGGAAACCGAGGCGAACGAACTGACCGCCATCCCCGCCGGCTTGCCGGACACCAGCCCGGCAAGGGCGGTGACACCGGTGGGAAAGCACGCGAAAGCGGCACGCAGGACGGTGGAATCCATCGTCAGATCCTGAAGTAGTCGAGGACGTTCGGGAACTCGCCCGAGAGTTCGTACGCTCCGATGAGCGCGTTCTTGGCGTCGATCGAGTCGTGGGTGGCGAAGGTTCTGGCGTTGCGCCAGAACCGGTCGAACCGGTACCGGTTGGCAGTGCTGCGGGCGCCGGTCAGGTCGTGGATCCGCCCGGTCACGTCCAGGCTCGCCCGGTTGCTCGCGACCTTCGACCGGAACCCGTGGATCGTGATCGTCCGCGGATCGGCACCCGGTTCCTCCAGCCGGCCGGCCACGCTCAGCAGGTACGCCCGGGCCGCGGCCAGTTCGCTGGACATCTCGCCGAGCTGCCGGTGCATCAGCGGATCCTCCAGAGCCGTGGGGAACCTGGGCATGCTCCCCCGGTTCAAGCTCCGGAGGTAGCCGATCGCGGCCTCGAAAGCGCCTTCTCCGATGCCCTGCATCAGTGCCGCGTGGAACAGCATGCCCGCGCCGAACGCGTTCGGGTCCGCCGATGTGGACGCGAAGTGCCACCCGTCGGGGACGAACACGTCTTCGTAGGCGATGGTCTGGCTGTGGGTGCCGCGCTGGCCCATGTTGTCCCAGTCGTGCGCCTGCCGCACGCCCGGCGCGTCCAGCCGGACCAGCGCTTCGTGCCGCGTGGCCGTCTTCGGGTCCGCGTCGGGTCCCAGCAGGGCGAATCCGACGACCAGGAGATCACGGCCCCCGCCGCCGCTGTTGGTGTTGAACGTCTTGGTGCCGCTGACCACGACACCTCCCGGCACCCGCCGGCCGGTCACCGGTCCCTTGGCGCCGGCCTCGGAGTTGGAGGAGACCAGGCGCCTGCCGTCGCCGATCAGCTCGGCGGCCAGCTGCTCCTTGGTCTCGCGCGGCAGATCGGCGGTGAACAGGCGGCGGGGATGCAACCCGTTGTTGGTCCAGCACATGCCGGTCGAACCGTCGGCGGCGGAAATCTCCACCAGCACTTCGGTCGTGTCACGCCAGCCGCTCCACCGGCCCCCGCCCCACAAACCGCCGTACTCGGCAGGCACGCTGAGCCGGTTCACGCCCGCCTCGCCGAGCAACCGCATGTTCTCCGCCACGTCGGTTCCCCCGGCGTCGATGCGCACGCCGTTGCGGCTCATTTCGGCGCGCAGCCCACGCACGCGCGCAAGGACTTCCGCGCGCCCCTTGATCAGGTCTTCTTGCTCCCAGCTGGTGATCTTCACGTGAAGAACGCTAACCGCGCGATGACGGGAATCCGGTTGATCCGGGAGAAGCGGGAAACCTCCGTGCGAAAGCTTCTCGGATGACGTTCAGCCGAAGTCGGCGCCCAGCACCGAGATCGGCTGGGGAGCCGGCAGCGGCGCGGTGCGGGCGGAGAACGACTGCAGGAGGTAGGCGACCAGACGGCGCGCCGCGGCCGGGGACGTCACGCCGAGGCTGTGGCTGGCCTGAGCGAGCAGGGCGAGGTCGCCGGGCGAGAAGTCGGCTCGCAGGTCCCCGCTCTCCTGCGCCCGGCGCACCAGCTCGGCGATGTCGGACATCGCCCGCGCCCGCGCTTCGCCCACCTTCGCCTCGTCCGGCGGTTCCGCACGGAACGCCCAGTTGCCGGTCGGAGCGCGGACGACGTGGTCCACCACGCCGCGCAACGCCCGCCACGGATCAGGGTCGGCGAGTGCCTTCTCGCTCAGCCGGCGACAGTCCGCCAGCTCGTGTTCGAAGGCCGCGACGACGAGCGCTTCCCGGTCCGGGAAATGCCGGTAGAGAGTGGCCACCCCGAGCCCGGCGCGCCTCGCGACGGCCCGCACGGTGACGTCGGGCCCCTTGGCCGCGTACAGCTCCCTCGCGGCGTCCAGGATGCGGGCCCGGTTCCGGTTCGCATCGGTGCGCACGTGACGTTGTTCCCTTCAGACGCCGCTTTTGGCCATCATCCTGCGCGCGACGGCGAGGGTGAGGCGCGTCGGCAGCAGCCTGCCGAACAAGAGAGCGGTCAGCGCATTGGCTTTGCCGTCGATGACCGCCGGTCCCTTGCCCGACAGGGCACGCACCACCGTGGCGGCGACGGTCTCGGCGCTCCGGGTGCCGCGAGGGTTCATCGGAGTCTTCGTGGGACCGGGGCTGACCGCCACCACCCGGACCCCGGTGCCGCGGGTCTCGGCCCACAGCGCCCGGGTGAACGAGACGACGTACGCCTTCGTCGCCGCGTACACCGCCAGGTAGGGGGCGGGCAGGTATCCCCCGGTGCTGGCGATGTTGACGACGGCCCCGTGGCCACGGGTGACCATCGCGGGCATCAAGAGCGTGGTGAGCTCGGTCACTGCGCTGACGTTGAGGTCGACCAAGGTCCGGAACCGGGCCGGATCCCCGTCGAGCACCGGCCCGCGCGCGCTGAGGCCGGCGTTGTTGACCAGCATCTCCACCTCGATGTTCTCCTCGGCCAACGTCTTGGCCAGCCGCGTCGGCGCGTCGGCGGTGGCGAGATCGAGTGGGAGGGCGCGCACGGTCACTCCGTGCCGACCGCTCAGCCGCGCGGCCGCCTCGTCGAGCTTGGCCGCGTCGCGGGCGACCAGGACGAGGTGCACACCGGAGGCGGCCAGCCGCTCGGCCACCGCCGCTCCGATGCCGGTGGATGCGCCGGTGACGACGGCGAACTTGTCGCGCAGGTGCGCTGCTGTGGTCATGATCCCGACGGTAAACCTTGACGTTGACGTCAAGGTCAAGGTGAACTGGGGCATGCGCATCGGCGAGTTGAGCAAGGCCACCGGCGTCAGCAGCCGGGCACTGCGCTACTACGAGCAGCAGGGCCTGCTGCGCAGCGAACGCCGGCCCAACGGCTACCGTGAGTACGCCCCCGAGTCGATCGAGGTCGTCGCGTTCGTCCAGGACATGTTCCACGCCGGCCTGTCCTCCGACGTCGTCCGGGACATCCTCCCCTGCGCCGGCGATACCCACCCGCGCGGCGACTGCACCGAACTCCTGGCCCGCGTCCGGCAGGTCCGCGACGAGCTCCTCCGGCAGGAACAGCACCTCGCCGAACGCCGCCGGCGCTTGGACACCTACCTCGCAAACGGCTACGAGACGCCTCGGGCCCGCTGAAGCGCCCCGAGCCGGTCACGGCCCGACGCCGCAGTCGAACAGCACCCCGGCCGCGGCCGCGTCCGGGCCGATCCGCGCGGGCGGCACCGGGCGGCAGTGCTTCGCCTCCCACCTGGCCCGCCGGGTCAGTTCCCCCGCGTCGCCCGCCGCGGCGGTGGTCTGCCTCGCCCCGGTACGGGCGATGTCGGCGAACACCCGCGGCAGCAGCACGAACCGCAGCTTCCCGGCCGCGACCCACTGCGGGAGCTCCGCGGCCGACGGCGCCGGGTCGAAGCCGAGGTAACCGCCGAGCGGCGCGACGCGTGCGTCGGTGTTGAGCAGGAACGGATCCGCGCCGTACGTACCGCCCTCGACGGCCAGGGTGATTTCGGCGGGCGACGCCTGCGCGAACGCGAGCACCTCGCGCTGACCGGGGCTGAGCCGGTACGCGCTGTCGATGAACCGGACGTACCCGGCCGCGGCGCCCGCACCCGTGCGGGCGCTGACGATGGTGTTCAGCGCGGCCGTCGAAGGTGGCCCGGCGGCCGGGTCGGCGCTCTGCAGGACGCTCACCGGCCGCACCGCGGTATCGGCGACGAAGGCCGCGGGCCCGGCCACGACGGCGGCCAGCCCGATCGCCGCCGCGGCGCGGGTCGCCCGCAGCAGCGCCGCGACGACGGCGAGCAACGCCAGGACCAGCACGGTGTACCGCAGCCACGGCAGCCAGTCCGGCGTCCGGCCGAGCAGGACGTAGGCGAGCACCGCCGTCCCCGCCACCGCGGCCGGCAGGACGAACCGGGCCCCGCCGCGGGCCCAGCCCGAGGCCGTGACCAGCCCCGCGGCGGCGAGTGCCGCGATCGCCGGGGCCAGCTCGGCGGTGTAGTAGGCGTGGAAGATGCCGCCGGTGAACGAAAAGACCACGGCCCCGGCGACCAGCCAGCCACCCCACAGCACCCAGCCCGCCTTCGTCCGCGGTGCGGCCCCGCGGGCGCGGAACGCGGCGACGACCAAGGACGTCACGGCGAGCGGCAGCAGCCAGGCGATCTGCCCGCCGACCTCCGCGTTGAACAGCCGCAGCGGACCCGCGTCGCCGCCGAGCGCCGCGCCGACCGTGGCGCTGTAACCGCCGCCGATGCCGGTCGCGCCGCCGACCAGCCGCGTCAGTCCGTTGTAGCCGAAGGCCAGCTGCCACACCGAGCCGTCCGTGGTGCTGCCGACGAACGGCTTGGCGCCGGGCCACACGGTGACGACGACGGGCCACGCCAGCGACACGAAAAGCGTCACCGCGCCGGCCATGCCGAGCCACGCAAGCCGCCGGCCGCGTGAGCCGGGCGCCGCGACGAAGTACGCCGACGCCAGACCCGGCAACACGATCCACGCGGCGAGCATCTTCGTGAGGAAGCCCAGTCCGACGAAGACCCCCGCCCACACCAGCCACCGGGCGTCGTCGATCGCCCGGGTGACGCAGTAGGCGGCGAGCAGCAGCAGGAGCACCAGGAGGGTGTCCGGCAGGTTGTCGCGGTTGATCGCCGCGGTGATCGGCGTCAGCGCGAAGAGCGCCGCGGCGAGCAGCGCGGTCCGCGGGCCGGCCCAGCGGCGCACCACCCGGTGCAGCACGAGCACCGCGGCCACGCCCTCGAGCACCTGGACCAGGGCGATCGCCCACGGGTGGAACCCGAAGACGGCCACGCCGAGCGCCTGCGTCCAGAAGGCGAGCGGCGGTTTGTCGACGGTGACGACTCCCGCCGGGTCGAAGCCCGCGAAGAGAAACGCCGTGGCGTCGTGCGACATCGAATGCACGGCCGCCGCGTAGTACGGCTGCAGCGCCCGGCTTCCCAAGGCCCAGCCCCACAAGACGGCGGCTACGGCCGAGATCACCCCCACCGCGATCCGCTCGCCCCGCCCGGTCCGCACCTCGGCCGTCACCGCCATGTCTCCCCCTCCGGTCACCGCCACGAACGCTAGAGCGCTGTGCCGCCGGAATCTTCAAGCTCCGGATTGAAGTGGAGGTCCACCTGGGGGTTGAATGCGGCGCGGTACGGGAAGCACGGCGAACCGGGTGTCAGGTTTCCGTTTCCTCTTCCTTTTCACCGGCACCGGCCTTCGCCGGCTCCTTTTCCGGTGCCTGTATCGGCTCGGTCGACGGTGGGACGACCTGCTCGCTCGCCGTGTTGGCGAGTTTGACGGCCTGGGTCTCTTCGGCCGGCGTCTCCGGCGCCTTCCGCTTCGTCTCACGGGGCTGCAGGCCCGTGGGCTTGAACGCCGCCTCGAACGTGGCCCAGTCCGGGTCCTTCCCGTAGACGTCCATCAGGCCGTACCACGATTCGGCGTCGACACTTCGCGCCTCGAGCGCGTCGAAGGCGAGCGGTGCGGTGCCGAACTCCTTGGCGAGGCGGCCTACCGCGCCGTTGAACACGGCCAGGTAGGTGAACTGCTTCTTGTCCATGACGCCGGACCGGTATGCGACGAGCTTCGCGTTCGGGTTGGCCCGCTCCGTGGGGCGCACCCCGAAGATCCGGGCAACGACCTGGTCGGCTGCTTTGACGTCGAACGGCCCGGTGCCGTCGGTGCCCGTGCGGACGTGCTGGGGCGACTCGTACTGGTAATGGTTTCCGGCCGGATCCGTCACGTGGTACGAGTTGAAGTCGTGCGCCTGAATGGTTGCCCAGGTGGCCAGTTGCTTCCTGACCGGTATCGAGACGTGCCAGTTCGATCCCGCATCGATCATCAGGTAATAGGGACACCCGCGCCGCGGCGTGGTGTAGGTCATCAGCTGCACCAGCTGCTGACCGACCCCGGGAAAGCCGGACAGCTTCATGCGCTGCACCACCGGGGCGGAAGGCCCGCCGCGCCCGGAAAACAGCTCTGCGAGGGCATGGTTTCCCGCTGCCGCCTGCAGGGACAGAAGGTGTCCCGCGGCCGGAGGCAGGCCACGCGAGACCCGGCCGGCAGCGACGCCGGACGGGCTGCCCCGGCCTTCGACGTCGTGCACCGATCGATGCCTGGTCACCATCCCAAGATCGCACCCCGGGCACCCGGGCTGCGCCGCCCGTGGGGGCGGACATCGGGGTCGGATCGGCTGCCCGGCAGGCCGTTCGAGAACCGCGCGGCCGTCAGTGGAACTCGGGCAGGACGTGCTCCTGCCAGCCGCGGAAGAAGCCGTCGTGGTCGGCGCCGACCTGCTGCACGTAGATCTCGTCGACCCCGGCGTCGACGTACTGGCGGACGCGTTCCGCGTGCGCCTTCGGGTCGTCGCCGCACACGATCGCCTCGCCGACGTCCTCGCGCGGGACGAACGACGTCGCGGCTTCGAAGTCCTCCGGCCGCGGCAGGATCTGGGCCAGCTGCCCGGGCAGGACGTCGTTGGCCCACAGCCGGTGCGCCCGGTCCAGCGCCGCTCCGGCGTCGGCGTCCCAGCAGACCTTCATCCCGGCCTGCACCGGCTTGTCCCCGCCACCGGCTTCGCGGAAGGCCCGGACCAGGTCGGCGTCCGGGACGACCGTGCAGTACCCGTCGCCGATCCGCCCGGCGAGCTTCGTGGCCTGCGGCCCGAACCCCGACACGTAGATCGGCACCGGGCGGTCCGGCACGGTGTAGATCCGCGCGTCCTGCACCTCGTAGTGCGTTCCGTGGTGACTCACCGCTTCGCCGCGCACCCCCGCCGCGTGGAGCTTGCGGATGACCTCGACGGCCTCCTCCAGCATCTCCAGCCGCTGCCCGGCCGAGGGCCACGGGTCGCCGAGGATGTGCTCGTTCAGCGCCTCCCCCGACCCCACGCCCAGCACGAACCGGCCGTCCAGCTGGACCGCCGCGGTGGCCGCGGCCTGGGCGAGCACGGCCGGGTGGATCCGCACGGTCGGGCAGGTGACCGCCGTCGTGATCGGCAGCGAAACGGCCTCCGACAGGGCGCCGAGCACCGACCAGACGAACGGGCTCTGGCCCTGCGCGTCGTTCCAGGGGTGGAAGTGGTCCGAGATCCACAGTCGCCGGAACCCGGCGCGCTCGGCCGCCCGGGCCTGGGCGACGAGCTCACGGGGCCCGTACTGCTCGCACGAAAGGAAGTAGCCGATCGACGTCATGCCGGCCGGATACCCCGCCCGTCCGCTCCGCACACACCGCCCGGGTGCCACCTCCGGGAGCGCCGCCGTGTTGGTGAGCAGCTGGTGCAGGGTGAGCGGGTCCAGTGCGGTGCCCCGGAGCTCGGGCACGGCCTCGCCGAGCGTGGTGCCGAACGCCAGCCGGCCGTCCTGGACGAGCCGGACGGTGCCGGAGAACCCGCCACGGCCGGCGAGGTCGGTGACGAACCGGGCGAGTTCGTCCACTGTGGATCGGGTGCCGGCGGCCGAGGCTCCCGGTGCGCCCACGGCACCCAGGCTCCGGCCAGCGCGGTGGCGCCGAGCATCCTCCGTCGTGTGATCACGCGTCCTCCAAGACTTGCGGGGTAGGACACTGGTGTACACAAGCCGACCGATCGAGAGCCTCTCGCCGAACCATATGCCGGACACACACCGTCGCGGGCGGACCGGATCCACGCAGGTCGTCCGGCCCGGGATCCGGCTTCTCACGACGACGCAGTCGGCCTCCGGGACAGTTCCATGGCCTGGTCGCGCCGCAGCAGCGGGCGCAGCCGGTAGGTGTAGTGGTAGTCCCGGTCCGCGAACAGCTTGTACTCGTCGTGCGTCTGCGCGCCCCAGCTGTCGTCGCCGCCGACACCCATCTGGCGGTGGTTCAGCCGGAGCACGACGTCCGGGCGCGGCGTCAGCTGGTAGTCGTGCAAGGCGCCGCTCGAGAGGTCCTCCGGGGTGAAGTGCGAGGCGTTGACCTCCAGCAGCGGCTCCCCGCTCGCGAGGAGCCCCACCCCGCGCTTGTCGGTCAGCGCGATCCACCGCACGTCGGTCTTGTTGCCGTTCTCCTGCGGCCGGATGTAGCCCGTCCACTGCCGCGCCACCGTCGACGAGTACACGCCCACGTCGGAACCTGTGTTGCGGTCCCAGTGGTTCTCCTCCGGCCCGCGGCCGTAGTAGTCCACCGTGTCGAATTCGCCCGGCACGAACAGGATCGTGCCGACTTCGGGCAGGTACGGCAGGCCGGGTGCGCCGGGGTGCACCGACTGGTCCACCTTGATCTCACCGTGGCCGAACACCGTGTACGTGGTGGTGTAGGCGGAGGCGACCGACGTCGGCAGGGTGCCGTGGACCGTCACGACCACGGCCCGGCCGGGTGTCACGGTGACGTCCGTGACGTGCCGGTCGGCGCCGGCGTACCGCCAGGTGGCGACCCGGCTCGGGTGGCCGTTGCCGACGTCGTTGTCGGTCGGTGCCCGCCAGAAGTTCGGCACCGGCCCGGAGGTGACGAGCCGGACGCCGTGGGCTTCGTAGGCCGTGATGAGCCCGGTGTCCTTGGCGATCGAGACGCCGAACCCGGCACCGGTGATCTCGACGCTCCGGTCGCTCTCGCGCACGGTGGCGGCCGGCACCCGGGCGAGCGGCACCTGCGGCACGGCGGGGCTGCCGAAGTCGACCGGCAGCTGCTGCCTCGCCACCTCGAACCCGGGTTCGGCCCAGATCGTCGGTGTCCTGGTGGTGAAGGAGAACTGGAGGAAGTACTCGCCCGCCGGACGGACCGGACGGCGCAGCGGCACGGTGATCGTCCGGCTCGAGCGCGGCGGGACGTCGAGCTGAGCGCCGGTGAGCCGGCCGCGCTGCACGACCTTGCCGTCGTTCACCAGCGCCCAGGTGCCGTCGTGGGCATTGACGTCGGTGAAGAGGTTTTCGTTCGTGATCGTCACCCGGCCGGCGGGCAGGCCGGCGTCGGCGGAGACGTTGATCGCCTGGTAGACGTGCTTGACCTCGACGGCCTTCCCGCTGATCCGGCGGTCGGCGGTGACGATGCCGTTGGCGCAGAAGTTGCCGTCGTTCGGGTTGTCGCCCCAGTCGCCACCGTAGGAGAGGTAGGTCCGCTCGGCCGGCTGCTTTTCGGTGTAGGCCGCGGTGGCCGCGTCGAACCAGAACCGGACGGCCGGGTCCTGCGGTGCCCGGTCGGCGGCGAGTTCGGCCGCGGTGAGCGCCCGCGCGTAGACCCGGGCGGCCCGGATGCGGCCGCTGAACACCCGCTCGGGGTTTTCGTGGTCGGTGCCGAGCGCGAGCTGGGCGGTCGTGCTGTCCGGGACGCGATCGGTGTCCGTGCGGGCCACGGCGTTGCCGTCGATGTGGAGCGTCAACGTCTTCGCGTCGTGGTCGAGGACGCCGGCGACGTGGTGTTCCTTGCCCACCCAGTCCGCCGGCAGCGGGGCGGTGGCCGAAATCCAGGAGCCGGCGTACACGAAGAATTCGAGGTTGCTCTCGCTCTGCTTGAGCGAGTACTGGTGGTCGCCCTTGGCGACGATCGGCTGGTGGCCGCCGACGGCGCCCGCGGTGACCCACGCTTCGAGCGTCAGCGAACCGGTCAGGTCGACGCTCCGCGTGGGCGGGAAGACCGCGGCGCCGGCCAGCCCGTGCCCGGCGTCGAACGTCGAGGCCGGTGCCAGTTCCGCGGTGAGGGCGGCGGGACCGGACTCGGTGAGCAGCTTGCGCTTCGGGGTCGGCCAGTACAGCCCCTGGTCGACGAAGTCCCAGATGAACCCGCCCTGCAGCACCGGGTGCGCGCGGATGACGTCCCAGAACTCCTTGAAGTTCCCGGTGGAGTTCCCCATCGAGTGCGCGTACTCGATCATGACGTAGGGCCGGGTGTCGGCCGTGTCGAGAGCCCGCTTTTCGAGCGCGGCCGGGGTCGGGTACATCTGCGAACGGATGTCGCTGACTCCCGGCCGGTCGTCGCCTTCGTACTGGATCACGCGGGTCGTGTCGTAGGACCGGATCCAGTCGTACATCGCGGAGAAGTTGCTGCCCGAGCCCGCTTCGTTGCCGAGCGACCAGATGACGACGCTCGGGTGGTTCTTGTCGCGGTGCACCATCGCCTTGGCGCGGGCCAGTACCGCGCCGGTCCACTCCGGGTTCGAGCCGGGGAAGCGGTCCCGGACGCCGTGCGTCTCCAGGTTCGCCTCGTCGACGAGGTAGATCCCGTACTCGTCGGCCAGCTCGTACCAGACGGGATCGTTGGGGTAGTGCGACGTGCGGACCGCGTTGATGTTGAGCCGCTTGACCAGCCGGATGTCCTCGACGAGGTCGGCGCGGGTGAGCGCGCCGCCGCGGGCCGGGTGCTCTTCGTGCCGGTTGGTGCCGCGCAGGCTGACCGGCTGCCCGTTGATGCGCATCAGCCCGCCGGTGAGCGCGAACTCCCGGAACCCGACGCGGGCGGACAGCGTCTCGATGGGCTTTCCGGAGGGATCGCGCAGCACGAGCACCGCGGTGTAGAGGTTCGGCTGTTCCGCCGACCAGAGCTTCGGCGCGCGAACGCCCTGGGCCGCCTGGACGGTGACGTCCTGCCCGGCCGGCGCCGAGCCGAGGCTCACCTGCTGCCGCAGCGGCTGCGGCCACACGGGCCGCCGGCCGGCGTCGTACAGCTGGGTTTCGACGGTGTAGGTGCGGTTGTCCGCATTCCCGTAGTTGCGGACGCTCGCGGTGACGGCGAGGTCGGCGTTCGTGTAGCTGTCGCGCAGTTTCGGGTCGAGCCGGAAGTCGCGCAGGTGCACGGCCGGCGTCGAGTACAGGTAGACGGACCGGAAGATGCCGGACAGCCGGATCATGTCCTGGTCTTCCAGCCAGTCGCCGTCCGGGAAGCGGTAGACCTCCACGGCGAGCTGGTTGGTCCCCGGCCGCAGGTGGTCGGTGAGGTCGAACTCCGCGGGCGTGCGCGAGTCCTCCCGGTAGCCGAGCAGGGTGCCGTTGACCCACACGTAGAAGGCCGACTTCACGCCTTCGAAGTGCAGGAACGTGCGCCGGCCGGACCACCCGGACGGCACCTGGAAGGTCCGCCGGTACTGGCCGACGGGGTTGAACTTCGTCGGCGCGTACGGCGGCTGGGCGTTCTCGTTCCGGCCGTTGGCGCCCCACCAGGGGTAGGTGATGTTGACGTAGATCGGGAAGTCGTAGCCGTGCAGCTGCCAGTTCGACGGGACCGGGATGGTCGGCCAGGAGCTGTCGTCGACGTTCTCGCGGTGGAACTCGGGATCCCGCGCGTCGGGCCGGTCGGCGTGCCGGAACTTCCAGTCGCCGTCCAGGCTCTGCCGGTACGGCGAGCGGGTGCGGTCGCCGGCCAGCGCCTGCCCCAGATCGGCGTAGGGCATGAGGGTGGCGTGCGGCGGTTCGCTGCCGATGTCGAAGATCCCGATGTTGTCGTTCCACTCGGGGAACCCGTTCGGCGGCGCGGCCCAGTCCCGCGTGGCGGCCGCGGCCGGGCAAGCCAGCGACGACAGCGTCGCGGGCAGGGCGAGCGTGCTCAGCAGCGCAGCACCGCCGCTCAGGAACGTACGACGGCTGAGCGAGCGCCCGCGCTCGTCCGACTTTGGCGACATCGTGAACCACCCCGTTCTTCGATGCCCGAATCGTTACCTTTTCACCGCGCGAAGTCAACAGTCTCCCGCAGAGTCAAACGGACAAGATGTTGAGTCATGTTGGCTACTGTTAGATCACCGGAACGGCGGAGTGACGGAAGGAAAATTCGCGCCAACGGATCAGCGCGGCCACTCCCCGCCTCCGACACGCTCACCCACACTGCGGACGACGTCGACGACGCGCCACCCAGCTGGTCCGCACCCGGGCGGGATCAGGCCCGGTGCCAGTCCCGGAAGGCGTTCAGCAGGTCGGTGCGCACCTCCGGGGACAGCGACTCCGGCGGCAGCTCGCCCAGTTCCGTGATCGTGGTCCGGAACTGCTCCAGGTACCGCTCGCAGCCGTCACACAGGGCCAGGTGCTCGACGAACCGCTCTTCCGTCCCGGGGTCGAGAGCGCCGTCCAGGAACGCCGTGACCAGCTCGACGAATTCGTCGCAGTTCATCCCGTCGCCCCCAGGTAGCCGGCCAGCCGTTCGCGGACAACCGCGCGGGCGCGGTGCAGCAGGACCCGCTGGTTGGCCGCGGAGATCTGCAGCATCTCGCAGACCTCCTCGGCCGTGTGGTCGGCGACGTCGCGCAGGCTGATCACCGCCCGCTGCCGCGGGGGCAGCTCGTCGAGCACCTCGGTGATCACCCCGCGGACTTCCAGTGCCAGTGCGGTTTTCTCCGGCGACGCCCACGCTCCGGGAACTTCCCGCCAGTGTCCGGGGTAGGCGCCGCCGGGCCCCTGGAACCGGGCGGGGTCCACGGTCGGGCCGTGGTCCTCGTCGCCGGGCAGCAGGCTGGTCCACGGAACGCTGCGCTTCTCGTGCGCGCCGCGTTTCTTGGCCGTGTTGACCAGGATCCGGTACACCCACGTCTTGAAGGCCGCCCGCCCTTCGAACGCGCCGAGGCCCTTGACGACCGCGAGCCAGGTGTCCTGCACGACCTCTTCGGCGCTGGCGTGCGTGGAGACGAACGAACGCGCGAGCCGCAGCATCGACGACGACCAGGCGTCGAGCACCTTCGCGAACGCCGCGCCGTCGCCGGCCCGCAGGGCGGCGACCAGCTCGTCGTCGGCCGGCAGCTTCGTCACCGGACGAGCGTAGCCGCGGCAGGGGTGGAAGAGGATGACGGTCACCTTACGGCCACCCGATCCCGTGAGCGCAGCAAGGACAGGGCTTCGGCCGGGAACAGCAGCACCGACAGCAGGCCCGCGCAGACGAGCGCGGCCGCGGTCACCGGCGTCATCAGCCCGGCCGGCACGCCGATCTGGGTGGCGGTGACCAGGAAGGGCAGCGACGTCGCCTGCAGCAGGCCGGCCGCGATCGCCCGGCGGGCACCGAACTCGCGGGCGAACAGCAGCGCCGGGACGCCGCGGGCCAGCAGCAGCGCAGCCAGGAACAGCGGGACGCGGGCGAGCGCGGCCGCGTCGGCGAGCAGCCCCGAGAGGTCGAGCCGCAGGCCGCTGGTGACGAAGAAGACCGGCACGAGGAAGCCGTAGCCGAGCGCGTCGAGCTTGATCCGGAACCGCGGGTGTGACGCGGAGTCGCGGTCGAGCAGGCCGACGACCGCACCGGCGAGGAAGGCGCCGAGGATGCTCTCCAGCCCGAACGCCTCGGCCAGTGCGACGAACGCGATCAGCAGCACGACGGCCGCGCGGACGCGGATCTCGGCCGTGGTGTCCTGCAGCCGGACCAGCGTGGCACCGAGCCGGCGTGACCGGCCGGCCAGGCCGACGACCACGGCGGCCACCACGACCAGCCCCGCGAACGCCACGAGCAGCACCAGCCGTGCCCCCGTGCTGCCACCGGAGGCCGAGAACACCAGCGACACCAGCAGGACGGCGGCGAAGTCGGCGACCGAGCAGGCGGCGATCACCGCCTGCCCGAGGCCGCTTTCGGCCTGCCCGGCGTCCTTGAGCACCGGCACCACCAGCCCGAGCGACGTCGCCGAGAGCGCGACCGCCACCAGCAGCGGGCTGTGCACCCATCCGGCGGCCGCGAACCCGGCCCCCGCCGCGAGGCCGAGCGCCAGCGTCAGGACGTACCCTGTCAGCGCCACCCGGAGGGCCCGCCCGCGCAGCCGGCGGACGTCGATCTCCAACCCGGCCAGGAACAGCAGGAACGCGAGTCCGAGCAGGGCGACGATCTGCACCGGGAGATCGGCGCGGGTCCAGCCGAGCCCGGACGGCCCGAGCGCGATCCCGGCCACGATCTCCAGCACGACCGCGGGGATCTTCAGCCGGGGCGCGAACCCGAGCAGCAGCGGCGCGGCGAGCGCGACCGCGGCCACCGCGAAGAGGTTGCCGAAGCCGACACCGGGCATGGCTCAGCGGTATTCGGGGTTGGCGAAGTCGAACCGGCAGCCGGCGTCCCATTCGCTGCGCTGGTTGCCGTGCGCCGGGATGCCGCCGGCGTCCTTGAGCATGCGGGCCAGGTGCAGCAGGTTCCAGGTCATGAACGTGGTGTTGCGGTTGGTGAAGTCGTTCTCCGGGCCGCCGGAGCCGGGGTCCAGGTAGGACGGTCCGGGCCCGGCTTCGCCGATCCAGCCGGCGTCGGCCTGCGGCGGGATGGTGTAGCCGAGGTGCTGGAGGCTGTAGAGGACGTTCATGGCGCAGTGTTTGACGCCGTCTTCGTTGCCGGTGATCAGGCAGCCGCCGGCCCGGCCGTAGTAGGCGTACTGTCCCGCGTCGTTGAGCAGGTGCGAGCACGCGTAGAGCCGCTCGATGACCTGCTTCATGACGGAACTGTTGTCGCCCAGCCAGATCGGCCCGGCGAGCACGAGGATGTCGGCGGCCATCACCTTCTCGTAGATGGCCGGCCAGGCGTCGGTGGCCCAGCCGTGCTCGGTCATGTCCGGCCAGACGCCGGTGGCGATGTCGTGGTCGATCGCGCGCAGCACCTCGACCCGGACACCGTTCTTCTCCATGATCCCGCGGCTGACCTCGATCAGGCCGTCGGTGTTGCTGGGATCGGGCGAGCGCTTGAGCGTGCCGTTGATGAACAGGGCACGCAGGTCGTCGTAGTTCGGCATCGGGTGCCGGCTGTTCTCCGCCATGTAACGCCTCCGGAAGTGAGGAACACTGGGCTGACGGCAGGCTCAGTGCCCGGAACCCTCCCGGGCGTTACACGAGGAGTCCGGGATGAGCCGTGGGACGCCCTGGTGCTCGCGCGTGTCGTGTCGGTGAAGCTCCTGCCGGCGCCGTGGTGGCACCGCGGAGACGACGTGCTCGGGCTCGGCCTCCGCGCGGCCCGGCGCACGGGCTCCCGCACCGACATCGCCTACTTCACCTACGCGCCGGCCGCGCGCCGGGCCGACTGCGGGCGGGTGGCGGAAGCGGCCGAGCTCCTCATCGCCCTGATCGACTCCGCCACGGCGCACGGTCCCCGGCGCCTCGCCGACCGGCCCGGCGCCCTGCTGCGGGGGCCAGTGGACGACCGACGGCTCGGCAGGCAGCAGCAACTTCGTCTTCACCCGGCTGAGCTGACCGTGCCTGCCCAGGCGGCAGCCGGGCCCCCTCACGGACACGGCACCGTGCGCCTCACCGGACGGCCGCGGCCAGCCGCTCGCCGATCAGGCGGTTGACCGCCGCGTGGTGCTCGTTGAGGTAGAAGTGCGCGCCCGGGTAGGTCTTCAGCTCGAACGCCCCGGATGTGTGCCGCGCCCACTGGCCGGCCTCGTCTTCGGTGACCTTCGGGTCGCGGTCGCCGATGAGGGCGGTGATCGGGGCGCTGACGTCGGGGCCGGGCCGGTAGCGGTAGGTCTCGGCGGCCTTGTAGTCGTTGCGCAGCGCCGGGAGCACCATGCGGACGATCTCGTCGTCTTCCAGCACCTTCGCGTCCGTGCCGCTGAGCCGTTTGACCTCGGCCAGCAGGCCCTCGTCGCTCTGCTGGTGGAACCGCTCGTCGCGGAACGCCGACGGCGCACGCCTGCCGGAGACGAACAGCTCGAGCACCCGCGTGCCGCGGGCTTCGAGCCGCCGGGCGACCTCGAAGGCGAGGCTGGCGCCCATGCTGTGGCCGAAGAACGCCAGCGGCCCGGCGCCCTCCGCGGCGATGACGTCCGCGAGCTGGTCGGCGAGCAAGTGCAGGTCGTCCACGAGCGGGTCGGCGCGGCGGTCCTGACGGCCGGGGTACTGCACGGCCAGCACCTCCACCGACGGCGACAGCGCCGCCGAAACGGGGTGGAAGTAGCTCGCCGAGCCACCGGCGTGCGGGAAGCACACCAGCCGCGCCACGGCGGCCGGCGCGGTGTGGAAGCGCCGGATCCACACCTGGCTGTCGAGGGAAACTGTCATGTCGTACCCGTCCTCCCTTGGGCGGCCTGACCCCCAGGCCACAGGTCCGAATCTCGCACGGCTTCGCGCCGGGAAGTCCGGTTCAGGGGTGGCCGGCCCGGTTTTCCGGGGTCCCCCGGCCCCGTCCGGCGTGGTTGCGTGGAGACATGACCCCACACGAGACAGCCCGCACCGCGACGCTGCGCGCGTCCCACTCGGACCGGCAGCGCGCCGCGCGGCTGCTGCAGGACGCCCTCAGCCAGGGCATGCTCGACCTCGGCGAATACACCGAACGGTCCGCCGCCGCGGCGAACGCGCGGACGCGGGGCGACCTCGCCCCGCTGCTCGACGACCTGCCGGCCGCACACGAGCCGCCCGGCGCCGCCGTCGAAACGCCGCCGCTCGTGCTCAAGGCCGGGATGGGCGACGTCGAACGCACCGGCGTCTGGGACGTCCCCAGCCGGATCGACGCCAAGTGCTCCTCCGGGGACGTCAGGATCGACTTCACCGAGGCGGTCTGCCCGCACCGCGAAGTCACCCTGAACCTCGAATGCGGCTGGGGCACGATCCTGGTCGTCGTGCCCCGCGGCTGGACCCTCGTGTTCGAGGCGATGGCCACCGGCGCCGGCGACATCACCGACACGGTCACCGCGCCGCCCGAGCCGGGACAGCCGGTGCTGCGGGCCCACTGCAAGGTCGGTGCCGGCAACATCCGCTTCCGCCACCCCCGCTGACCAGCGCCCCAATGTGGCCTTCGGTGCGTTGAACGCACCGAAGGCCACATTGGGGCGCTTGGGGCAGGATCAGCCGACCTCGGCGTGCTCACGCTCCACTTCGGGTTCCGGCATCTCGTCGAGCGCCTTGCGCTTGGCGATCCGGTGCAGGAGCACGACCACCCCGAACGAGCACAGCCCCACCACGATCGAGCCGAGCGCGGTGAGCACCCGCAGGCCGGACGGCACGTGGTCGACCAGGAACCAGCCCGGCAGCGGCGCCCCGAACAGGCTCAGCGCCAGCGACACCAGGCCCTGTGGGATCACCAGCAGGATGCCGACCAGCACGAACAGCGCGACCAGCGCGTTCTGCCCGCCGCTCAGGTCGTCCTTCTTCTCCGGCTCGGCCTCTTCGCCCGTCTCCTCCTCGCCGGAGATCTTCACCTCGGCGCGGACGCCCTTGCGCATCAGGTCGAGGATCTCCGGCCCCGCCGTCTCGAGCCGCCGGTAGGCCAGCCTGCCGAACAGCCACGCGTAGCACGCGCCGAGCACGAGCCCGGCCACCACGCCGAGCCACCCCAGCGTCGCGTTGCCGGTGCGGAACCCGATCAGCACGACCGCCGCGGCCGGGGCGGCCAGCAGGATCTGCCCGAACAGCATCCCGAAGATCTTCAGCCGGACCTGGTCGCCGCTCTCGTCGGTGAAGCCGTCCATCGGGTTGCCGCCCGGACGGTCCTGGAACGGCGCGACGCCGACCAGCGACACCAGCGGCACCAGCCCGGCGGCCGCGCCGAGCATCGCCGGCAGCACCGCCAGCACCCACACCCAGGCCCAGCCCTGGCCGCTGACCAGCGTCAACAGCCCCGTCAGCACGACGACGGGCACCGCGACCACCAGCAGCCAGGCCACCTGCCGGGCGCGGACGTCGACCCGTTCGGCCGACGGCGTGACCAGCGTCAGCCACAGCGCGCCCGCGTCCAGGCCGTAGACGTTCGCCGACAGCGCCCCGGCGAACAGCGCGGTGATGACGCCCGCGAACGGCAGCATCACGGTGTTGCCGTCGAGCAGCGGGAACAGGCCGCTGAACAGCCCCGCCCACAGCGCCATGCTGAGGAACCGGGCGCGGCGCAGGTCGCGCACCCACAGCCGCAGCTCCTTGCCGAGCACGCCACCGAAGGGGCTGCCGGGCAGGATCCGCTTGCTCGCCGGGCTGTCGCCGCCGGTCTGCGTCGTGCCGCCGTCGGACAGCCCGCGCACCAGCTGGCGGGAAAGCAGCGCCGAGAACGCCAGGAACAGCAACGCGCCCAGGACGGCAAGGCCGCCCAGCGTCAGCGCGACGATCCCCCAGTCCCCCCGGCCCGCCGCCTCGACGGCCAGCACCGCCCAGCTCGACGGGAGGATCCGCAGGATCACGCCGCCGCCGTCGGCCCAGCCGCCGCTGAAGGTGCGGATCGCCAGCCCGATGTCCATCCAGCCGGTGTTCTGCAGGCCCAGCACGAACCCGACGACCAGCGACGACAGCTCCCAGCCGAACCGCGACCGGACCAGCCTGCCCAGCGCCTGCATGCCTGCCTTGGACAGCACGACCACGAACCACAGCTGCAGCAGCAGCGCGGGGATCGCGACCAGCGCCGCGACCAGGCCCAGGTGGGCGCCGTAGACGACCAGGACGGCGAACGCGACCAGCGCGACCACCGGCGTGATGCCGACGAACCCGGCGCCGACCATGCCGGCCGCCAGCCTCCGCGGCCGGATCGGCAGCAGGGTGAAGTACTCCAGCCGCAGCACGGCGTCGCCGCCGGTGAGCATCGGGCCGAACAGCCAGCCCAGCGTCCACACCATCAGCAGCAGCGACAGCACCGCGACCTCGGTGTCCGGCGAGCCGAAGCTCGAGAACCCGACCAGGAGCGTGCCCACCGCGAGGACCAGGCCGATCGAGCCGCCCGCGAGCATGCTGGCCGCGCGCTGCCCGCTCATCGAGCGGCGCAGCACGGCCAGCTTCATCCGGATCAGGACGCCAACCACGACAGCCCCTCCATGCCTCCGGTGCGGGCGCCGACGAGCTCGACGAAGACGTCTTCCAGCCCCCGGCCGGCGCGGACCTCGTCGACCGGCCCGGCCGCGGCCACCTGGCCGCGCGCGATCACCGCGACGTGGTCGCAGAGCTGCTCGACCAGGGCCATCACGTGGCTGGAGAACACCACCGAGCCGCCCGCCGAGACGAACCGCTGCAGGATCGTGCGGATGGTCGCCGCGGACACCGGGTCGACCGCCTCGAACGGCTCGTCGAGCACCAGCAGCTTCGGGGCGTGCAGCAGCGCGGTGGCCAGCCCGATCTTCTTCCGCATGCCGGTCGAGTAGTCGATGACCAGCGTGCGGTTGGCTTCGGTCAGTTCGAGGACCTCGAGCAGCTCGTCCGCGCGCTCGTCGATCTGCGCCGGCGGCAGCCCGCGCAGCAGGCCCTGGTAGGTCAGCAGTTCGCGGCCGGTGAGCCGCTCGGGCAGCGACATGCCGTCGGGCAGGACGCCGACGAAGGCCTTGGCGCGCACCGGGTCGGTCCAGACGTCGACGTCGAAGATCCGCGCGGTGCCGTCGTCGGGCCGGAGCAGGCCGACCGCCATCGACAACGACGTCGTCTTGCCCGCCCCGTTCGGCCCGACCAGGCCGTAGAACGAACCACGTGGCACGACGAGGTCGACGCCGTCCACCGCGACCTTGCGGCCGAATCTCTTGCGCAGCCCGGACAACCGGAGCGCGGGTGCGCCGTCCTCGATCGTCGGCGCTGGGTCCTGCCGTGGCTGTGAACGCACGTGGATCATCATCCCCTGGTCTGAACGACTTTTACGCCGCACAGCGTAGCGGCCGGATCGGGAAAAGAGAATGAACACTTCATGGCCGCCGATAGGGGTTCCCATAGGGGTTTTGTTTCGGCGTGTCGCGCGAATACGGTGGCAGCCGGTTGCGAGCCGACCAAAACAGACTAAACGCCCCGAGACCCGAACGCAATTGCGGACCGAGGGAAGAGCCATGACGACAGCGACCGACAGTGAACTCGAGGCCCAGCTGCGCACCGCGCGGGCCGGGCTCACCTCCCTCGGGGCCCTCGGCGACCGGGTCGCCCGGCTGATGCTCGGACCGGCGGACCCGTACCCGGTGTACGCGCAGATGAGGGCCCGTGGTCCGGTGCAGAAAAGCCGGATCGGGATCTACGCGGTGATCTCGCGGGAAATCGGCGACAGCGTGCTGCGCGACCGCCGGTTCGGCCGCCGCACACTGACCGGGTACTGGCCGCAGGGCACCTCGACGTTCGACAATTCCTTCCTGGCGATGGACCCGCCGGAACACACGCGGCTGCGCAAGCTGGCGATGCCCGCGTTCAGCCCGAAAACCATCGGCCTGCTGCGGCCCGATATCGAACGAGCGTGCCACGAACTGCTGGACGAGGTGGATTCGAGCAGGCCGTTCGACCTGATGACCCAATTCGCCAAACGCGTCCCGTGCGCGGTGATCGCGACGCTGTTCGGCATTCCGGAATCGCGCCAGGCGGAGTTCGACGAGCTGGCGGCCGGGCTGAGCCTCGTCCTCGACGGCGTGGTCTCGCTCGAAGAGGCGAAGCGGCTGCAGGACGCGGTCGACGGGATGACGGCGCTGTTCACCGAACTGCTGGAGCTGCGCGTGGCGGAACCGGGCGACGACCTGGTGAGCCGCCTGCTGCGCTCGGTCGACGGCGACCGCCTGACGGCGGACGAGCTGGTGGCGATGTGCGGGATGCTGTCGCTGGCCGGCACGGAGACGACGGTCAACCTGATCGGCAACGGCGTCCTGGCGCTGCTTTCGAACCCGGCGCAGTGGGAACTGCTGAAGGAGACGCCGGATCTCGCGCCGCGGGCGGTGGAGGAGGCGCTGCGGTACGACACGTCGGTGCTGATGCAGGCCCGCTTCGCCCACGAGGACGTCGAACTGGCGGGCAAGAAGATCCCGGTGGACAGCCAGGTGACGATCCTGACGGGCGCGTGCAACCGCGACCCGGAGGCGTTCGAAAACCCGGACGTGTTCGACCTGACGCGGCCGCCGGGCCCGGACCACATTTCGTTCTCGAGCGGAATCCACTACTGCGTGGGAGCGCCGTTGGCCCGGCTGGAGGGCGATGTGGCGTTCCGGGTCCTGCTGGACCGCTTCCCGGACCTGCAGCAGGCGGCCGAAGTGACGCGGCGGACCTCACCGTTCATCCGCGGCCTGCACACCTTCCCGGTGACGGCCTGATCGTCGGGCCGGTTCCCTTCGCCCCGGACACGGGGAAGGACCCCGGCGCCGAGGGAAGCGCCGGGGTCCTGGCCTGCGCCCGGGTCAAGCCGCCTTGAGCAGGTCGCGGACGTGCTCGGCCAGCTGGCCCGGGGTCGGCATCGAGAAGATGTCGGTCAGCTTCAGCCCCACCCCGGTCAGGTCCTCGACGTGCTGGACCAGCCGGACACCCAGCAGGGAATGGCCGCCCACCACGAAGAAGTTCGTGTCCGCCGCCACGTCCGGGTGGCCCAGCAGGCTCGTCCACAACCCGATCAGCACCGACAGCAGGTCACCGTCGCCGTCGCCGTCCGGGGGCGGGGCCGCGTCCGCCGATGCCCGGCGGGACTCCGCCAACCGCGTCAACGCCGGGTAGTCGACCTTCTCCGTCACCGTCGTCGGCAGCCGGTCGATCGTCACGAACTCCTGGGGCACCGCCGCCCGGGGCAGCTCGGCACGGGCGTGGGCCCACAGCCGGTCGGCGATGCCCGGGGCCGGTGCGCCCTCGATGAACGCCGTGAGAATGCCGCCGGCGCTCGGGTCGCCGGCCAGGACCACCGCCACCCCGGACACCTCCGGGTGCTCGGCCAGCACCGCCTCGACCTCGCCCAGCTCGATCCGGTTACCGCGCAGCTTGATCTGCCGGTCCACCCGGCCGACCAGCTCCAGCCGGCCGTCGTGGCGCCAGCGGCCCTGGTCGCCCGTGCGGTAGAACCGCCCGTGCACCGGGTGCTCGCGGAACTTGTCCGCCGTCAGCTCCGGCCGGTTGTGGTAGCCGAGCGCGACCCCGCCGCCGGCGATGCACAGCTCGCCGTGCACGCCCGGCGGCAGCTCGTGGCCGCCGGAGTCGGCGATGAACACCGTCGTGTTGCGGATCGGCGTGCCCACCACGACGGGACCGTCCGGGTCGGTCAGCCGGGCCGCCGTCGACCAGACGCACGTCTCCGTCGGGCCGTACAGGTTGCGCAGCTCGCAGCCGGTCGCGACCAGCCGCCGGGCCAGGGCCGGCGGCATCGGCTCGCCACCGCAGACGGTCTTCACCCCGGCCAGCAGGTCGGCGACGTCGTCGAGGACGAGCCGCCACGTCGTCGGCGTCGCCTGCATGAAGTCGACGCGGTCACGTTCCAGCACCGACCGCAGTGCCGCGCCGTCGGTGCGGGCTTCGTCCGGCGCGACGACCAGCGTGGCGCCCGCGAACAGCGGCAGGAACAGGTCCATCACCGACATGTCGAAAGCGAACGTCGTCATCCACAGCCCGCCGTCGCCCGGGCCGAGGCCGGTCTCGGCCTGGAAGTGGGTGACGAGGTTGGCGAGGTTGCGGTGCGCGACCAGCGTCCCCTTCGGCTTGCCGGTGGAGCCGGACGTGTAGATGAGGTACGCGCACGCGCTGTCGGCCTCGTCGCCCTCGACGACCAGGGTGTCCGGAATGGACGGTCCGGTGGTGACGATCTCCCCCAGCGGCTCGGTCGGGCGGCCGTCGAGCGTCACGCCGTCGCCGGCGAGCAGCACGCGGGCGCCGGAGTCGGCGAGCTGGTGGTCGACGCGGTGGGCCGGGTGGTCCGGGTCGATCGGCAGGTAGGCCGCGCCGATCAGCCAGCACCCGAACACCGCCGCCACCAGCTCCGGCCCGCGCCGCCCGGCCAGGCCGACGACGTCGCCGGGGCCGGCCCCCAGCGTCCGCAGCCGGTCGGCCGTCGCCTGCGCGGTCAGCCACAGCTCGCGGTAGGTCACCGCGCGCCCGCCCTCCCGCACGGCGACGGCCTCGGGCTGGGTGGCCGCGTGCTCGGCGACGGCTTCGAGCACCGTGCGCGCCCGGGTGAGCCGGCGCGTGCGGTTGGCCGGGTCGACGACCGCCCGGTCCACCGCGCTGAACAGCGACAGCTCCCCGACCGGCCGGTGTGCGTCGGCGCCGGCCGCGACGAGCAGCGCGTCGTACCGGCGCAGCAGCGCCGTGACGTCGGCCTCGTGGTGCGAACCGGTGGCGTACCGTCCTTTGAGGACGACCGCGTCCGCGTCGGCCTGCACCACCAGTTCCAGGTCGAACTTGCTGGTGCCGTTCTCCACGCTCGCCGGTGTCGTGTGGACACCGCCGATGCCGAACCGCGGCAGGCCGCCGCCGGGCTGGTAGTTGAACAGGTGCCGGAAGATCGTGCTGCGCCAGTCGGAACTCGCCCGCGGCAGCTCCGGCAGCAGCAGGTCGACCGGGACGTCGGCGTGGGCCAGCGCGTCGAAGTACACCGACCGCGTGCGGGCGACGAGGTCGGCGAAACCGGCGCCGAACTCGACACCCACCCGCAGCGGCAGCACGTTCACGTGGTAGCCGATCGCGCCCTGGGCGTGCGGCGGCCGGGTGTTCACCGGCGTGCCGACGACCAGGTCGGGCCCGGCACCGTGCCGGGCCAGCAGCAGGTAGTAGGCCGCCATGTGCACCACCGCGTCGGGTGCGCGCAGCTCACGCCGCAGGCGGTCAAGTGCGGCGAGAGCTTCGCGGGAGAGGCGGTGCTCGACGAACCGTCCGTCCAAGACGGACCCCGACGGCTCCGGCGGTTCCAGGGCCAGGTCCAGCCCGGTCGCGTCGAACCCGGTCAGGTGCTCGCGCCAGTACGCGATGCCGTCCTCGGTCGGCACGACGTCGGGGGTGGCGCGGACCTCGGCCGCGAGCATGGACGGCGGCCGCCGTCCCACGGCCAGCGCTTCGTAGACCGCCGCCAGCTCGCTGAAGAAGACGGAGGCGGAGATGGTGTCGAAGACGAGGTGGTGCGCGGCCACGCACACGACGTCGCCGTCCGGGCAGCGGAAGTGCGCCACCCGGATCGGCGGCCGGCCGCCGATCTCGAGCGGCGCCGCCGCGAACTCCGCCACCTGCACGTCCACCAGCTCCCGCACTGTGTCCACAGTAGACACGTCCAGTGCGACCGCGGCGGCGGGCAGGACCTCGGCGGTGAGGCGGGTCCCCTCGTCGTGGAAGATCCGGCGCAGCCCGTGGTGCCGCCGCTGGACCAGCCGTGCCGCTTCCGCGAGCACGGCCGGGTCCAGGGCGACGGGCACCTCGAACCGCACCGCAACCGTGTTGACGCCGCTGCCGGGGACCAGCCGGTCCAGCAGCCACAACGCCTCTTCCTTGGGCGTGACGCCGGCTCTCGCCGGGACATCGACGTCCTCGCCCTGCCCCTTGCCGGTGAAGGTGCGCATGGTCGTTTCTCCTACTTCAGCAGGCCCGACACGGCTTCGGCCACCGCGGAGCGGCGAAGCAGGTCGTGGCGGTCGAGATCGAAGGAAAGCTCGGCGCCGGCCAGGTGGCGGCCGTCCGCCGGGGCGTCGGAGTTGATCACCGTGCAGGTGCTCAGGTCGACGGCGGTGCGGACCTGGGTCGCGCCGACGAGGTAGTGCACGTAGGCGTCGAACCAGCTCATCATCTCGTTGCGGCGGTCCTCCTTGAGGCCCAGCCGCTCGAGGCCGGTGTGCCCGACCTCGCGGTACAGCTTGATCAGCGATTCGCCGAGCCGCGGGAGGTCCTCGGCGCCGTCCGCCTCGGCGTAGCCGGCGGCCTTGGACTCCTCGATCTCGGCCGGGTTCAGGACGCCGACGAGCTTGTCGAGCAGCTTGTGGAACTGCCAGTAGAGCACGATCGCGCTGACCGGTTCCGGGTCGAACATGACGACGGCGGGCTGGCGGCCGCGCCGTTCGCCGATGCGCCGGGCCAGCGCCGAGGCGTACACGCCGCCGACGCAGAAGCCGAGCACGCCCCGGATGTCGCCGTCGGGCAGGGCGCCGAGCCACCGGTCGAGGTAGTCCTCGCCCGTCATACCGTCCTCGGTGCCCGGCTCGGGCTGCATCGACTCCCAGACCGTGCTCGGCACGGTCAGTGCCGGTGCCAGATCGGAGAACGTCGCCTCCACCCGGCCCGGAGAATAGAAGTCGACCGCGAGGACGTAGTCGTTCTTGGCGCCGTTCTTCAGGATTCGCCATTCGGTGAAATCATTCACGATTATCTCCCCAGGAATCTGGATGTAGAGCCAAGCGTAAACAGGCACCCCTGGGTCGTGAACCCCTGCCGGAGAGCCTAGGGGTGGCAGGATCTCCGGCAGGGAGGCACTCAGGGAAGCTGGGCGAGCCAGTCGTTGACGTGCTTGGCGACGACCTCGGCGTGCTCCTCCAGCATCGTGTAGTGGTTTCCTTCCGTTTCCGCTTCCGTGGTCACGGAAACCCAGTCGGACCGCCAGTCGGCGGCCGGCCACCCCGGCATGGGCTCGGCGGCGGTGACGAGCAGGACGGGAATGGTGATTTCGGGGGGCGACCATTCCGAGAAGAGCCGGAAATAGCCGCCCATCGCGGTGAGCCGGTCGTCGTCGGCCGGCGCGAACCGGCCGTCGCGGTCGGCCATGCCGCCCATCAGGCCGGGCAGCAGCTCGTCGATGCCGTCGCCACCCGGCGCGTAGCCGTCGAGGACGACCAGCGCGTCCGGCCGCGACCCGCGTTCTTCCAGCCGCGCAGCGACGGCGTGGGCGAGCACGGCCCCGGACGAATGCCCGGCGAGCACGAACCGGCCTTCGCCGGCCCGTTCGGCGACCAGGTCGGCGAGCGCTTCGATCACCGCGTCCGCATCGGACGGCAGCGCTTCCCCGGCGCCGAACCCCGGCACGGTCACCGAGGAGACACCGCGCACCCCGCGCAGGGCGGCGCCGATCCCGGCGTACTGGTGCGGGCCGGAGATCGCGGTCATGGACGGGAAGCAGACGAGGCTCGGTTCCGCGGTCTCCGGCGCGAGCCGCACGAGCGAGGCCGCCGGTGCGCCGGTGGGCCGGAACCGTGACGCGGTCATCAGCATGCTGACGAAGTCACCGGCCTCACCTTGCTCGCAGGCCTGCCGGAACAGGCTGCCGAGCGTGCTTTCGGCGGGTTCGGCGGCCGGGGTGCCCGCCAGGCGGTCGCCGAGGTACCCGGCGAGCGCGGCGGCGGTGCCGAACTCGTAGACCAGCGCGGGCGGCAGGTCGAGCCCGGTCAGCTCGGCGAGCCGGTTCCGCAGTTCGACGGCGGTGAGCGAGGCGAACCCGAGCTCGAGGAATTCCCGGTCGGCCCCGACGGCCTCCGCGGACCGGTGCCCGAGCACGAAGGCGGCCTGCTCCCGCACGACCCCGAGCAGGATTTCGGCGCGTTCGGCCGCGGTGGCCGAGGCGAACTTGTCGAGCGCGGCGGATTTCGCCGGTTCCGGCGCGGTCTCGACGACGGGCACGAGCACATCGAGGAAGGACGCGGGCCGTGCGGCCCGAAGCGCCGGAGCGACGGCCGCCCAGTCGACATCCGCGAGGACCAGGCCGGAGCCACCACGCCGGGCGGCTTCGAGCAGGCGGTGCGGGTCGAGCGGGGTGACGCCCGGCGTGGCCGGAGCCGCCGGGGCACTCGCCCACGGCCCGGTCGCCACGCACCTCGCCCCGCTCGCCTCCACCGCGGCACCCACCAGCGCGTCGACCGCCGCGCCCGCGCCGCCCCACACGTGCGCCCCGGGCAGCAGGACCAGGACCTCCTCCGCTTCCGGGATCGCCGACCGTTCCGCCACCACCGCGGCCAGCGCCGCCGGGCTCAGGCTGTCCAAAGTGGCCGGTTCCGCCGGGCTCACCACGTGCACCACCGCCTTCACCGCGGCCGAGGCATCCCGGGTCGGCTCGGCGCCGAGCCCGCTCAGCCACTCGTCGACGGCCGCAGGCGCGTCGCCGCTGACCAGCACCGGGCCGGCCGGAGTCCACGGCGCGCCTCCTCCGGCGGAGGCCCGGACCAGGCGGCGGGCGAGCAGGCCCGCCGGGCGGATCGCCACCTCTTCCTCGCGGCCGCCGCCGGTCAGCACCGCTCCCACGCGTTGCCAGTCCTTCGAAGACGGCGTCGCCGGGACGTCCACCAGGCCGCCCCAGCGGTGCGCGTACTCCTGCGCCGCCACCCGGCCCAGCGCCGGTGCCGGTCCACCCGTGGTCAGCCACCACAGCGGCGCCTCCACGCCCGCGTCGCCGAGGGCCTGGAGCAGCGCCACGTTCAGCGCCGTCCCGTTCCGTTCGTCGAGAGCCAGCAGGGACAGCACGCCGGTGACCGGTCCGCCCAGCACCGTCCGGAGGCCGCCCGCGAGCAGGTCGCGGTCCGCGTCCGACTCGTCGAGCGCCACGCCGGTGACGGAAGCACCGAGGTCCTCCAGCATCGCCACCGCGGCGGCGACCCGGTCGTCGTCGGCCGCCGGCGCCGCGACCAGCCACGTGCCGGACGTCGCGCCTCCCGCCGGTTCCGGGATCGAGTGCCACTCGACGCGGTGGCGCCAGGAACCCACCGTGGACTCCGTCTGCCGGCGCCGGTGCCACGCCGACAGGGCCGGGAGCACCGTGTCGAGCGCCGCGCGTCCCTCCTCGCCGACGTCCAAGGCCGCCGCGAGCGCCTCGGCGTCGGCCCGCTCGACCGTCGCCCAGAACGCCGAGTCCGGCGCCGGACCGGCCGGCGCGGAAGCCGTCAGCCAGTAGTGCTCGCGCTGGAACGCGTACGTCGGCAGGTCCGCCCGTCCGCTCCCCCAGCCCGCGGCCAGCGCCCGCCAGTCGAGGCGGACGCCGCGGACGTGCAGGGCGGCCAGCGCCCCGGCGAACGCGGCCGGCTCCGGCCGGTCCGCGCGCAGCGCCGGGACCACAGCCACCCCGGTTCCGAGGGTGTCCCGGACCAGGCCGGACAGCGGCGCGTCCGGGCCGAGCTCGACGAACGTGGCCGCGCCGAGGTCGTGCAGCGTGGCGAGGCCACCGGCGAACCGGACGGCCTCCCGCACGTGCCGGACCCAGTACTCGGGGCGGTCGAGCCCGTCGGCGACCAGGCCGGTCAGGTTCGACACGACCGGGATCCGCGGCGCGCGGAGGTCCAGGCGCGCCACGACCTCGCGGAACTCCGCCAGCATCGGCTCCATCAGCGGGGAGTGGAACGCGTGGCTGACCGCCAGGCGCTTCGTCTTGCGTCCCTCCTGGCGGAAGTGTCCGGCCAGCGCGAGCACCGCGGCCTCCTCGCCGGAGACCACCGTGGACTCCGGCCCGTTGAGGGCGGCGATCGCGATCCCCGCACCCAGCAGCGGGTACACCTCGTCCTCGGTGGCCTGGACCGCGACCATCGCGCCGCCGGCGGGCAGCGCCGCCATCAGGCGCCCGCGAGCGGCGACCAGCTCGGCCGCGTCCGGCAGCGTCAGGACGCCGCTGACGTGGGCCGCGGCGATCTCGCCGACCGAGTGACCCAGCAGGTGGGCCGGGCGCAGCCCCGCGTGCTCGGCCAGCCGGTACAGCGCGACCTCGATCGCGAACAGCGCCGGCTGGGTGTAGGCGGTGCTGCCGAGCAGCTCCTCGTCTTCGAACATGACCTGCTTGAGCGGCCGGTCGAGGTGCCGGTCCAGCGCCGCGCAGACGTCGTCGAGCGCGGCCGCGAACACCGGGTTCGCGGCGTACAGCTCGCTGCCCATTCCGACGCGCTGGCTGCCCTGCCCGGAGAAGAGCACGGCCACGCCGCCCGCGTGCCCGGTGGTCCCGCGCAGGACGCCGGGGCCGTCGGTGCCGCCGGCCACCGCACGGACGCCTTCCAGCAGCTCGTCGCGGTCCGCGCCGAGCACCACGGCGCGGTGCTCCCAGCCGGCCCGATGCGCGGCGAGCGTCCGGGCGACCGCCGTGACGGACAGCTCCGGCTCCGCGGCGACCCGCGCGGCCAGCCGGTCCGCCTGCGCGCGCAGGGCGGCCGGGGTGCGGCCGGAGATCAGCCACGGCACGACGGCCTGTCCGTCTTCTTCGGACGCTGCTTCGGCCGGCGGGGCCTGCTCGATGATGACGTGCGCGTTCGTGCCGCTCACGCCGAACGACGAGACCCCGGCCCGGCGCGGCCGGTCGACCGCGGGCCACTCGCGCTGCTCGGTCAGCAGCTCGACCGACCCGGCCGTCCAGTCCACCTGGGACGAAGGCGCGTCGACGTGCAGGGTCTTGGGCAGCACGCCGTGCTGCAGCGCCTGGACCATCTTGATGACACCGCCGACGCCCGCCGCGGCCTGGGTGTGCCCGATGTTGGACTTCAGCGAGCCCAGCAGCAGCGGCTCGCCCGGCCGGTCCTGGCCGTAGGTGGCCAGCAGCGCCTGGGCCTCGATCGGGTCGCCCAGCCGCGTCCCCGTGCCGTGCGCCTCGACCGCATCGACGTCCGAAGTGGACAGTCCGGCGGATTCCAGTGCCTGGCGGATGACGCGCTGCTGCGAAGGACCGTTCGGCGCGGTGAGGCCGTTGGACGCGCCGTCCTGGTTCACCGCGGTGCCGCGGACCACCGCCAGCACCGGGTGGCCGTGGCGGCGCGCGTCCGACAGCCGCTCGAGGAGCAGCATGCCCGCGCCCTCGCCCCAGCCCGTGCCGTCGGCCGCGTCGGCGAACGACTTGCACCGGCCGTCGGCGGCGAGGCCGCGCTGGCGCGAGAACTCGATGTACACGTTCGGCGTGGAAAGCACGGTGACCCCGCCGGCCAGCGCCAGCTCGCACTCGCCGCTGCGCAGGGCCTGCGCGGCGAGGTGCAGCGCGACCAGCGAAGAGGAGCACGCGGTGTCGACCGTGACCGCCGGACCTTCGAGCCCGAAGGTGTAGGAGAGCCGTCCGGAGGCGACACTGCCCGAGGTGCCGGTGCCGAGGTACCCCTCGACGCCCTCGGGCACGGACGCCAGCGACGTCGCGTAGTCGTGGTACATCACGCCGGCGAACACGCCGGTCCGGCTGCCCCGCAGTGTGCCGGGGTCGATCCCGGCGCGCTCGAACGCCTCCCACGACGTCTCCAGCAGCAGCCGCTGCTGCGGGTCCATCGCGAGCGCCTCGCGCGGCGAGATCCCGAAGAAGGCCGCGTCGAATTCGCCGGCGTCGTAGAGGAAAGCCCCCTCACGCGCGTAGGACGTGCCCGCGTGGTCCGGGTCGTCGTCGAAGAGGCCCCCGACGTCCCAGCCGCGGTCGGCCGGGAAGACCGAGACGGCGTCGGCGCCGTCGGCCACCAGCCGCCACAGCTGTTCGGGTGAGCCGACCCCGCCCGGGAAGCGGCAGCCCATGCCGACGATGACGATCGGGTCGTCGGTCACGTCGGCCTTGCGCGTGACCGGTCCGGTCGTCACCGTGCCGGCGAGCTGCCGGTCGAGTTCGGCGGCCAGTGCCGCCGGGGTCGGGTAGTCGAACACCAGGGTCGCGGGCAGCCGGAGACCGGTCGCCGCGCCGAGCCGGTTGCGCAGCTCGACCGCGGTCAGCGAGTCGAAACCGAGCTCGCGGAACGCCCGGTCCGGGTCGACGGCCTCGGCGGAGGCGTGCCCGGCGACCGCGGCGGACTGGCCGCGGACGAGGTCCAGCAGCGCGGCCGCCCGCTCGGCGGCGGGCAGCCCGGCCAGCCGTGACCGGACGTCTCCCGCCGCCGCGGTCCCGGCGCCCGCCGTGGCGCGGCGGCCCGGCACGCGGACCAGCCCGCGCATCACCGGCGGCAGGAGCCCGGCCCCGGCCTGCTTGCGCAGCGCGGGGACGTCGAGCCGCATCGGCACGACCAGCGCGTCCGGCGCGCCGATCGCCGCGTCGAACAGCGCGAGGCCCTGCTCCGACGACAGCGGGGCGACGCCGCCGCGGCTCATCCGGCGGACGTCGACGTCGCCGAGGTCGCCGGTGAGCGCGCTGCGCTCGGCCCAGAAGCCCCAGGCCAGCGACACGGCGGGCCGGCCCGCGGCCCGGCGGCGCTGGGCGAGGGCGTCGACGACGGCGTTGGCCGCGGCGTAGTTGGCCTGCCCGGCGCTGCCGAGCAGCCCGGCGGCCGAGGAGAACAGCACGAACGCGCGCAGGTCCCGGTCGGCGGTCAGCTCGTCGAGGTGCACCGCGGCGTCCGCTTTGGGCCGCAGCACGGCGTCGAGGCGCTCTTCGGTCTGGGCTTCGACGACGCCGTCGTCCAGCACGGCCGCGGCGTGGATCACCGCGGTCAGGTCGGGCACGCCGGCCAGCAGTTCGGTCAGCGCGGCCCGGTTGGCCACGTCGCACGCGGCGATGGTCACCTCGGCGCCCAGCCCGGTCAGCTCGGCGGCCAGCTCCGCCGCGCCCGGCGCGGCCCAGCCCTGACGGCCGGTGAGCAGCAGACGCCGCACGCCGTGTGCGGTCACGAGGTGCCGGGCCAGCAGTGAACCGATCGTGCCGGTGGCGCCGGTCAGCAGCACCGTGCCTTCGCCGCCCAGCTGCGCGGCGGCGGCCTCGGCGGTGGCCTCGGCACCGGGCTCGGCCGGGGCGAGGCGGGGCACCAGGACCTTTCCGTCCCGCACGGCCAGCTGGGGCTCGTCGGAGCCCAGTACCTCCGCCGGGAACGCGCCCTCGTCGAGGTCGAGCAGGGTGAACCGGCCCGGGTGCTCGGTCTGCGCCGAGCGCAGCAGCCCCCACACCGCCGCGGTGGCGACGTCCGGCGTCTCGGTCGCCACGGCCCCGCGGGTGACCAGGACCAGCCTTCCGGTGAAGCGCTCGTCGGCCAGCCAGCCGTGGACCAGCTTGAGCGCGCGCCCCACGGACGCGCGGACGTCGTCGCCGGCGAAGCTCACCAGCACGACGTCGGGCTGCTCGGCTTCGGCGAGCGCGGCGGGGTTGGCGAAGTGCTCCCCGGCGAGCCCGAACGGGTTTTCGCCGAGCAGCGCCACCGACGGCGTCACGTCGCCGGCCCGGATCTCGGTCCAGGTCAGGCGGAACAGCGAGTCCGCGCTCCCCGTGGCCTCCGGCGCGGCGACCGGCCGCAGCACCAGTGACTCCACCGTCACGACCGGGCGCCCGCCCGGGTCTACCGCCGACAGCGCGATGCCGTCGGCGCCGGCCGGGGCCAGGCGGACCCGCAGGCTCTCGGCGCCCGCCGCGTGCAGGGTGACGCCGGTCCAGGCGAACGGCAGCCGCCCGCCCGCGACCTCGCGCGTCGCCGGGCCGAGCCCGGCCGCCTGGACCGCCGCGTCGAGCAGCGCCGGGTGCAGGCCGAACGCGGCCGCCTGCCCGGTGTCGGGCAGCGTGACCTCGGCGAACACTTCGTCGCCGCGGACCCACACCGCCGAGAGCCCGCGGAACTCCGGGCCGTAGGCGAAGCCGTGCTCCGCCAGCCCTTCGTAGTAGTCCTCTATGGACACGGCTTCGGCACCCGGCGGCGGCCACTCGGCGTCCACAATGGACTCGGACGTACCGGGACCGACCAGGCCGGTCGCGTGCCGCGTCCACGCCTGCTCGTCGAGCGCGTCTTCCGCCCGCGAGTACACCGACAGCGGCCGGAGCCCGTTCGGGTCCGGCTCGCCGACGGCGAGCTGGAGCAGGACGTGCCCGTCTTCGGGCAGTGCCAGCGGGGCCTGCAGGGTCAGCTCTTCGAGGCGGCCGCAGCCGGACTGGTCGCCCGCGCGGATCGCCAGCTCGACGAACGCCGTCCCGGGCAGCAGGACGGTGTCGCCGACGACGTGGTCGGCCAGCCACGGGTGCGTCCGCCGCGAGATCCGGCCGGTGCACAGGTAACCGGCGCTTTCGGCGAGCCCGACCGCGGCGCCCAGCAGCGGGTGCGCGAGGCCGCCCAGCCCGGCCGACGACACGTCCGCCGAGGCGGCCGCGGCCGGTTCCGGCCAGTAGTGCTCGTGCTGGAAGGCGTAGGTCGGCAGGTCGGCGCGGCGGGCGCCGGCGCCGTCGAACACGCGGGCCCAGTCGACGCTCACGCCGTGCGCGAACGCCTCGGCCAGCGCCGCCAGCATCCGGTCCCGGCCGCCCTCGCCGCGGCGCAGGGTGCCGCTCGCGGTGGCGGACGACCCGGCGTCGTCGATGGTCTGCTGCAGGCCGACCGTCAGCACCGGGTGGGCGCTGACCTCGACGAAGGACTCGTGCCCCTGAGCCAGCAGGGCCCGGGTGACCTCCTCGAAGCGGACGGTCTGGCGCAGGTTCCGGTACCAGTAGGCAGCGTCCAAGGTGGAGGTGTCGACCGGGCCGCCGGTGACCGTCGAGTGGAACACGGTGTCGGTGGCCCGCGGGCGGATCGGGGCGAGCAGCCGCAGCAGCTCGTCCTCGATAGCCTCGACGTGGGCGCAGTGCGACGCGTAGTCCACCGCGATCCGGCGGGCCCGGACGTGCTGCTCGCGGCAGTGCTCGACCAGTTCGTCGAGCGCGTCGGCGTCGCCGGAGACCACGGTCGCACCGGGGCCGTTGACGGCGGCGACGGAGATCCGCCCGGCCCACGGTTCCAGGAGCTCCTCGGCGCCGGTCACCGGCAGCGCGAGCGAAACCATGCCGCCGCGGCCGGACAGCGCGAGGATGGCCCGGCTGCGCAGGGCGACGACGCGGGCGGCGTCGGGCAGGGACAGCGCACCCACGACCGCGGCGGCCGCGATCTCGCCCTGGGAGTGCCCGACGACCGCGGCCGGGCGGACGCCGTAGGAGCGCCAGAGCTCGGCGAGCGAGACGTTGATCGCCCACAGCACCGGCTGCAGGACGTCGACGCGTTCCAGCGGCTCGTCCGCGCGGACCACGTCAAGGAGCTGGAAGTCGACGAAGGGGGCCAGGGCCGCCGCGCACTCGGCCATCCGGGCGGCGAACACCGGCTCGGTGTCGAGCAGCTCGATGGCCATCCCGGCCCACTGGGAACCCTGGCCGGGGAACACGAACACCGGCCGCTCGCCGCGGGCGAAGCCCTGCGAGACGCCCGGCCCCACGACGCCGTCGGCGAGCGCGCTCAGCCGGTCTTTCAGCTCGGCGCTGTCCTGGCCCAGCACGACCGCGCGGTGCTCGAACACCGACCGCGTGGCGGCGAGCGTGTACCCGGCGTCCACCGGGTGCACGTCCACAGTGGACAGCCGGGCGGCCTGGGCCCGCAGAGCGGCTTCGGTCCGCGCGGACAGCACCCACGGGATGACGCCCTGGTAGGCGGGCTCGGGCGCGGCCTGCTCGTCGGACGGCGCTTCGATGATCGCGTGCGCGTTGGTGCCGCTCACGCCGAACGCCGAGACGGCGGCCCGGCGCGGCCGGTCCACCGACGGCCACGGACGCTGCTGCGCCAGCAGCTCGACCGCGCCGGAGGCCCAGTCGACGTGCGGGGTCGGCTCGTCGATGTGCAGCGACCGCGGCAGCACGCCGTGCCGGATGGCCTGGACCATCTTGATCACGCCGCCGACGCCGGCCGCGGCCTGCGTGTGGCCGATGTTCGACTTGAGCGAGCCCAGCCACAGCGGTTCCGTGCGGTCCCGGCCGTAGGTGGCCAGCAGCGCCTGGGCCTCCACCGGGTCGCCGAGCGTGGTGCCGGTGCCGTGGCCTTCGACGACGTCGACGTCCGAAGCGGACAGTCCGGCGTTGGCCAGCGCCTGGCGGATCACCTTCTGCTGGGCGGGTCCGTTCGGGGCGGTCAGGCCGTTGGACGCGCCGTCGGAGTTGATCGCGCTGCCGCGGACCACGGCGAGCACCGGGTGACCGTGGCGGCGGGCGTCGGACAGCCGTTCCACGACGAGCATGCCCGCGCCTTCGCCCCACGCCGTGCCGTCGGCCGCGGCCGCGTACGGCTTGCAGCGGCCGTCGGCGGCGAGGCCGCGCTGGCGGGAGAACTCGACGAACGGGCCGGGCGTCGGCATCACCTGGACGCCGCCGGCCAGCGCGAGGGAGCATTCCCCGCTGCGCAGCGCCTGCACCGCCCAGTGCAGCGCGACCAGCGACGACGAGCACGCCGTGTCCACGGTGACCGCCGGGCCTTCGAGGCCGAGCGTGTAGGCGATCCGGCCGGACATCACGCTCGACGACGTGCCGGTGAGCAGGTACCCCTCGGCGTTGGCGGTGCTCGCGGTCAGCACCGACGTGTAGTCCTGGGTCGCGCCGCCGACGAACACGCCGGACCGGCTGCCCCGCAGCGTTTCCGGGTCGATGCCGGCGCGTTCCAGCGCCTCCCACGCGATCTCCAGCAGCAGCCGCTGCTGCGGGTCCATGGTCAGCGCCTCGCGCGGGGTGATCCCGAAGAACCCGGCGTCGAACAGGCCGGCCTCGTGCAGGAACGCGCCCTCGCGGGTGTAGCTGGTCCCGGCGGCCTCCGGGTCCTCGTCGTAGAGCGCGTCGAGGGGCCAGCCGCGGTCGGTGGGGAACTCCGAGATCGCGTCCCGGCCTTCGACGACGAGGTCCCACAGCTGTTCCGGCGTGGCGACGCCACCCGGGTAGCGGCAGGCCATCGCGACGATGGCGATCGGCTCGTCGGTGCCCACCTTCGCGGTTTCGACGCCGGTTTCGGCGGCGACGCCGAGGGCCTCGTCCCGCAGGAACCCGGCCAGCGCCCGCGGCGACGGGTAGTCGAACACCAGCGTTGTCGGCAGGCTCAGGCCGGTCACCACGGACAGCCGGTTGCGCAGCTCGACCGCGGTCAGCGAGTCGAAACCGAGTTCGCGGAACGCCTTCTGCGCGCCGACGGCGTCGGCCCCGGCGAAGCCGAGCACCGCGGCGGCGTGCTGCGAAACGAGGTCGACCAGCGCGTCCTCCTGGTCGGCCGCGGACATCCCGCTCAGCCGCGCGTGCAGCGCCGACGCCTCGGGCGTGCGCTCGGCGGCGGCCTGCTCGGCCGCCGCCCGCAGCGCGCGGACCGCGGGGATCTCGTCGAGCAGCGGTCGCGGGCGGGCCGCGGTGAACGCCGGGTAGAACCGCTCCCAGACGACGTCGGCGACGGCCAGGAACGTTTCGTCGCGGTCCAGGGCCTGGCGCAGGGCGGCGATCGCGAGCTTCGGGTCCATGGCCGGGACGCCGCGGCGGCGCATCTGCTCCCCCGCCTCGCCGTCGGCCATGCCGCCGTCGGCCCAGGCGCCCCAGGCGATCGAGGTCGCCTTGAGCCCGCGAGCCCGGCGGTGCTCGGCGAAGGCGTCGAGGTAGGCGTTGGCCGCGGCGTACGCTCCCTGGCCTCCGCCGCCCCAGACGCCGGCGTTGGAGGAGAACAGCACGAACGCGTCGAGGTCGCCGAAGACGTCCTCGACGGCGTGCGCGCCGGTGATCTTCGCGGTGGCGATCCGGGCGAGGTCGTCGACGCCGATCGCGGCGACCGGCCCGGTTTCGCCGAGCCCGGCCGCGTGGAAGACGGCGGTGACCGGCGTGTCCAGGCTCGCGGCGAGCGCGGAGAGGGCGTCGCGGTCGGCGGCGTCGCAGGCCGCGACCGTGACCCGGGTGCCCCGGTTCGCCAGCTCTTCGGCCAGCTCGGCCGCGCCCGGGGCGTCGAGGCCGCGGCGGCTGGTCAGCACGACGTGGGCCGCGTCCTGGTCGGCCAGCCAGCGGGCGACGTGGGCGCCGAGCGCGCCGGTGCCGCCGGTGACCAGCGCGGTCGCCCCGGCGGGCCGCCAGCCCGGGCGGGGCCGGACGGTCGCGGCGGCGGGCGCGGGCACCAGGCGGCGGGCCAGGACGCCGTGGTCGCGGATCGCGACCTGGTCCTCGGCGCCGGTCAGGACGGCGGCGAGCCGGCGAGCGGCCTGCTCGGAGACGTCGGCGGGCAGGTCGACGAGACCACCCCAGCACTCGTGCCGTTCGAGGCCGAAGACGCGGCCCAGCCCCCAGACGGCCGACTGCGCGGGCGCGGTCGGCGCGGCGACGGCGCCGACGGTCGCGATCCACAGTGGAGTGTCGCCGAGGGCCTGCATCAGCTCGACCGTCGCGGCCAGCCCGGCGGGGACGGCCGGCGCGTCCGGGTGCGGCCGCTCGTCCAAGGCCAGCAGGGAAAGCACGCCGTCGACCGGTTCGGCCAGGTCGGCGGGACCGGTGCCGACGCGGACGTCGACCCCGGCCGCGCGCAGCGCCTCGGGCCAGCCGGTTTCGACGCCGTCGGGGACGACGACCAGCCAGGTGCCGGGCGGGCTCCCGGCCGGTTCCGGCACCGGGTTCCAGGAAATGCGGTACCGCCAGCCATCCACAGTGGACTCTTCACGGGCCTGGTTGCGCCACGCCGAAAGCGCGGGCAGCACCGCGCTCAGCGGGTCGTCGGCGTCGACGTCCAGGGTCGCGACCAGCTCGCTCAGGTCACCGCGGTCGACCGCGGCCCAGAACGCCGTCTCCAGGGAGTTCCCGACCCCGGGAGCGGTGGGCAGTTCCGGCGCGTCGAGCCAGTACCGGGCCCGCTGGAACGGGTAGGTCGGCAGCTCGACGCGCCGGGCGGCGGTGCCGGCGAAGACCGCGGCCCAGTCCGGGGTGGCGCCGGCGGCGATCGCCGCCGCGAGCGCGGTGCGGACCGTCACCTCCTCCGGACGGGCGGCCCGCAGCGCCGGGACAATCGTGACGACCCCGCTCAGGCACTCCTGCGCCATCGCGCACAGCACGCCGTCCGGGCCCAGCTCCACGAACGTCGTCACGCCGAGGTCCGCCAGCGTCCGGACGCCGTCGGCGAAGCGGACCGCGCGGCGGACGTGGCGCACCCAGTGGTCGGGGTCGGTCAGCTCTTCGGTGGTGGCCGGGCGGCCGGTCACGTCGGAGATGATCGGGATCCGCGGTTCGTGGTAGGTCAGGGTTTCCGCGACGGCGTAGAAGTCCTCCAGCATCGCGTCCATGCGCGGCGAGTGGAACGCGTGGCTGACCGTGAGCAGCTTGGTCTTGCGGCCCTCGGCGGTGAAGTGGTCGGCGATGGCCAGCACGGCCTTGTCGTCGCCGGACACGACCGTCGAGCGCGGGCTGTTGATCGCCGCGATGCCCGCTTCGGCGGTCAGCAGCGGCGTGATCTCCTCCTCGGTGGCCTGGATCGCGACCATCGCGCCGCCTTCGGGCAGCGCCTGCATCAGCTCGCCGCGGGCGGCGACCAGCGCCACGGCCGAGGGCAGGTCGAGCACGCCGGCGACGTGCGCGGCGGCCAGCTCGCCGATGGAGTGGCCGAGCAGGTGGTCGGGGGTGACGCCGTAGTGCTCGAACAGCCGGAACAGCGCGACCTCGACGGCGAACAGCGCCGCCTGCGTGTACCGCGTGCGGTCCAGCAGCCGGGCTTCCTCGGTGCCCGCGTCGGCGAAGATCACGTCCTGCAGCAGGACGTCGAGGCGTCCTTCGAACTCGGCGCATACCGCGTCCAGGGCGCCCGCGTACACCGGCTGGGACGCGTACAGCTCACGGCCCATGCCGAGCCGCTGGCTGCCCTGTCCGGTGAAGAGGAACGCGGTCTTGGCGCCGGCGACGCCGGTGAGGACACCGCCCGCGGGCTCGCCCGCGGCGATGGCGGCCAGCGCGGCCCGCACCTGAGCGGGGTCACCGGCCGGGACGACCGCGCGGTGCTCGTACAGGGTGCGCGTGGTGGCCAGCGAGTAGGCCAGGTCGGTGCCGTCGAAGTCGGTGTCGGCCAGCTGGGCGGCCTGGGCCCGCAGGGCGGCGGCCGACCGGCCGGACACCACGATCGGCGCGTCGATCCCGGAACCGTCCACCGGGGGCTCTTCCGGCGCGACGAGCTCGGCCTGCTCGACGATCACGTGCGCGTTGGTGCCGCTGAAGCCGAACGAAGACACGCCCGCGCGCCGCGGCCGTTCGACCACCGGCCACTCGCGCGGCTCGGCGAGCAGCTCGACCGCGCCCGCCGACCAGTCGACGTGCGGGGTCGGCTCGCCCAGGTGCAGGGTCTTCGGGACGACGCCGTGACGCATGGCCTCGACCATCTTGATGATCCCGGCGACCCCGGCTGCGGCCTGGGTGTGGCCCAGGTTGGACTTGACCGACCCGAGCAGCAGCGGCTCGCCGGTCCGGTCCTGGCCGTAGGTGGCCAGCAGGGCCTGTGCCTCGATCGGGTCGCCGAGCTGGGTGCCGGTGCCGTGCGCTTCGACGACGTCGACGTCCGAAGTGGACAGTCCGGCGCCGGCCAGCGCCTGGTGGATCACGCGCTGCTGGGACGGGCCGTTCGGCGCGGTCAGGCCGTTCGACGCGCCGTCCTGGTTGACCGCGCTGCCGCGGACCACGGCGAGCACGGGGTGGCCGTGGCGGCGGGCGTCGGACAGCTTTTCCAGCAGCAGGACACCGGCGCCCTCACCCCAGCCGGTGCCGTCGGCGTCGGCGGAGAACGCCTTGCACCGGCCGTCGGCGGCGAGCCCGCGCTGGCGGCTGAACTCGACGAACGCGCCCGGCGACGCCATGACCGTGACCCCGCCGGCGAGCGCGAGCGAGCACTCGCCGTTGCGCAGCGCCTGCGCGGCCAGGTGCACGGCGACCAGCGACGACGAGCACGCCGTGTCGACGGTGACGGCCGGGCCTTCGAGGCCGAGCGCGTAGGACACGCGACCGGTGACGACGCTGCCCGCGGTGCCGGTGGACAGGTAGCCCTCGACGCCTTCGGGCACGGCGAGCAGCCGGGTCGCGTAGTCGTGGTACATCACGCCGGCGAACACGCCGACGCGGGTGCCGCGCACGCTCGCCGGCGGGATGCCCGCGCGTTCGAACGCCTCCCACGACGTCTCGAGCAGCAGCCGCTGCTGCGGGTCCATCGCGACCGCTTCGCGCGGCGAGATCCCGAAGAACTCGGGGTCGAACTGCGCGGCGTCGTGCAGGAAGCCGCCTTCGCGGGTATAGCTGGTGCCGGCCGCGTCGGGGTCGTCGTCGTACAACGCGTCGAGGTCCCAGCCGCGGTCGGCCGGGAAGCCGCTGACGCCGTCGCGGCCCTCGGCCACGAGCCGCCAGAGGTCGTCCGGGGTCCTGACCCCGCCCGGGTAGCGGCAGCTCATCGCGACGATCGCGATGGGCTCCTGCGCCCCGGCCTCGGCTTCGCGCAGCCGCCGGCGGGTTTCGTGGAGGTCGGCGGTGACCCGCTTGAGGAAGTAGCGGAGCTTGTCGTCGGTGGTCTTGTCTTCGTTCGCGGCCATCGCAGCGCGCCCCTCAGCGTCGAAGTCTTGTCTGGTCATGAGATGCCGAACTCCTCACCGATGAAGGCGAAGATCTCGTCGTCCGAGGCCGTTTCCAGGTCCTCGGCGACGGACTGCTCGGCTTCGAGCTCGTCCGGTTCGGCCCAGGCGGAGAGCAGTCCCCGCAGCCGGCTGGCGACGCGGGCGCGCCCGGCCTCGTCCGGCGCCACCTGGGTGAGGGCGCCGCCGAGCCGGTCGAGCTCGGCCAGCAGCGCGGTCACGGCGGCGGCCCCGTCCGGGGCGAGGTCGGCGGCGAGCCGCGCGGCCAGGTCCACCGGCGTCGGGTGGTCGAACACGAGCGTCGCGGGCATCCGCAGCCCGGTCACGGCGGCGAGCCGGTTGCGCAGCTCCACCGCGGTGAGGGAGTCGAAGCCGAGCTCCTTGAACGCCCGGTCCGGCTCGACGAGGTCGGCGTCGGCGTGGCCCAGCACCGCGGCCACCTGCCCGCGGACCAGCTCGAGCAGGAGCCGTTCGCGGTCCTCGGCGGACGCCGTGGCCAGCCGCTCCCGCAGCTGCGCACCGGCGCCGGCCGCGACCGCGGCACCACGCCGGGCCGGGACGCGGACGAGGCCGCGCAGCAACGGCGGCAGCTCGCCACCGGCCCGGGCCGCCGCGAGGTCGAGGCGGACCGGCACCAGTGCCGGGTCACCGGTGGCGACCCCCGCGTCGAACAGCGCCAGGCCGTCCGCAGTGGACAGTGCGGTGACGCCGCCGCGGCGCAGGCGGCCGGCGTCGGCGCCGTCCGCCATGCCGTCGTCCCAGAGGCCCCAGGCCAGCGACGTCGCCGGGAGCCCCAGGCCCCGCCGGTACGCCGCGAGGGCGTCCAGGAAGGCGTTCGCGGCCGCGTAGCTGCCCTGTCCCGCGTTGCCGAAGACGCCGGCAGCCGAGGAGAAGACGACGAACGCGTCGAGGTCGCCGGTCAGCTCGTGCAGGTTGAGCGCCGCGTCGGCCTTGGGCCGCAGCACGGTGGCCAGCCGCTCGGGCGTCAGCGCGGAGAGCACGCCGTCGTCGAGGACGCCCGCCGCGTGGACCACGGCCGTCACCGTCGTTCCCGCCAGAACGGCCTCGAGGGCGTCGCGGTCGGCGACGTCGCACGCGGCCATCCGGACGTTCGCGCCCAGCTCGCGCAGCTCCGCCGCCAGCTCGGCGTCGGCCCCGCGGCGGCTCAGCAGCAGCAGGTCACGCACGCCGTGCGCGGTGACCAGGTGCCGGGCGAGCACCCGGCCGAGCGCGCCGGTGGCCCCGGTGACCAGGACCGTCCCGCCGTCGCGGAACCGTGGCCCGTCCTCCGGCTGCCGGACCCGCGCCAGGCGCGGCGCGAAGACGGCCCCGCCGCGCACGGCCAGCTGCGGTTCGTCCGTGGCGAGCGCCCCGGCCAGCGCCTTCGCGGACTCGACGTCGTCGTCGAGGTCGGCCAGCCGGAAGCGGCCGGGTTCCTCGGACTGCGCCGAGCGCACCAGGCCCCAGACCGCCGCCGCGGCGGGGTCTCCGGCGGTGTCCTCGCTCGTCGCCGCGACCGCGCCGCGGGTGCTGAGCACCAGCTCGGTCGCGGCGAACCGCTCGTCGGCCAGCACCGCCTGGAGCAGCGCGAGCGCGTAGCCGGTGGTCTCGTGCACGGCCGCCGCGGTGAGCCCGCCGGTGACCGGCACGATCAGCGTGTCCGGAGCCGGGCCGCCGTCGTCGAGGACGTCGGCCAGCGTGCCGAAGTCCTCGTAGGCGACCGCGCCGAACGCATCGGCGGCGACCGGGTCCGGGGTGAGCATCGCGACCCGCCGGACACCGGGGGCGGCCGGGGTGACCGGCTGCCAGTCGAGCCGGAACAGCGACTCGACGGTCCCGCCCGACGGCAGGGTCAGCGGCCGGACGACCAGGGACTCGACGCGGGCGACCGGGGCGCCGGTGCCGTCGGCGACGTCGAGGGCGATCGCGTCGGCGCCCGCCGGGCGCAGCCGGACCCGCAGGGCCGTCGCGCCGGTGGCGTGCAGCGAGACGCCGGACCAGGAGAACGGCAGGCGCGGGCCGCCGGATCCGGCGCTGCCACCGGTTCCGCCGGCGCCGCGGGACATCGCGTGCAGCGCGGCGTCCAGCAGGGCCGGGTGCAGGCCGAACCCGGCGGCAGCGCTCTCGTCGGGCAGCACGACCTCGGCGTAGACGTCCTCGCCGTCGCGCCAGATCGCCCGCAGGCCCTGGAACTCCGGCCCGTAGTCGAAACCGGCCAGTGCCAGGTCGTCGTAGATGCCGTCCACGGACACGGCTTCCGCGTTCGCGGGCGGCCACTCGAGCAGCGGTTCCGGGACGGCGGCACCGCTGCCCAGGACGCCGGTGGCGTGGACCGTCCACGGCTCGCCGTCGCCGGTGCGCGAGTGCAGGGTCAGCTCCCGCGACCCGGTTTCGCCCGGCGCGCCGACGGACAGCTGGACCTGCACCGCGCCCTGCTCCGGGAGCAGGAGCGGCGCGGCCAGGGTGAGCTCCTCGACGCGGTCGCAGCCGACCTGGTCGCCCGCGCGGACGGCCAGCTCGACGAACGCCGTGCCGGGCAGCAGCACGGTGCCGCCGACCGCGTGCCCGGCCAGCCACGGGTGCGTGCGCAGGGACAGCAGGCCGGTGAAGACGACGGCGTCGCCGCCGGCCAGCTCGACGCTCGCGCCGAGCAGCGGGTGCCCGGGCGCCGCGAGGCCGGCCGAGCCGACGTCGCCGGTCATGGCCGGGGCGTGCAGCCAGAACCATTCGCGCTGGAAGGCGTACGTCGGCAGGGCGACCCGCCGGGCGCCGGTGCCCTCGAACACCGCGGTCCACTCGGCGGTGGCGCCGCCCGCGACCGCCGCGCCGAACGCGGTGACGGCCTGGGCGACCTCGCCGTGCCGGCGGCGCAGGGCCGGCACGGCGGTCACGCCGGGCACGGTCTCCTGCGCCATCGCCGACAGCACGCCGTCCGGGCCCAGCTCGACGAGCGTCGTGACGCCGTGGGCCGCCAGGGTCCGGACGCCGTCGGCGAACCGGACCGCCTCCCGGACGTGCCGGACCCAGTAGGCCGCGTCGAACTCGGTGACCAGGTCGCCGGTGACGTTCGAGACGACCGGGATCCGCGGGCGGGCGTAGGACAGCTTTTCGGCGACGGCGTGGAACTCGTCGAGCATCGGGTCCATCAACGGCGAGTGGAACGCGTGGCTGACGGTCAGGCGCTTGGTCTTGCGGTCCGGGAAGTGCTCGAGGACCGCTTCGACGGCGGCTTCGCCGCCCGAGACGACGGTCGAGTCCGGGCCGTTGAGCGCGGCGATGGCGACCGGCCCGGCCAGGTGGGGCCGCAGTTCCTCCTCGGTGGCCTGGATCGCCACCATCGCGCCGCCCGGCGGGAGCGCCTGCATGAGCCGGCCGCGGGCCGTCACCAGCGTCACCGCGTCGTCCAGGGTCAGCACCCCGGCGACGTGCGCGGCGGCCAGCTCGCCGATCGAGTGCCCGGCCAGGTACTCCGGCGTGACGCCCCAGCTCTCGAAGAGCCGGAACAGGGCGACCTCGACCGCGAACAGCGCGGCCTGGGTGTGGTCGGTCCGGTCCAGGTCGCCGTCGCCGAAGACGACGTCCTTCACCGGCAGCTCGAACCGGTCGCAGGCGGCGTCGAACGCCGCGGCGAACACCGGGAAGGCGTCGTACAGCTCGCGGCCCATGCCCGCGCGCTGGCTGCCCTGCCCGGTGAACAGGAAGGCCAGTCCCCCGGCCGGGGCCCCGGCTTCGACGGCGCCCAGCGCGTCGAGGAGGTCGCCGGGCCCGGTCGCGGTCAGCACCACCCGGCGTTCGTGTGCGGTGCGCGTGGTGGCCTGGGAGAAGGCCACGTCGGCGACCCGGAAGTCGCGGCCCGCCAGGTGGTCGCGCAAGCGCATCGCCTGCTCGCGCAGGGCGGCGTCGGTGCGGCCGGAGACGAGCACGGGCACCGGACGGTCCGCTCCGGGCACGGCCGGGACCGCTTCGGACGGAGCCTGCTCGATGATCGTGTGCGCGTTCGTGCCGCTGAAGCCGAACGACGACACCGCCGCGCGACGCGGCCGTCCCGTCTCGGGCCACGGCCGTTCCTCGGTGAGCAGCTCCACGGCCCCGGACGCCCAGTCGACGTGCGGGGTCGGCTCGGTGACGTGCAGGGTCCGCGGGACCAGGCCGTGCCGCATCGCCTCGACCACCTTGATGATCCCGGCGACCCCGGCCGCGGCCTGGGTGTGCCCGAGGTTCGACTTGACCGAACCCAGCAGCAGCGGCTCCCCCGTGCGCTCGGCACCGTAGGTGGCCAGCAGGGCCTGCGCCTCGATCGGGTCGCCCAGCGACGTCCCCGTGCCGTGCGCTTCGACGACGTCGACGTCCGAAGCAGCCAGACCGGCGTCGGCCAGCGCCTGGCGGATCACCCGCTGCTGCGACGGGCCGTTCGGCGCGGTCAGGCCGTTCGAAGCGCCGTCCTGGTTGATCGCCGAACCGCGGACGACGGCCAGCACCGGGTGGCCGTTGCGGCGCGCATCGGAAAGCCGTTCGAGCACCAGCATCCCGGCGCCCTCGGCCCAGCCCGTGCCGTCGGCGGAGGCGTCGAAGGCCTTGCAACGGCCGTTGGACGCGAGCCCGCGCTGGCGGCTGAACTCGATGAACGCGCCGGGCGTGGCCATCACGGTCACGCCACCGGCCAGCGCCATCGTGCACTCGCCGTTGCGCAGCGCCTGCGCGGCCAGGTGCACCGACACCAGCGACGACGAGCACGCCGTGTCGACCGTGACGGCCGGGCCTTCGAGACCGAGCACATAGGACACCCGGCCGGAGGCGACGCTGCCCGACCCGCCGGTGCCCAGGTAACCCTCGACCCCCGGGGGAATCGCGGGCAGCCGGGTCAGGTAGTCGTGGTACATCACGCCGGCGAACACGCCGGTCCGGCTGCCGCGCAGGGAAACCGGGTCGATGCCCGCGCGTTCGACGGCCTCCCACGACGTCTCCAGCAGCAGCCGCTGCTGCGGGTCCATCGCGACGGCCTCCCGGGGCGAGATGCCGAAGAAAGCCGCGTCGAACTCGCCGGCGTCGTGGACGAACCCGCCTTCGGACGCGTGGCTGGTGCCCTCGCGGTCCGGGTCGCCGCCGAAGAGGCCGTCGACGTCCCAGCCGCGATCGCCGGGGAACGCCGAGATGGCGTCCCGGCCCGCCCGGACCAGGTCCCACAGGTCTTCCGGGGCCCGGACCCCGCCGGGGTACCGGCAGGCTGCCGCGACGATCGCGATCGGCTCGTCGGCGACTGCTTTGCCGGCTTCCGCGCCGGTCTCGGTCACGCTTTCGGCGACTTCGCCGAGCAGGTCGGTGCGCAGCTGCGCGGCCAGCGCGGCCGGGGTCGGGTAGTCGAAGATCAGCGTGGCCGGCAGCCGCAGTCCGGTCGCCGCGCCCAGGCGGTTGCGCAGCTCGACCGCGGTCAGCGAGTCGAAGCCGAGGTCGCCGAAGGTGCGCGTGACGTCGACGTCCTCGGCCGCCGCGTGGCCGAGGACCCCGGCGATCTGCGTGCGCAGGGTCGCGAGGATCAGCGCGTCGCGCTCGTCCTCCGGCGTGGCGGCCAGCTGCCGGGCCAGCGGCGATCCGGGCTGCCCGAGGGCCGCGGTGCGGCGCGCGGGCGTGCGGACCAGGCCGCGCAGCAGCGGCGGAACCTCGCCCCCGGCGCGGATGGCGGCGAGGTCGAGCCGGATCGGCACGGTCAGCGCGCGGCCCGCGTCGGCGTCGAGGAGCGCCAGTCCCTCCTCAGTGGACAGTGCGGCGACCCCGCCGCGGCCGAGCCGGGCGACGTCGGCGTCCATGCCGTCGTCCCAGAGTCCCCAGGCCAGCGACGTTCCCGGCAGGCCGTGGGCGCGGCGGTGGGCCACGAGGGCGTCGAGGTAGGCGTTCGCGGCGGCGTAGTTGCCCTGCCCGGCGTTCCCGAACACCCCGGCGGCCGAGGAGAACAGGACGAACGCGTCGAGGTCGGCGGTCAGCTCGTGCAGGTTGAGCGCGGCGTCGGCCTTCGGGCGCAGCACGGCGTCCAGCCGGTCCGGCGTCAGCGTGGCCAGCACGCCGTCGTCGAGGACGCCGGCGGCGTGGACGACACTCGTCACCGGGTGCTCGGCCAGCAGGCCGGCGAGCGCGGCGCGGTCGGCGACGTCGCACGCGGCGAGCGTCACCTCCGCGCCGAGGTCGCGCAGCTCGGCGGCCAGTTCGGCCGCGCCGGGCGCGTCCGGGCCCCGCCGGCTGGTCAGCAGCAGGCGGCCGACGCCGTGGGCGCGCGCCAAGTGCCGCGCGACGGCGCCGCCGAGGGCCCCGGTGGCGCCGGTGACCAGCACCGTTCCGTCCGGGCGCAGTCCGGCGAAGGTGCTGCCGGACGCCGTGACGCGGGCCAGCCGCGGCGCGAGCACCCGGCCGTCGCGGACGACGACGTACGGCTCGGCGGCGGACACCGCGACCGGCAGGGCCACCGAGCCGTCGGAGTCGACCAGGGCGATCCGGCCGGGGTGCTCGGCCTGCGCCGAGCGCACGAGCCCGCCGACCGCCGCGCCCGCGAGGTCGGTGACGTCCTCGCCGGGCAGCACGGCGGCGCCGCGGCTCAGGACCACGAGCGAGGTGTCGTCGAAGCGGGGGTCGGTCAGCAGCGTCCGGAGCAGGGCCAGCGCGAGGTGGCCGCGCTCGTGGATGTCGCCGGTCAGGGTGAGCACCAGGACGTCGGGTGCCTCCTCCACGGCCTCGTCCAGCTCGAGGAAGTCGTCGTAACGCTCGAGGCCGAGCCCGGCGTCCGGGCCGAGGACGGCCCATCGACCGTCCACAGTGGTCTCGGCGGGCACCGGCACCCAGTCGACGCCGAACAGCGCGCCGGTGGCGGTCGGCCGCGTGCCGGAAAGGGGGCGCAGGGCCAGCGAGGACACGGTCGCGACCGGGGCGCCGGTGCCGTCGGCGACGGCCAGCGCGACCCCGTCCGCACCGGGCGAAAGCCGCACTCGCAGCTCGGTCGCGCCGGTCGCGTGCAGCGCGACGCCGGACCAGGCGAACGGCAGGTGCGCGACCCCCGGCTCGACGAACGACCCGAGCCCGATCGCGTGCAGGGCGGCGTCGAGCAGCGCCGGGTGCAGGCCGAACCCGGCCGCGGCGCTCTCGTCGGGCAGGGCGACTTCGGCGTAGACGTCCTCCCCGCTGCGCCAGGCTTTGCGCAGGCCCTGGAAGGTCTCGCCGTACCCGAACCCGGCTTCCCCGAGGGCGGTGTAGTGGTTCGTGAGGTCGATCGGTTCGCCGGGCGGCCACGCCGTGAGCGGCTCGGCTTCCGGGGTGGCGGCCGACAGCGTGCCTTCGGCGTGCCGGGTCCACGGCTCGTCGTCGAGCGCACCCTCGGGTCGCGAGTGGACGGTCAGGGGGTGCCGCCCGTGCTCGTCGGCCGGGCCGACCCAGACCTGCAGGTGGACGGGGTCGGTCAACACCAGGGGCGCGTGCAGGGTCAGCTCGTCGACGGCCGGGGCACCGGCCTGGTCGCCGGCCCGGACCGCGAGTTCGACGAACGCGGTGCCGGGCAGCAGGACGGTCCCGCCGACGGCGTGGCCGGCCAGCCACGGGTGGCTGTCGAGGCCGAGCCGCCCGGTGAGCAGCAGGCCGCCGCCGGCGACCCCGACGGCCGCGCCGAGCAGCGGGTGCCCGGCCGGGCCGAGGCCGAAGCCGGAGGCGTCGCCGGTGAACGTGCGGGCCGGGTAGAGCCAGAAGTGCTCCTTCTGGAACGGGTAGGTGGGCAGGTCGACGCGGGCGTGGTCGCCGGGGAGCAGGCGGGTCCAGTCGACGGGGGCGCCGTGGGCCCAGGCCAGGCCGAGCGCGGCGACGGCGGTCTCGGCTTCGGGACGGCCGGCGCGCAAGGCGGGCAGGGCGGCCACGTCGTCGAGGCACTGGGCCGTCAGCGCGGACAGCACCCCGTCCGGGCCGAGCTCGACGAACGTCCGGCACCCCGCCGCGGCCACCGCGTCGGTGAACCGCACGGTCTCCCGGACGTTGCGCACCCAGTAGTCCGCGTCGGCGGTTTCGAGGAGTTCGCCGGTCACGGTCGAGATCATCGGGATCACCGGCGCACCGGCGGCCACCGTCTCGGCCACCGCGCGGAAGTCGGCGAGCATCGGCTCCATCAGCGGCGAGTGGAACGCGTGGCTGACCGTGAGCCGCTTGGTTTTGCGGCCCAGCCCGGCGAAGTGCCCGGCGATCGCGAGCACGGCGGCCTCTTCGCCGGAGACCACGGTCGAGGCCGGGCCGTTCAGCGCGGCGATCCCGGCCGCGCCGGTGAGCAGCGGCGTGACCTCGGCCTCGGTCGCCTGGACCGCCACCATCGCGCCCCCGGACGGCAGCGCCTCCATCAGCCGTCCCCGCGCCGAAACCAGCTTCGCCGCGTCCGCCAGCGACAGCACCCCGGCCACGTGCGCCGCGGCCAGCTCGCCGATCGAGTGGCCGACCAGCACGTCCGGCCGCACGCCCCACGACTCGAAGAGCCGGAACAGCGAAACTTCCAACGCGAACAACGCCGCCTGCGTGTACTGCGTCCGATCGAGGTCACCCTCGAGATCCAGGACAGCCGCGATCTCGTCGAACGCCGCCGCGAACACCGGATAGGTCTCGTACAGCTCACGGCCCATGCCGATCCGCTGGCTGCCCTGCCCGGTGAACAGGAACGCGAGCTTGCCGCCCACGACGCCCGTCACGGTCGTGTCGCCGACGAGCACCGCGCGGTGTTCGTGCGCGGCCCGGCCGGTCGCCAGCGCGTACGCGACGTCGGCGGAGCCTGGCAGCGCGCGCACGGCGTCGACCTGCGCGGCCAGGGCCTCCGGCGAACGCGCCGAGACGATCCGCGGCACCACGGGCACGGCCACCCGCTCCCCGGGCGCCGGTGCCTCTTCGGGAGCCTGCTCGACGATCGTGTGCGCGTTGGTGCCGCTGAACCCGAACGACGAAACCCCGGCGCGGCGCGGCCGTCCGGTCTCCGGCCAGGCACGCGACTCGGTGAGCAGCTCCACCGCGCCGGCCGACCAGTCGATGTGCGGCGACGGCTCGCCGACGTGCAGCGTCTTCGGCAGCACGCCGTGCCGGATGGCCTGGACCATCTTGATCACGCCACCGACGCCGGCGGCGGCCTGCGCGTGCCCGATGTTGGACTTCAGCGACCCCAGCCACAGCGGGGTGTCCCGCTCCTGCCCGTAGGTGGCCAGGAGGGCCTGCGCCTCGATCGGGTCGCCGAGGGTGGTGCCGGTGCCGTGCGCCTCGACCGCGTCGATGTCCGATGTGGACAGCCGCGCGTCGGCGAGTGCCTGCCGGATCACCCGTTGCTGCGACGGCCCGTTGGGTGCGGTCAGCCCGCTGGACGCGCCGTCGGAGTTGACCGCGCTCCCCCGGATCACCGCGAGCACCGGGTGCCCGTTGCGGCGTGCGTCCGAGAGCCGTTCCAGCAGCAGCATCCCGGCGCCCTCGGCCCAGCCGGTGCCGTCCGCGTCGGCGGAGAACGCCTTGCAGCGGCCGTTCACGGCGAGCCCGCGCTGCCTGCTGAAGTCGATGAACGCGGCCGGGGTCGACATCACCGTCACGCCGCCGGCCAGCGCCAGCGTGCACTCCTGGCGGCGCAGCGCCTGGGCGGCCCAGTGCAGCGCGACCAGCGACGACGAACACGCCGTGTCCACCGTGACGGCCGGGCCCTCCAGCCCGAAGGTGAACGCCACCCGGCCGGACGCGACGCTGCCCGAGCTGCCGGTGCCGAGGTAGCCCTCGACGCCCGGCGGGACGGCGGGCAGCCGCGACGCGTAGTCGTGGTACATCACGCCGGCGAACACCCCGGTCCGGCTGCCCCGCAGCGAACCGGGGTCGATCCCGGCGCGCTCGAACGCCTCCCACGACGTCTCCAGCAGCAGCCGCTGCTGCGGGTCCATGGCCAGGGCCTCGCGCGGGCTGATCCCGAAGAACGCCGGGTCGAACTCGGCGGCGTCGTGCAGGAACCCGCCTTCCGACGCGTACGACGTGCCCGGGTGGTCGGGGTCCGGGTGGTAGAGCTTCTCGACGTCCCAGCCGCGGTCGCGCGGGAACGGCGTGACGCCGTCGGCGCCGGACTCGACGAGCCGCCACAGGTCCTCGGGCGACCGCACGCCGCCCGGGTACCGGCAGCTCATCGCGACGACGGCGATGGGCTCGGCTTCGACCTCCTGCAGACGCTGCCGGGTCTGGGCCAGATCCGTGGTCACCCGCTTCAGGTAATCGCGGAGCTTCTCTTCGTTCACCATGGCTCAAGTCCCGTCAGATGCCGAGTTGGTTGTCGATGAAGTCGAAGATCTCGTCGTCGCTGGCTTCGCCGATGCGCGCGATCGAGTCCCCGGTGGACGCCGTGGGCGCGCACCGGCCGAGCAGCGCCTGCAGCCGGGCGGTCAGCCCCGCCCGGTCGCCCTCGTCCAGGCCGGCCAGCGCATCGCCGAGCGTCGCCTCCAGGCGGCCCAGGTCGGCGAACACGCCGGGGACGCCGTCCGGTTCCGGGCCGGCCAGCTCGCCGGCCAGGTGCGCGGCGAGCGCGTCCGGGCTGGGGTGGTCGAACAGCAGCGTCGCGGGCAGCCGCAGGCCGGTCGCGGTGGCGATCCGGTTGCGCAGCTCCAGCGCGGTCAGCGAGTCGAAGCCCTGCTCGAGGAACCCGCGTCCCGGCACGATCGCCTCGCCGTCGCGGTGCCCGAGCACGCCCGCGGCCTGACCGCGGACCAGGTTCAGCAGCAGCGTGACGCGGCCTTCGGCGTCCACTTGCGACAGTTCGCCGAGTACGGTCGCCGCCGGGTCGGCCACCACGCGGCGCGCCGGGGTCCGCACCAGGCCGCGCAGCACCGCGGGCACGCCGTGGGTGGCCGCGCGGGCCTGGACGAACCCGATGTCGAGGTGCATCGGCACGAACGCGGCCTCCCCGGAGGCGAGGGCGACGTCGAACAACGCGAGGCCTTCGGCTTCGGTGAGGGCGGCGACCCCGCCGCGGGACATGCGCTCGACGTCGGCGCCGGCGCCCATGCCGCCGCCTTCGGTGGCCCACAGGCCCCAGGCGAGCGACGTCGCCGGCAGGCCGCGAGCCCGCCGGTGGGCGGCGAGGGCGTCGAGGAAGGCGTTGGCCGCCGCGTAGTTGGCCTGTCCGGCGTTGCCCATCGTGCCCGCCGCGGAGGAGAACAGGACGAACGCGCCCGTGTCGCCGGCCAGTTCGTGCAGGTTCAGCGCGGCGTCGACCTTGGGCCGCAGCACGGTGTCCAGCCGCTCGGGATCGAGCGAGGCGAAGGTGCAGTCGTCGAGGACACCGGCGGTGTGCACGACGGCGGCGAGCTTCGTCCCGGCCAGCACGGCGGCGAGGGCGTCCCGATCGGCGACGTCGCAGGCCGCGAAGGTGACGTCGGCGCCCAGCGCGCGCAGTTCGGCGCCGAGCCCGGTGTCCTCGCCGCGGCGGCTGAGCAGGAGGAGCTTGCGGGTCCCGTAGGTGGTGACGAGGTGCCGGGCGAAGAGGCCGCCCAGCGCGCCGGTGGCGCCGGTGACCAGGACGGTGCCGTCGAGCGGCTCGGGCTCGACGGCCGTGGCCTCGGCCCGCGCGAGCCGCGGCGCGCCGGCGACCCCGCCGCGCAACCGCAGCTGCGGTTCCCCGGCGGCGACGGCCGCGGGCAGGGCGCGGAGGGAGGAGTCCTGGCCGTCGGTGTCGACCAGCAGCAGCCGGTCCGGGTATTCGGACTGGGCCGAGCGCAGCAGTCCCCAGACGGCGGCGTGCGCGAGGTCTTCGACATCGTCACCGGCGGCGCGCCGGGTGAGGAACACGATCTTGGTGTCCGGAAGACGATCGTCGGCCAGGCAGGCTTGGGCTTGCGCCAGGGCCCGGAAGAGGGCGACCCGGACGGCGGCCGCATCGGCGGGGCCGGGTTCACCGGGCTCGCCCGGCAGCACCAGCACGTCCGGCACCTCGCCGCCGTCGGCGAAGTCCAGGAAGTCCTCGTACACCTTGACCTCGGCACCCGCCGCGGCGAGCGCGTCCGCGAGGTCCGGGCCACCCCCGGCGACCGCCCACGTCCCCGCGCGCGGCGCGCCCAGGGGAACCGGCGCCCACTCCAGCCGGAACAGCGAGCCCGGCTGTGCCGGCGCCGGCTGTCCCGCCGGGCGGAGAACCAGCCCGTCGATCGACGCCACCGGGTGGCCGTCCGCGTCCGCGATCGTCAACGCGACCGCGTCCTTCCCCGCCGCGCTCAGCCGGACCCGCAGCCGGGTCGCGCCGGTCGCGTGGAGGCCGACGCCGGTGAACGAGAACGGCAGCCGCCCGCCGGTGTCCTCGACCAGCCCACCGAGCCCGACCGCGTGCAGCGCCGCGTCCAGCAGCGCCGGGTGCAGGCCGAAGCCCGTCACGTCCTCCTCGATCGCGACCTCGGCGAACACCTCGCCCTCGCCGCGCCACGCCGCGCGCAGGCCCTGGAACGCCGGGCCGTAGCCGAACCCGGCTCCCGCCAACGCCTCGTACCAGCCGTCGAGGGGCACGGCCTCCGCGGACGGCGGCCAGTGCGTCAGCTCCCCGGCCACCGGTCCCGGCGCCGCGGTCAGGAAGCCGGTCGCGTGCCGGACCCAAGCGTCGCCCTGTCGCGAGTGGACGGTCACCGCGCGGCGGCCGTCCTCGTCCGCGCCGACGCCGACCTGCACCGCGATCCCACCCTGCACGGGCAGCACCAGCGGCGCTTCCAGGGTCAGCTCCTCGACGCGCGGGCAGCCGACCTGCTCGCCGGCGCTCAGCGCCAGCTCGACGAACGCCGTGCCGGGCAGTAGCGGCACCCCCTGCACGACGTGGTCGGCGAGCCACGGGTGCGTCCGCACCGACAGCACGCCGGTCGCCACGAACCCGTCGCCGCCGGCGAGCGCGACGGCCGCGCCCAGCAGCGGGTGCCCGCCCGGGGCCAGGCCGAACGCGCTCGCGTCGCCGGTCCGCGCGATCCCCGGCTCCGGCCAGAAGCTCTCCCGCTGGAAGGCGTAGGTCGGCAGCGGGACCGGCCGGGTCAGCGGGGGCCCGAACGGCTTCGCGACGTGGCCGCGCACCTGGGTGGTGGCCAGCGCGGTGACCGCGGTGACCGGCTCGGCCCGTCCGGCCCGCACCGCGCTCACGAACTCGCCGTCGGCGCTTTCCGGTCCCTGCGCCGAGAGCACGCCGTCCGGACCCAGCTCGAGGAACGTCGTGACACCGTGACCGGCGAGCGCACGCACGGCGTCGGCGAACCGGACCGCTCCGCGCGCATGGGCGACCCAGTACGCGGCGTCGAACTCCGTCACCGGCTCGCCGGTGACCGTCGAGACGATCGGGACGACGGGCCGCGAGTACGTCAACGTTTCGGCGACGCGCCGGAACTCGTCGAGCATCGGGTCCATCAGCGGCGAGTGGAACGCGTGGCTCACGGCGAGCCGCTTGGTCTTCCGGTCCGCGAACCGTGCGGCCACGGCGTCGACCGCTTCCACGGCGCCGGAGACCACCGTCGACAGCGGACCGTTCACCGCCGCCACCGCAACACCGTCGGTGAGCAGCGGCGTGACCTCGTCCTCGGCCGCCCGGATCGCGACCATCGCCCCGCCCGCGGGCAGCGCCTGCATCAGGCGGCCCCGCGCGGAAACCAGCTTGACCGCGTCGGGCAGCGAAAGCACTCCGGCGACGTGGGCGGCGGCGATCTCGCCGATCGAGTGCCCCGCCAGGAAGCCCGGCGTGACACCCCAGTCCTCGAACAGCCGGTACAGCGCCACTTCCAGCGCGAACAGCGCCGGCTGGGTGTGTTCGGTGCGGTCCAGCGCCTCGGCGTCGTCGAAGACGACCGTCCGCAGTGGACCGTCGAACTCCGCGCACACGGCGTCGAACGCGGCGGCGAACACCGGGTACGTCTCGTACAGCTCGCGGCCCATCCCGGCCCGCTGGCTGCCCTGCCCGGTGAAGAGCACGGCCAGCCCGCCGGCCGTCACCTCGCCTTCGACCACGGCCGGCGCGTGCTCGCCGCGGGCCAGCACGCCGAGCCCGGCGCGGAAGCCGTCCCGGTCGGCAGCCACGACGGCGGCGCGGTGGTCGAACGCCGCCCGCGTCCCGGCCAGGGCCCGGCCGAGCTCGGCGAGCCCCAGCTCCGGGTGGGCGTCGAGGTGGGCCCGCAACCGCTGGGCCTGGTCCCGCAGGGCCTGCGGCTCGCGCGCCGAGAGCAGCCACGGCAGCGGCCCGTCGCCGTCGGGGACCGGGGTGGCGGGAGTTTCCACGGTGTCCGTGGCCTGCTCGATGATGGCGTGGGCGTTGGTGCCGCTGAACCCGAACGACGACACCGCCGCCCGGCGCGGGCGGTTCACCGACGGCCAGGCGCGGGCCTCGGTGAGCAGCTCGACCGCGCCCGCAGTCCAGTCGATGTGCGGCGACGGCTCGTCGACGTGCAGGGTCTTGGGCAGCACGCCGTGGCGGATGGCCTCGACCATCTTGATGATCCCGCCGACCCCGGCGGCCGACTGGCTGTGCCCGATGTTGGACTTCAGCGAGCCGAGCCACAGCGGGTCGCCGTCCCGGTCCTGGCCGTAGGTGGCCAGCAGCGCCTGCGCCTCGATCGGGTCGCCCAGCGTGGTGCCGGTGCCGTGCCCTTCGACGGCGTCGACGTCCGAAGCGGACAGTCCGGCGTTGGCCAGCGCCTGCCGGATCACCCGCTGCTGCGAGGGTCCGTTCGGCGCGGTCAGGCCGTTGGACGCGCCGTCGGAGTTCACCGCGGTGCCACGCACGACGGCCAGCACCGGGTGCCCGTGGCGACGGGCGTCGGAAAGGCGTTCCAGCAGCAGCATCCCCGCGCCTTCGGCCCAGCCGGTGCCGTCGGCCGCGGCGGCGAACGCCTTGCAGCGGCCGTCCTCGGCCAGTCCCTGCTGACGGCTGAAGTCGATGAACGCGGCGGGCGTCGACATCACGGCGACACCGCCGGCCAGTGCCAGCTCGCATTCGCCGGTGCGCAGCGCCTGGGCGGCGAGGTGCAGCGCGACCAGCGAGGACGAACACGCCGTGTCGACCGTGACGGCCGGGCCCTCGAGCCCGAAGGTGTAGGCGACCCGGCCGGACGCGACGCTGCCCGACGTCCCGGTGCCGAGGTAGCCCTCGGCACCGGCCGGGACGTTCTGCAGCAGCGCGGAGTAGTCGTTGTACATCACGCCGGCGAACACCCCGGTCCGGCTGCCGCGCGCGGACCGCGGGTCGATGCCCGCCCGTTCGAACGCCTCCCACGACGTCTCCAGCAGCAGCCGCTGCTGCGGGTCCATGGTGAGCGCTTCGCGCGGGCTGATGCCGAAGAAGCCCGGGTCGAACTGGTCGGCGTCGTGCAGGAACCCGCCGTGGCGCGTGTAGCTGGTGCCGGCCCGGTCGCGGTCCTCGGCGTAGAGCGCGGCGAGGTCCCAGCCCCGGTTGGCGGGGAACTCGGACACGGCGTCGCCGCCGGTCTCGACCAGCCGCCACAGCTCCTCGGGCGAGCGGACCCCACCCGGGTAGCGGCAGCTCATCGCGACGATGGCGATCGGCTCGTCCACGGCGGACCTCGAGGTGACGGCCACCGGCTCGCTCGCGGTGCCCAGCAGCTCGGCGACGAGGAACTCCGCCAGCACCGCCGGGGACGGGTAGTCGAAGACCAGGGTCGCGGGCAGCCGCAGGCCGGTCGCCGCGGTGAGCCGGTTGCGCAGCTCGACGGCGGTCAGCGAGTCGAAGCCCAGCTCGGAGAACGAGGCTCGGGCGTCGATCGCCTCCGTGCTCGCGTGGCCGAGAACGCCGGCCACCTCGGCGCGGACGACGTCGAGCACCAGCGCGTCCCGGTCGCCGGCGGCCGCCAGGCGGGCGGCCAACGAGCCGGGGGCGGCCGTCGCGGCGGCGCGGCGGGTGGGCACCCGGACCAGGCCGCGCAGCAGCGGCTGCACCGACCCGCTCGCGGCGGCTTGCGCCCGCAACGTCTCCAGCTCGAGCCGGACCGGCACCAGCTGGGCCGCGCCGGAGGCCAGGCCGGCGTCGAAGAGCCGCAAGCCGTCCTCCGTGGACAGTGCGGCGACGCCGGACGCGGCCATCCGGGCGAGGTCGGCCTCGTCGAGCGTGCCGCCCATGCCCGCCTCGGCCCACAGGCCCCAGGCCAGCGCGGTGGCCGGCTGCCCCTGGTCACGGCGGTGACCGGCCAGGGCGTCGAGGAAGCTGTTGGCCGCCGCGTAGGCCGCCTGGCCCGCGCCGCCGAAGATGCCGGCCGCGGAGGAGAACAGCACGAAGGCGTCGAGGTCCCCGGTCAGTTCGTGCAGGTTGCGGGCGGCGTCGACCTTGGGCCGGGCCACCGCGGCGAGCCGGTCGGGGGTGAGCGAGGTGAGGATGCCGTCGTCGAGGACACCGGCGGTGTGCACGACGGCGGTCACCGGGTGCTCGGCCAGCAGCGCGGCGAGGGCGTCGCGATCGGCGACGTCACAGGCCGCGAACGTGACTTCGGCGCCCAGCTCGCGCAGTTCGGCGCCGAAGCCGGGGTCCGTGCCGCGGCGGCTGACCAGCAGGAGGCGGCGGACGCCGTGCGCGGTGACCAGGTGGCGGGCGCAGAGCGAGCCCAGCGCGCCGGTGCCGCCGGTGACGAGCACGGTGCCGTCGGGCCGGAAGGTGACCGGGGTGGTGGCGGCGGTGTCCACGGCCAGGCGCGGCGCCCGGACGTCGTCGCCGCGGATGGCGGTCTGCGGTTCTCCGCTCGCGGCGGCTTCCAGGATGCGCGCGACGTCGGCGTCCCCGGCGTCGACCAGCGTGAACCGGCCGGGGTTCTCGGTCTGCGCGGTGCGGATCAGACCGATGGACGCCGCGGCCGCGAGGTCGGTGACGCGGTCGCCGGGCCCGGTCGCGACCGCGCCCCGGGTGACGACGACGAGGGCGGACTCGCCGAAGCGCTCGTCGCCGAGCCACTCCTGCGCGAGGCCGAGAGTACGGTCCACATCGGACACTTCGACCACCACGGCGGCGGGCACGTGCTCGAGTTCGGCGAGGTCTTCGACGACGACGTAGCTGCCGGGGCCGGGCCGCGGACCGGCGGCGACGGTCGTCCAGTCCACTGTGTACAGCGGGAGCCGGTCGGCGGCGAGCTGGGCGGCCCGGACCGGGCGGAGGACGAGGGAGTCCACGCTCAGCACCGGCTGCCCGGCCGGATCTCCTGCTTCGATGCGCACGCCGCCACCCGCGGGAGCGAGCCGCACCCGCAGCGCGGACGCACCGGTGGCGTGCAGGGAGACGCCGGACCACGAGAAGGGGAGCTGGGCGCCGGGCGCGTCGAGCACACCGAGGCCGATGCCGTGGAGGGTGGCGTCGAGCAGGGCGGGGTGCGCGCCGAAGCGCGAGGACTCGACATCGGGACCGAGGGAGACTTCGGCGAAGATCTCGTGCCCGCGCCGCCAGGCGGCGCGGAGGCCCTGGAAGACGGGACCGTAGGACAGGCCGGTGGCGTAGAGGGCCTCGTAGAGCGAGGTGACGTCGACCGGTTCCGCTCCGGCGGGCGGCCATGCCACGCCGGGCGCCGAGGGAGCGGCCGAGGCCGCCGCGGTCAACGTCCCGCTCGCGTGGCGCACCCAGGGCTCCGCGCCCGTCCGCGAATGCACCGCCAGCGAGCGCCGCTCCCCCTCCGCCGGGCCGACCGTCAGCTGCACCGTCAACTCACCCTCGGCGGCCAGGACCACCGGCTGCTGGAGCGTCAGCTCCTCGATCCGCGCACAGCCCAGGTCGGCGCCCGCCCGCAGCGCCAGCTCCACCAGCGCCGTCCCCGGGAGGACGATCGAACCGTGCACCTGGTGCTCGGCCAGCCACGGCTGCGCCGCCACCGAAAGCCGCCCGGTGAACAGCACGCTGTCCGCTTCCGCGAGCTCGACCGCCGCGCCCAGCAGCGGGTGGCCGGTCGCCACCAGCCCGGCCGCGGCGACGTCCGCCGCGCCCACCGGTGCGTGCAGCCAGAACCACGTGCGGTCGAACGCGTACGTCGGCAGGTCGACCCGGCGGGCCCCGGCGAAGAACGCGGCCCAGTCGACCCGGGCGCCCCGCGCGTGCGCGGTCCCCAGCGCCGACACCGCCGTCCGCGGCTCCGGACGGCCCTTCCGCAGCGCCGGCACGAAGACCGCCTCCGGGACGATCTCCTGGCCCAGCGCCGACAGCACGCCGTCCGGGCCCAGCTCGACGAACGTCGTCACGCCCTGCTCCGCCGCCGTGCGGACGCCGTCGAGGAACCGGACCGCCTCCCGCACGTGCCGCACCCAGTACCCGGCGTCGAACTCTTCGATCAGCTCACCGGTCACGTTCGACACGACCGGGATCCGCGGCGCCGCGTAGGTCAGCGACTCGGCCACCGCCCGGAACGGCTCCAGCATCGGGTCCATCAACGGCGAGTGGAACGCGTGGCTCACCGTGAGCCGCTTGGTCTTGCGGTCGGCGAACCGCCCGGCCACCGCGTCGACCGCCTCGGCAGCACCGGAAACGACTGTCGAAAAAGGACCGTTGACCGCCGCGATCGAAACGTCGCCGGTCAGCAGCGGCGTGACCTCGGCCTCGGTCGCCTGGACCGCCACCATCGCGCCCCCGGACGGCAGCGCCTCCATCAGCCGTCCCCGCGCCGAAACCAGCTTCGCCGCGTCCGCCAGCGACAGCACCCCGGCCACGTGGGCCGCGGCCAGCTCGCCGATCGAGTGGCCGACCAGCACGTCCGGCCGCACGCCCCACGACTCGAAGAGCCGGAACAGCGAAACTTCCAACGCGAACAACGCCGCCTGCGTGTACTGCGTCCGATCGAGGTCACCCTCGAGATCCAAAACCGCCGCGATCTCGTCGAACGCCGCCGCGAACACCGGATAGGTCTCGTACAGCTCACGGCCCATGCCGATCCGCTGGCTGCCCTGCCCGGTGAACAGGAACGCCAGCTTGCCGCCGGCCACCGCCGCGGACTCGCCGCTCGCGACGGCCGTCAGCCCGGCCCGCAGCTCGTCGGCATCCGTGCCGGTGACCACCGCCCGGTGTGCGAACCGGGCGCGAGAAGTCGCCAGTGAGAACCCGACATCGGCAGGGTCCTGGTCGTCGAGGACGTCCAGCAACGCCGACGCCTGGCCGCGCAACGCCTCCGGCGTCTTCGCCGACAGCACCCACGGCACCGCGGGCAGCGAGACCGGCGAGGAGGCCGGTGCCGGGTCCGGGTACTGCTCGATGATCGTGTGCGCGTTGGTCCCGCTGACGCCGAACGACGACACGGCGGCGCGGCGGGGACGTCCGGTCGACGGCCACGGCCGCGGCTCGGTCAGCAGCTCGACCGCGCCGGAAGCCCAGTCCACGTGCGGGGTCGGCTCGTCGATGTGGAGGGTGCGCGGCAGCACGCCGTGGCGCATCGCCAGGACCATCTTGATGATCCCGCCGACGCCGGCCGCGGCCTGCGTGTGCCCGACGTTCGACTTGAACGAGCCCAGGTACAGCGGCTCGCCGTCGCGGTCGCGGCCGTAGGTGGCCAGCAGCGCCTGCGCCTCGATCGGGTCGCCGAGGGTGGTGCCCGTGCCGTGCGCCTCGACGACGTCCACATCGGACGGTGCCAGCCGGGCGTCGGCCAGCGCCTGCCGGATCACGGTCTGCTGCGCGGGACCGCTGGGCGCGGTGAGGCCGTTGGACGCGCCGTCGGAGTTCAGGGCCGAGCCGCGGACCACCGCGAGCACGGGGTGGCCGTTGCGGCGCGCGTCGGACAGCTTCTCCAGCAGCAGCATGCCCGCGCCCTCGGACCAGCCGGTGCCGTCGGCCGCGGCGGCGAACGACTTGCAGCGGCCGTCGAAGGACAGCCCGCGCTGCTTGCTGAACTCGATGAACGCGCCCGGGGTCGACATCACGGTCACGCCGCCGGCCAGCGCCAGCTCGCACTCGCCCGCCCGCAGCGCCTTGGCCGCCCAGTGCAGGGCGACCAGCGACGACGAGCACGCGGTGTCCACGGTGACCGCCGGGCCTTCCAGCCCGAAGGTGTAGGCCACGCGGCCCGACGCGATGCTGCTCGAGCCGCCGGTCCCGAGGTAGCCCTCGACGCCGGGCGGGATCGTGTGCAGCCGCGAGGCGTAGTCGTGGTACATCACGCCCGCGAACACGCCGGTCCGCGTGCCGCGCACGGCCGCCGGGTCGATCCCGGCCCGCTCGAACGCCTCCCACGACGTCTCGAGCAGCAGCCGTTGCTGCGGGTCCATGGCCAGGGCTTCGCGCGGCGAGATGCCGAAGAACGCCGGGTCGAACTCGCCCGCGTTGTGCAGGAAACCGCCCTCGCGGACGTACGACGTGCCGGACGACTCCGGGTCGACGTCGTGCAGGGCGTCCAGGTTCCAGCCGCGGTCGGCCGGGAACGGCGAGATGCCGTCGCCGCCGTCGAGCACCAGCCGCCAGAGGTCCTCGGGGCTGGTGATGCCGCCCGGGTACCGGCAGCTCATGGCCACGATCGCGATCGGCTCGTCACTGCCGGCCGTGGTGGTCGTGACGCGGGCGCGGACCGTGCTCCCGCCCAGCTCGGTGTCCAGGAAGGCGGCGACCTTCGCCGGGTTCGGGTGGTCGAACACCAGGGTGGCGGGCAGCCGCAGGCCGGTCGCCGCGGCGATCCGGTTGCGCAGGTCGACCGCGGTCAGCGAGTCGAACCCGAGGTCCTTGAACGCCCGGTCCGGCTCGATCTCGCCCGCGTCGGCGTGCCCGAGGGCCAGTGCGACCTGCGTCCGGACCAGGTCCAGCAGCGCGGTCGCGCGGTCGGCGGCGGACAGGTCCGCGATCCGCGCGCCCAGCGTCGAGGCGGCCGCGGCGGTCTCGACCACCCGGCGGACCGGCACGCCGGCCAGCCCGCGCAGCATCGGCGCCAGTGCTCCGGACGCGGCGTCGGCCCGGAGCGCGGCCGGGGCGAGCCGCATCGGCACGAGCAGCGCGTCCGAAGTGGACAGTGCGGTGTCGAACAGCTCGGTGCCCTGCTCGGGCGAAAGCGCGAGGACACCCGCCCGGCTCAGCCGGTCGCGGCCGGCGTCGTCGAGCGACGCGGCCATGCTGCCGCCCGCCGCCCACAGCCCCCAGGCCAGCGAAGTCGCGGGGAGGCCCTGGGCACGCCGGTGCGCGGCCAGCGCGTCGAGGGCCGTGTTCGCCGCGGCGTAGCCGGCTTGCCCGGCACTGCCGGTGATGCCCGACGCCGAGGAGAACAGGACGAACGCGCTCAGGTTGCCGGTCAGTTCGTGGAGGAGCAGGGCCGCGTCGGCCTTCGGGCGCCGGACGGTGTCGAGCCGCTCCGGGGTCAGTGCCGCCAGGACGCCGTCGTCGAGGACGCCGGCGGTGTGCACGACGGCGGTGAGCGGGTGCTCGGCCGGGACGGCCGCGAGGACCGCAGCCAGGGCCTCGCGGTCGGTGACGTCGCAGGCCGCGAAGGTGACCTTGTCCCCCAGCTCCCCGGCCAGCTCGGCGTCGGCGCCGCTGCGGCTGAGCAGCAGGAGGTGCCGGACGCCGTGGCGGGCGACGAGGTGCCGGGCGAACAGCTTGCCCAGCGCGCCGGTGCCGCCGGTGATCAGGACGGTGCCCTCGGGGTCGAGGGTGACCGGCTCGGCCGGCTCCTGGGCGACCCGGGCCAGCCGCGGGGCGAGCACGCCGCCGCGGCGAACCGCGGTCTGCGGCTCGCCGGTGGCGGCCGCCGCGACGAGGTCGCCGATCCCGGCGCCGGTGTCGAGGTCGACCAGGAAGAAGCGCCCCGGGTTCTCGGACTGCGCCGAGCGGACCAGGCCCCAGACCCCGGCGGCGCCGAGGTCGTCCACAGTGGATTCTTCGACCGACACGGCGCCGCGGGTGGCGACGACCAGCGCGGCGTCGTCGAACCGGCGGTCGGCGAGGAACTCCTGGAGCACGGCCAGCGCGCGGGTGGGCGCGGCGTCGCCGGCGAACCCGGCGACGACGACCTCGGGGACGTCCGTCAGCTCGGCGAGGGGGCCGGCCGCACCGCCGAGGCCCAGCTCGTCGGGTCCGGCGAGGACGTGGTCGTGGCGGGCCGGCGCGGCGGGGACGGCGGTCCATTCGACGCGGAACAGGCTGTCGTGCCCCCGGGTGCGCGCGGCGGCGATCCGGTCGGCCGAGACCGGCCGCAGCACCAGCGACCCGATCGACGCGACCGGGCGGCCGGTGGCGTCGGCGAGGGTCAGGGCGACGGCGTCGGTGCCGGCCCGGCTCAGCCGGACCCGCAGCGCGGCGGCGCCGGTGGCGTGCAAGCGGACGTCGGTCCAGGCGAAGGGCAGGCTGCCGCCGCCCGTCTCGGCGAGGAACCGGCCGAGGCCGACCGCGTGCAGGGCACTGTCGAGCAGCGCGGGGTGCAGGCCGAACGGCGTGGCGTCCGTCCCGGCGGGCAGGCTGACCTCGGCGAACACGTCGTCGCCGCGCCGCCAGGCCGCGGTGAGGCCGCGGAACAGTGGGCCGTAGCCGAAGCCGCGTTCGGCGGTCCGGTCGTAGAACCCCGTGAGGTCGGCCGGCTCGGCGTCCGCCGGCGGCCATTCAGTCAGGTCCCCGCCAGCGGCCGCCGGGGCGGCCGAAAGGACACCGGAGGCGTTGAGCGTCCAGGGCCCGTCGTCGTCCGGTCGCGAGTGGACGGTGAGGGTCCGGCGGCCGGTGGCGTCCGGCGAGCCGAGCGCCAGCTGCACCGCGACCCCGCCGGTTTCGGGCAGGACCAGCGGCGTCTGGAGCGTCAGCTCTTCGAGGTGGTCGCAGCCGGCTTGGTCGCCGGCCCGCACGGCGAGCTCGACGAAGGCGGTGCCGGGCAGCACGGCCGATCCGGCGACGCGGTGTTCGCCCAGCCACGGGTGCGACCGCAGGGAGAGCCGGCCGGTGAACAGGTGCCCGTCGCCGTCGGCCAGCCCGACGGCTGCGCCGAGCAGCGGGTGCTCGACCGCGCTCAGGCCCGCCGACGTGACGTCGCCGGGGCCGGAGGTGGCCAGCTCGGGCCAGTACACCGAGCGCTGGAAGGGGTAGGTGGGCAGCTCGACGCGGCGGCCTTCGGGCAGCAGCGCGGCCCAGTCCGGCTTCGGGCCGCGCACGTGGACCTCGGCGAGCGCGGTGAGCAGCGTCTGCTCCTCCGGCCGGCCCGCGCGCAGGACCGCGCCGAACCGGGCGTCCTCGGCGCAGTCGGCGCCCATCGCGGCCAGCACGGCGTCCGGGCCCAGCTCGAGGAAGGTGTCGACGTCGGCCGCGCGCAGGGTGCGGACGCCGTCGAGGAACCGGACGGCGTCGCGGACGTGCCGGACCCAGTAGTCCGCGTCGAACCGCGTCACCAGCTCACCGGAGACGATCGGCACGGTGGGCGGCTCGTACGTCAGCCGCTCGGCGACCGCTCGGAACCCGGCGAGCATCGGGTCCATGAGCGGCGAGTGGAAGGCGTGGCTCACCTGCAGGCGCTTGGTCTTGCGGCCGGGGAAGTGCGCGACCAGCGCCGACACCGCGTCTTCGGTGCCCGAGACGACCACCGACGACGGGCCGTTCACCGCCGCGATCCCCACCGGTCCGGACAGGTGCGGCGTGATCTCGTCTTCGGTGGCCTGGATCGCGACCATCGCGCCGCCGGCGGGCAGCGCCTGCATCAGGCGGCCGCGGGCGGCGACCAGCTCGGCGGCGTCTTCCAGGCTCAGCACCCCGGCGACGTGCGCGGCGGCCAGCTCGCCGACGGAGTGCCCGAGCAGGAACCGCGGCCGCAGGCCGAGGTGCGTGACCAGCCGGTACAGCGCGACCTCGCCGGCGAACAGCGCGGGCTGGGCGTACTCGGTCCGGTCGAGCGCTTCGGCGTCCTCGAACAGGACAGTCTTGAGTGGACGGTCCAGATGCGCGTCCAGGGCGGCGCAGGCCTCGTCGAACGCGGCCGCGTACACCGGCTGCGTCCGGTACAGCCCGGCGCCCGCGCCGAGGCGCTGGCTGCCCTGGCCGCTGAACAGGAAGGCGAGCTTGCCCTCGGTGACCGTGCCGCGGATCGTGCCGGGACGCTCACGGTCCTCGGCGAGGGCGTCGAGCGCGGCGGCGAAACCTTCGCGGTCCGGCTCGATCAGCACGGCCCGGCGCGGGTGCGCGGTGCGGGTGGCGGCCAGCGAGTGGCCGAGGTCGTCGAGCCGCACGCCGGTGTCCAGCCGGGCGCGGACGGCGGTGGCCAGCTCGCGCAGGGCGGCGTCACTGCGGGCCGACAGCACCCACGGCCGCAGCTTCGGCTCCTCGGCCGCGCGCTCGGCCGCGGGTTCGGCGGCCGGGGCCTCTTCCAGGACGACGTGCGCGTTGGTGCCGCTCATGCCGAACGACGACACCGCCGCCCGTCGCGGCGCGCCGGTCTCCGGCCACGGGCGCGCCTCGGTCAGCAGCTCCACCGCGCCCGCGGTCCAGTCCACTTTGGAGGACGGCGCGTCGACGTGGAGGGTCTGGGGCAGCAGGCCGTGCTGCATGGCCTGCACCATCTTGATCACGCCCGCGATGCCGGACGCGGACTGCGTGTGCCCGATGTTGGTCTTGAGCGAGCCGAGCCACAACGGACGTCCCTCGGGCCGGTTGCGGCCGTAGGTGGCCAGCAGGGCCTGCGCCTCGATCGGGTCGCCCAGCGCGGTGCCGGTGCCGTGCGCCTCGACGGCGTCCACATCGGACAGTGCGAGCCCGGCGTCGGCGAGTGCCTGGCGGATCACGCGCTGCTGGGCGGGTCCGTTCGGCGCGGTCAGGCCGTTGGACGCGCCGTCGGAGTTCACCGCGCTGCCGCGGACCACCGCGAGCACCGGGTGGCCGTGGCGGCGGGCGTCGGACAGCCGCTCCACCAGCAGGACGCCGACACCCTCACCCCAGTTGGTGCCGTCGGCGGCGTCGGCGAAGGCCTTGCACCGGCCGTCCTCGGCGAGCCCGCGCTGGCGGGAGAACTCGACGAACGCGCCCGGCGTCGACATGATCGCGACCCCGCTGGCCATGGCCAGGCCGCATTCCTGCGCGCGCAGGGCCTGCACGGCCAGGTGCAGCGAGACGAGCCCCGACGAGCACGCGGTGTCGACCGTGACGGCCGGGCCCTCCAGCCCGAGGGTGTAGGCGATCCGGCCGGAGACGACACTGGCCGCGTTGCCGGTGCCGAGGTGGCCTTCCATGCCGTCGCGGGCCAGCAGCAGGAGGGTGCCGTAGTCCTGCATGTTGGTGCCGGCGAACACGCCGGTCTTGCTGCCGCGCAACGACTCCGGGTCGATCCCCGCCCGCTCCAGCACCTCCCAGGACGCCTCCAGCAGCAGCCGCTGCTGCGGGTCCATGGCCAGCGCCTCGCGCGGCGAGATGCCGAAGAACGCCGGGTCGAACTCGGTGGCCGCGTCCAGGAACCCGCCCACGCGGACGTAGCTGGTGCCCTGGTGGTCGGGGTCCGGGTCGTAGAGCGCGTCCAGGTCCCAGCCGCGGTCGCCGGGGAACGGCGTCACGGCGTCGGTGCCGTCGACGGCCAGCCGCCACAGCGCCTCGGGTGTGTCGGCGCCGCCGGCGTACCGGCAGCTCATCGCCACGATCGCGACCGGCTCGGTGCCGGCCGACTCGGCCGCGGCCAGCCGCTGCCGGGTCTCGTGCAGGTCCGCGGTGACCTTCTTGAGGTAGGCCACCAGTTTCTCTTCAGCCACCATGTCGGGCCAGCCCCTTAGTCCGCGGTCGACGGTTCGTGCCCGTCATGACATCCCCAGCTCGTTGTCGATGAAGTCGAGAAGTTCGTCGGCGCTCGCGTCGCTGAGCTGCTGCGCCGCGGTGACCGCGGGCTCGCTCCTGCGGCGGTCGCTCCAGCGGGCCAGCACCGCCTGCAGCCGCGCCGCCACTTCGGCGTGGTCGTCGCCCTCGGTGTCGGCCGTGGCCAGCGCCGTCTCCAGCCGGTCCAGCTCGTCGAGCAGCGAAGAGCCGCCCTCGGGCGCCAGCCCGGCCAGCAGGTGCGCGGCCAGCGTGGCCGGTGTCGGGTAGTCGAACACCAGCGTGGCCGGCAGCCGCAGTCCGGACGCCGTGGCGAGCCGGTCGCGCAGCTCGACCGCGGTCAGCGAGTCGAAGCCGAGTTCGCGGAACGCGCGGTGGGGGCCGACCTCGCCGGTCCCGGAATGGCCCAGCACAGCGGCTGCCTCGCGCCGGATCGCGCCGGTCAGCACGTCGGCGTGTTCGGACGGCGGCGTCTCGGCGAGCAGCTTGGGGTACGCGGCCTCACCGACCGGCTTTTCCGCCGGCGCCATGGCGTTCGCCGCTTCCGGCACGCCGGTCAGGAGCGGGCGGGCCCGGCTCACCGAGAACGCCGGGGCGAACCGCGCCCAGTCGACGTCGGCCACGGTGAGCTGCGGGTCGCCGTCCGCGACGGCCTGGCCGAGCGCCGTGATCGCGGTGTCCGGGGCCAGCGCGGGCAGGCCCCGGCGGCGGAGGTGTTCCTCCGGCGCGCCCTGCGCCATGCCGCCGTCGGCCCACGGGCCCCACGAGACGGCGGTGGCGGCGAGGCCACGGGCGTGCCGGGCCGCGGCGAGCGCGTCGAGGTCCGCGTTGGCCGCCGCGTACGCCGGCTGGCCGCCGGCGCCCCAGATCCCGGAGATCGAGGAGAACAGCACGAACGCGTCCAGCGGCGTGTCGCCGAGCAGCTCGTCGAGGTGCCGGGCGCCGGCCACCTTCCCGGCCAGGACCTGCGCGAACAGCGCGGGCGTGACCTCGGGCAGCGGCACCGGGACGTCGAGCCCGGCGGCGTGCACGACGGCGTCCGGCGGGTACTCGGCCAGCAGCTTCGCCACGGCGCCGGAGTCGGCGACGTCGCAGGCGACGACGCTCACGCGCGCCCCGAGCCCGGTCAGCCCGGCGGTCAGCTCGGCCGCGCCGGGCGCGTCCGCGCCGCGGCGGCTGGTCAGCACCAGGTGCTCGGCGCCGTTCTCGGCCAGCCACCACGCGACCCGGGCGCCGAGCGCGCCGGTGCCGCCGGTGACGAGCACGGTGCCACGCGGGGTCCACGTGCCGGTGCCGGTGCGGGGCCGCCGTTCCAGCCGCCGGGCCAGCACGCCGGTCGCGCGGACGGCGAGCTGGTCCTCGTCGCCGACGCCGGCCAGCACCGCGGCCAGCCGGGTCGCGGCCGGCTCGTCGAGCTCGGCCGGGACGTCGACCAGGCCACCCCAGCGGTCCGGGTACTCCAGCGCGATCACGCGGCCGAGGCCCCAGACCTGCGCCGGACCCGGGTGGTCGACGCCGTCGCGCGTCAGGATCCACAGGGGTGCGGTGACGCCCAGCTCGCCCAGTGCGCGGGCCAGGGTGACGGTGCCCGCGACGGCCGACGGCAGGACCGGGTGCTCCGGGTGCGCGCCCTCGGCGGTGCCGAGCAGCGACAGCACACCGGTGAACTCGTGCCCGGCCGTGGCCTGCAGCAGGTCGCCGGTGAACGCGGCGGCCGGGTCGACCTGGGCGCGGACCACCTTCGCGCCGTGCTTCGCCAGCACGTCGGCGATCGAGTCGCCGTCGCCCGGCGCGCCGACGAGCAACCAGGAGCCGGTGAGCTTCGGTGACGTCGTCGTCTCGACGGGGACCCAGCCGACTCCGTAGCGCCAGGAATCCACTGTGGACTGCTCCGCGCGGTGGCGGTGCCACTCGGACAGCGCGGGCAGCGCGTCCTCCAGTGCGGCCGCCGGGAAGCCCGGCAGGGTGGACAGGTCACCCTGGCTCACGGCGGTCCAGAACGCGTCGTCCGCCGCTGGCGCGGGGGCGGCCGCGGCCGTCGGCCAGAAGCGCGCGTGCTGGAACGGGTAGGTCGGCAGGGCGACGTGCCGCGGCGACGTCCCGGCGAACACCGCGGTCCAGTCCGGGGCGAAGCCGCGAACGTAGAGCCGGGCCAGTCCCGCGGCGAAGGCGTCGGTCTCCGGCCGGTCGCCGCGCAGCAGCGGGGTCGCGACCACGGGCTCGGTGGCGCCGGTGACCGAGCCGGCGACCAGGGCGCTGAGCACGCCGTCCGGGCCGATCTCGGCGAACGTCGTCACGCCCGCGGCCTCCAGCGCCCGGACCGCGTCGGCGAAGCGCACGGCCTCGCGGACCTGCCCGACCCAGTAGTCCGCCCCGAGGTCGGCAGCGGGCTCGCCGGTGACCGTCGAGACCAGGGGAAGCCGCGGCGCGGCGTAGGTGATGGTCTCGGCGACGGCCCGGAACTCCGCCAGCATCGGGTCCATCAGCGGCGAGTGGAACGCGTGGCTCACCGCGAGTCGTTTCGTCTTGCGACCGGAGAACCGCGCGACGACCGCCTCGACGGCTTCTTCGGTGCCGGAGACCACAGTGGACTCCGGGCCGTTCAGCGCGGCGATGCTCACCTCGCCGGTCAGGTGCGGGATCACTTCGGCCTCGGTGGCCTGGATCGCCACCATCGCCCCACCGGCGGGCAGCGCCTGCATCAGCCGGCCGCGGGCCGCGACCAGCTTGGCCGCGTCGGGCAGGTCGAACACCCCGGCGACGTGCGCCGCGACCAGCTCGCCGATCGAATGCCCGGCGACGAAGCCCGGCGTCACACCGTAGCTCTCCAGCAGCCGGTAAAGCGCCACCTCCAGGGCGAACAGCGCAGGCTGGGTGTAACCGGTCTGATCGAGCAGGACGTCGTCCACCGTCTTGAGTGGACGGTCCAGGTGCTGGTCGAGGTGCGCGCAGACGGCGTCGAACGCTTCCGCGAACACCGGGTACGCGGCGTACAGCTCCCGGCCCATCCCGGCCCGCTGCGCGCCCTGCCCGGTGAACAGGAAGGCCAGGGCGCCGGTGCCGGTGGTGCCCTCGACCAGCCCCGGGGCGGAGGTGCCCGCCGCGAGCGCGGTGAGCGCGGCGGCACGGTCCCCGGCGGTGATCACCGCGCGGTGCTCGTGCCCGGCCCGCCCGGTGGCGAGCGCGTGCCCGAGGTCGACCGGGTCCGCGCCGGCGAACGGCACCAGCTCGGCGGCCCGGTCGCGCAGGGCCTGCGCGGTGCGGCCGGAGAGCACCCACGGGACGAACACGGGCTCGGCACCCGCTCCGGCCGGTGCCGTGCTGTCGGGCGCCTGCTCGAGGATGACGTGCGCGTTGGTGCCGCTCATGCCGAACGACGAGATCCCGGCCCGGCGCGGGCGGCCGGCCGACGGCCACTCGCGCTGCTCGGTCAGCAGCTCGACGGCGCCGGCCGTCCAGTCCACCTTGGCCGACGGCTCGTCGACGTGCAGGGTTTTCGGCAGGACGCCGTGGCGCATCGCCTCGACCATCTTGATGATGCCGCCGACCCCGGCCGCGGCCTGGGTGTGGCCGATGTTGGACTTCAGGGATCCCAGCAGCAGCGGGGTTTCGCGGTCCTGGCCGTAGGTGGCCAGGAGCGCCTGAGCCTCGATCGGGTCGCCGAGCACGGTGCCGGTGCCGTGGCCTTCGACGGCGTCGACGTCCGCGGCAGCCAGACCGGCGTTGGCCAGTGCCTGGCGGATGACCCGCTGCTGGGCGGGCCCGTTCGGGGCGGTGAGGCCGTTCGAAGCGCCGTCCTGGTTGACCGCGCTGCCGCGCACGACCGCGAGCACGGGGTGGCCGTTGCGGCGGGCGTCCGACAGCCGCTCCAGCAGCAGCATGCCGACGCCCTCGCCCCAGCCGGTGCCGTCGGCGGCGTCGGCGAACGCCTTGCACCGGCCGTCGGCCGACAACGCCCGCTGGCGGGAGAACTCGATGAACGTGCCCGGGGTGGCCATCACCAGCACGCCGCCGGCCAGGGCCAGCTCGCACTCGCCGGCCCGCAGCGCCTGTGCGGCCAGGTGCACCGCGACCAGGGACGACGAGCAGGCCGTGTCGACCGTCATCGCCGGGCCTTCGAGCCCGAACGTGTAGGACAGCCGCCCGGAGACGACGCTGGCCGCGTTGCTCGTGGCGACGTAACCCTCGGTGTTCTCCTCGGCGCCGAACAGCAGCGCCGCGTAGTCCTGGCTGTTGGTCCCGGCGAAGACGCCGGTCCGGCTGCCGCGGACGCGGTCCGGTGCGATCCCGGCGCGTTCGAACGCCTCCCACGACGTCTCCAGCAGCAGGCGCTGCTGCGGGTCCATGGCCAGCGCTTCGCGCGGGCTGATCCCGAAGAACGCCGGGTCGAAGTCCGCCGCGCCGCGGAGGAAGCCGCCTTCCTTCGAGTAGCTCGTGCCGGGGGCCTGCTCGGTCGGGTCGTAGAGGGTCTTCAGGTCCCAGCCGCGGTCGGCGGGGAACTCGGACACGGCGTCGACGCCGTCGGCGACCAGCCGCCACAGGTCCTCGGGCGAGGTGACCCCGCCCGGGTACCGGCAGCTCATGGCCACGATGACGATCGGGTCGCCGTCCACTGTGGACGCAGCGACCGGTGCCTCGGTGGTGGCCTCGCCCACCAGGTCCGCGCGGAGGCTCTCGGCCAGCGCGGTGGTGTTCGGGTGGTCGAAGACGACGGTGGCGGGCAGCCGCACGCCGGTCGCGGTGGTGAGCCGGTTGCGCAGCTCGACCGCGGTGAGCGAGTCGAAGCCGAGGTCCTTGAACGCACGGCCGGGCTCGATCGCGGCGGCGCCGTCGTGGCCCAGCACCGCGGCGGCCTCGGCCCGTACCAGCTCGACCAGCGTCCGGTCCTGTTCGGCCCGGCCCATGGACCGCAGGCTGGCGCGGAAGGTGCCGTCGCCGGTTTCCGGCTCGGCCGCGAGTGCGGCGCGGGCTTCGGGAACGCCGTCGAGCAGCGGTCGCGGGCGGACCGAGGCGAACGAGGGCGCGAAGCGCGTCCAGTCCACATCGGCCACGACGACCGCCGGGTCGTGGTTCACGGACTGGGCGAGGGCGGCGATGGCCTGCTCGGGCCGCATCGGCTCGACCCCGCGGCGGCGCAGGTGGGCCGTCGCCTCACCGCGGGAAGCCATCCCGCCGCCGGCCCACGGGCCCCAGGCGATCGCGGTGGCTTTCGCCCCGCGGGCCCGCCGCTGTTCGGCGAGCGCGTCGAGGTAGGCGTTGGCGGCCGAGTAGGCGGCCTGCCCGCCCGCGCCCCAGACGCCGGAGATCGAGGAGAAGACGACGAAGGCGTCGACTTCGCCGGCCAGTTCGTCGAGATGGGCGGCGCCTCGGACCTTCGCGGCCAGGACGTCGGCGAAGGCCGCCTCGTCCACTGTGGACAGGTCGGTCGGGACGTCGACGCCGGCGGTGTGCACGACGGCATCGACGGGGTGGTCGGCGAGCAGCTGCGCGACCGCTTGCCGGTCGGCGACGTCGCAGGCGACGACTTCGGCGCCGAGCTCCTCCCGCAGCTGCGCGGCTCCCGGCGCGTCCGGACCGCTGCGGCTGGTGAGGATGAGCCGGTCGGCGCCGTGGGCGGCGGCCCAGCGGGCGACCTCCGCGCCGAGCGCGCCGGTGCCGCCGGTGATCAGGACGGTCCCGCGTGGTGTCCACGCCGGGCCGGACGGCCTCGCCGCCCGGACCAGCCGTCGCACGTAGGCGCCGGACTCCCGGAGGGCGACCTGGTCTTCCGGGCCGGCCAGGACCGCGGCCAGGCGGGCGCCGTCGAAGTGCTCGGGCAGGTCGACCAGGCCGCCCCAGCGGTGGGGCAGCTCCAGCCCGGCCACCCGGCCCAGGCCCCAGACCATGGCCTGGGTGGCGCTGCGGAGCCGGTCGGCGCGGCCGGTGGAGACCGCGCCGCTGGTGAGGACCCACAAGGGGGCCTCGATCCCGGCGGCCAGGGTCCGCAGGACGGCCGTCAGCGCGCCGGGCAGCGCCAGGTCCTCGTCTTCGTCCGAGACCACCAGCGCGATGCCCGCGATCTCGGTTGCTTCCGCGGTGAGATCAAGCGGCGCCACCTCGGCACCGGCCGCGGCCAACGCCTCAGCCACCTCCGGGTGGCCCGGGGACACCAGCCAGGTGCCGGTCAACGTGCCCGTGCCGAGGCCGGTCCACGGCTGCCAGACCGTCTTGTACCGCCAGCCGTCCACGGTGGACTCCGTCGCCTGCCGGCGTCGCCAGGCCGACAGCGCCGGCAGGACCTCGCGGAACGGCTCCTCACCGGTCAGCTCCAGCGTTCCGGCGAGCCGGTCCAGGTCGGCCGTCTCGACCGCCGTCCAGAACTCGCGCTCGGCTGCGGTGCCCGCCACCGCTTCGGCCGGCGCGGCGGCCTCCGGCCAGAACCGGCGGCGCTGGAAGGCGTAGGTCGGCAGGTCGACGTGCCCACCGCGGCCCCCGGCCACCGCCGTCCAGTCCGGCGACACCCCGTGGACGTGCGCGGTCGCGACCGCCGTGAGCAGCGTGTCGGCCTCCGGGCGGTCGCCGCGCAGCACCGGCGCGAAGACCCCGTCGGCGACGCAGGCCGCGCCCAGCGCGGTCAGCACGCCGTCCGGGCCCAGCTCGAGGTACGTCGTGACGCCGCTCGCTTCCAGGGTCGCCATCGTGTCGGCGAACCGGACCGCCTCGCGGACGTGCCGCACCCAGTACTCGGGATCGGTGACGTCTCCCGCGACCACCGGGATCTTCGGCGCCGCGAAGGTGAGACCCGAAACCACCGCACGGAACTCGGCCAGCATCGGGTCCATCAACGGCGAATGGAACGCATGACTCACCGAAAGCCGCTTGCTCTTGCGATCCGCAAACCGCGCGACCACCGCGTCGACCGCTTCTGCAGCCCCCGAAACCACCACCGACGACGGACCGTTCACCGCCGCCAAACCGACCTCACCAGTCAGGTGCGGCGAGACCTCGTCCTCGGTCGCCTGCAGAGCCACCATCGCCCCACCGGCCGGAAGCGCCTGCATCAACCGGCCACGCGCCGCCACCAGCGTCACCGCATCGGCCAGGTCGAGAACTCCGGCCACGTGCGCCGCGGCCAGCTCGCCGATCGAGTGCCCGGCCAGGAAGTCCGGGCGGAGACCCCACTGCTCCAGCAGCCGGAACAGCGACACCTCGAGCGCGAACAACGCGGCCTGCGTGTACGCGGTCTGGTCCAGGAGGGCGGCTTCTTCGAAGATCACCGTCCGCAGTGGACGGTCGAGGTGCGCGTCGAACTCCGCGCACACCGCGTCCAGCGCGTCCGCGAACGCCGGGTAGGCCGCATACAGCTCGTGCCCCATCCCGGCTCGCTGCGCTCCCTGGCCGGTGAACAGGAACGCCAGTCCCCCACCCGAGGCCGTACCGGTCACGGTCGTGCCCCCGGCTTCGCCGCGGGCCAGCGCCCCGAGGGTCGCGCGCAGGTCGTCGGCCCCGGTGGCCGGCAGCGCGGCGCGGGCCGGGAGCGACGCGCGGGTGGTGGCCAAGGCGGCCGCCAGCCGGGCGGGCTCGACCTCCGGCGCCGCGTCCCAGTGCGCGAGCAGCCGCCGGGCCTGCGCCCGGACGGCCTCGGCGTCGGTGCCGGACACCAGCAGCGGCAACCGGCCCGGCCGCGGCTCGGCGTCCACAGTGGACTCCGGCGCCTGCTCGATGATCGCGTGGGCGTTGGTGCCGCTCATGCCGAACGACGACACCCCGGCGCGGCGCGGCCGGTCCACCGCGGGCCACTCGGCCGCCGAGGTGAGCAGCTCGACCGCGCCCGCGGTCCAGTCGACGTGCGGGGACGGCGAGTCGACGTGCAGCGTCTTCGGCAGCACCCCGTGCTGCATGGCCAGGACCATCTTGATGATCCCGCCGACCCCGGCGGCGGCCTGGGTGTGGCCGATGTTCGACTTGAGCGAGCCGAGCAGCAGCGGCGACGGCCGGTCCTGGCCGTAGGTGGCCAGCAGCGCCTGTGCCTCGATCGGGTCGCCGAGGACCGTGCCGGTGCCGTGCGCCTCGACCGCGTCGACGTCCGCGGTGGACAGTCCCGCGTTGGCCAGCGCCTGGCGGATGACCCGCTGCTGGGCCGGGCCGCTCGGGGCGGTGAGGCCGTTGGAAGCGCCGTCCTGGTTGATCGCGGTGCCGCGCACCAGCGCCAGCACCGGGTGGCCATGGCGCCGGGCGTCGGACAGCCGTTCCAGCAGCAGCATCCCGGCGCCCTCGCCCCAGCCCGTGCCGTCGGCGGCCGCGGCGAACGCCTTGCAGCGGCCGTCCGGCGCGAGACCGCGCTGGCGCGAGAACTCGACGAACGTGCCCGGCGTCGCCATCACCAGCGCGCCACCGGCGAGCGCTAGCTCGCATTCGCCGGTGCGCAGGGCCTGCGCGGCGAGGTGCAGTGCCACCAGCGACGACGAACACGCCGTGTCGACGGTGACCGCCGGGCCTTCCAGCCCGAAGGTGTAGGCGAGCCGCCCGGAGACGACGCTCGCGGAGTTGCCGGTCGCGACGTGCCCCTCGGCACCCTGCGGGGCCGTCATCAGCAGCGCCGCGTAGTCCTGGCTGTTGGTGCCGGCGAACACGCCTACCTCGGTGCCGCGGACGCGGTGCGGGTCGATCCCGGCGCGCTCGAACGCCTCCCAGGTGATCTCCAGCAGCAGCCGCTGCTGCGGGTCCATGCCCAGCGCCTCGCGCGGCGAGATGCCGAAGAACCCGGCGTCGAACTCGGCCGCGTCCAGCAGGAAACCGCCTTCGCGGGCGTAGGACGTGCCTTCGCTTCCGGGGTCCGGGTCGTAGAGCGCGTCGAGGTCCCAGCCGCGATCGGCGGGCATCTCCGACACCGCGTCGCGGCCGTCGGCCACCAGCCGCCAGAGGTCCTCCGGCGAGCGGACGCCGCCGGGGTACCGGCAGCTCATGGCCACGATCGCGATCGGGTCGTCGGCGTCGCGCACGGTGCTGACCGCGGTCCGCGCGACGGCCTCGCCGCCGAGCAGCAGCGTCCCGAGGTGCGCGGCGAGCACGGCCGGGGTCGGGTGGTCGAACACGAGCGTGGCCGGGAGCCGCAGGCCGGTCGCGGTGCCGAGCGCGCCGCGCAGCTCGACCGCGGTCAGCGAGTCGAAGCCCAGCTCCCGGAACGCCTTCTGCGGCTCGACCTCGGCCACGCCCTGGTGGCCCAGCACCGCGGCGGCGTGCGTGCGCACCAGGTCCAGCAGCGCGCGGTCGCGCTCGGCCTCGGCCAGGCCAGCCAGCCGCCGGGCGAACTCCGACGTCTCGGCGGGCTCGTCGTCGTCGGCCGCGCCGGCTTCGGGGATGGTGTCGAGCAGTGGCCGCGGGCGGGCGGCGGTGAACGACGGCGTGAACCGGGCCCAGTCGACGTCGGCCACGACCAGCGCGGTCTCGCCGGCCCCGACGGCCTGCGCGAACGCGCGGACCGCCAGTGCCGGGTCCATCGGGGTGAGGCCGCGGCGGCGGAGCTGGTCGGCGGCGTCGCCGCGGGAAGCCATGCCGCCGCCGTCCCACGGGCCCCAAGCGACCGCGGTCGCGGCGAGCCCGCGGTCGCGGCGGGCCTGGGCCAGCGCGTCGAGCACGGCATTGGCCGCGGAGTACGCCCCTTGGCCGCCCGAACCCCACGTGCCGGAGATCGAGGAGAACAGCACGAATGCGTCGAGGTCGCCGGTCAGCTCGTCGAGGTGGGTGGCGCCGTCGACCTTGGCGGCCAGCACGGCGGCGAACTCGGCCGGGTCCGCGTCGGCGAGGGGGGTCGGGCGGTCGACGCCGGCGGCGTGCACCACCGCGTCGACCGGGTGCTCGGCGAGCAGCGCGGCCACGGCGTCGCGGTCGGTGACGTCGCACGCGGCGACGACGACGTCCACGCCCAGCTCGTCACGCAGATCTTCGGCGCCGGGCGCGGCAAGCCCGGCGCGGCTGGTCAGGACCAGCTTGGCGGCACCGTTCGCGGCGGCCCAGCGGGCGACCTGCGCGCCGAGCGCGCCGGTGCCGCCGGTGACCAGCACGGTTCCGCGCGGGGTCCAGGCGTCCGCCGTGGCGGGCTCGGCGTGGGTGAGCCGCCGGACGTGGACGCCGGAGCCGCGCACGGCCACCTGGTCCTCAGTGCCGGCGAGCACCCCGGCGACGCGGGCGGCGGCCCGGTCGTCGAGCTCTTCGGGGAGATCGATCAGGCCACCCCAGCGGTGCGGCAGTTCCAGCCCGGCGACCCGGCCCAGCCCCCAGGCGGCGGCCTGGCCGGGGCGGCGGACGCGGTCGGCGCGGCCGGTGGAGACGGCGCCTTCGGTCACCACCCACAGCGGCGCGGCCGTGGTTTCCAGGTCGCGCAGGACGGCGAGGAGCTCCGCCGTCACCGCGGCCGGGTCGCCGTCGTTCATCGGGGCGAGCACACCGGCGAACTCGCGGCCCGCCGGGACCTCGGGTGCCGCGACGGTTTCGGCGCCGTAGCGGCGGAGGATCCCGACCAGGGGGTGGTCGCTTCCGGCGAGGACGAGCCAGGTGCCGGAAAGCACCGGCGCGGGCAGGTCGGTCAGCGGCGGCCAGGTGACCCGGTACCGCCACGAGTCCACAGTGGACTTCTCCTGCCCGGACCGGCGCCAGTTGGCCAGCGCGGGCAGCAGGGTGGCGGCGGTGTCCTCGTCGATGTCGAGTATGTCCGCGAGTTCGGTGGCGTCGTCGGCTTCGACGACGGCCCAGAACCCGGCGTCCCCGGTGGTCGTCCCGAATTCCGTGGGGAGCTCGACCTCCGGCCAGTACCGGCGGTGCTGGAAGGCGTAGGTGGGGAGGTCGATCCGGCGGGCGCCTGTGAGCGCCACGGTCCAGTCCGGGACGTGGCCGCGGACGTGGGCCTGGCCGAGGGCGTGCGTGAACGCCTCTTCCTCCGGCCGGTCGCCGCGCAGCACCGGGGCGAAGACGCCGTCGTGGCCCATCGCGGACAGGACACCGTCCGGCCCCAGCTCCAGATAGGTCGTCACACCACGCTCGGCCAGCGTCGCCATGGTGTCGCCGAACCGGACCGCCTCACGGACGTGCCGGACCCAGTACTCGGGATCGGTCACGTCCCCCGCGATCACCGGGATCGTCGGCGCCTCGAAGGTCAGGGTCGAGACGACCGCGCGGAAGTCGTCCAGCATCGGGTCCATCAACGGCGAGTGGAACGCATGGCTCACCGTGAGCCGCTTGGTCTTGCGCTCCGCAAACCGCGCCACCAGCGACAACACCGCGTCCTCGGCACCCGAGACGACCACCGACGACGGCCCGTTCACCGCCGCGATCCCCACCAGGTCAGTCAAGTGCGGCGCGACCTCGTCCTCGGTCGCCTGGATCGCCACCATCGCCCCACCAGCCGGAAGCGCCTGCATCAGGCGACCGCGCGCGGCGACCAACGTCACGGCGTCGGCCAGGCCGAGCACGCCGGCGACGTGCGCCGCAGCCAGCTCACCGATCGAATGCCCGGCCACGAAGTCCGGACGCAGACCGAAGTGCTCCAGCAGGCGGAACAGCGCGACTTCGACGGTGAACAGCGCGGCCTGCGTGTACACGGTCTGGTCAAGGAACGAAGCTTCCTCGAAGACCACCGTCCGCAGTGGACGATCAAGGTGCGCGTCGAACTCGGCGCAGAGCGCGTCGAAGGCGTCCGCGAACACCGGGAAGGCCGCATACAGCTCCCGGCCCATGCCGACGCGCTGAGAACCCTGACCGGTGAACAGGAACGCCAGCTTCCCCTCACCGGCGACGCCGGTCAGCGCCGACGGCTCGCCCGCCGCCAGCGCGGCCAGGCCGCCCAGGAGCGTTTCGCGGTCCGTGCCGGAAACCACCGCGCGGTGCGCCTGCAGCGACCTGCCCGTGGCCAGCGAGTACGCCACATCGGCGGGTTCCCAGTCGCGGCCTTCGAGGTGGGCCAGCAACCGCGCGGCCTGTTCGCGCAACGCGGGCCCGGTGTGCGCCGACAGCGTCCAGGGCGCCGAACCGGCGGCGGCCCCGGCGGGCCGGTCGATCGCCGGTGGCTCCTCCAGGACGACGTGGGCGTTCGTGCCGCTCATGCCGAACGACGACACCCCGGCGCGGCGCGGCCGCCCGGTCGACGGCCACGGCCGGGCCTCGGTGACCAGCTCGACCGCGCCCGCCGTCCAGTCGACCTTGGCCGACGGCTCGTCGACGTGCAGCGTCCGCGGCACCGTGCCGTGCCCCATCGCGAGGATCATCTTCATCATCCCGGCGACGCCGGCCGCGGCCTGGGTGTGCCCGATGTTCGACTTCAGCGAGCCGAGCAGCAGCGGCGTTTCCCGGTCCTGGCCGTACGTGGCCAGGACGGCCTGTGCCTCGATCGGGTCGCCGAGCGTCGTGCCGGTGCCGTGCGCCTCGACGACGTCGACGTCCGCAGTGGACAGTCCGGCGACGGACAGCGCCTGGCGGATCACGCGCTGCTGGGCCGGCCCGTTCGGGGCGGTGAGGCCGTTGGACGCGCCGTCGGAGTTGATCGCGCTGCCGCGCAGCACCGCCAGCACCGGGTGGCCGTGACGGCGGGCGTCGGACAGCCGCTCCAGCAGCAGCATCCCGGCGCCTTCGCCCCAGCCGGTGCCGTCGGCGGCGTCGGCGAACGCCTTGCACCGGCCGTCGGCGGCCAGGCCGCGCTGACGCGAGAACTCGATGAACGTGCCCGGCGTCGCCATCACGAGCGCACCGCCGGCCAGCGCCAGCTCGCACTCGCCGGACCGCAGCGCCTGGGCGGCCCAGTGCACCGCGACCAGCGACGACGAGCACGCCGTGTCGATCGTGGCGGCCGGTCCTTCGAGGCCGAAGGTGTAGGCGACGCGGCCGGAGACGACGCTGGCGGCGTTGCCGGTGGCGACGTACCCCTCGGCGTCCTGGCGGGCGACCATCAGCAGCGTCGCGTAGTCCTGGCTGTTGGAGCCGACGAACACGCCGGTCCGGCTGCCGCGCACCGACTGCGGGTCGATGCCGGCCCGTTCGAACGCCTCCCAGGACGTCTCCAGCAACAGCCGCTGCTGCGGGTCCATCGACAGCGCTTCGCGCGGGCTGATGCCGAACAGGCCTGGGTCGAAGTCGCCCGCGTCGTGCAGGAAACCGCCGGTCCTGGCGTAGGAGGTGCCCGGGTGGGCCGGGTCCGGGTGGTAGAGCGCGCCGAGGTCCCAGCCGCGGTCGGCGGGGAACCCGGTCACCGCGTCGCCACCGGTGCTGACCAGGTCCCACAGGTCTTCGGGGCTGCGGACACCCCCGGGCAGGCGGCAGCTCATCGCGACGACGACGATCGGGTCGTCGCCCGCCACCGCGGCCGCCGGCCGCTCGGGTCCGGTGTGGACGGTGCCGAACAGCTCCGCGTCGAGCTGCCGGGCCAGCGCCTCGGGGTTCGGGTGGTCGAAGGCCAGCGACGCGGGCAGCGCGAGCCCGGTCGCCGCGGTGAGGCGGTTGCGCAGGTCGACGGCGGTCAGCGAGTCGAAGCCCAGGTCGCGGAACGCGCGGGACGGCGGGACGGCGGCGGTGGCGTCCGGGCCGGAGTGGCCGAGCGCGAGCGCGGCCTCCGCGCGGACGACGTCGAGCAGCGCGCGTTCCCGTTCGGCGGCCGCGAGCGGCGCGAGGCGGGTGACGAGCGCGGGCCGGTCCGCGGCGGCGGCGTTGGTCTCGGTGGTCTCGAGGGCGCGGACGTCGGGCAGGTCGCCGATCAGCGGGCGCGGCCGGGCCAGCGCGTAGCCGGGCGCGAACCGGGCCCAGTCGACGTCGGCGACGACGACGGTGGTGTCGGCGCAGGTCAGCGCCGTGACGGCGAGTTCGGGCGCGAGGGCGGGAAGGCCGCGGCGGCGCAGGTCGGCCTCCGCGTCGGCGCCGACCATTCCGCCCTCGGCCCACGGGCCCCAGGCGATCGCGGTGGCGGTGAGGCCGCGGCCGCGCCGCTGCTCGGCGAGCGCGTCCAGGTAGGCGTTCGCGGCGGCGTAGGCGGCCTGGCCGCCGCTGCCCCAGACCCCGGCGATGGAGGAGAACAGCACGAACGCGTCGACGTCCTCGACGAGGTCGTCGAGGTGGGCCGCGCCCGCGACCTTGGCTTCGACGACGGCGGCGAGGCCGTCGCGGGTGAGGTCGGCGAGCCGGGCCGGGTCGCCCGCGCCGGCCGCGTGCACGACGGCGTCCACCGGGTACTCGGCCAGCAGCGCGGCGAGCGCGTCCCGGTCGGCGACGTCACAGGCCACGACGACGGCTTCGACGCCCAGTCCGGTCAGTTCGTCGCGCAGTTCGGCAGCGCCCGGCGCGGCAAGGCCGCGACGGCTGGTCAGCACCAGCCGTGCGGCGCCCTCGGTGGCGAGCCGCCGGGCGACGTGCGCGCCGAGCGCGCCGGTGCCGCCGGTGATCAGCACGGTCCCGCGCGGGGTCCAGCCGGTGGTGGCGGGGGCGGCGTGCGCGAGCCGCCGGGCGAAGACGCCGGTCGCGCGGACGGCGACCTGGTCTTCGGTGCCGTCGGCCAGGACGCGGGCGAAGCGGGCCGCGGCGCGGTCGTCGAGTTCGGTGTCCAGGTCGATCAGGCCGCCGCCGTGCTGGGGGTACTCCAGGCCGACGACGCGGCCGAAGCCCCAGGTCATGGCCTGGGTGGCGGAGCGCGGCCGGTCGGCGCGGCCGGTGCCCACCGCGCCCGACGTGACCAGCCACAGCGGCGCGGCCACCGCACGGGCGGCCAGGGTCTGCACGAGGCCGAGGTTCGCGGCGAGGCCGTCCCGCTCGTCGAGGGCGAGCAGGGAGACGACGCCGGCGACCGGGCCGTCGAGGGCTTCCGGGGTGAACGGCTCGACGTCGGCGCCGTGCGCGGTGAGTGCTTCGGTGACGCCGAGGGTGTCGTCTCCGGCCACGAGCCAGCGGCCGGTCAGGTCCGGCGTCGTCGTGGAAGTGACCGGGAGCCACTCGATCCGGTAGCGCCAGGAATCCACAGTGGACTTCTCGCGGCCGCGACGGCGGTAGCCGGTGAGCGCGGGCAGGACGTCGTCGAGAGCTCCGGCGGGTAGCTCCAGCGCGCCGGCGAGCGCGTCCGCGTCGCCGTTCTCGACGGCCTGCCAGAAGGCGGAGTCCTCGGTGCCGGACGCTGCCGCGGCGACGGCTTCGGGCCAGAACGTCGTGTGTTCGAAGGGGTAGGTCGGCAGGTCCACGCGGCGGACGTCGGCCCCGGCGAACAACGCGGCCCAGTCGAGCTTGGCACCGTGGGCGTACGCGGTGGCCAAAGCGGTGGCCACGGAGTCGCGTTCCGGGCGGCCCGACCGCAGCACCGGGGCGAAGACGCCGTCGTGGCCCATCGCGGACAGGACACCGTCCGGCCCCAGCTCCAGGTAGGTCGTGACACCACGCTCGGCCAGAGTCGCCATGGTGTCGCCGAACCGGACCGCCTCACGGACGTGCCGCACCCAGTACTCCGGATCCGTCACATCCCCGGCGATCACCGGAATCTTCGGCGTCTCGAACGCAAGACCCGCCACCACCGCGCGGAACTCGTCCAGCATCGGATCCATCAACGGCGAATGGAAGGCATGGCTCACCGGCAGCCGCTTGGTCTTGCGCTCCGCAAACCTCGCCACCAGTGACAACACCGCGTCCTCGGCACCCGAGACGACCACCGACGACGGGCCGTTCACCGCCGCGATCCCCACCAGGTCGGACAGGTGCGGCGTGATCTCGTCCTCGGTCGCCTGGATCGCCACCATCGCCCCACCGGCCGGGAGCGCCTGCATCAGGCGACCGCGCGCGGCGACCAGCGTCACCGCGTCCGCCAGCGACAGGACTCCGGCCACGTGCGCGGCGGCCAGCTCACCGATCGAATGCCCGGCCAGGAAGTCCGGACGCAGACCGAAGTGCTCCAGCAGCCGGAACAGCGCAACCTCGACCGCGAACAGAGCGGGCTGGGTGTAGGCGGTCTGGTCGAGCAGCCCGGCGTCTTCGAAGATGACCGTCCGCAGTGGACGGTCGAGGTGCGCGTCGAAGGCAGCGCACACCGCGTCCACGGCGTCCGCGAACACCGGGAAGGTCTCGTACAGCTCCCGCCCCATGCCCGCCCGCTGCGAACCCTGGCCGGTGAACAGGAACGCCAGGCCACCGCCCGCTACCCCGCGGACGACATTGGCGTCGCCGCGGTCCTCGGCCAGTGCGCGCAGCCCCCGCTCGATGTCCTCGCGCGAGCCGGTGACGACCGCGCGGTGCTCCAGCGCGGCCCGCGAAGTGGCCGAGGAGTACGCCAAGTCGCCCGGTGCGGCGTCGACCCCGGCCAGCGCGGCGGCCTGCGCCCGCAGCGCCGACGGCGTCCGAGCCGACAGCACGACCGGCGCCACCGCCGGTGCGGCCCCGCGCTCCGGCACCGGGCCGGCGTCCGGCACCTGCTCGATGATCGTGTGCGCGTTCGTCCCGCCCACGCCGAACGACGACACGCCCGCGCGGCGGGGACGTCCGGTCGACGGCCACGGCCGCGGCTCGGTCAGCAGCTCGACCGCGCCGGAAGCCCAGTCCACGTGCGGGGTCGGCTCGTCGACGTGCAGAGTGCGCGGCAGCACACCGTGGCGCATCGCCAGGACCATCTTGATGATCCCGCCGACACCGGCCGCGGCCTGCGTGTGCCCGACGTTCGACTTCAGCGAGCCCAGCCACAGCGGCTCGCCGTCGCGGTCGCGGCCGTAGGTGGCCAGCAGCGCCTGCGCCTCGATCGGGTCGCCGAGCACCGTGCCGGTGCCGTGCGCCTCCACCGCGTCGATGTCCGCGGTGGACAGGCCGGCGGCGCCGAGTGCCTGGCGGATCACGTTCTGCTGGGCCGGGCCGTTGGGCGCGGTGATGCCGTTGGACGTGCCGTCGGAGTTCACGGCGCTGCCCGCGACGACCGCGAGCACGGGGTGGCCGTGGCGACGGGCGTCGGACAACCGCTCCAGCAGCAGGAGGCCGGCGCCTTCACCCCAGCCGGTGCCGTCGGCCGCGGCGGCGAACGACTTGCAGCGCCCGTCGGCGGCGAGGCCGCGCTGGCGCGAGAACTCGGCGAACGCGGTCGGCGTCGTCATCACCGTGACCCCGCCGGCCAGCGCCAGTTCGCACTCGCCGTTGCGCAGGGCCTGCGCCGCCAGGTGCAGCGCGACCAGCGACGACGAGCACGCCGTGTCCACGGTCAGCGCCGGGCCTTCGAGGCCGAACGTGTAGGCCAGGCGGCCGGACACGACGGCGGCGGCGTTGCCGGTGGCGAGGTAGCCCTCGCCGGCGTCGCCCGCGCGCATCAGGAGCGCGGCGTAGTCCTGGCCGTTCGAGCCGACGAACACGCCGGACCGGCTGCCGCGCACCGAGCGCGGGTCGATCCCGGCCCGCTCGAACGCCTCCCACGCGACTTCCAGGAGGACGCGCTGCTGCGGGTCCATGGCCAGGGCTTCGCGCGGCGAGATGCCGAAGAAGCTCGCGTCGAACCCGCCGACGCCCGGCAGGAAGCCGCCTTCGCGGGTGTAGCTGGTGCCCGGGTTGTCCGGGTCCGGGTCGTACAGCGCGTCGAGGTCCCAGCCGCGGTCGGCCGGGAACGGGCCGATGCCGTCGGCGCCGGCGTCGACCAGGCGCCACAGGTCTTCGGGCGAGGTGACGCCGCCGGGATAGCGGCAGCTCATGGCCACGATGGCGATCGGGTCACCGTCCACAGCGGACACGGTTGTGGCGACGGTGGCCGGGGCGTCCCCGACCAGCTCGTCGCGGAGGTGCGCGGCCAGCAGCTCCGGCGTCGGCCGGTCGAAGACCAGCGACGCGGGCAGGCTGAGGCCGGTTTCGGTGGCGAGGAGGTCGCGCAGCTCGACGGCGGTGAGCGAGTCGAACCCGAGGTCGCGGAACGGGCGGTCGTCGCGGACCTCCGCCGCCGAGGCGAACCCGAGCACGGCGGCGACACTCGTGCGGACGACTCCGGCGAGGAGGTCCAAGGCGTCCTTTTCGGACGGTTGCGCGGCGAGCCGGTCCCGCAGCTGCGCCCCGGCTTCCGACTCCGCACGCGCAGGGGCGCCGGTGAGCGCGGCGACGGCTTCGGGCAGCTCGGCGAGCAGCGGACGCGGGCGTGCGGCGGCGAACCCGGGCGCGAACGCCGACCAGGCGACATCCGCGACGGTCACCGTGGTCTCGTCACCGTCCAGGGCTCCGGCCAAGGCGGCGAGCGCGAGACCGGCGGGCATCGGGGCCAGGCCGCGGCGGCGCAGCTGCTGCTCGCCGTCGCCCTCGACCATGCCGCCGCCGGCCCACGGGCCCCAGGCGACGGCGGTCGCGGCGAGCCCGCGCGAACGACGCTGTTCGGCGAGCGCGTCGAGGTGGGCGTTGGCGGCGGCGTAGGCGGCCTGGCCGCCACTGCCCCAGACACCCGCGATGGAGGAGAACAGCACGAACGCGTCGACGTCGCCGACCAGGTCGTCCAGGTTCGCCGCGCCGACGACCTTGGCGCGCACCAGCTCGGCGAACTCGGCGGCCGACGTTTCGTGCAGGGGCGCGGATCCGGTGGCGCCCGCGGCGTGGAACACCGCCGTCACCGGGTGTTCGGCCAGCAGAGCGGCGACGGCTTCGCGGTCGGCGACGTCACACGCGGCGACGACGACGTCCACGCCCAGCGCGGTCAGCTCGTCACGCAGCTCGGGCGCACCGGGCGCGTCGAGACCGCGGCGACCGGTCAGCACCAGGCGGTCCGCGCCGGTGACGGCGAGCCGCCGGGCGACCTGCGCGCCCAGCGCGCCGGTGCCGCCGGTGATCAGCACGGCCCCCCGCGGCGTCCACGAGCGGACGGGAGCGGCGGCGGCCCGCACGAGCCGCCGGGCGAACACCCCGGACGCGCGCACGGCGACCTGGTCTTCGGTGCCGTCGGCGAGCACGGCGGCCAGCCGGGCGGCGGCCCGGGCGTCGAGTTCGGCGGGCAGGTCGACGAGCCCGCCCCAGCGGCCCGGCTCCTCCAGGCCGAGCACGCGCCCCAGGCCCCAGAGCTGGGCCTGCACCGGCGAGACGGCCCGGTCGGCGCGGCCGGTGGCGACCGCGCCGCTCGTCCCGAGCCACACGGGCGCGGTGCTGTCCAGCGCCTGGAACAGGTTCAGGGTGGCGGTCAGCCCGGCGGCCAGCTCGGGGTGCGCGGGGTCGGGGGTCTCGTCGAGGCCCAGCAGGGAAAACACCCCGGCGAGCGGCTCGCCGGGCGTCGCTTCGGTGACGACATCGGCGCCGTGGGCGCGCAGGGCGTCCGCGACCGAGGCAGCGAGTTCGCCCTCCCCGGCGACCAGCCAGGTCCCGGTCAGCTCGGGACGCGCGAACTGCCGGGGCGTCCACGAGATCCGGTACCGCCAGCCGTCCACAGTGGATTCGTCACGGCGGCGGTCCCGCCAGGACGCCAGCGCGGGCAGGACGTCGCCGAGGGACGACGCCAGCGCCGCGTCGCCGAGGGTGTCGGCGAGCGCGGCCGGGTCGCCGCTCTCGACGGCCTGCCAGAACCCCGCCTCCTCGGTCGCGGCCTCGGGCGCCGAACCGCCCGGCTCGATCCAGTACCGCTCACGCTGGAACGGATAGGTGGGCAGCTCGACGCGCTTCGCGGCGCTGCCGTCGAACAGGACCGGCCAGCGCACGGCGGTGCCGTGGACGTGGACCGTGGCGAGCGCGGCCAGCAGGGCGGCGGGCTCGGGCCGTCCGGCGCGCAGCGTCGCGGCGAAGACGGCGGACGGCTCGGCCGACGCGCGGCCCAGCGCGGACAGCACGCCGTCCGGGCCCAGCTCGAGGAACGTCGTGACGCCTCGGGACGCGAGGGTACGCATGCCGTCGGCGAAGCGGACGGCCTGGCGCACGTGCCGGACCCAGTACTCGGGGTCGGCCAGCTCGGCCGCGCCGGCCTGCTCACCGGTGACGTTGGAGACGACCGGGACCTGCGGTGCGGAGTAGGTCAGGCCGCGGGCGACCGCGTGGAACTCGTCGAGCATGGCGTCCATGTGCGCCGAGTGGAAGGCGTGGCTCACCGTGAGCCGCTTGGTCTTGCGGTCGGCGAAGTGCCCGGCCAGCGCGAGGACGGCAGCTTCGTCGCCGGAGACGACGACGGCGTCCGGGCCGTTGACGGCGGCGATGCTCACGCCGTCGGTCAGCAGCGGGGCGACCTCGGCCTCGGTGGCCTGCACGGCGACCATCGCGCCGCCCTCGGGCAGGGCCTGCATGAGCCGCCCGCGCGCCGCGACCAGCGTCACGGCGTCGTCCAGGGACCAGACGCCGGCGACGTGCGCGGCGGCCAGCTCGCCGACCGAGTGGCCGATCAGGAAGTCCGGGGTGACGCCGAACCCGGCCAGCAGCCGGAACAGCGCCACTTCCAGGGTGAAGAGCGCGGCCTGGGTGTATCCGGTCCGGTTCAGCAGCTCGGTGTCCTGGAACAGCACCGGCTTCAGCGGGCGGTCGAGGTGGGCGTCGAACGCGGCGCAGATCTCGTCCACGGCTTCGGCGAACGCCGGGAAGGCGTCGTACAGTTCGCGTCCCGCACCCACGCGCTGGCTGCCCTGGCCGGTGAAAAGCAGCGCGAGCCGCCCGCGGACCGCGGTCACGCCGCGGACCAGTCCGGGTGCGGCCGCATCACTCGCCAGCGCGGAGAGCCCGCTCAGCAGGCCGTCGCGGTCTTCGGCGAGCACGACGGCCCGGTGCTCCAGCGAAGCACGGCCCGCGGCGGCCGAGAACGCGACGTCGGCGAGGTCCAGCTCGGGGCGTTCGGTCAGGTGCGCGGCGAGGTCGGTGGCCAGCGCGCGCAGAGCGTCTTCACTGCGTGCGGAAACGAGCACGGGCAGCGGCGCGGGGAGCGCCCGCGGCGGGATGACGACGACGTCCTCGGTGGCGACCGGTTCCGGGGCCTGTTCCAGCACGACGTGCGCGTTGGTGCCGCTGATCCCGAACCCGGACACCGCGGCGCGGCGCGGGCGCCCGGTCTCCGGCCAGGACCGCTCTTCGGTGAGCAGCTCGACCGCGCCGGCCGCCCAGTCGACGTGCGGCGTCGGCTCGTCGACGTGCAGCGTGCGCGGCATGACCCCGCGCCGCAGTGCCTCGACGAGCTTGATGATCCCGCCGACACCGGCCGCCGCCTGCGCGTGGCCGAGGTTCGACTTGAGCGAGCCGAGCATGAGCGGCAGCCCCGGCTCGCGTTCCTTGCCGTAGGTGGCCAGCAGCGCCTGCGCCTCGATCGGGTCGCCGAGGCGCGTGCCGGTCCCGTGCGCTTCCAGCAGGTCGACGTGGGCCGCGGACAGCCGCGCGTCGGCCAGCGCCTGCCGGATGACCCGCCGCTGCGACGGGCCGTGCGGGGCGGTGAGGCCGTTGGACGCGCCGTCGGAGTTCACCGCGGTGCCGCGGACGACCGCGAGGACGTCGTGGCCATTGCGGCGCGCGTCGGAAAGCCGTTCCAGGAGGACGATCCCGGCGCCCTCGGCCCAGCCGGTGCCGTCGGCCGCGGCGGCGAACGCCTTGCACCGGCCGTCCGGGGAAAGTCCCTGCTGGCTGTCGAAGGCGACGAACGTGCCCTGGTGCGCCATCACGGTCACGCCGCCGGCCAGCGCCATCGAGCACTCGCCCTTGCGCAGCGCGTGCACCGCCAGGTGCAGGGAGACCAGCGAAGACGAGCACGCCGTGTCGACGGTGACCGCCGGGCCTTCCAGGCCGAAGGTGTAGGCCAGCCTGCCGGAGACGACGCTGGTCGCGTTGCCGGTCAGCAGGTGCCCGGCCAGGCCGGCCAGCTCGGCGCCGCTGCCCGCGCCGTACTGCGAGGACGCCGCGCCGATGAACACCCCGGTTTCCGAGCCACGCACCGACGAGGGGTCGATGCCCGCGCGCTCGAACACCTCCCACGCGACCTCCAGGAGGACCCGCTGCTGCGGGTCGACGGCCAGGGCTTCGCGGGGGCTGATCCCGAAGAACCCGGCGTCGAACAGCGGCGCGTCGTAGAGGAACCCGCCCTGGGGCACCCGCCCGTCGCCCGACGGCTCCAGCTGCCAGCCGCGGTCGCCGGGGAAGTCCGAGATCGCGTCCCCGCCGGTGGTGACCAGCTCCCACAGGTCCTCGGGGCTGCGCACGCCGCCGGGGAAGCGGCAGCTCGCCGCGACGATCGCGATGGGCTCGGTGTCCCGCTCCTCGACCTCGGCCAGCTGCCGGCGCGCGGTGCGCAGGTCGGCCGTGAGCCGCTTCAAGTACTCGAGGTACTTGCTTTCGTCAGCCATTCGAAGTCACCTCGGGGAAACGGGTCGGGACGGGGCGGGCGCTCACGACAGGCCCAGTTCTTTGTCGAGCAGCTCGAAGATGTCGTCGCCGGTGGCCGAGGCCAGCTCGGCGTCGGCGCTCTCCGTGACGCGGTGCGCGTCGCTCCACTTCGACAGCAGGTTCTGCAGCCGCAGGGTGATGCGGGACTGGTCGCTCTCGGCGTGGCCGGGCGCGAGCAGCAGGGCTTCGAGGCGGTCCAGCTCGCCGAGCACGGCGGGCGGCGCGGCGGCCACCGGCTCGTCCAGCAGGGCTTCCCGCAGGTGGCGGGCCAGTTCGACCGGGGTCGGCCGGTCGAACACCAGCGTCGCGGGCAGCCGCAGCCCGGTCGCCGCGCCGAGCCGGTTGCGCAGCTCGACCGACGTCAGCGAGTCGAAGCCGAGCTCCTTGAACGGCCGGCCCGGGTCGACCTCGGCGGCCGACAGGTGCCCGAGCACCGCGGCGACCTCGCCGCAGACCAGCTCGGTCAGCAGCTGCTCACGCTCCACTTCGGACACCGCGGCGAGGCGGGTCTTCAGTGCGGCGCCGCCGGCGGCGGAGTTCTCGGCGGTGCGACGGGCGCGGTGCCGGATCAGTCCGTTGAGGACGATGGGCACCCCGCCGCCCGCGGCCCGGGCCCGCAGCGCGGCCAGGTCCAGCCGCACCGGCAGCAACGCCGGTTCGGCCGACCCGAGCCCCGCGTCGAACAGCGCCAGGCCCTCGGCTTCGGTCAGCGGCGGGATCCCGCCACGGGCCATCCGCCGGACGTCGGCCTCGGTCAGCGTGCCGAGCATGCCGCCGCCCGCCCACGGGCCCCAGGCCAGCGACGTCGCCGGGAGCCCGGCCGCCACGCGCTGGTGCGCCAGGGCGTCGAGGAAGACGTTGGCGGCGGCGTAGTTGGCCTGGCCCGCGTTGCCGAAGGTGCCGGCGACCGAGGAGAACAGGACGAACGCCGCGAGATCCGCGTCCGCCGTCAGCTCGTGGAGCAGCTGGGCCGCGGCCGCCTTCGGCCGCCAGACGGCGTCCAGGCGTTCCGGCGTCAGGGATTCCACGGTGCCGTCGTCGAGGACGCCCGCCGTGTGGACGACGGCGGTGAGCGGGTGCTCGGCGGGGATGGTCCCGAGCACCTCGCGCAGCCGCGGGCCGTCGGCGACGTCGCAGGCCACGACCGTGGCCTCGGCGCCCAGCCCGGCCAGCTCCTCGACCAGGCCGGCCCCGCCGCCACCGCGGCTGAGCAGCAGCAGGCGCCGCACGCCGTGGTGGGTGACCAGGCGCCGGGCGACCAGCCGGCCCAGCGCGCCGGTGCCGCCGGTGACCAGCGCGGTGCCCGCCGGGTCGAGCGGACGCGGCACGGTGAGCACGACCTTGCCGACGTGCTTGGCCTGGCTGAGGAACCGGAACGCCTCCGGCGCGCGCCGGACGTCCCAGGTGGTCAGGGGCAGCGGCGTCAGCGCGCCGCTCGCGAACAGCGCGAGAATGTCGGTGAACAGCTCGGCGATCCGGTCCGGGCCGGCGTCGATCAGGTCGAACGCCTGGTAGCGGACGTCGTGCTCGGCCGCGACCTGCTCGGCGTCGCGGATGTCGGTCTTGCCCATCTCGAGGAACCGCCCGCCCGGCGCGGTGATGCGCAGCGAGGCGTCGACGAACTCGTGCGCCAGCGCGTCGAGCACCACGTCCATCGCGGGGAACTCGTCCGCGAAGTCCAGGGTCCGCGAGTTCGCGATGTGGTCGTCGTCGATACCGAGTTCGCGCAGCACGTCGTGCTTGCCGGGGCTCGCGGTGCCGAACACCTCGGCACCGAGGTGCCGGGCGAGCTGCACGGCGGCCATGCCGACCCCGCCGGCGGCCGAGTGGATCAGCACCCGCTCCCCCGGCTGCAGCGCGCCCAGGTCGGCCAGCGCGAAGTACGCGGTGAGGAAGACGATCGGCGCGGACGCGGCCTGCTCGAAGCTCCAGCCGTCCGGGATGGCCGCCAGGTACCGGTGGTCGGTCACCGACACCGGGCCGAACCCGCCCGAGAGCAGGCCCATGACGCGGTCGCCCGGCGCGAACCGGGTCACGTCGGCGCCGGTTTCCAGCACGACCCCGGCGCCTTCGATGCCGAGCAGCCCGGCTTCGCCCGGGTACATGCCCAGCGCGTTGAGGACGTCCCGGAAGTTGAGCCCGGCGGCGCGGACGCCGACGCGGACCTCGTGCGCGGCCGGCGGCACCTCCGCCGCCGGGCTGGGCACCAGCGTGAGGTTGTCGAGCGTGCCCTTGGCGCGCGTGTCGAGCCGCCAAGCGGTCCCGGCGGGCGGGTGCAGGGCGCCGCCGGAGCGCGTCACCCGCGGCACCAGCAGCTCGCCGTCGCGGACCGCGAGCTGGGGCTCGCCGGTGGCCAGCGCGGCACCCAGGGGTTCGCCGTCGGGCGCGTCGAGGAGCACGAACCGGTTCGGGTGCTCGGCCTGCGCCGAGCGCACCAGGCCCCAGACGGCGGCCGCGAGCAGGTCGCCGACCGGCTCGCCCGGCGCCGGAACCGCGTCGCGGGTCCGGATGACCAGCTTCGCGGCGGCGAACCGCTCTTCGGCCAGCCACTCCTGGAGCAGCGCGAGGACGTCGGACACTTCACCGCCGGTGGCGTCGGCCAGCACCAGGTCGGGCACCGGGTCGAGGGCGGCCAGGCCGCCTTCGCCCAGCGGCACGGCCACGGCGGCGGTGTCCGGTGTGGGAACGGGGGTCCAGCCGAGCCGGTAGAGCGACTCCGGCGCCGAGGGCCCGGCGTCCGCGACGGCCGAAACCGGGCGCAGTACCAGGGATTCCACCGTGGCGACCGGCGCCCCGGCGGCGTCCGCGACCCGCAGCGCGACGGCGTCGTCGCCGGACGGGGTGAGCCGGACCCGAAGCCGGGTGGCGCCGGCGGTGTGCAGCGTGACGCCGGTCCAGGCGAACGGCAGCCGTCCGGGCCGCTCCCCCGGCAGGCTCAGCTGCTCACCGGTGCCGAGCGCCAGCGCGTGCAGGGCGGAGTCGAGCAGGCCGGGGTGCAGGCCGAAGCGGTTTGCGTCGGCGGTGGCGGGCAGCTCGACCTCGGCATGGATCTCGGTCGCGGTCCGCCACGCGGCGGTCAGGCCGCGGAAGCTCGGGCCGTAGCCGAACCCGGCCTCGGCCATGCCGTCGTAGAAGCCGTCCAGCGCGATCGGCTCCGCGCCCGGCGGCGGCCACGCGGCCGGCTCTTCGGTGGCCGGGGCGGCCGACGTGCCCAGCGCGCCCTCCGCGTGCAGGGTCCACTCGCCGCCCGCGACCCTGGCGTGCACGGTCAGCGGCCGCAGGCCCCGCTCGTCCGGCTCGCCGACGCGGACCTGCACGTCGACCGCGCCGTCGTCGGGCAGCACCAGCGGCGCGTGCAGGGTCAGGTCCTCGACCCGGTCGTAACCGGCCTCGTCCCCGGCGCGGATCGCCAGCTCGACGAACGCCGTGCCGGGCACCAGGACCGCGCCGCGGACGCGGTGTTCGGCCAGCCACGGGTGGGTGCGGACGGCCAGCCGTCCGGTGAACAGGAAGCCGTCGTCGCCGGCGGTCGCGACGGCCGTGCCGAGCAGCGGGTGCCCGGCCGCGGCGACACCGAGGGCCGCCGGGTCGCCGGTGGCGGCCGGGCGGATCGTCGGCCAGTAGCGGCGGCGCTGGAAGGCGTAGGTCGGCAGGGCGACGCGGGGCGCGGCGGCCGGGAACGCGGCGGCCCAGGCGACCGGCGTGCCGTGGCCGAAGATCTTCGCGAGCCCGGCGAGCAGGGTGGCGTGCTCCGGCCGCCCGGCCCGCTGGACCGGCGCGAACACGGCGTCACCGGTGACGCAGTCCTGGCCCATCGCGGACAGCACGCCGTCCGGGCCCAGCTCGAGGAAGCGCTTCACCCCGGCCGCTTCGAGCGTGCGGACGCCGTCGAGGAAGCGGACGGTGCCGCGAACGTGCCGGACCCAGTACTCCGGGTCGGTCAGCTCGGTGGCGAGCTCGCCGGTCAGCGTGGAGACGACCGGGATCCGCGGCTCGCGGTAGGTCAGCGACTTCGCGACGGCGTGGAACTCGTCGAGCATCGCGTCCATCCGCGGCGAGTGGAACGCGTGGCTCACGGTCAGCTGCCTGGTCTTGCGGCCGGTGAAGTGGTCGGCGACGGCCTGCACGGCGTCCTCGTCGCCGGAGACGACCGTCGATCGCGGACCGTTCAGGGCCGCGACGCCGACGCTGTCGGTGAGCAGCGGCGTGAGCTCTTCTTCGGACGCCTGGATCGCGACCATCGCACCCCCGGCCGGGAGGGCCTGCATGAGCCGTCCGCGGGCGGCGACCAGCGTCACGGCGTCGGCCAGGTCGAGCACGCCGGCGACGTGCGCCGCGGCCAGCTCGCCGATCGAGTGCCCGGCCAGGAAGTCCGGCCGGACGCCGAAGTGCTCCAGCTGCCGGAACAGCGCGACCTCGAGCGCGAACAGCGCGGGCTGGGTGTAGGCGGTCCGGTCGAGCAGCCCCGGCTCGTCGAACAGGACTGTCTGCAGTGGACGGTCGAGGTGGGTGTCGAACTCCGCGCACACCGCGTCCAGCGCCGAGGCGAACACCGGGCTCGCCGCGTACAGCTCGCGGCCCATCCCGGCGCGCTGGCTGCCCTGGCCGGTGAACAGGAACGCGGTCCGGCCGGTGCCGGCGGCGCCCTCGACGAGCGTCGCGGCCGACTCGCCGCGGGCCAGCGCGCCGAGGCCGTCGAGCAGCCCGGCGCGGTCATCGGCGACGACGACGGCCCGGTGTTCGTGCACCGCGCGGGTGCTCGCGAGTGACGCGCCGAGGCCGGTGAGGCTCACGTCCGGCTGGGCGTCCAGCTGGGCGCGCAGGCGTTTCGCCTGGTCACGCAGGGCGTCGACGCTGCGGGCCGAGAGCACGAACGGTGTCTGGCCGTCCTCGTCGGCGGGTTCGGCGGGGTCGGTGGCGGGGGCCTGCTCGACGATCGCGTGGGCGTTGGTGCCGCTCATGCCGAACGACGAGAGCCCGAACCGGCGCGGGCCGTCCGACCGCCACGGTGTGGTCTCGGTGACCAGCTCGACCGCCCCGGCCGTCCAGTCCACATGGGACGAAGGCGCGTCGACGTGCAGGGTCTTCGGCAGGACGCCGTGTTCGACGGCCAGGATCATCTTGATCAGCCCGGCGACCCCGGCCGCGGCCTGGGTGTGCCCGATGTTGGACTTGACCGAGCCGAGCCACAGCGGCCGGTCGCGGTCGCGGCCGTAGGTGGCCAGCAGGGCCTGCGCCTCGATGGGGTCGCCGAGGGTGGTGCCGGTGCCGTGCGCTTCGACGGCGTCCACATCGGACGGGCGGAGACCGGCGTTCGCCAGCGCCTGGCGGATCACGCGCTGCTGCGACGGGCCGTTCGGGGCGGTGAGGCCGTTGGACGCGCCGTCGGAGTTGACGGCGGTGCCGCGCAGCACGGCGAGCACCGGGTGGCCGTGGCGGCGGGCGTCGGACAGCCGTTCGAGCAGGACCATGCCCGCGCCTTCGCCCCAGCCGGTGCCGTCGGCGGCGTCGGCGAAGGCTTTGCACCGGCCGTCGGCGGCCAGGCCGCGCTGGCGGGAGAACTCGATGAACGCACCGGGGGTCGCCATCACCGTCGCACCGCCGGCCAGGGCCAGCTCGCACTCGCCGGAGCGCAGGGCCTGGGCCGCGAGGTGCACGGCGACCAGCGACGACGAGCACGCGGTGTCGACGGTGACCGCCGGCCCTTCGAGCCCGAAGGTGTAGGCGAGCCGCCCGGAGACGACGCTGGCGGCGTTGCCGGTGGCGACGTGGCCTTCCAGTGCTTCGACCGACGCCATCAGGAGGTTGACGTAGTCCTGGCCGTTGGTGCCGGCGAAGACGCCGGTCCGGCTGCCGCGCACGGTGTGCGGGTCGATGCCCGCGCGCTCGAACGCCTCCCAGGAGGTCTCCAGCAGGAGCCGCTGCTGCGGGTCCATGGCGAGGGCTTCGCGGGGGCTGACGCCGAAGAAGGAGGCGTCGAACTCGTCGGCGCCGTCGAGGAAGCCGCCCGAGCGGGAGTAGCTCGTGCCCGGGTTCTCCGGGTCGGGGTCGTACAGGGCTTCGACGTCCCAGCCGCGGTCGGCCGGGAAGTCCGACACGGCGTCGCCGCCGGCGAGCAGCAGGTCCCAGAACTGCTCGGGGGTGCGCACGCCGCCCGGGAACCGGCAGCTCATCGCGACGACGGCGATCGGGTCGTCGCCGGTGACCGCGGCGACCGCGGTCTCGGTGGCGGCTTCCTCGCCGGATAGCTCGGCGGCGAGCAGGTCGGCGAGCGCCTGCGGGGTCGGGTGGTCGAAGACGAGGGTGGCGGGCAGCCGCAGGCCGGTGGCGGTCTCGGTGAGGTCGCGCAGCTCGACGGCCATCACGGAGTCGAAGCCCAGCTCGCGGAAGGCCCGGCCGGGCTCGACCGCGTCGGTCCCGGCGTACCCGAGCACGGTCGCGACGTTCCGGCGCACGAGGTCCAGCAGCACGGCCGGCCGCTCGGACGGCGCCACGCCGGCCAGGCGGCGGCGCAGGGGCGAGAGCTCTTCGGGCTCCGGCCGGCTTTCCAGCGCGGCGCGGACCTCGGGCAGCTCGCCGAGCAGCGGGCTGGGCCGGGCGGCGGTGAAGCCGGGCGCGAACTTCCCCCAGTCGACGTCGGCGACGGTGACCACGGGGTCGTCCCCGCCGACCGTGCGGGCGAGCGCGGCGACGGCGTAGTGGGGCGCCATCGGCGTGACCCCGCGGCGGCGCAGGTGTTCGGCGGCCTCGCCGGTGGCCATCCCGGCCTCGGCCCACGGTCCCCAGGCGACGGAGGTGGCGGCGAGCCCGGCCGCGGCGCGGGACTGGGCGAGGGCGTCGAGGAAGGCGTTCGCCGCGGCGTAGGCGGCCTGGCCGGCGCCGCCCCAGGTGCCGGCGATGGAGGAGAACAGGACGAAGGCGTCGACCTCGCCGAGGAGCTCGTCGAGGTTCGCCGCGCCCGCGACCTTGGCGCCGATGACCCGGGCCAGTTCGGCCGGGGTGGTTTCGTCGAAGGCCCGGGCCTGGGCGACCCCGGCGGCGTGCACGACGGCGCTGACCGGGTGGGCGGCCAGCAGGGCGGCCACGGCGGCCCGGTCGGCGACGTCGCAGGCGACGATTTCGACCTGGGTCTGCGCGGCCAGCTCGGCTTCGAGTTCCCGGGCGCCGGGCGCGCCGGGGCCGCGGCGGCTGGTCAGGACGAGCTTTCCGGCGCCGTTGGCGGCGAGCCAGCGGGCGACTTCGGCGCCCAGCGCGCCGGTGCCGCCGGTGACGAGCACGGTCCCCCGCGGGGTCCAGGCGCTCTCGCGGCCGGTGTGCCGGACGAGACGGCGGGCGAAGAGCCCCGTCGCGCGGACGGCGAGCTGGTCTTCGTCGCCGTGGGCCGTGAGAACGGCCGGGAGCCGCCGGAGCGCCCGCGGGTCGAGGTCGGCGGGCAGGTCGACGCTCCCCGCGATCCGCCCGGGGTGTTCGAGGGCGACCGCGCGGCCCAGCCCGGCGACGGCGGCCTGGGCGGCGAAGGACTGCCGGTCGCCGGTGGGGCGGTCGGCGCGGCCGACGGAGACGGCTCCGCGGGTGACCAGCCAGAGGGCGGCATCGGTGGGGACATCGCCGAGGGCCTGGGCCAGCGCGGCGGTGGCGGCGACACCGGCGGGCAGCGCGGCATCCGCCGCCGCATCCGGCCGGGCGGTCGCCGCGGCCGGGCCGGCCAGCCCAGCCGCCTCGGCCGTCGCCAGCAGCGACACGATCCCGTCGACCCGGACCTCCGCGAGCCGCGCGGCGAAGAACTCGCGGTCCGCATCCGCCGGGGCGCGCAGGATCCGCGTCTCGGCGCCCGCCTCCGTCAGCGTGTCGACCACCGCGGCCAGGGTCTCCTCGGTCCCCTCGGCGGCCACCAGCAGCCAACGGCCTCCGGACCGGGCGGGCCCGGCGGGCAGCGGCTGCCACGTCACCCGGTACCGCCAAGAATCCACTGTGGACTTCTCCGTGCGAGCCCGGCGCCAAGCGGACAAGGCCGAAACCACCGGCCCCACCTCGTCTTCCGGCAGGGTCAACGTGCCCGCGAGCGCTTCCACGTCCTCCCGCTCCACCGCGTCCCAGAACCGGGCCTCGTCGGCCGGGCCGCCCGCGACCGCGGGCACGTCGAGCCAGTACCGCTGCTCCTGGAACGCGTACGTCGGCAGGTCCAGCCGAACGGCCGGGCCGAACACCGCGGCCCAGTCCACCCGCGCACCGCCGGTGTGGGCGGCCGCCAGCGCCGTCAGCGTCGTGCGTGCCGCCGGACGGCCGTCGCGCAGGGCCGCCGCGAACGTGCCGCCCGGCACGCACTCGGACCCCAGCGCCGTCAGCACCGCGTCGGGGCCCAGCTCGACGAACGTCGTGACGCCGCGCTCCGAGAGGGTCCGCATGCCGTCGGCGAACCGCACCGCCGAACGCACGTGCTCCACCCAGTACCCGGGATCGGTGACGTCTCCAGCGACTACCGGGATCTTCGGCGCCGCGAAGGTGAGACCCGAAACCACCGCACGGAACTCGGCCAGCATCGGGTCCATCAACGGCGAATGGAACGCATGACTCACCGAAAGCCGCTTGGCCTTCCGATCCGCAAACCGCGCCACCACCGCATCGACCGCCGCCGCAGCCCCCGACACCACCACCGACGACGGACCGTTCACCGCCGCGATACCCACCAGATCAGTCAGGTGCGGCGCGACCTCGTCCTCGGTCGCCTGCAGAGCCACCATCGCCCCACCAGCCGGAAGCGCCTGCATCAACCGGCCACGCGCCGCCACCAACGCCACCGCATCCGCCAACGACAACACCCCGGCCACGTGCACCGCGGCCAGCTCGCCGATCGAGTGGCCGAGCAGGTGGCTCGGCGTGACGCCCCAGTGCTCGAACAGCCGGTACAGCGCCACCTCGAGCGCGAACAACGCCGGTTGCGCGTACGCGGTCTGCCCGAGCAGCTCGGCGTCGGCCGAACCCGCCCCGGCGAACATGACCATCCGCAGTGGACGGTCGAGGTGCGCGTCGAACTCCGCGCACACCGCGTCCAGCGCGGCGGCGAACTCCGGGTGCCCGTCGTAGAGGTCGCGGCCCATGCCCGGCCGCTGCGAACCCTGGCCGGTGAAGAGGAACGCCGGTCCGGTGCCCGTCGCCGTCCCGCGCGTGACGTTCGCCGCCCCCGCGCCGCCGGCCAGTGCCGCCAGTCCGCGGGTCAGCTCCTCGACGTCGTCGCCGACGACCGCGGCGCGGACGTCGAACGCGGTGCGTGTGCTCGCCAGCGCGTTCCCGACGGCGTGCGCGTCGGTGACGGCACCGTCGGCCCACTCCAGCAGCCGCGCCGCCTGAGCGCGCAGCGCCGCGTCGGTCCGTCCGGAAAGGACCCAGGCCACCGGACCGTCGGCGGCCGGCACGACCGGGGGCGCCGGGTCGCCCTGTTCCAGCACCGCGTGCGCGTTGGTTCCGCTGATGCCGAACGACGAGACGCCGGCGCGGCGCGGACGGCCGGTGGCCGGCCACGGGCGGGCGTCGCGCAGCACCTCGACGGCCCCGGCGGCCCAGTCGATCTTCGTCGACGGCTGCTCGGCGTGCAGCGTGCGCGGCAGCGTGCCGTGGCGCATCGCCATGACCATCTTGATGATCCCAGCGACGCCGGCCGCGGCCTGCGTGTGGCCGAGGTTGGACTTGATCGAACCGAGCCACAGCGGCTCCGACCGGTCACGGCCGTAGGTCGCCAGCAGCGCCTGTGCCTCGATCGGGTCGCCCAGCGCGGTGCCGGTGCCGTGCGCCTCGACCGCGTCGACGTCCGAAGTGGACAGCCCGGCGGCCGACAGGGCCTGGCGGATCACGCGTTGCTGCGCCGGGCCGTTCGGCGCGGTCATCCCGTTGGACGCGCCGTCCTGGTTCACCGCGGTGCCCCGCACGACCGCCAGCACCGGGTGGCCGTTGCGGCGCGCGTCGGACAGCCGCTCCAGCAGCAGCATGCCCGCGCCCTCGCCCCAGCCGGTGCCGTCGGCGCCCTCGGCGAACGACTTGCACCGGGCGTTCTCGGCCAGCCCGCGCTGGCGCAGGAACTCCATGAAGATCGTCGGGGTGTTCATCACCGAGACGCCGCCGGCCAGCGCCATCGTGCACTCCCCGCTGCGCAGCGCCTGCGCGGCCAGGTGCAGGGCGACCAGCGACGACGAGCACGCCGTGTCGATCGTGACGGCCGGGCCCTCCAGGCCGAAGGTGTAGGCGATGCGGCCGGAGGTGATGCTGCCCGCGCCGCCGTTGCCGAGGTGCGCGCTGTACTCGTCGAGCCCCTCGGAGCTGTAGAGCCGGGAGCCGTAGTCGTGGTACATCACCCCGGCGAACACGCCGGTCCGGCTGCCGCGCACGGTCGCGGGGTCGATGCCGGCGCGCTCGAACGCCTCCCACGTCGTGGTCAGCAGCAGCCGCTGCTGCGGGTCCATCGCCATCGCCTCGCGCGGGCTGATGCCGAAGAACTCGGGGTCGAAGTCGGCGGCGTCGTAGAGGAAACCGCCTTCACGGGCGAACCGGGAGCCGTCGCCGTCCGGGTCGGTGCCGTAGAGCAGTTCGGGGTCCCAGCCCCGGTCGGCGGGCAGCGCGCCCATCGCGTCGGTGCCGGACTCGACCAGGCGCCACAGGTCCTCGGGCCCGCGGACGCCGCCGGGGTACCGGCAGCTCATGGCCACGATGGCGATCCGGTCGTCTTCGATGTCCACTGTGGACGGGCGGACCGGGACGACTTCGGCGGCTCCGCCCAGCAGCTCTTCGGTCAGGTGCCGCGCCAGGCTGAGCGGTGTCGGGTGGTCGAAGACCAGGGTGGCGGGCAACCGGAGGCCGGTCGCCAGGTTGAGCCGGTTGCGCAGGTCGACCGCGGTCAGCGAGTCGAACCCGAGGTCCTTGAACGGCTTCCCGTCGCCGACGGCGTCGGCCGAAGCGTGACCCAGCGCGGTGGCCGCGGTCGTCCGCACCAGCTCCAGGAGCAGCTGTTCCCGGTCGGCCGCGCCGAGGCCGGTGAGGCGTTCCCGCAGCAGCGACTCGTCGCCGGTGCCGCCCGCGGCGGCCCGGCGGGCCGGGGCGCGGACCAGGCCGCGCAGCAGCGCGGGGACACCGGGGCCGCTGGGGCCGCCGGCACGCAGGGTCGTGGTCGCCAGCCGGACCGGCACCAGCAGCGCGTCGTCGCCGCCGGTGGCCAGGTCGAACAGGGCGAGGGCGTCCTCGGTCGGCAGCGGCTCGATCCCGCCCCGGCTCATCCGGCCGAGGTCGCCGCCGTCGAGGTGGCCGGTCATGCCGGACGCCTGCGCCCACAGGCCCCAGGCCAGGGACGTGCCGGGCAGCCCGGCGGCCCGGCGGTGCGCGGCGAGCGCGTCGAGGAAGACGTTGGCGGCGGCGTAGTTCGCCTGGCCCGGCCCGCCGAAGACGCCGGCCGCGCCGGAGAACAGGACGAACGCGCGCAGCGGCAGGCCGGCGGTCAGTTCGTGAAGGTTCGCGGCGGCGTCCACCTTGGGCCGGAAGACCCTTGCCAGCCGGTCCGGGGTCAGTGACTCGACCGTGCCGTCGTCGAGCACGCCCGCGGTGTGCACCACCCCGGTCAGCTCCGGGATTTCCGCCAGCAGGGCGGCGAGCCCGGCCCGGTCGGCGACGTCGCAGGCGGCGACCGTGACGTCCGCGCCCAGCGCGGAAAGCTCGTCGGCCAGCTCCCGCGCGCCTTCGGCGGCGAGCCCGCGACGGCCCGCGAGGACCAGGCTCCGCACGCCGCGCTCGGTCACCAGGTGCCGGGCGACCAGGCCGCCGAGCGTGCCGGTGCCGCCGGTGATCAGGACCGTCCCTTCCGGACCGAACCGCTCTTCGTCCACTTCGGACACGGTGTGCCGCGCGAGCCGCGGAGCGCGGGCGACGCCGTCCCTGATCGAGATTTCCGCTTCGTCGGCGGCCAGCGCGGCGGGCAGCAGGGCGCGCAGCACGTCCGGCGCGGTGCCGTCGAGGTCGGCGACCGCGAACCGGCCGGGGTGCTCGGCCCGCGCCACGCGCAGCAGACCCCAGACGGTGGCCGCGGCGGGGTCGGGGCCGAGCGCGCCCCGGGTGAGGAAGACCAGCCGGGACCGGTCGAACTTCGGCTCCGCGAGCCAGGCCTGCACCAGGCCGAGCGTGTCCGCGGCGGCCTGGTGCGCGGCGGCCGCGAGACCGTCCCCGCCACCCGGCGCGACGACGACGTAGTCCGGCGCGCCCGCGTCACTCGACGCGGCCAGGGAGGCAAGGTCCGGCCAGGAAGCGACGGCCTTGCCCATCGGCGTGCCGAGCTGGGCCCACGTGCCGGGGGAATCCACGGTGGACAAGGCGAGTTCCGGCCAGTCCACCCGGTACAGCGCGTCGCGCACGCGGCCCGCGCCGCCGACCGCGGCGGCGTCGACCGGGCGCAGCACCAGCGACTCGACGGCCGCGACCGGGCGGCCGGACGGGTCGGCCACGTCGAGCGCGACGGTGTCCGGCCCGGCCGGGCTCAGCTTGACCCGGATCGCGTCGGCGCCGGAAGCGAAGAGCGTGACACCGGTCCAGGAGAACGGCAGCAGGCCACGGGCCGAGCCGGTCAGGCCGACGCCGTGCAGGGCGGCGTCCAGCAGCGCCGGGTGCAGGCCGAACCGCCCGGCGGCCGGCTTGACGACGTCCGGCAGCCGGACGTCGAGGTAGAAGTCGTCCCCCGCCTGCCAGGCCGCACGGAGGCCGCGGAAGGCCGGCCCGTACTCGAACCCGGCGGAGGCGAAGGCGTCGTAGAGGCCGTCGACTCCGACCTCGGCGGCCCCCGCGGGCGGCCAGGTCACGGTGCCGGGCGCCGGCGCGCCGGCCGCGGCGAGCACCCCGGTGGCGTGCCGCGTCCACGGCTCGTCGAAAGCGGCGTCGGCGGGGCGGGAGTAGAACTCGATCGTCCGCGGGTCGCCCGCCCCCACGCTGACCTGCAGCGTCACCGCGCCGCGGGCGGGCAGCACGAGCGGCGCTTCGAGGGTCAGCTCGGCCAGGCGGTCGCAGCCGACCTGGTCGCCCGCGCGCACGGCCAGCTCGACGAACGCCGTGCCGGGGAACAGGATGGTGCCGCCGACCGCGTGGTCGGCGAGCCAGGGCTGGGCGTGCGCGGAAAGCCGCCCGGTGAACAGGAAACCGTCGCCGTCGGCCAGCGCCACGGTGGCACCGAGCAGCGGGTGCGCGGCCGCGCCGAGCCCCGCGGAGCCGAGGTCGCCGGTGCGCACGGCCGAGACGTCCGGCCAGAACTTCGTCGGCTCGAAGGTGTAGGTCGGCAGCTCGACGCGGTCGCCGGTGCCGTGGAGCACGGTCCGGTCGGGGGTGACGCCGGCCGCCAGTGCCTCGGCCAGCGCGAGGTGGAACCGGGCGAGCCCGCCTTCGTCGCGGCGCAGGGTGCGCAGCGCGGCGGCCTCGACGCCCTGCTCCTCGAAGATCGCCTGCAGGCCGACGGTGAGCGCCGGGCGCCCGCCCAGTTCCAGGAAGGCGCCGACCTCTTCGCCCAGCATCACGCGGACGGTGTCGGCGAAGCGGACCGTCTCGCGCAGGTTGCGGAACCAGTAGTGCCCGTCCATCGTGGCGGTGTCGATGCGTCCCGCGGTGACGGTCGAGTAGAACGGCACCTCGGTCGGCCGGGGCCGGACGACGGCGACCGCGCGCTCGAACTCCTCGCGCAGCTCGTCCAGCTGGGCGGAGTGCCCGGCGTAGTCGACGGCGACGCGCTTGGCGCGCACGCCGTCCCGCTCGCAGCGGGCGAGCAGGGCTTCCACGGCGTCGATCGGGCCGGAGACGACGGTGGTGTCGGGGCCGTTGACCGCGCCGATGCCCAGCGTCGTGCCGTCGATCAGGGCCTCGACCTCGGCCTGCCGCAGCGGGACCGACACCATGCCGCCGCGGCCGGCCAGCGCCAGCACGAGCCGGCTGCGGGTGGCGACCACCAGCGCGCCGTCCTCGACCGACAGCGCGCCCGCGACGACGGCGGCGGCGATCTCGCCCTGCGAGTGGCCGACGAAGGCGTCGGCGGTCACGCCGTGCGCGCGCCAGACCTCGGCGAGCGAGACCATCACGGCCCACAGCACGACCTGCTGGACGTCCACGCGGTCCGGTTCGCCGTCGGCACCGGTGACGACGGCGTGCAGGTCCCACTCGATGTGCGGGCGCAGCGCTTCGGCGCATTCGGCCATCCGCGCGGCGAACACCGGCGAGGTGGTCATCAGCTCCCGCGCCATGCCCGCCCACTGGGCGCCGGCGCCGGGAAAGGTGAAAGCGACGCGGCCGGTGCCGGCCGCGACGCCGCGGGTGCCGGCCAGACCGTCCAAAGCGGACAGCAGGGCGTCCCGGTCGTTCGCTTCGAACACCATGCGGTGCTCGAACCCGGCGCGCTCGGCGGCCAGCGTCCGCGCGACGTCCACAAGCGACAGTTCGGGGTGCGCGGTGAGGTGTTCGCGCAGGGCGGCGGCCTGCCGGGCGAGCCCGCTTTCGGTGCGACCGGACAGCATCAGCGGCACCGTGCCGCCGACCGGCTCCCGGACCGGCTCCGGCTCTTCCGGCGGCTCGGGTTCCGGGGCCTGTTCGAGCACGGCGTGGGCGTTGGTGCCGCTCATGCCGAACGACGACACGGCCGCGCGGCGCGGCTCGCCCGTCGACGGCCAGGCGCGCTGCTCGGTGAGCAGCTCGACCGCGCCGGCGGTCCAGTCGACGTGCGGGGTCGGCTCGTCGAGGTGCAGCGTCCGCGGCAGCACGCCGTGGCGGATGGCCTGGATCATCTTGATGACCCCGCCGACGCCGGCCGCGGCCTGCGAGTGGCCGATGTTGGTCTTCATCGAGCCCAGCAGCAGCGGGCGGCCCTCGGGCCGGTCCTGGCCGTAGGTGGCCAGCAGCGCTTGCGCCTCGATCGGGTCGCCGAGGGAGGTGCCGGTGCCGTGCGCCTCGACGGCGTCGACCTGGCCCGCGGAGAGCCGTGCGTTGGCGAGCGCCTGCAGGATGACCTTCTGCTGCGCAGGTCCGTTCGGCGCGGTGAGGCCGTTCGACGCGCCGTCGGAGTTGATGGCGGTGCCGCGCACGACGGCGAGCACCGGGTAGCCGAGGCGGCGGGCGTCCGAGAGCCGGGCGAGCAGCAGCATGCCGACGCCCTCGGCCCAGCCGGTGCCGTCGGCACCCGCGTCGAAGGCCTTGCAGCGGCCGTCCGGCGCGAGGCCGCGCTGGCGGGAGAACTCGACGAAGGCGCCGGGCGTCGACATCACGGTGACGCCGCCGGACAGCGCGAGCGAGCATTCGCCCTGCCGCAGCGCCTGGACGGCGAGGTGGAGCGAGACGAGGCTGGACGAGCAGGCGGTGTCGACGGTGACGGCAGGCCCTTCGAGCCCGAAGCTGTAGGCGACGCGGCCGGAGAAGACGCTGGCGGCGCTGCCGGTGGCGACGTGCCCTTCGACGCCTTCGGGCGCATCGGCGAGCAGCGAGGCGTAGTCGTGGCTGGTCGTGCCGACGAAGACGCCGCACTGGGTGCCCTTGAGCGTGGCGGGGACGATGCCGGCGCGTTCGAAGGCCTCCCAGGACGTCTCGAGCAGCAGCCGCTGCTGCGGGTCCATGGCGAGCGCCTCGCGCGGCGAGATGCCGAAGAAGGCGGCGTCGAAACGGCCGGCTTCGGCGAGGAAGCCGCCTTCGTTGGCGTAGGTGGTGCCGCTGTGGTCGGGATCCGGGTCGAAGACGGCGTCGGTGTCCCAGCCGCGGTCCTCGGGGAAGGGCCCGATGACGTCCCGCCCCTCGGCCACGAGCTCCCAGAGCTGCTCGGGCGTCCGCACGCCCCCGGGGTATCGGCAGCTCATGGCGACGACCGCGATCGGCTCCTGGCTGCGGTCCTCGAGGGTCCGCAGCTTCTGCCGCGTCTTCTGCAGGTCGGCGGTGACCCACTTCAGGTAGTCACGGAGCGTCGCCTCATCGGCCATCGCGGCACACCTCACTAGTCGCCGTAGCTGCATTTTTCGGCTGTTTCCGGTGATGCGAACCTAGAAATCGACGGGCCCGGCCAACAACCCTTAGCGACCCCCTACGCCCCTAAGGCCCGACGGCCGCTCAGACCGGGAAAGCGCAGGTCGAACCCGGTGTGAACGCGAAGAGGGCCGGTACCCACGCGGGGTACCGGCCCTCGGCGACGACGACGGCTCAGGAGCGGCCGAGGTCCTTGTTGATGAACTCGAACAGCTCCTCGTCCGACGCGTCTTCGAACACTCCCGCCGGAGCTTCGTCGTCCTCCCAGCGCGCCAGCAGGGCCTGGACCCGGACCTTGACCTTCACCCGGGTCAGCTCGTCCGTCGTCGCGGACAGCAGCGTCTCCAGGCGGTCCAGCTCCGCGAACACCGACGTGCCGCCGTCCTCGCCGCCCAGCTCGCGGCCGAGGTGGGCGGCCAGGTCCTGCGGGGTCGGGTAGTCGAACACCAGCGACGCCGCCAGCTTCAGCCCGGTTTCCGCGGTCAGGCGGTTGCGGAGCTCGACCGCCGTCAGGGAGTCGAAGCCCAGCTCGGTGAACGCCTTGTCCGGGGGCACCGACGCCGTTCCGCGGTGGCCGAGCACCAGCGCCACGTCCGTGCGGACCAGCTCCAGCAGCGTCCGACGGCGTCCGGCTTCGTCCAGCGCCGCCAGCTCGGTCCGCAGATCGGCACCCGCGTCCTCGGCCGGAGCATCGGGAGCGGCCAGGACCGCCCGAACCTCCGGCAGGTCTCCGATGAATGCGTTCGGCCGCAACGCCGTGAAGCCCGGCGCGAACTTCTCCCAGTCGACGTCGGCCACCGTGACGGTCGCCTCGCCGTGGTCGAGCGCCTTCGCCAGTGACGTGATCGCCAGCGCCGGGTCGAGCGCCGGGAGGCCGCGGCGGCGCAGCTGCTCCTCGTGCTCGGCCTCGGCCGCCATGCCGCCGCCGCCCCACGGGCCCCACGCCACCGACGTCGCCGCCAGTCCGCGGGCCCGGCGCCGCTCGGCCAGTGCGTCCAGGGCCGCGTTCGCCGCCGCGTACCCGGACTGGCCGCTGCCGCCCCAGGTCGCCGCGATCGAGGAGAACAGCACGAACGCGTCCAGCTCGCCGAACAGCTCGTCCAGGACCAGCGCTCCGGTCACCTTCGCGTCGACCACCGAGGCGAACTCCGCCACGCTGCTCGCCGCGATCGGCGTGCCCTGGCCGACGCCCGCCGCGTGCACGACCGCCCGCACGTCGAGCCCGCCGGCCAGCGCGGCCAGCGCGTCCCGGTCACCGACGTCGCACGCCGCGATCGTCACCTCGACGCCGGTCGCGACCAGCGACGCCCGCAGCTCGTCGGCGCCCGGCGCGGCCGGGCCGCGCCTGCTGACCAGCACCAGGTGTTCGGCGCCGTGCTCGGCCAGCCAGTGCGCGATCCGGGCGCCGAGGCCCCCGGTGCCGCCGGTGACCAGCACCGTGCCGCGCGGCCGCCACGGCTCGGGCGAGGTCGCGGGCAGCGGTGCCCGCACCAGCCGCCGGGCGAACACGCCGTCGGCGCGTACCGCGACCTGGTCTTCCGCGCCGTCCCCGGCGAGGATCCCGGCCAGCCGCGCCGCGGCCCGCTCGTCGAGCGACGCCGGCAGGTCGATCAGGCCGCCCCAGCGGTCCGGGTGCTCCAGGGCCGCGACCCGGCCCAGCCCCCAGACCTCGGCGCCGTCGACGTCGGTGAGCCCGTCCCTTGTGACCGTCCACAAAGGAGCGCCGATGCCCGCGGTGCCGAGCGCCTGGATCAGCTCCAGGGTCCCGGCGACGCCCGCGGTGACCATGCCGTGCTCCGGGTGCGGCCGCGAGTCCACGGCCAGCAGCGAGAGCACACCCGCCGGTGGGAGGCCGTCCGCGCTCAGGTCCCCGAGCCCGCGGGTGGTGCGCACCTCGGCGCCGTGCTCCCGCAGGGCCTCGACGACCCGGTCGCACCAGGCCCGCTCGGTCTCCGGCAGCACGACCAGCCAGCCGCCGGTGAAGACCGGCTCGGCCGGTTCGGCCAGCGGCGTCCAGGTGGCCCGGTACCGCCAGTTGTCCACAGTGGACGCTGCCCGGCGGTCACGGCGCCAGCCCGAGAGGGCCGGGAGCAGCGAGCCCAGCGATGCGCGGTCGACCCCGGCCGGGAGCGTCCCGGCCAGCTCGTCGACGTCTTCCCGCTCGACGGCGGCCCAGAACCGGTCCTCGGCCTCGTCACGCGGCGCCGGCGCGACCAGCGGCTCCGGCCAGTACCGCTCGCGCTGGAACGGGTAGGTCGGCAGCGCCGCCACCCGGCCCGGTGTGAACAGTGCCGCCCAGTCCACCGGAACACCGTGGGCGTGCGCCGAGGCGACCGCGGTGAGCAGCGCTTCGGCCTCCGGACGGCCCCGGCGCAGTGCCGGGACCGCCACCGGCGTGCCGCCGTCGACCGACGCGCAGTCCTGGGCCATCGCCGTGAGCACGCCGTCCGGGCCGAGCTCGACGACCGTCGTCACGCCCGAGGCGAACACCTCGCGGATGCCGTCGGCGAACCGCACCGCCGCCCGCACGTGCCGCACCCAGTAGCCGGCGGTGCGGAACTCGTCCGCGGTGGCCGGCGCACCGGTCAGCGTGGACACGAGCGGGATGGCCGGCTCGTGGTACGCGACCCGGGAAGCGACCGCGGCGAACTCGGCCAGCATCGGCTCCATCCGCGGCGAGTGGAACGCGTGGCTGACGGTGAGCCGCTTGGTCTTGCGGCCCAGCGCGGCCAGCCGCGCGGCGACCTCGGCCACCGGCTCCTCGTCGCCCGCGATGACCACCGCGGACGGCCCGTTGACCGCCGCGATCCCGACGACGTCCTCGACGCCGGCCAGCAGCGGCAGCACCTCGGCTTCGGACGCCTGGACCGCGACCATCGCGCCGCCGGACGGCAGCGCCTGCATCAGCCGGCCGCGCGCGGCGACCAGCTCGACGGCGTCGGCCAGGGTGAGCACCCCGGCGACGTGCGCCGCGGCCAGCTCGCCGATCGAGTGGCCGACCAGGACGTCCGGCCGGACGTCCCAGCTCTCCAGCAGCCGGTACAGCGCCACTTCGAGCGCGAACAGCGCCGGTTGCGTGTACTCCGTCCGGTCCAGCTCGGCGTTCTCGGTGAACATGACCGTCTTGAGTGGACTGTCCAACCGGGAGCCGAACGCGGCGCAAATCTCGTCGAGCGCCGCCGCGAACACCGGGTGGGTTTCGTACAGCTCACGGCCCATCCCGGCCCGCTGGCTGCCCTGTCCGGAGAAGGCGAACGCGAGCCCGCCCGCTTCGGCGACGCCGGACACGACACCCGCCGCCGGGCTGCCGGACGCAACCGCGTCCAGCCCGGCCGCCAGTTCCGCGCGGTCGCTCGCCAGCACCACCGCGCGGTACTCGAAGACCGACCGGGTGGTGGCCAGCGCGTAGGCCAGCTCCACCGGTTCGCCGTCGTGGTCGCGCAGCCGGGCGGCCTGGGCGGCGAGCGCCCCGGCATCCCGCCCGGACAGCACGACCGGCACCACCTGCGGTCCCCGGACCGCCGGCGGCTCGACCGGCTCCGGCGCCTGCTCGATGATCGCGTGGGCGTTGGTGCCGCTCACGCCGAACGACGAGACCCCGGCCCGGCGCGGCCGGTGCACCGAGGGCCACTCGCGGGCCTCGGTCAGCAGCTCGACCGAACCGGCCGTCCAGTCCACCGCCGCCGACGGGGTGTCGACGTGCAGGGTCTTCGGCAGCACGCCGTGCTGCAGGGCGAGGACGGTCTTGATCACCCCGGCCACGCCCGCGGCCGCCTGCGTGTGCCCGATGTTGGACTTCAGCGAGCCCAGCAGCAGCGGGGTTTCGCGGTCCTGGCCGTAGGTGGCCAGCAGGGCCTGCGCCTCGATCGGGTCGCCGAGCTTGGTCCCGGTGCCGTGCGCCTCGACCGCGTCGACGTCCGAAGCGGACAGACCGGCGGAAGCCAGCGCCTGCCGGATCACCCGCTGCTGCGACGGCCCGTTCGGCGCGGTCAGGCCGTTCGAAGCGCCGTCCTGGTTCACCGCGGAGCCCCGGACGATCGCCAGCACCGGGTGGCCGTTGCGCTGGGCGTCGGACAGCCGCTCGAGGAGCAGCATCCCGGCGCCTTCACCCCAGCCGGTGCCGTCGGCGGCCTCGGCGAAGGACTTGCACCGGCCGTTCATCGCCAGCCCGCGTTGCCGTGCGAACTCGACGAACACGCCCGGTGTCGACGTCACGATCACGCCGCCGGCCAGGGCCATCGAGCACTCCCCCGCCCGCAGTGCCTGCGCCGCGAGGTGCAGGGCGACCAGCGAAGACGAGCACGCCGTGTCGACCGTGACCGCCGGGCCCTCCAGCCCGAAGGTGTAGGACAGCCGCCCGGAGACGACGCTCGCCGCGGTGCCGGTGGCCAGGTAGCCCTCGGCCTCCTCGGCGCCGGCCAGGAGGGTGCCGTAGTCCTGCCCGCTGGTGCCGGCGAACACGCCGGTCCGGCTGCCGCGCACCGACCGCGGGTCGATGCCGGCCCGTTCGAAGGCCTCCCAGGTGATCTCCAGCAGCAACCGCTGCTGCGGGTCCATCGCCAGCGCCTCACGCGGGCTGATCCCGAAGAACGCGGCGTCGAAGTCGCCCACGCCGGTCAGGAAGCCGCCCTCGCGGATGTAGCAGGTGCCGCTGTGGTCCGGGTCCGGGTGGTAGAGCCCGGCCAGGTCCCAGCCCCGGTCGGCCGGGAACGGCGTGATCGCGTCCGTTCCCTCCGACACGAGCCGCCACAGGTCTTCCGGTGTCTCGACACCGCCGGGGAACCGGCAGCTCATCGCGACGATGGCGATCGGGTCGTCGTCCACTGTGGACACGGTCGCGGTGTCGTCCGGCGAGTCGCCACGCAGGTGCGCCGCGAGCACCGCCGGCGTCGGGTGGTCGAACACCAGGGTCGCGGGCAGGGACTGCCCGGTCGCCGCGCCGACCCGCTTGGCCAGCTCGACCGCGGTCAGCGAGTCGAAGCCGAGCTCGCGGAACGGCAGGTCCGGCTCGACCTCGGCGGCCGACCGGTAGCCGAGCACGGCCGCCACCTCGGTGCGGACCAGGTCGAGCAGTTCCCGCGTGTCCCGCTTCCGGTCCACCGCGGACGCGGCCGCCCGTCGGCGCGGCGCGGTCACCAGGCCGCGCAGCATCGGCGGCACGTCCCCGGTCACGCTCGCCCGCAGGGCGGGCAGGTCCAGCGCGATCGGCACGAGCACCGCGTCGGGTGCGGCCACCGCCGTGTCGAACAACGCCATGCCGTCGGCGACGGACAGGGCCCCGATCCCCGATTCGGTCATCCGCCGCAGGTCGGCGGCGGTCAGCCGGCCGGCCATGCCACCGGACCACATGCCCCAGGCCAGCGCCGTGCCCGGCAGCCCCGCGTTCCGGCGGCGCTGCATCAGCGCGTCGAGGAACACGTTGGCCGCCGCGTACGCGGCCTGCCCGGCCGCGCCGAGCACCCCGGCGGCCGAGGAGAAGACGGCGAACGCCGTCAGGTCCCGGTCCGCGGTCAGCTCGTGCAGGTGCCAGGCGGCGTCGACCTTGGGGCGCAGCACCGCGTCGACCCGCGACGGCGTCAGCGACGCCAGCAGGCCGTCGTCGACCACGCCGGCGGTGTGCACCACGGCGGTGAGGCCCGGGATGCCGTCGAGCAGTCTTGCGGCCGCTTCGCGGTCGGCGACGTCGCAGGCCACGACGTCGACCTCGGCACCGGCCGCGGTCAGCTCGGCCCGCAGCTCGGTCGCACCGGGTGCGCCGGCCCCGCGACGGCTGGTCAGCACCAGGCTGCGGACACCGTGGTTCGCGACGAGGTGTTTCGCCAGCTCGGCGCCGAGCGCGCCGGTGCCGCCGGTGACGAGCACCGTGCCTCCGCCGAGGGACACGGTTTCCGCCGGGACGGCTGCCCGCGCCAGCCGCGGGGCGAGGAACGCACCGTCGCGGACGACGACCTGCGGCTCCCCGGTCGCGACGGCCGCGGCCACCGCGTCCGGGTCGTCCGTGTCGACCAGGACGAACCGGCCGGGCCGCTCGGACTGCGCCGAGCGGACCAGGCCCCAGACCGCCGCCCCGGCGAGGCCGGCACCCGCGTCCGGCCCGGCCGCACCGCGGGTGACGACCACGAGCTCGCCACCGGTCTGCAGCTTCGCGAGCACCTCGCCGACGATCCGGTGGACGTCGGACGGCGTCTCGCCGTCGGGCACCGCGTAGGTCTCCGGCAGTGGCTTGAGCGCTCCCGGGTGGACGGTCACCCAGTCCACCTTGAACAGCGACTCGACCGTGCGGGCGGCCGCCTCGGCCGGGCGCAGGGTCACCGCGCCGGCCGTCACGACGGTCCGGCCCTCGCCGTCGACCGCGTGCAGCGCGACCGTGTCGTCGCCGAGCGGGGTCAGCCGGACCCGCAGGTCACGGGCACCGGAGGCGTGCAAGGCGAACGCGGACCAGGCCACCGGGACCAGGCCACCGGTCGCCAGCGCCGCGTCGAGCAGCGCCGGGTGCAGGCCGAACCGGCCCGGTTCGACCCCCTCGGGCAGCGCCACCTCGACGACCTCTTCGTCCGTCCACTCGGGAATCTCCGGCGACGGCGCGGCCAGCACACCCTCGGCGTGCCGGACCCACGAACCGCCGTCCTCCGGTCGCGTGTGGACAGTCACTTCGCGGCGGCCGGAGGCATCCGGCTCGCCGACCTGCACCTGCAGCTGGACGGCCCCGCGCTCCGGGAGCACGAGCGGCGCGTCGAGCGTCAGCCGTTCGACCTGCCCGCAGCCCGCCTCGTCCGCGGCCCGCGTGACCAGCTCGGCGAACGCCGAGCCCGGCGTGACCCCGCCCAGCAGCCGCGCCGACAGCCGGCCGGTGAGGAGGAAGCCGTCGCCGTCGGCCCTGGCCACCGCCGCGCGCAGCAGCGGGTGCCCGGTCGCGCCCAGCCCGGCGGCCGTGACGTCACCGGCCGGTGCGCCGCCCGCCAGCCAGAAGCGCTGCCGCTGGAACGGGTAGGTCGGCAGCGCGGCCCGCGGCCGGGCGGCCGGTCCGAACACCGCGGCCCAGTCCGGTTCGGCGCCGTGCACGTGGGCCTGGGCGACCGCGGTGAGCAGCGCCTCCGGCTCGGCCCGGCCCGCACGCAGCGCGGGCACGAACTCGCCGTCGGCGCCGGCCGCGCCGAGCGCGGACAGCACGCCGTCCGGGCCCAGCTCGACGTACACCGAGACCCCGCCGGCAGCGAGCGTGCGCACGCTGTCGGCGAAGCGCACGGTCGCGCGCACCTGGCCGACCCAGTACTCGGCGTCGACCTCGGTGAGCAGCTGCCCGGTCACGGTCGAGACGACCGGGACGGCGGGCCGCTCGTACGTCAGCGTCTCGGCGACGCGGCGGAACTCGTCGAGCATCGGGTCCATCAGTGGCGAGTGGAACGCGTGGCTCACCGTGAGCCGCTTGGTCTTGCGGCCGGTGAACCGTCCGGCCAGCTCGAGAACCGCCTCCTCGGTTCCGGAGACCACAGTGGACTCCGGGCCGTTCAGGGCCGCGATGCTCACCTCATCGGTCAGCAGCGGCGTGACCTCGGCCTCGGTGGCCTGGATGGCCACCATCGCGCCACCCGCCGGGAGCGCCTGCATGAGCCGGCCCCGCGCGGCGACCAGCGTCACCGCGTCGGCCAGCGAGAAGACGCCGGCCACGTGGGCCGCGGCCAGCTCGCCGATCGAGTGCCCGGCCAGGAAGTCCGGCTCGAAGCCGAAGTGCGCGAACAGCCGGAACAGCGCCACTTCCAGGGCGAACAGGGCCGCCTGGGTGTAGGCCGTCTCGTCGAGGGGTTCGCCGTCCTCGAACAGCACCGTCCGCAGTGGACGGTCCAGGTGCGTGTCGAACTCGGCGCACACCGCGTCCAGCGCGTCGGCGAACACGGGGTAGGCGTCGTACAGCTCGCGGCCCATCCCGGTCCGCTGGCTGCCTTGGCCGGTGAAGAGGAAGGCCAGCTGCCCGCGGTCCCGCGCGACCCCGCGCAGAACGCCCGGCGCGGAGCCGCCCTCGGCCAGCGCCGTCAGCGTGGCCCGCAGCCCGGCCGGATCGGTGGCCAGCACCGCGGCCCGGTGGTCGAGCGCGGACCGGGTGGTCGCCAGGGCGTGCCCGAGCGTGTCCAGGTCCTCTTCGACCCCGGCGAGCGACGCCGCCTGCGCCCGCAGTGCCGCGTCGGTCCGTCCGGAAAGGACGATCGGCACCGGCCGTTCCACCGGCACCACCGGCGGCGGGACCTCGGCCGGAACGGCCTCGATGATCGCGTGCGCGTTGGTGCCGGAGACGCCGAACGCGGACACCCCGGCCCGGCGCGGGCGGTCACCGGAGGGCCAGTTGCGCGGCTCGGTCAGCAGCTCGACCGCGCCCGCCGTCCAGTCGACCTGCGTCGACGGCTCGTCTACGTGCAGGGTCTTCGGCAGCGTCCCGTGCCGCATGGCCAGGACCATCTTGATGACGCCCGCGACGCCGGCCGCGGACTGCGTGTGCCCGATGTTGGACTTCAGGGAGCCCAGCCACAGCGGCTCCGACCGGTCGCGGCCGTAGGTCGCCAGCAGCGCCTGCGCTTCGATCGGGTCGCCGAGCCGGGTCCCGGTGCCGTGCGCCTCGACGACGTCGACGTCCGAAGCGGACAGACCGGCGTTCGCCAGTGCCTGCCGGATCACGCGTTGCTGCGCGGGACCGTTGGGAGCGCTGAGGCCGTTGGACGCGCCGTCGGAGTTCACCGCGGACCCGCGGACGACGGCGAGCACCTGGTGCCCGTTCCGGCGGGCGTCGGACAGCCGCTCCAGCAGGAGCAGGCCGACGCCTTCGGACCAGCCGGTGCCGTCCGCCGCGTCGGCGAAGGGCTTGCACCGGCCGTCGGCGGCCAGGCCGCGCTGGCGGGCGAACTCGACGAACCCGCCCGGGTCGGCCATCACCGCGACGCCACCGGCCAGCGCCATCGTGCACTCGCCGGACCGCAGCGCCTGCGCCGCCCAGTGCAGGGCGACCAGGGACGACGAGCACGCCGTGTCGAGCGTGACCGCCGAGCCTTCCAGACCGTAGGCGTAGGCCAGCCGTCCGGAAAGGACGCTGCCGACGTTGCCGGTGAGCATGTGGCCCTCGACGCCTTCGGGCAGCTCGCCGCCGCCGGCGCCGTAGCCGGAGGCCGCCGCGCCGAGGAACACCCCGGTCCGGCTGCCGCGCAGGGTCCGCACGTCGATCCCGGCGCGTTCGAAGACCTCCCAGGACGTCTCGAGCAGCAGGCGCTGCTGCGGGTCCATCGCCAGTGCCTCGCGCGGGCTGATCCCGAACAGGCCCGGGTCGAATTCGCCGGCGTCGTGGACGAACCCGCCTTCCTTCGTGTAGGTCGTCCCGGCGTGCTCCGGGTCCGGGTGGTAGAGCGAGTCGAGGTCCCAGCCGCGGTCGGCCGGGAACGGCCCGATCGCGTCCGTGCCGCCGACGACCAGCCGCCAGAGGTCCTCGGGCGAGCGGACGTCGCCCGGGAACCGGCACCCCATCGCCACGATGGCGATCGGCTCGTCGGAGCCCACCGAGGCGACCGTGGCGGCCGTGGTGACCGCTTCCGGCTCGGCGCCCAGCAGCTCGGCCAGCAGGAATCCGGTGAGCTCCAGCGGGGTCGGGTGGTCGAACACCAGCGTCGCGGGCAGTTTCAGGCCGGTGACGCCGGCGAGGCGCGTGCGCACCTCGACCGCGGTCACCGAGTCGAAACCCAGGTCGCGGAAGGCCCGCGTCGGCGGAACCGCTTCGGTGCCGGCGTGGCCGAGTACCGCGGCCGCTTCGCCGCGGACGAGGTCGAGCAGCACGCGACGGCGTTCGGCGGCGGGCAGCTCGGCCAGCCGTCCGGCCAGCCCGGTCGCCTCGGGCGCGGCCGGTGCCTCCAGTGCGGCCACCTCGGGCAGGTCGCCGATCAGCGGGCGGGCCCGCAGCGCGGTGAAGGCGGGCGCGAACTTCGCCCAGTCGACGTCGGCGACCGCGAGGAACGTCTCGTCGGCGTCGAGCGCCTGCTGCAGCACGGAGATCGCCAGCTCGGGAGCCATCGGCCGGAGGCCGCGGCGGCGCAGCTGCTCCCCCGCTTCGCCCTCGGCCATGCCACCTTCGGCCCACGCGCCCCACGCCACCGAGGTGGCCGTGGCGCCCCGGGCACGGCGTTGCTCGGCGAAGGCGTCGAGGAACGCGTTGGCCGCGGCATAGGCACCCTGGCCACCGCCGCCCCAGACCCCGGCGTTGGAGGAGAACAGGACGAACGCGTCCAGTTCGGCGTCCGCCAGCGCCACGTCGAGATTGACGGCGCCGGCGACCTTGGCGGCCGCGTTGACCGCGAGGTCGGCCGCCGTGGTCTCGGCCAGCGGCGGCGACACCCCGACGCCGGCGGCGTGCAGCACCGCGGTGAAGGAGTGCTCGGCGACCAGGCGGCGGACCGCGTCGAGGTCGGCGATGTCGCAGGAGTCGACCGTGACGCGGGTGCCGAGCCCGGTCAGCTCCTCGACCAGCTCCGCCGCGCCCGGCGAGTCCAGGCCGCGACGGCTGGTGAGCACCAGGTGCTCGGCGCCGCCGCGCGCCAGCCAGCGCGCGATCCGGGCGCCGACCGCGCCGGTGCCGCCGGTGACCAGCACGGTTCCGCGCGGGGTCCAGGTGGCCGGCGGCCGCTCGGAGAGGGGGGCCCGCACCAGGCGCCGGGCGAAGACACCCGACGACCGCACGGCGACCTGGTCCTCGTCACCCGCTCCGGCCAGGACCGCGGCCACCCGGGCGGCCGCCCGCGGGTCGAGGTCTTCCGGCAGGTCGAGCAGGCCACCCCAGCGCTGCGGGTGTTCCAGCCCGGCGACCCGGCCGAGGCCCCAGATCTGCGCCTGGGCCGCCGAGGCCGTCCGGTCGGCCCGGCCGGTCGAGACCGCACCCCGCGTGACGAGCCACAGCGGCGCGTCGACGGCCTTGATCAGTTCGGTCGTCAGGGCGAGCCCGGCCGGGACCGCGGGGAACTCCGGGTCCGGCCGTTCGTCCAAGCCGAGCAGGGAAAGCACGCCCCGGTAGTCACCCTCCGGCAGGACCAGCCCGGTCGTGCCCGGTTCGACCGGGACCACGTGCGGGCGGGCGCCGTGCGCGGTGAGCAGCGCCGTGACGACTTCCACCTCCGGGTGGTCACCGGCCGGGACCGGCACCAGCCAGTCGCCGGACAGCTCCGCCGCGGGCAGGTCCAGGGGCGTCCAGGAGACCCGGTAGCGCCACTGGTCCACTGTGGACTTCTCGAGGCGGGTCCGGCGCCACGTCGACAGCACCGGCAAGGCGGCCCGCAGGACCTCTTCGTCGGCACCGCCGGTTTCGAGTGCCGCCGCGAGGGCGGCCGGGTCGTCGCGGTCGACGGCGGCCCAGAAGGAGCCGTCGGCGAAGCCGTCGCCGGTCGCCGTCTCGGCGAGCTCGGGCCAGTAGCGGCCGCGCTGGAAGGCGTAGGTCGGCAGGTCGATCCGCCGCCCGCCGGTGAACACCGTCGTCCAGTCGACGTCGGCGCCGCCGGCGTGGGCCTGCGCGAGCGACAGCAGGACGCGGTCGAGGCCGCCCTGGTCACGGCGCAGCGTGCCGGTCACGGTCGCGTCCTCGACGATGTCCTGCAGCCCGGTTGCGACGACCGGGTGCGGGCTGACCTCGACGAAGACGTCGTGGCCTTGTCCGGCCAGCGCGCTCACCGCGTCGGTGAACCGCACGGTCTGGCGCAGGTTGCGGTACCAGTACCCGGCGTCGAGGGCGGCCGTGTCGATCGGCTCGCCGGTCACCGTGGAGCAGAACGGGATCTCCGCGGTCCGCGGCCGCACCGGGGACAGGACGTCGAGCAGTTCGGCTTCCAGCGACGCGACGTGCGCGGAGTGCGACGCGTAGTCGACCGGGACGCGCTTGGCGCGGATGTCCCGTTCCTCGCACCGGGCGAGGAACTCGTCGAGGGCGTCGGCGTCGCCGGAGACCACGGTCGCCCGCGGCCCGTTGACGACGGCGACGGAGATCCGGCCCGCCCAGGGCTCGATCGCCGCCTCGGCCTCGTCCGGCGGGAGCGGCACGGAGACCATGCCGCCGCGCCCGGCCAGCGCGAGGATCGCCTTGCTGCGCAGGGCGACCACCAGCGCACCGTCCTCGAGGGACAGTGCGCCCGCGACCACGGCGGCCGCGATCTCGCCCTGCGAGTGGCCCACGACGGCACTGGGCTCGACGCCGTGGGAACGCCACAGTGCGGCCAGCGAGACCATCATCGCCCACAGCGCGGGCTGGACCACGTCGACGCGGTCCAGGCTCGCTTCGTCCGCCGCACGCAGGACGTCGAGCAGCGACCAGTCGACGAACGGCTTCAGCGCCTCGGCGCACTCGGTCAGCCGCGCGGCGAACACCGGGGACGTTTCCAGGAGTTCGACGGCCATCCGCGGCCACTGCGAACCCTGGCCGGGGAAGACGAACGCGACCTTGCCGGACCCGGCGACGCCGTGCGCGGCGACCGCGGGCTCTCCCGCGGCGAGCGCGGCGAGGCCCGTCCGGGCCTGCTCGGCGTTCCCGGCGACGAGCACGCTGCGGTGCTCCAGCCGGTGCCTGCCGGTGATCAGCGAGTGGGCGACGTCGACGACGCTCGGGGTTTCCGTTTCGAACAGCTCACGCAGTCGCGCGGCCTGGGCGCGGACGCCGTCCGCCGTCTTCGCCGAGAGCACCAGCGGCACGGTCGTGTCCGCGGGCGCCGGGCCCGCGACCGGACCCTCCGGGGCCTGCTCGATGATCGTGTGCGCGTTGGTGCCGCTGAACCCGAACGACGACACCGCCGCCCGCCGCGGGCGGTTCACCGAAGGCCAGTCGCGGGCCTCGGTGAGCAGCTCGACCGCACCGGCGGTCCAGTCGATGTGCGGCGACGGCTCGGTGACGTGCAGGGTCTTCGGCAGCGTGCCGTGCCGCATGGCCATGACCATCTTGATGATGCCGCCGACGCCCGCCGCGGCCTGGGTGTGGCCGAGGTTGGACTTCAGCGAGCCGAGCCACAGCGGGTCTCCGGTGCGGTCGGCGCCGTAGGTGGCCAGGAGGGCCTGCGCCTCGATCGGGTCGCCCAGCGAGGTGCCGGTGCCGTGCGCCTCGACGACGTCGACGTCCGAAGTGGACAAACCGGCGTCGGCGAGGGCCTGGCGGATCACCCGCTGCTGCGACGGGCCGTTCGGGGCGGTGAGGCCGTTGGACGCACCGTCCTGGTTGATCGCGGTGCCGCGGAGGACGGCGACGACCGGGTGGCCGTGTCGCTGCGCGTCGGACAGGCGCTCCAGCAGGAGCATGCCCGCGCCTTCGGCCCAGCCGGTGCCGTCGGCGTCGGCCGAGAAGGCCTTGCACCGGCCGTCCGGCGAAAGCCCGCGCTGCTTGCTGAACTCGATGAACGCGGCGGGCGTCGACATCACCGTCACGCCGCCGGCCAGCGCCATCGTGCACTCGCCGTTGCGCAGGGACTGCGCGGCGAGGTGCAGCGCGACCAGCGACGACGAGCACGCGGTGTCCACCGTGACGGCCGGGCCTTCGAGCCCGAAGTGGTAGGACAGCCGCCCGGTGACGACGCTGCCCGAGTTTCCGGTGCCGAGGTGCCCGGCGACGTCGTCCTTCGCGCGTTCGAGCAGGCTGACGTAGTCGTGGTACATCAGGCCGGCGAACACGCCGGTCCGGCTGCCGCGCACGGCCGCCGGGTCGATCCCGGCGCGCTCGAACACCTCCCACGACGTCTCCAGCAGCAGCCGCTGCTGCGGGTCCATCGCGACCGCTTCGCGCGGGCTGATCCCGAAGAACCCGGGGTCGAACCGGGCGACGTCGCGCAGGAACCCGCCGTGCCGGGTGTAGCTCGTGCCCGGGCGCGCGGAGTCGGGGTCGTAGAGCGCGCCGAGGTCCCAGCCGCGGTCCTCCGGCATGGTCCCGATCGCGTCCTGGCCGTTCGCCACCAGTGCCCAGAGCTGCTCGGGACTGGTGATGCCGCCGGGGAACCGGCAGCTCATGGCCACGATGGCGATCGGCTCGTCGGTGTGGACGGCGGTCACCTCGGCCGGGGCGGCGTCGGCGGTACCGAACAGCCGTCCGGCGATCTCGCCGGACAGGGCCGACGGCGTCGGGTGGTCGAAGATCAGCGTGGCGGGCAGCCGCAGCCCGGTGGCCGCGTTGAGCCGGTTGCGCAGCTCGATGGCGGTCAGCGAGTCGAAGCCCAGCTCGGTGAACGCCCGTGCCGCACCGACGGCGGCGGCCGAGGCGAAGCCCAGCACCGCGGCGACCTCGGTCCGGACCAGGTCCAGCACGCCGTCCGGGGTGAGCTGCGCGCCGGTCACGGTCACCGCGCTGCGGCGACGCGACACGGGCACCAGGCCGCGCAGGAGCGGCGGCACCTGGCCGGACGCCCGCACGGCGGCGAGGTCGAGCTTGACCGGCACCAGCACGGCGTCCTCAGTGGACAGTGCGGTGCCGAACAGCTCGAGCCCGTCCTCGGTGGACAGTGCGGCGACGCCCGCACCGGCGAGCCGGTCGCGGTCGGTGTCGCCCAACTGCCCGGCCATGCTCGTGTCCGTATCCCACAGGCCCCACGCCAGCGACGTCGCCGGCAGCCCGGCCGCCCGGCGCTTCTGCGCCAAGGCGTCGAGGAAGGCGTTTGCGGCAGCGTAGTTGCACTGGCCCGCGCCGCCGAACACGCCGGCGGCCGAGGAGAACAGCACGAACGCGTCGAGATCGCTCGTCAGCTCGTGGAGGTTCCACGCGGCGTCGACCTTCGGCCGCAGCACCGCGTCGAGCCGGTCGGGCGTCAGCGACGACAGGACGCCGTCGTCGAGCACCCCGGCCGCGTGCACCACGGCCGTCACCGGGTGCTCGGCCAGCAGGGCGGCCAGCGCGTCGCGGTCGGCGACGTCACAGGCCACGACCGCGACCTCGGCTCCCGAGGCGGCCAGTTCGTCGCGCAGCCCGGCCGCGCCCGGCGCGTCGGGCCCGCGACGGCTGGTCAGCACCAGCTGCCGGACGCCGCACTCGGTGACCAGGTACTTCGCGACCGAGGCGCCGAGAGCGCCGGTGCCGCCGGTGAGCAGGACCGCGCCGGTCGTGGTGAACGACGGTCCGGCCGCGGCCGCCGCCCGCGCCAGCCGGGGCGCGAACAGCCGCCCGCCCCGGACCAGCACCTGCGGCTCGGCGGCGGTGATCGCCGCCCGCAGCTCGTCGTCCCCGGCTTCGGCGTCGAGGTCGACCAGCACGAACCGGTCCGGGTGCTCGGACTGGGCCGAGCGGACCAGGCCGTGCACGGCCGCCGCGGCGAGGCTGTCGCCCCGCGTGACGAGCGCCAGCCGCGCGTCTTCCGGCTGGGTCAGCCGGTCCTGCAGCACCGCCAGGACCCGGTGGGTGGCTTCGCGGACGTCGTCCGGGGTGTCCCCGGTCGCGAGGGTTTCGAAGACCTCGCAGTCTTCTTCGGACTGTCCACTCGGGACGACCACGAGGTCGGTCCGGAACAGCGATTCGTGCTGCCGGGCGACGTCCACGGCGGACATCGGGCGCAGCACCAGCGACTCCGCCGAGACGACCGCGGCGCCGGAGCCGTCGACCGCGGTCAGCGACACCGCGTCCGGTCCGGCCTGCGCCAGGCGGACCCGCAAGGTGCGCGCCCCTTCGGCGTGCAGGCCGACGCCGGCCCACGAGAACGGCAGGCGGGCCCGGTCGTCCTCCAGGAGGTCACCGAGGCCGACCGCGTGCAGGGCCGCGTCCAGCAGCGCCGGGTGCAGGCCGAAGCCGGTCACGTCGGCGTCGTCGGGCAAGGTCACTTCGGCGAAGACTTCGCCGTCGCGGCGCCAGGCCGCGGTCAGGCCCTGGAACAGCGGGCCGTAGCCGAAGCCGGCGGCGGCCAGGTCGTCGTAGCGGCCGGAGACGTCGACGGCTTCCGCGTCGCGCGGCGGCCATTCCGGGGTTTCCGGGACGGCCGGGGCCTCGACGGCCAGGGCGCCGCTCGCGGTGCGGATCCACGGCAGTTCGGCCGTGTCCTCGAGCCGCGAGTACAGCGTCAGCTCGCGGCGTCCGGTCGCGTCGGGCGCGCCGGTCCACAGCTGCAGCTGCACCGCCCCGCGCTCCGGGAGGGCCAGCGGGGCCTCGATGGTCAGTTCCTCGACCTGGCGGCAGCCCGCCAGGTCGGCGGCCCGGACGGCCAGTTCGACGAACGCCGTGCCCGGCACCAGGACCGTGCCGCCGACCGCGTGCTCGGCCAGCCACGGGTGGGTGGCCACGGACAGGCGGCCGGTGAGCAGGAAGCCGTCGCCGTCGGCCCGGCTGACCGCGGCACCGAGCAGCGGGTGCCCGGCCGCGCCGAGCCCCAGCCCGGTGACGTCACCCGTGCCCGGCCGCGGCCAGTACCGCGTGCGCTGGAACGGGTAGGTCGGCAGGTCGACGCGGGCGGCCTGCGGGTACAGGACCGTCCAGTCGACGGCGACGCCGCGGACGTGCGCCTCGGCCAGCGCGGTGACCAGGGTGACCGGCTCGTCCTTGCCCTTGCGCAGCGCCGGGGCGAAGGTCGCGGCCGGCAGGATTTCGCGGCCGAGCGCGGACAGCACGCCGTCCGGGCCCAGCTCCAGGAACGTCTTGACCCCGTGCCCTTCGAGGGTCCGCACGGCGTCGAGGAACCGGACCGCCGAGCGGACCTGGTGCACCCAGTACTCCGCCGAGGCCAGATCGCCACCGGCGGTGGACACGACCGGGATGCGCGGCTCGTGGTAGCTGATCGTCTCCGCGACCGCGCGGAACTCGTCCAGCATCGGGTCCATCAACGGCGAATGAAACGCGTGACTCACGGTGAGCCGCTTGGTCTTGCGGCCACCGAACCGCGCGACGACCGCATCGACCGCCTCCTCGGTACCGGAGACCACAGTGGACTCCGGACCGTTCAGCGCGGCAATGCTCACCGCGCCGGTCAGGTACGGCGTGACCTCGTCTTCGGTGGCCTGGACGGCCACCATCGCCCCACCCGACGGCAACGCCTGCATCAACCGACCACGAGCCGAAACCAGCTTCACCGCGTCCGCCAGCGAGAACACCCCGGCCACGTACGCCGCGGCCAGCTCACCGATGGAGTGCCCGGCCACGTAATCCGGCCGCACGCCGAAGTGCTCGAACAACCGGAACAACGCCACTTCCAGCGCGAACAGCCCGGCTTGGGTGTACATCGTCTGATCGACATCACCAGCCCGCACGTCGAAGTCGAACTCCGCGCAGACCTCGTCGTAGGCGGCGGCGAACACCGGGAACGTCTCATACAGCTCACGTCCCATGTCCGCCCGCTGGCTGCCCTGACCGGTGAACAGGAACGCCACCGAGCCGTCGGTGACCTCGCCGGTCACGACACCGCGGTCCAGGTCGGCCGCGTCGAAGGCGACCGCGCGGTGCTCGAACTCCGACCGCGCGGCGACCAGCGCCGAACCGACCTCGGCCGCCGAGGCCGTCTCGAGGGCCGTCCGCAGCCGGGCGGCCTGCGCACGCAGGGCCTCCGGCGTCCGGGCCGAGAACACCAGCGGCGTCACCGGCGGCGTCTCGACCGCCACCGGGGTCACCTCGGGCGCCTGCTCGATGATCACGTGCGCGTTGGTCCCGCTGAACCCGAACGACGAGACGCCGGCCCGGCGCTCCCGTCCGGTCCGCGGCCACTCGCGCGGCTCGGTCAGCAACTCGACCGCGCCCGCGGTCCAGTCGACGTGCGGCGACGGCTCGGTGACGTGCAGCGTCTTCGGCAGGACGCCGTTGCGCAGCGCCTGCACCATCTTGATCACGCCACCGACACCGGCCGCGGCCTGGCTGTGCCCGACGTTCGACTTCAGCGAGCCGAGCCACAGCGGGTCACCCGCGCGGTCGGCACCGTAGGTCGCCAGCAGCGCCTGCGCCTCGATCGGGTCGCCCAGCGAAGTGCCGGTGCCGTGCGCCTCCACCGCGTCGATGTCCGCAGTGGACAGACCGGCGTCGGCCAGCGCGGCCCGGATCACCCGCTGCTGCGACGGCCCGTTCGGGGCCGTGAGGCCGTTCGAAGCGCCGTCCTGGTTGACCGCGCTCCCCCGGACCACCGCGAGGACCGGGTGGCCGTGGCGCTGCGCGTCCGACAGGCGCTCCAGCAAGATCATGCCCGCGCCCTCGGCCCAGCCGGTGCCGTCGGCGTCCGCGGAGAACGCCTTGCAGCGGCCGTCCGCGGACAGCCCGCGCTGGCGCGAGAACTCGAGGAACGCCCCCGGCGTCGCCATGACGGTGACACCGCCCGCGAGCGCCATGGTGCACTCGCCGGAGCGCAGCGCCTGGACCGCCCAGTGCAGGGCGACCAAGGAGGACGAACACGCGGTGTCGACGGTCACCGCCGGGCCTTCCAGCCCGAAGGTGTAGGACACGCGGCCGGAGGCGACGCTGCCCGCGTTGCCGGTGCCGAGGTGGCCGACGTAGTCCTCCGGCGCGGCCTCGAGGAGGTTGGCGTAGTCGTGGTACATGATCCCGGCGAACACGCCGGTCTTGCTGCCGCGCAACGACTCCGGCGCGATCCCGGCCCGTTCGACCGCCTCCCACGACGTCTCCAGCAGCAGCCGGTGCTGCGGGTCCATCGTGACGGCCTCGCGCGGCGAGATCCCGAAGAACTCGGGGTCGAAGTTGGCCGCGTCCCGCAGGAAGCCGCCTTCCCGCGCGTAGCTCGTGCCGGGGTGGTCGGGGTCCGGGTGGTACAGGCCTTCGACGTCCCAGCCGCGGTCGGCGGGGAACGGCGTCATGCCGTCGATGCCGCCCGAAACCAGGTCCCACAGCTCTTCCGGCGTGGTGACGCCGCCGGGGTAGCGGCAGCTCATCGCCACGATGGCGATCGGCTCGTCGGAGCCGGTGACCGTGCTGTTCTCGACGACGTCCGCCGTCCCGAACAGCTCGGCCGCGAGGTGCGCGGCCAGTGCCTCCGGAGTCGGGTGGTCGAAGATCAGCGTGGCGGACAGGCGCAGGCCGGTCGCGGTGTGCAGCCGGTTGCGCAGCTCGATCGCGGTCAGCGAGTCGAAGCCCAGCTCGGTGAACGACCGGGCCGCGCCGACCGCGTCCGCCGAAGCGAACGCGAGCACCTGCGCGACCTCGCCGCGGACCAGGTCGACGAGCGCCCGGTCCCGCTCGGCGGCGTCCAGCGCGCCGAGCCGCTGCTCCAGCGACGCCGTGGCGGTCGAGACCGCGGCCCGGCGACGCGCCACGGGCACCAGCCCGCGCAGCACCGCGGGCACCGCGCCCTTGGCCCGCACCGCGGCCAGGTCCAGCCGGACCGGGACCAGCGTGGCCTCCCCGGTGGACAAAGCCGCGTCGAACAGCGCCAGACCGTCCTGGACGGACAGGGCGCCGATCCCGGCGGCGGACATCCGCCGCCGGTCGGCATCGCCCAGCTCGGCGGCCATGCTGTCGGCACCGGCCCAGAGGCCCCAGGCCAGCGACGTCGCCGCCTGCCCGGCCGCGCGCCGCTTCTGCGCGAGCGCGTCCAGGTAGGCGTTGGCGGCCGAGTAGCTCGCCTGGCCCGCGCCGCCGAACACGCCGGAGGCCGAGGAGAACAGGACGAACGACGACAGGTCGCCGGTCAGCTCGTGGAGGTTCCACGCGGCGTCGACCTTCGGCCGCAGCACCGCGTCGACCCGCTCCGGCGTCAGCGACGCCAGCACGCCGTCGTCGAGGACACCGGCCGCGTGCACGACCCCGGTGACGGGGTGCTCGGCCAGCAGCGCGGCCAGGGCATCGCGATCCGCGACGTCGCAGGCCGCGACCGTGACCTCGGTGCCCAGCCCGGTCAGCTCGGTGGTCAGCTCCGCGAGGGCATCGGCCGTCGCGGACCGGCTGACCAGCAGCAGGTGCCGGGCGCCGCCCTCGGCGAGCCGGCGGGCGAAGACCGCGCCGAGGGCGCCGGTCGCGCCGGTGACCAGCACGGTTCCGCCGAACTCGACCGGTTCGGCCGTGGCCGTGGCGCGCGCCAGCCGAGGCGCGAGCACGGCGCCGCCGCGGACCGCCAGCTGCGGCTCACCGGACGCGAGCACGTCGGTGACGTCGCCGTCGGCGTCGAGGTCGACGAGCGAGCACCGGCCGGGCTGCTCGGCCTGCGCCGCGCGGACCAGACCCCAGACGGCCGCGCCGGCGAGGTCGGGCGCTTCGCCGTCGAACACCGCGACCGCGCCGCGGGTGACGACCACGATCCGTTCGTCCGCATCGGACTGCAGGACGGCGAGCACCTGGTGCACGGCCGCGCGGACCTCGCCGGGCGTCTCGCCGCGGGGCACCTCCACGATCCGCGGGGCGCCCGGGTCGGCGTCGCGCGGCACGGCGACGGCCGTCCAGTCCACCTTGAACAGCGACTGCCGGACGACATCGCCGCCGACTGCGGCCACCGGCCGCAGTGCCAGGGCCTCGACCGACAGCACCGGCTCGCCGGCGGTGTCGACGGCGTGCACCGACACGGCTTCGGAACCCGCGGCAGCCAGTCGGATCCGCAGCGTGCGGGCACCGGTGGCGTGCAGCGCTACGCCGGAGAAGCTGAACGGCAGCCGTGCGGTGCCGGTGTCCTCGACGAACCCGCCGAGCCCGATGCCGTGCAGCGCGGCGTCGAACAGCGCCGGGTGCAGGCCGAAGCCGGTGACCTCGACGTCGTCCGGCAGCGCGACCTCGGCGAAGACCTCGCCGCCGGCCCGCCAGGCCGCGGTCAGGCCCTGGAAGACCGGGCCGTAGCCGAGCCCGCCGGCGAGGAGGCCGTCGTACAGCGCGGAGACGTCGACCGGCTCGGCGCCGGACGGCGGCCAGGCGAACGTCGTCGCAGCCGTCGTGCCGGGCGAGAGTTCGCCAGTGGCGTGCCGGATCCACGGCGTGCCGTCGGTGCGCGAGTGGACCACCAGCGAGCGGCGACCCTCTTCGTCGGCCGCGCCGAGCGCGACCTGGACGGTGACGCCGTCGGCCGGGACGGCCAGGGGCGCTTCGAGGACCAGCTCGTCGACGCGGTCGCAGCCGGCCGGCTCGCCGGCGTGCAGGGCCAGGTCGGCGAAGGCGGTCCCGGGCAGCACGGCGACGTCGTGCACGGTGTGCTCGGCCAGCCACGGGTGGCTCCGCGGCGACAGGCGTCCGGTGAGCAGGAACCCGCCGTCGTCGGCGACCTCCACGGCGGCGCCGAGCAGCGGATGGTCCGCCACGCCGAGGCCGGCCGCGGTCAGGTCGCCGGTGCGGGTGCCCGGCTTCGGCCAGTACAGCTCGCGCTGAAAGGCGTACGTCGGCAGGTCGACGTACTCCCCCGCCCCGCCGAGCACCGCGGCGAGGTCGGCGTCGGCGCCGTGCGCGTAAGCCGTGCCCAGCGCGGTGACGGCGGTCAGGGCCTCCGGACGGCCCTTGCGCAGCGCCGGGACGAAGGTCGCGTCCGGCAGGATCTCCCGGCCGAGCGCGGACAGCACGCCGTCCGGGCCCAGCTCGACGAAGACGTCGGCGCCCTGGGCCGCGGCGGCGCGGACGCCGTCGAGGAAGCGGACGGCCTCACGGACGTGCCGCACCCAGTACTCGCCGTCGAACGCGGTGACCAGCTCGCCGGTCACGTTGGAGACGACCGGGACCGCCGGTTCCGCATAGGACAAGCCGTCGGCGATCTCGCGGAACTCGGCCAGCATCGGGTCCATCCACGGCGAGTGGAAGGCGTGGCTGACCGTGAGCCGCTTGGTCTTGCGGCCCTTGAACTTCCGGGCGACCGCCTGCACCGCCTTCACGGCGCCGGAGATCACCGTCGAGGACGGGCCGTTCAGCGCGGCGATGCTCACCCGGTCCGTCAGGTGCGGCGTGATCTCGGCTTCGGTCGCCTCGATCGCCACCATCGCGCCACCCTTCGGCAGCGCCTGCATCAGGCGGCCCCGCGCGGAGACCAGCGTGACGGCGTCGGCCAGGGACAGGACGCCGGCGACGTGCGCGGCCGCCAGCTCGCCGATCGAGTGGCCGACCAGCACGGCCGGGCGCAGTCCCCAGGACTCGTAGAGCCGGAAGAGCGCGACCTCCAGTGCGAACAGGGTCGCCTGGGTGTACCGGGTCTCGTCGATGTCCGGCGTGTCGAGGTCGAGGTCGAACTCGGCGCGGATCGCGTCGAACGCCGCCGCGAACGCCGGGTACGTCTCGTACAGCTCGCGGCCCATGCCGAGCCGCTGGCTGCCCTGGCCGGTGAACAGGAACGCCGTGGCCCCCGAACCGGCTTCCACCGGTTCCACTGTGGACAGATCGTGCGTCAGCTCGTCCCTGGTGGACCCCACGGCCACGGCCCGGTGCTCGAACCGGGTGCGGGCCAGCAGCGACCGCGCGATGTCGGCCGGGTCGGCGCCGTCCGCCAACCGCTCGCCCAGCAGGGTGGCCTGGTCGGTGAGTGCGGCCGCGGACTTCGCCGACAGCACGAACGGGACCACGGCCGGAGCCGGGACCTGCGGCCGCGGCGCGGGCTCGGGAGCCTGCTCGAGGATCGCGTGGGCGTTGGTGCCGCTGAACCCGAACGACGACACCGCCGCCCGCCGCGGGCGGTCCACCGACGGCCAGTCGCGGGCCTCGGTCAGCAGCTCCACCGCGCCGGACGTCCAGTCGACGTGCGGCGACGGCTCGTCCGCGTGCAGCGTCTTCGGCAGTTCGCCGTGGCGCAGCGCCATGACCATCTTGATCACGCCGCCCACCCCGGCCGCCGCCTGCGAGTGGCCGATGTTCGACTTCAGCGAGCCGAGCCACAGCGGGTCACCGGTGCGGTCGGCGCCGTAGGTCGCCAGCAGCGCCTGCGCCTCGATCGGATCGCCCAGCGAAGTGCCGGTGCCGTGCGCCTCGACGACGTCGACGTCCGCAGTGGACAGACCGGCGTTCGCCAGCGCCTGGCGGATCACCCGCTGCTGCGACGGGCCGTTCGGCGCGGTGAGGCCGTTCGAAGCGCCGTCCTGGTTGACCGCGCTCCCCCGGACCACCGCGAGGACCGGGTGGCCGTGGCGCTGCGCGTCCGACAGGCGCTCCAGCAAGATCATGCCCGCGCCCTCGGCCCAGCCGGTGCCGTCGGCGTCCGCGGAGAACGCCTTGCAGCGGCCGTCCGCCGAAAGCCCGCGCTGGCGCGAGAACTCGACGAACGCGCTGGGCGTCGCCATGACCGTCACACCGCCCGCGAGGGCCATCGTGCACTCACCGGAGCGCAGCGCCTGGACCGCCCAGTGCAGGGCGACCAAGGAGGACGAACACGCCGTGTCCACGGTGACCGCCGGGCCTTCCAGCCCGAACGTGTAGGCGACCCGCCCGGAGGCGATGCTGCCGGCGTTGCCGGTGCCGAGGTGGCCTTCGTAGTCCTCGTCGGCGCTGTCGAGCAGCGTCGGGTAGTCGTGGTACATCACGCCGGCGAACACGCCGGTCTTGCTGCCGCGCAACGACTCCGGCGCGATCCCGGCCCGTTCGACCGCCTCCCACGACGTCTCCAGCAGCAGCCGGTGCTGCGGGTCCATCGTGATCGCCTCGCGCGGCGAGATCCCGAAGAACACCGGGTCGAACTCGCCCGCGTCGTGCAGGAAGCCGCCTTCGCGCGCATAGCTCGTGCCCGGGTGGTCGGGGTCGGCGTGGTACAGCCCGTCGAGGTCCCAGCCGCGGTTCGCGGGGAACGCCGTGATGGCGTCGCTCCCGGCCGTGACCAGGTCCCACAGCTGCTCGGGCGTGCTGACGCCACCCGGGTACCGGCAGCTCATCGCCACGATGGCGATCGGCTCGTCGGAGCCGGTGGCCGCGACGGCCTCGGTCACCTCGGCCGCGCCGAACAGCTCGCCGTGGACGTGCCCCGCCAGCGCGGCGGGGGTCGGGTGGTCGAACACCAGCGTCGCGGGCAGGCGCAGACCGGTCGCCGTGTGCAGCCGGTTGCGCAGCTCGATCGCGGTCAGCGAGTCGAAGCCGGCGTCGCGGAACGCCTTGGCCGGGTCCACCTCGTCGCCCGAGGCGTGGCCGAGGACGCCCGCGACCTCGCCGCGGACCAGCGTCAGCAGGCGGTCGAGCTGTTCGTCGGCGGCCAGCCCGGCCAGGGTGCCGGCGAAGGCGCCGGCCACGGCGGTCGTGGCCGCGGCCCGGCGGGCGGGGACGCGGACCAGGCCGCGCAGCAGCGGCGGGACGTCCCCCGCGGCTTGGACGGCACCCGGGTCGAGGTGCACCGGCAGCAGGACCGCGCGGTCCGCCGCCAGCGCGGCGTCGAACAGCGCCAGACCGTCCTCCGTGGACAGTGGCGCGGTGCCCGCACGGACGAGCCGGGCGACGTCGGCCTCGGTGAGGTGACCGGCCATGCCGCCGTCCCACAGGCCCCAGGCCAGCGACACGGCCGGCAGCCCGGCCGTGCGCCGCTCTTCGGCGAGCGCGTCGAGAGCGGCGTTGGCCGCGGCGTAGTTCGCCTGGCCGGCGCCGCCGAACGTGCCGGCGACCGACGAGAACAGGACGAACGCGCTGAGGTCCCCGGTCAGCTCGTGGAGGTTGCGGGCCGCGTCGGCCTTGGCCGCCATGACGGTGGCCAGCCGGTCCGGGGTGAGGGTTTCGACCAGGCCGTCGTCCAGGACGCCGGCGCTGTGCAGGACCCCGGTGACGCGGTGGTTCCCGAGCAGGGCGGCCAGGGCGTCGCGGTCGGCGACGTCGCAGGCCGCGACGGTGACCTCGGCGCCGAGGCCGGTGAGCCGTTCGACGAGCTCCGGCGCGCCGGGCGCCTCCGGGCCGCGGCGGCTGGTGAGCAGCAGGCTGCGGACGTCGTACCGGGTGACGAGGTGTTCGGCGAACAGCGCGCCGAGCGCGCCGGTGCCGCCGGTGACCAGGACGGTGCCGTCTCCGAAGGTGACCTCGGCTTCGGACAGCGCGGCCCGGGCGAGCCGCGGCACGGTGAGGACGCCGTCCCGCACCGAGACCTGCGGTTCACCGGTGGCGACCGCGGCGTGGACCTCGGCGGGGTCGGCGGTGTCGACGAGGACGAACCGGCCCGGGTGTTCGGCCTGCGCCGAGCGAACCAGGCCCTGCGCGGCGGCGTCCGTCGTCACGACGACGACCGGGTGGTCCCCGGCCAGCTCCCGCTTGACCACGGCCAGTGCTTCCCCGGCGTCTCCGGCCGGGGCGATGACGAGACCCGCCGGGGCGTCGGCGGCAGGCGCGGGGATCGGGGCCCAGGTGACCTCGAACAGCGAGGTCCGTGCCACACCGCCGGCGAGCTGACCGGCGGAAACCGGGCGCAGCACGAGCGAGTCGGCGGAGCAGACGGGGGCTCCGGCCGGGTCGGTGACGTGCAGCGACACGGATTCGCTCCCGGTCGCGGCGAGGTGGACGCGCAGCGCGCGGGCGCCGGAGGCGTGCAGGGAAACCCCGGACCACGCGAACGGCAGCCGGGCGCCGCCCTCGGCCGGGAGCACGCCGAGGCCGATGCCGTGCAGGGCCGCGTCCAGGAGCGCCGGGTGCAGGCCGAAGCCGGACACTTCCGCGTCCTCCGGCAGCGCCACTTCGGCGAACACGGCACCGTCGCGGCGCCAGGCCGCCGTCAGGCCCTGGAACAACGGGCCGTACGCGAGCCCGGCCGACAGGAGGCCGTCGTACAGCCCGCCCACCTCGACCGGCTCCGCCCCCGCCGGGGGCCACTCGGCCGGGACCGTCCGGACCGGCGCGCCGGTCGCGGCGAGCACACCGCCCGCGTGGCGGACCCACGGCTGCCCGTCCGGTCGCGAGTGGACGGACAGGGTGCGGCGCCCGGCGGCGTCCGCGGCCCCGACCGTGATCTGGACCGCGACGCTGCCCTCGGCGGGCAGCACCAGCGGCGCTTCCAGGGTCAGCTCTTCGAGCCGGTCGCAGCCGACCTCGTCGCCGGCCCGGACGGCCAGCTCGACGAACGCCGTCCCCGGCAGCACGGTCACCCCGTGCACCGCGTGCTCGGCCAGCCACGGGTGCGTCCGGGTCGACAGGCGTCCGGTGAAGACCAGGCCGTCGCCTTCGGCCAGCTCGACGGCGGCGCCGAGCAGCGGGTGCCCGGCCGCGCCCAAGCCAAGGCCGGCCGCGTCGGCGGCCGAAGCCGCGCTGTGCAGCCAGTACCGGCGCCGCCGGAACGCATACGTCGGCAGGTCGACCGTGCGCGGCCCGGACCCGGCCCACAGCCGGGTCCAGTCCACTGTGGATCCACGGGCTTCGGCACTCGCCAGCGCGGCCAGGAAGACGTCCGGCTCCGGACGGCCCTTCCGCAGGGCCGGGGTGAACGTCGCGGCCGGCAGGATTTCACGGCCGAGCGCGGACAGCACCGCATCCGGACCCAGCTCCAGGAACGTCGTCGCCCCGCGGTCTTCGAGCGTCCGCACGGCGTCGAGGAACCGGACCGCCGAGCGGACCTGGTGCACCCAGTACTCCGGCGACGTCAGGTCGCCACCCGCGGTCGACACGACCGGGATACGCGGTTCGTGGTAATCGATCGTCTCGGCCACCGCGCGGAACTCGTCGAGCATCGGGTCCATCAGCGGCGAATGGAACGCATGACTCACCGCGAGTCGTTTCCTCTTGCGGTCCTTGAACCGTTCAACCAGCCCGAGAACCGCATCCTCGGTACCGGAGACCACAGTGGACTCCGGACCGTTCAAAGCCGCAATGCTCACCGCGTCGGACAGATACGGCGTGACTTCCTCTTCCGTGGCCTGGATGGCCACCATCGCACCACCGGTCGGCAACGCCTGCATCAGACGGCCGCGAGCGGACACCAGCTTGACCGCGTCCGCCAGCGAGAACACCCCGGCCACGTACGCCGCGGCCAGCTCGCCGATGGAGTGCCCGGCCAGGTGGTCGGGCCGCACGCCGAAGTTCTCGAGCAACCGGAACAGCGCCACTTCCAGCGCGAACAACCCAGCCTGCGTGTACATCGTCTGATCGACATCACCAGCCCGCACGTCGAAGTCGAACTCCGCGCAAACCTCGTCATAAGCCGCGGCGAACACCGGGAACGTCTCGTAAAGCTCGCGGCCCATGTCGGCCCGCTGGCTGCCCTGACCGGTGAACAGGAACGCCACCGAGCCGGTCGAAGACACCGGCACTTCCCCGGCCGCGAGGGCCTCGAGGCCGCTCAGCAGCTCGGCGTGCGACGAACCGGTGACGACCGCGCGCAGCGGCATCCGGCTCCGGGTGGTGACCAGGGAGTGCGCGACATCCAGGGCGTCGAGATCCTGCGCCGCGGTGTGCAGGCGCGCGGCCTGCTCGCGGAGGGCGTCCGCGTCGCGGGCCGAGAGGACCCACGGCGTCGCGATCGGGGCCGCTTCCCCGCGCTCCGGCGCCACGAGCTCCGGCGCCTGTTCGAGGATGGTGTGCGCATTGGTGCCGCTGATGCCGAAGGACGACACGGCGGCGCGGCGCGGACGGCCCGTCGCCGGCCACGGCCGGGCCTCGGTCAGCAGCTCGACCGCCCCCGCTTCCCAGTCGACGTGCCGGGACGGCTCGTCGACGTGCAGCGTGGCGGGCAGCTCGCCGTGGCGCATGGCCATGACCATCTTGATCACGCCCGCGACACCCGCGGCGGCCTGGCTGTGGCCGATGTTCGACTTGATCGACCCGAGGTAGAGCGGGTCGCCCGCGCGGTCCGCGCCGTAGGTGGCCAGCAGGGCCTGCGCTTCGATCGGGTCGCCGAGCGTGGTCCCGGTGCCGTGCGCCTCGACCGCGTCCACGTCCGAGGCGGACAGACCGGCGCCGGCCAGCGCCTGCCGGATCACCCGCTGCTGCGACGGCCCGTTCGGGGCCGTGAGGCCGTTGGAGGCGCCGTCCTGGTTGACCGCGGTCCCGCGGACCACCGCGAGGACCTGGTGGCCGTTGCGCCGGGCGTCGGACAGCCGCTCCAGCAGGAGCAGGCCCGCGCCTTCGGACCAGCCGGTGCCGTCGGCCGCCTCGGCGAACGACTTGCACCGGCCGTCGGCGGCCAGGCCGCGCTGGCGGGAGAAGTCGACGAAGGTCGTCGGCGTCGACATCACCGTGACGCCGCCCGCGAGAGCGAGCGAGCACTCACCGCTGCGCAGTGCCTGCGCCGCGAGGTGCAGCGCGACCAGCGACGACGAGCACGCCGTGTCCACGGTGACCGCCGGGCCCTCGAGCCCGAAGGTGTAGGCCAGCCGTCCGGAAAGGACACTGCCCGAGTTGCCGGTGCCGAGGTAGCCCTCGACCTCCTCCGGGATCTCCGGCAGGCGCGCGGCGTAGTCGTGGTACATCAGGCCGGCGAACACGCCGGTCCGGCTGCCCCGCAGCGCGGCGGGGTCGATGCCCGCGCGCTCGAAGACCTCCCACGACGTCTCCAGCAGCAACCGCTGCTGCGGGTCCATGGCCAGCGCCTCGCGTGGCGAGATGCCGAAGAACTCGGCGTCGAACTCGTCGGCCTCGTGCAGGAACCCGCCTTCGCGGGCGTAGCTCGTGCCGCTGTGTCCGGGCTCCGGGTGGAACAGCTTCTCGAGGTCCCACCCGCGGTTGACCGGGAACGGCGAGATCGCGTCGCCGCCGGTGGACACCAGGCGCCAGAGGTCCTCCGGGCCGCGGATGCCACCCGGGTAGCGGCAGCTCATCGCCACGATGGCGATCGGCTCGTCGACGTCGGCCGTGCGGGCCGGGGCGAGCGCGACCGGCTCGTCGGCGCCGAGCAGCTCGGTGCGCAGGTGCGCGGCCAGTGCCGCCGAGTTCGGGTAGTCGAACACCAGGGTCGCGGGCAGCCGGAGGCCGGTCGCCGCGTTGAGCCGGTTGCGCAGGTCGACCGAGGTGAGCGAGTCGAACCCGAGCTCCTTGAACGCCTTCCCGGCGTCGACTGCATCGCCCGTGTCGTAGCCGAGCGCGCCCGCGACGGTCTGGCGGACCAGGCCGAGCAGGGTGCGCTCGCGCTCCTCGGGGTCCATCGCGGCGAGCCGGCCGGCCAGCGCCGAGCCGCCCGCGACGGCTTCCGCGGTCACCACCCGGCGGGTGGTGGTCCGGACCAGGCCGCGCAGCACGGCGGGCACGACGGTGCCGGGGTCGCGCAGGGTGGCGGGGTCGAGGCGCATCGGGACGAGCGCGGCCTCGCCGGACGCGAGCGCGGCGTCGAACAGCTCGACGCCCTCGTCCGCGGTCAGCGCGGCGACGCCGGCGCGGTCCATCCGGCGGCGGTCGGCCTCGCCGAGCCCGCCGGCCATGCTGCCGCCGTCGGCCCACAGGCCCCAGCCCAGCGACACGGCGGGTTCGCCGCCGGCACGGCGGCGGGCGGCCAGAGCGTCGAGGAACGCGTTGGCCGCGGCGTAGTTCGCCTGGCCGGCCGCACCGAAGATCCCCGACGCCGAGGAGAACAGCACGAACGCGCCCAGCCCCGACGTGAGCTCGTGGAGGTTGAGCGCCGCGTCGACCTTGGGCCGCAGCACGGTGTCGACGCGCTCGGGGGTGAGCGTGGCGACGACGCCGTCGTCGAGGACGCCGGCGGTGTGCACGACGGCGGTCAGCGGGTGCTCGGCCGGGATCGCGGCCAGCACGTCGGCCAGGGCCTCGCGGTCGGCGGCGTCGCAGGCCGCGAACCGGACTTCGGCGCCCAGTTCGGCGATTTCGGCCGCCAGCGCTTCCGCGCCGTCGGCCGCGGCGCCGCGGCGGCTGAGCACCAGCAGGTGCCGGACGCCGTGGCGGGTGACCAGGTGTTTCGTGAACAGCTTGCCGAGCGCGCCGGTGCCGCCGGTGACGAGCACCGTGCCGCCGGTGTCCAGAGTGGACTCGTTCGCCTCGACCGCGGCGCGGGCCAGGCGCGGGACATACGTCTTCCCCGCGCGCAGGGCGAGCTGCGGTTCTCCGGTCGCCACCGCGGCGGCGACCTGCTCCCGTGAGGTCCCGGCTTCGACGTCGAGGAGGACCAGGCGGTCCGGGTTCTCCGACTGCGCCGACCGGACCAGGCCCCACGCGGTGGCCGCGGCCAGACCGGGGACGGTGTCGTCCGGCCCGACGGCGACGGCACCCGTGGTGACCAGCACGAGCTTCTCGTCGGTGGGCTGGTCGATCCACTCCTGCGCCAGGGACAGGGCCCGGTGCGCGGCAGCGTGGGCTCCGGCGGCCGAGTCTTCACCCTCGACGTGCTCGACGACGAATCCCGCCGAGTCGCCGACGCCGGTCGGGACCGGAGTCCACTCCAGCCGGAACATCGATTCGGTGCGGGTGCCGAGTGCGTCGGCCGTGACCGGCCGCAGCACCAGCGAGTCCACCGTGGCCACCGGCTGCCCGGCGGTGTCGAACAGCTCGATCGCGACGCCGCTCCCGGCCGGGGTGAGCTTCGCACGCAGCGCGGAGGCGCCGGTCGCGTGCAGGGTGACGCCGGTCCAAGCGAACGGGATGCCGGTGCCCTCGCCGGTGCGCCCGGTCAGGCCGATCGCGTGCAGGACGGAGTCGAACAGGCCCGGGTGCAGGCCGAACGCCTCGTCCACTTCGGACTCCAGCGAGACCTCCGCGTGGACGACCTCGCCGGTCTGCCAGGCGGCCCGCAGGCCGCGGAACGCCGGACCGTAGCCGAACCCGGCGCCCGCCAGGTCGTCGTAGAGCCCTCCGGTGTCCAGGGGGACGGCTCCGGCGGGCGGCCACTCGGCCAGGTTCGACGGCGTGACCGCGGAGGCCGCGCCGAGCAGACCGGTGGCGTGGGTGGTCCAGGGGTGCCCGAACGCCGTGCCTTCCGGTCGCGAGTGGATGGTCACCTCGCGGCGGCCGTCCTCGGCCGCCTCGCCGACGGCGACCTGGAGCTGGACGCCGCCGTCGGCCGGCAGCACCAGCGGGGCCTGCAGGGTGAGCTCGTCGAGCCGACCGCAGCCGACCTGGTCGCCGGCGCGGACGGCCAGCTCGACCAGGCCGGTGCCGGGCACCAGCACGGTGCCGTGCACGGCGTGGTCGGCCAGCCACGGGTGGGTCAACGTCGAAAGCCTGCTGGTGAACAGCACGCCGTCGCCACCGGCCAGCGAGACGGCGGCCCCCAGCATCGGGTGGCCCGCCGCGTCGAGGCCCAGCCCGGCGGCCGCACCCCGGCTCGATGCGGTCGGTGTCGGCCAGAAGCTCTTGCGCTGGAAGGCGTACGTCGGCAGCGGGATCCGCCGTCCGGGGGCCAGTGCGGCCCAGTCGACGTCGGCGCCGTGCGCGAACGCCGTGGCCAGCGCGGTGAGCAGGGTGGCCCGCTCCGGCCGGTCGCCGCGCAGGACGGCGGCGAACACGGCCGGCTCGGCCAGGCAGTCCTGGCCCAGTGCGGACAGCACGCCGTCCGGTCCCAGCTCGACGTACCGGGTGACGCCGTGTGCTTCCAGCCTCGTCATCGTGTCGGCGAACCGGACGGCTTCGCGGACGTGCCGCACCCAGTACTCGGGATCGGTCACGTCCCCGGCGACCACCGGGATCGCCGGTGCCTCGAAGGTCAACGTCGAGAGCACCGCGCGGAACTCGTCCAGCATCGGGTCCATCAGCGGCGAGTGGAAGGCATGGCTCACCGGCAACCGCTTGGTCTTGCGATCGGCAAACCGCCCTGCCAGGGCCTCTACTGCCGCCGAATCCCCGGAAACCACCACCGACGACGGGCCGTTCACCGCCGCGATCCCGACCAGGTCGGAAAGGTGCGGCGTGATCTCGTCTTCGGTGGCCTGGATCGCCACCATCGCCCCACCGGCCGGAAGCGCCTGCATCAACCGGCCTCGCGCGGCAACCAAAGTCACCGCATCGGCCAGCGACAGGACTCCGGCGACGTGCGCGGCGGCCAGCTCGCCGATCGAGTGTCCAGCCAAGAAGTCCGGACGAAGACCGTAGTGCTCCAGCAGCCGGAACAACGCCACCTCGACCACGAACAGAGCGGGCTGTGTGTAGGCGGTCTGGTCGAGCAGCTCCGCGTCCTCGAAGACAACAGTCCGCAGTGGACGGTCGAGGTACGCGTCGAATCCCGCGCAGAGCAAGTCGAAGGCGTCCGCGAACACCGGGAAGGCCGCATACAGCTCCCGCCCCATGCCGGCCCGCTGCGCACCCTGGCCGGTGAAGAGGAACGCGGTGGTGCCGTCGGCGACGACGTCGCGAACCAGGTTGGCCGCGGGCTCACCCCGGCCCAGCGCGCCCAGCGCCGTGAGCAGTTCGGCCCGGTCGCCGGTCAGCACCGCGCGGTGCTCCTGCCGGGCCCGGGACGTCGCCAGCGAGAAGGCGACGTCGTTGCTCTCCCAGCCCTCGCCGAGCTGCGCCGCCAGCCGAAGGGCCTGGTCACGCAGGGCGTCGGCGTCACGGGCCGAAAGCACCCACGGCGCCGGGTCCCCGGCCTCGACGACGACCTCGGCAGCGGCCGGGACCGCCTGCTCCAGGACGACGTGGGCGTTGGTGCCGCTCATGCCGAACGACGACACCGCCGCCCGCCGCGGGCGGTCCACCGACGGCCAGTCACGGGACTCGGTCAGCAGCCGGACCGCGCCCGACGTCCAGTCCACCTTGGACGAAGGCGCGTCGACGTGCAGGGTCTTCGGCAGCACCCCGTGCTGCATGGCCTGGACCATCTTGATGATCCCGCCGACCCCGGCCGCGGCCTGGGTGTGGCCGATGTTGGACTTCAGCGAGCCCAGCAGCAGCGGCTCGCCCGTGCGCTCGGCGCCGTACGTCGCCAGCAGGGCCTGGGCTTCGATCGGGTCGCCCAGCGTCGTGCCGGTGCCGTGTCCCTCGACCACGTCGACGTCGGAGGCGGACAGACCGGCCGTGGCCAGCGCCTGCCGGATGACCCGCTGCTGCGCGGGCCCGTTCGGCGCGGTGAGGCCGTTCGAAGCGCCGTCCTGGTTGATCGCGCTCCCCCGCACGACGGCGAGGACCGGGTGTCCGTTGCGCCGCGCGTCCGACAGCCGCTCCAGCAGCAGCATGCCGACGCCCTCGCCCCAGCCGGTGCCGTCCGCGGCCTCGGCGAAGGGCTTGCAGCGGCCGTCCTCGGCCAGGCCGCGCTGGCGCGAGAACTCGATGAACGCGTTCGGTGTCGACATGACGACAACACCGCCCGCCAGGGCCAGCGAGCATTCGCCGGCCCGCAGCGCCTGCGCCGCGAGGTGCAGCGCGACCAGCGAAGACGAGCACGCCGTGTCGACCGTGACCGCCGGGCCTTCCAGCCCGAAGGTGTAGGACAGCCGCCCGGAGACCACGGCCGCGGCGTTGCCGGTGGCCAGGTGCCCTTCGAGGCCGGGCTGCTCGGCCAGCAGCGTGCCGTAGTCCTGCAGGTTCGTCCCGGCGAACACGCCGGTCCGGCTGCCGCGCAGCGCGTGCGGGTCGATCCCGGCGCGCTCGAACGCCTCCCACGACGTCTCCAGCAGCAACCGCTGCTGCGGGTCCATGGCCAGGGCCTCGCGCGGGCTGATCCCGAAGAACGCCGCGTCGAAGCGGTCGACGCCGTCGAGGAAACCGCCGGTGCGGGCGTAGCTGGTGCCGGTGTTGTCCGGGTCCGGGTCGAACAGCGCGCCCAGGTCCCAGCCGCGGTCGGCCGGGAAGTCGCCGATCGCGTCGACGCCGTCGGCGACCAGGCGCCACAGCTCTTCCGGTGAGGTGACCCCGCCGGGGTAGCGGCAGCTCATCGCCACGATGGCGATCGGGTCGTCGGCCACCACGGAGACGACCTCGGCTTCCGCCGTGTCCGCGCCGCCGGTGAGCTCGGTACGCAGGTGGCCGGCCAGGACGGCCGCGTTCGGGTAGTCGAACACCAGCGTCGCGGGCAGCCGGATGCCGGTCGCCGCGGTGAGGCGGTTGCGCAGTTCGACCGCGGTCAGCGAGTCGAACCCGAGCTCCTTGAACGCCCGGCCGGGCACGACGGCGTCGGTGCCGGGGTGGCCGAGCACCGCGGCCGCTTCGGCGCGGACCAGGTCGACGAGCAGGCGATCCTGCTCAGCCCGGCCGAGACCGGCCCGCCGGACGGCGAGCTCGGAGACGTCGGGCGCTTCGGCCACCGGTTCGGCGAGCACGCGGCGCACCTCGGGGACGCCGTCGAGCAGCGGCCGCGGGCGGGCGGCGGTGAACGCCGGGGCGAACTTGGCCCAGTCGACGTCGGCGACGACGACGGCGGTCTCGTCCGCGCCGAGCGCGCGGCCGAGCGCGGTGATCGCCGAAGCGGGCGGCAGCGGTTCGAGACCGCGGCGGCGCAGCTGGTCGGCGGCGTCCCCGCGGGCGGCCATGCCACCTCCGGCCCACGGGCCCCACGCCACGGCGGTCGCGGCCAGGCCGCGGGCGCGCCGGGCCTGGGCGAGCGCGTCGAGGTACGCGTTCGCCGCGGCGTAACCGGCCTGCCCGCCCGAGCCCCAGACGCCGGAGATCGAGGAGAACAGCACGAAGGCGTCCACTTCACCGGCCACCGCGTCGAGGTTCGCGGCGCCGGTCACCTTGGCCGACAGCACGTCGGCGAACCCGGCGACGTCCACGGTGTCCAGCGGGGTGGCCCACTCGACACCCGCGGCGTGCACGACCGCGTCCGGCGGGTACGCCGCCACCAGTGCGGCCAGCGCGTCGCGGTCGGTGACGTCCACGGCGGCGATCACGACGTCCACTCCGGACGCGGCGAGTTCGTCACGCAGCGCTTCCGCGCCCGGCGCGGCGAGACCCGCGCGGCTGGTCAGGACCAGCCGGCCGGCGCCGTTCCCGGCCGCCCAGCGGGCGACCTCCGCGCCCAGCGCGCCGGTGCCGCCGGTGACGAGCACGGTGCCCCGCGGCGTCCAGGACGACGTCCCGGCGGGCAGCGGCGCGGGCACGAGCCGGCGCACGAAGACGCCGGAGCCGCGCACCGCGACCTGGTCCTCGTCGCCCGCGAGCACACCGGCGACGCGGGCGAGAGCCCGCTCGTCCAGCTCGGCGGGCAGGTCGACCAGGCCACCCCAGCGGTGCGGCAGTTCGAGCCCGGCGACCTGGCCGACGCCCCAGACCAGGGCCTGCGGCGCGGACCGGAGGACGTCGGCGCGGCCGGTCACGACCGCACCCTGCGTGACGAGCCACACCGGCGCGTCGATTCCGGCGCGCAGCACGGCGAGGGTGGCCGCCGCGCCGACGGTGACGCCCGCGTGCTCCGGGTGCGGCCGGTCGTCCAGGCCGAGGAGGGAGACCACGCCCGCATACGACCCGTCCGGGATCGCCTCGGGATCGGCGGCGACGACGTCCGCCCCGGCGCGGGTCAGCGCGCCGCACAGCGGGTGCCCGGGGTCGCCGAGGACCAGCCACGTCCCCCGCAGCACCGGGGCGGCGAGGTCGGTGACCGGCTGCCAGGCGATCCGGTACCGCCAGCCGTCCACGAGGGAATCGACCCGCTGCTGCCGGTGCCACGCCGAGAGGGCGGGCAGGACCGTGCTCAGCGGCTGGTCGCCGTCGAGGGCGAGGGTGCCGGTCACCGCGTCGAGGTCGGCGTTCTCGACCGCGGCCCAGAACTCGGCCTCGGCCGGGCTCGCCGCCGTCGTGACGGCGGCCGCGGCGGGCTGCTCCGGCCAGTAGCGCTTGCGCTGGAAGGCATACGTCGGCAGTTCGACGCGGTGTGCCGGGACGCCGGCGAACACGGCCGCCCAGTCGACGTCCGCGCCGTGGACGTGCGCTTCGGTCAGCGCGGTGAGGACGGTCGCGGCCTCGGGGCGCCCGCCTCGCAGCGCGGCGGCGAAGTCACCGGGGACGCAGTCCTGCCCGGCCGCGGTCAGCACGCCTTCGGGACCGAGTTCGAGGTACGACGTCACGCCACGGGCTTCGAGCGTGCGCATCGCGTCCAGGAAGCGGACCGTGCCGCGGACCTGGTCCACCCAGTAGCCGGGGTCGGTCAGGGTGGCGCCCGGCTCGCCGGTCAGCGTCGAGACGACCGGGATCGCGGCCGGGTGGTAGGTCAGGGTCTCGGCGACCGCGCGGAACTCGGCCAGCATGGCGTCCATGCGCGGCGAGTGGAAGGCGTGGCTCACCGTGAGCCGCTTGGTCTTGCGGCCTTCCGCGGAGAAGTGCGCGGCGACGCCGAAGACGGCGTCCTCGTCGCCGGAGACCACAGTGGACTCCGGGCCGTTCAGGGCGGCGATGCTCACCGCGCCGGTCAGCAGCGGCGTGACCTCGTCTTCCGTGGCCTGGACGGCCACCATCGCGCCACCCGTCGGCAAGGCCTGCATCAGCCGGCCACGAGCCGACACCAGCTTCACCGCGTCGGCCAGCGAGAACACGCCGGCCACGTGGGCCGCGGCCAGCTCGCCGATCGAGTGCCCGGCGAGGAAGGCGGGCCGGACACCCCAGGACTCGAACAGCCGGAACAGCGCCACTTCCAGCGCGAACAACCCGGCCTGGGTGTACATCGTCTGATCGATGTCACCGGCGTGCACGTCGAAGTCGAACTCGGCGCAGACCTCGTCGTGGGCCGCAGCGAACACCGGGAACGTCTCGTAAAGCTCGCGGCCCATGCCCGCGCGCTGGCTGCCCTGCCCGGTGAAGAGGAACGCCAGGCCGCCGCTCGTGGCGGTGCCGTGGGTACCGGACTCGCCGCGCGCGAGGGCGGCCAGCCCGGCCCGCAGCTCGTCGCGGTCGCTCGCGAGGAACGCTGCCCGGTGCTCCAGGGCCGAGCGGGTGATCGCCAGCGCGGCGGCCACCTCGGCGGGCTCGGCGTCGTCGAGGTGCGCGGCCAGCCGGGCGGCCTGCGCCCGGAGGCCCTCGGCGTCGGCACCGGACACCACGACCGGCACGAGCGCGGGCACAGTTTCCGCCGCGGGCTCGGGTTCGGTGGCGGGGGCCTGCTCGATGATCGTGTGCGCGTTGGTGCCGCTGAAGCCGAACGACGACACCGCCGCGCGGCGCGGCCGGCCCGCGGCGGGCCAGTCGCGGGCTTCGGTCAGCAGCTCGACCGTCCCCGCCGTCCAGTCGACGTGCGGGGTCGGCTCGTCGACGTGCAGGGTCTTCGGCAGGACGCCGTGCCGCATGGCCAGGACCATCTTGATGATCCCGCCGACGCCCGCCGCGGCCTGCGTGTGCCCGATGTTGGACTTGACGGAACCGAGCCACAGCGGGTGGCCTTCGCGGTCCGCGCCGTAGGTGGCGATCAAGGCCTGCGCCTCGATCGGGTCGCCCAGCGTCGTCCCGGTGCCGTGCGCCTCGACGGCGTCGACGTCCGCGGTGGACAGTCCCGCGTTGGCGAGCGCCTGGCGGATCACGCGCTGCTGGGCCGGGCCGCTCGGGGCGGTGAGGCCGTTGGACGCGCCATCCTGGTTGATCGCGCTGCCCCGCACGATCGCGAGCACCTGGTGGCCGTGGCGCTGGGCGTCCGACAGCCGCTCCAGCAGCAGCATCCCGGCGCCTTCACCCCAGCCCGTGCCGTCGGCGGCCGCGGCGAAGGCCTTGACGCGGCCGTCCTCGGCCAGCCCGCGCTGCCGCGAGAACTCGACGAACGTCGCCGGGGTCGACATCACCGCGACACCGCCCGCCAGGGCGAGCGAGCACTCGCCGGACCGCAGCGACTGCGCCGCGAGGTGCAGCGCGACCAGCGAAGACGAGCACGCCGTGTCGACCGTGACCGCCGGGCCGGTGAAGCCGAAGGTGTAGGACAGCCGGCCGGAGACCACGCTGCCCGCGTTGCCGGTGGCCAGGTAGCCCTCGACGTCCTCGCCGGAACTCTGCAGCAGGGTGGCGTAGTCCTGGCTGTTCGTGCCCGCGAACACGCCGACTTCGGTGCCGCGCAGGCTGCGCGGGTCGATCCCGGCGCGTTCGAACGCCTCCCACGACGTTTCCAGGAGCAGCCGCTGCTGCGGGTCCATGCCCAGCGCTTCGCGGGGCGAGATGCCGAAGAACCCGGCGTCGAAGTCGGCGACGTCGTAGAGGAACGCACCGTGCCGGGCGCTGGAGGCACCCAGGCCGTCGCCGAACAGCGTGTCGAAGTCCCAGCCGCGGTCGGCGGGCAGGTCCGAGACCGCGTCCCGGCCCTCGATGATCATCCGCCACAGGTCTTCGGGCGAGTGGATGCCGCCGGGGTACCGGCAGCTCATCGCGACGATGGCGATCGGGTCGTCGTCCCCGGCACCGTGCGCCTCGACGACGTCGCGCGCGCTCTCGCCGGACAGCTCGGTGATCAGGTGCTCCGCCAGTGCGGCGGGCGTCGGGTGGTCGTAGACCAGCGTGGCGGGCAGGGTGCGGCCGGTCGCCGCGGTCAGGCGGTTGCGCAGCTCGACGGCGGTGAGCGAGTCGAAGCCCAGCTCGGCGAACGCCTTGGCCGCGGGGACGTCGGCGATGCCGCTGTGCCCGAGCACCGCGGCGACGCCGGCGCGGACGAAGTCGGTGACCAGCAGCCGACGTTCGGCTTCGGGCAGGCCGGCGATCCGGCCGGACAGGGACTCCGGCTCGGCGTCCACAGTGGACGCCAGCGCCCGGACCTCGGGAAGGCCGGCGATCAGCGGGCTCGGCCGCGCGGCGGTGAACCCGGGCGCGAACTTGGCCCAGTCGACGTCGACGACGCAGACCGCCGCCTCGGGCGAGGCGACCGCGCGGTCCATGGCGGACAGCGCCAGCTCCGGGTCCATCTGCGGGACCCCGCCGCGGCGCAGCCGGTCGGCGACACCGTCGTCGGTGGCCATGCCGCTGCCCGCCCAGGCACCCCAGGCAATCGACACCGCGGGCAGCCCGGCGGCGCGACGGCGCTGGGCGAGGGCGTCGAGACCGGCGTTGGCCGCCGCGTAGTTGCCCTGCCCGGCCGCGCCGAACACGCCCGCGGTGGAGGAGAACAGCACGAACGCGGTGACCGGCAGGTCGCGGGTGAGCGTGTCGAGGTGTTCGGCGGCGGTCACCTTGGCGCGGGCGACGGCGGCGAACCGCTCGGCGTCGAGGGAGTCGACGACGCCGTCGTCGAGCACGCCCGCCGTGTGGATCACCGTGGTGAGCGGCTGCTCGGCCGGGATGGCGGCGATGACCTCGGCGAGCGCGTCGCGGTCGGCCGCGTCGCAGGCGGCGATCGTGACGGAGACGCCGAGCGCGGTCAGCTCGTCGCGCAGTTCGGCCGCGCCGGGCGCGCCGAGGCCACGACGGCTGGTGAGCACGAGGCGGGCGATGCCGCGGCCGGCCAGGTGGCGGGCGGCGCGGGCCCCGAGGGCGCCGGTGCCGCCGGTGATCAGCGCGGTGCCGGCGGGCTGCCAGTCCGGGCCCGGGGTGCTCGTCGCGCGGACGATCCGGTGCCCGAAGACGCCGTTGTCACGCACCGCGACCTGGTCTTCGCCGTGCCCGCCGGCCAGGACGGCGGCCAGCCGGGCGCCGGCGCGGTCGTCGAGACGGCCGGGCAGGTCGAGCAGGCCGGCCCAGCGGTGCGGCTGCTCCAGCGCGGCGACCCGGCCGAGGCCCCACACCTGCGCCTGCCGGACATCGCGCAGCCCGTCGGACGTGATGGCCCAGAGCTGCAGGTCAGTGCCCGCTTCGGCGAGCGCCCGCAGGGCGACGACGGTGTCCGGCAGGCCGGACTCCCCCAGTGCCAGCAGGGACAGCACACCCGCGGCCGGGGCTTCGGCGAGTGCCAGCCGGAGTTGCGTGGCCACGGCGTCACGGTCGACGACGACGATCCGCCGGGTGGTGGCGCCGTTCGCGGCCAGCGCGGTTTCGACGTCACCGACGAGGTCGTGCCCGGTTTCGGGCGTCAGCAGCAGCCAGTCGCCGGTCAGGTTCCCGTCGAGGTTCAGCGGGGCCCAGTCGCTCACGTACCGCCACTTGTCCACTGTGGACGCGGCGAGCCGGCGGCGGCGCCAGCCCGCCAGCGACGGAACGAGGTCGGTCAGCGCGTCGGCGGGCAGGTCGAGGGTGCCCGCGACGGTTTCGACGTCACCGGACTCGACGGCCGACCAGAAGCCCGCTTCGGCCGGATCCACGACCGGCACGGCCGCCCGTTCGCGCGGCCAGAACCGCCGGTGCTGGAACGGGTAGGTCGGCAGTTCGACGTGCGTTCCGGCGCCGCCGAGGACGGCCTCCCAGCTCACCGGCACCCCGCGGACGTGCGCCTGGGCCAGCGCGGCCACGGCGGTCCGCGGCTCCGGCCGGTCGCGGCGGGTGGCCGCGGCGAAGACCCCGGCCGCCACGCAGGCCTGGCCGAGCGCGGCCAGGACGCCGTCCGGGCCCAGCTCGACGAACGTCGTGACGCCGGCGGCTTCGAGCGTGCGCATGCCGTCGAGGAAGCGGACCGCGCCGCGGACGTGGGCGACCCAGTACCCGGCGTCGAACGCGGTCACCAGTTCGCCGGTGACGTTGGAGACGATGGGGATCCGCGGTGGCGCGTAGGTCAGCGACGCGGCCACTTCACGGAACTCGGCCAGCATCGGGTCCATCAGCGGCGAGTGGAACGCGTGGCTGACGGTGAGCCGCTTGGTCTTGCGGTCCGCGAAGTGCGCGGCGACCGCCTCGACGGCCTCTTCGGCACCGGAGACCACGGTGGACTCCGGGCCGTTCAGAGCCGCGATGCTCACGGCGTCGGTCAGCAGCGGCGTGATCTCGGCCTCGGTGGCCTGGATCGCCACCATCGCGCCACCGGACGGGAGCGCCTGCATGAGCCGGCCGCGGGCGGCGACCAGCTTGACGGCGTCGACGAGCGACAGGACGCCGGCGACGTGCGCGGCGGCCAGCTCGCCGATCGAGTGCCCGACCAGGTGGCCGGGCCGCGCGCCCCAGTGCTCGAAGAGCCGGTAGAGGGCGACTTCCAGGGCGAACAGCGCGGCCTGGGTGTAGGCCGTCCGGTCGAGCAGCGCGGCGTCGGGCGAACCGGCGTCGGCGAACATCACCATCCGCAGTGGACGGTCCAGTTCGGGCTCGAACCCGGCGCACACCGCGTCCAGGGCCTCGGCGAACACGCCGAAGGCCTCGTACAGCTCACGGCCCATGCCCGCCCGCTGGCTGCCCTGGCCGCTGAAGAGGAACGCGGGCGCGCCCGGCCCGGCCGTGCCGGTGATGCCGTCGCCACCGGCGAGGGCGGCGAGGCCGCGCAGCAGCTCGTCGCGGTCCGCGCCGACGACCGCGCCGCGGTGCTCGAACACCGCGCGCCCGGTCAGCGCCGCGGCGACGTCGGCCGGGGCGAGGTCCGGGTGCCCGGCCAGGTGCGTGTGCAGCCGGCCGGCCAGCTCGGCCACGGCGTGCTCGGTCTTGCCCGAGAGCACGAGCGGTACGACGGCCGGGGCGGGCGTCTCGTCGGCGACGTCCGGTTCCGGCACGTGCTCGAGGATGACGTGCGCGTTGGTGCCGCTGATGCCGAACGACGACACACCGGCCCGCCGCGGGCGCTCCACCGACGGCCACGGCGTGGGCTCGGTGAGCAGCCGGACCGCGCCCGCGGTCCAGTCGATGTGCGGCGACGGCTCGTCGGCGTGCAGGGTCTGCGGCAACAGGCCGTGGCGCATGGCCAGGACCATCTTGATCACGCCCGCGACGCCCGCCGCGGCCTGGGTGTGCCCGATGTTGGACTTGATCGACCCGAGGTGGAGCGGGTCGCCGTCCCGATCGGCACCGTAGGTGGCGAGGAGGGCCTGCGCCTCGATCGGGTCACCCAGCGACGTACCGGTGCCGTGCGCCTCGACGGCGTCCACTTCGGACGGTGTCAGCCCGGCGGCGGACAGGGCCTGCCGGATCACCCGCTGCTGCGACGGGCCGTTCGGCGCGGTCAGGCCGTTCGACGCACCGTCCTGGTTGACTGCCGAGCCGCGAACCACCGCCAGCACGGGGTGGCCGTTGCGGCGGGCGTCCGAGAGGCGCTCCAGCACGAGCATGCCGACGCCTTCACCGGCGCCGAAGCCGTCCGCGGCGGCGCCGAACGCCTTGCAGCGGCCGTCGGCGGCGAGGCCGCGCTGGCGGCTGAACTCGACCAGCATCTCCGGCGTCGACATGACCACGACACCGCCGGTCAGGGCGAGCTCGCACTCGCCGCTGCGCAGGGACTGCGCCGCGAGGTGCAGCGCGACCAGCGACGACGAGCACGCCGTGTCCACGGTGACGGCCGGGCCTTCCAGCCCGAAGGTGTAGGAGATCCGCCCGGACGCGACGCTCGCGGTGTTGCCGGTGCCGAAGTAGCCCTCGACGTCCTCGTCGGAGGCCTGCAGGCGGGTGCCGTAGTCGTGGTAGGTCAGGCCGACGAACACCCCGGACCGGCTGCCGCGCAGCGTCGCCGGGTCGATGCCCGCCCGCTCGACGGCTTCCCACGAGCTTTCCAGCAGCAGCCGCTGCTGCGGGTCCATGGCCAGCGCCTCGCGCGGGCTGATGCCGAAGAACGCGGGGTCGAAGTCGGCTGCCCCGGCGAGGAAGCCGCCCTCGCGGACGTAGCTGGTGCCGGCCGCGTCCGGGTTCTCGTCGTAGAGCGCGGCCAGGTCCCAGCCGCGGTCGGCCGGGAACGGCCCGATGGCGTCGCCGCCGGCCGCGACCAGGTTCCACAGGTCGTCGGGGGTGCGGACGCCGCCGGGGAAGCGGCAGCTCATCGCCACGATGGCGATCGGCTCGTCGGCCACCCCCGTGGTCACCGTGGTCACCGGGGTGGCCACGACGGGCGCGGCACCGGCCAGCTCGCCGCGGATGTGGCGGGCCAGGACGTCGGCGGTCGGGTGGTCGAACACGAGCGTGGCGGGCAGGCGCAGGCCGGTGGCGGCGTTCATCCGGTTGCGGAAGTCGACCGCGGTCAGCGAGTCGAACCCGAGGTCGCGGAAGGCCAGGCCGGGGTCGATGGCGTCGGCCGACGCGTGCCCGAGCACCCCGGCGGCCTGGCCGAGGACGACCTCGAGGACGGCGGCGTGCTGGTCGGCTTCGGCCAGCCCGGCGAGCCGGGCGGCCAGCCCGGTCGGCGCTTCGGCGGCCGGCTTCGCGACCAGGATCGCGGCCGCTTCGGGGATTTCGCTGATCAGCGGCCGGGCGCGCCCGGCGCTGAACGCGGGGACGAACCTGTCCCAGTCGATGTTGGCGACGGCCAGGAACGTGTCGTCGTGGTCGAGGGCCTGCTGGACCGCGCCGATCGCGATCTCGGGTGCCATGTCGGCGCTGCCGCGGCGGCGCAGGACCTCTTCGACGACGCCCTCGGCCATGCCGCCACCGGACCAGTGGCCCCAGGCCAGCGCGGTCGCGGGCAGGCCGAGCGCGCGGCGGCGTTCGGCGAGCGCGTCGAGGAAGGCGTTGCCGGGCGCGTAGTTGCCCTGCCCGGCGAGGCCGAACGTGCCCGCGAAAGAGGAGAACAGGACGAACGCGGACAGGTCCAGGTCGCGGGTCAGCTCGTCGAGGTTCACCGCGGCGGTGACCTTGACGCGCAGGGTGCGCTCGTACTGGTCGACGGTCAGCTCGTCGAGGACGTTGTCGTCGAGGACGGCGGCGGTGTGCACGACCGCGGTCAGCGGGGCACTGTCCGGAATGGACGCCAGCAACGCGGAGAGGGCGTCGCGGTCGGCGACGTCGCAGGCCGCGGTGGTGACCCGGGCGCCGAGCCCGGTCAGCTCGGCTTCCAGCCCGGGCGCGCCCGGGGCGTCGAGGCCGCGGCGGCTGGTCAGCAGGATGTGCTCGGCGCCGGCGCGGGCGAGCCAGCGGGCGACGTGCCCGCCGAGCGCGCCGGTACCGCCCGTGACCAGCACCGTTCCTTCGGGACGCCAGGCGCGGACGGCCGGTGGCCGGGCGTGGCTCGGGTCGCGGACGAGCCGCCGCGCGAAGACGCCGGACGGCCGCAGCGCGACCTGGTCCTCGCCGTCGGCGGCGGCCAGCACCGCCGCCAATCCGCGGGTGTCCAGGGTTGCGGGCAGGTCGACCAGGCCACCCCAGCGTTGCGGGTGCTCCTGCGCCACGACCCGGCCGAGGCCCCAGAGCAGCGCGTGCTCCGGGCGGGTGACGACGTCGGCGGGGTCGACGGCGACCGCGCCGGACGTGACCATCCACAAGGGAGCGTCGATCCCGGCGTCGCCGAGCGCCTGGACGAGGGCGAGGGTTCCGGCGACGAACGCGGGCACGCTGGCGTGCTCCGGGTGCGGCCGGTCGTCGGCCGCGAGCAGCGAGACGACTCCGGACGGCACGGCGTCCGGGCAGGCCTCGCGCAGCAGGCCGGCGAGGGTGGCGCGGTCGGCCGTGGCGGCGTCGACGACGACCGGCACGACGGTGACGCCGAGGCCGTCCAGCGAGGCGGCGGCCCCGGTGTCGGGCACGACCGCGATCCACACGCCGTTCAGCGTGGCCCGCTGCTCCGCGAGCGGCTTCCAGGTGACGCGGTAACGCCAGGAGTCCAGTTCGGACCGGTCCTGTTCCTGCCGCCGCCACGAGGACAACGCGGGCAGCAGCGACTCCAGCGAAGTGGCCGGGTCCACGGCGAGGGTCTGCGTGATGGCGGCCACGTCCCCACTGTCCACAGCGGACCAGAACCGCGACTCCGGCTCCGACACGGTCACCGGGGCGACAGCGTCCAGGTCCTCCTCCAGCCAGTAACGCTCGCGCTGGAAGGGGTAGGTGGGCAGGTCGCGCTCCGGGGCCGGGAGCCGGCCGAAGGTCTTCGCCCAGTCCGGCGTCGCGCCGTGGACGTGCGCCTGTGCCAGTGCGCCGAGGAACCGGCCCGCGCCGCCTTCGTCGCGGCGCAGCGAGCCGAGCGCGACCGCGTCCGCGCCGAGGTCGTCCACGGTGTCCTGGACGCCGACGGTGAGCACCGGGTGCGGGCTGCACTCGACGAACACGGAGTGGCCGCGCGCGACCAGCTCGCGGGTGACCGGCTCGAACCGGACGGTGTTGCGCAGGTTGTCGTACCAGTAGCGGGCGTCGAGACCGGTGGTGTCGATCGGCTCGCCGGTGAGGGTCGAGTAGAAGGGGACGTCGGCGCGGCGCGGCCGGATCGGGGCCAGGAGCTCCAGCAGCTCGGCTTCCAGGGACTCGACGTGCGCCGAGTGCGAGGCGTAGTCGACCGGGACCTTCTTGGCCCGGACGTCCCGTTCGGCGCAGTGCGCGACCAGCTCGTCGACCGCGTCGGCGTCGCCGGAGACGACGGTCGAGCGCGGCCCGTTGACCGCGGCCACGGACAGGCGGCCATCGAGCGCGGCGATCAGCTCGACGACGGCGTCGTGGCCGAGCGGCACCGAAACCATGCCGCCACGCCCGGCGAGCGCCGTGATCGCCTTGCTGCGCAACGCGACGACCAAAGCACCGTCCTCGAGCGACAACCCGCCGGAGACGACGGCCGCCGCGATCTCGCCCTGGGAGTGGCCGACGACGGCCGACGGCTCGACCCCGTGGGCCCGCCACAGCGCGGCCAGCGACACCATCACGGCCCACAGCACCGGCTGGACGACGTCCACCCGGTCGAAGCCGGGCGCGCCTTCGGCACCGCGCAGGACGTCGAGCAGCGACCAGCCGACGTGCGCCGACAGCGCGGCCGCGCACTCGTCGATCCGGGCGGCGAACTCCGGCGAGGCGTCGATCAGCTCGACGGCCATGCCCACCCACTGCGAACCCTGGCCGGGGAAGACGAACACGGTCTTGGCGTCACCGCGGACCGTGCCGCGCGCGGCCCCGGCCGGGAGCTCGTCGCGGGCCAGCGCGTCGAGCACACTGACGGCGTCGGAGGCCGACGTCGCCAGGAAGGCGGCACGGTGCTCCAGCGCCGCGCGCGACACGGCGAGCGCGCGCCCGGTCTCGGGCAGCCCGGCGCCGTCCGCCAGGTACGTCCGCAGCCGGGCAGCCTGCTCGGCGAGCGCGGCGGCCGTCCGTCCGGAAAGGACGATCGGGACGGTGTCGCGCACGAGCCCCGGCTCGGGGGTGACCGGCTCGACGGCCGGGGCCTGCTCCAGGACGATGTGGGCGTTCGTGCCACTCACGCCGAACGCCGACACGGCACCGCGGCGGGCCCGGCCGGTCTCCGGCCACTCGGTCCGCGCGGTCAGCAGCGAGACCGCGCCCGCGGTCCAGTCCACGTGGGACGACGGCTGGTCGACGTGCAGGGTCTGCGGGAGCACGCCGTGTTCGAGGGCCTTGACCATCTTGATGACCCCGGCGACGCCGGCGGCGGCCTGCGTGTGCCCGATGTTCGACTTCACCGAGCCGAGCCACAGCGGGTCGCCCGCGCGGTCCTGGCCGTAGGTGGCGAGCAAGGCCTGCGCCTCGATCGGGTCGCCGAGCACCGTGCCGGTGCCGTGCGCCTCGACGACGTCCACATCGGACGGCCGCAGGCGCGCATTGCCCAGCGCCTGGCGGATCACGCGCTGCTGCGACGGGCCGTTCGGGGCGGTCAGGCCGTTCGACGCGCCGTCCTGGTTGATGGCGCTCCCCCGCACCACGGCGAGGACGGGGTGGCCGAGCCGCTGGGCGTCCGACAGCCGCTCGACGAGCAGCATGCCGACGCCCTCACCCCAGCCCGTGCCGTCCGCGCCCTCGGCGAACGCCTTGCACCGGCCGTCGGGCGACAGCCCGCGCTGGCGGGAGAACTCGACGAACGCCCGCGGCGTCGACATGACCGTCACGCCACCGGCGAGCGCGAGGGAGCACTCGCCGGTGCGCAGCGCCTGGACCGCGAGGTGCAGAGCCACGAGCGAGGCCGAGCACGCGGTGTCGATGGTCATCGCCGGGCCTTCGAGCCCGAAGCTGTAGGCAAGCCGGCCGGACACGACCGCGGCCGAGTTGCCGGTGGCGAGGTAGCCCTCGATCTCGTCGGCGACGCTGTCGACGACGTCGGCATAGTCCTGGCCGTTGGTGCCCACGAACACCCCGGCCCGGCTGCCCCGGACGGCGTCCGGGTCGATCCCGGCGCGCTCGAAGGCCTCCCACGACAGCTCGAGCAGCAGCCGCTGCTGCGGGTCCATCGCCACGGCCTCGCGCGGCGACACCCCGAAGAACCCGGCGTCGAACCGGTCCGCCCCGGAGATGAACCCGCCCTCGCGGACGTAGCAGGTGCCCGCGTGGTCGGGGTCCGGGTGGTACAGCCCGGGCAGGTCCCAGCCACGGTCGGCCGGGAACCCGCCGATCGCGTCGCCGCCGCGGTCCAGCAGCTCCCACAGGTCCTCGGGGCTGCGGACCCCGCCGGGGAACCGGCAGCTCATCCCGACGATCGCGATCGGCTCCCTGGCCCGCTCGTCGGCCTGGCGCAGGCGGTCCTGCGCCTCCTGCAGGTCACGCGTGACCCGCTTGAGGTATTCGCGCAGCTTCTGCTCGTTCGCCATGTTCAGTCCTGTCGCAGTTCGTGGGTACGCCGGGCCGCCTCGGTCACGAGGTGCCGAACTTCTTGTCGATCAGCGCGAAGATCTCGTCGTCGGTCGCGTCGTCCAGCTCGTCGCCCAAGGCGTCGGCGGGGACGGCGGCGACCTGGTGCCAGGCCGAGCCCAGCTCCTTGAGCCGGGTGCCGATGCGGCCGCGGGCCTGTTCGTCGGGGGCCAGCTCCGCCAGTTCGTCGGGGCCGAGCGCGGCCAGCGCCGCCTCGAGCCGGTCGAGTTCGTCCAAAAGGGACACGGGCGCCGCGGCCTGCGCGGGCATCAGCTCGGCGCCGAGGTGCGCGGCCAGCGCCCGCGGGGTCGGGTGGTCGAACACGAGTGTCGCCGGCAGGGACAGCCCGGTCGCCGCGTCGAGCCGGTTGCGCAGCTCCACCGCCGACAGCGAGGTGAAGCCGAGCTCCTTGAACGGCCGGGCCACCTCGACCGCGTTCGCGTGCCCGAGCACGAGCCCGGCGCTCTCGCGGACGAGGTCCTCCAGCAGCCGGGTGCGTTCGGCGTCCGGGACGGCGGCGAGTCGCTCGGCGAACCCTGGTTCGGGCGAGGCCGGTTGCGCCGGTCGCGGGGCCAGCTCCGCGAGCAGCGGGCTCGGCCGCGAGGCGGTGAACCCGGCCGCGAACACCGGCCAGTCGATGGCCGCGACGGCGACCAACGGGCCCGGTTCGGCGATGCCCAGGGCCGTCACCGCGACCTTCGGGTCCATCGCGGTGAAGCCGGCGCGGCCGAGCCGGTCGCCGACCGCGCCGGCGGCCATGCCGTCGCCGGCCCAGGCGCCCCAGGCGATCGAAGTCGCGGCCAGTCCGTCGGCCCGCCGCTGCTCGGCGAGGGCGTCGAGATAGGCGTTGGCGGCCGCGTAGGTCGCCTGCCCGGCGTTGCCGACCGTCCCGGCGAAGGCGCTGAACAGCACGAACGCCGTGAGGCCGGTGGTCAGCTCGTGCAGGTTGGCCGCCGCGGTCGCCTTGGCGCGCAGGACTTCGGTGAAGCGGTCGGGGGTCAGCGCGTCCAGGACGCCGTCGTCGAGGACACCGGCCGTGTGCACGACCGCGCCCACCGGGTGGGCGGCCAGCAAGGCGGCCAGCTGGTCGCGGTCGCCCGCGTCGCACGCGGCGATCGTGACCTCGGCCCCGAAGGCGGTCAGCTCGGCTTCCAGCGCGTCCGCACCCGGCGCCGCCGGACCGCGGCGGCTGATCAGGACGAGGTTCCCGGCGCCCGCGCCGGCCAGGTAGCGGGCGACTTCGGAGCCGAGCGCGCCGGTTCCGCCGGTGACGAGCACCGGTCCGGCGGTGGCCCAGTCGACCTCGCCGCGGCCCGGGCGGGCCGGGACCAGCCGCCGGGCGAACAGCCCGGACGGCCGCAGCGCGACCTGGTCCTCCCCGGTCGTCCTGGTGAGCAGCGCCGAGAGCCGGGCGGCCGCGCGGTCGTCCAGGTGGTCCGGCAGGTCGACCATGCCACCCCAGCGGCGCGGGTGTTCGAGCGCGGCCGTGCGGCCCAGGCCCCAGAGCATCGCCTGCTCGGGACGGGTGACCCGGTCGCCGGGGGACGTCGAGACGGCGCCCCGGGTGCCCACCCACAGTGGCGCCTCGATGCCCGCGTCGCCGAGGGACTGCAGCAGCGTCGCGACGACTTCAGGAGCGAGGCCGAGCGCGAAGACGCCGTCGACGTCGTCGAGCGCGGCAAGGCGGATCGTCAGGGTTTCGCGGTCGGTGTCGGCGGTCTCCAGCACGGTCGCGGCCAGGTCCGACGTCTCCCCCGGCGGGACCACGACCAGCCACGAGCCGAGGTCGCCGGGCTCGGGGTCGGGCATCGGGTGCCAGGCGACCCCGTACCGCCAGCCGTCCACTTCGGACTGGGTGGTTCGCGCGGGCGGAGTGGTTTCCAGCCAGAAGCGTTCGCCCTGGAACGGGTAGGTCGGCAGGTCGACCAGACCGGCCCGGTCGCCGAAGACGGCGGCCCAGTCCGGGGTGACCCCGGCGACGTACAGCGCGGCCAGTGCGGTCCGCAGGGCAACCGGCTCCTCGCGGTCGCGGCGCTGGGCCGCGACGAACACCGCCGGCTTCGTCACGCAGTCCTGGGCCAGGCCGGTCAGCACGCCGTCCGGGCCCAGCTCGACGAAGGTGTCCACGCCGGACGCTTCCAGCGTGCGGACGCCGTCGAGGAACCGGACGGCGCCACGGACGTGCCGCACCCAGTGTCCGGCGTCGAACTCGGTCACCGATTCGCCGGTGGTGTTCGAGACGATCGGGATCCGCGGGCGGCCGTAGGACAGGCCTTCGGCGACCCGGCGGAACTCGTCGAGCATCGGGTCCATCAACGGCGAGTGGAACGCGTGGCTCACCGTGAGCCGCTTGGTCTTGCGGTCCGCGAAGTGCGCGACGACCGCCTCGACGGCTTCCGAAGCACCGGAGACCACAGTGGACTCCGGCCCGTTCAGGGCGGCGATGCTCACCGCGTCGGTCAGGTACGGCGTCACCTCTTCTTCGGTGGCCTGGATCGCCACCATCGCGCCCCCGGCCGGGAGCGCCTGCATCAGCCGGCCGCGGGCCGCGACCAGCGCGGTCGCGTCGGCGAGGGACAGGACTCCGGCGACGTGCGCCGCGGCCAGCTCGCCGATCGAGTGGCCGAGCAGGAACTCCGGCCGGACACCCCAGTGCTCGACCAGCCGGAACTGCGCGACTTCCAGCGCGAACAGCGCGGCCTGCGTGTACTCGGTCCGGTCCAGCTCGGCCGGGTCCTCGGCGAACACGACCGGCTTGAGCGGCCGGTCCAAGTGGGCGTCGAGGTGCGCGCAGACCGCGTCGAAGGCGTCGGCGAACACCGGGAACGTCTGGTACAGCTCCCGGCCCATCCCGGCCCGCTGACTGCCCTGCCCGGTGAACAGGACCGCGACGCGGCGGCCGTCGGCGGCTTCGCCGGTGGTCAGCGCCGGAGCGGGCTTGCCGTCGGCCAGCGCGCGCAGCCCGGCCAGCAGCTCGCCCCGGTCGTCGGCGACCACCGCGGCGCGGTGCCGGTGGGCGGCACGGGTGGTGCCCAGCGCCTGACCCAGCTGCCCGGCCGTCAGCTCCGGCTCGGCTTCGGCGCGGGCGCCGAGCCGCGACGCCAGCGCGCGCAGGGCCTTCGCCGAGCGGGCGGAGAGGACCACCGGCCCGGACTCCGGCGTGTCCCCGACCGGCTCTTCCGGGACGGCTTCGAGCACGACGTGCGCGTTCGTGCCGCCGATGCCGAACGACGACACGCCCGCACGGCGCGGCTGTCCGGTCTCCGGCCACGGCGTCGTCTCGGTGAGCAGCGCGACCGTGCCGTCGCTCCAGTCGACCTCGGGCGTCGGCTCGCCGACGTGCAGGGTCTTCGGCAGGACGCCCCGGCGCATCGCGAGGATCATCTTGATCACGCCAGCGACCCCGGCCGCGGACTGCGTGTGCCCGAGGTTCGACTTCACCGAGCCGAGGTACAGCGGCGGGCCCGAGCGGTCCCGGCCGTAGGTGGCGATCAGGGCCTGTGCCTCGATCGGGTCGCCCAGCGACGTCCCGGTGCCGTGGGCTTCGACGGCGTCCACATCGGACGGTGCCAGGCCCGCGTCGGCCAGTGCCTGCCGGATCACGCGCTGCTGTGCAGGTCCGTTCGGGGCGGTCAGGCCGTTGGACGCGCCGTCGGAGTTGACCGCGCTGCCCCGCACGAGCGCGAGCACCCGGTGGCCGTTGCGGCGGGCGTCGGACAGCCGCTCCAGCAGGAGCAGGCCGACGCCTTCGCCCCAGCCCGTGCCGTCCGCGCCCGCGGCGAACGCCTTGCAGCGGCCGTCGGCGGCCAGGCCGCGCTGGCGGGAGAACTCGACGAACGCGCCGGGCTTGGACATCACCGTCGCGCCGCCGGCCAGGGCCAGTGAGCACTCGCCGTTGCGCAGCGCCCGCGTGGCGAGGTGCAGGGCGACCAGCGAAGCCGAGCAGGCCGTGTCCACCGTGACGGCCGGGCCTTCCAGGCCGAACGTGTAGGCGACGCGACCGCAGACGACCGAGGCCGCGTTGCCGGTGAGCAGGTAGCCCTCCACGCCTTCGGGCGATTCGTGGAGGCCGGGGGCGTAGTCCTGGCCGTTGGTGCCGACGAACACGCCGGTCTCGCTGCCCCGCAGGGACTCCGGGTCGATCCCGGCCCGCTCGAACAGCTCCCACGACGTCTCCAGCAGCAGCCGCTGCTGCGGGTCCATCGCCAGCGCTTCCCGCGGCGAGATCCCGAAGAAGTCCGCGTCGAACCGGTCGGCGTCGTGGAGGAAGCCGCCTTCGCGGGCGTAGCAGGTGCCCTTGTGGTCGGGGTCCGGGTGGTAGAGCGCGTCGAGGTCCCAGCCGCGGTTGGCCGGGAACGCCGACATCGCGTCGCCGCCGGTGGACAGCAGGTCCCAGAGCTCCTCCGGGCTGCCGACGCCGCCGGGATACCGGCAGGTCATGGCCACGACGGCGATCGGGTCGTCGGTCTCCGCGCGCACCACCGGCGCGGCCGGGACGCCGGTTTCGCCGCCCAGCAGCGCGGCCAGCTCGGCCGGGGTCGGGTGGTCGAAGGCGACCGTCGCGGGCAGCTTGAGCCCGGTCGCGGCGCCGAGTCGGTTGCGCAGTTCCACCGAGGTCAGCGAGTCGAAGCCCAGCTCGCGGAAGGCCCGGCGCGGGTCGATCGCGCTCGCCGAACCGTGCCCGAGCACCCCGGCCACGTGCCCGAGGACGAGGTCGAGGAGGAAGCGCTCGCGGTCGGCACCGGTCAGCGCGGCGAGCCGGCCCGCGAAACCTTCGGGCGCGGGGTCGGCCGCCGCGGTGGCGAAGCCGTCGAGCAGCGGGCTGGGCCGGGCCGCGGTGAACTCCGGGACGAACCGGTCCCAGTCGACGTCGGCGACCACCGACACGGTGTCGCCCTGCTCGACGGCCCGGGCGATGCCGGTCACGGCGAGCACCGGGTCCATCGCGACCAGGCCGTCCCGGCGGAGGCGGTCGCCGCGCACGGTGTCGTCGGCCAGGCCGCCGCCCGCCCAGTGCCCCCAGCCGATCGCGGTGGCCGGGAGGCCGTCGGCGGCCCGCTGCTCGGCGAGAGCTTCGAGGAACGCGTTGGCGGCCGCGTAGTTCGCCTGGCCCGCGTTGCCGACCGTGCCGGCGAACGACGAGAACAGCACGAACGCGTCGAGGTCGCCGGTCAGCTCGTGCAACGCCAGCGCGGCGTCGAGCTTCGGGCGCAGCACCGCGTCGGTCCGCTCGGGCGTGAGCGACGAGAGCACGCCGTCGTCGAGGACGCCCGCGGTGTGCACGACGGCGGTCAGGTCGAGGCCGTCGAGCAGCGCGGCGAGAGCGTCCCGGTCGGCGACGTCGCACGCGGCGATCGTCACCTCGGCGCCCAGGCCGGTCAGCTTCTCGCGGAGCTCGGCCGCGCCCGGCGCGTCGGCCCCGCGGCGGCTGGTCAGGACCAGGTGCTCGGCACCGTTCGCGGCCAGCCACTCGGCGACGTGGCCACCGAGCGCGCCGGTGCCGCCGGTGACCAGCACCGTTCCGCGCGGCTGCCAGCGCCGGGTGGCCGGGCGGCTCGCCGCCCGGACGAGCCGGCGGGCGAACACGCCGGAGCCGCGCACGGCCACCTGGTCCTCGCCGGTGCCGGCCAGGACGACGGCGAGCCGTGCGGCGGCCCGGTCGTCGAGGGTTTCCGGCAGGTCGACCAGTCCGCCCCAGTCCGCCGGCCGCTCGAGGGCGGCGACCCGGCCGAAGCCCCAGGCCAGGGCCTGGTCCGGGTGGCGCACGCGGTCGCCGCGGCCGGTCGTGACCGCGCCGGCGGTGACCGTCCACAGGGGAGCGCCCAGGTCGAGCAGCGCGGTGGCCGCCGCCAGGGCGTCCCGGCCGTCGGCGACCAGGAGGACCACCCCGGCCAAGGGTTCGCCGGTGGCTTCGCGGCGGACGTCGGCGCCGTGGGCGGCCAGGGCGTCCGCGACGCCGAGAGGGTCGTCGCCGACCACGAGCCAGGTGCCTTCCAGGGTCGTCCGCGCGGTCTCGACCGGCTCCCACGTGACGCGGTACCGCCACCCGTCCACAGTGGAGGACTGAACGTGACGGCGGCGCCAGGCGGCCAGCGCGGGCAGCACTTCTTCCAGCGTCTCGGCGGGCAGGTCCAGGTCGAGCTCCGCGTTCTCGACGGCGGCCCAGAACCCGGCGTCGGAGCCGCCCGGAGCCGGGGCGGGCGCGTCGAGCCAGTAGCGTTCGCGCTGGAAGGCGTAGGTGGGCAGGTCCACGACCCGGCCGCCGCCGAACACCGTCGCCCAGTCCGGCGAGACGCCGTGCACGTGGGCCTCGGCCAGCGCGGTGAGGAACCGGCGGAGGTCCCCTTCGCCCCGGCGGAGGGTGCCCAGCGCGACGCCGTTGTCGTCGAGCGTGTCCTGGAGACCGATCGTGAGCACCGGGTGCGGGCTGCATTCGACGAACACCGAGTGCCCGCGGGCGAGCAGGGCGCGGGTGGCGTCTTCGAAGCGGACGGTGTTGCGGAGGTTGTCGTACCAGTAGCGGGCGCCGACGGTCGCCGTGTCGATCGGCTCGCCGGTCACCGTGGAGTAGAACGGGATCTCGGCCGTCCGCGGCCGGATCGGGGCCAGCAGCTCCAGCAGTTCGGTTTCGATGGCTTCGACGTGCGCGGAGTGCGAGGCGTAGTCCACCGGGACGCGCTTGGCGCGGATTCCCGCCGTCTCGCAGTGGTCCATCAGCTCGTCGAGGGCTTCGGCGTCGCCGGAGACCACAGTGGACCGTGGCCCGTTCACCGCCGCTGTCGAGATGCGCTCGTCGAGCACGAGCTCGTCGTGGGGCAACGGGATCGAGACCATGCCGCCGCGTCCGGCGATCGCGAGGATCGCCTTGCTGCGCAACGCGACCACGCGGGCACCGTCCTCGAGCGACAGCGCCCCGGCGACGACGGCGGCGGCGATCTCGCCCTGCGAGTGCCCGACCACGGCGGACGGTTCGACCCCGTACGAGCGCCAGAGCGCGGCCAGTGACACCATCACGGCCCACAGCACCGGCTGGACGACGTCGACCCGGTCGAAGCCGGGCGCGCCTTCGGCCTCGCGCAGGACGTCACCGAGCGACCAGTCCACATGGGACGCCAGCGCCGTTTCGCACTCGGCCATCCGGGCCGCGAACACGGGCGAGGACGCCAGGAGCCCGACGGCCATGCCCGCCCACTGCGACCCCTGGCCGGGGAACACGAACACGGACTTGACGCCGGACCGGGCCGACCCGCGCACGGCGCCGGGCGCGACGTCACCGCGGCCCAGCGCGGTCAGGACGTCGAGCGCTTCGGCCCGGTCCCCGGCCACGAACGCGACCCGCTGCGGCAGCGCCGACCGGGTCGTGGCCAGCGAGAAGGCGGAGTCGGCCAGTTCACCGGTGTTTTCGGCGAGGTTTTCGGCGAGCCGGGCGGCCTGGGCTTGCAGGGCTTCCGGCGTCCGCGCCGACAGCACCACCGGGACCAGCCCCGCCGTCGCGGGCGAGGCGGCTTCGCTCTCGGGAGCCTGCTCGAGGACGGCGTGCGCGTTGGTCCCGCTGACGCCGAACGACGACACCGCGGCGCGCCGCGGGCGTTCGGCGACATGCCACGGCCGCGCCTCGGTCAGCAGCTCGACCGATCCGGCCGACCAGTCGACGTGCGGCGTCGGCGCGTCGACGTGCAGGGTCTTCGGCAGGACGCCGTGGCGCATCGCCATGACCATCTTGATCACGCCGCCGACACCGGCCGCGGCCTGGCTGTGCCCGATGTTGGACTTCAGCGAGCCCAGCCACAGCGGTTCCGAGCGGTCCCGGCCGTAGGTGGCGAGCAGCGCCTGCGCCTCGATCGGGTCGCCGAGGGTGGTGCCGGTGCCGTGCGCCTCGACGACGTCCACTTCGGACGGCGTGAGCCGGGCGCCGGCCAGCGCCTGCCGGATCACCCGCTGCTGCGCGGGTCCGCTCGGCGCGGTGAGGCCGTTCGACGCGCCGTCGGAGTTGACGGCGGTGCCGCGGACGACGGCCAGCACGCGGTGACCGTTGCGCTGCGCGTCGGACAGTTTCTCGAGCACGAGCATGCCGACGCCCTCGGCCCAGCCGGTGCCGTCCGCGGCGGCGGCGAACGGCTTGCACCGGCCGTCGGCGGACAGCCCGCGCTGGCGGGAGAACTCGACGAACGTGGCGGTGGTCGACATGACGGCCACCCCGCCGGCGAGCGCGAGCGTGCACTCGCCCGCGCGCAGGGCCTGCGCGGCCAGGTGCAGGGCCACCAGGGACGAGGAGCAGGCCGTGTCGACGCTGACCGCGGGGCCTTCGAAACCGAGGGTGAACGCGACGCGGCCGGACGCGACGCTGCCGGCGCTGCCGTTGCCGAGGTAGGCCTCGACGTCGGCGGGCGCCTGCGGCAGCCGGGAGCCGTAGTCGTGGTACATCACGCCGGCGAAGACCCCGGCGCGGGTGCCGCGGACCGCCGCCGGGTCGATGCCCGCGCGTTCCAGTGCCTCCCACGAGACCTCCAGCAGCAGGCGCTGCTGCGGGTCCATCGCCAGTGCCTCGCGCGGCGAGACGCCGAAGAACTCGGCGTCGAACTCGTCGGCGTCGTGCAGGAACCCGCCCTCGCGGGCGTAGAACGTGCCCGCATGGTCGGGATCCGGGTGGTAGAGCGCGCCGAGGTCCCAGCCGCGCCGGTCCGGGAACGGGCCGACGGCGTCGGTCCCCTGTTCGACCAGCCGCCACAGGTCCTCGGGCGAGCGGACGCCACCGGGGTAGCGGCAGCTCATCCCGACGATCGCGACCGGCTCGTCCGCGCGCTCCTGCTCTTCGCGCAGCTGCCGCCGGACCTGCCTCAGGTCGGTGGTCACCCGCTTGAGATAGTCCCGCAGCTTGTCCTCAGTGGACATTCAGCTCACCCCAGCCCGTCGGCATCTCACACAGTCCCCAGTTCGCTGTCGATCAGCGCGAACATCGCTTCGTCGTCGGCCGTGGCGATCTCCGCATCGGCCGTCTCTTCGATCTCGGTCCACTCGGCCAGCAGCGCCCGCAGCCGCGCGGTGATCCGCGCCCGGTCCGGGTCGGCCTGGTCCACGGTGGACAAGGTGGTGCGCAGCCCGTCCAGCTGCGCCAGCACCGGCACGTCGGGATGGGCCGACGGCGCCAGCTCGGCGAGCACGAACCCGGCCAGCGCCCGCGGCGTCGGGTAGTCGAAGATCAGCGTCACCGGCAGCCGCAGGCCGAGTGCCGCGGTGAGCCGGTTGCGCAGCTCGACCGCGGTGAGCGAGTCGAAGCCGATCTCCTTGAACGCCTGGTCGCCGTCGATCGTGGCCGCCGAGGCGAACCCGAGCACGGTCGCGGTGTCGGCCAGCACCGCGTCGAGCACCAGCTGCGGCCGGTCGGCCTCGGGCGTCACGGCGAGGCGTCCGGCGAGCGAGCCGCTGTCTCTGGTGGTCCCGGCACGGGAGCGCGTCCGGATCAGCTCCCGCAGCAGCGGCGGGACCTCACCGCCGGCGCGGGCCCGCAGGGTGGCCAGGTCGAGCCGGGCCGGGACGAGGGCCGCGTCGGCCTGCCGCAGGGCGACGTCGAAGAGCGCGAGCCCTTCTTCGCTGGGCAGCGCGCCGACGCCGGAGCGCGTCAGCCTGCTCAGGTCCGCGTCGGCGAGGTGCGCGGTCATGCCGCTGCGCTCGGCCCAGAACCCCCAGGCCAGCGCGGTGCCGGGGCGGCCTTCGGCGCGGCGCCGGGCGGCGAGGGAGTCGAGGAACGCGTTGGCGGCGGCGTAGTTGGCCTGCCCGCCGGTGCCGAGCGTGGCGGCGACCGAGGAGAACAGCACGAACGCCCGCAGCGGGTGCCCGGCGGTCAGCTCGTCGAGGTGGGCGGCGGCGTCGATCTTGGGCTTGAGGACCGCGGCCAGCCGGTCGGGGGTCAGGGCGGCGAACACGCTGTCGTCGAGGACCCCGGCCGCGTGGACGACGGCGGTGAGCTCCACGCCGGCGAGGAGCGCGGCCAGGGCGTCCCGGTCGGCGGCGTCGCAGGCGGCGATCGTGACCTCGGCGTCCAAGCGCTCGGCCAGCTCGGCCGCACCCGGCGAGTTGAGGCCGTTTCGGCTGGTCAGGAGCAGTTTTCGGACGCCGTAGGTGGTGACGAGGTGTTCGGCGACGAGGGCGCCCAGGGTGCCGGTGCCGCCGGTGATGAGCACCGTGCCTTCGGGGTCGAGGACGAGCGGTTCGCCGTCGGCGGGCCGGAGGCGGCGCAGGCGCGGGACGGTCACCCGGCCGGCGTTGATCGCGAGCTGCGGTTCGCCGGTGGCGAGGGCCGCGGGAAGGAGGTGCTCGTCGCCGGGGGTGACGTCGGCGAGGACGAACCGGCCGGGCTGTTCGGACTGCGCCGAGCGGAGCAGGCCCCAGACCGCGGCGGCCGCGGGATCGGTGGTCCAGGCGCCGGCGGTGACCAGCACGAGCCGGGCCGCGTCGGCGGGCCGGCGTTGAGCGAGGTCGAGCGCCCGGGCGACGGCGGCGTGGGTGCGTTCGGCGAGCGGACCGGTTTCGGTGATCACGCGAATCGCGACATCGGTGTCCGGCTCGCCCCCCTCGGCGACGTCCGTGGCCCAGGTCAGCGGCGCCTCGTCCGGTCCCGGCTCGATCTCCACCCACTCCACGCGGAACAGCGAGTCCGCCGGGGCGCCGGTGACCGCTCCGCTGAGCGGGCGCAGCAGCAGCGAATCCACCGTCGCCACCGGGGCTCCCGTCTCGTCGGCGACCGCCAGCGCCAGCTCCGCCTCCCCCACGGTCAGCCGGACCCGCAGCGACTCCGCGCCGGTGCGGTGCAGGGTGATGCCGCGCCAGGAGAACGGGATGCTGCTCGTGCCGCCGTCGCCGATCAGGACCTCGTGGCCCGCCGCGTGCAGGGCCGCGTCCAGCAGGGCCGGGTGCAAGCCGAAACCGGCCCCGTCCTCGGTCGGCAGCGCGACCTCCGCGTACACCTCCCGGCCGGACCGCCACGCCTTGCGCAGTCCCTGGAACACCGGGCCGTAGCCGAACCCGGCGTCGGCGAGGTCCTGGTACAGCCCGTCGACGTCGATCGGCTCGGCCGCCGGCGGCCAGGCCGTCAGCGCCGTCCCGGGTGCGGTGACCTCGCCGAGCACGCCGGTCGCGTGCCGCGTCCAGCCGGCTTCGCCGTCGCGGCGCGAGTGGAACGCGATGGCCCGGCGGCCGTCCTCGCCTTCCGGCGCGACCGCGATCTGCAGCGTCACCGCGCCGCGCTCGGGCAGCACCAGGGGACCTTCCAGGGTCAGCTCCTCCAGGCCGTCGCCGCCCGCCGCGTGCAGGGCCAGCTCGACGAACGCCGTGCCCGGCAGCAGCACGGTGTCCAGCACCGCGTGGTCGGCCAGCCACGGCCGGGTCCGCCGCGACAGCTGCCCGGTGAACACCAGCCCGCCCGTCTCGGCGACCTGGACCGCGGCGCCGAGCAGCGGGTGCCCGGGTTCGCCGAGCCCGGCCGACGACAGTTCGCCTGCCCCGGCGACGGGCTCCAGCCAGTACCGCTGCCGGTCGAAGGGGTAGGTCGGCAGGTCCTCGACGATCCGGCCGGCCGTGCCCCAGTCGACGGCCGCGCCGGCCACGTGGGCCTGGGCCAGCGCGGTCCGGAACCGGGCAGGCCCGCCGTCGTCGCGGCGCAGCGAGCCGAGCGCCACCGCGTCCGCGCCGAGCTCGTCGACGGTGTCCTGGACGCCGATGGTGAGCACCGGGTGCCCGCTGCACTCGACGAACACGGCGTGGCCACGCTCGGCGAGCTGCCGGACGACCTCCTCGAACCGGACGGTGGTGCGCAGGTTCTCGTACCAGTACCGGGCGTCCATGACGCTCGTGTCGAGCAGGCCGCCGGTCACCGTCGAGTAGAACGGCACCTCCGACGCCCGCGGCCGGATCGGCGCCAGCAGCGCCAGCAGCTCGGTTTCGATCGCCTCGACGTGCGCGGAGTGCGACGCGTAGTCCACCGGGATCCGCTTGGCCCGGATGTCAGCCGCCTCGTAGCGGTCCATCAGCTCGTCGAGTGCTTCGGCGTCTCCCGAGACCACAGTGGACCGGGGGCCGTTCACGGCCGCGATCGAGATCCGCTCGTCCACCGCGACCTCGTCGTGCGGCAGCGGGATCGAGACCATCCCGCCGCGTCCCGCCAGCGCCAGGATCGCCTTGCTGCGCAACGCGACCACGAGTGCTCCGTCCTCGAGGGACAGTGCGCCGGAGACCACGGCCGCCGCGATCTCGCCCTGGGAATGCCCCACCACGGCCGACGGTTCGACGCCGGAGGAGCGCCACAACGCGGCCAGCGACACCATCACCGCCCACAGCACGGGCTGCACGACATCGACCCGGTCGAACCCCGGCGCGCCTTCGGCCCCGCGGAGAACGTCGGCCAGTGACCAGTCCACATGGGACGCCAGCGCCTTCCCGCACGCTTCGATGCGCTCGGCGAACACCGGGGACGCGGCCATCAGCTCGACGGCCATCCCGGCCCACTGCGAGCCCTGGCCGGGAAAGACGAAGGCGACCCGGCCGGAGCCGCGGACCGCGCCCTGGACGACGTCGGCCGAGCTGCCGCCCTCGGCGAGCACGTCGAGCCCGTCGCGACCGAAGAGCACCGCCCGGTGGGCGAACCTGCTCCGGGTCGAAGTCAGCGTGTGCGCCAGGTCCGCATCGGACACTTCGCGCGTGCGTACGTAGTCGACCAGGGTCTTCGCCTGCGCGCGCAGTGCGGACCCGGTCCGGGCCGACAGGACCACCGGGCCCTCGATCCGCTCGGGTTCCGGGGCGTCGGGGGCCTGCTCCAGCACGGCGTGCGCATTCGTCCCGCTGACGCCGAACGACGACACCGCCGCACGGCGCGGCCGTCCGGCCGACGGCCACGGCCGGTTCTCGGTCAGCAGTTCGACCGCCCCGGCCGGCCAGTCGACGTGCGGGGTCGGCTCGTCGGCGTGCAGCGTCTTCGGCAGTACGCCGTGCCGCAGCGCCTGGACCATCTTGATCACGCCGCCGATGCCCGCCGCGGCCTGGGTGTGCCCGATGTTGGACTTCAGCGACCCCAGCCAGAGCGGGGTTTCGCGCTCGGCGCCGTAGGTGGCGATCAGGGCGTCGGCCTCGATCGGGTCGCCCAGCTTCGTGCCGGTGCCGTGCGCCTCGACCGCGTCGACGTCCGCGGTGGACAGACCGGCGTCGGCGAGGGCGCGCCGGATGACGCGCTGCTGTGACGGGCCGTTCGGGGCGGTGAGGCCGTTCGAAGCGCCGTCGGAGTTCACCGCCGAGCCACGCAGCACGGCGAGGACCTGGTGGCCGTTGCGCTGGGCGTCACCGAGCCGTTCCAGCAGCAGGACGCCCGCGCCCTCGGCCCAGCCGGTGCCGTCCGCCGCGGCGGAGAACGCCTTGCACCGGCCGTCCGGGGACAGCCCGCGCTGGCGGGAGAACTCGATGAACATGCCGGGCCGGGACATCACGGCGACGCCGGCGGCCAGCGCGAGCGAGCACTCGCCGGCCCGCAGGGCGCGCGCCGCCCAGTGCAGCGCGACCAGCGAGGACGAACAGGCCGTGTCGACCGTGACCGCCGGTCCCTCCAGCCCGAACGTGTAGGCCAGCCGGCCCGAGACGACGCTGCCGGTGGTGCCGGTCAGCAGGTAGCCGTCGGCGCCGCCTGCCGCCTCGTGCAGCCGCGGGCCGTAGTCGGTGGCCATCGCGCCGACGAACACTCCGGCCGGCGTGCCGCGCAGCGCCGCCGGGTCGAGCCCGGCGCGCTCGAAGGCCTCCCACGACAGCTCCAGCAGCACCCGCTGCTGCGGGTCCATCGCCACGGCCTCGCGCGGCGAGATGCCGAAGAACGCCGGGTCGAAGTCGGCGACGCCGTCGAGGAACCCGCCGGCGCGGGTGTAGGTCGTGCCCGGGTGCTCGGGGTCGGGGTCGTAGAGCGCGTCGAGGTCCCAGCCGCGGTCGGCCGGGAACGGCCCGATCGCGTCGACCCCGCCGGCGACGAGGTTCCACAGGTCCTCCGGCGTGCGGACCCCGCCGGGAAAGCGGCAGCTCATCGCGACGATGGCGATCGGCTCGTCGCTCGCGACGGCCGTCTCGGCGATCCGGTCGCCGTCGCCCGCGAGCCCGGCCTCCAGGTGGCGGGCGAGCGCCGACGGCGTCGGGTGGTCGAAGAGCGCGCCGCTGCCCAGCTTCAGCCCGGTCACGCGGCCGAGGTGGTCCCGCAGCTCGACAGCGGTGAGCGAGTCGATGCCCAGCTCCTTGAAGGTTCGCGCCGGGTCGACGTCGTTCGCGCCGGCGTAGTCGAGGACCAGCGCGACGCCTTCGCGGACGACTTCGCCGAGCCGCCGGTCCCGTTCGGCGGCGGGCAGCTCGGCGACCCGCTGCGCCCACGACGGCTCCGGTTCCGGCGCCGCGGCCCGCGCCGGGCCGTCGAACCAGTGGCGGTCGCGGCGGAACGGGTAGGGCGGCAGGTCGACGCGGTGGCCGCGGGCGGCGTAGACGGCCGCCCAGTCGACGTCGGCGCCGTGGACGTGCAGCTGCGCGAGGACATTGTGGACGGTGGCGGTTTCGTCGCGGTCCCGGCGGAGGGCCGGCGCGAAGACGCCCTCGGTGCTTTCCCGGGCCATCGCGCACAGGACACCGTCCGGCCCCAGCTCGACGAACAGCGCGTCGCCGATTTCGCGGACGCCGTCGGCGAACCGGACCGTTTCGCGGACGTGCCGCGTCCAGTAGCCGGGGTCGGCCAGTTCGGCGGCCGTGACGACGCCGCCGGTCAAGGTCGAGACGATCGGGATCCGCGGCGCGCCGAAGCTCAGCCCCTCGGCCACCGCACGGAACCCGGCGAGCATTCCGTCCATGTGGGACGAGTGGAACGCGTGGCTCACCCGCAGCCGCTTGGTCTTGCGGCCCAGCCCGGCGAAGTGCTCGCCGGCGCGTTCGACCGCGTCGGCGTCGCCGGAGAGCACGACCGCCCGCGGCCCGTTGACCGCGGCGACGGACACGCCCGCGACCGCGTGCGCCTCGGCCTCGGTGGCTTCGACGGCGAGCATCGCCCCGCCGCCGGGCAGCTCCTGCATCAGCCGGCCCCGGGCGAGGACCAGCGCGATCGCGTCGTCGAGGGACAGCACGCCGGACACGTGCGCGGCGGCCAGCTCGCCGACGGAGTGGCCGATCAGGACGTCCGGGCGCACGCCCCGGCTCTCCAGCAGCCGGAACAGCGCGACTTCCAGCGCGAACAGTGCCGGCTGCGTGTACTGCGTCCGGTCCAGCAGCTCGCCGGGTTCGAACATCGCCGCGCGCAGCGGCAGGTCGACGCGGGCGAGGATCTCCTCGAGGGCGGCCACGAACGCCGGCTCGCTCGCGTAGAGCCCGCGTCCCGCGCCGGCCCGCTGGCTGCCCTGGCCGGAGAAGAGGAAGGCGACCTTCCGCGCGTCCCGGGTCGTGCCGCGCACGACCGACCGCGTCGGCTCCCCCGCCGCGAGCCTGCCGAGCGCGGCGCCGAGGTCGCCGTCCGGCAGGACGACCGCGCGGTGCTCGAGCGACGCCCGGGTCGTGACCAGGGAGTAGCCGGCGTCCACCGGGTCGAGGCCGCCTTCGAGGGCCTCTCGCAGGTTTTCCGCCTGCACGGCCAAGGCTTCGGGGGTGCGCGCGGAGAGCACGAGCGGCAACGGCGGGCCGCCGCTGGGCCGCCCGGGTGCGGTGGCCGGGGCGGCGCCGAGGACGACGTGGCAGTTCGTGCCGCCCATCCCGAACGAGCTGACGCCGGCGAGCGGCTCCGCGGCGGTCCACGGGGTGGGCTCGGTGGCGACGCGCAGGTTGAGGTCGTCGAGCGGGATGTCCGGGTTGGGGGTGGCGAAGTTGAGGCTGGGCGCGATCTCGCCGTGCCAGAGGCAGAGGGCGGCCTTGAGCAGGCCGGCGATGCCGGCGGCGCCTTCGAGGTGCCCGACGTTGGTCTTCGCCGAGCCGACCAGCAGCGGCGCGCCGGGCTCCCGCGCGGTACCGATGACGGCGCCGAGCGCGGCGGCTTCGATGGGGTCGCCGAGGCGGGTGCCGGTGCCGTGCAGCTCGACGTACTCGACGTCGGCCGGGTCGGTGCCCGCCCGCTCGTGGGCCAGCCGCAGGACCTGCCGCTGGGCGGGACCGCTGGGCGTGGTCAGGGTTTCGGCGGCGCCGCCGTTGTTGGTGGCCGAGCCGCGGATGACGCCGTAGACGCGGTCGCCGTCGGCCAGGGCGTCGGAGAGGGGCCGCAGCACGACGAAGCCGCCGCCTTCGCCGCGGACGTAGCCGTTCGCGCGGGCGTCGAAGGTGAAGCAGCGGCCGTCCGGCGAGAGGCCGCCGAACCGGGCCGCGCCGACCGCGCTTTCGGGGATGAGGTTGAGGTTGACCCCGCCGGCCAGCGCGACGGCGGATTCGCCCCGCCGCAGGCTTTCGCACGCCAGGTGCACGGCGACGAGCGAGGAGGACTGTCCACAGTCGACGGTCAGGCTGGGACCGCGGAGCCCGAGGCTGTAGGACACGCGGTTGGCGATCACCCCGCGGTGGGTGCCGGTGAGGGTGTGCTGGGTGACCGCGGCGTGCTGGTGCAGCAGGTGCGCGTAGTCGTCCCAGATGGCCCCGACGAAGACGCCTGCCCCGTCGGCATCGAGCCGCGACGGCGGGTGCCCGGCGTCCTCGAGGGCTTCCCAGCCGAGTTCGAGCATGAGCCGCTGCTGCGGATCCATGACGGCGGCCTCGCGCGGCGAGACACCGAAGAACCCGGCATCGAAGCCGGCGACGTCGTCGAGGAAGCCACCGCACCCGGTGCCGGGCACGTCGCTGCTCCAGCGTTCGGCGGGAGTGGCGGTGATGGCGTGCCGTCCTTCGCGGAGGAGGCGCCAGTAGGCGGTGTGGTCGGCGGCACCGGGCAGACGGCAGGCCATTCCGACGATCGCGATGCCGAACTCAAGCTGGGACAAGGCGAGTCCTCCACAGATCGCGGGACGGGCAGCAACTGCCGTGATCAGGGAGGACGCTACGGAGGGAGAACGGGGGCAGAAACCCCTAGCGGGGCCCCTAGGGACCCCGGAGAACCAGCGGTGACAAGGGAAAACGCCGGCCGGGGGCCGGGGTCAGACCGCCTTGCTGCGGTTCAGGTAGGTCAGCACCGCCAGCACCCGCCGGTTGTCGTCGTTCGACGGCGGCAGGTTCAGCTTGGCGAAGATGTTGGAAATGTGCTTGCCCACCGTGCCTTCGCTGAAGTTGAGGCTCTGCGCGATACCCGTGTTGGACCGTCCCGCGGCCATCATCTCCAGCACTTCGCGCTCGCGCGGGCTCAACGCCTCGAACGGCTCGTTGCGCGCCTGCCGAGCCAGCAGCTTGGCGATCACGGTCGCGTCCATGGCCGTCCCGCCCGCCGCCACCCGGCGGACCGCCTCCACGAACTCCTCCGCGTCGCCGACGCGGTCCTTGAGCAGGTACCCCACCGCGCCGTGGCCGTCCTGCAGGAGTTCGTTGGCGTACAACTGTTCCACGTGCTGGGAGAGCACCAGCACCGGCAGCCCCGGCACCTGCTTCCGCGCCGCGAGCGCCGCCTGCAGTCCCTCGTCGGTGAAGCTCGGCGGGAGGCGGACGTCGACCACCGCCACGTCCGGGCGGTGCTCCAGCAACGCCTTCAGCAGCTCCGGGCCGGTCTCCACCGCCGCGACGATCTCGAAGCCGTGCGCCTGCAGCAGCAGGATCAAGCCGTCCCTGAGGAGAGCGTGGTCTTCGGCGAGCACAACGCGCACGGGATCTCCAAACTCACCCGGGTCGGTCCACTGGGGCGGCTGACGACGCCCAGCGTACCGTCGAAGGCTTCCAGCCTCTTCGCGATCCCGCGCAGCCCGGATCCGGCCGCGAGATCGGCTCCCCCACGACCTTCGTCCACCACGGAACCGGTCAGCAGGCCGGCGGAAAACCGCAGGCGCACCGTCACGTCACGGGTCTGCGCGTGCTTGACCACGTTCGTCAGCGCTTCGCACACGCTGAAGTAGACCGCCGCCTCCACCGCCGGCTCGAACCGGCCGGGCAGGTCGATGTCCATCTCCGCGTCCAACGGCAGGTCGAGGACGAACGCGCGCAGCGCGTCACCCAGCCCGCGCTCGGCCAGCACCGGCGGGTGGATCCCGTGCACGAGGTCGCGCAGTTCCTGCAACGCCTTGCCCGACGACTCCCGCAGCTCGAGGACCAGGTCCTTCGCCTTGCCGGGGTCGCGGTCGATGAACTGCGAGAGCACCGCGAGCTTCATCCGCATCGCCACCAGCCGCGCCTGGGCGCCGTCGTGGAGGTCGCGTTCGATGCGCCGCAGCTCGGCCGCCTGCGTGGCCAGCGCGTCCGCCCGCGTCCGGGTCAGCTGCCGCACCCGCTCGTCGAGCTTGCCCCGGCGGCTCGGCTTGAGCAGCACCGCGGTCCACTCGCCGTGCAGTTTCAGGAGCGGTCCGGCGAACGCGGCCCCGGCCGCGATCCCGGCGAGACCGAGCGCGGCGAGCAGCGGCGCCTCCAGGCCGCCGAAGCCGGATCCGACGCCGGCCGCCAGCACCAGCGCGCCCGCCCCGGCCCCGGTGAGCAGGACCGGGGACAGCGCGAGTGCGCCACCGACCACCGGGTCGGCCAGCAGCCAGGCCAGGTCGCGCCAGGTCGCCGGGTCGCCGCAGATCCAGCGCAGCCGCAGCGAGACGGCCGCGAACCAGCGGCGCTTGTGGTAGTCGTGGCCGCTCCAGTACCAGCCGTGCTCGGTGCGCTCGAGCCGCGGCCGCGGCCGGTAGGGCACCGCGACCTCGACGCCGGACCAGCGGCAGGCGAGCTCGCGGGCGGTGTTCGCGACGCCCCGGATCACCCGCGTCAGCAGCAGGAACAGCGGGAACATGCCGAGCCCGAACCACAGCACCATCGACAGCAGGGTGGCCACGGCCAGCACCGCTTCGCCGAGGCTCACGACGCCGAGTGCGAACCCGCGCGCCAGGTCGAGCGGTACCCGCCGCAGCCGCGCGGACGCCGCGGGGACGGTCACTGCCGAGTCGGTCACGTCAGGTCCTCCTGTTTCCGGCACCCCGCCAGTCTGCGGCACCCCGGCCGCGCGGGCCGAGGTGGGAAGCACCCCTCCGGGGTAAAGAAAACCCCACCCCGGGAGGGGCAGAAGTGGGCTTCTGACCGGTCGCCGCGGCTTCTACGTTGGAAACACACCACCGATGACCTGGGAGAAGACGATGAACACCACAGCCACCAAGAAGAGCGCGGCCGGCGCCATCGTGACCAACCTGGTCGTCGACCTGGCCGCCCCGATCGCCCTCTACTACGGCCTGCGCGCCGCCGGCGTCGGTCAGCTGCTCGCCCTGCTCGCCGGGGGCGCCGCTCCGCTGGCCCATGTCGGCTACCAGGTCGTGAAGAGCCGCAAGGTCGGCGGCCTGGCCCTGTTCACCCTGACGATCCTGGTGCTCAGCGTCGGCGCGTCGTTCCTCACCGGCAGCGAGCGCTTCCTGCTCGCCAAGGACGGCTGGCTGACCGCCGCGGCGGGGCTCTGGCTGCTCGGCACGCTGCGCACGAACCGCCCGTTCATCTTCGAAGCCGCCCGGCCGATCGCCGACGCCAAGGCCAAGACGCCCGAGGACACCTGGACGCACCGCTTCGCGACCTCGGCGGACTTCCGCCACGGCATGCGCGTGGTCACCGCCGCCTGGGGTGTCGCGCTCGTGCTCGACGCCGGCGTCCGCGCGGTCATGGCCTACACGCTCCCGGTCGACCTGGTGCCGGGCCTCGGTGGCGCGCAGTACGGCGTCCTGTTCGTCGGCCTGCAGATCTTCGGGCAGGTCTACGGCCAGCGCACCGGCCTGATCGGCGACAAGAAGCGCCACCACGGCCACGCCGTCGCCGCCTGAGTCCTGTCCCGATCGACGAATCCCCCGAAAAGAGAGCAGACCATGCCCTGCCATTTCGCGTTCGTCAACATCCCCGCCCACGGGCACGTCACGCCGACCCTGGCCGTCGTCGCCGAGCTGGTTCGCCGCGGCCACCGCGTCACCTACGCCACCACCGCCGAGTTCGCCCCGGCCGTCGCGGCCACCGGCGCCGACGTCCTGACCGTCGGCAGCACGCTCACCTCGACCCACCCGGGCAAGGAGGTCACCGCCGACGACGTCGCCTGGCTGCCGCTGATCCTGCTGCGCGAGAGCGTGCTGCTGGCGCCGGCGCTGCTCGAGCGGTTCGAGGCCGACCGGCCGGACGTCCTCGCCTACGACGTCACCCTGTACCCGCTGGCCCGGATGCTGGGCCGCCGCTGGAACCGGCCGACGCTGGAGCTGTTCCCGACCTTCGCCGCGAACCAGGAGTACTCCGTCGCCAAGGAGGCCGAGCGCATCGCCGGCGTCGCCGGGCAGCACCCGGCGACGGCGGCCTTCCACGCCGAGTTCACGGAGTTCCTGGCCCGGAACGGGTTCGCCGACGTCACGCCCGAGGACCTCACCCGCGGCGAGCCGGACGAGCCGCGGCTGGTCTTCCTGACCCGCGAGTTCCAGTACGCCGGCGAGACCTTCGACGAGCGGTTCGCCTTCGTCGGCCCGTGCTTGTCCGAACGCGGCTTCCAGGGCGGCTGGACACCGCCGTCCACCGGCCTGCCGATCGTGTACGTCTCCCTGGGCACGGCGCACAACCTGCGTCCCGAGTTCTTCCGCGCCTGCGTGACGGCCTTCGCCGGCCGCCCGGTGCACGTCGTGCTGTCCGTCGGCGACCGCGTCCCGGCCTCCTCGCTCGGTGAGCTGCCGCCCAACGTCGAGGTGCACGCCCGCGTCCCGCAGCTCACCGTGCTGCGCCACGCGTCGGCGTTCGTCTGCCACGCCGGGATGGGCAGCACCATGGAGTCGCTGCACTTCGGCACGCCGCTGGTCGCGGTGCCGCAGATGCCCGAGCAGGACGCGGTGGCCGCCCGGCTCGCCGAACTGGGCCTCGGCCGGGTGCTCGGCCGCGGCGAGGTGACGCCCGAAAGCCTGCGCGAGGCCGTCGAAGGCGTTCTCGCCGACGACGCGCTGCACGCCCGCCTCCGCGACGAAAGCCGCCGGGTGCGCGAAGCCGGGGGCACCCGTGCCGCGGCCGACCGGCTCGAGGCGTACGCCGAAGCCGCCGTCCGGGTCTGACGCACGCCCGGAAGCCCGGCCACGCTCGGGGTGCGTGGCCGGGCTTCCGGGGTGCGGCGCACCGGTCACGCCGTGCCGGCGACGGTCGGTTCGAGCCCGGCGGGCAGGTCGGCTCTCGTGCCCACCTTGAGCTTCCGGTACGTGCGCGTCAGATGTTGTTCCACAGTGGACACCGTGATGAACAGCTTCCGCGCGATCTCGCGGTTGGTGTAGCCGTGCCGGGCGAGCGCGGCGGTCCGGTACTCGGCCGACGTCAGCGACGCGAGCCGCTGCGCCTCGCCCGCTTCGGCCGCCACGGGCTTCATGTCCTCGGCGGACAGATGCGGCAGCAGCTCGCGGCACACCGCTTCGGCCTGGCAGTCCTTCGCCACGTGCCAGGCCCGGCGGACCATCATCCGCGCCCGGCTCGTCTCGTTCAGCTCGTGGTGTGCCCGGCCGAGGTCGGCCAGCGCCTTCGCCAGCTCCAGCCGGTCCCCGCCGGCCTGGATCTCGTCGACGGCCTTCTTCAGCATCGGCGGCCGGTCGGCCAGCTCGTGCGTGTTCGCCAGCACCCGCAGGGTCGCCCCGAGCGCGGCGGCGTTGCTTTCGCTGACCAGGTTGAGCTGGCCGTCGACCAGCTCCGCGGCCTTCGGCCGGTCCCCGATCCGCAGGTAGGCCTCGGCGCAGCCGACGCGCCACGGCACGAGCGACGGGATGTCGATCCCCCAGGCCGACATCAGCTCGCCCACCGCCATGAACTCCCGCAGCGCCGCGTACACCTGGTCGGTGGCCAGCAGGTGCCGGCCGCGGGCGTAGCCGTACGGCAGCGCGTACACCGTGCGCGACATCGCGTCCGGCACGGGCTGGGCCAGCAGCGCCTCGGCCTCGTCGTGCGCGCCGGTCTCGGTGTGCACGTGGATCAGGCTCGCCAGCGGGGACCCGATCGCCACGCCCCAGCTGGGCGCGGAGATCAGCGAGAGCGCCTTGGCCGCGTGCTCCCGCGCGGCGGGCAACCCGCCCTGGCGCACGGCGATCTCCGCCCGCAGCGTGCTGAACACCGCCTGCCAGGCGGGTGCCCGGCGTTTCGACGCCTCTTCGAGCAGCCGCTCGCACCACGGCAGCGCCCGTTCCGTGCTGCCCGCGTACATCAGGGCGCGCAGCGCGAAGGTGAGCGGCTGGATCGTGGCGTCCGCCAGCCGCGTGCTCTGCAGGATCTGCTCGACCGCGACGACGACGTTGTCCCCGTGCCGTCCCCGCAGCACCCCGCGCAGGATGCGGGCCGCGCGCCACTGCGTGTCGACGACCGTGCCGCTCGGCACCGGCCGGGTCCCCGCCGGCCGGGACGGTGACGGCAGCTTCGCGGCCAGTGCCGGGTGCGTGCACGCCGCCGCCAGGCACAGGGCCTCGGCGTCCAGCGACAGCCCGCTTTCCGCGCGCAGCCGGGTGAAGGCGCGCGACGCCTCTTCGGCGCCGCCGTGCCAGAGCAGGTGCCGCAGTGGCCCCGGCTCCTGCCCGGTTTCGCCGAGGTCGGCGGCCAGCGCCCGGACCCGCCGCTCGGCGGCGATCGGCGACACCCGCCATTCGGCGTCGGCCAGCAGCGTGGTGACCGCGACCCGCTGGGCCGCGTCGCCCCGCCTGCTCACCGGGTCCAGGTAGCGGACCACCTTCTCGACGTCGTCCTCGGCCAGTGCGCGTTCGGCCGCGGCCCGCAGCACCCCGGCCGCCCACGGCTCGTCGAGGTCTTCGGCGGCCACCAGCATTTCGGCGACCGTCGTGCTGTCGGCGCCTTCTTCGTAGCGCAGCCGGGCGGCCCGGCGGCGCAGCTCCGCGCGGCGAGCCGGGTCGAGGGCTTCGAGGACCGCGGACGCGCCCGCCGGGTGCCGGAACCGGCCGGCGGCGAGGATTCCCGCCGCTTCGAGGTCCCCGAGCGTCCGGGCGGTCTCGTCCGCCGGTTCGCCGGTCAGCTCCGCCGCGCGGGCGGCGTCGCCCAGGACGGCCACCGCGGCGGCGACGTCGAGGGCGGCCGGGCCGCTGCTGCGCAGGCAGCTCAGCACCGCGTCGCGGAAGGCGAAGCCGGGCACGGGCTCGGCCGGGCCGCCCGCCGAGCGGTGGTCTTCGAGCAGGGCGTGCACCAGCAGCAGGTTGCCGCCGGTCAGCTCGTGGCAGCCGGGGGCCAGCAGCCGGGCGGCGTCCGCCCCCAGCTCCCCGGTGATCAGGTCGACCACGCCGTCCGCGGGCAGCGTGGCCAGCCGGATGCGGCGGCAGTGCGGCAGCCGCACCAGCTCGGCGTGGAAGGCCGGGGCCGCCGACCGGTCGCTGGTGCGCTCCCCCAGTGCCACCATGATCCGGGCGGCCCTGATCCGCAGCAGCAGGAACAGCAGGCAGTGCAGCGACTCGTCGTCGGCGTGGTGCAGGTCGTCGACGACGAGCAGCAGCGGCGCGGTGCGGGACAGCTTCACCAGTGCCGCCGCGACGGCGCGGGCGGTCTGCTGCAGCACGACGGCGCGGTCGGCCACCGGGGTGGCCTCCCCGGCGTCGAGGAGGGCGGCGAACTCCTCCGCCAGCTCGGCCGACACGGCCGGGCTCTGCAGCAGCTGGCCGACTACCCCGTAGGGCAGCTGCCGTTCGGGCTCGGTGGCGATGGCCTGCAGCACCACGGCCCCCGACTCCAGCGCCCGATCGGCCAGCCGGCCCAGCAGCGTGGTCTTGCCGCTGGCCACGGGACCACCGACGAGGGCGACGCGGCCGCGGCCTTCCCGGACACCGCTGTATATTTCCCCTAAAATGGACATTTCGGCACGATGATGGACAAACTTCATTGCTGACCAGGCCCCTCATTCCCCACGCAAAGGCACGACGTACCAGCCCTTCAATTGAGGGGCGGATGACGTTGCGGTTTCGCAGAGATGAATTCCGGTGACCGCGACCGAATGTGCGTCGGGTGCGGTGCTGAAGAAAACTACTTCAATGTGACCCGGGCCACTGGTGACACGCATGTGTTCGATTCCCAGCCCCGGTTCGGCGAGCGCCCAGAGCAGGTCCACCAGTAGGTTAGGGTCCAGCTCACGATGTTTGGCCTCGCCCGATGCGGCAAGTGCAACGCTTGCCATGTACACGGGCAGTCTCCATGACTAGGGGTGACCGGGGTTCAGCCCGCCCAGGATGGCTTTGACGGTGTCCCAGTCGAATCCGGTGGGCGCGGTGGCGGTCACGATGATTTGCTTGGCATTCATGTCTTCATCCCCAGATGAGTTGTTCGGCTTTCGCTGATCACAGCTTGCTCGCCGGGACAGGGGGCGGGGAAGGGG
>JARAWT010000029.1:0-117882 GCA_033793495.1 Streptomyces sp. MN03-5084-2B | reverse complement strand
GGGAGGTGGAGGTCGGCCGAGGTCGGGCGGGTGGCCGCGCCGCGGCCGTGGGCTCGGACCCGGACGCGGCGGGACTCGAGGTGTCCGTACCCGGCAGACGGACCCGACCAGGGGGAACGACGGCACGAAAGCTCCACGTCCGCACCGGGCCAAGCGCCCGAAGACAGCAGCACCGCGCCACGGTGACGGGCTCGGGCCGACAACCGCCGTGCCACGGCCGGCCGGAGCGCCACGGAAGGCTGGACCGCCACCAGGTCCACGCCGTCCAGCAACGCCGCGATCACCGCCGGGAGCTCTGGTCCCGGGCTCGGGACCAGAGCCAGGCGGGTGACGTCGACCCCGTACTCGGCCGCCGCCGCGATGCCCAGGGAGGGCAGGCCGACCACCGCCGCCCAGGAACCCGCGGTCGTGGCCGCGGCGAGGAGGGCGAGCAGCAGCGAGGTGCCCCCGTGGACCGCCACCGTGCTCCCGCGCCGGAGCCCGGTGTCGGGCAGCAGCCCGGCCAGCGCCGGGACGACCGGGAGCACCCTTCCCGTCGCCCTGGCCCGCTCGGCCTGGGCCGCCACCCGGCTCGCGGTGGTGACCCCGGGCAGGGCCGCCAGCCGGGCCGCCGGCGGCTCCACCACAGCAGTCACCGCACGCACCTCCCCACCACGGACTAGGGCCGGCGGCCGAGCCTCTCCCAAAACACGACCGACGGCACTGGTTCGCCGCGGGGAAGGCGGCGGTTCCATGTCGAACACCTGTTCGACGTAGTTCAGTCAACCGCGAACCCCCGGAGGTGTCAAGTCACCCACTAGTGGGGTACGCGGACTGGAAGGCCAAGCGTTCGTCGGCGCCGGAAGCGATCCGCTCGAGCTCGTCGTCGAGCGCCAGGAACGTCTCCCACCGCTCCCCGCCGAGCCGCGAGGCGACCCGCTGTTCCAGCTCCGGCAGCCGCTTTCCCTTCCACACCTTGTCCGCCAAGGTGACGAGGAGGTCCTCGGTGGTGGCGTCCGCGGCGTCCCAGGACCCGTGCGTCCGCGCGAAGCGCGCCAATCCCTCCTCGACGCCTTGCGAGAGCAGCAACGCGTACCCGGCGAGTTCGTGCGCGGACCCCGGCCCGGACAGCTCCTCGGGGTGCAGGATCTTCCCGATGTCGTGCGTGGCCGCGCCGAACAGCACGGCCGGGACGTCCGCCCGCGGCCCCACCCACCCGGTCAGCGTGACCGCGACGTCGTGCACCACCCGCAGGTGCGCGGCCAGCCGTGGCGGCGCGGCCAGGGTTTCCAGCAAGGTCCGGGCCCGGGGCGGCAGCGGACCGAATCCTGGGGCATCGAGAGCTGCACTCAGCACCCTGCCAAGGTAATGAAGTTGCCCGCGCCGGGGCCGGTCACTAGACAGACGACGTGGAGCTCTCCGACGCCCGTCCCGAAGACGTCCCGGAACTGCTGGTCCTCCAGCGTTGCTGCTGGGTCCAGGAAGCCGTCCTCAACGACACCCTCGAAATCCCCGCCCTGCACGAAACCCTCGAAGACGTGCGCGACTGGACGAAGACGTGGTCGGTGTGGGTGCTGCGGCAGGACCACCGGCTGGTCGGCGCGGTGCGCGCCCGCCTGGACGGAGACAGCTGGGAAATCGGCAGGCTGATGGTCGCGCCGGACCTCGCCGGGCGCGGGCTGGGCCGCCGGCTGCTCGCCCACGCCGAAACGCAGGCGCCCGCGGAAGCCCGCCGCTTCGCCCTCTTCACCGGCGCGCGCAGCGCCCGCAACATCGCGCTTTACCAGCGGGCCGGCTACCGGATCACGGACGCGCCCGCCGCGTCCGGCCACATCCGGGGCGCGGTCTACTTGGAGAAGGACGTCACACTGAGCGAAAAACCCGGTCCAGCCGCCTGACGCTGCGGCGTCGGCTAGATTCCGCGGAGGACTTTGGGGGTGGCGATGACCGAACCGCGGAGACGGCCGATCCTGGCGGCCACCTGCGCTCTCGTCGCGGCCGGCGCGGTGATCGCCGGCTGCGGCGTGCCCGGCGCCACCGCCGCGGCCACGGCGCCGACGACCATCGGCGCCCAGTGGCGCTCCTTCCGCGCCGACGTCACCGGCATCCGCCCCGGTTCGGACGACCGCAGCCTCTTCGTCCAGGTCGCGCTGCCCGGCAAGGACCCCGGCTGCGTCCACGAGCCGCGGATCGAGCAGGTCGTGGAGGGGAAGACCGACATCCGCGCCGACGTCGTCTACTCGACGCGCCCCGCGGCGGGCGGCTGCGAGGACCGGGTGCCCGCGGAACTGCGGCTCACGACGGCGGAGCCGATCGCGAACCGGACGGTCATCCTCAACGCCGACATCGGCAACGCCTGGCGCAAGCTCGGCGCGGGCTGGGGCCACTGCGACAGCCACGGCACCTGCGCCCCGCCCGCCGACCACTGCGATCCCGCGTGGATCGGCGCCGCGGTGTCCGCCGCTGCTGCCGCGAGCCCGGGCACGACCCGTGCGTGCGTTCCGGGCTGGCTGATCCTCGACCTCACGACGAGCCAGGCCGATCCGCCGTCTCGGACCGCTTTCCGGTGGAGCGACTCGGGGTGGACGTCGTTCGTGCGGACCGGGTCCGCCGGGTGCACGGAGATCCTGGCGGCCGAGCCGAAGTTCCCGGTCGCGCTGTGCCGGACGCTGCCCGCACCCGCCTAGCGCGCCAGCTTCTTGACGATCTCCGCCCCGACCGCCTGCACGGCGGCGTCGGTCTCTTCCTGCGGCATCGGCGAGTTCGAGAAGAACCCCTTGTCCCAGCCGGACACCTCGAGGACGACGACGGTCGTGCCCTGGAGGACGTGCAGCCGCGACCCGCTGAACGCGCTGTCGGTGGCGAGCCGGACCAGGAGCGCCTTGTCGCCGATGCCGCGCACCTCCGTCGGCGGTAGCGCCGGCGCCACCGGCTTGAACAGGTCGTTCGCCTGCTCACGCGCGCTCACCCCGGAGTACCGCGTGATCTGGACGTGCATGGTGGCATCGCGGACGTTCTCGTCCGGACCCGGCTTCCAGCTGCAGCCCTGCTGCTTGATGCCCGGCAGGTCGTCGGTGCCCTGACCGCCCAGGACAAAGCTCGGGAACCCCGCCTTTTCCAGCACCGGCGCCGGGAGCTGGCACTCGGGCGGCACCGGCGACGACGGCACCGCGCCGGTGCTCGCGTAGTAGTCGGCGGTCATGGTGCCCACCGGGATGCCCGCGCCGAGCAGCACGACGAAGCCGCCGACGATGCCGAGGACCAGCCCGAGCCGCTTCTTCTTCGGCGGGGGCACCGGCGCGCCGTACCCGGCCTGCGGGTACCCGGGCGGGGCGTACCCCGGCGGCGGGTATCCCTGCTGAGGTGGATAGCCCTGGTGCGGCGGGTACCCGGGCTGCTGTTGCGGGTAGCCCGGGTACCCCTGCTGACCTTGGCCGTACGGCGGTTGCTGCATCGAGCCCTCCCTCTCGAAGCGCGGATCGGTGACATCCGGGGCTTCGCCCCGGAGCCGGGGGCTCCGCCACCCGGAACCCCCGAAAGCAGTCAGTGACATCCGGGGCTTCGCCCCGGGCCGGGGGCTCCGCCACCCGGAGCCCCCGAAAGCGGTCAGTGACATCCGGGGCTTCGCCCCGGGCCGGGGGCTCCGCCACCCGGAGCCCCCGAAAGCGGTCAGTGCGCGAAGTGGCGCGTCCCCGTCAGGTACATGGTGACGCCCGCCTTCTCCGCGGCCGCGATCACCTCGGGGTCGTGGACCGAGCCGCCGGGCTGCACGATCGCCCGGACGCCGGCCTCGGTCAGTACCTCGAGGCCGTCCGGGAACGGGAAGAACGCGTCCGACGCACCGACCGCGCCCTTGGCCCGGTCGCCCGCCCGCGAAACCGCCAGCCGCGACGAGTCGACGCGGTTGACCTGGCCCATGCCGACGCCGACGGTCGCGCCGCCGCTGGCCAGCAGGATGGCGTTGGACTTGACCGCGCGCAGCGAGCGCCACGCGAACTCGAGGTCGCGCAGGGTCTGCTCGTCGGCCGGGGCGCCGGTGGCGAGCTTCCAGTTGGCGGGGTCGTCGCCGTCGGCGTCGATCGCGTCGGCCGTCTGCAGCAGGACACCGCCGGAGATCGGGCGGAACTCGACCGGGAACGCCGGGGCCGCCGGCAGCTTCAGCAGCCGGATGTTCTTCTTGCGCTGCAGGATTTCCAGGGCCTCGGCGTCGAAGTCCGGGGCCAGCACGACCTCGGTGAAGACCTCGGCGATCTGCTCGGCGGCCTCGCGGCTGACCGGCCGGTTCGTCGCGATGACGCCGCCGTAGGCCGAAACCGGGTCGCACGCGTGCGCCTTGCGGTGCGCTTCGGCGACGTCGACGCCGATGGCGAGACCGCACGGGTTGGCGTGCTTGATGATCGCGACGGCGGGCTCGGCGAAGTCGTACGCGGCGCGGCGGGCGGCGTCGGTGTCGACGTAGTTGTTGTAGGACATGGCCTTGCCGTGCAGCTGCTCGGCGTGCGCCAGGCCCGGGTTCTGGCTCTTGTACAGCGCGGCCTTCTGGTGCGGGTTCTCGCCGTAGCGCAGGACGTCCGCGCGTTCCCAGGTGGCGCCGAGGAAGTCCGGGAAGCCGGCGTCGTCCGCCGGCGCGTACGCACTGGCGAACCACGACGCGACAGCCGTGTCGTACGCCGCCGTGTGCGCGTACGCCTGGGCCGCGAGCCGCTTGCGGTCCTCGAACTCGAAGCCGCCGTCGGCGACGCGCTCGAGCACCCAGCCGTAGCGGGCCGGGTCGACGACGACCGCGACGCTGCCGTGGTTCTTCGCCGCCGCGCGGACCATGGCCGGGCCGCCGATGTCGATGTTCTCGACGCAGTCCTCGAAGCTCGCGCCGGACGCGACGGTCTGCGCGAACGGGTACAGGTTCACGACGAGCAGGTCGAACGCCGCGATCTCCAGCGTGCGCAGCTGCTCGACGTGGTCGGGGTTGCCCTGGTCGGCCAGCAGCCCGGCGTGCACGTTCGGGTGCAGCGTCTTCACGCGGCCGTCCAGCGACTCCGGGAAGCCGGTGACCTGCTCGACCGGCGTGACCGGGACGCCGGCGTCGGCGATGGCCTTCGCCGTGCCGCCGGTCGAGACGATCTCGACGCCGGCCGCGTGCAGGCCGGTCGCGAGGTCCAGGAGGCCCGCCTTGTCCGAGACGCCGATCAGCGCCCGGCGGACCGGACGCCGTCCCAGGTCAGTGCTCACGAAATGTCACCTTTCGTCCGTCCACGGTGCAGCCACCGCGGCCGAGTCGCTCGATCGTTTCCACCAGCAGCCTGCGTTCGACGGCCTTGATCCGTTCGTGCAGGACGTTTTCGTCGTCGTCGCTCTCCACGACGACCGCCTCCTGGGCGATGATCGGCCCGGTGTCGACCCCGGCGTCCGCGAAGTGCACGGTCGAGCCGGTGACCTTGACGCCGGCCTCGAGGGCGTCGCGGACCGCGTGCATCCCGGGGAAGGACGGGAGCAGCGCCGGGTGCGTGTTGACCACCGTGAAGCGGCCGAGGAACTGCTCGCCGAGGATCTTCATGAACCCGGCGGAGACGACCAGGTCGGGCCGGTACGCGGCGACGGCCTCGGTGAGCGCCTTGTCCCACGCGGCGCGGTCGGGGTGGTCGGCGACGCGGACGGTGAACGACGGGATGCTCAGGCGCTCGGCACGGGTGAGGGCCTCGATGCCGGTGCGGTCGGCGCCGACGGCGACGACCTTGGCCGGGAAGCCGGACCGCCCGGTGGCGTCCAGCACCGACTGCAGGAGGGTGCCGGAGCCCGACGCGAGCACGACGAGCTTCACCGGAGTGGGCAGCTCCAACCGTTGAGACAGAGCGGGCTCCTTGCCGCGGGCGGTGCGCAGCCGGGCGCACGGCGCTTCACCAGGGTCGCGTCAACCCTAACGGTCGGTCTCGTCCGGCTCGACGTCGCCGCAGGTCTCGGTGCCTCCGGTCACAGCTTCGCCCGGTTCGGGGGCGGTTTCGGCCGGCTCGTCGAGACCGAGTTCGGCGTCGGCCTCGGCCTCGAACTCCGCGTCCTCGGGGGAAATCTCCTCGTCCTCTTCGGACGCTTCCGGCTCTTCCTGATCTTCAGGCTCTTCGGGCTCTTCGGGCTCTTCGGGCCTCTCGGCTGCTTCGAGCTCCTCGACGGCTTCGGCCGCTTCTTCAGGGTCGATGTCGTCGGCGTCCTGGAAGGCTTCGTTGTCTTCGAGCGCTTCGGGCGGCGGAGCGGGCGGCTCGTGCTCGCCCGCGAAGAACGCGACGAACGAACCCGGGATGACGATCCAGCAGAACGCGACGACCGAGGCGACACCGACGGGGACGCTCACCGGGTCGAACGGGCCGTCACCGAGCCGCCCGCCGGCGAGGGTGCCCAGCACGACGCAGCCGAGCGCGACGACGGCACCGGCGACGGCGACCGCGCGGATGCGCTGCGCCGGATCGGCGTCCACCTTGCGCAGCGACCAACCGGCCAGCGCGCCGGCCGCCGCGGGCAGCACCAGCAGCGCCGGCCACCACACCGCGTGGTGCTCGGGCAGGCCGCCGAGCAGCGGGACGGCGGGCACGGCGCCGCCGCGGTAGCCGAACATGCCGACGGTGAGCGGCCCGATCGAGAAGCCGGGCCCGGTGACGAAGGACAGCGCGGCCACCACGGCGTTGGGCAGGTACAGCAGGGAGAGCACGAAGAGCCCGGAGCTGGTGCCCAGCCCGGGTTCGTAGGTGTCGGCCACCGTCGCCCAGGACACGCCGGTCGCGACGGTGAACACGGCGGCACCGCAGGCGACCAGGACCGCCAGGCTCAGCGCGCCGGCGCGCAGCCCCCGCAGCGCGAGTGGGTCGAGGCGGTCCGCGACGGCGTCCGGCAGCCCGCACGACCGGGTGATGCCGGCGGTCGCGGCCGCCCCGGCGAGCAGCCCGGGCACGACGAAGGCCGTCACCGGGCTGGCCGTCACCGCCGAGCCCTGCGCGCAGAGCGCGACGACGAGCCCGAACAGCGCGTGCGCGCCGGTGATCGTGAGCAGGACCGACCGGGCGTCGCGGAACGACCGGCAGCCGAGGCGGCGGGCGGCACCGGTCGCCGTCCGCGCGGCGAGCGCGACCACGCCCAGCGTGGGCAGCAGCGGCAGCATCCCGAGCGGGTGGCCGCCGATACCGAGACGCACCTGGTGCGCGGCGAGCCAGCCGGGGCCCGCGGCCAGGAGCACCCCGGTGTCGGAGAAGGCGGCGCGGCCGGCGGTGAGGGCGATCAGGACCAGCACGGTCGCGACGGCCGTGTAGCCGGTGACCAGCGGGCCGAGGGCGGCGGCGAGCAGCACGCGCAGCCGGGACGCCGGGGCGGGAGCGACGCCGGATCCGGGGTCGCCGCCCACCGCTTCACCCGGCGGGTGGGGGTCGTCGGTGAGCACGTCCATGATCCGCACCCTGACATCCGGGCTGCTCCGACCGGGTGAGCCACGCCGCCGCCGGACGCGGGAGCTCACCCGGACGGGTCTCCCCCGAAACAAAACACCCGCTGTGACACGGAGTGTCACAGCGGGTGTTCGGAAGCGGCTGCGTCAGTTCGACTTGCCGAAGCCACCGGGCGGCGTGCCCGGGTTCTCCGGCGGCGGCTGCTGGAAGAACTGGCCCTGCTGGGGCGCGTACGTCGTGGCCTGCTGGCCCGGCGGCGGGGTGGTCGACGGCGGGTTCGGCGAGCCGTACTGGCCCGGCTGCGAGAACGGCGCCGACGGCTCACCGGGCGCGACCGGGCCGGATCCGTGGCCCGGCTGGCCGAACTGCTGGCCCTGGGGCCCCTGCTGGCCGTACTGCTGCTGGCCCGGCTGGCCGTACTGGCCGCTGTAGGAGGGCGCGGCGGGCTTCGGCGCCGGCGGCTTGATGACGTCGTGCGCGATGAGCAGCGCGCCGACCGCGACGAGCATCTGCAGGATGCCCAGGATCAGGATGACGGTGACGATGCCGGGCGAGGTCCGCATCCCGACCAGGGTGTCCAGGACCTCCAGCGCGCCGAGAACGCTGAACAGCGCCGCGAACGGCAGCGTCTTCGGGCCCTTCGGCAGCGCGGTCATCGCGGCGAGCAGGCCGCCGCCGAGCAGGAACGTCCCGCCGAGGCCGACCTCGCCGTCGTCGGAGAAGCCGAGGAAGTACTGCACGAGGCCGAGGCCGGCGACGACCAGGGCGAGCAGTAGCGGCAGGTTCTGCGGCAGGCCGGCTCCACCCGAGGAGGCCTGGTGCGACTGCGGCGGCTGCTGCTGCGAGGGGAAGCCACTGGACGGCGGTCCGGGGGGCTGCTGGCCGCCACCCTGCTGGGGGTAGCCGGGCCCACCGCTGGGGAAGGTCATCGGATGCACTCCTGTCGGTTCGACCGGCACTCCGGGCGCGCGCGGGCGCCCGGAAGAAGACGAGGCGGCCTGTGTGCGCAGAACGCTAGCGCACTCCGCGGCCACCAGCCCACCAGACGCGTGAATCCCCCGCCCGGTTTCATGCCGAAACGAGGAAGAGCCGGGCACCCGTGGGGGTGCCCGGCTCGACCAGGAGTTACTTCCCGGGATCAGCCCAGGTTGTTGTACAGCTCACGCGCCAGGACGGCGGTCTCGCTCGGGGTCTTGCCGACCTTGACGCCGGCGGCCTCGAGGGCCTCCTTCTTCGCGGCGGCCGTGCCGGAGGAGCCCGACACGATGGCGCCGGCGTGGCCCATGGTCTTGCCCTCGGGCGCGGTGAAGCCCGCCACGTAGCCGACGACCGGCTTCGTCACGTTCTCCTTGATGTACGCCGCGGCGCGCTCTTCGGCGTCGCCGCCGATCTCGCCGATCATCACGATGACCTTGGTCTCGGGGTCGGCCTCGAACGCCTCGAGGGCGTCGATGTGCGTGGTGCCGATGATCGGGTCACCGCCGATGCCGACCGCGGTCGAGAAACCGATGTCCCGCAGCTCGTACATCATCTGGTAGGTCAGCGTGCCGGACTTCGACACGAGACCGATCTGGCCCGGGCCGGAGATGTCGGCCGGGATGATGCCGGCGTTCGACTTGCCCGGGCTGATCACGCCGGGGCAGTTCGGGCCGATGATCCGGGTCGTGTTGCCCTTCGCGACCGCGTGCGCCCAGAAGTAGGCCGAGTCGTGCACCGGGATGCCCTCGGTGATGACGACGGCCAGCGGGATCTCGGCGTCGATCGCCTCGATGACCGCGTCCTTGGCGAACTTCGGCGGCACGAAGATGACCGACACGTCGGCGCCGGTCTCCTTGATCGCCTCTTCGACCGTGCCGAAGACCTTGAGGTCCTTGCCCTCGATGGTGACGGTCTGGCCGGCCTTGCGGGCGTTGACGCCGCCCACGATGTTCGTGCCGGACTTCAGCATCTTGGTCGCGTGCTTCATGCCCTCGGAGCCGGTGAGCCCCTGGACGATGACCTTGCTGTTCTCGTTCAGGAAGATCGACATCTTCACGCACCTGCCGCGGCGAGCTCGGCAGCCTTGTCGGCCGCGTTGTCCATTGTGTCCACCACGGTGACCAGCGGGTGGTTCGCGTCGGCCAGGATCTGGCGACCCTCGACGACGTTGTTGCCGTCCAGCCGGACGACCAGCGGCTTGCTGGCCTCGTCGCCCAGGATCTTCAGGGCCTCGACGATGCCGTTCGCCACCGCGTCGCAGGCGGTGATGCCGCCGAAGACGTTGACGAAGACGCTCTTCACGTCGGAGTCGTTGAGGATGACGTCCAGCCCGGCCGCCATGACCTCCGCCGACGCGCCGCCGCCGATGTCGAGGAAGTTCGCCGGCTTCACGCCACCGTGCTTCTCGCCCGCGTACGCCACGACGTCCAAAGTGGACATGACGAGGCCCGCGCCGTTGCCGATGATGCCGACCTGGCCGTCGAGCTTGACGTAGTTGAGGTTCTTGGCCTTGGCCTTCGCCTCGAGCGGGTTCTCCGCTTCCTTGTCCACCAGGGCCTCGTGGCCCGGCTGGCGGAAGTCCGCGTTCTCGTCGAGGGTGACCTTGCCGTCGAGGGCGATGATCTTGTCCTGCGGGTCGCGGACCAGCGGGTTGACCTCGACCAGGGTGGCGTCCTCGGAGACGAAGGTCTCCCAGAGCTTCACCACGACGTCGGCGGCTTCGTCGATGATGTCGGCCGGGAAGTGACCGGCCTTCAGGATCTCGAGCGCCTTCGCCTTGTCCACCCCGGCGATCGCGTCGACCGGGATCTTCGCGAGCGCGTCGGGGCGCTCGACCGCGAGCTGCTCGATCTCCATGCCGCCCTCGGAGGACGCCATCGCCAGGAAGGTCCGGTTGGACCGGTCCAGCAGGAAGGAGAAGTAGTACTCGGACGCGATGTCCGAGGCTTCGGCCACCAGCACGCGACGCGTGATGTGGCCCTTGATGTCGAGACCGAGGATGGCTTCCGCCTTCTCCTTCGCCTCGTCCGGCGTCTGGGCCAGCTTGACGCCGCCCGCCTTGCCACGGCCGCCGACCTTCACCTGCGCCTTGACGACGACCTGGTTACCGATCTGCTCCGCGGCGGCCTTGGCTTCTTCGGGGGTGCTAGCCACGGCACCCGGCAGAACCGGTACTCCGTGGGCGGCGAAGAGATCCCTCGCCTGGTACTCGTAGAGGTCCACTACTCCAGTCTCCTGACGACACGCCACTGCAGGTGGTCCGCGACCGGACCGCGCTGTCGGACCAGTCGAGGTTAGCGACCTGCGCAGACGCAGGGGACTCCGCACCTGGTGAAGTCGGTCACCGTGCGCGGTCAGACGGTGCTTCACCGGTGTGAGACCGCCCACCGGCAAGCCGTTTCACCACTTCCGGGGCCGTCGCGGCGGTGAAGACGGGGACGCCCCCGAGCGCGCCCTCGAGGTCTTCGGGCGGCGCGGCGCCGAGCACGCCGACCGCGTCCGGGTCCTCCTGCTCGGCGGTGCGGAGGATCTGTTCGACGGTGTCCACCGGGCCGGCGTGGACGACCTCCACGCCGTCGTCGCGCAGGAGGCGGCCCAGCGCGACGGCGGCCGGATCGGGCCGGGCGAACTCGACGAGCAGCACCCGCAGCCGGTCACGGCGCACGGCGTGCCCCGGCAGCCGACATGCCCGCGGCGAACAGCAACGCCGCCGTGGCGGCGAGCGCGACCCAGAACCCGGCGGCCGGGCTCGCCCCGCCGAGCGCGCCGCCGACGAGCGGCAGCTCCGCGGCGTGCAGCGCGGTCAGCAGGGCGGCGCCGGCGAGCAGGGCGGCCGCCGGCTGGGGCCGCGACCGCGTGGCGAGCGCGGCCGCGCCGACGACGACCACCGCGGCGGTCAGCAGGCCCCAGGAAGGCGTGTCGAGGTGGGACCAGAGCCCGGCGGCGACGTAGCCGGGGACGGCGAAGACGGGCAGCCCGAACGCGGCGACGGCCAGGATCGCGCCGGCCGCGAGGGGAGCGAGGTTCTTGCCGTCGGGCTCGGCGCCCTCCCCGGTGTCCTCCCGTTCGACGACCCCGGTACCGGCGGCGGCGAGCGCGGCCAGCGCGGCGAGCACGAGCGCGGCGAACGTCCAGGCGGCGCCGGCACCGAGGTCGTAGGTGAAGACGGGGGCGGCCGTGCCACCGAAGCCGGCGAAGTTGCCGGCCCGGGTGGCGGTCAGCGCGGTGTTGAGGACGGCCGTGCCGGCCAGGACGACCCCGGCCCAGGCCACCCCGAGCACCGGGCGCGCGACGGCGGCGGTCTTCGGGACGAGCACCCCGGCGGCGGGAACGGCGAGCACGAGCGCGGCGGCGAGGAGGAACCAGCGCGCGGGACTGTCGGCGGCGGCGCTGACCGGCGCGGTGGCCCCCGGGTTCAGCGCGGTGACGGCGACCTGCGGGGCGAAGGCGCCGATGAGCGCGGCGATCGCGGTGGCAAGGCCGAGCAAACCGGTGGTGAGCCGCCACCAGAAGAGGCCAGGGAGTTTCGCGCTGCCGGTTTCCGCCTTCTTGGTGCTCTCGGTGAGCCGGGTGCCCGCGAGACCGCCGACGGCGGCCGTCGCGACGAGCGCGAGCGAGGGACCCCAGGTGACGTGCAGATCGTCCCGGAAGAGCCCGGCGAGAACGGGCGGCGCAGCCACCCCGAACGCGGCGGCGGCCAGCCCGGCGAGAGCACCGCGGGCGACGTGTTCGGCCGGAGCGGCGAGGGCGAGCGCGGCGGCGAGCGGCAGGGCGGCGGCGAGCAGGAGGTACCCGCCGAGGGCGGGCCAGGGCCCTTCGAAAGCGGCGCGGGCGAGCAGGAAGCCGTTGTCGGAGTGGACGGGCGCGGTGAGCAGCCCGGCCCCGGCGACGACGGCGAGCAGCGGGACGAGCAGCCGCCAGCGCCGGCGTTCGGGTTCGTCGTGGTTGCGGAGGGCCCGCCAGGCGACCACCCCGGCGGCTCCGGTCAGGACATCCCCGGCGACGAGCAGCCAGAACCCGGCGCCGACGGCGGAGCTGTCGAGGAACCGGTCGGGCAGGTAGAGCTCGGGCCGGATGGTGAGCGGGCCGTTGACGGCGAACTGGAGGTCGAGGACAAGGCGGCCGGGGGCGAGCGCGGCCAGGCCGAGGACCAGGCCGCCGCCGAGGCCGGGTTTTCCGGTGACGGCCAGCCAGAGGGCGGCGGCCGCGGGGGCCACGGCGAGGAGGGCCAGCCAGGGCCAGCTGGTGAACCCGGCAGCGGCGGCCGGCGAGACGGGCACGACGGCGGCGGCGGTGAGGGAGACCGCACCGAGAGCGGCCAGGGCGAGGGCGACTTTCAGGGCGCCGGAGGGGTGGGTTTCGGTGTCGTCGGCCCATTCCGCGGGCTCGACGGCGGTGGTTCGGGGGTGGCGCCGGGAGGCGGGTGCCGGGCGCGCGGGGCCGCCGGTTCGGCCTGCCCTGGCGGGGTTCGAGGCGGTCTTGGGGGGCTTGGCGGGATCGCGCGGAGAAGTGGTGGAGTTTTCGGACACGCCGGGTATACGTGCCGCGGCGGGCACCGGGCTCGTCGGCGCATCGGATTCGGTCGAGATTTCGGAACCGGCCGCGGGCCGCGAGGCATCTTCGGACCGGCGGGCGCTCGAAGCATCCTCCGCAGAGTCGGACCGGCGGGCGCCCGAAGCACCACTCGCCGACTCGGCCCGGCGGCCGCCCGAGGCACCCTCCGCAGAGTCGGACCGACCGGCGCCCGAAGCACCACCCGCAGACTCGGCCCGACCGGCGCCCCCCGCAGACTCGGCCCGGCGGCCGCTCGAAGCACCACTCGCCGACTCGGCCCGGCGGCCGCCCGAGGCACCCTCCGCAGAGTCGGACCGGCGGGCGCCCGAGGCACTCCCCGCGGAGGTGGCGGAGTTTTCCGGCACACCGCCGGCGGCAGGCACCGGTCGCGTGGGCGCGTCGGGCTCGGCGGCGCCGCCGGCGGCACTGGGGGAAGAAGCAGAGCGTTCGGGCTCCCCCCGCACGTCTCCCGCGGCAGGCACGGGCCGCGTCGGTGCGTCGGTGCCCGGGGCGTTCCGGCCCGTGGCGGTGGATCCGGCCGCGGGCGGGCCCGGGGCTGCCTGGCCCGGACCTCGGGCCTCGGGTTCCTGACGGGGGCCGGGGGTGCTTCCGGTGGGGGGCTCTGCGCGTGGGGGCATATTGCCCGCGACGCTAGCAAGTTCGGGTCACCCGCAGCCGTTGGCGGGGCGCGAGTCGTCGGAAGCGCTTCAACCCTCCTCCGCAATCCGTTATTCCGGCTCTCGGCGGCTCTCGATGCCTTCGGAGGGCCCGTTGCGCCCTTTGGCGGACGTTCACCATCCGTTCAGCCTGTAAGGCAAGTCACACCGAACGCCGTAAACCCCCTCTAACTTTGGGTGATTTCCACAGGTGAGCGCGCTGCCGGTTCCACCCGATCGGCCCACAGCGAGGGCACGTCTTGCCGACAGCGGTACCCCTTCGTTACTGTCCCGGGGTCCCCATTACAGTCAGGTCACGAAGTAGGACGCCGAGCAAACCACCCCCGAGGTTGGCTCACCGGGTTCCCCCGCCCGCAGTCCTCGACCCGGCTCCCCGACGATGGAAGGCCCTGTCTTGGCTTCACACCGCTCCCCCGGCGGCCAAGCTCCTTCCCCGGCATTGAAGGACGCACTGGAAGGTGCGGTCGTTCGTGTCCGGGGTGCGCACCGCATCGCCCCGCCCTCTTCGGCCCTTCGCGGCCGTGTCGTGGTTGCCGCTGTCGCGGCTGGTGCCTTCGCCGCCGCCGCTGCGGGTTCGACGCTCAAGACGATCACCGACTCCAACACCGCCGTCACCCCCCTGGCCAACAGCCAGGACGCCAGCGCTTCGCTGACCGCGGGAGGTGCGGGCACCGGGGGCGCCCCGGAACTCCTGCCGACCGGCCACGCCGTCGACGCCTCCGCCGAGGCCGCCAAGCTCGCCGACAGCGCCTCCATCACGCAGGCCCGCGAGCAGCGCGAAGCGGACGCCGCCAAGAAGGCCGCCGAAGAAGCCTCTCGCCCCAAGACCTGCCTGCCCGCGCACGGCACCTTCACCTCGGGCTTCGGCGCCCGATGGGGCACGAGCCACCTCGGCATCGACATCGCCAACTCGATCGGCACCCCGATCTACGCCGCCTCCGACGGCAAGGTGATCGAGGCCGGGCCGGCCAGCGGTTTCGGCCTCTGGGTCCGGATCCAGCTCGACGACGGCACGATCCAGGTCTACGGCCACATGAACAGCTTCTCCGTCAAGGAGGGGCAGACGGTCAAGTGCGGCCAGCAGATCGCCGAGATCGGCAACCGCGGCCAGAGCACCGGCCCGCACCTGCACTTCGAGGTGTGGCAGAACGGCACGAAGAAGATCGACCCCCGGCCCTGGCTGGCCGCGCGCGGCATCGTCCTCTGATCCGTTCCCTCCCTTCGGGGAAACCGGCACCACCAGCGGAAACCCGGCCGCGGAGCGCCTACCTGCGCCGGCCGGGACACCGCAAGCACCCACCGACGGCAGAGGGCGCTGACGATCCGCGCTCCGCCGAGGCGCTCGTGTGCTGAAACCGGTCACAAGACCAAGGTTGGCCACTGAGGGCCAAACACAAACACCCGGATCGGGTACGCCTCGAGCCTCCGGCAACGGCGGCCGGACGCACCGGACGCCCCGGACGGCATCGAGCGGCTCCGACAGGGTCACTTTTCGACGAGAACCGACCGCGCGGAAGATCTCCGGCCCGCTCGCAGCCGCCACCGGACGCGCCCAGAGCCGCGCCGAGACCCGCCGGACGACCGAGACCACTCCCGAGCCGGGAAGAACCCGCCACAGACGCCTCAGCGCCCGCAACCGCCTATCGCTGTCCGCCCGGTAAACGCCGGATGAAGTAAGCCACCGCGACCTGCCACACCGTGCACAGCTCCGCCGGCCGCCGGACCGGCAGCCAGCCCCAGGGCACAGCGGCCCCGGCGCCCCCCGCGGAGCGGACACGCGCGGCACTCCGGGCCCTGGTCGTCCAGCGGCGTCCCCGGCCGCAGGTGACACAACGCCCGTCCGCGCCGAGTTCGTGCTGCCTGAGCAGCGCTCGCCAGGCGGCGGCCAGCCGGCACGCCTCCGCTCCCGCACGCGAAGGACTTCCTGAAGCCCCCGAAGGCTCCCGACCCCGATCCGGAACCGTCGACCCCAGGACTCCTCGCAGGTATTTCTGTACCCCTTCGGCCAACAGCCCAAACAGCACCGCGTCCACACCACACTACCCCCTCCGTCGAACGGTTGTTCGATCGCAGGGTCAGTTGTACCGGGTGGGTACGACGATTCCGGCGGCGATCGAGGAGATCGCCGCCGGATTCACTCGGACGGGTAACGCTAGAGCTTCACCATCGGGACGCTGCCGATGAGCATCAGGCGGACCTTGCCCGCCTGGCCGAAGTCGATGGTGGCGGTGGCGCGCGGGCCGACGCCGTCGCAGGAGATCACCGTGCCGAGGCCGTACTTGTCGTGGCTGACGCGGTCGCCGACGTCCAGCTTCAGCGCCACCGTGTCCTTCCAGCCCTTGCCGAACGACGGCGTGCCCGACGACGACGGCGGAGAAGACCGGCGGCCGCCCCACGTGGTCGCCGCCCGCGGGGTGCCGCGCGAGCCGGAACCGAAGGAGCCGAAGCCGCTGCTGGACGGCTCCAACCGCCGCCAGTCGACCAGGTCCGGCGGCAGCTCGTCGAGGAACCGCGAAGCCGGGTTCATCGACGGCTGGCCCCACGCCGAACGCGTGATCGCGCGCGAGACGTACAGCCGATTCCTGGCGCGCGTGATCGCCACGTACGCGAGCCGCCGTTCCTCGGCCAGCTCCGTCGGGTCGCCCAGCGCCCGCATGTGCGGGAAGACGCCGTCCTCCCAGCCGGTGCAGAACACCACCGGGTATTCCAGGCCCTTCGCGGTGTGGACGGTCATCAGCGTGACCACCCCCGCGCCGCCGTCGCCTTCCTCGCCGCCGTCGGGCGACGGCACCGAATCGGCGTCCGCGACCAGCGAAACACGCTCGAGGAACGCCGGCAGCGAGCCCGGCGCCGGGACGCCTTCCTCCACGACCAGCTCGGCGTTCTCGTCCGCGACGACCTCGGCGGTGATCTCGGTGAACTCCCGGGCCACGGTGACGAGCTCGTCCAGGTTCTCCACGCGCGTGTGGTCCTGCGGGTCCTCCGACTCCTCGAGCTCGACGCGGTAGCCGGTCTTGTCCAGCACGGCTTCCAGGACGTCGTGCACCTCGGCGCCGTCCGAAACCAGCGTCCCCAGCTCGTCGAGCATGGCGACGAACCCGCCGATCGCCTTGACCGAGCGCGGGTTCAGCAGCGGGACCCTGCCCTCGACGGCGTCCCGCAGCGCCTGCGCGAAGGAGATCCGCTCGCGCTCGGCGTGCGTCGCCACGACGGCTTCGGCGCGGTCGCCGATGCCGCGCTTGGGCACGTTCAGCACGCGTCGCAGGCTGACCGTGTCCTCCGGGTTCGCCAGCACCCGCAGGTACGCGATCATGTCGCGGACTTCGCGGCGCTCGTAGAACCGCACGCCGCCGACGACCTTGTACGGCAGCCCGAGGCGGATGAAGATCTCTTCGAAGACGCGGGACTGGTTGTTGGTGCGGTAGAAGACGGCGACGTCGGAGTAGTCGGCTTCGCCCTTCTCCGCCAGCGCGTCGATCTCGCCCGCGACGAACGCGGCTTCGTCGTGGTCGTTGTCCGCGACGTAGCCGACGATCTTCTCGCCGTCACCCGAATCCGTCCACAGCCGCTTCGCCCGGCGGTTCGGGTTCCGCTCGATGACGGCGTTGGCCGCGTTCAGGATCGTCTGCGTGGAACGGTAGTTCTGCTCCAGCAGGATGGTGTGCGCGTTCGGGAAGTCCCGCTCGAACTCCTCGATGTTGCGGATCGTCGCGCCGCGGAAGGCGTAGATCGACTGGTCCGCGTCACCGACGACGACGAGTTCGGCCGGCTCGACGCCCGCCTCGTTCGGCGCGGTCCCGGCCAGCTCGCGGACCAGCGTGTACTGCGCGTGGTTCGTGTCCTGGTACTCGTCGACCAGCACGTGGCGGAAGCGCCGCCGGTAGTACTCGGCGACGTCCGGGAACGCCTGCAGCAGCGAGACCGTGCGCATGATGAGGTCGTCGAAGTCGAAGGCGTTGGCCTGGTTGAGCCGACGCTGGTACTCGACGTAGACCTCGGCGACGCGGCGCTCGAGGTCGTTGCCCGCGTTCGCCGCCGCCGTCTCCGGGTCGGTGAGCTCGTTCTTCAGGTTCGAGATGTGCACCGCGAGCGTGCGGGCGGCGTAGCGCTTCGGGTCGATGTCGAGGTCCCGGGCCACCAGGGTGATCAGCCGCTTGGTGTCGTCGGAGTCGTAGATGGAGAAGCTCGACGACATGTCGAGGATTTTGGCTTCACGGCGCAGGATCCGCACGCACATGGAGTGGAACGTCGAGACCCACATGGCGTTCGCGCGGCGCCCGACGAGCGCGGCGACGCGCTCGCGCATCTCGGCGGCGGCCTTGTTGGTGAACGTGATCGCCATGATTTCGCCGGGGTGCACCCGGCGCTGGCCGAGCAGGTAGGCGATCCGGCGGGTCAGCACCCGGGTCTTGCCCGATCCCGCGCCCGCCACCACCAGCAGCGGGCCACCGGCGTGGGTGACGGCTTCGCGCTGGGCGGGGTTGAGGTCGTCGAGCAGCTCGGCCTGCCCGCCGGCGGCGGGCTTGCGCACAGGGGTCGCGGCGGGGAGATCGAAGAGGGTGTCCATCGTGGCGTCCACGCTACCCCGGGTGGGCCGGGGCCCGGCAAACCGCGCCGGGTCCGCGGGCCGGTGCTTCGGCGGGGTGCTCGGCCGGGACGTCATGAACGACTCTTTCCTGACGTCCGACGCAGTGAACGACCCTTTCATGACGTTCCGGACCGGCGCCGGGTACCGCGGAAGGCGTAGCAGGAGGTGTCGCCCGCCGTCCGACGCGGCGCAGCGCCCGCGCGCGGAGCATCGGCGGACATGGAAGACACCAGCTCCGCCCGCCTCCGGGCCGCCGACGCCGACCGCGAACGCGTGGCCACCACCGTCCAGACCGCCGGTTCCGAAGGCCGGCTCACCCTCGACGAGGTCGAAGAGCGCCTCAGCCGCGTCTACGCCGCGCGGTTCACCGACGAACTCTCCGCGCTCACCGCCGACCTGCCGCGGCCCGCGCCGCCGTCGCCCGGCTTCCCGCTGAGCCGGGCGGCGCTGCGGCGCCATCCCGCCCTGCGCGTCCACCTCGCCGTCGTGGTCGCGGTCGCCGTGCTGGTGGTCGTCCGCTGGGCGGTGCTGGGCGCCGGGTTCTTCTGGCCGGTGTTCCCGGTGTTCTGGCTCGGCGTGAGCCTCTTCGTTCATGCTCGGGTGCGCTCGGTCCGGGAGCGGCCCGGTACCGCTGTGCCATACTGATCGCATGCGGCACCACGCGGAGCGATTTTTTTACGGGACCCGGACTCCGGCTCCCGTGATCGCGTAGTGCCCGAACCGCCATCACGCCAGCCCCGGAGTCCACGGACCCGGGGCTGTCGCCGTCCCTGGGGCCGGGTCCGGGTCTCGAGGAAGAGGTCCCGATGAACGCACACGCGACGAACGCCGACGGCCAGCCCGCCGAGCACACCCCCGCGGGCGACGACATCGCGTCGCTCCGGGAGGAGATCGACTGGCTGGACAAGGAGATCCTGCGGCTGGTCAAACGCCGGGTCGAGGTGTCCAAGACGATCGGGGCCGCGCGGATGGCCGCGGGCGGCACGCGCATCGTCTACAACCGCGAGATGGACGTGCTCGCGCGCTACCGCGAACTCGGCCCGGAAGGCCGGCAGCTGGCCATGGCGCTGCTGAACCTGGGACGGGGTCGGCTCGGCCGGTAACGGTTGCCGAATTCGGGGGTTTCCCCGAGGCACCGGTGGCCCCGGTGCGGGCAGACTGGGGTCATGGACTGGCTCGTGAACCTCATCGCCGTCATCGTCGCGCTCGCGAGCGTGCTGGCCGCGCTGGGCCATGTGGGGTATCTGGCGCTGCTCAACAACGCGGCGGGTAAGCGGGCCGGGGGTGCGCCCGTCGCGCAGTACGTCAAGAGCAGGTGGGCCGTCGCCGGCGGTACCACCGCGGCTTCGCTGTTCGCCTGGTTGCTCACGGCCGGGGGAACCGGGCTCGACATCGTCGCGATCATCGTCGCCGCGGGTAGCGGTGTCGTGGCGACGAAGGCGCTGCAGTCCACGCGCGACCGTTACCGCACGGGAGGCTGAAACTCCTGATCAGGGGCGATGGCACTGCGTGAAACTTCGCAGCGTCACCATCGCCCGTTCGGTCGCGCCCGACCGAGTGAAACCTCTGCAACTTGCAGGTTTGGGGGCGACTTTCTCCGCCGGATGCTCCTAGGGTTGACGTCGTGAGGACCCTTGCGTCTGGGTCGGGCGATGCCCGGGGGACGCGCGGGGGCACTGGCCCCGCGCGCCTGCAGTCGCGTGCGCGTGCATTTGCGCAGTATTTTGCGCAGTATTCCGAACGGGATTCCGCGCGTGAGGGTGCTCCGATCGGGTCGTCCCGGGGCCGGATGGCGTCAGGACCGCACCGCCGGGTGGTCGAGCCCACATGAGCCAAGGCACGGAGTTCCACGGACGCGCCGCGACCCCCGCGCACCCCGGGCGGCACCGGCGCGGCGGCGCGGAGAGCTGGACGCCACCGCTGCCCCAGCACCGCCCGGTGCGGCACCACGCGGCGGGCGCCGCGCCCGCGCCCGGCTCGCCTCCGTTGCGGCACTACGCCCCGGGCGAGACGCCGGAAGGCGGATCCGCTGCCTTGGGCGGCCATGCCCCCGGGGCCACGCCGGGCGGGACACCGGAGCGCGGGTCCACTGCCGGGCGGCGCCCCACCACCAGGCCCGGGCCGGGCGGGACACCGGAGGGCCGGCCGGCCGCCATGCACGGCTACCCCACCCCACCCGGCGGGACACCGGACGGCTGCCCGTCCGCCCTGCTCGGCCACCCCACCAGGTCCACGCCCGAAGGCGAGTCCGTCGCCGGGTGGCGCACCACCACCGTGCCCGCGCCGGGCGGGACGTCAGAGGGCGGGCCTGCCGCGGTGCACGGCTACGCCGTCGGGCCCGCGCCGGCCGGCCCCCATCCTCTGCGGCGCTACGCCGCCGACCCCGTCTCCGCCGAGCCGTGGCAGGGCGGCAGTCTTCCGGCGCTGCGGTACCCCGACGGTCACGCAGCGATCGAACCGCCGGAGGACGACCGCCGCCCTTTCCGGCGCCGCGTCGCCGAAGCCGCACCGGCCGACCCGCCGGTGTGCGGGTCGCTTCCGCTTCCGCAGCCGTCGCTGCCGCAGCCGCGTGACCCGTGGCCCTCGGCGCCGCTCTTCCCCGCGGCGCACGGCAGCCTTCCCCTCGACGACGAGGACCTCGACGACTACGACGACGAGCCCGGCCCGGACGAGGCGCCGGTCGCCGAAAGCCACGCCGATCAGGTCGCCCGGCGCACCCGCGTCTCGCTGGCCGCTCCCACGCCGCGGTGCGTGGACCTCGACGATGACGACGTCCGCATCTACCCCGCCCCGGTCATCGACGGCCTGGGCGGCTTCACCATCGGGGTCGTTCCCGCCTCGGTGACGCCGCCGAAGACGTGGCGGAAGGCGGCCTGGTTCGCCACCGGTGCCTCCGGTGCCGTCGTCGTCGGCCTCCTGTGCGCCGGCTCCTTCCTGGTCGGGAAGCCGGCGATGGACCAGGCCGTGCAGGGCGCCTGGCCCGGCTACCAGGGCGTGCCGGCGATCACCGACCCCACCGGGGAACACCGGCCGCCCTCGGAGGGCGGCTCCGCGGCCGGGCCGGAAACCGCGTCCCGGCCGGAGAACACCCCCGGCAAGCCCCGGAGCGGTGGCGGCGGGGCCGGGCCGGTCGACGGCGTCACTCCCCCGTCCGACGGCGACACCGCCGCGCCCGACACCGCGCCGACCGGGTCGGTCCGACCCGGCGCGACGCCGCAGAAGCCGCCGGTCACGCCCGCCCAGCGCGAAACCCCCGTCAAGCCGCCGTGGTGGTACTCCTTCCCCCCGGACGCCCAGACCATGGGGGACAACTCGGAAAAGTTCTTCAACACCGTCACCACCGACCCGTCCGCGGCGTCGTCGGTGACCACCGGCCGCCTGCACGACCAGGGGCCGCAGGCGCTCGCCGACCGGTACGCCGGCGTCGCCTACTTCGAGGTCAAGAAGGTCAGCATCGACCAGCAGCGCGGCGTCACGGTCAACACCGTCGAAGTCACCCACACCGACGGGACCAAGACGCTCGAGGAGCGCACTTTGACTTTCGGCGATGGCGACAAGATCACCGCTGACGGTCAGTAGCCGCTTCTGCACGTGCGGTTCGCCCGTTCTGATGCACGTGCGGTGCGCCGAGCGGTTATCCCTGGTCCGGGTGGGTGACATAAGCTGCCGCTCGTCGTGTTGCGACGGCATTCCGGCGACAGAGCCTGGTGGTCGCCGTCCGCACAGGGTTACCTGACGACAACGAATCCGGCAGTGAATCCAAAGACCGGCCACGAGCCGACCAACCGGACCAACGGGAACCCGGCCGAACGGCCGAGTGACCGTCCCGGAACCCAGAGCGAGGACTTTCGTGCTTGATCGGCAGCGCACACGGCGTGAGTCAGCCCACGCCGTCCGCGTCGAGGACGTCATCCCGGCCGAGATCCTGGACGGCGTCGCCGACGCCGACCGCGACCATCTCGAGCAGGTCTTCCGCGACCCGCAGCGGTTCCTGCCGACGCGGCCGGAACCGGCCCGCGAGCCGGAGCAGGCCGCCGACGGCGGCGAGCCGGAAAGCCGGTTCGCGCGCCGCGCGAAGCTGACCGGGCTCGTCGCCGCGGGTGCGCTCGTCGCCGGTGCCGTGGTCGCCGCGCCGATGCTGACCAGCTCGCACCGGGCCGCGTCCTCCTCCGCCGGTGGCCAGTCCACGCCCACCGGGTTCACCGGCGCGGCGGAGCTCGGCGGCCTCGCCGTCCCGCAGCACCAGGCCGGGGGCAGCGCGCCGGAGCGGCACAGCCCGGTAACGCCGGGCACCCCCGAGAACACGCCGGCCGACCGGCCGGCGACCGGCACCCCGCGGACCCAGGTGGCCCCGGCCGCCGACACCCCGGTCCCGGACAAGGCCGCCGACGCCCGCAGCGCCGCCCGCAAGATCCAGGCCGTCAAGGAGTTCTACGCCCGGATCGCCCGCGACTCGACGAGCGCGTTGACGCTGCTGAGCCCGGCGCTGGTCGACGGCGCGGCCGGCGAGCTGGTCCGCACCTGGAGCTCGATGGACGCCATCGACGTCCAGGAGGCCGACACGCAGATCAAGCCGGACGGCTCGATCCTCGCGGTCGCGACGCTGCACCGGCCGGACGGCGCGCTCGTGCGCGTCACCCAGCTGTTCCGGGTCGCCGACACCGGCGGGCTGATCACCGAAGCCGAGCTCATCTCGGCCCAGTACATGTAGCCCACGGCGATCACCCCTTCACCCCTGGTTCAAGTGCCCGTGCCGAATTCGTGTGCGCAGAGTGAGCGCCTAGCCTTGTCACGGGCCGGTCTCGGAAAAGCCGGCTCAGAGCCCACGACATGTGCATACGCTCCAGCGAAGCGGCGGGTTCGTGGCCGCGTCACCAGGCATCGATCCGCACGCCCTGGTGAAGCCGGAGCCCAAAGGGAGGTCGCGTGAGCGACGAGGGTCGTCTGGTCGCCGATCGGTACCGCATCGTCGGCCGGATCGGCACGGGCGCGATGGGGGCCGTCTGGCAGGCGCACGACGAGGTCCTGGGCCGCACCGTGGCCATCAAGCAGCTCCTGCTCCAGCCGCACCTGGACCAGCACGACGCCGAGGACGCCCGGCAGCGGACGATGCGGGAGGGCCGGATCGCGGCCCGGCTGCACCACCCCAACGCGATCTCCGTCTTCGACGTCGTCACCGACGACAACGGCCAGCCGTGCCTGATCATGGAGTACCTCAACTCCACGAGCCTGGCCGCCGTGCTGCAGGAGCGCCGCACGCTGCCGCCGACCGAGGTGGCGCGCATCGGCGCCCAGGTCGCCGCGGCGCTGCGCGAGGCGCACGCGGTCGGCATCGTGCACCGCGACATCAAGCCGGGCAACATCCTGCTCGGCGGCAACGGCGTCGTGAAGATCACCGACTTCGGCATCTCCCGCGCCAAGGACGACGTCACGGTCACCAAGACCGGGATGATCGCCGGCACCCCCGCGTACCTGGCCCCCGAGGTCGCCATCGGCGGCGAGCCCGGGCCGGAGTCCGACGTCTTCTCCCTCGGCTCCACGCTCTACGCGGCGTGCGAGGGCCAGCCGCCGTTCGGGCTGTCCGAGAACACGCTGAGCCTGCTGCACGCGGTCGCGGCCGGGCAGATCAACCCGCCGCGCCAGTCCGGGCCGCTGGCCAGCGTGCTGGCCGTGCTGCTGCACCCGGACGTCGAGCACCGGCCGACCGCCGAGGAGTGCGAAGAGCTGCTCGCGGCCGTCGCCCGCGGCGAGACGCCGCTCGGCGGCCCGGCGGACGAGACGATGATGGCGGCGTCCGCCGGCGTCCTCGGCGCGGCTGCCGTCGCCGACCCGAACGCGACACAGATGTTCGACGAGATCCCCGCGGGCCACTCCGGCACGCTCGGGGGCGGCGCCGCCCCGACGCAGGCCGTGCCGTTCTACGACGAGGACGACTACCCCGAGGCCACCGGCTACCCGGAGGACGACTACGACGGGTACGACCACTACCGCGAGGACGACCACCACGCGGCCGGGGGCGTGCCGCCCGGGCTGGCCGCGACCCGCGCCGTGCCGGTGCCGCCGCACGAGCAGGGGTACGAGGACGACTACGACGATTACGACGACGACCCCGAGCCGCCCCCGGCCCGGTCGCGGCCGCAGCTGAGCCCGGTCGACGACGAAGACGACAAGCCCGGCGCGTGGAAGCGCCCGGCGATCATCGGCGGTGTCGTGGTCGTGGGCCTGGTCGCGCTCGTCGTCTGGCTGCTGAGCCCGAACAACCCGGAGGCCCCGGCCGCGCCGGTGCCCAGCCCCAAGCCGTCGCCCGTCGCGACGTCCTCGTCGGAGGCATCCACGACGGAGACGCCGTTCAGCACGGCCGAGGTGCCGCCTCCGGTGACCGAGTCGACGTCCTCGTCGAAGCGGGCGACGACGTCGCGGAACACCGAGCCGGAGCAGACCACGACATCCAGGACGACCACGTCCAGACCCACGACATCGTCGCCGCCACCCTCGTCGTCTCCGGAGTCATCTGCGTCATCGCCGGCCACGGCGACCGGCACCGGCACCGGCGGCGGCAACTGATCACCCGAGGTCTGTCTTGAGTTCTGAAGGCACCATCGTCGGCGGCCGGTTCCGGCTGGACCAGCCGATCGGCCGCGGCCGCGCGGGCATCGTGTGGCTGGCGTTCGACACGCGGCTGTTCCGCACCGTCGCGATGAAGCGGATGTACCTGCCGGTCGGCGCGGGTGAGCGCGCCGAGCAGGCGCGCGCCGCGGCGATGCAGGAGGGCAAGGACGCCGCGCGGATCGAGCACCCGTGCGCGATCAAGGTGTTCGACGTGCTGCCGGAGGGCCAGGACGTCTGGCTGGTGATGGAGTACATCCCGTCGCGCAGCATGGCGACGTTCCTCGCCGAGCACGGCCGGCTCACCCCCGACCAGGCGGCGCAGCTGGGCATCCAGCTCGGCAACGCGCTGACGGCCATCCACGCGGCCGGGTTCGTGCACCGCACCCTCGAGCCGGGCACCGTGCTGCTGGCCGACGACGGCGGCGTCAAGCTCACCGACATCGGGATCAGCGGCGGCGGCCCCCACGCGGCGTACGTGGCCCCCGAGGTCGCGCGCGGCCTGCCGGGCACGCCGGCGGCGGACGTCTTCTCCCTCGGCGCGACGCTCTACACCTCGGTGGAGGGCGTGCCGCCGTTCGGGGACGACGGCCAGTCGTCCGAACGCCCGCCGCAGAACTCGGGCGTCCTGACCGAGGCGCTGCGCAAGATGCTGCGCGCGGACCCGGCGACCCGGCCGACGATGGCGGACACCGTCCACTCGCTGAAGGCCATCACCGAAGGCCGCGAAACGGCGTTCATCCCGCCGACGGCGCCCGGGATCCAGCCACCGCCGCCCCCGCCGTTCAACCCGGGGCTGGCGCCCGCGGGGCCGCCGATGCCGCCGTCGGGACCGCAGTTCCAGCAGCAGCTCCCGGTCACCGGGCCCGGCTTCTCTTCGGCGGAGCAGACGCAGCGCATGCAGCCGGTCCCGCCGCCGACGCAGTACGCGCCGCCGCTCGCGCCGGGCGCCCAGCCGCAGGCTCAGGCTCAGGCTCAGGCGTGGAACCTGCCGGTGTCGAAGAAGACACTGGTCACGGTGGCCGCGATCCTCGCCGCGGTGCTGGTCGGCATCCTCGTCACGGAGCTGTTCTTCGTCTAGGCCACCTTGGCGGTCGCCGCGCGCATGGCTTCCAGCAGCGTGCGGACGGCCGGGTGGCCCCACGCCCTCGACGCGACCGCGGCGTGGATCGCGCGCACCGGCTCGGGGTTGCGGATCCGGCGGACGACCACGCCGGGGTGCTGCGCCCCGACCCCGAGCCCGAGCTCGGGGATCAGCCCGACGCCGATGCCGGCGGCGACGAACCCCAGCGCCGTCTGGTAGTCCTCGGACTCGACGACGACGTTGGGCGCGAAGCCCGCGGACGCGCAGGCGCTGTCCAGGATGTCGCGGCAGACGCCGGGCAGGCCGTCGACGCCGACCCACGGTTCCTCGGCGAACTCCGCCAGGTCCAGCACGCGCTTGCGCGCCAGCGGGTGGGTCTTCGGCAGCACGGCCCGGTACGGGTCGTCCAGCAGGTGCACCAGCTCGACGCCCTTGCCGGGCGGCGTCCGGCGCGGGAAGACGGTGATCGCGACGTCGGCGTGGCCCGCTTCGACGTCGGTCATCGGGTCGTCGGGTTCGACGAGCTTGAGGTCGAGGCGCACTCCGGGGTGCTCGCGGCGGACCGCGGCGATCGCGGGCGGGACCAGCGACGCGCCCGCCGTGGCGAAGTAGCGGATCGAGACGCGGCCGGTGCGGCCCTCCTTGAGCTCGGTCAGGGCCGCTTCGGCCTTGGCGAGCTCGGCGCTGAGCGTCTCGGCGTGCTCGGACAGCAGTGCCCCCGCCGCCGTCGGCCGGACGCCGCGGCCGACGCGTTCGAGCAGCTCGGTGCCGGCCTCGCGTTCCAGCGCGGACAGCTGCTGGCTGATCGCGGACGGCGTGTAGCCGAGGTTGCGGGCCGCGGCGGTGATCGACCCGCTGGTGATGACGGCGCGGAGTACCTGCATGCGGCGGACGTCGAGCATGCCGCGATCGTACAGCTGAGCTTAAGTGTTCGTGCAGTTAATTTCGCTTGTCCTTACGTCTGGTCCGGGTGAAGCTGACGTCGACCGTCGAAGGAGGACCGGGGTGGGCGAGACGAAGACCCTGCTCAGGATCGGTGCACTGGCGCTGATGTGGGGCTCGAGCTTCTTCTGGATCAAGCTGGGGCTGGGGATGTTCTCGCCGGTGCAGCTGGTGCTGGCGCGGCTGGTGCTCGGCGCCGCCATGCTGCTGGCGCTGTGCCGCCTGCAGCGGGCCCGGCTGCCGCGCGACCGCCGGACGTGGGGCCACCTGGCGGTGGCGGCCTTCTTCCACAACGCGCTGCCGTTCCTGCTGTTCGCGATCGGCGAGACGACGGTCGATTCGGGCATCACCGGCGTGCTGAACTCGACGACGCCGCTGTGGGTGCTGCTCGCGGCCCCGCTGATGGGGACGTCGTCGCGGATGACCGGCACCCGGCTGGCGGGGCTCGTGGCGGGCCTCGGCGGGATCCTGCTGATCTTCGCGCCGTGGCAGGCTTCGGGGCTGTTGAGCTGGGGCGCGCTGGCGTGCCTCGCGGCCGCGGCGAGCTACGGCTTCGCGTTCGTCTACGAGGGCAAGTACCTGTCGGACCCGTCGTTGTCGCCGTACTCGACGTCGGCGGGCCAGATGCTGCTGGCCAGCGGGATGCTGGTGCTGGCGCTGCCGGCAGGCGGGTTCGCGCCGGTGCACGTGTCGGCCGGGCCGTTGCTGGCGGTGCTGGTACTGGGGATCGGGTCGACCGGCATCGCGTTCGCGCTGAACTACCAGCTGCTGGCGAGCGAAGGCGCGGTGGCCGCGTCGGTGGTCGGGTACCTGCTGCCCGTGGTGTCGGTGCTGCTGGGCGCGGTGTTCCTGGGCGAACAGCTGCACCTGCGGGTGATCGCGGGCATGGTGGTCGTGCTCGGCGGGGTGGCGCTGACGCGGCTGCCCCAGCGGGCGCCGGCGACGGAGCCGGCGCTGGAAACTGTCTAGACGAGCCGGCGGTCGGAGGCCCAGCGCGAGAGCTCGTAGCGGTTCGACAGCTGGGTCTTCCGCAGGACGCTCGACACGTGCGTCTCCACCGTCTTCACCGAGATGAACAGCTCCGACGCGATCTCCTTGTACGCGTACCCGCGCGCGAGCAGCCGCAGGACGTCGCGCTCGCGAGGCGTCAGCAGGTCGAGTTCCGGGTCGTTGATCGGGGCCGAACCCGGGCGGTCGGCGAACGCGTCCAGGACGAAGCCCGCCAGCCGCGGCGAGAACACCGCGTCGCCGTCCGACACCCGGACCACCGCGCGGACCAGTTCCTTCGACGAGATCGTCTTCGTCACGTAGCCGCGGGCGCCCGCGCGGATGACCGCGATGACGTCCTCCGCCGCGTCCGACACCGACAGGGCCAGGAACACCACGTCCGGCAGCTCCGGGCGGACCCGGCGCAGCACCTCGGCGCCGCCGCCGTCGGGCATGTGGACGTCGAGGAGCACCACCTGCGGCTTCGTGCGGGCGATACCGGCGACGGCCTCGGCCACCGAACCGGCCTCGCCGACCACGCGGACCTCGTCGGTGATCGAGTCGAGCTCGGTGCGGACCCCCGCGCGGAACAGCGCGTGGTCGTCGACGAGGAACACCTTCACCGGTTCGCGCTGGTTGTCCGTCACGTCGTCGAGCATAGCCGCCTCACGCTGCACCCTTGCCCGCTTTCACCGGCATGGCGAGCTGCACTTCGGTGCCCTCGCCCGGCGCCGTCCGGACCTTGCACGTGCCGCCGTGGCGGGTCATCCGGCCGCGGATCGAGTCGGCGAGGCCGTGGCGGTCGTCCGGGACGAGGTCGGGGTCGAAGCCCTTGCCGCGGTCGCGGACGAACACCGTCACCGACGTCGGCTCGACCTCGGCGTACACGCTGACCTCGTCGACGCCGGCGTGCTTGGCCGCGTTGACGATGGCTTCGCGGGCGGCCTGCACGAGCGCGACCAGCGACTCGTCCAGCTCGGCGTCGCCGACGACGACCTGGCCGACCGAGATCGCGAAGGTGTCCTCGACCTCGCCGCACGCCGTCGCGAGCGCTTCGGAGAGCTGGCCGGCGGCTTCCTCGACGTTCTCGGCCGGCTTGCCGTACCCGTTGGGGCCGTAGAGCCAGCCGCGCAGCTCGCGCTCCTGGCTGCGGGCCAGCCGCGCCACCTCGCGGGGCTGTTCGCTCTGCTTCTGGATCAGCGCGAGGGTCTGCAGCACCGAGTCGTGCAGGTGCGCGGCGATCTCGGCGCGCTCGTCGGTGCGGATGCGGGCCTTGCGCTCGTCGGAGAGGTCCCGGACCAGCCGCAGCCAGAACGGCACGGTCAGCACGGCGACGCCGATGAGCGTCGCGAGGACCGCGATCAGGGCGAACTGGACCTGGTCGAGCGTCCCGCTGCGCAGCACGACGACGGTGATGCCGGTGATCACCAGCGCGACGCCGGCGACGATCCGGATCGCGGCCGACCAGCCGCCCCCGCCGAGGAGCGCACCCGCGAAGCCGTCCTTGGCGCCGGCCCGCCAGCGGCGGCGCTGCGACTCGTCGGCCTCGCGCCAGACGACCGCGAGACCGAGCATCGCGACGGCGAGCGGCACCGCGACCCAGCCGCTGATGAACCCGGTGAGCGTCCCGCTGGCGACGGCGAGGCCGACGCCCAGCGCGATCAGGCCGAACGCCTGCTGGCGTTCCTTCGGCTTCGGCGCCTCCGCGGTTTCCTCGGACTGCTGCTGGACGAACACCCACAGGAGGCCGTAGGCGAGCAGCCCGGCGCCGTTGAGCGCGGCGAGCAACGCGAACACCGTCCGCACCCACAGGACCGGCACGCCGAGGTGATCGGCGAGCCCCCCGGCGACACCGGCGATGGCCCGGCCGGACCGGCGCCGGAACATCTTGGGCGCAAATGACTCCGTCGCGGTGGCCGCGATCGCCTGCTCGGCGGTGACGTGGTCGAGGGACTCCTGCACGCCGTCCATGGTCACACGCACCGCGACGCGGTTCCATCGGGGAAACCCCTGATCCGGTGAGCCAGGGGAAACCTCAGGGACCATCCCGGATGTCCGGCCGCCGCGGGTACCGCATGCTTCTCGGTATGAGTGGTGTGAGCGAGAAGCCGGGGGTCCTGAACGGCTTCGAGGAGACCGTCAAGGACTTCTGGGTCAGCAGGCCCCGGCGGCCGCACTCCGGGCGGAAGCTGGCCGGGGTGGCCGCCGCCATCGGGCGGCGGTACGGGATCGATCCCGTCGTCGTGCGGATCGCGCTGGTGGTCACGACGATCTTCGGCGGCTTCGGCGTTCCCTTCTACCTGCTGGGGTGGCTGTTCCTGCCTGGGGAGAGCGACGAGGTCTCCGGCTTCGAAGGCCTGATCGGGCGCGGCCGGTCCTCGGTGTCGCCCGCCTTCGCCGTCGTGCTCATGGTCCTCACCGTCCTCAGCGCCGGCGGCTCGATCAGCGGCTCCTGGTTCGACGGCGGCGGGCTGATCAGCTGCGCCCTCATCGCCACCGCCCTCTACCTGCTGCACCGCAGCCGCGGCCACGAGAACCGGCCCGCGCCGGTCGCCGCGCGGACGTCGTACCCGGCCTTCACCGGAAACGGAGCCTTCACCATGACCGACACCGCCGAGGCGCCGTCACCGGCGCGCGGCTGGGATCCCCTCGCGGCCGACCCGGCCGGCTGGGACCTCCCCGACGCCCCGCCCATCCAGGAGCCGCCCACGCCGCCGCCTTCCTACCGGGCGCCGCAGCGGCGGCCCCGGTCGAAGGTCGGCTCGGCGACGTTCGCGCTCGCCGTCGTGACCGCCGGCGGTGGGGTGCTGGCCGGCCTCAACGGCGTCGACTGGTTCTCCGTGCAGCACATCATCGGCCTGGTGCTCGGCGTGGTCGGGATCGGCATGGTCACCGGCGCGTTCGCCGGTGGCGGACGCGGCCTGATCGGGCTCGCCATTCCGCTGTCGATCGCCGGGATGGTGCTGACCACCGCGTCGTTCCACAACATCGACTTCCGCGGTGGCGTCGGCGACCTCGACCCGATACCGCAGTCGGTGGCCGAGCTCAAGCCGCTCTACCAGCACGCGGCCGGCGACATCCGGCTCGACCTGACCAAGCTGCCGGCCGGAGCGCCGTACTCGACGGCCGTGTCCAACGGCGCGGGCGACACCACGGTCATCGTGCCGGAGACCGCGGACGTCACCTTCGAGTGCAGCACCGGCGCGGGCAGCACGATGTGCTTCGGCCGCTCGAGCGACGGCGTCGACCAGGACGCGATCACCGGCACGGACAACGGCTCCGACGGCGTCGGCGGCCAGAAGATCACCCTGAAGGTCACGAACAGCGTGGGCAGTGTGGAGGTGCGACGTGGCTGAGCAGAACCCTTACGCCTACGACAACCCGGGCGAGACCGAGCCCGCCAAGCGCGGCGGGGTGAACGCCTTCACCCTGATCGCCGGGATCGCGACGCTGCTGGTGTCGGCGTACGTCCTCTCGGACGGCGCGAGCTGGCTGCCGTCGTTCGACTTCCGCTGGGTGATCGCCGGCGGCGCGGTGTTCGTGGGGCTGCTGCTCCTCACCGCGTCGTTCGGCGGCAAGCGGCGGCGCTGACCCACCGAAATCCCTCGAGGCCCCGGATCCCACGCCGGGGCCTCGAGCCTTGTCTACAGTGGACTCATTCCCACTCGATGGTGCCCGGCGGCTTGGACGTCACGTCCAGCACCACCCGGTTGACCTCCGCGACCTCATTGGTGATCCGCGTGGAGATCCGCTCCAGGACGTCGTAGGGCAGGCGCGTCCAGTCCGCGGTCATCGCGTCTTCGGACGACACGGGCCGCAGCACCACCGGGTGCCCGTACGTCCGGCCGTCGCCCTGGACGCCGACGCTGCGGACGTCGGCCAGCAGCACCACCGGGCACTGCCAGATGCTGCGGTCCAGCCCGGCCGCCGTCAGCTCCTCGCGGGCGATCAGGTCCGCGGCCCGGAGCGTGTCGAGGCGCTCCTGGTCGACCGCACCGATGATGCGGATGCCCAGGCCGGGGCCGGGGAACGGCTGGCGCTGGACGATCGTCTCGGGCAGGCCCAGCTCCAGGCCGACGCGGCGGACCTCGTCCTTGAACAGCAGCCGCAGCGGCTCGACCAGCTCGAACTCGAGGTCGTCCGGCAGGCCGCCGACGTTGTGGTGGCTCTTGATGTTGGCCGTGCCCTCGCCGCCGCCGGACTCGACGACGTCCGGGTAGAGCGTGCCCTGGACCAGGAACTTGTAGTCGCCCTGGGCCTTGAGGTCGCGCTCGGCCTGCTCGAACACGCGGATGAACTCGCGGCCGATGATCTTGCGCTTCTGCTCCGGGTCGGTGACGCCGGCCAGCGCGCCCAGGAACCGCTCGCGCGCGTCGATGGTGACGAGGTTGACCCCGGTGGCGGACACGAAGTCCTGCTCGACCTGGGTCCGCTCCCCCGCGCGCAGCAGGCCGTGGTCGACGAACACGCAGGTCAGCCGGTCCCCGATGGCGCGCTGGACCAGGGCCGCCGCCACGGCGGAGTCGACGCCGCCGGACAGGCCGCAGATCGCCCGGCCGTCGCCGATCTGGTCGCTGATCCGCTTGACCTGCTCCTCGACGATCGACGACGTCGTCCACTGCGGCTCGATGCCGGCGATGTCGCGCAGGAACCGGCGCAGCACCTCCTGGCCGTGCGGCGAGTGCGCGACCTCCGGGTGGTACTGGACGCCGGCGAAGCGGCGCTCGACGTCTTCGAAGCTGGCCACCGCGGCGCCGTCGGAAGACGCGGTGACGACCGAGCCCTCCGGGGCCTTGGTGACGCTGTCGTTGTGGCTCATCCAGGCCGGCTGGTGCGCGGGCAGGCCGGCGTGCAGGACACCGCCGTCACCGGTCACCCTGACCTCGGTGCGGCCGAACTCGCGGACGCCGGTCGGCTCGACGACCCCGCCGAGCGCGCTGGCCAGCAACTGGTGGCCGTAGCAGATGCCGAGCATCGGCACGCCGGCTTCGGTGAGCTTCGGGTCCATGCCCGGCGCGCCTTCGGCGTACACGCTCGAAGGACCACCGGAAAGGATGATGGCGGCGGGGTTCTTCGCGAGGATCTCCTCGGTGGACGCGCTGTGCGGCACGACCTCCGAGTAGATCTGTGCCTCGCGGACGCGCCGGGCGATCAGCTGCGCGTACTGCGCCCCGAAGTCCACGACGAGAACCGGACCGGTGGGGTTGGGCACCTGGCGACCTCCTGGCGAGAAGCGGGATTCCCCACCATCGTCCCAGGTGGGCCCGGTCACCCGGGATTCAGGGCCGCCGCTGTCCTCGATCGGCCCTACGGTGCCGGTATGGCTGTGAACTGGACGAAGGAACTGACCGACCAGCTCGGCTTCCACTGGCAGGTGCACACGCGCCCGAAGCTCGAGGGGCTCACCGACGAGGAGTACCTCTGGGAGCCGGTCGCGGGCTGCTGGACCGTGCGGCCGCGGAAGTCGGACGACGAGCCCGGCACCGGCCCGTTCACCATCGACTGGGCCTACCCGGAGCCGACACCCCCGCCGGTCACGACGATCGCCTGGCGGCTCGGCCACATCCTGGTCGGCGTGCTGGGCGCACGGATCGCGTCGCACTTCGGCGGCGAGCCGGTCGGCTACGACAGCTACCCGTACCCGGGAACGGCCGCCGAAGCCCTCTCGGAGCTCGACAGGTTCTACGCGCAGTGGGTCGCCGGGGTGCAGTCACTCGACGAGGAGGCCCTGGCGCGGCCGTGCGGCCCGGCGGAGGGGCCGTACGCGGAGTACCCGATGGCGACGCTGGTGCTGCACATCCACCGCGAGATGATCCACCACTGCGCCGAGGTGCTACTGCTGCGCGACCTTTACCGGAGCCGGTAGCAGGAGAAAGCCCAGCGCCAGGCCGAGCAGGGCGGGCAGGCCGTGGTTGTCGTGCACGAGCGTGTCGACGACGGCCAGCACCGGCACCGCGAAGGCGATGATCCGGAACTGGACCGGCAGCACCACGCCGTAGCGGCGCGAAGCCACCATGACCACGGCTGCGAGGCCGCCGATCAGGCCCACCACGCACATCGAGTTGCCCGCGCCGACCGGGTTGAGCCAGAGGTAGCTCATGACCTGGCCGAACAGGCCGCAGCCGAAGTACAGGACGAGCCAGCGAGCGCGGCCGAACACGCGCTCGGCGAGGGTGCCGAACACCGCCAGCCAGAGCAGGTTCGACGCCAGGCCGAACGCCCAGCCGTCCTGGAAGAACATGCCGGTCACCAGGCGGTACCACTCGCCGGCGTCGATGCGGGCGGCGTCGCGGTGCATCGCGTCGTACAGCGGCGGGTGCACCAGCTGCGCGATCCCGCAGGCCAGCGTCACCGCGAAGACCGCGGCGGTCAGGTACGGGCGGCGCGCCACCGGGGCGAGGGCCGCGAACGGGTTGCGGGATGCAGCGCGTGTGGTCATGACCGAAATCTAGGCGCGCCACCGCCGCCGCACCCCCGACGTTTGTCACGAACTCCCCGGCGGCCGACCGCGCGATGGCGGACCGCGAAATGCCGAAGGCGCTCGTCAAGCCGTGACCCGTCCGGGTGGGGGTCCGCCGGTCGCGCCCCCACCCGGATTACGTTGGTACGCATGGACATGATCACCCCCGAGCCGCGCCCCGCCTGGATCGCCGGCCGCCCGGAGCCGGGCGCCACCACCCTCGTCGTGCACCACCCGTACGACGGCAGCGAGGTCGCCACGGTCGCCGTGCCCGGGCCTGAGCAGGTCGAACGGGCGGTGGCCGCCGCGGCCGCGGTCGCCAAGGAGTTCCGGCGCAGCCCCGCGCACCTGCGCGCGGGCGCGCTCGACCACGTCTCCCGCGTGCTCGCCGCGCGGGCCGAGGAGATCGCCGAGGTGATCACCGCCGAAAACGGCAAGCCGCTCAAGTGGGCCGAAGCCGAGGTCAAGCGCGCGGTGTCGGTCTTCCGGATCGCCGCCGAGGAGGCCCGCCGCTTCACCGGCGACGTCCAGCGCCTCGACACCGACCCCGCGGGCGAGGCACGGCTGGCGCTGACCCGCCGCGTCCCGCGTGGGCCGGTGCTCGGCATCGCGCCGTTCAACTTCCCGCTCAACCTGGTGGCGCACAAGGTGGCGCCGTCGCTGGCGATCGGGGCGCCGATCGTCGTCAAGCCCGCGCCGCGGACACCGCTGTCGGCGCTGATCCTCGGCGAGATCCTGGCCGAGACGGACCTGCCCGAAGGCGCGTTCTCCGTGCTGCCACTGGGAAGCGAGGAGACCAAGGCGCTCGTCGACGACCCGCGGCTGCCGGTCGTGTCGTTCACCGGCTCCGGCCCGGTCGGCTGGTCGCTCAAGGACGCCGCGCCCCGCAAGCACGTCGTGCTCGAGCTCGGCGGCAACGCGGCGGCCGTCGTGCTGCGCGACTGGCCCGACCCCGAGGGTGCCGCCCACCGGATCGCCACCTTCGGCAACTACCAGGCCGGCCAGTCCTGCATCGCGGTGCAGCGGGTGATCGTGGACGCCGCCGTGGCCGAAGAGTTCGTGCCCGCGCTGGTGGAGGCCGTCGAGTCACAGCGGACCGGTGACCCGTACGACCGCAACACCGACGTCGGCCCGGTGGTCGACGAAGCCGCCGCCGAGCGGATCGTCGCGTGGGTCGACGAAGCGGTCGCGGCAGGCGCGAAGGTGCTCACCGGCGGCACCCGCGACGGCGCGACCGTCGCCCCGACACTGCTCACCGACGTGCCGCCGGACACCAAGGCCTGGAACGAGGAGATCTTCGGCCCGGTCCTCGCGGTGTCCGTTGTGGACGGTGTGGACGAGGCGTTCCGCTCGGTCAACGAATCCGCGTACGGACTGCAGGCGGGCGTCTTCACCACCGACGTCCAGCTGGCGTTCCACGCGTCGGCCGAGCTGGAGGTCGGCGGCGTGATCATCGGCGACGTCCCGTCCTACCGCGCGGACCAGATGCCCTACGGCGGCGTGAAGGGCTCCGGCGTCGGCCGCGAAGGCGTCCTGGCCGCGATGCACGACCTGACCGAAGAGCGCGTCACGGTCTTCACCGGCATCGACCTCTAGGTGCTCAGGTGCTGACGCCCTGCCCGAACCGGAAGACGTTGTGGGGGTCGTACTTGCCGGCGACGTCCTGCAGCCGCTTCGCGTTGTCCCCGTAGTAGGCGGTCTTCCAGTCGGGCAGGGCGGGGTCGATGTAGTTGACGTACCCGCCGCCCGCGCCCGCCGCGGCGAGCCCCGCGACGACCTCGCCGACCGCCTGCGTGACCTTCGTCCGGGTCTTCGCCGTCGCGGGCGCGTAGACCTGGACGCTGGCCAGCGCGTCGCGGTGCCAGAACGCGGTGGCGTCCTTGGCCGGCCCGGCGACCGCGCCACCGAGACCGTCGACCAGCAGGTCCATGCCCGCCCGGCCGTCGGCGACCGCGACGACCTTCGCGGCGTCGACCGGCGTGGTGATCATCCGCGAGGACGCGATGAACGACTGGCGGCTCGAGCTGCCCTCGAAGTACTTCATGGCGCCGAGGTAGTCCAGCGGCTTCACCACGCGCTGGGTCGGCCGCGCTCCGGCGTTGGTGGTCAGGTTGTTCAGCAGCGTGGTGAGCCCGGCAGCATCTCCGACGTAGCAGCCGCCGACCCTGCACTGCACCGGCGAGCCGCCGGAGAGCACCAGGTTCGCCCAGAGCTCCGGGGGCATCGCGGCGATCCACTGCTGCCACGCGGCGAGCACGCCGCTCGCCGCCCCGGCCGGGAAGTGCAGCGAGAACACCGTCAGCTCGGCGGGCGCCGGATCGGTGTCGAAGGTGAACTCGGTGACGATGCCGAAGTTGCCGCCGCCTCCGCCGCGCAGCGCCCAGAACAGGTCCGGTTCGGAGCTCGCGGACGCGGTGAGCACCCGGCCGTCGGCGGTGACGACCTTCGCGGAGCTCAGGTGGTCGCAGGTCAGGCCGTACTTGCGGGCGAGCACGCCGATGCCGCCGCCGAGGGTCAGCCCGGCGATCCCGACCGTCGGGCAGGACCCGGCCGGCAGGGCGCGCCCGGCCCGCGCGAGTCCGGCGTAGACGTCCTTCAGCTTCGCGCCGGCGCCGATCACGGCCTTGCCGCCCTGGACGTCGACCTTGTTCAGGGCGGCCACGTCGATGACCAGCCCGCCCACCGGCACCGAGTACCCGGCGTAGCTGTGCCCGCCGCTGCGCGCGGCGATGGTGACGCGTCCGGCCGCCGCCCGGACGCTGGCCTGGACGTCCTCGGCGGTCGACGCGGCCACGACCGAAACCGGGTTGTTGCCGTCGAACAGCTGGTTGAAGCCGTGCTTGGCGGTGTCGTAGCCCGCTGCACCCGGGCGCAGCAGGCTGCCGGTCAGCTTGGTGCGCAGCTCGTCCCAGTTCGGCGGCCCGGTCGGCAGCCCGGTGGTGGCCGGGGCGGACGGCGTGGACGCCGGGGCGGTCGAGGCGACCGGAGCCACGGGCTTCTCCGGCCCGCACGCGGCAGCGACGGCACCGGCGGCCGAGACGCCGGCGATCCGCAGGAACGTCCGGCGGCGGACGCCGGGCCGTTCCTGGTCGTGCTCACTGTCCACAGCGGACTCCTCGGTGCCGGGACCGCCCAGTGTAGAGCGGGCGCAAGACCTTCACCGGGCGGAGCGGACCGGTCACGCCCAGGCGGGGAGCCGGGGCACGTCCCCGTCGAGGGCGGCGCCGTCGGAGCGCCCGCTGAGCCAGGCCAGCAGCGCCCCGGCCGACCCGCGGACGGTCGTCTTCGGAGCGGCACCCATCGTCCATTCGAACCCGTCGGCGGCCAGGCGCAGCGAGGGGAGGTGGGCCCCGCGGGAGGTGACGGCGTGCTGGACGACGTCCTCGGTGAGCGGGCCGAGCAGGGTGAGCACCCGGTCGAGGTCGTCACCGCGGTCGAGGTCGGCGAGGTGGATGGTCAGTTCGGACAGCCGCATCCGCGCCACGACGGTCCCGGTGACGGGCACCCCCTGCCGGTTGCGCGCCTCCCGGGCCCAGGCGTCGTCGGGCATCGCGGCGGCGTACTGCTCGAAGCGCCCGGCCGACGCGACGAAGTCGGCGAGCAGGTCGGCGGCGGCTTGCTGTGCGCCGGTTTCGATGTCGCGCTCGCGGGCCTCGGCGCTCGGGTACATCGGGGTCTCGACGCCGGTGTTCGCCCAGACCAGCAGGTTCTGCAGGCCGTCGGCGTTGCGGGCGACGTGCGCGAGGACGTGGGCGCGCGACCAGCCGGGCAGCGCGCTGGGGGCGCGCAGCTCGGGCTCGCCGAGGCCACCGATGACCCGCGCCCATTCGTCGTCGAGCTTCCGGATGCCGTCCAGCAGTGCGTGTGCCTTCTCGGATGCCGTCACGGCCCCGAGTCTAGGACCGCCGCAGCGCCGCCGGGGCGTCCGCGGGAACCGCCGAGTTCTTCGGTGCGATCGGCTCCAGCCGGAGGTACGGCTCCTCCTGCGCCGGGCGGAGGTCCTCCTCGCCCTTGTTCGGCCAGAACGAGAACGCGCGCTCCGCCTGGGCCGTGATCGTCAGTGACGGGTTCACGCCGAGGTTCGCGGTGATCGCCGCGCCGTCCACCACCGACAGGCCCGGGTAGCCGAACACGCGGTGGTACGGGTCGATGACGCCCTCGTCGGCCGTGGCGCCGATCGGGACGCCGCCGATGAAGTGCGCCGTCAGCGGGATGTCGAAGATCTCGCCCCAGGTGCCGCCCGCGATGCCGCCGATGCGCTCGGCCGTGCGCTCGTTGGCCTCGTGCCCGGCCGGGATGAAGCTCGGGTTCGGCTCGCCGTGGCCCTGCTTGGACGTGTACTTGCGACGGCCGAACAAGCCGCGCTTCGTGTACGTCGTGATCGAGTTGTCCAGGCTCTGCATCACCAGCAGGATCACCGTGCGCTCGCTCCAGCGGTAGCCGTTGAGCATCCGCGCCGACCGGATCGGGTGCTTCACCAGGAACCGCACCAGCTGCTGCCAGCGCGGCACCGGCGAAGCGCCGTCCGTCGCGATCGTCTGCAGCAGGCTCATCGCGTTGCTGCCCTTGCCGTAGCGGACCGGCTCGATGTGGGTGTTCTCGTCCGGGTGGATGGACGAGGTGATCGCGACCCCGCGGCTGAAGTTCCGGCTCTCGTCGACGTCGGTCCGGGCCGCGCCGATGATGGCTTCGGAGTTCGTCCGGGTCAGCTCGCCGAGCCGGCGCGACAGCCGGGGCAGCGTGCCGGTGTCCTTCATCGTGTGCAGCAGGTTCTGGGTACCCCAGGTCCCGGCCGCGAAGACGACCTTCTCGGCCGTGATCGTCGTCCGGAACTTCTTCGAGGTCGTGCCGGTCTTCTTGAGGCCGACTTCGTAGCCGCCCTCGATCGGCTTCACCGAGGTCACCGTGGTCAGCGGGATGACCTGCGCGCCGTCCTGTTCCGCGAGGTAGAGGTAGTTCTTGACCAGCGTGTTCTTCGCCCCGACCCGGCAGCCGGTCATGCACGAGCCGCACTCGGTGCAGCCGGTGCGCGCGGGACCGGCGCCGCCGAAGTACGGGTCTGCCGCCGTCGAACCCGGCTTGCCGAAGTAGACGCCGACCGGCGTCGGGTGGAACGAATCACCGACGCCCATGTCCTTCGCGACCTCGCGCATCACGACGTCCGACGGGGTGATCGTCGGGTTCGTGACGACGCCGAGCATGCGGCTCGCCTGGTCGTAGTGCGGGGCGAGCTCGGCCTCCCAGTCCGTGATGTGCGCCCACTGCCGGTCGCGGTAGAACGGCTTGAGCGGCCGGTACAGCGTGTTCGCGTAGACGAGCGAACCGCCGCCGACGCCGGCGCCCGCCAGCACCATGACGTCGTTGAGCATGTGGATGCGCTGGATGCCGTAGCAGCCGACCTGCGGCGCCCACAGGTAGCGCTTGAGGTCCCACGACGTCTTCGCGAACTCGTCGTCGGCGAACCGCCGTCCGGCCTCGATGACGGCTACCCGGTAGCCCTTCTCGGTGAGCCGCAGCGCCGCGACGCTGCCGCCGAACCCCGACCCCACCACGACGACGTCGTAGTCGGGGCCACCCGCACTGGTGGTGGTGTTACTGGCAGTCACACCTGGAGCGTAACCCGGGGTCCAGGTTCTGACCAGAGGTAAGTTACTCGCCGGTTATCCCTGCGGGCGCGACACCGTTCGCAACGGCGCCGGCAACAGCGACGAAGGCTCACCCGTCCAAGTGACGACGAGCTGATCGCGAGCACGCGTGCAGGCGACGTACAGCAAGCATCGTTCCCTGGACAGAAGATCGACCTGCTCCTCGGGATCGGCCCTCTGCAAAACGTATTTATGGGGGATATGGTCACTATCTGCACCCATCACAACACAACGAGCAAACTCGGTTCCCTTGGCTCGGTGCATCGTGGCCACCTGCACGCGCGAGAAGTCGACCGGTTGTTCCGGGCTCGTCACGACCGCGGGAAGCCCTGCCGCAATCAATTCTCGCGCCATCTCGTCACGAATCTCTTGACGGCGCGCAAGCACCGCGAACGCACCGGGTTCCTGACCCGGCTGTTCCTCGAGCCAGCCCTTGACAGTCGCAACGACGAAGTCCTTCTCCTCCTGCCAACTGGCTGCACCATGCGTCAGTGGCTCCGGTCCGGCGAGCAAGGAGCGATAATTCGAAGTCGTCTCGTCCTCGTCTGCCAGATCCACGAAGTCTTCCCCTGCCAGGAGGCGGGTGGCGAAGCCGAGCACCTGCTTCGTCGTGCGGTAATTGAGTGTGAGTCGCTGCGAACGCCCTCTTGTCTCGATCCCGTACCGGCTGATCACCAGCCGTTCACCGTAGATGCGCTGATGGGCATCTTCGCAGATGAACAGGTCGTCCGGGCCTTCTGGCACGACCGCGCGGAGAAGGCGCCAACGTGCCGGGGTGAGGTCCTGCGCCTCGTCGACGACCACGTGGTGGTACTGGTTGGCCAGCGGCAGGTCGGGGCTTGCGGCAATGGTCGCCGCCTGGGCCACCACGTCCGCATAGGTCGTCCGACCATCCCGTGACATCAACCGGACGAACTCGTCGACGACTCGCCACAAACGCGTCTTCTGGAGACGGGTCAACTTCACCCGACGACCTCGGCGTGGCTCGGCAAGGTATCCGTCCAACGACGGAGCTGCCATGCCGAGGATCACCTGCTCGTACTCGTTCATCAGGAAGTACGGGGTCAGCCGGGCCCGATCACCGGACGGCAGATCGGGCACCGCTGCGAGCGCGGACTCCCACATTCGCAGCTGATCGGTTTCCTTCATGATCCGACGTCCTGCTCCGTGTGTCCGCGCCACGATGTTGCGAGCGAGCTGATCCACCCCGGACACATCGATGCGTTCGAACACTGCGGTATCCGCCAAGCCCTTGACGCCCTCGGCCAGTTGCAACGCGAGGTTCTTCGTGTATGTCGTCAGCAGCACACGCGACTGCGGGTTCCGCCGCGCGAGGGCGACCGCCCGATGCATGGCCACGACGGTCTTACCGGTGCCTGCACCACCCGTGACCCGAAACGGGCCTTTCCTCCCTCGTTCGACCAGGTGTCGCTGATCAGGGTGCAGAAAGAGGCGCCACGCCGCGAAGTCGCCGGTGAGCATTCGCCTGAGCTGCTCGTCGACTTCGACGACGACGAACTCCATCAGCGAGGCGGCGCGACCGAGTGAATCACGCAGTTGCGCCGGGTCGTCCACGTCGGCGGGGATCGTCTTCCCGACCGTCTGCCCGCTTTGAAGGGCGTATCTCCTCTCGACCTGTTCGAGTGACATGCCACAAGCGAGGTCCAGCAGAGCGTGCGCCTGCCAGGCAGGCGCGTGCAGGCAGAGATCCTCGAGGTCGTTCTCATCGACCAGATCCACGACTCGCGCGGCGAGTTCGGGGAGGATTCCGATCGCCTCGAGCTCCGGCGGGCGATACGGAACCAACCGTGGTCGATCGTCCGCCACTTCGCCGCCACCGTCCCATCGAGGACTGGGGAGCTCGGCGGAGTGCAGCACCTCGAAGACACCGTTGGCCGGATTGGCACGCATCGTCACCTGAGCGGCGTACTCGTAGGCGTCGTCATGTGGCCTGATCGCGACGAGGAGGTAGTACTGATCTTCCGCGGACCCTGCGGCAAACAACACTGCGCGGTGGTTGTCCGTCACACGGGCGGTTCGGACTCTCGGATCCTTGGCTCCTTTCGGAATCTTGAGATCCAGGCCAGTGAGATCGTGGTCCGCGCTCAGCTTCGTGAGGAGATCCCACGCGCGCGGCTTCAGCGAACCCTCGACGGTCAAGTTCTTTTGGAACTCTTTCGCGAACACGACAGTCGCCATCAGCGGCCTCTCCGAGCTCAGTCTTCCGAACACCAGACCATAGCGCGACGGCGATCAGCTGTCGTGTACCGCATGGCCTGTCTTCGGGTAAAGTCCTCGCTTCGAACTCCAAGCGGGGGAATCAGCTTGTCGGACACGAAGACCACCCCTGGGACAACCTTGGGCCGTGCCACCACGATCGCGGAGATCGGGAAACTGCTCTTGCCCGATCACCCCGTGGACGAGACGGACCACGTGCTGGCCGATGCGCTGCGTCACTGCCGATTGGACGCGGATACCGCCGAGGACGAACTCTTGGACGCACTGTCGTCCGGGCCGTGGGAGTTGCGCTCTGTGGAAGCAAGCGGCTTTCGCGGGGCCACCAACGGGACGGGTGCGCCCGGTGCCGAACCGACCCCCTTCCATCTCTCGCTACCACGCTCGGCACGCGTCGTCGTAATCCAAGGTGCGAACGGGACCGGTAAGTCGACGCTCGCCGACGCCGTCGAGGTCGCCCTGCGCGGTCGCACCGAAGGGTCGACCGCATTCACCCCGTCCGCTCTCGAGCAACCGCAGTCCCAGCACACCGGCATTCCCGAAGCGGGGATCGTGGTGACGCTCGAGAACGGCCACGAAGACCGACTCAGGATCGCTTGGCGATCCAACGGCTTGTCCGAAGACGCGGAAGTCACCTGGTGCCCGGCCGGGCCGTCGGGAGACGAGCTCACAGCACGACCTGGGAAGCTCTGGGCCGCCACCGTCTCGTCACAACACGCGGTGGTCGGTTACGACCATTGGACCCATCGATTGCGAGTCGGTCACCTCAGCGAGTTCGTACGCGATCGCCTCGGTCTCGGCGACTCCTGGTGGCAGCTTTGGCGCCTGTTGCACAGTCGGTACCTGAAGTCCGTGCAGGCACTCGAATACTGGCGACAAGCGCGGGATGCGACGACGACCGCACTCGAGACGCTCGACGAACAACTCGCGCTCCAATACCCCTATGCACGAGTTCCGCGACCGCTCCGACTACCGGACGGGCCGACCGAAGACGTCGAAAACTGGTTCGCGGAGAACTTCCCGACGACCAAGCCTGCAGAGGTGGACGAGCCCTTCGTCGACCCCTATCTTGAGCACGATGTTCTGGAAGCGCGGCGAGAAGCCGCCACCGGGCTCGCCGACTACGATCGGGCGAAACGCGAACAGACTGCGGATTTGCTCACCGGTGAAGGTCTACGGGCTCTCATGGACCTCGTCGAGCACACGCCGCCGCGCCGCATGGACGACTGCCCCACCTGCGGCACGGCGGGTCCCGATTGGCGCGAACACGCTCGGTCGACGTTGCGGAGCGCCCGTCGAGTCCGCGAAGAGTTCAACCTGGCGCAAGCACGAGTCAGCGAATTCCGCGACATCCTGGTCGATCGCCTGGTTCCCCTACTGCGACACGCAGAACGGCTGACCCCTGCGATCACAACCGCAGCGACACTCCGAATTCGAGTCGACCCCCTGGTGACGCTCCACCCGCGCTTCGACGGCGACTCGGCGTGGCAAGCCTTGAACGAGCTGATCGAGAACGACGAGTTCACCGACGAGCTGCGAACTGTCCTGGTCGAGCTGCAGTCCCGATCGCTGGTCGCGGACCAATGGCAAGCAGCACGTCGACGCGGCTGCGATCCGTTCATGACGGCCCATCGCGCCCACGGAGAATCGGCGGCATCGCTGAACGCCACCAGTCAAGCCCTCATGCGACTACGGGCTGCCTACGACGGTCTGCACGAACAACGGCGCCGGCTACTCGCCGATAGCACTGCTGTTCCACTGCGGGGGCTTCTCGGCGACGTCGGGATACAACGACTTGTCTTGGATGTGGAGAGGTCGGACAACCAAGGCCTCGACGACACTATCGGCCTCAAGCTCGCAGTCAACGAGCGAGTGATCCAGCCCGGGACCCTGTCCGCCGGACAGTACAACGCGCTCGTCCTTGCACTGCTCCTCGGGGCGAATACGCGGAGCCCGTTCCGATTCCTTGTGCTCGACGATCCCGTCCACGCGATGGACGACTTCCGGGCCGACAAGTTCGCGGAGCTGATTGCCGCGCGGGCTGAATCGGGCACACAGATCGTCCTTCTAACCCACGACCAGCAGCTGGTGGACGTACTGCGGCACCGCGTCGACGCGGTGCACGTGATCAAATTGAGCAAGGACACTCACGGGAACATCGTGCAGGTCGACGCCACCCATCCCTGGCAGTCGTTGATCTCGGATGCCAGGAAAGTCCTTTCCTCGAACACTGGAGGCAACGGCAATTACACCGTTCTCTCTGCCGACACGACGACCGTGCTGGTTCTATCCTTCTGCAGGCAAGCTGTCGATGCCGCTGTCCGCGAGTTCGTCATCGATTCGAGCCGGAACGGAGTCACGAGCGTGACCGCGGTCACGGCTTTGGAGAAGACTCTCACCACCAGAAATGCGCTGCGGCTGGTCGAGCGACTCGTCGGGCGCGCGCACCCGGCGAAGGCATTGGTTTCGCGACTTCTCCGAGTTCATGGCCTTCTCGACGACCTCAATGCGGGGTCTCACGGTGATCCGGCAGCAGCGACAGTGAACTCTTCGACAGAACTGCTCGGCCGTGTTGATGCCATCGAGGAGTTCTGCCTCGAGTTGACGAGGACACTTCACGGATGAACTGGTCACCAGGTGACGCGCATCAAGAGGTCGACCAGTCGCATCTGACGCCGATACTCCGCAGCAGGTGTGAGGTGTTGCTCCTCCGAATGCGGCTCGAGCAGCTGGCAAAGAGACTCCCCGTCGACCGTTCCCTGGTGTCCCGGGGCCGGATCGACCTCAGACTGTGGGGCCTCGTCACCTTGGGCTCGGCCGATGAAGTCGCCTTGTTGCGACGTCTGGTCCAACGAGTACAACTCATCTACCGAACCAGTAGCGAATACCTGCACGGCCGCCGTTCCGGATTGGTCCCGCCCGCGAGCGAGATCGACGCGTGGCGCGATGACATCGCAGCTCTCGAATCCGCAGTCGATCGACTGCTGGTGGAGCACCATGAGCTCTGATCCACTCGACTGTTCGGCGGCACGATGCCACCGGCTCCGCCTTCGACCGACACTATCGCCCCTCCGCGAGCAGTTGCGCGAAGTATCCCGTCCTCGGATTGTCGGGCTCTCCGACGAGGAGGGCGCGATCGAGAAAGCTGTTGTTGGTTTCACAACTACTCTCCGGGAGCATCACGCACGCGTAGCAGGCAGCAAGATTGAGGCTATCGGTTCCACTCGCCTCCGACTCCATGCAAGGCGGGTCCTGCGAACACCACGAAATCCGGTCGAGAGCAGACCGGAGTGTCTCACCCAGCCTGGTGTGGCTTCCCTGGGCAACCACTCCGCCGAGACTTCCAGCAGAATCGCTCGTTGCAGTATAGATGAGCAGGCCGGCACACTGATCGGACACGTAGAGTCGTTCACGTAAGGCAGCAGCGGGGTAACCCGCGTCGAGACTCCATTCGTTGATCAAAGCATGCGCCAACGTGTGCAGTAGGACATATCGCGTCGAAATCGGCGATTCGGTGCCGGCACTTCCCGGCAGATCGCCTCGACGGACAGCACGCTTGCGGAGCAGCCCACCATGAGCCCGCCGGATCTGCGCTCCCCGTTCCGCAGGCCGGTCCGAGTTCTCCCACTCGGCCAGCATTACCGGATCCAGCGCGACGAACACCCCTTCTCCGCTCACCTCCACAGCCGGCAGCCAATCGACCGGTTTGCGAGACAGCCACGCATAGCGCTTCCGGTCCGAAGCACCTTCGGGAGCTTCGACTCGGGTGAACGCCTGAAGCGCCCTTATTTCGCGCAGCCTTTTGACGAGCATGACGCGATCGATACCGCCGGGGAGCTCGACCTGATCGACGTCTTCGGGCCGAACGCACTCGAAGTCGTCGCCCTGACGCGCTTGATGATGCCCGTGGTACAAGGGGTGGTATTCCTCGATACGGAACGACGCCGCCGCTTCGAGACTGGACTCAGGTTGCTCTTCCCCGCTATCGGCACCGGAAAACCGTCGCCGCCTTTCGACCGCATCGACCACCTCGCCGACGGTGAACCCCTTCTCCTTCACCCAACTGAGGTTCCGGATGATTTCAGCGTGTCCGGCTTGCGCCACAATCACGTCGAGCGCCCCGAACTCTTTGTCCACCAGCTTCTGCAACGTGTCCGACCACGGCGGTATCGACAGCGAGGACCTGGTCACGGAGAACCAAGCAGCAGAAGCACCGCGTTGCAAGGTACGAGGCACTGCATCACATCCGGGTTCCTCGGCTCCCACCCCCAGCCACGGCCGCCTACCGCTGCAGGTGAGGCCGAGGGAATGCAATGCCTTGCCGCCAAAAGCTCCCTCCATGGAAGAAGCCAGACCACACGAACACCTGATCACGACGGATCGCAGCGACGCCGTGCGACCGTCAGTGCTCAACGTCAGATCGTGCCGGTCGCCCGAATCGTTCGCCGGGGCATTCCGCTTATGTACCCAGCTCCAATACGGGAAGTCGTCGAGGTGCCCCTTCTCGCACGCGACCACGAATCGGGACGGCACCAGGCCTCTGTCGCAATCCGCACACCGACCGCTTTTCGTGGTGGTCCCGAAGAACTTGAACTTCTTCAGCTCGCTACAACCCGGGCAGGAGTAAACTTCGGGGAAGCGGCGGATGCGGACGCCGTCTCCTGCCGGCGGTGAATCGGCAGGTGGCGACCGAAAGACCCGCACGCCCAAGCGCTTCTGGAGCCGAGGTTCGTACAGTGGAGGAGCTCCGTCGACCGACCAGTTGTCGAGTCCGCTGACGATGAACGAGTTGTCGTTCACCGCCACCATCGAACCCACCCCATAGGTCATGACGACCTGGGCATTCCTCACCGCTCCCAGCGGCGTCTTGAAGAGCAGACCACCGTTGCCGGCGTTCGTCCGCCCACTGCTTCCCGGCCTTCGCAACGGCATTTCATCGCTCCAGGTAGAGGTCGGACTCCGCATCGACATCGCGGAGACTCCAGAGGGTGTCGAATGCTTCTTCCAGGTCGTCGTCCGTGAAGCTACGCAGAAGAGCCGCCGACGCGTCCCGTTTTCGCCCCGGCGCGCTCGGTGCCTCGTAGACCAAGTTGGGGTTCGTGGTGGCCAGGTCCGCCCAGCGGGAGATGATCTCGTCGAGGTGGTCAGCGGTGTCGGAGCGCTCGGCCGGCGCCACGGATCCGACACGAGCCAGCACCAGCGCCTTGATTTCCGCCAGCCGTGACACGAACTGCGTCACCCCGGCCGCTGCCCCGTTGGCCCGCGCCTCCGGGATCATGAGCCGCGCGAGGCCGACGAGAACAGCATGCAGGGCGCGATCCCGAGCGCGGGCCGAAAACGGCGTGACGCTGGTCGATTCGACCTGCCGATAGAGCGCCGCATGGTAGGACGGAAAATTCTCGTAGTGCGAGCGATCGCGCGACCGTGCGGCGTTGAACAAGGTGACGACCAGCCCCGGCTTGCTACGCCCGACTCGGCTGCTCGCCTGGATGTACTCGGCCGTCGTCTGCGGTTGCCCCATGATCGCCATCAGGCCCAGCCGATCGATGTCCACGCCGACCGAGATCATGTTCGTCGCCAGCACCACATCCATCGCGGCGTCGGGAAGTGCGACATCGAGCCCCTTCAGGTACTCCGGGATGTCACTCGAGTCGACTCGGCTGGTCAGCTCCTTGACGATCTCCGCCTTCCGAACCTCGGCCTCCTTTTCGGACAACAAGGAGAGCCGGTCCTGAACGTCGTCGTGGACCTGAAGCTCGGCAGCAGCGAGCAGACGCAGGCTGTTGAAGTAGCCGACCAAAGTCCAATAGGCGTCGCGAACATCATCTTCACCGTCGGTCTGCGCGGCGTGGTGGAGCAATGCAGCATATGCCCTCACCAGGAGAGTGGCCTGACTGGTATTCGGTGTGATCAAGCCCACATAGAGGCGCGTGGCCTTCTTTCCGCGCGGAACCTCGACAGAGAACCAGGAGTCCCTGGCATCCAGTCCCGGGGGCGGGAACTGGACCACCTCACGATCGAACAATCTTCGCGCCTGTGCTTCGGCCCGCCGGATCGTCGCTGTCGACGCGATGACTTTCGGACGTTCTGCTGCTTCGTCGACAACGGCTTCGTAAAGACCTGCCAGGCTGCCGAGCGGCCCCGAGATCAGGTGCAACTCGTCCTGCACGATCAACTCCGGCGGCGGGACTCCCTGGCTTGCCGCATCGCGGTTGAACAAGGCGGCGACGTCTTCTCTCCACGGGAGACGCGCGAACTTGTCGACGGTCGCAATCAGCAGAGTCGGATGTGACCGGTAGACCATTTCGTCGACGACGTGGCAAGGCAAGCCGTCCCGGAAAGCACAGTCGCGTGAGCGACATCTGATCGACATATCCCGGAGTTGCAAGTTGACCACGTAGTCGTCGGCATCCAACGGCGTACCGCACCATGGGCAGTTCCGAAGCTGAACCGGATTCTCAGTCTGCAGCTTTTCCTGCCTGCGCAGCCGTTTCAAAGCAGCTTCGGCCTGTTCAAGGGTATTGGGAGTCGCCGCCCGTCCCACCCACATGCCCAGAGATATCGGCGTCGTGCCCAGCTCCGCGTGCAGTGGACGTCGTAGCGTTTCCATGGCACAGATGAGAGCAGCAGCCCGCTCGAATTGCTGGAGCGTCAGGAGTCGCAATGTGTACCGCATGATCGCTGTAACTCCACGTCCCTCCTGCCCCTTTCGCAGCCGTCGCAGAAAAACCGTGAACGCGATCAGACCCAGGTATGCCTCAGTCTTGCCACCACCAGTGGGAAACCAGAGCAAGTCGACCAAGGCCCGGTCTTCGTGCTCCGGATCGACAACGCCGTCCAGGCACTGAAGTATGAAAGCGATCTGGAAGGGCCGCCACTGACCGTCGAGGCGCACGTCCCCACGACGCCCAGCCTTGATCCAGGAAGATCGTCCTCGCTGCAGTGCCATCGCCTCGTTGGCCAGCCGAAATGCCCGGACGGCCTTCTTGTCGCGTCGTAGAACCTTCACCCCGTTCTCGAGCCGCAGCCGCGCGTCGTCACACCGTTTGAGATGTCCGCTTGCCACCTCGTGCAAGTCCGTCCCGGCAAGGAAATCGACCTCCGAGCGCCGGTCGGAGATCCACCGAGCGTAGCCCGCGACAATCCGCTCGAGAGCGGCGAAGAGCTCGGCGTCACTCACTGTGGCGAGATACTGCATGCCGAGCTTCTCGATCTCCTCGTTCGAGTCGGTCAGGAGCACCTCGTGCTCCGGGACGAACGTCGTCGACAGCTCGGGCACGACAGCCGGACGGTCCGCCCGTCGCACGAGCTGCGGCACCGAAGGCACGTCCCAGTTCCACGCGACCGAACACCCGTGCCCGACCGCGAACGTCGGTGCATAGCGGTAAAGCAGTCGGGTGCCCTTGATCTCTTCTTCGTCACCGCCTCCGGGACCGGGTCGCTCGACCAGCGTTCCGGCGACCTTGATCTCCGGTTGGAAGAAGCAGTGAGGGTCCTTCAGTTCGGCCGGCGGCACGCTGTCGACGTTGACCAGAGTCACGGTGACCGAGACGGATCCAGCCCGAGGCGGTCGGACCCGGACCCGCAGCTGGAGGCCAGCGATCACCTCGCGAAAAGGCTGCTCCGACTCCGTGACGTCGATGTCCTCCGTGAACTCGGGCAGCAGGCGCCGTCGCCAGCGGATGCCCTGGTCCTCGGTACTCCGCCGCTCCGATCGCTTGGCTTCCACCGGACGACCGGACAAGTCGACTGACTCGTAGACGGCGGCGGTCACCGTGATCCGCACTATCGGCGAGACGAGATGTCCGACAGCGAACGTGAGACCCATCGATGACGGTGACTGGACGTTGGCCATGGCGACCCCGGTGTCCGGTTGCTCGTCCACGATCGCCTCCGACGAGGTCAGGTCCAGATCCAGGTCGGGGTTGGTTGTCTGCTCCTCGGAACGAGGGAAGAGAATGCCGGCAATGTAGGTCGTGATCGGTGGATCGATCAACACCTCGTGCTCGGCATGTGGGCCGACGGCGTCGCGACGAAGCCCCTCGACCATCGCAGCTCGAAATCGGTAGTGCTCGTCATGCTCCGCCATCAGAGGTCCTCGTCTTCAGTGGAACCGCCGTACATGAACAACCCGAGGCCGACTAGGCGGGGAACAAGCCACACACCGTGCTTGCCGAAGCCCGCCTGAGCGGAGTCCGCACCGCTTCCGACGACCGTCTCCACGGTGTCGATCCGCACCCTCGTGATCCGCGCAGGCCATCGAGGTTCCCGTCCGGCACCCCTCAGGAAGCTGTACAGATCGCTCCGGAACCTCTTGGACATGACCGCGATGGGGCGACCGTCGTGAACGACTCGGTAGGGCGGACTTTCCTTGAGACCGAACACTGCGTCGTCCACACGCTCCAGCACGACATCGTCCGCAGCTCGCACGACGTCGAGCAGATATCGTCGGATCTCGACCGGGTCGGCTTCGAACACTTCGCTCCCCGGAGGCATCTCCCGGGAGACATCGGTGCCGTCGACCTCCATCCCCAGCCTCTGCCATCGCTGCCAACCGAATCTGGCCCACCGATCGGTGACCTGGTCCTTCCGAATCCTGCCATCCGCGGGAGTCTCGATCCGCATGACGTCATCGCGCGCTCGAGTCATCGCGACGTAGAGCATCCGAGCTTCTTCGGCGGGGTCGTCATCGGTGTCGGTTCGAGGCGGACCGGGATCGGCGACGATGACCCGGTCGAACTCCAGTCCCTTTGCTCGGTGGTAGGACGAAACAGTCACCGACGCCGTCTGCTGTTCGCACAGTTCGTCCGGCAGGGAACCGCTCGCAAGTGCAGTGCGCAGTCGCGGCATGTCGACGGTTCGGTTTCCGCCGCCTCGCGCAGACGCGCGGACCAACCACCGCCAACAACACTCCGGGGCGTCTTCAGAACTCAAGGAAAGTCGAGGTAGCAGGTCGTCGAACGCCGTTCGGACGAGCGTGGGTCCGGTATCGGCAGCAAAGAGCTCGCCGATCCAAGCCGGCACAACTCGATCACCTGCTGATCGTTGCAGGCGATGGCGCACTCCGGCCCTGTGCAGTTCCTCGGACGCCATCAGAGCCTGACCGTTCGTACGACAGAGCACTGCTGTGGTGATGTCGGACCGCGAGAGGACCGTTGCCGCGAACTCGTCGTGAAGGTTCCCGAAGGGAGCCGTGTCGAGAAGGGCACCCCGAACACGAGTGCGGATGTCGGCTGCTCCCGCCCCGCTCCTCCGGAGCTCGCGTCCGAACGGAAGCGCAACACCAGCGTCACTGTCCCGAACACGAAAATTGACGGTCAGGGCGAGTTCGACGAGCTCCTCCGAAAAGATCTCTCGAAGACGAGAGAAGAAGAGATTCGTTTCACGCAGCCTCTCCTGCGCATCGGCGACTTGGAAGCCGTAGATGGCTTGTGCGGGATCACCTACTGCGGTGATCCCGCACAAGAACCTTTCGAGGAGTGCTTCGACCATCGCACGTCGTCCGCCGACCAGGTCCTGGACTTCGTCGACAGCGACGTGCACGAGGTCGTCGCAGAAGTCGTCCGCAAGGCCATCGACGATGGCTTCCGTCGCAGCTCGGATTCGATCGTCGAAGCCGCCCGCCCGCCACCGTCCCTCCGGATCGACCGCGGTCAGGAGCTCGAACGCCCATGAATCGAAGGTGCGCGCCCGGATATGGCGCGCCGCGCCGCCATTCGAGGTCAGGCGTGTGCGCAGCTCCCGAACGGCCGCCCGGGAAAACGTCAGGACAAGAACCTCTCCGGCAGCGACACCGTGCTCGGAGACAAGGCGTTCGAGCCGTCGAACCAGGGTGTGCGTCTTGCCTGTGCCCGGGCCGGCCGTCAGGAGCACAAGCGCATCGACCGGCTGCTCGACCACGGCTCGCTGCTCGGCCGTGAGGGTTTCGACCGCCGTCACGAGCGTTCCCAGAGGTGATCGAGTTCCGTGAAGGTCACGGCCTTCTGGTAGTTCGTTATATTGTCTTTCACATCGATGATGAGGCAGGTCTCCTCGCCGCCGTTCATCGGTCCGCGAAGTCCGCGCCCGATCATCTGCGTGTAGATGTTGGGACTGTAGGTCGGTCGAGCAACGACGACGACACGGGTGGCAGGGGCATCGAACCCCTGCGCCAGCACTCCGTAATTGGTGATGACGCGGATCTTCTTGTTGCGGTACTCCTCGATGATCCTGCGTCGGTCGTTCGCAGGCATCGCAGCATCGATGGCGCGGGCGCTGATGCCCTTGTCGCTCAGCACCGCGGCCATGAGTTTGGCGTGCTCGACCGATGTCGCGAAGAGCAATACCGGCCAGTCGTTCGGGAGACGCCGGATCTCCGTCAGGAGCATGCTGTTCCGCTCGTCGTCCTCACCGAGTCGTTTCTCCGCCTTCGACGGGAGGCTGCCCGGGAATTGCTTGACCTCGGCGAGCTCCGACTCGGTCAACGGCATGGTCGCACCGGCAAGCTCACGGTGTTCGACCTTTGCGAGAACCCCCAGCTGCTGGAGATACGGATAGGGGTCGCCGTCGAAGACACCATGGTCCAACCGTGCTCCGCCGTACCGCTCGACCAGCCTCTTGGTCTCCGCTTCGTTGAACCCGCGGAACGGAGTCGCCGTGAGGCCCACCAGCGGTCGTTCCACCCTGTTGTGCGTGATGCCCAGTGCCTTGAACAGCTGTGTGTACCGCGGCGTGATCGACATATGTGCTTCGTCGACCACGACGAGTGCTGCGTCCCGCAACCAAGCGTACTGTGGTGTTTCGAGACATTGGTGAAGTTTGGCATCGGTCGCCACCACCAGGTGCGAACTCTCCCGCACGGCCGTCGCCTGGTTGCCCGACCACAACCGACTGATCGTGAGTCGTTCGCCCGGTCCCACCTTCGACCAAACGAAGCTCCAGCTCTGCACCGCCTGCTCGCAAAGTTCGTCGGTCTGAGCGATCCAGAGAACCGGCCGCCCCGCCAGGCCACGTGCCTTGATCACACGAATCACGGCCTCGGCGGCGACTCGGGTCTTTCCGGCACCGGTCGGGAGGCAGAGCATGGCCCGGTGCGGCACGGACAGTGTGAGGAGATCGAACATCCGGACCGCGAGACGCTCTTGGTAGTCGTGCAACCGGGGAAAACTGACCGGCCCCTCGACGACCTCGATCGCATCCCTGGTCTGTGATGCACGAGTTCCGGCGTAAGACTCGGGCAGCTGCAGATCGTTGACCAATCGGCGCGACGCGCTGTCACCCCGGAATGACCGTGCGGCCTCCGGGATCCTCGTTTCGATGTCTTTGGCGTGATGACGGAGCAGATCGTCACCGTGCGCATGTACTGCGAGCTCCGCGATCCTCAGTCCGTCGGGTTCGCTTCCTTTCTCCTTGCGCTCCTTGTCCAACAGGCCTTTGGGCAACTTGCGCTTGAGCGCGTCCTTGCCGACCAGGTGGAGCGCCTTCTCGGAGATGGTCCGCGCCGCTCGGATCCGCTTCAGTTGCTCGTCATCCTGCTGCTTGCGGCGACGTTCCAGCACCGACTTGCATCCCTCGACGCCCAGGCCGAGCTTCAACACGTCGTCGACGGCCCTCAATGCGGCGAGATCGTCGACCGGGTTCAGCACCAGGACATCGTCGTCCTGGAGGAACCGCGACACCACCTCGGTGCGCTCTCCGTTCGGGGTGTGCGTGATCCGCTCGAGTTCGCTGCACCGAACGAGCCGTCGTCCTTCGATCTTGTCCTTCGAAAGGTGCCGAAGGGGCGGGAACTCGTCGATGAGGAGAACCGATTCCCCCTGCTCGACGTACCGAAACTCCCGCTCGATCGCGTCCGCTACGCTGCGCATCCCCCAGTTTTCGACCATTGACTGCGCGGTCTCTTCATTGGGCACCAGAAGCGCCGGAACCTCATCGGAGACGAGCAGCTCGAAGTCCGAGCGGTTCGAAGTCACAACGATCTCCGCGTCGGGCAGGTCGTTGGTCCACTTCTCCCCCACCCGACAGCGAGTCGACCACTCACCTTCCGGGAAATCGATGCCCAGCTCGAACATCAGCCCGTAGACTCTGCCGGGAAACTCGTCGTCCTCGCTCCGCCCGACCTCCTCGAGCAGCGCCCGCCAGAGCGGTTCCTTGAGCTTTCCGACGTCGTCACCGAGCCGGAGAGCCTCGGCAAGATCCATCGACACTTCGGCCACCGGGAAGAACGCAGCGAACCGCCCAAGCGCCGGCGCCACACATTCGGAGACCGGGCGAATGCCTCGGCTCGTCCGAAGGCGACCGTACCTGCGGACCATCCAGACAAGCGGGGAGGCGACAGAACGACTGCCGGTGTGCCCACCACCCGCTCGCACCGACCAGGTCGGCGTGATGCCTGCCCGAGGCAATGCCTTCACGTACGCCACCCGACCTTCGTCGGACAGCTCGGTGAGCAGGTGGAGTGGACCGGCGATCGGAGCTCCGTCGACACGCACGGATTTCAGTTGCGGCCTCGACGCATCACTGGGTAGCGCCTTGCAGTAGCTACGCCAGCACCATTCCCGATAGGTTTCGAACCAGTCCTCACGGCGAGGATCGACGTTCACGCGAGGGGTGTCGCTCATGCCCAGCTCGCGGAGTACCTGCCGGTCCGCAGCGTGGAAGTCGAGATCGACCGCGACAGCTTCGTCCCTGGACCCGTCAGCGGGAACCACAGCTCCTGGCAGCAGGCATCGCCCCAACTCACGGAACGTGCCTGCGACGGTGCGGACGTGGATCGTCTGCCCCGGGTCTTGAACGGAATCCCGGAGGACGGGGATGGCCGCACTCGGGCCCGCCTGGCGAGAGGATGCCCAGAATTCAGCCCAATGGGAGTCACCGTAGGTGTGGAAGCCCGCTTCGACAACGGCCGCGAACCGGCCTACCGCGTCGGCTTCGTGGATGCCGAGCACGTCAAGCGCACTCAGCACACCGAACTGGTTGACGACCCGCTCGTCGACATAGGCGTTGGAGTCGGTCAGCGAGTCGGTCGATACCCGTCGGAAGACGCCGCCACGGGCGGGCGCGACCATCTCGCCGGTCTCGGTGAGCACGATCGAGGCCTTCGATGCTTGACTCGCCAGAGGGTGTCCCACGCGGATCATCTCGGCCGCGATCCGCACGGCGGTACCGGATGCTTCCGGCGTTCCGTCGACGACCAGAGCCTCGAGCCACTCCCTCAGAGATGCCGGGGCGACCTCGGCCGTCGCACAGATCAGGTCGGCACTGGCGCGCCGCCGCGGCTTGGAGTTTTCGACGGAATGGTGCACCCAATCGATCGGACTGCCCGGATGGGAACGCCACCAATCGAGCCAGTCAGGACGAAGATCGACGGGGTGCATACGCACAAAAGCCGGCACCTTCAGCTCACCCGTCTGATCGGGCAACGACGGCTTGGTCGCCGCAGCGGTCCAGATGGCTTCGACCAGGTCGTCCGACGCCCATTGGGGTTCTTCCCGCCCACGAGCCGGTGCGGCATCCAAGTAAGCGGCTGGGTCGTCTTCCCTGGTCAGCGACTGAAACGAATCGACGACCAGGTCGGCGACGGCCTTGATCAGCTCAGCGTTGAAGGGGTTGCCTGCATAGAGGTTCTGACGATCCTCACTGGTCTTCCATGGGGCGTTGACAATCCCCCGCAGCGTCGTCTTGTACTTGGTGGGGAAGTACGCCCAGAACTCACCTTGTCGGGATTCGCGTCCACGACGATCCGGTACCGCCCAGGCGATGTCGATCTCTGGCCGATCATGCAATTCCCCGGCCGAGCGGAGCGCCTTCCCACTGGGCCGGTGCACACGTGTGAAGACTCGCCAGGGAACCGTCGAGCTGGCACCTGACGCCGTTTCCTCCTGCAAGACGTGTCGCGTCCCGTCGACCCGCTGGAAGATCTGACGCTTTTCGACCTTCGTTCGAACACGGTTCTCCAGCGTCACCGTACTGACGTGGGGCGAGAACAAGAGAAATTCAGCCGGAAAGGTGATCAAGTCCCGCATGAGCCCGACCACCGCCGAAGGGTGGAGGGGGAGTCTGACCACCGTCGTCGCCCAGGCGAGCAGCTCCGCGAGGATCGGGTCCGAGGCCTCCGCCTGGCGCCTGTCGATGGGGCGAGCCATCCGCAGCACCGGAATCTCGCTTGCAGTCGGTTGAACCTCTCGAATCCTCCTCGCAGACCAGTCCTTGTCGAAGCCGAAGCAGCCCGTCGAACTGTAGAACTCAGGTGAATCCGAGACGCTCAGCACCGACTTAACACCGACGCCGAACCGACCGATCTGCCCACCGCGTTTGTGGGAGGCGCTCATGCGAAGGATCGTGTCGGCGCCCTCGGGGGTGATCGGCGTTCCCTCGTTCGCGCAGTACAGGTGCGAGCCAGTGAGCACGACGGCAATTTCCCCGCCTCGGGATTCTCGCAGCTCATCCGCACCGTTCTGGACAAGTTCGTAGATCTGCCGATCCCCGTAGCCACCCTGCGTGATCCGCAGTTCGGCATTGGCGTGCTCGCGGATGAGACCCGGATCGATGGCGTAGGTCTCCAGAACACGTTCCGATTGCTCCGTAACGATACGAAGAACCGATGAACCTGCAGAATTCACTGGCAGACCAACTCCAGAATTCGAACTCGAACAGAACATGTCAGAATACGTCAAGAGTGCAACGTCGTCAATGACTAACCGGCCGCACGTCGTTCCGCCCCCATGCGCCTCCCCTGCCCGCATGTGATCGACCTTTGTCGATGAGTTCGTGATCTCGGACGCTGCTGTTACCGCCGACCGCCGACGGTTCCGAAACGTTACCGTCGTCGCCGCACGCTTGCAAAGGCGAATCGCACCGTGGTACAGGATCGACAGACTCTCACGAGCGGGCCGGGACGGGCGCTCGAGGATCTTGGTTCCTGTTACTCGCCGGTCATGCTTGTCCGACGACAATAGTGGGTAATCTCCACGGTGGTCGATGTCCACGTCGGCGAATCACCGCCGGTCGGGACACAAGGGCGGGAGACACCACGATGAGCCCACGAACGCTCACCGGTTGGCGCAAGTCGAGCCACAGCCACTTCGAAGAGAACGCCTGCGTCGAGATCGGCACCGGCCCCGGCGTCGTCGGGGTCCGGGACACCAAGCAAGCGGTGCCCCGGCCGGTCCTCGTCTACTCCGCGACCGCCTTCGCGGCGTTCCGCGACCACCTCACCGCCGGACGGTGAGGCCCACTCGCTGGAACTCCTTGAGGTCCGAGTAGCCCGTCTTCGCCATTGCCCGGCGGAGCGCCCCGAAGAGGTTCACCACGCCTTCCGCGTCCGACGACGGCCCGAACAGCAGGGTCTTGAGGTCCACGGCGTAGTCGGGGCCCGCCGCCACGCGCGAGCGCGGCAGTGACGGGTGCGCCGCGGCCGCCGTCCAGTACAGGCCCTGACCGGGCGCGTCCGAGGCGGCGGCCAGCGGTGAGCCGAGCATGACGGCGTCCGCGCCGCACGCGATGGCCTTGGCGATGTCGCCCGACACCGTCATGCCGCCGTCCGCGAGCACGTGCACGTACCGGCCGCCGGTCTCGTCGAGGTAGTCGCGGCGGGCGGCCGCGGCGTCGATGATCGCGGTGGCCATCGGGACGCCGATGCCGAGCACGCGGTCGGTGCTCGTCACGCCCGGCGTGTAGCCGTGGCCGACGATGACCCCGGCCGCGCCGGTGCGCATGAGGTGCATCGCGGTGCGGTAGTCGCTGACGCCGCCGGCGATGACGGGCACGTCGAGGCGGCCGATGAAGTCCTTGAGGTTCAGCGGCTCGGCGTCGCGCTGCACGTGCTCGGCGGAGATGATCGTGCCCTGGACGACGAGGATCTCGACACCGGCCGCGATCAGGTCCGGGGTCAGCTCGGCGGCGTGCTGCGGGCTGACGCGCGCGGCCACCGTGACGCCGGATTCGCGGACCGTCTTGATCGCCTCGGTCAGCAGGTCGAGCCGGATCGGCGCGGCGTGCAGCTCCTGCAGCACGCGGCCGACCGCGGTCGGGTCCTCGAGGTCCTCGGCCGCGCGGACGAGCTGGAAGATGGCGTCTTCGACGTTGGCGTGCCGCGCCCACAGCCCTTCGGCGTTGAGCACGCCCAGGCCGCCGAGCTCGCCGACGGCGACCGCGGTGCCGGGCGAGACGATCGCGTCCGTCGGGTGGGTGACGAGCGGCAGGTCGAAGCGGTAGGCGTCGATCTGCCACGAGGTGGACACCACCGAAGAGGAGCGAGTCCGCCGCGACGGCACGATCTCGACGTCGTCGAGGTCATACGCCCGCCGCGCGGTGCGGCCCATCCCGATCTCGACCAGGTCCCGCACGTGAAGCCTCCTCCGCCGACGACAATCTGCCGTGCCCCATTGTCGCTAGTCCGCGTGGGTGACCCGCGCACGGGGGTTAGAACAGCAGCAGCACCGGCAGTGCGCCCGCCAGGAACCCGGCCGTCACGCTCAGCGCGGCCAGGGCGGGCCGTTCCGCGTCCATGGCGATGATCACGGCGAAGAACAGCGCCATCGCCGCGGTCAGCAGCACGAAGATGCCGATGGCGACGGGCGAGTTCCCGGTCTCCACCCGGCGGCTGCCGGTCTCCACGGCCTGCACCGACCGCCCGACCCGGGAGATTTCCACGCGGACCGGCAGCCCCGGCTCCAGGTCGAGGCCGGCGTCGGCCGAGTTGACCTCGAAGCGCTCGCCGGACGCCGTGCGGAGGGCGAGGTCGTACCGGTGGCCGACCTGGCTGTCGACGTGCTGGCCCCGCGACTCGACGGTGGCTTCCGCCCGCTCGACCGGCCCGCCCGCATCGAGGACCCCGTACGTGCCGAAGGCCAGCACGGCCCCGGCGAAGGCCGCACCCACCGCGGAGACGACCAGGTTCGCGGCCACGGCTACACCCGCACGAACACGGCGACCGGCGCCAGCAGCGCGCCCAGCGCCAGTGCGAGCCAGGTCGCCACCGGCGGGTAGACGTTGAGCCGGACCGCGCCGAAGTACACCGCGCCCAGCGCGAGCAGGCTGGCGACGATGAGCAGGACCGGCCGGACCACGCCCGGGCGCAGGTCGACGACGCTGCCGCCGGCGCGCAGGTAGGCGATGCTCCCGTCGGCCGTGGAGATGTCGAGCGTCACCGGCTGGCCGGAGGGCAGGTCCAGACCGGGGTCCACCGCGGTGACGCGGTAGTGCCGGTCGTCGGCGGTCACCTCGACGGTGTGGCTCTCCGCGTTCTCGTCACCGGCGACCGGGAGCACACCGCGCGTGTGGGACACCACCTGGCCCTCGGTGCGGTAGGTCGGCGCGTCGCGGCCGGCCAGCACCTGGCACATCAGGCACACCACGCCGCCGAGGAACAGGGAAACCAGGGCGACGGCCGTGAAGAACACCCTGCGCAGGACCGCCATGTGTCCTAGTGCACACCACGACTGCCACGCAAGGCGATAGACCGATCACCGTAAGCACGCTAGGTCACGGTGACTCAGCGAAAAGCCCGCACTTCGGACCGGCGCGAAGTGCGGGCACGCTGCTTTCGGTAGCGGAACGGCCTAGCGAGTCGTGTAGTTCGGGGCCTCGACGGTCATCGTGATGTCGTGCGGGTGGCTCTCCTTGAGCCCGGCCGCGGTGATCCGGACCAGCTGCGCCTCCTGCAGCTGCGCGATCGTCTCGGCACCCGCGTAACCCATGCCGGCGCGCAGGCCACCGATCAGCTGGTGCACGACGTTCGACAGCGGGCCGCGGAACGGGATCCGGCCCTCGATGCCCTCCGGGACCAGCTTGTCTTCGTTGAGCACGTCGTCCTGGGCGTAGCGGTCCTTCGAGTAGGACTTGCCCTGGCCGCGGGACTGCATCGCGCCCAGCGAGCCCATGCCGCGGTAGACCTTGAACTGCTTGCCGTTGACCAGGATCAGGTCGCCCGGGGACTCGGCGGTGCCGGCGAGCAGGCTGCCCAGCATCACCGTGGACGCGCCGGCCGCGATCGCCTTCGCGATGTCGCCCGAGTACTGGATGCCGCCGTCGCCGATGACCGGGATGCCCGCGGGCCGCGCGGCCTGGTCGGCTTCGTAGATCGCCGAGATCTGCGGCACACCGACGCCCGCCACGATGCGGGTGGTGCAGATGGAGCCCGGGCCGACGCCGACCTTGATGCCGTCCACGCCCGCGTCGACCAGGGCCTGGGCGCCCGCGCGGGTCGCGACGTTGCCGCCGACGATGTCCACGGACTCGCCGAGTTCCTTCTTCAGGAGCGCGACGGTGTCGATCACCGCGCGGGAGTGCCCGTGCGCGGTGTCGACCATCAGCACGTCGACGCCGGCTTCGGCGAGCGTCATGGCGCGCTTGTGCCCGTCGACGCCCACGCCGACCGCGGCCCCGACGATGAGCCGGCCGTCCGGGTCCTTCGTCGCCTTCGGGTACTGCTCGGTCTTCACGAAGTCCTTGACCGTGATCAGGCCGCGGAGCTTGCCCGCGCCGTCGACGATCGGCAGCTTCTCGATCTTGTGCCGGCGCAGCAGGCCGAGCGCGGCGTCCGCCGACACCCCGACCTGGGCGGTGATGAGCGGCGCCTTGGTCATGACCTCGGACACCGGGCGGCTGTGGTCGACCTCGAACCGCATGTCGCGGTTGGTGATGATGCCCACCAGCGTCCCGGCCGCGTCGGTCACCGGCACGCCGGAGATGCGGAACTTCGCGCACAGGGCGTCGACCTCGGCCAGCGTCGCGTCCGGGGCGCAGGTGACCGGGTCGGTGACCATGCCGGCCTCGGACCGCTTGACGACCTCGACCGCGGCGGCCTGCTCGTCGATCGGCAGGTTGCGCTGGAGGACGCCGATGCCGCCCTGGCGGGCCATCGCGATGGCCATCCGGGCCTCGGTGACGGTGTCCATCGCTGCGGACACCAGCGGGACGCCCAGGGTGATGTTCCGGGTCAGCCGGGAGCTCGTGTCGACGGAGCTCGGCACGACGTCCGATTCGGCCGGCAGCAGCAGCACGTCGTCGAAGGTCAGGCCGAGCATGGCGAACTTGGCCGGAACGGGGGCGGTGATGCCGTCGCTGGTCATAGCGGGTGAAGGGCCTTCCTGGCGCGGGATGAGCGTGTCGCTGTGTCTGATTCAAGATCGGTGACGGCGACTCGGAGCCTTCCCCTCATGATATCCGCCGCTCGCCGCCCGCCCCGGGCGGTGGGCGGGCCGGCGGGGCCGCCCGGTACCGTGCAGGCCGTGGCGCACGATGTCCTGCCTCCAGACCCGTTCGCGGACGACCCGGACGACCCGGCCCGCGCATTCGGAGACCCCGAGGACCGGCTGGACGAGCCGATCAGCGACTCCGAACGCACCGAACTGCTGGCCGATCTCTCGGATCTGGCCGTCTACCAGGCCCTGCTCGAACCACGCGGTGTCCGCGGGATCGTCGTCGACTGCGGTGAATGCGACGAACCCCACTACCACGACTGGCACCTCCTGCGGGCCAGCCTCGAACAGCTGCTGGCCGACGGGCGGATGCGCCCGCACGAGCCGGCCTACGACCCGAACCCCGGTGACTACGTGAGCTGGGACTACTGCCGCGGCTTCGCCGACGGCGTCACGGCCAACGAAAGCGCCTACTGAGCCGCTTCTCCACAGACACGAGAAAGCCCTGGTGAGCTTCCTCACCAGGGCTTTTCGCTGTCCGTTCTACGGCGTTTCGCTGACGCCCTGCGGCTGACCGCCGGCCGACTCGCTGCGCGGCGTGCCCGGGTCGTTGCCGGTGGCGCCGGTGGTGGTCGGCGCCGGCGGGGTCGTGGTCGGCTGCGGGGTCGTGGTCGGCGCCGGGGGCGTCGGCGTCGGGGTCGCGCTGCCCGGCAGGCTCGTGGTGCCGCTGCCGCTGCCGGGGAGGGACGACGCCGATCCGGCCGGCGCGGCCTGGCTCGTCGGCGCGCCGGGCGAGACCGACGGGACCGAGGTCTGGACCGGGCCCTGGACCGGCGCTTCCGGGTTCTGGAGCTGGGCGGCGAGCTGCCGGTGCTGCTCCATCAGCTGGTCGCGGTTCTCCTCGTCGGTGACCTGCGTCAGGGCCGCCTGGGCGTCCTGGAGGGCCTGACGGGCGGCGTCGAGGTTGCCGCCCGCGATGGCGAGGTTGGCCTTCTCGAGGTCGAGCTTCGCGGTCGCGGCCGCCTCGACCGAGCGGGTGTGGTCGGAGTAGAGGACCTTGGCGAGGCCCCACAGCGTGTCGCCGGGTTGCGCGGAGCGCGCGGCCAGCCCGGTGCCGGTGAACGCGATCGCCAGCACGGCGGCGGCGACGGCGACCGGGACGAGCAGCCTGCGGCGGCGTCCGCTCGAAGCGTGCCGCTTGGCGAGCGCGGCGGTACTGACGGTGCGCACGGCGGTGTCGACGTCGACGAGCTCGGCCAGCGGCTCGCTGTCGATGTCTCTTCGCCACGCCACCAGCAACGCGTTGAGCTCCTGGTCGCCGAGACCGTCGGCCAGCGCCGGGTCGGACCCGCCGAGCAAGTCGAGCAGCGCGTCGTCGGCCTGCACGGCCGACAGGTCGGCGGCGAACTCCGCCTCCGACGCCGTCAGGCCACTGCCGAAGACGTCATCCGGCTCGAATCTCTTCTCGTGACCGGTCACTCAGATCACCTCCTCCGCGGCCAGGACCTTTCTCAGCCGCGTGAGGGCGCGGTGCTGGGCGACGCGGACGGCGCCGGGCGTGGAGCCGACCGCGTCCGCGGTCTCCTCCGCCGACAGGCCGACGACCACGCGCAGCACCACGATCTCCCGCTGCTTGTCCGGCAGCACCTGCAACAACTGGGACATCCGCTCGTTCAGCTCACCTTGCAGCGCCCGCTGCTCGGGGCCGACCCCACCCTCGACCTCGTCGGGGATCTCGGCCACCGGCTCGGCCCGGTTGCGTGCCGCCGCGCGGTGCGCGTCGGCCACCTTGTGCTGGGCGATCCCGTAGACGAAGGCCAGAAACGGGCGGCCTTGATCGCGGTACGAGGGCAATGCCGTTAGCACCGCGAGACACACCTCCTGCGCAACGTCGTCCGCCGAAGCGAAGGATCGCTCCTGCCTGCCAACCCGGGCGCGGCAATACCGCACTACCAGTGGACGGATAGCAGCCAGCAGCCGCTCCACTGCCTGGGGATCTCCCTCGACAGCAGCGGCGACCGGTTCATCCAGTCCATCCCCCACATTGGCCATCGCAGACAACAGTCCCAGTGTTACGTGTAGGTGGGCAAAGAACCCGGCCCGTGGTCGCCTCCACCGCGCACCGGTGACCGCTACCGTACCGTCGGCTCACTCCGGGCCGGCGCGCGCGGTGCACCCGGGTGTGCCGCAAGGGCGGGAGCCGGGAAAACACGGTCTTTCGGGGGCGCCGGCTGGCGGAGCCCCCGGCTCGGGGCGAAGCCCGGTTGTCACCGGGGTTCTGCTACCCGCGGGCGTGGTCGCCGATTCAACGAGCGAGCCGCGCTGCGGGTACGAGATCCGCCGGAGGGGCGGGGTGGCGGCGCGTGAATCCGCCGGCATCGAACGCCGGAGTGTGATGGGGACCACACAGGTGCGGGCCAGGGCGGTACGCCCTGGCCCGTCGTCACCTGGGAACCGGCCGTGTCAGGAACGGGGAGAGCGGCAGGTCAGCTGACCAGGCCGCGGCGGAAGCCGTGCGCGACGGCCTGCGCGCGGTCGCGCACGCCGAGCTTGCGGAACAGCCGCCGGGCGTGCGTCTTGACCGTGTCCTCGGACAGGTAGAGCTCGCGGCCGATCTGGCCGTTGCTCTTGCCCTGGCTCATCCCGCGGAGCACCTGAAGCTCGCGCTCGGTCAGCTGGACGCCCGGGTCGGACGGCTGACGGGGCGCGGGCACCGAGGTGCTCGCGAGGGTGTGGGCCAGCGCGGCGACCAGCTCCGGCCGGGACGCGTCCCAGCGGAGGTAGCCGCGGGCACCGCCGGCGATCGCGGCGGCGATGCTGCCCGCGTCGTCCGGGGCGCCGAAGACGATGACGTTCGCCTGGGGGTTGGCCGAGACGAGCCGTCGGGTGGCTTCGACACCCGTCGGGACCGCGCGTTGCGTCCCGACCAGCACGACGTCGACGGGCTGACGGGAGTACCGGGCCAGCAGCTCGTCACCGTGCGCTACGCAGTCGATGCGACTGACCCCAGGGACCGCGGACATCACTCGGGTGAGCCCTTCACGGACACTGCGTCGGTCGTCGCAGATCAAGACCGTCGTCACGGGGTTTCCTTCCTGCAGCCGGGTGACATTCCTCTTCCCCTATCGGACGCTTTAGCCCGAACCTTGACACGATCCGGTGGCTTTTTTTGAACTTTCTTAGCCCGGATGCCGGAACACCCCATTCCGACGGCTCAACCACCCGGGACGGGGACCCATGGTGATTCCCCCGCAACCCTCCTCCCGCAAGGATCGGCGCTTCGTAACACTGCGTGCAACACCTGCGCCACTCTGAATCGATACTCCTCGGCGTGTCCTGGGCGCAAGTCGGCCGCGACGAGCGCCGCCGGCCACGAAAGTGAAAGGAGTTCGCATTCCTCCGCCGTCGCCATTGCATTTCCGACAAGGTCGTCCGAAATCTTCCGGTGATCGGGATCCCCGGCGGCGAGGAGGGCCACGGCCAGCACAATCCGGGATTTCACGGCGTGCCGTCGCGCACCCCGCGCGAGCGCGGTTTCGAATGCGCGCTCGGCGTGCGGCACGGCGGCGGCGCCCTGACCTGCGGCGAGCTCGATTTCGGCGCCCACCCAGCCGCCACGGACCTCGGCTCGCCACCCGGCGCCCTCGGCGGCGGCGCGCTCAGCGAGCCGGCGGGCGGCGGTGAGCCAGCCCAGGGCGAGGTTGTCGGCGGCCAGGCCGAGCAGGGCGTCGGCTCTCGCCCCGGCGGCGTCGAGACCGTCCGGGTCCGGCGCGGTTTCCAGGTGGACGGCCTTGGCGAAGGCCTCGCCGTCGAGAGCGCGGGCCTCGCGGTGGCCGCCCAGCTGCCGCCGGTGCGAGGCGAGTGCGCTGGCGGCCAGCGAGGCGGCGAGGGGGTCTCGTTCTCGCCGGAGACGTTCGAGGAGCGCCGCGGCGGCCGCGTACCGGCCGTGGGCGCCGAGCACGACGGCGGCGAGCAGCCGTTCCCGCGGGCTGCCGGGCCCGCGCACGGCGGCGGGATCGGGCAGCGGGCCGCTGCCGAACGCGGCGGCCCTGAGGGCGGGTTCGTGCACCCGTCCTTTCTAGCGGGTGGGGCCGACAAAAACATGATCGAAGTACCGTCACGGCGTCCCCCGGACGTCATGAAAGAGTCGTTCATGACGTCCGGCGCACTGAACGAGTCGTTCATGACGTCCGGTGAGGGTGGCTAGTGGTGGCCGCCGACCAGGACGTGCTCGATGCGGTCCGCCGCCGACGGCAGGTCGGTCAGCAGCTCCACCTTGTCCGGGAGGGCCGCCGGGTCCCAGCCAGGGCCGCAGGCGAACAGCCGGCTCCGCTGCCGCCCTCGCGACACCCGGGCGAACAGCCGCGCGTCGGCGACTCCGCGGCCGTGCGCCCACAGCACCACCGCCGCCGGCGCGCTGCGGCGCACCGCGACCGCCAGCACCTCGGCCGGCAGCGGCACCCCGAACAGCTGCGCGCCGATCCGGCGGCCGGCCAGTGAGGCGGCGAGGGCGTACATCGGCATCGAGTCGCGTTCGCCGGGGACGCAGCCGAGCAGGACCGGGCGGGTGTTGCGGGGCTCCGCCAGCACCGGGGTCGCCCGGACCAGGGCCGCGAACACGCACTCCGCCAGCAGGTACTCGACCTCGGCCCCCGCGCTCACGCCGCGCCACCGTGCGCCGAGCGCCGACAGCACCGGCTCGATCACGCCCGTCCACGCGGGGAGCACGCCGAGCTCGGCGATGGTGTCCGCGAGCATCCGCTGGACCGCGCCGACGTCCATCGCCAGCGCCGCCGTGCTCAGGCGGCGGGCCAGCCGGGAGCGGACCTCCAGCCCGTCGTCGGCCGCCGAGGCGTCGGCGGGTTCGGCGAGCTCCTCCGGCAGGGGTGGCCCGGAGCGGGGCATCTGCTCGAGGGCGTAGCGCGCCGCCTCGGCCGTCGACGCGCCGCTCAGCAACGCGCGCTGCATCAGTTCGAGGCGGCCGATGTCGGAGGTCCCGTAGCGGCGGTGACGGCCGTCGGTGTGCCGGCTGGGGCCCAGTCCGTAGCGGCGATCCCAGGTTCGGAGGGTGGACGGCGCGACCCCGAGCCGGCGGGCGACCGAGGCCACCGGCAGGGTGGGTTCTTCGGTGCCCGACCCAGCTCCCACGAGGCTCAATATCCAGGCACCCAGCGCAGTCGGCAACCGGAGGCGAAACCGCTGCTCACACATCCGGGGGATGCCTAACGGCTGAATCGACCCGAATCGCTTGAACAACTATTGGCGCGCTTCTAACGTTACCGCCGTTGCACCGAATGGAGTATCGGCACCACCGCAGAGCAGCTAGCGGCATCGACCGAATGACGGAGGCGGTCAGGATGGCAGACACGCGCAGGCTCCCAGGACCCAACGCCGACATGTGGGACTGGCAGCTCGAAGGGTCGTGCCGGGGGATGGACAGCGCGTCCTTCTTTCACCCGGACGGCGAGCGCGGCCCGGCGCGGGCACGGCGGGAGGCCAGGGCGAAGGCCGTCTGCCTGAGCTGCCCGGTCTTGGAGATGTGCCGCAGCCACGCGCTGGCGGTGCACGAGCCGTACGGCATCTGGGGCGGGCTCTCGGAGTCCGAGCGGGAGCACATCATCAAATCGGACAAACGCGCACTCAGCATGTCCGGCGGCTGAGCGCGCCACAGGCTGGACACCACACAGACATCGGAGGGCGGCACCGGGTGGGGTGCCGCCCTCCGTGCCGTTCCGGGACAGCGGCGAGACGAAGAACGGGGCGGCACCTCCGGTGGAGGTACCGCCCCGCTTCGCGAGTACTGCGTCAGTGCGAGTGGCCGTGGCCCGCCGCGGCGGGCTCGGCCTCGGCCGGCTTCTCGACGACCGACGACTCCGTCGTCAGCACGAGACGCGCGATCGAGGCGGCGTTCGCCACCGCGGACCGGGTCACCTTGACCGGGTCGACGATGCCGGCGGCCAGCAGGTCGGTGAGCTCGCCGGTGGCGGCGTTGAAGCCGTGGCCCCAGCCCAGCTCCTGCACCTTGTTGACGATGACCGCACCCTCGTGGCCCGCGTTGGTCGCGATCCAGAACAGCGGGGCGACCAGCGCGTCCTTGACGATGCGCACGCCGGTGGCTTCGTCACCGGTCAGGCCGAGGCCGCCCTCGAGCTCCTTGACCGCGTGGACCAGCGCCGAACCGCCGCCGGGCAGGATGCCCTCCTCGACGGCCGCCTTGGTCGAAGCCACGGCGTCCTCGATGCGGTGCTTGCGCTCGTTCAGCTCGGTCTCGGTGGCCGCGCCGACCTTGATGACCGCGACGCCGCCACCGAGCTTCGCGAGCCGCTCCTGCAGCTTCTCGCGGTCCCAGTCGGAATCGGTCGTCTCGATCTCCTTGCGGATCTGCGCGACCCGCCCGGCGATGGCGTCCTTGGTGCCGTCACCGTCGACGATCGTGGTGTCGTCCTTGGTGACGACGATGCGGCGGGCCTTGCCCAGCGCGCCGAGGTCGACGTCGGACAGCTTGCGGCCGATCTCCGCGGAGATCACCTCGCCGCCGGTGACGACCGCGAGGTCGTCCAGGAACGCCTTGCGGCGGTCGCCGAAGAACGGCGCCTTGACCGCGACGGCGGTGATCGTCTTGCGCAGCGAGTTCACCACGAGGGTGGACAGCGCCTCGCCGTCGACGTCCTCGGCGATGATGAGCAGCGGCTTCTTGGCCTCGACGACCTTCTCGAGCACCGGCAGCAGCTCGGCCAGCGACGAGACCTTCTCGCGGACGAGCAGGATGTAGGCGTCCTCGAGGATCGCCTTCTGCTCCTCCGGGTTGGTCGCGAAGTGCGCCGAGAGGAAGCCCTTGTCGAACTGGACGCCCTCGGTGATCACCAGCTCGGTCGCCAGGGTCGACGACTCCTCGATGGTGATGACGCCGTCCTCGCCGACCTTCTCGACGGCTTCGCCGAGCAGGGCGCCGATGTTGGCGTCACGCGAGGTCACGGTGCCGACCTGGGCGATGTTCTCGCGGCCCTTGACCGGGGTGGCCTTGGCCTTGAGGACCTCGATGACCTTCTCCGCGGCGGCTTCGATGCCGCGGCCGATCGAGGTCGGGTTGGCGCCCGCCGCGACGTTGCGCAGGCCGACCTTCACCAGCGACTGCGCGAGCACGGTCGCGGTGGTGGTGCCGTCGCCGGCGACGTCGTTGGTCTTGGTGGCGACGCTCTTGGCGAGCTGCGCGCCGAGGTTCTCGAACGGGTCGTCGAGCTCGATCTCACGCGCGACGGTGACACCGTCGAGGGTGATGGTCGGGCCGCCGAACTTCTTGTCGAGCACGACGTGGCGACCGCGCGGGCCGAGGGTGACCTTGACCGCGTCGGCGAGCTTGTTCACCCCGCGCTCCAGCGCGCGACGAGCGTCCTCGTCGAAACTGATCTGCTTGGGCATAGCGTGTTCCGCTTACCTTTCGGTGTCTTTTGAACGCAAGAACGCCCCGTCCCCCGGCGTTGTGCGGGGCCCGGGGCGTCATGCGCTGCGAGCGGACGTCAGTTGATGACGGCCAGCACGTCGCGGGCGGACAGGATGAGGTAGTCCTCGCCGTTGTACTTGACTTCGGTGCCGCCGTACTTGGAGTAGATGACGACGTCGCCGACGTTCACGTCCAGCGGGACGCGGTTGCCCTTGTCGTCGATCCGGCCCGGGCCCACGGCCAGAACCTTGCCCTCCTGGGGCTTCTCCTTGGCGGTGTCGGGGATGACGAGGCCGGAAGCGGTCGTCTCCTCGGCCTCACTCGTCTGGACAACGATCTTGTCCTCGAGCGGCTTGATGTTCACGCTCACCGGGTTGACCTCCACGGTCGTCGAAAGCGTTGGCAGGATGTGGTTACGGCTCTACCACCCCCGCCGTCGCGGGTGCCGGGGCTGTCGGGCCGTGCAATTAGCACTCTAGCCACGGGAGTGCCAGTCGTGCAAGGAGGGTCCTCCCGACGTGCGACAAAGCCCCGAACAGCCCACCTGACCGGCGGTTTTGCCCGCCGCCCGACCAGCGCCGGCCCACTTCCCCGCCACCCCGCGGACCGCCACCGGGTCATCAGGTCGGCCCTTACCTCCAGTGTGAGTTTCTGGTTAGGTTCTGACCTCTGGCACCTGCACCCTGGGGGTTCATGCCCATGACCGTCCCGAGAACCGCGGCCGTAGCCGCCGCGATCGCCCTCCTCACCGGCCTCGCCACCCCGGCCCACGCCGACCCCACGAGCCGGCGTCAACGCGACTTCGCGGCCGCGGCACGAGAGTTCGGAGTCCCGGAGAACATCCTCCTCGGCGTCTCCTACCTGGAGTCCCGCTGGGACACGAACGCCGGCACGCCCAGCACGTCCGCCGGCTACGGGCCGATGCACCTCACCGACCTCCGCGAGGCCGGGGCGGCGACCACGCACCACGACGAAGGCACCGAAGACCCCCGAGGCGACGACGCCCGCCCCGCCCGGCGCCCGCAGGCCGGCCCGGCCGCTCCACCGCCCACGCTGCAGACCGTCGACGAGGCCGCCCGGCTCCTCCGAACCGACGCACGAACGCTGCGCACCGATCCCACCCAGAACATCCGCGGTGGCGCCGCCCTCCTCGCGAAGGACAACACCGACGGCAACTGGTACGACGCCGTCGCGAAGTACAGCGGGTCGACCGGAGACGCCGCGCGAACCTTCGCCGACGAAGTCTTCGACACCGTCAAGACCGGCATCGCCCGGACGACCGACGACGGCCAGCAGGTCACGCTCGCCCCGACGCCGGACCTGGCCGTCCCGCAGCACGCCGGCGCGAACCCGGCGAACGTCGAATGCCCGCGCCGGGTCACCTGCGAGTCCGTCCCGGCGCCGTACCAGGAGCTGCCGAAGGACGACTACGGCAACCACGACCTCGCGGACCGGCCGAACAGCCAGAAGATCGACCACATCGTCATCCACGACACCGAGGGCTACTGGGCCAACGTCCTCGACCTCGTCCAGGACCCGACGTACGTGAGCTGGCACTACAGCATCCGCTCGGCCGACGGCCTGATCGCGCAGCACGTGCCGACCAAGGACGTCGCCTGGCACGCCGGCAACTGGTACGTCAACGCGAAGTCCATCGGCATCGAGCACGAAGGCTTCGCCGCGAAGGGCACCTGGTACACCGAGGCCATGTACCGCGCGAGCGCGAAGCTCGTCGGCTACCTCTCGCGCAAGTACGGCATCCCGCTCGACCGCGCGCACATCATCGGCCACGACAACGTGCCGGGCACGGTCCCGTCGACGATCAAGGACATGCACTGGGACCCGGGCCCGTACTGGGACTGGTCGCACTACTTCGACCTGCTCGGCGCGCCGCTCGGCGGGTTCGGCCTGCCCGGCTCGTCGCTGGTCACCATCGACCCGGACTTCGCGAAGAACCAGCCCGTGTTCACCGGCTGCGACAAGTCCGGCAGCGGCACGCCGTGCGCACCGCGGGGCTCGGAAGCCGTCGTGCTGCACTCGGAGCCGAGTGAGTCGTCGCCGCTGCTGAAGGACGCCGGCCTGCACCCCGACGGCTCGGTGTCCACCACGGACGTCGCCGACGTCGGCAGCCGGGTCGCCACCGGGCAGCGGTACGCCGTCGCCGACGTCCGCGGCGACTGGACGGCGATCTGGTACCTCGGCCAGAAGGGCTGGTTCCACAACCCGCGCGGCGCCCGGGTCGCGAAGCCCGCGATCGGCTGGGTCGTGACGCCGAAGCCCGGCCTCGCGACGGTGCCGGTGTACGGCCGCGCCTACCCCGAGCCGGAGGCGTACCCGGCCGGCGTGACCGTGCAGACCATCACGCCGCTGCCGTACACGCTCTCGGCCGGCCAGAAGTACTCCTCGGGCGGGACGGTCGGCTCCGAGTACTACTGGGCGACCACGTTCGACCCGGCGAACCACGTGGTGGTGAAGGGCAAGCTCAAGTACGTCCAGATCCAGTTCGGGCACCGGATCGCCTTCGTCAAGGCCGACGACGTCCGGATCGTCCCGGCGTTCTGACGGCTGGGGTGGAGGTCGCGCTCACGCGTCGAGCGCGACCTTCGCCCCGGCCGCCTGTTCGGTGTTGCGGCGCGTCTTCGCCCAGCCGTTGCGCCCCCGGACGAGCCGGAACAGCGCGCGCCACGACGTCACGTAGAACGTGTAGATGTACGCGGCGTACGCGAAGCCCATCCCCAGTCCGCGCAGGATGTTCTTGCTGCGCAGGCACTTCAGCTGGTAGATCGGGCCCCAGACGAGGAACGGCAGCAGCCCGAACGAGCCGTAGATGGCGAACAGGATCCAGGCGCCACCGGTGAACCACGTCCACATCTGCGCCGGATCGCCCGCGGTACCGAGCACCAGCAGGACGAACGGGATCGGGTACAGCAGCGAGCCGAGCAGCTGCAGCCACGGCTGGGCCAGGTAGTACATCATCTCCGCCGCGCCGAGGGTGCTGACGTGCGGGGAGTCCCAGATCCGGCGCAGGTACCGGGCGCACTGCATCGTGCCCTGACCCCACCGCGTGCGCTGTACGAGGAACCGCCGCAGGCTGTACAGACCCTCCTGTGAGACATGGGAATCCGGGGTGAACCCGGTGCGCCAGCCCGCCGTGAGCAGGTGGACGCCGAGTTCGAAGTCCTCCAGCAGCGAACCGCGCCAGGGCTCTTCGGCGTCGCCCGCGATCGAGTCCAGGGCCGTCAGCCTGGTGAACTGGCCGTTGCCGCCCATGGAGATCGTGCCGGTGAACCCGCGGGACGTCTGGATCGCCGCGATCGCCGTGCGGAACTCCAGGTCCTGCAGCTGCGCGAGCTTGAGGCCGAACCAGCGGCCGACCGGGTTCCGCGTCGGCGGCGGCGTCCCGGCGTTGCCCATCCACACGTCGAGCTGGACCGCGCCGACCTCCGGGTCGCCGAAGAGGTGGTCCGCCGCGCAGACCTCCAGGCAGTTCGGTGCCGGGCGGCCGTCGGCGTCGACGACCACCACGACGACGTCGTCGCGGCTCGCGTCCGGGCCCATCCAGTCGTTCAGGGCGCGGTAGGCCGCGTTCAGCGCGTCACCCTTGCCGGTCCGGGCTTCGGGCCGCGTGCGCGGCACCAGGTGCAGGTACGGGTCGTAGCCGCCGTGGCGCCGCCACAGCATCCGGACGACGCGGGCGGTGCGGTCCTCCGAGTCGTCGTCGACGACCCAGACGTGCGCCCTGCGGAACGTGGTGCGCAGGTAGCGGATCGTCTCGCGGATGACCGTCTGCTCGTCGCGGCACGGCACGAAGAAGTGCCAGGTGAAGTCCGCCGGGTCGCCCACCGGAGCGGGCTTGCGGCGCAGGTACGGCACCACGATCACCACGACGTAGACGAGGAACGCCACGCTCATCGTCAGCGCGAACGCCTGGGTGATCGCCAGCAGGACCTTGACGCTCATGCCTTCTTCTTCCGCGTCGAGAGCCAGACGAACAGGACGATCGACACCGCGCCGCCGAAGACGCTCACCATCGAGCCGAGCAGCGTGTGGCCCCAGTAGTAGCCCTCGTCGGTGCCGAACCGGTGCACGAGCCCGACGATCGTCAAAATGCGCAACTGGTTCACCAGAACGACGACGAGCGCCGAAACGCCGAGCGAAAAGAAGAGCCGGCGCGCATTCGACGGCCGGAAGTACAGCATGGCCATGGTCACAACGAGCAGCGGGAGCAAAAGGAACGCCGAAGAACATTCCGGCGTCATTCTCAACCCGAACGGCGTAGCGCTGGTCAACCCAAAGTAAACGGACTCCCGATCGGGGGCGACATAAACACCCGATGTAGTGAACAGATCGAGGATCGCCCCGGCGAGGCGCACTTCCAGCTCGCGGTAGAACCGCTCGGCCAGCACCACCACGACCCCCGCGGCGGCGAGCGCACTCAGCGCCACGACCAGCGGAAACCGTGCCATTCCTGCGTTCGGAGCGCTCGCTACCGCCACGACGTTCCCCTCGGAGTCGATTTCCCGATCAAGTTGCGGGCACCGGCGAGCGTAGGACATGTGTGCCACCCGTTTCCACTCGGAGGGGTGGAAACGCCGCCCCAATCGGTTGGACCTCAACCGAACTTGTTACGCCATTCGAGTGATATCGAAAACGACCAGCGGAAACAGCGACCAGCCTTACCCGATCCGGTGATTCGGGAAATTTTGGGTGCTATTCGGCCCGGTCTTCGCGATAGTCGATCCGCGTGCCGAGTTCGAGGCAAGCCGGTTCGATCCGCGCCGCCGTCACGCACCCTGCGATAAACCCAGCGAATTCGGAGGACCACTTGATGAAGAGCTCCCTCGTGCGCCGTGGCGGACTGCTCGCCGCGGTCGTGGCGAGTGTCGTGCTCGCCGGCGCGGCCCCCGCTTCGGCGGCCCCCGGCGACGGGTCCGCGTACGGCGTCAAGGTCGACGTCAAGCTGCTCGGCCAGAACGCGGTGAAGGCGGGTCCGTTCGCGGCCGCGAACACCGCGGGCCCGACGAGCAGCAGCCTGGCGAAGGTCGACCTCACCGGCATCCTCACCGCCGGCGCGATCAACACCGAAGCCAAGCGCGACGAGAACTCCGGGGCGGTGACGGCGAAGGCGAGCACCGCCGACGTCACGCTGCCGCTGCTGAAGGCGGCACTCGGCAACGTCGGCATCAAGCTCGTCGAGGCCGTCTGCACCGCGACGCAGAAGGGCGTCGAAGGCAGCACGAAACTGGTCGGCGCGAACCTCGGCAGCGTCGGCGCGGTCGACGCCGCCCCGGCCGCGAACACGCAGATCAAGGTCGGTCTCGGCCCGCTCAACGTCGCGACGATCATCCTGAACGAGCAGATCAAGAACGACGACGGCAGCCTCACGGTGAACGCCGTCCACGTGAAGCTGCTCGGCGAAGGGCTCAAGGCGCTCGGCTCGGGTGACGTGATCGTGTCGTCGGCGACCTGCGGCCCGGCCGCGCCGCCGATGCCGCTGGCGTCCGGCGCGGGGCTCTGGATCGGGCTCGGCCTGCTCGGCGCCGTCGCCGTGCCGGTCGGCACCCGCATCCTCCGCCGCCGTTCCGCTCAGGCCTGAGTGAGGTCCGGATGTACAAGATGCCGGGCGCCGGGGTCGGCGTGGCCGGTGGCGGGGTCGGCACCCTCGCCGCCACCGGCGCCGACATCGGGTGGTGGCTGGCTCTCGGCGTGCTCCTGGTCCTGCTCGGGACCGGCGCGCTGATCGCCGTCCACCGCCGCAACCGCCGTCTTTCCCAGGCGCGGGACTGAGACGGTGACCCCGCGGGCCGTCGGCGTGTGCCCCTCGCACGCCGGCGGCCCCGCCGGGGGAAATTTCCTGGAAAATGAGTGATGTGGAGAAGGGGCGGCACGGGGTGGACGTGATGTTGCTGGCCGGGACGCGGCCGGAAGCCGTCAAGCTCGCGCCGCTGGCACTGGCGCTGGCGGCCCACCCGGTGCTGCGCCCGGTCGTGGTCCACAGCGGCCAGCACCCGGGCATGGTCGAACAGGCCCTGGAGCCGTTCGGCCTGACGGTGGACGTGTGGCTCGACGTGCCGCCTCGGGTGACCGGCGGCCAGGCCGAGCTGGTGGCGGGCCTGCTGCCCGCGCTCGACGACGTGCTGCGCCGCCACGGCCCGGCGGCGCTGGTCGTCCAGGGCGACACGACGACGACGCTCGCCGGCGCGCTGGCGGCGTTCTGGCTGGGCATCCCGGTGGTCCACCTGGAAGCCGGGCTGCGCACCCACGACCTCGCGGCGCCGTTCCCGGAGGAGGGTGCACGGCAGATGGTGTCCCGGATCGCGGCGCTGCACCTGGCCCCGACCCTCGGCGCGGCGGCCGCGTTGCGCGCGGAAGGCGTTGCGCGGCAACAGATCGCCGTCACCGGCAACACGGTGGTCGACGCGGTGCTGGAGATCGCCGCGCGTGACCTGCCGGCCCGCGACACGGCATTGGCGTTGCTGGAGATGGAGCTCGCGGAGGCCGGCGAGCGGCTGGTGCTGGTGACGTCCCACCGCCGCGAGTCCTGGGGCGAGCCGCTGGAGCGGACCCTGGCGGCGGTGCAGCTGATCGTGGCCGAGCACCCGGACGTCCAGGTGCTGTTCCCGGCGCACCCCAACCCGCAGGTCCGCGCCCAGGTGGAGGCGGCACTGACCGGCCTGCCCCGGGTGACGGTGACGGACCCCCTGGAGTACCCGGACCTGGTGCGCACGTTGCGGCTGGCGTCCCTGGTGCTGACGGATTCCGGCGGCATCCAGGAGGAGGCCCCGACGTTCGGTACCCCGGTGGTGGTGCTGCGGGACGTGACCGAGCGCGCGGAGGTGGTCGAGGCGGGGTGCGCGTGGCTGGCGGGAACCGAAACCGCGCGGATCGTGGACCTGGCGGCGCGGTTGCTGAGCGGGGAGCTGCGGCCGGCGCAGGTGGGGAATCCGTACGGGGAAGGCAATGCCGCGATCCTGGCGGTCGCGGCGATCGAGGAGCTGCTGGCCGTGCGAGCGGCGACCCCGGCGACGGCTTCGTAGTCCCACCCTCGTCGTGAGTGGTAAAGCGTGTTCTAACCCGCCTTGACACGCACGACCGGCGCTAGAGGGACACCACGTTCACCGGCAACGCCGGGTTGGCGCTGAAGTCCAGCGGCGCCGTCGGGCGCTTGCCCGCCACCACGTGCGCACCCAGCGCCGCGATCATCGCGCCGTTGTCCGTGCACAACCGCGGCCGGGGAACCCGCAACTCGATCCCAGCAGCCGCACAGCGCTCCGCCGCCAGCTCCTTCAACCGCGAGTTCGCCGCCACGCCACCGGAAATCACCATCGTGTCGATTCCCTGCTCCTTGGCCGCGCGGATCGCCTTGGCCGTCAGCACGTCCGCCACAGCCTCCTGGAACGACGCCGCGACGTCGTCCACCGGGATCTCCTCGCCGCGCCGCGCGGCTCCTTCGACCCAACGCGCGACCGCCGTCTTCAGGCCCGAGAAGGAAAAGTCGAACGCGGCGTCGCGCGGCCCGGTCATGCCACGCGGAAAAGCGATGGCCGACGGGTTGCCGTTCTTGGCCGCCTTGTCGATCGGCGGGCCACCCGGGTACGGGAGGCCGAGGACGCGCGCCACCTTGTCGTACGCCTCGCCCGCCGCGTCGTCCACTGTGGACCCCAGCTCGGTGATCGACGACGCGATGTCGTCGACGCGCAGCAGCTGCGTGTGCCCGCCCGAGACCAGCAGCGCCAGGCACGGCGCCGGCAGCGGACCGTGCTGCAGCGTGTCCACCGCGATGTGCCCGGCCAGGTGGTTGACGCCGTAGAGCGGCACGTCCAGCGCCGTCGCGTACGCCTTCGCCGCCGAGACGCCGACCAGCAGCGCGCCCGCCAGGCCCGGCCCCGCCGTCACCGCGATCGCGTCCACATCGGACATCGCCAGGCCCGCCGTGGCGAAGGCGCGTTCGGTCGTCGGGACCATCGCCTCGAGGTGCGCGCGGCTGGCGACCTCGGGCACCACGCCGCCGAAGCGGGCGTGCTGCTCGACGCTGGAGGCCACCTCGTCCGCCAGCAGCTCGACCGTGCCGTCGTCGTGCAGCCGGACCAGGCCGACGCCGGTCTCGTCGCACGAGCTCTCGATGCCCATGATGATGCGTGCCATCAGCCCGTCACCCCGTCTCGCGTCCGCGCGGGGCGGACCATCGTGTACGCGTCGGCGCCGGAAGGCTGGTAGTAGCGCTTCCGGATGCCGAGCCGTTCGAAGCCGTGGCGCTCGTACAGCGTGAGCGCGGTCGTGTTGTCCGTGCGGACCTCGAGGAACACCGGCGCCTCGAACTCGTCGGCCCGCGCCAGCAGCGCCTGCAGCAGCGCCTTGCCGATGCCCCGGCCCTGGTGTTCGGGTGCGACGCCGATGGTGTGCACGGTCGCCTCGTACTCGCCTCGGCGGCGCCCGACCACGGCCAGCCCGGCGTAGCCGAGCAGCTCGTCGCCCTCGTCCGGGCGCGCGGCGAGGTAGAAGTTGCCCGCGTCCAGCTCGGAGTGGAAGGCGCGGGCACTCCACGGGTCGTCGCCGGGGAACAGGATCTTCTCGATCTCCACGCACCGGGCGATGTCCATGCGGCGCAGCGGCCCGAGTCTCACGGAGCGGTCACCCGTTTCGGCGCCGCGGGCTCGACGGCGTCGGGACGACGCAGGTACAACGGCGTCAGCGGGGCCGGCGGCTCCTTCGCCAGCAGTGCACTCCGGGCGACCTTCACCAGCCCGGCGGGCGACGGGAAGCGCGGCTCGACCGGCCGGACGTCGAGCGCGTCGGCGTACAGCAGAGCGCCGTCGCCGGCCGCCACCTTGACGTCGGTCTCGACGTCGGCGGGGCGCTGGACGTGCGGGCCGTCGGTGCGCCGGCCCGCAGCGTCGTAAGCGGCCCAGTAGACCTCGCGGCGCCGGGCGTCGGTGAGCACGAGGAAAGCGTTGTCCCCCGGGGCGACGTCGGCGGCCAGCGCGTCGAGGCTGCAGACCGGGTACACCGGGATGCCGAGCGCGTGACCGAAGGCGGCGGCGGTGGCCATGCCGGCGCGCAGGCCGGTGAACGGCCCGGGGCCGACGCCGGCGACGATCGCGTCGAGGTCCTTGAGCGTCACGCCCGCGGCTTCGGCGGCGGCCAGCGCGTGCGGTGTGATCAGCTCTCCGTGGGCGCGGGGGTCGACCGTGACGCGCTCACCGCGCGTCTCGACCAAGCCGCCGTCCAGCGCGACGACGCCCGCGGTCACCGCCGGGGTCGAGGTATCGATCGCCAGTACCAACACGGTGTCCCAGCCTACGACCAGCGTCTTCGGCCGCTTGCTGCAGGGGACGCATCCGCGCGGTAACGTGCGGAACGAGTCCGACACTGGGAGGTCCCCGCGGTGCCCGACCCCTTGTTCCCCACGCTCGTCGCCGGTGCCGCGAAGGAAGCCTTGCGCTTCGGCGACCACGTCCTGACCTATGACGAACTGGCCGCCGTCGCCGGCGGTCTCGCCGGTGAGCTGCCGCCCGGCCGGGTGGCGGTGTGGGCGACGCCGACCGTGCACACGAGCGTCGCGGTCGTCGCCGCGTTGCTCGCCGGGGTGCCGGCGGTCCCGCTCAACCCGAAGATCGGCGAACGCGAGCTCGCCCACATCCTCGCCGACAGCGAACCGGCGCTGGTCCTCGCCGAACCCGGCGTCGAGCTGCCCGCCGGGCTCGCCGCCCTGCCGCGCCGGGACATCCCGCTGACCGGCGGGAAAACGTCGCTCCCCGACGAACCGGACGCCGAGTCCCCCGCGCTGATCGTCTACACCTCGGGCACCACCGGTCCGCCGAAGGGCGTCGTGCTCCCCCGCCGCGCGCTCGCGACCACACTGGACGCCCTGGAGGACGCCTGGGACTGGACCGCCGACGACGTCCTGGTGCACGCGCTCCCCCTCTTCCACGTGCACGGGCTGATCCTCGGCATCCTCGGCCCGCTGCGCCGCGGCGGTTCGGTGCGCCACCTGGGCCGGTTCTCGACCGAGGGCGTCGCGAAGGAACTTTCGAACGGCGCGACCATGCTGTTCGGCGTCCCGACCATGTACCACCGGATCGCCGGCGAGGTCGGCTCCGACACGACATTGGCGGAGGCGCTTCGAAAAGCGCGGCTCCTGGTTTCCGGGTCCGCGGCGCTGCCGGTGAACGACCACCAGCGGATCACCGCGGCGACCGGCCAGCAGGTCGTCGAGCGCTACGGCATGACCGAAACGCTGATGAACACCAGCGTCCGCGCGGACGGCGAGCGCAAGCCCGGCACGGTCGGCGTGCCGCTGCGGGGCGTCGAACTGCGGCTGGTCGGTGACTCCGGCGAAGTGATCGACGACGTCGAGACGGTCGGCGAGATCCAGGTCCGCGGCCCGAACCTGTTCACCGAGTACCTCAACCGGCCGGACGCGACCGCGGCCGCGTTCGACGGCGGCTGGTTCCGCACCGGCGACATGGCCACCCGCGACACCGACGGGTACGTGAAGATCGTCGGGCGCAAGGCGACCGACCTGATCAAGAGCGGCGGCTACAAGATCGGCGCGGGCGAGATCGAGAACGCGCTGCTCGAACACCCCGGCGTCGCCGAGGCGGCGGTCACCGGCGAACCGGACGACGACCTCGGCGAGCGGATCGTCGCGTGGATCGTGCCGTCCGGGGCACCACCGGACGCCGGCGAGCTCGCCGACCACGTCGCGAAGCTGCTCGCGCCGCACAAGCGCCCGCGGGTCGTCCGCTACCTGGATGCGTTGCCGCGCAACGACATGGGCAAGGTCATGAAGCGGGCGCTCGGTGGCTAGGCTGCCGGCGCGCGAGATCGTCGGCGCGATCGCGAGCGGTTTCACGGAGTTCGCCACCCCGCTGCGCGAGGAGCCGGCCGACGGCCCGATCGGCTGGCCGGGCTACCGGGAAGCGCGTTCCGCCGCGGAAGCACGCACCGGCGAGAAGGAGTCCGTCGTCTGCGGGACGGCGAAGATCGGCGACGTCGAAGCCGTGCTGATCGCGTTCGAGTTCGGGTTCCTCGGCGGGTCGCTCGGGCAGCGCACCGGCGACCGGATCGAGGCGGCGTTCGCGCACGCCCGCGACGTGCGGCTGCCGGTGGTGTCGCTGATCGCGACCGGTGGCAGCCGCATGCAGCAGGGCATGCGCGCGTTGATGCAGCTGCAGCGGGTGGCGCGGGCGGCGGCGCTGACGCGGTCGATGGGCATCCCGCAGATCTCGGTGCTGCGCGACCCGACGACCGGCGGCGGCTGGGCGACGCTCGGCGCGGGCGCCGACGTCGTCCTCGCACTGCCGGAAGCGCAGGTCGGCTTCGCGGGCTCGCGGGTGCGGCCGCCCGGTTCTCCGGAGGCCTACACGGCGGAGGCGAAGCTCGAGTGGGGCCAGGTCGACGCCGTCGTCGCCCCGGAGGAGCTCGGCGCGGCGCTGGAGCGGTGGCTGCGGCTGCTCACCGCGCGTTCGACGGCCGCGGCGCCACCGCCTGCCGCGCTGCGGGCCGTTTCGCCGCCTTCGACAGGCTGGGAGGCCGTCCAGGCCGCGCGGTCGCCCGAGCGGGCCCGGGCGGCGGAGTACCTCGACGCGTACTTCGGCTGGCGCCAGGACATCAGCGGCGACCGGGTCGGCGGCGCGGATCCCGGTGTCGCGTGCGGCTTCGGCTGGCGCGACGGGCGGACGATCGCGTACGCGGCCCAGTGCGGCACGCCGACGCAGCCTTCGGGCTTCCGGACGGCGGCACGGCTGGTGCGGCTGGCGTCCCGCCTGGGCATCCCGGTGCTGACGCTGGTCGACACCCCGGGCGCGGCCAACGACGCGGCGGCGGAGCAGGCGGGCGCGGGTGGCGCGATCGCGGAGCTGTTCGAGGCGGTGGCGACGGCGTCGGTCCCGGTGACGACGCTGGTGGTCGGCGAGGGCGGCTCGGGCGGCGCGCTGGCGTTCGCCGCGGCGGGGTCGACGTGGGTCGCGCCGGACGCGTACTTCTCGGTGACCTCACCGGAAGCCGCGGCGGCGATCCTCAAGCGACCGGCCGCGGAGGTCCCGGACATCGCCAACCAGCTGCACCTGCGGCCGCAGGACCTGGTGGATCTGGGCGTCGCGCGGGCGGTCGTGAGTGTCAAGGCGGGTTAGAACCCGCTTAACACTCACGAGGGTTCGCCCATCCGTGGTTGGATCTTGCGATGGGGTATCGACTCAACAGGCGAGCGGCGTTCGGTTTGGGAACCGCCGTCGCCGCTGGAAGCATTCTGGCCGGCTCTCCCGCGTACGCGCAGGAGGCAGACATCGAGGCCAGCCCGGCCACCCCGGACCGGGCCAGGCAGAAAGTCAAGCGCGTCTACGACACCGCGGCCGCTGAGGCAGGCGGCATCTGGAACTCCTACATCAGCGTGGCCGACCACGCGGCCGTCGACGTGGCGTCCGACGAGGTCGTCGAGGCGTACAGCGTCAACAAGGTGGCCGTCGCGGTCACCTTGATGGACAAGATCGACCGTGGCCTGCTCACGCTGGACCAGCAGGTCCAGGTGCCGGCGAGCATCGTCGTACCGGGTGGTGACGGCATCATCATCCTGGACAAGGCGTACCCGAGCGCGTTCACGCTGGGTCACGTCCTGTCGCTGTTCCTCACGGTTTCGGATGACACGTGCGTCCGGCTGGTCGGGCTCGTGGTGCCGGCGGCCGAGATCAACCAGATCCTGGTGGCGAAGGGCTTCCCCAAGACCCAGGTCACGCCGGTGGCCAACCCGAACCGCTACTTCCTCGGCCAGACCACTCCGCGCGAGACCCACGACCTGCTGAAGGCGCTGGTCGCGGGCACCCTGCTGAGCCCGGCGTCGACGGAGTACCTGCTGTCCATCCTGCGGTCGCAGGTGGCGTTCACCGACGGTGTCCGGCGTGAGATGTCGTCCATCGACCGGGCGAGGATCGCCACGAAGGCGGGCTGGCTGAACGACGGCCGCAACGAGGCCGGAATCATGTTCGACACGGCGGGCAAGCCGGTGCTGATCTACTCGATGTTCGCGCACGGCCAGGCGAACCCGGAGGACTTCGGGGCCACGCACCCGGTCCGGCAGGCCACCGCGAAGATGGGGCCGAAGTTCCTGCGCGCGGTCGACAAGATCGCGGGCGCCGGCGCCCGGACCTTCCGGGCACCGGCCTACCAGCAGTACAACGGCGGCTGAGCGCAGCTACCGATCTCGTGAGTGAGAAACAGGGTTAGAACACTGTTTCTCACTCACGAGGTCTTGGCGAGCTCCGGAGTGCGGTCGGCCCAGGTGCCGTGCGGTTCCAGGGTGATCTCGCGGACGTCGTCCTCGCGGCGGTCCAGGCGCACCACCAGGTAGTCCTCCGAGAGGCGTTCCGCCGAGCCCTCGCCCCACTCGACCACGATCGCCGAGCGCTCCAGGTCCGTGTCCAGGTCCAGGTCGTCCAGCTGGGACAGGTCGCCGCCGAGCCGGTACGCGTCGACGTGCACCAGCGGCACGCCCGAAGTGCCCGCCGGGTGGACGCGGGCCAGGACGAACGTCGGGCTGCTCACCCGGCCGCCGACGCCGAGGCCGTCCGCGATGCCGCGGGTCAGCGTCGTCTTGCCCGCGCCGAGCGGCCCGGCCAGCAGGACCAGGTCACCCGCCCGCAGGACGCGGCCGAGGGCGCGCCCGAAGTCCATCGTTTCGTCGGGGGTCGGGAACACGAAACTCAACGCTGCCACCACCAGGTTCGCCGGGACGAGGATTCGCCGTCCACACCGGAACAGCGTTGCAGGAGATCGATCAGATGGCTGTTCACCAGCTCGGGCTGCTCGAGCTGGACCATGTGGCCGGCGCCGCGGACGCGCACCAGCTCCGCGTCGGGCAGCTCGGCCGCGATCCGCTCGGCGTGCGCGATCGGCGTGAACCGGTCCGAATCACCGCCGATGACCAGCACTTCCGCGTGCTTGAGCCCGGCCAGGGCGGCATAGCGGTTGTGGCTGCCGAGCGTGTCGATGAAGTTGACGAGCCCGCGCACCGGCGTCACTTCCAGCATCTCGAGCATGAAGTCGACGAGCCGAGGGGCGACGTCGCGGCTGCCGAACGCCAGCCGGCGCACGGCCTGGCGCGTCAGCTGGCCACCGGCCGCGCGGACGAACTCCACCAGCCCCGGCTGCCACCCGGCGAGCCCGCCGGCGGCGCGCGTCAGCGGGTTGTACTTCGAGAGCAGCGAACGCGGCAACCCGCGTGCGCCGACTTCGCCCGCCGCGGTCGCGATGAAGGCGACACCTTCCACGCGGTCCTCGAACAGCTCGGGGAACTCGGCGGCCAGCTCCATGATCACCATGCCGCCCATCGAGTGCCCCATCAGCACGATGGGCCCGTCCGGCACCACGGACCGCAGCACGCAGTCCAGGTCGCGGGCCAGCTGCTCGATGGTCGACGTCTCGGCCGAAGCCGCGCCGGACAGCCCGTGGCCGCGGTGGTCGTAGTACACCTGACGCACGCGAGGCAGGCTGAGCGCAGCGAGGTCGCGACGCTGGAAATGCCAGCAGCGCCGCGAAAGCGCGAAGCCGTGCACCCCCACGACGGTCAGTTCCGGTTCGCCGCCGTCTTCCGGGTCGATCTCCTCGACCGAAAGCGGCGTGCCGTCCTCGGCCGCGACCGTCGAAGTGCGGTCGGGCTTCAGCTCCCCCAGCGGCTCGTCCACGTACGGATCCTCACTGTGCCGCCGCTGCTGCGCGGCGACGGCGATGGCGGCGGCGGTGCCGGTGGCCAGTGCCCCGACCCCGCCGGCGATGGCCAGCAATCGTCGTGAAGGTGTCATTCGCTCGTCCCCAGATACCGGCGCCGCACCCTCGGCCGGTACATCGAGGTCACGATCTCGTAGTCGATGGTGCCCAGCTTGTCGGCCCATTCCCGGGCGGTCGGCTCCCCGTGCGTCCCCGCGCCGAAGAGGACGACCTCGTCGCCGACGGCCGGGGCGTAGTCACCGCAGTCGACCACCAGCTGGTCCATGCAGACCCGCCCGGCGACCGGCCGCCGCTCTCCGCCCAGCCAGACGTCCATCCGGCCCGACAGTGACCGCGGCACGCCGTCGGCGTACCCGGCCGGGACCAGCGCGAGGTTCGTGTCCCGCGAAGCCGTCCAGGTGTGCCCGTAGGACACCGATTCGCCGGCTTCGATGCGCTTGACCAGCGCAACCGCCGACCGGAACGTCATGGCCGGGCGCAGGTCTTCGGCCTGCGGCACCGGGTTCAGCCCGTACATGGCGATGCCGGGCCGGACGACGTCGAAGTGCAGGTCCGGCCGGGTGAGCAGGGCCGCCGAGTTCGCCAGGTGGCGCATCGGGTCGAGCCCGGCGGCGCGGGCGGTGTCGTAGGCCTCGGCGAAGCGCTTCGCCTGCAGGTCGGTCGCCGGATGGCCCGGCTCGTCGGCACACGCGAGGTGGGACCAGACCGCGACGACCTCGACCCGCGGTTCGGCGGCCGCCGCTTCGACCAGTTCGGCCCACGCGGCGGGCGGGCAGCCGTTGCGCGAGAGCCCGGTGTCGATTTTGAGGTGCACACGCGCCCGGGTACCCGGTTTCGCCGCGGCCGCGATGCGGCGAAGCTCACCCAGCGAGCTGGCCGCGAGGTCGACGTCCGCTTCGAGGCCGGCCGCGAAGTCGACGTCCGGGGTGTCCAGCCAGCTGAACAGCCGGGTCTTGATGCCGGCCTCGCGCAGGGCGAGGGCCTCGCCGAGCGAACAGGTGCCCAGCCAGGACGCGCCGGCCTCGACCGCGGCGCGCGCCACCGGCAGCGCGCCGTGGCCGTAGGCGTCGGCCTTCACCACGGCCATCACCGCAGAGCCGGGCGCGCGGGCGCCCAGCAGGGTGAGGTTGTGGCGGATCGCGTCGAGGTCGATGTCGACCTGCGCCCTGGGGCTGCGTTCATGGGAAAAACTGGAGGTCATAACGCCCTCCAGTTTCCCATGACCCGAGGTCAGGGCAGGCGCAACCCGGACGTGGCCGAGAACACGTGCAGCTCGTCGGGGCGGATCCGCAGGTGCAGGGTGTCGCCCATGGCCGGCGGCGTGCGCGGGTCGACCCGGGCGACGACGTTCGACTTGTTGTCGGCCGCGTCGGTCTCGGCGAGCTTGCCGTAGACGTAGGCGTCCGAGCCGAGCTCCTCGACCAGCTCCACCTTGATCGGCAGGGTGCCGTCACCGGTGGCGACCTCGAGGGCCTCCGGCCGGAAGCCGAGGGTCACGGTGTCCCCGTCGGCCGCGGCGATGGTCTCGCGGGTCAGCGGCACGCGCGCGCCACCGACCTCGGCGCCGTCCGCCGTCAGCTTCGCGACGACGAGGTTCATCGCCGGCGAGCCGATGAACCCGGCGACGAAAGCGTTCGCGGGCCGGTCGTACAGCGCGCGCGGGGTGTCGCACTGCATGAGCAGGCCGTCCGAGAGCACCGCGACGCGGTCACCCATCGTCATGGCCTCGACCTGGTCGTGCGTGACGTAGACCGTCGTGACGCCGAGGCGGCGCTGCAGCGCGGCGATCTGCGTACGCGTCGAGACACGCAGCTTGGCGTCGAGGTTCGACAGCGGCTCGTCCATCAGGAAGACCTGCGGCTCGCGGACGATCGCGCGGCCCATCGCGACGCGCTGGCGCTGGCCACCGGAGAGCGCCTTCGGCTTGCGGTCGAGGTACTGCTCGATGTCCAGCAGCTTCGCGGCCTCGAGGACCTTCTGCTTGATCTCGGACGCGGGGCGGCCGGCGATCTTCAGCGCGAAGCCCATGTTCTGGGCGACCGTCATGTGCGGGTACAGCGCGTAGTTCTGGAACACCATCGCGATGTCGCGCGAGCGCGGCGGCAGCTGGGTGACGTCGCGGTCGCCGATCCAGACGGCGCCGTCGTCGATGTCCTCGAGGCCGGCGAGCATGCGCAGGCTGGTCGACTTGCCGCAGCCGGACGGGCCGACCAGCACGAGGAACTCGCCGTCGGCGATCTCCAGGTCCAGCGCGTCGACCGCGGGCCGCTCGGCACCGGGGTAGCGGCGGGTCGCCTTGTCGTAGGTGATGGAAGCCATCGGTCAGTCCTCTCCGAGATTCCGCCGGACCCCGTAAGCCGCTTCGCGGGCTTCGAGGTGGCGCTGCTGGATCCGGTGGCCCTCGGCGCGCTGCGCCTCGGTCGGCTCGTCCAGCTCGAGCCGGAGCTTCTGGTTCTCCTGCCAGGACGGGGGTTCCGCACTGGAAGCGAGGGCCCACGCCGCCTGCCGCGCCGCGCCCAGCGCGACGTACTCGGCGACTTCGGGCAGCTGCACGGGCACCCCGAACACCAGCGGCGCGACCGCGCGGACGGCCCGCGACTGCGCGCCCCCGCCGATCAGCAGCACCCGCTGGACGTCGAGGCCGTGCGCGCGCACCGCGTCGAGGCCGGCGGCCAGGCCGCAGAGCATGCCTTCGACGGCACTGCGCGCGAGGTTCTCCGGGGTCATGTTGTCCCTGGTCAGCCCGGCCAGCGAGCCGGTGGCACCCGGCAGGTTCGGGGTGCGTTCGCCGTCCAGGTACGGCAGGAAGGTCAGCCCGCCGGCGCCGGGCTGGGCGGCCAGCGCGAGCCGGTCGAACTCGCTCAGCGTCGCGCCGAGCATCGCGGCCGTCGCGGTGAGGACGCGGGCGGCGTTGAGGGTGCAGGCGAGCGGGAGGAAGCGGCCGGTGGCGTCGGCGAACCCGGCGACCTCGCCGCTGGCGTCGGCCGCGCCGGTCTCGGCGACGCCGAACACGGTGCCGCTGGTGCCGAGCGAAACGACGGCGTCGCCCGGCTTGAGCTCCAGCCCGAGCGCGGCGGCCATGTTGTCGCCGGTGCCGGCGGAGACGAGCACACCGTCCGGTGTGTGGCCGGCGGCGTCGGCCGGGCCGAGGACGGTGGGCAGCTCCGGCGTCCGGCCGCCGAAGGCGTGGCTCAGGACGTCGAGGCGGTAGGTGTTGTCGGACGGCGAGAAGTAGCCGGTGCCGGACGCGTCGCCGCGGTCGGTGACCGGGTCGCCGCCGGTGAGCTTCCAGGTCAGCCAGTCGTGCGGGAGCAGTACGCGGGTGACGCGGTCGGCGAGCTGCGGCTCGTGCTCGGCCAGCCAGCGCAGCTTCGTGACGGTGAAGCTGGCGACCGGGACCGAGCCGACGGACTTCGCCCAGGCCGAGGGGCCGCCGAGCTCTTCGACGAGGTCGAGCGCCGCCTGCGCGGAGCGGGTGTCGTTCCAGAGCAGTGCCGGCCGGACCACGTCGTCGTTTTCGTCCAGCGTGACCATGCCGTGCTGCTGCCCGCCGACGCCGATGGCCTTGACGCCGTCGAGCAGGCCGCCGGTGGCTTCGGTGAAGGCGTCCCACCAGGCGGCGGGGGCGACCTCGGTGCCGTCGGGGTGCGGCGCGCGGCCGGTGCGGACGATCTCGCCGGTTTCCGCGTCACACACGACGACCTTGGTCGACTGGGTGGACGAGTCGATGCCGGCGACCAGTTCAGCTGTCATAGGGCTGCCCCTCTGCGACGTGTTCGACGATCTCGATCGCGGTGCCCGCGTTGAGCGCGGCCTCGATCTCTTCGGTCGGGGTGTGTTCACCGGTGATCAGGAGGTCGTAGTCGGCGACGTCGCCGTGCGCGTAGGTGGCGGTGCGGCCGAACTTCGAGTGGTCGACGACGAGGACGGTGTGGTTCGCGACCTTCAGCGCGGCCTTCTTGAGCTCGGCGTAGTCGCGATCCGGGTGGAAAAGGCGTCCGACGGCGACGGCGGTGACCGACACGAACGAGACGTCGGCGCGGATCGAGTCCAGCAGGTTGAGGACTTCGGGACCGGCGCAGGAGTCGTACTCGTGGCTGTAGCGGCCGCCGGCGAGTACGACGTCGACCTTCGGCCCGAGCAGGCGGGCGGCGTGCAGCGAGTTGGTGACGACGGTCAGCGCGTCGATCTCGGCGAGCCGCTTGACCAGCGGGAGGAGGGTGGTGGAGTCGTCGACGAAGACGGTCTGGCCGGGCTGCACGTGGTTCGCGGCGGCCTGGCCGAGAGCTTCCTTCTCACCGTGGTGGAGCGTGTCGCGGAAGCGGGCGGCGGACTCGATGGTGAGCGCCGGGTAGGCCTCGACCTTGCCGCGCAGCTTGCGCAGGAGCCGGCGTTCGGCCAGGTCGTCGAGGTCGCGGTGCATGGTCATCAGGCTGACCTTGAACTTCGACGTGAGGTCGTCGATCCGGACCTCGCCCTGCTCGATGACGTGGTCGAGGATGTCCTGCCGCCGCTGCTCGACGACGGCATCGGACGGCCGGGTCTTCCGGTCGCCTGTCGATGCTGTGCCGCCGCTCACACGGAATTCTTACCAGATTTACCGCGCGAAGTTAACAGAGAACTCGATAAGTCTTCTCAGGACGTTAGCGAGCGGATGGACCGGATGGCCTCCGGGATCGCGTGGACCAGCCCTGATGCCGAGGTCGGGGCGTTTTGCGCCGCGATCGCGCCGGCCAGCGAGTGCACGTCGGCCGCGGCGGCGGCCGCCAGCCAGGGGTCCAAGCCGGCCGCCAGGAGGGCGCCCACCAGGCCCGACAGCACGTCGCCGGAACCGGCCGTGGCCAGCCAGGCTCCTCGGGGACGGTTCACCGCGACCCGGCCGTCCGGGGCCGCGACCACCGTGCAGTGCCCCTTCAGCAGCACCACCGCGTTGTACTTCTTCGCCGCTTCGCGCGCCGCGGTCACCCGATCCGCACCCGGCTTGCGGCCCATCAGGCGCTCGTACTCGCCCGCGTGGGGTGTCAGGACCAGCGGCGTGTCCGGGTCGCGGGCGTCGAGGACGTCCGGGGACTTCGCGATGATCGTCGTCGCGTCGGCGTCCGCGCAGACCGGGACGCCCTGGCCGAGGACGTACCGCAGCACATCGCGCCCTTCGGAGCCGGTGCCGATGCCCGGCCCGACCACCCACGCCTGGACCCGGCCGGCGTCGGCCACCGTGCCGGTGGCGATGACCTCCGGCCACTGCGCGCGGACGGTGTCCGCCGCGTGGCCGGCGTACCGCACGAGACCCGAGGTCGCGCGGACCGCCGAGCCCGCGGCCAGCACCGCCGCGCCCGGATAGGTCGCCGAACCCGCCGCGACGCCCACCACGCCCTGGCTGTACTTGTCGTCTTCCGGGCCGGGCACCGGCCAGGCCGCGGCGACGTCCACGATGTCGAGGCGCCGGAGATCGGGGTCCGCCAGTTCGAGGCCGATGTCGACCAGCACGACCTCGCCGCAGTGGGCGGGCGCGAGCGCGTGCACCGGCTTGAGCGCTCCGAAGGTCACCGTGCGGGCCGCTTTGACGGCGGGGCCGTCGACCGCGCCGGTGTCCGGGTCGACGCCGCTGGGCAGGTCGACCGCCACGATCGGCGCCTCGACCAGCTCGACCAGCCGGGCGGCGTCGGGTCGCAGGGAGCCGCGGCCGGAGATGCCGACGATCCCGTCGACCACGAGGTCGGCGCGGGCGATCCACTGTGGACCGTCCTCGGCGGCCACCGCGCGACCCCCGGCCCGCTTCAGCGCCGCGAGTCCTTTTACGTGGGCTTTTTCCGGCTTGAGGAGGACCGCCGTCACCGCGGCTCCACGACGGCGCAGGAACGCCCCGGCCCAGAGCGCGTCACCGCCGTTGTCGCCCGAGCCGACCAGGAGCACGATCCGGCGACCGGAGACGCCGCCGGTGTGGTCCTCCAGCAGGTCCGCGATCTGGACGGCGAGCCCGAAGGACGCCCGCCGCATCAGCTCGCCCTCGGGCGTGACGGCGAACGCCCGCCCCTCCGCTTCGCGAATCCGTTCCGTGGTCCAGATTCCCTGCACGGCGGGGCCTCCGCTTACTCGACTGTGACGGACTTCGCCAGGTTACGCGGCTTGTCGACGTCGTACCCGCGGGCGCGGGCGATCTCCGCGGCCAGCACCTGCAGCGGCACGGTGGACACCAGCGGCTGCAGCAGCGTCGGCACCGCGGGGACCTCGATGAGCTCGTCGGCGAACGGCCGGACCGTCTCGTCGCCCTCTTCGGCGATGACGATCGTGCGGGCGCCGCGCGCCTGGATCTCGCTGATGTTCGACACGAGCTTCGAGTGCAGCACCGCGCGGCCCTTGGGCGAGGGCATCACGACGACGACCGGCAGGTCCTCTTCGATCAGCGCGATCGGGCCGTGCTTGAGCTCGCCGGCGGCGAAGCCCTCGGCGTGCATGTACGCGAGTTCCTTGAGCTTCAGCGCGCCTTCGAGGGCGACCGGGAAGCCGACGTGGCGGCCGAGGAACAGGACCGCCTTGGAGTCGGCGATCCGGCGGCCGAGGTCCCGGACCTGCTCCACAGTGGACAGTACCTTTTGGACGGCCGCGGGCATGGCCTCCAGCTCGGCGAACTCGCGGGCGACCTCGTCCGGGTACTTCGTGCCGCGGGCCTGCGCCAGCGCCAGGCCGACCAGGTAGTTGGCCGCAATCTGGGCGAGGAACGCCTTGGTCGAGGCGACGCCGATCTCGGGCCCGGCGTGGGTGTAGAGGACGGCGTCGGACTCGCGCGGAATCTGCGCGCCGTTGGTGTTGCACACGGCCAGAACGCGGGCCTTCTGCTCGCGCGCGTGCCGGACGGCTTCGAGCGTGTCCGCCGTCTCGCCGGACTGGCTCACCGCGACGACCAGCGTGTCACGGTCGAGGACCGGGTCGCGGTAGCGGAACTCGGACGCCAGCTCGACCTCGACCGGCAGCCGCGTCCAGTGCTCGATGGCGTACTTCGCGACCAGGCCGGAGTGGTAGGCCGAGCCGCAGGCGACGACGAAGACCTTGTCGACGTCGCGGAGGTCCTGGTCGGAGATGCGCTGCTCGTCGAGGATGATCCGGCCGGACTCGAAGTGCCCGCGCAGCGTGTTGGCCAGCGCTTCGGGCTGCTCCTCGATCTCCTTGAGCATGAAGTACTCGTGGCCGCCCTTCTCGGCGGCACTCAGGTCCCAGTCCACGGTGAACGGCTTGGCCTGGGCGGCGTCGCCGTGGAAGTCCAGGACGTCGTAGCCCTCGCGGGTGATGACGACGAGCTGGTCCTGCCCGAGCTCGACGGCCTCGCGGGTGTGCTCGATGAAGGCGGCGACGTCGGAGGCGACGAAGTGCTCCCCCTCGCCGACCCCGACCACCAGCGGCGACGACCGGCGCGCGGCCACGATCGTGTCCGGGTGGTCGGCGTGCGTCACGACCAGCGTGAACGCGCCTTCGAGGCGGCGGCAGACGGCGGCGACGCTGGCGGTGAGATCGCCCTTGGTGTCACCTTCGGTGTACACGCGGGCCACCAGGTGGGCGGCGGTCTCGGTGTCGGTGTCGCTGGCCATCTCGACGCCGTCGGCTTCCAGCTCGGCACGGAGGGCGGCGAAGTTCTCGATGATGCCGTTGTGCACGACGGCGACGCGCTGCGAGGCGTCCCGGTGCGGGTGCGAGTTGCGGTCGACGGGGGCGCCGTGGGTGGCCCAGCGGGTGTGCCCCATGCCGGCGGTGCCGCCGAAGTGCTCGCGGCCGACCTCGTCGAGCCGGCCTTCCAGGTTGGCCAGCCGGCCCGCCTTGCGCTCGACGGTCAGCGCGCCGGCGCCGTCGAGGACCGCCACACCGGCGGAGTCGTAACCGCGGTACTCCATGCGACGGAGCCCGCCGAGGACGACGTCCAGAGCCGGGCGGTGCCCGACATATCCCACGATTCCACACACGCTCACCAGCCTAACGAGGGACATTCAGCGGGCTGACGGGGTCCGAGATCCTCCGCCGACCTGCGGGAATCCAACCCACATGGTTCGAACCAATGCGACGTACCCGAAGGGTCGGCTCGCGTACCCGAAGGGTCGGGCCGCGTACCTGGAGGGTCGGCTTGGCGACCGAAAGTGTCGGTGCCGACCGGTAAAGTGGAAAACGGGGGGCGCCCCCGCGGGCCGACCGTCGGCGTACGCGAGCCGACCGTCCAGGTACGCGAGCCGACCGTCCAGGTACGCGAGCCGACCGTCCAGGTACGCGAGCCGACCGTCCAGGTACGCGAGCCGACCGTCCAGGTACGCGAGCCGACCGTGCGGGTACGCGGGACGACCGTTGCGGCGCGCCGGGGCGGCGGGCGAGCCGCGGGTGGGTCCGCACAGTAGGGTCTCGACCATGGCCAGCAAGCCCAAGCAGCTGCTCGCGGAGTTGACGCACCCGGGTCCGCACGAGGTCCTGCGGGGCAACCTCGCCCTGGTCGGGCTGCCCGGCGTGGTCTTCACGCCGCGCGCCGGGCTCGGGTTGCCCGCCGTCGCCTTCGGGCACGGCTGGCTGCAGCCGCCCGATCGGTACCGGGGGCTGCTGCGCCACCTCGCCAGCTGGGGCATCGTCGCCGCCGCGCCGGCGACGCAACGCGGGCCGCTGCCCTCGCACCGGCTGCTCGCCGCCGACCTGCTGACCACCCTCGACGTCGTCACCACCGTGCGGCTCGGCCCGGACGGCATCAGCGTCGACCCCGGCAAGCTCGGGCTGGCCGGCCACTCGACCGGCGGCGGCTCGGCCGTCCTCGCCGCGGCGCAGGACGCGCAGGGAGAACACCCGCGGATCAAGGCCGTCGCCACCATCACCGCGGCCCAGACGCTCCCGCCGGCCACCGAGTCGGCCAAGGCGATCACCGTTCCCGGCCTGCACCTCGCCGCCGAAGGCGACCTGGTCGCCCCCGCCGTCGCGCACGCCGAAGCGATCGCCGGCGCCTGGGGCGGCGAAGACGTCCAGCTGCGGTTCCTCGGCAAGGCGTCCCACCTGGGCGTCACCGAGGGCAGGCACTGGTCGCAGCTGATCATGCACGGCAAGCCGCACCGCAAGACGCAGCAGCTCACCCGCGCCCTGTTCACGGCGTTCTTCCTGACCCACCTGACCGGCAGCGACCGGTACCGGCCGCTGCTCGAGGCGGACGTCAAGCGCGCCCCCATCGAACGCGAAGAAGAGCCCGCCCACTGACGCGGACGGGCTCTTCCCGGACTCAGACCAGCCAGCTGGTGCTGGAGAAGTCGTCTTCGTCGTCGGGCTGACGCGCGTGCCGCCCACGCCGCGGCGGCTCGGGCGCCGCCGCCGGCGGTGGTTCGGGCGCCGGTTCCGGGCGCGGCGGGGCCGCCGCGGCCGGGGTTCCGTAGCTCGGCGTCGGGTAGTTCGTGTAGCCGGTGTCCGCCCCTTCGTCGGCGACGCCGAACTCCATCAGCGACTCGCGGGACTTGTCGGCCAGCGTCTTCTCCGTCGCCCAGCCGCCCGCGCTCTGCTTCCGCTTGGTGAGCTCGTCCATGTGCTCGGCGTACTTCTGCGCAGCGGCCAGCTCCCGCTGCATGCCTTCGCTCGCCTGCTGCTTGGCCTCGGCCAGCTTGCGTTCGCGCAGCCCGCGCTGCTCGTCCTGCTCCCGCGCCGCCGCCTCCATCGTGGAGATCGCCGCCCGGTACCGGTCTTCGGCGCTGCTCATGCGCCGGCCTCGCTGACGCTCGGCTCGGCCTGAGCGGCGAGCGCTGTGTTGAATGATTCGTTCGCCAGCTCACTCATGCGCCGGCCTCGCTGACGCTCAGCTCACTCATCGGCCCTCCTCGGCCCTCGTCACCGGTCGTACCGGATCGAACGGTCACCCTCGTCGTCGAGCGAGCCGCTGATGCGGCCCTTCGCGCCGCTCGTCTCGAACACGCCGCCCTCGATGCGGTACTGGCTGGGGCCGCGCTGCTGGTCGCCGCCGCCACCACCGGGCGCGCCGCCCATGCCGCCCATCATGCCCATGCCGCCCATCCCGGACATGCCGCTCATGCTCGACGAGCTCGCGGCGGCCTGGTGGACGCCCGCGTCGACCGGGGTCGCGCCGAGCCCACCACCGCCGCCGTCGGACATCGGCAGCGAGGTGTCGCTGCCCGTCTGGGCGCCCGGGTCGAGCGAGACGGCGCCGGCGAAGTCCGGCGTCCCGCCGCCGGTGACGGCCGAGCCGAAGTTGCTCGCGCCGGCCGTCGTGGTCGCGTCGGCGGAGCCGGCCCCGGCCGCCGCACCCGCGTCGGCCGTCGCCACCGCGGGCTCGGCCCCGACGCTGCCCCCGCCGCCGACGTCACCCTCGAAGCCGCCGGGAGCGGTGAATCCACCCGACGAAGCCCCTTCGCTGCGGGTGAAGCCCGGGTCAGGGTTCGGCGGCGCGGGGTCCTTCGCCAGCGGGGACTCGGCGTTGGCGTCGTGCCGGATGTCCGCGCCGACGCCGTCGGTCACCGGCTTGACGTCGGCCTTGAGGGCGTCGCCCTTGAGGTCGGCAGCCTTGGGGCCGTCCTTCTCGTCCAGGGTGTAGGTGGTCGGCTCGCCCTTGCCGTCGTCGACCGTCACGATCGTCGGGCCGTCCGGCCCCTCCGGCCGCTCCGCGGTGATCTTGAGGTTGCCGTCCTGGATGTGGATCTTGCCGTCCGGGCCCGGCTTGTAGGAGCCGTCGCCGTCCTTGACCGCCTGCTGGCTGCCCTGCGGCCCGAAGGACGCCTTGTCCCCGGTGGCGCCGTCCTTGGCGGCACCGTCCTTGCCGGCCTCCGCCTTGTCGTCGTCACCCCAGTCGAGGTGGTAGTCCTTCTTGTTGCCGTGGCCGTCGTCCACGGAGATGTCCTGCTTGCCCGCCTTGTCGGGCTCGGACATCGAGATCGTGTTGTCGCCCTTCTTGACCGACACCGTGTCCGTGTCGTCGGCGTCCTTGATGGCTTCGCCGGTCTTCGGGTCGATCGGGTACGGCTCGCCGGTCGACGGGTCGACCTCCAGGGGCTTCCCGGTGATCGGGTTCTTGCCCTCTTCGGGCTTCGGGGGCTCCTCGGCCTTCGGGGGCTCGGCCGCCGACGGCGTCGTGGCACCGCTCCCGGTGCTGCCCGTGCTCCCGGTGCCGGTGCTTCCCGTGCTGCCGGTGCCCGTGTTCCCGGTGTTCCCCGTGTTGCCGGTGGTCCCGGTCTTGTCGCCGCCGCCTTCGTTCTTGGCCTCGGTCAGCTGGTTGCGGTAGCCGTCCATGTACCGCGCCAGCGCGCCGAACTGCTGGTCGATCGTGTCCTTGGCCGTCTTGCAGGACCCGTCGAACGCGGCGATCAGGCTGAGGTACTCGGTCCGGAAGGCACCGTCGCGCCAGTAGCGGCAGACTTGCTGGCCGTACGTGATGTTCTCGTCGTTGAAGCAGCCGTCGTCGTTCTGCAGGCGCTCGGCAAGGTTCGAATTGTTGTTGTGCTTCGCGTTGACGGCGTCGATCCAGCCGGCGACTTTCATGAAGTCGTCGAATTCCTTGGTCTCCTCGTTGGCGATCTTGAGGACATCCTTGGCCATCTGGATGTCGGCTTCGGCGATCACCGGCCGGTGCAGCTGCAGGACCTCGTCGACCTTCTTCTTGACCGCGGTGTAGACCTGCGTCACGGTCTGCGGGATCAGCTTCGCCGCGCCGTCGATCTGCTGCGACAGCTCCTTGGCGTGCGGCTTGATCGTCTCGTCGTACTTGATCTCCGCCGCGTTGGCGCCCTTGCCCTTCCACGCGTCGAAGAGGGTCTGGAGTTCGGTGTCGCTCTTCGTCAGCGCGTCCTCGACGACCTTGTGCGCCTTGCTCAGGTCGTCGGCGTCGCCGAGGAACTTCTGGTACTGGATCCCGCGGTTCTCGTGGAACTTGTCCTTGAGGTCCTTCTGGGTGTCCTTCCGCTCGCCGTCTTTGATCTTGTTCCAGACCTCGTCGGTCCACTTCGCCAGCAGGTCGACCGCGACGTTGCCCTGGTCGAGCTGTTCGTCGGAACTCTTCGCGCCGGCCCCCAACGTCGGCGCGCCGATTCCGTCGAGGTTCTTCTTCGCCTGGTCGCGCTCGGCGGTCTGGCGCTCGTGCTCCTGGCCCTTGGCTGCCGCTTCCTGCTGCGCTTCCTTCAGGGCTTCGTCGACGTCGTCCGACGAACCCGGCAAGAAGTCGTCGGAGAACTGCCAGGTGTCGGAGTAACTGTCGATGTACTTCTTTGCGTACTCTTCTTCTTCGTCATTGAAGTAGACCGAGTCCTCGCTGTACTCCTCCATCAGCTTGGACTTGGCGGCCATGGAGACGTTCGGGTCGTCCAGGACCTTCTTGATTTCGGCCCATTCAGCCATCAGCGATTACCCCCGGCCTGGTTCGCCGTCGCGCCGGCGTTCGCTTCCTGCGTGGTGTACTTGCCGCCCGCGGTCCCGATTCCGCCGCCCAGGTTCACCAGGGCGTTCGACAGCCCCGTCAGGCCCGCGCCGATCTCGTCGATCCCGGCCTTGTACTTGCCGAAGCCCTCCTGGTGCACGCGGCCGAAGTCCAGCGCGACGATCTCGGTCGGCGCGACCTTCTTGGCCTCGGCCGCCGGGTCGTCGGCGGCGTCCGCCAGGCGGATCTGCGCCCGCGTCATCGCCTCCGAACTCGCTTCGTACCCGTTCGGCATGGTCGCTGCCCCCTTCGATCCCACAGGTCCTTGACGTTCCGGGACTGTGACGCGCCCGGACACCGTTCGGTGCCGTCGCAGATGCACACAGAGTCTAGCGTCCGGCCGGGCGGCGGACCTGGGCTTCCGCGAAGTGCACCCGCCCGGGAGCTACCGGCCGGCGTGCTGCGCGGCGACCGCCTCGGAGATCACCTCGGCGACGCCGCGGATGTCCACCAGCCGGTCGAGCTCTTCGATGTCGACGGACACGTCGTAGGTCACCTCGACCCGCGACAGCAGCTGGATCCGCTGCCGCGACGTCATGCCGAGGTCGTCGAACGGCGTCGTGTCGGTGAGCCGCTCGGGCGGGATCTCCAGCGCGAAGCTGATGATGCGCCGGATTTCGTCGACGTAGGTGCCCGGGTCAGCCATGCCGCTCATTCTCGTCCCACCAGCGTTCGCGGGCGGCGGCCCGGGACACCTTGCCGCTGGAGGTCCGCGGCACCTCGCCCGGCCGCACCAGCCACAGCCCGCGCAGCGGCAGGTCGTGGGCCGCGGAGACGGCGCGCCGCACGGCCGTCTCGACCGAGGCGTCCGGGGCCGTGCACCCGGCCACGACCGCGACGCCTTCGCCGTGGCCGTCGCGCACGGCGAACGCGGCGACGCGCCGGATGCCCGGGTGCGCGGCCTCGACGGTGGCCTCGATGTCCTGCGGGTGGTGGTTGCGGCCGTCGACGATGATCAGGTCCTTGAGCCGCCCGGTGACGTAGAGCTCGCCGTCGTGGACGAAGCCGAGGTCGCCGGTGCGCAGCCAGCCGCCGGGGGCGATCACGTCGTCCCGGCCCCAGTAGCCGTCCGCGACGTTGGGGCCGGCCACCTGGATCTCTTTGTCGACAACGCGGATCCGCTGGCCGTACGGCCGCCCCACCGACACGCGCGGCTCGCCGTCGTCGAACGCCTTGATCGTCGGCCCCTCGTCGCCCGCGCTCGTGACGAACACCGTGGCCTCGGCCAGCCCGTAACACGGCTTGTGCGCGGTCCGCGGCAGCCCGAAGGGGGCGAAGGCCCGCTCGAAGGCCTCGACGGTGGCCACGCGGACCGGCTCGCTGCCGTTGAGCAGCGAGTTCACCCGCGAGAGGTCGACGGCTTCGAGGTCGCCCGCCGCCTCGGCGGCCAGGTCGAAGGCGAAGTTGGGCGCGGCGGTGACGACGCCCGGGTGCTCGGCCAGCAGCCGGATCCAGCGCAGGGGGTCGCGCACGAACTCCATCGGCGTGAAGAAGACCGACCGCGAGCCGAGGAAGACGGGGGTGCCGATGAGCAGGACCAGCCCCATGTCGTGGAAGAACGGCACCCACCCGGCCAGCGGGGTCGACGCGTCGGCGCGGTAGCACCGCGTGGTCTGCCAGCAGGCAGCGACCAGCGCGCGGTGCGAGATCACCGCGCCGGCCGGGCGGCGGGTCGAGCCGGACGTGTACTGCAGGTACGCGGGATCGGTCATCGCGACCGAGGCGGGCGGCTCGGCGTCGGCGGCCTCGACGTCCCCGATGTCCTCGACGGCGAGCGCGGTGACCGGCGGGAGCTTGTCCAGGAAGTCCTTCGACGTCAGGCAGGCCGCCGGGGCGGCGTCCGCGAAGGCCGACTCGATCCGGGCGCGGCCGGTGCGGCCGGTCGGGACGGACAGCGGCACCGCGACGCGGCCCGCGTAGAGCGTCCCGAGGAAGGCGGTGACGTAGCCGAGGTCCTGACGGGTGACGATCGCCACCCGGTCACCCGGCCGGGTGACGCGCCGCAGCTCGCGGGCGACACCGCGGACGCGGGCGAGCACCTGCGGCCAGGTCAGCGTGTGGTCGGCCGGCCCGGGGAACGTGCGGCAGGTGAACGCGGGGCGATCTTCGCGCGCGTTGCGGAGCAGGTGGTCCGTTAACGGCGTGGCCAGGACGTCATCCGGGACAGCTGCGGGCGGCACCGCCCCATCCTGCCCTACCGTGTCCAAGCGATGGACGAGTTCGAACGGCACGGCATCGGCGTCGTTTCCGGCCGCGACGCGTGCGCCCGGGCCCTGCGGTCCCCCGAGCTGACGTCGGACCCGGGTGGCGGCTCGCCCAGCGTGCTGCTGCGGGACGGCGAAGATCACACTCGCGTGCGCGCGGTGCTGCGAGAGATCATCGCCGGGCTGGAGCCGCTCCCCGAGGCCCTGCGAGCCGGGATCGAAGCAACGGTGGCCGCCCTGGGGACGTCGTTCGACCTGGTGCGCGACTTCGCGCGGCCGGTGGCGGGCGCGGTGACGTCGGCGGTGCTGGGGGTGCCCCTCGACGACGTGTTCCTGGACCACCTCGAGGCGACGACGGCGAACCTCGACGTCTTCGGCGGCACCGACCGGGCGGGTCAGGCGTCGGCATTCCGGCTGGCGGTGCAGCTGAGCCGGACCGCGGCCGGGCCGGGTGGGCTGACGGCGTTGCGGGAGGCCCACGCGGCCGGGCGGCTCGACGACGACGAGCTGGTGTTCACCCCGGTGGTGCTGGCCCACGCGGCGTACGAGAACTCGCTGAACTTCCTGGCCTGCGCCGGTCTCGAGCTCGCGACCTCGGGTCCGCGGACCGTGCGGGAGCTGGTGACGGCGATCTGCCCGGCCCGGTACGTCCTGCGCTTCGGCCCGGACGGCCCGGTGGCGGTCTCCCTGACCGACGGCCTGCCGTTCGGGCTGGGCCGCCACGCGTGCCCGGGCTCGGGCGTGGCGGTCGCCGAAGGCGAGATCGCGCTGGGTGCGTTGGCGAAGGTCCTGAGCGGCGGGTGCCGGGTGGGCGAAGTCAGCTGGAAGACCCACCCGGTGTTCCACGGCCTCAGTAGGGCTGTGGTCACCACGCACGAGCCGCGGCAGGGGTCAGGAAACCGCTGAGACGACCCCGGCCAGGCGGTCGGCGGCGGCCTGGGCGGTGGCCTGGGCCGGGGCCTCGACCATCACGCGGACCAGCTGCTCGGTGCCGGACGGGCGCAGCAGCACCCGGCCCTCCTCGCCCAGCTCGGCCTCGACCTCGCCGACGGCCGTGCGGACCTCGGAGGAACCGGCGACCGCGGCCTTGTCGGCGACCGGGACGTTGACCAGCACCTGCGGCAGGCGGTTCATCACGGCGGCCAGGTCGGCCAGGGACTTGCCCGTCTCGGCCATGCGGCTCATCAGGCGCAGCGCGGTCAGCAGGCCGTCACCGGTGGTGGCGTGGGCCGGGAGCACGACGTGTCCCGACTGCTCGCCACCGAGGGCGAAGCCGCCGGCGCGCAGCTCCTCGAGGACGTACCGGTCACCCACCGCGGCCGTGAGCACGGAGATGCCGTGCGCCTTCATGGCCAGGTGCAGGCCGAGGTTGCTCATCACGGTCGCGACCAGCGTGTCCTTGGTCAGCTCGCCCGACTCGGCCAGCGCGAGCGCCAGGACCGCCATGATCTGGTCGCCGTCCACCAGCTCGCCGGCGGAGTCGACCGCCACACAGCGGTCGGCGTCGCCGTCGTGGGCGATGCCGAGGTCGGCGCCGTGGGCGACGACCGCTTCGCGCAGGCTCTCCGGGTGGTTCGAGCCGCAGTGCTGGTTGATGTTGATGCCGTCCGGGCCGGCGTGCAGCGCGACGACCTCGGCGCCGGCCCGGCGGTAGATCTCGGGCGCGGCGGCCGCGGAGGCACCATTGGCGCAGTCGACGACCACCTTGAGCCCGGCGAGCGAGTGCGGCGTGGCGTCGAGCAGGTGGGCGGCGTAGCGGTCGAGGGCGTCTTCGACGTCTGTGACGCGCCCCACACCGGCGCCCGTCGGGCGGACGGCGTCGGCGGACAGGCCGGCTTCGATCTCGTCCTCGATGCCGTCGGGGAGCTTGTGCCCGCCCGCGGCGAAGAGCTTGATGCCGTTGTCGGGCATCGGGTTGTGCGAGGCGGAGATCATCACGCCGAGGTCGGCCTCGAGCGCGCCGACCAGGTAGGCGACGGCCGGCGTGGGCAGCACCCCGACGCGGCGCACGTCGGCCCCGGCGGACGTGAGGCCCGCCACGACCGCGGCTTCCAGCATCTCGCCGCTGGCGCGCGGGTCACGGCCGACGACCGCGACCGGCCGGTGCGAGCGGTCGTGCGCGGCGAGCACCCGGGCGGCGCTGGCCGCCAGCGCCAGCGCCAGCTCCGGCGTCAGCTCGGCGTTGGCCAGGCCACGAACCCCGTCGGTCCCGAACAGGCGTGCCATCGATCGACCTCCTCTGCGCGATCACACCAGTGCGACCGCCAAGACAACCTAGCGACCCTGACGGACCGCGTTCCCCCACCCCGGTGATGTCGCTCCCGGACGCGGAAACGACACAAACCCCCGGGAAAACACCGGAGCGCCCATCCGATGGACGGATGGGCGCTCCGGTGGTTCGCGCCGGGTGGGCGCGATCAGCGCTTGCTGTACTGCGGGGCCTTGCGGGCCTTCTTGAGGCCGTACTTCTTCCGCTCCGTGGCGCGCGCGTCACGGGTCAGGAAGCCGGCCTTCTTGAGGGCCGGGCGGTCGTCGGCGTCGACCTCGATGAGCGCACGGGCGATCGCCAGGCGCAGCGCGCCCGCCTGACCCGAGACGCCGCCACCGTGCAGGTTGGCGAAGATGTCGAACGAGTCCGGCTTCTCGACCAGGACCAGCGGGTCCTTGATGAGCTGCTGGTGCACCTTGTTCGGGAAGTACTCCTCGAGGGTGCGGCCGTTCAGCTTGAACTGGCCGGTGCCCGGGACGACCCGCACGCGGACGACGGCTTCCTTGCGGCGGCCGACGGTCTGCGCGTTGCCGCCCGCGGCGCGCGACGGGCGCGGCGCGGCGGCGCTCTCGCTCGTGGCGACCGGGGTCTCGCTGGTCGCGGCGGGGGTCTCGCTGGTGGCCACGACGCCGGTCTCGGTCGCCTCGGTGGCCTCAACGACCTCGGGGGTCTCGGTCTCGGTGCTGGTCACAGACTGTTCCTCACTCACTGCGCGACCTGCGCGATCTTGGTGATCTCGCGCGCCTGCGGCTGCTGCGCGGCGTGCGGGTGCTGCGGGCCGGCGTACACCTTCAGCTTCTTCGCCTGGGCGCGACCGAGCTTGTTCTTCGGCAGCATGCCCTTGACGACCTTCTCGACAAGGTGCTCGGGCTTGGTGTCCAGCAGCTCGCCGAACGAGCGCTTCCGCAGGCCGCCCGGGTAACCGCTGTGCCGGTACGCGAACTTCTGCTCGCGCTTGTTACCGGTGAGCGCGACCTTCTCGGCGTTGACGATGATGACGAAGTCACCGGTGTCCACGTGCGGGGCGTAGGTCGGCTTGTGCTTGCCGCGCAGCAGCGTGGCGACCTCGGTCGCCAGCCGTCCGAGCACGACATCCTCGGCGTCGATCACGTGCCAGGCACGAGTGACGTCGCCGGGCTTGGGGCTGTACGTGGGCAAGGGTCTACCTCGTCGTCAACATTGCGTGTGGGTTCTGTGCGGGCCTAGCGCTTACGCGCCGCAGCGCACAACGACATATGAAGATACCCCCACGGTCACCGCACCCGCGCATGGGGGGTGGTGGAAGCGCCCATATTAGGCTCCAGGCGGCCCGGGCGCAGCGGGGACTCTACCGGAGTTTTCCCGCCGAAGCGCCTGCACGCGCCGTCGCGACACGCGAGGATGGGGCCATCCGGGCGAACAGCTGAGCAGGGGACGGCATGAGCAAACGACCGACGGCGATCTTCGTCCTGGGTGCCCTGCTGGCCCTGGTCAGCGCCTGCGGCACGGCCAAGGCGGGCACCGCGCTGCCGAAGGGCGACGACGCGGCGGACTACGTCGGCGCCAAGTTCGAGCAGGTGATCGACAAGCTCTCCGGCGCCATCACCGACTCGCGGGACGTCACCAACTCGCTGGACGCCTACTTCAAGTTCGACGACAAGTGGATCCACAGCACCGTGACGTCGGCGCGCACCGGCAACCCGGAGAGCCGGGCGGTGCGGCACCGGTCGCAGAAGAACCCGGACGAGATCATCGACACGTACACGCCGGCGGACGGCGCGGTCGAGTACACCTACCTCGGCCCGATGTACGTCCAGAAGGGCGTCTCGCCGACGGCGTGGGTGTCGATGCCGAAGCCGGAGGGCGGCCTGGTCGTCCCGTGCGCCTGGGGCGGTGTGCTGACGCCGTGCCGGATGGCGGACTCGACCGTGGAGGCGTACCAGGCCGACAAGCGCGCGGTCCGTGGCGCGAAGAGCCTCGGCGACGGCAAGACCGCGCTGACCGTGAACGTGCCCTTCGGGATCTTCGTCGAGAACAAGGTCGAGATCCTGCCGCCGAGCCTCACCGACAAGATCGGGCCGGAGCTGAAGAAGGCCGCGGTCCCGGCCACGATCACGCTGAACCCCGACGGCAGCCTCGTCTCCTTCGTGATGGAGGCCAAGTTCTCCGGCGACGGCCACCAGCTCGAGCTCAAGTACGACTTCCGGTTCACCGGCAAGGCGAGCCAGCAGGACCTGCCGAAGCTGCCGGACGCGAGCCAGATCACGGTGCTGCCCGACCGGGCGGCGATGGACGACTTCTACCGCCGGCTCGGCGAAGCGCAGGGCAGCTGAGTGACCACGACCCGAGGTGATCTCCGATGAGCCAGCCACCCGACCAGCAGCCGCAGCAGTGGTGGCAGCCGCCGTCGCACCCGTCCGGCACCGCACCGCAGCCCGGCGGGTGGCAGCCCGAGCAGCAGGCGACCGGCCCGCACTCCGGGCAGTGGCAGCAGCACGCCGACCCGGGCACCGGGTCCTACACCGGCGCGTGGAACCCGGGACAGCCGTCGGGCTCGTTCTCCGGGCCGTGGCAGCCGGGGCAGCAGAGCGGTCCGTGGCAGCCGCCGTCCCAGCCGACGCCGCAGCAGCAGCCGCCGACACCGACGCCGGGCCACGGGCAGCCGCAGTACGGCGGCGGGTTCCAGCCGTCGCAGTACGGCGGTCTGGGCGCGTTCCCGGCCGAGCCGGCGAAGAAGCCGAAGTCGAAGAAGCCGGTGCTGATCGCCGTCGCCGCGGTCCTGGTGCTCGCCGTCGGCGGCGGTGCGGCGTGGCTGCTGGGCGCGTTCCGCGGGGACGTGCTGGACCAACAGTCCCTTCAGGACGGTGTGGTCAAGGTCCTCAACGAGAACTACGGCGAGCCGGACGTCAAGAATGCGCAGTGCCCGGCGAACGAGGCCGCGCGGAACGGCACGACGTTCGACTGCACGGTGACCATCGGCGGGCAGCAGAAGAAGGTGACGGTGCGGGTGCTCAACGACCGGCCGGAGTACGAGGTCGGCGCCCCGCACTGACGGCTGTTTTCTTTGCCGGCAAACGAAAACGGCGGGCCCCGCACCGGAGTGCGGGCCCGCCGTGGTTTCCGGGACTACCGGCTCAGAACAGGCCTTCGACGGCGCTGTCGGTCTGCTGGTAACCGTTGGCGACCTCCGGCAGGGCGGACGCGATCTGCGCCAGAACCTGCTTCAGGTCCTCGAACTTCTGGTCCCAGGTGCGCTGAGCGGCGTCGTACTGCTCCTTGGCGGAACCGGTCCAGGTGGTGGTGAGCGGCCTCAGGTCGTCCTTGAGGCGGTCGAAGGCGGCCTGCAGCTCCCCCCCGGTCTGCGTGCAGTCGTCCGCGGCGGCGCGGATGGTTTCGTAATTGACGACAATGGCGGCGCCATCAGGCATGGCTTACTCCTTCTGAGCTGAAGATGAGAGGTGGTGGGAAAGGATTCGGAAGGTGCTCAGCCGAGGGCTTCGAAGCCGCGGTTGATGGCGCCCATGATCTCCTGCTGCTGCTGCTCGGAACGCTCGTACTTGGAGCCGGCCTCGCGGAGCAGCTCACCGATGCGCTGCAGGGCCTGCGCCATGCCGCGGGCGTCGTCGTCGAAGCGGCGCATGACGTTGTCGAACGCCTTCTGCGCTTCGCCCTGCCAGCCGGCGCGGGTGGCCTCGATGCGGTCGCGCAGCGTCGAGAGGTTCTGGTCCATCTGGGCCCGAACCTCGGTGACGCGCCCCTCGGCCTCGGTGAACTGAGCAACTGTCCCTTGGAATCCCTGTCCGGCGCTCATGCCGGTACCCCCTTCATAAGAGTGGTGGTTGTCCGTACCAAGCTTGTTCGTTCGTACGGCCCTACGACGCAGACACTGCCACGTCCGGTTCCCCCTTGTCGTGCTTTGCCCCGAAGTAGTTGCTTGCGTTAACGCCCACCCCGGGAACCGATCGCCGCGGGTATCCGGAGGACCCCACGAACCGGTGGTGCATCACCCAAAAAAGCGTTCCCCACCAGCGGGATTAGCACGCGCACAGCAACCGTCGACCCGGTCTCATTGATCGCGCTGCATGATTCGCATCTGGGAAAAGTCCTCATCCTCGTCACCCGATCGAGGGGCTTGTGCGGGAGATTGCGAACGCGAAGGAACCGGATCGGGAACCGCCAGTCCCCGCGCGCGGCGGAACCGTTCGGCGGCCGCGCGCAGCGTTCCCGGCGTCGGGTCGCCGGACTTCGCACCGCGGCCGCTGCGCTTGAGGAGGTCGGCGTTTTCGCTGTGGTGCCGCTGGTTGCGGGCCTTCGCGGTGCCGGCGACGCGGCGCGCGTGCGTCACCGCGTCCTGCCCGATCCGCTTGAAGGACGCCGCGGCGCTTTCGAATTCTTCGGACGGCACCGCGTGCCCTCCTCTCAGTTGAGGATTTCGACCGTGCGGACGGCCTGCGCGCAGGCCGCGGCGACCCGGTCCCGCAGCGGGGCCGTGGCGTACTGGCAGCCGACGTGGACGCGGATCCGGCCCTTCGCCACGACGTACCAGTCGACCTGGAGATCGGGCCGGTCCTTCTTGCTCTCGTGGTACCCGATCACCGTCTTGCCCGCGTACGACAGGCTCGGGTTGAACGCGCTGTACCGCGCTTCTTGCTCCGCGCCCTGCTTGATCTGGTCGGCGAGCCTCTGCGGGTCGGCGGTCGCGTCGTAGTCCATGACGTACTCCTGGGCGACCACGAGGTCGTTGCCGTCGCGGGACTCCTGCGGGTGGATCACGACCTGCTTGTCGGCCACCCGGTCGTCGGTCTGGACCCAGTCCTCCGGCGCGACGAACTTGAAGTCGTACTGCGACAGCGTGCGGCCGCTCTCGGGCTGGCTCCCGGGGCCCTTGAACACGAAGACCCCGGCGACGACGAGCGCGGCCACGACGGCCACGGCGCCGCCGATCACCCACAGCTTCTTGCGGCTCTTCTTCTCCGGCCGGCCACCGGCCGGGTGACTGCCGGACGGACCGCCCGGCGCGGGCCGCCCGGCGGGCGGGGCCCACGGCCGGGCCGCCGGCTGCCCGTGGGGCGGCGACGGCGGGGCCGCACGGTTCGGGAACCCGGCGGGCCCGGGCGGGGTGCGCGGCGGTGCCGGGCGCTGGCCCACGTCACCCGGGCGCGGGGCGAGGTCGCCGGGGCGCACGACCTCCGTGCGCTGCGCCGCCGGGCCGAGGGCGCCGCCCGGCGTCGCGCCCAGCCGCGCCATCGCTTCGCCGGGCAGGGCGCCGGTGCGGTCCGGGTCCACCAGCACCGCGCGCAGCGCGCCGCGCGCGACGACCGTCTCGGGCTGGTCGAGGCTCGTCGGCACGACGCCGGTGCGTTCGTGCACCAGCCGGGAGATCATCGGGATCCGGCTCGACCCGCCGACCAGGAAGATCGCCGTGAGCTGCTTCGGCCGCAGGCCGGCTTCGCCGAGCGCGGCGACCGTGAGCTCGACGGCCCGGCCCAGCGGTGCCGCGATCAGCCGTTCGAGGTCCTCGCGGGTGACGTGCGCGTCCGCGAACGGCGGCGGCATCGGCACGTCGGTGTAGGCGTGCCGGGACAGCGTCTCCTTCGCGCCCCGCACGTCCTGGCGCAACACCCGCCGCCGGCGCCGGTCGGCCAGCTCGCGGCCCTCGACGAGCTCGCGCCAGGCGTCCGGATCGGCCGCGGAGACCAGGGAACCGACGTGCTCCAGCAGCGCCTGGTCGATGTCCGCGCCGCCGAAGCCGGGGTCGCCCCGGGTGGCGAGCACCTGGAACCCGCCGCGCTGCGGACGGCCGGCGCGGTCCCGCGCGGCGTCCGGCGGCAGCCGCCGCACCACGCTGACGTCGACCGTGCCGCCGCCGAGGTCCAGCACCGCGAGCGCGTCGCCGGGGCGGCCGCTGAACTCGACGGTGCGATCGTGGGGCACGTCCTGCGGCGCGAACGTCGCCGCGTGGTAGACCGCCGCCGCGACCGGCTCCGGCACCAGCGCGACCTCGCGCGCCAGCCCGCCCGCGGCCTGCCGCAGCAGCCGGGTGCGGATGGCGCCCCAGTCCGCGGGGTGGGTCAGCACGAGCAGGTCGACCTCGGCGTCACCGGCCAGGCGGCGCGCTTCGGACACTGCGCGCCCCAGCACGGCGTGCACGACGTCGGTCACCCGCAGGACGTTCTCGCCGAGCAGCAGCTCGCCCTCGTCGATCCGCCTCTTCGGGTTCGGCTCGTAGCGCGACGGGTCGACGGCCGCCTGCCGCTCGGCCTCCTGGCCGACGAACAGCGTGCCGTCCGCCGCCGCGTACACCGCCGAGGACATCAGCGGCTGGCCGTCGATCACCACGACCTGCGGCTCGCGCCCGTTCACCGAGGCGACGACGCAGGTGCTCGATGTCCCGAAGTCCACCGCAACCCGGACCGTCACCGGCAGCTCCCGCCCACTTCGTCGCGATCACCCGCGCCCGGCCTGCGGAGCGCGCCCTCGGGGAGGAACCTACCCACCCCACCGAGAGCGCGTCCGGCCGCCGTCGTCAGTCGGGCTGGATCCACGACACCTGGATGAGCTGCTTGCCGTACTTGCGGGTGAGCATGTTGCCCCGGCCCGGCGGCATCGGGCCCGCCTTGATGTTGCCGACCAGCGCACCTTCGTCGCGCGAACCGTTCATCACCATGCCCGGGGCCGCGATCTCCTTGAGCTTGCCGATGATCGGGTCGTACATGGCCTTGCTCGCGCCACCGGTGCGCCGCACGACGATCAGGTGCAGGCCGACGTCCTTGGCCTGCGGCAGGAAGTCGGAGATCTTCCGCAGCGGGTTGTTCGTCGACGTGGCCACCAGGTCGTAGTCGTCGACGAGGATGAACAGCTCCGGGCCCTTCCACCAGGACCGCGTCTTCAGCTGCTCCTGCGTGACGTCCGGGCCCGGCAGGCGGCGCGTCATCGAGTTGAAGACGTCGCCGACCATGCTCTCCAGCTGCGCGGCCGACACCGCGTAGCCGAGGAGCGAGTCGCCCTGGATGAAGCCGAGCATCGTGCGCCGGTAGTCGACCAGGAGGATGAGCGCTTCCTGGGCGGTGTAGCGCTCCGAGATGCCGCGGGCGATCTGCCGCAGCAGGTTCGTCTTCCCCGACTCGCCGTCCGCGAAGGCGTAGAAGTGCGGTTCGGCGTTGAAGTCGAGGTAGATCGGCTGCAGGTCCTCTTCGTTGACGCCGATCGGGATGAGCTTCGAGTCCCGCGCGGTGTCGAGCTTCAGCACGTCTTCGTAGGTGATCAGCTCGGGCAGCAAGCGGACCTGCGGCGCGACGCGGCCGCGCCAGGCGCCCTTGATCTTCTGCACCGCGTCGGCCACGCCGGCCGCGATCGTCTCCGGGTCGCTGGAGCCGTCGATCCGCGGCAGGCCGCCCAGCATGTGCAGCTTCTCCCGGGTGAGGCCCCGGCCCGGCCGCCCGGCCGGGATATTGACCGCGATGCGCCGGTCGATGTCCGACTCGGTCGGGTCACCGAGGCGCAGCTCGAACCGGGTGCCCAGCATGTCCTTGATCGCCGGGCGGATGTCGGCCCACCGGTTGGCGGAGATGATCACGTGCACGCCGTAGGACAGACCCTGCGTGGCGAGCCGGGTGATCGTGGTCTCGAGCTCCTCGAAGTCGTCGCGCAGGGCCCGCCAGTTGTCCACCACCAGGAAGGCGTCGCCGAACGGGTCCTGGTCCGGCCGGATCTCGCCGCGGCGCTTGCGGTTGCGGAACTCGGTCATCGAGTCGATGCCCATCGCCCCGAACCGGCCTTCCCGCTCGGTGAGCAGGGTGGTCAGCTCGGCCACGATCCGGCGGGCCTTGTCCGGCTCGCGCCGCGCGACCGCGACGCCACCGACGTGCGGCAGGTCCGCGAGCCCGGTCAGCGTGCCACCACCGAGGTCGAGGCAGTAGAACTGCGCCTCCTCCGGGGTGTGCGTCAGCGCCATCGACATGATCAGCGTCCGCAGCATGGTCGACTTGCCGGTCTGCGGGCCGCCGACGATCACGCCGTGGCCTGCCGCACCGGAGAAGTCGGCCCACAGCGGGTCGCGGCGCTGCTCGTACGGCCGGTCGATGATGCCCAGCGGCACCTGCAGCCGCCCGTTGCCGAAGTAGCCCACCGGGGACAGGCCGCGGTCGTCGGTCGGGTTCAGGTTGGGCAGCAGGGTGTCGAGCGAGTTCGGGTCCTTCAGCGGCGGCAGCCACACCTCGTGCGCCGGCGGGCCCTGGCCCACCAGGCGCGAGACGATGACGTCGAGCTCGCTGGGTTCGACCGCCTCCTCCGGCTGCCGCTGCTCCTGCACCGGCGCCTCGATCTGCTGCGGCTCCGGCTCCTTCGGCAGCTCGACGAAGTCCGGGACGAACAGCTGCGGCCGCTTGTCCGCGCGGACCACGGTCGCCGCCGGGCCCGCCGCCTTGAGGCCGGCCGGCCGGTACGGGCCCGAGACGTAGGACGCCTTGAACCGCACCAGGGTCGACGTGTCGTACTTCAGGTAGCCACCACCGGGGACCGACGGCAGCTCGAACGCGTCCGGCACGCCGATCGCGGCGCGGGACTCCGCCGCCGAGAACGTCTTGAGGCCGATCCGGTACGACAGGTGCGAGTCCAGGCCGCGCAGCTTGCCTTCCTCCAGGCGCTGCGAGGCGAGCAGCATGTGCATCTGCAGCGAGCGGCCCAGCCGGCCGATGGCGACGAACAGGTCGATGAAGTCCGGCTTCGCCGACAGCAGCTCGGAGAACTCGTCACAGACGATGAAGAGCGCGGGCAGCGGGTCGAGGTCCGCGCCGTTCTCGCGCGCCTTCTCGTATTCCCAGACGTTCTTGAAGTTGCCGCCGTTCTTCAGCGCCTCCTGCCGCCGGTTCATCTCGCCGGCCAGCGCGTCCTTCATGCGGTCGACCAGCGTGACTTCGTCGGCGAGGTTGGTGATGACCGCGGAGACGTGCGGGGCCTTGTCGAGGCCCATGAACGTCGCGCCACCCTTGAAGTCGACGAGCACGAAGTTCAACGTCGAGGACGAGTGCGTCGCCAGCAGGCCCAGCACCAGGGTGCGGAGGAACTCCGACTTGCCGGAACCGGTGGCGCCGATGCACAGGCCGTGCGGGCCCATGCCCTCGGCGGCGGCTTCCTTGATGTCCAGCTCGACCGGCTGGCCGTACTCGCCGACGCCGAACGGGACGCGGTAGCGGTCGCGGATCGGCCGCGGCCGCCACGCCTGCTGGACGTCGAACGTCATCGGGTCGCCCGGGATGCCGAGCAGCTCCAGCAGCGAAGGGTTGGACAGCAGCGGCTCTTCGTCGCCGACGTCCTGGCCTGCGGCGCCACCGACGCGGTACGGCGAGATGAGCCGGGCCAGCGACTCGGTCTCGACCAGGCTGAGGGTGTCCGGCCGGCCGAACCACTCGACGCCGCCGGCGCTGCGCGCGCCCAGCCTGTCGGGCTCCACGACCAGCCGGAGGCCGCGGCGGGCGGCGAGGTTGCCGAGGGACTCGGACAGGTCGATCAGGGTGACGCCGACCAGGCCCTCCTCGAGCACGATCTGCTCTTCGCGGGTGACTTCGGCGTCGTCGATGATGATGACGACGTGCGGCTGGTCCGGCGCCGGCGTGGCGTTGCGGGAGAAGCGCTGGCGGTCACGCAGTTCTTCGTCGAGCCAGTCTTCGATCTGGGCCAGCGAGCCGGCCATCATGCGGAGCTGGCCGATGCCGTCCGACAGCGTGGGGTGCTGGACGTGCGGCAGCCACTTCGCCCACTCCCACTCCTCCTTCGCGCGGCCCGCGGTGGCGACCGCGATCAGCACGTCGTCGGGGCTGTGGAAGGAAACCAGCTGCGCGAGCATGGCGCGGGTGAGGCCGCGGGTCAGCGCGCGGTCGCCCTGCATGCTGACCGCGGCGAACCCGCGGAGGGTGATCTGGGTCGGCAGGTCCGGCACGATCGAGTGCGCGCGCACGAACCGGCGCAGCGCGAGGGTGGCGATCGGCTCCAGCTCGTCGACGGGCCCGGTCTGGGGCGGGACCAGCCGCGTGGCGAGCCGGTGCGAGCTGCGCCCGACGCGCAGGTGCAGGAAGTCCTGGTCGTTCTGGCGGCGTTCCCACATCCGGCGGCTGGCGGCCAGCGACCACAGCGACTGGGGGTCGGGGTGCACCCACTCCAGGGCGGCGCGCTGGTCGACCATGGCCTCGCGGGCTCGGTCGCGCATCTGGCCCAGGTAGCGGAGGTAGTCCTTGCGGTCCTCGTCCATCTCGGCGCGCTTGGCGCCGCCGCCCTTGCCACCGCCGCCGGCCATCATCCCGAGCGTCCCGACGACCATCATGCCGCCCATGGCCATCATCATCGGGTTCCGGTTGCTGGCCTGGAACATGAAGACCATCATCCCGAGCGACGCGACGATCATCACGACCGGCAGCGCCTTCATCACGATGTTCCCGGGGATGACGCGCGGGACCTCGGGCGGCGGCTCGAGGTGCACCTCACCGCCCGGCGGCCGCGGTGCCGCCAGCCGCGGCGACTTCTTGAACTGCAGCGTGCTCATCGAAGGACCCCTCTTCAAACTCGACGATGGCGGCCACCGTTTAGTGCGCAAGGTGCGCGGAACAACCTATCGAACGCCGCGGTGGAATTCCGGCGGATGCCGCAACGCCCTCGTGAACGGCCCTGACCTCGCATGGCGAGTGTACGGCGAGGCACCGACAGTAATCGCGTGGTCCGGCCCGTGAGCTGCGGCAGGCGGTGAATTTCGGACGTTCGATGATGCCCACGCCGGGGTTCGGTATAAGTTCCCCGGGAGCAGTATCGACCGAGCGGGGGCAGTGCAGTGGCTACGGGCACGACAGTTTTCAGCAGGGTGACGGTCGTCGCACCGTCCACCCGGATCGACGTGGCGCTGCCCGCCGACGTCGCGGTGGCCGACCTGCTGCCGATGCTGCTGGACATGGCCAAGGAGACCTCGCCCGACGGCGGGGCCCGCCACGGCGGCTGGGCGCTGGCGAAGCTCGGGGACGCCCCGCTCGACCCGAGCCGCACGCTGGCCTCGCTCGGCGTGGTCGACGGCGAGCTGCTCCAGCTGCGCAAGCGCAACGAGAACCCGCCGCCGCCGTTGTACGACGACGTCGTCGACGCCATCGCCGAGTCGTCCCCGGACAGCTTCCGGCCCTGGACCAAGGAAACCGCGAACCGGTTCGGCCACATCGCGGGCGGGCTGGCGCTGTTCGCCGCCGCCGTCGCGTTGTTCATGAGCGGGTCCTTCTACGGCGGCAGCGCGCTGGGCGCGGCCATCGCCGGTGGCATCGGCGCCGTTGCGTGCGTCGCGGTCGGCGCCACGCTGGCCAAGGGCTACCAGGCCGAAGCGACCGGCGTGCTGATCGCCGCCGCGGGCGGGCTCCCGCTCGCCTTCGTCAGCGGCTTCTACATCGTGCCCGGGCTGTCCCTGCGGGCGAACCTGCTGCTCGGCGCGGTCCTGGTGATCATCGTCGCCTCCGTCTGCATCATGGTCATCGGCGCCGGCATCACGACGTTCATCGCCGCGGCCACCGCGGGCACCTTCGGCGCGCTGGCCTTCCTGTTCGGCACGCTCGTCGCGCACCCGGCCGCCGGCATCGCGGCCGGCACCGTCGCGGTCGCCCTCGCCTGCATCTCGATCCTGCCGCGCGCCACGATCTGGCTCGCGAAGCTGCCGCTCCCGCACGTCCCGAGCAACGCCGAAGAGCTGAAGGAAGACTCCGGCTTCCCCGACTACCGGGCGATCGAGCGCCGCACGGCGATCGCGCACAACTACATGACCGGCCTGATGGTCGGCTGCGGCGCCACGGTGGCCGCCTCGGCGATCATCGCCGCGACCGCGCCCGGGGCGTTCGGGATCATCCTCGGCGTCGTCGCGACGCTCGTCCTGCTGCTGCGCGCCCGCGCGTACGCCAACGGCAGCCAGGCGATCGCGCTGCTCACCACCGGCCTGGTCTCGGCCACCGGGATCGCCATCGGCTGGCTGGTCTCGGCGAACGCCCAGAACCGCCTGCTCTACGTCTTCGGCGTGCTGATCCTGCTCGCCGCGGGCGCGCTCGTCGTCGGGGTGATCTTCCCGAACCAGCGGTTCTCGCCGCCGCTGCGGCGCACGGTCGAGATCATCGAGGCGATCTGCATCGCCTCCGTGCTGCCGCTGGCCCTCGGGGTGATGGACCTCTACACCACCCTGCGGCACCTGAACTTCAAGTGACCGGATCGGGTGAATCTCGGATGTCAGCAGGACACGCCTTGGGCCCGGCCCGGCGGACCACGACGGCACTGGTCGCCGGCACGATCGGGGTACTGGCCTCGCTCGCCGGCGCGGTGCCGGCGCAGGCCCAGACCGCCCCGGCCGACGGCTACTTCGCGAAGCCGCCACCGGTCGACCCGAGCAAGCTGATCCCGGACACCCAGCAGCCGGACAAGAAGTACAAGAAGTCGAAGGCCTGCGTCCAGCGCAGCACGCTCGGCCAGAACATCGTGCTGAAGAACCGGCCGTGGGGCCAGGACTACCTGCAGATCTCGAAGGCGCAGGAGATCGTCAAGGCGGCCACGGGAAGCGCCGGGGGCAACATCAAGGTGGCCGTCGTCGACACCGGCGTCACCCAGCACCCGTGGTTCCAGAACCGGGTCAAGTCCGGCGGCGACTACGTCGCGAAGCCGGACGGGAAGCCCGACGGCCTGGAAGACTGCGACGGCCACGGCACCGAGGTCGCCGGCATCATCGCGGGCAAGCCGGACAACCCGGAGGTCGGGTTCATCGGCGTCGCCCCGGACGCGACGATCGTGTCCTACCGCCAGCTGAGCGAGAACTACGAGCCCGACACCTCGACCTCGACGCCGCCGCCGGCGGGCAACACCGGGGGCACGCCGTCGTCGAGCACCAGCCCGCCGCCGGGCGGTGGCGGGGGCGGTTCCGAGGGCGACGGGACCTCGCCCGGGCAGTCCAACGGCGGCCGTCAGCTGGAGAAGGCCGGCACCGCCGGCACGCTGAAGACGCTGGCCGAGATCATCCGCGGCATCGCCGAGCGGAAGGAAGCCGACATCATCAACATGTCGGTCGACAACTGCCGCCCGGCCACCGGGTCGATCACCGAAGGCGAGCAGCAGGTCCAAGCCGCCGTCCACTTCGCCGCTTCGCAGGGTGTCGTGATCATCGCCGCCGCGGGCAACGCGACGGACACCTGCCCGCAGAACGACCAGCCGGACGCGCGCAAGCCGAAGACGATCGTGACGCCGCCGTGGTTCGCCGACGACGTGCTGTCCGTCGGGGCGATCGACGAGAACGGCGGCGTGGCCCCGTTCAGCGTGCACGGACCCTGGGTCGGCGTCGCGGCGCCGGGGACCCAGATCACCTCGCTCGACCCCGCCGAGGGCTCCGACGGCTTGGCGAACCTCACGTTCGAGAACGGCGACAAGGCCAGCCCGATCCAGGGAACGAGCTTCGCGGCGCCGTACGTGTCGGGGCTCGCGGCTCTGGTCAAGGCCAAGTACCCGAAGCTGGACGCGAAGGGCATCGTCAACCGGATCAAGGAGACGGCCCAGCACCCGGCGGCACCCGGCGGCCGCGACAACTTCGTCGGCTACGGGGTCATCGACCCGGTCGCGGCGCTGACCCAGAGCCTGCCGTCCGAGGTGGGGAACCTGGCCCCGATCCCGGCCCCGCAGCTGGCCCAGCTCCCCCCGGCGAACGACCGCAGCCCGACCCCGGTGATCGTGGCGCTGGCGGGAACCGGCGCCGGCGTGGTCGCGCTGCTGATCACGCTGTTCGTGATGCACACGATCCGCCGCAACCGTCCCGAGCCGACCGGCACCACCCGCCGCTGACCGTGCGGAAAGGGGCATCTCGCCCCTTCCGTCACTTCGCCGGTGGCTTCTTCTGCTGGGGGTTTTCGTCCTCGCCGATCACCGGCGGGGCGACCAGGCCGGGCTCACCCAGCAGGTCCGAGGACTTCGTGACCGGGCGGGTCTTCGACGGGCGGCGGGCCTGACCACCTCCGCCGAAGGCTCCGAAACCCATCATCGGCATCATCGGGACGCCGCCCGACGAGCTCGGGTGCTCCTCGGCGGGCGGGGCCGGCTGCGGGTCCGTGGGCTGGTCGGCGCCAGGGGTGCCCGAGCCCGTGTGACGCCCTTCCGCCGGGCCGCCTGCCGAAGACGGCGTCATGACCTCGTCGGCCGAAGCCGGCTCCGCAACAGAAGACGCGGCCTGCTCGCCCGCTTCGTTCAGGGCATCGTCGTGCAGCTTGAAGCGCTCCGGCGGGTACCGGTGCCGGATCTCGATGGTGCGGGACGCCGCGTCCGGGTCGTCGACGCCGTTGCACAGCCGGTCGAACGCCTCCATGACGTCGCGCGCGGTCTCGTGCAGTGCCTTCGCCGAGTCCTGCGTCTCCTGCAGCTGGGCCCGCGCCCGCTTGGTGCCGCCGCTCGGGAGCAGCATCGTCTCCGACGTCAGCTCGGCCGCGTCCACCAGCACCTCGACGAGGTCGACGACGACGTGGCGCAGGGTCGTCACCATCTCGTCGAGCGCGCCGGCCAGTGCTTCGAGCGCTTCGCGCAGGTCGCCGCCCGCCGCGCCGATCGTGCGGATGTACGCGACGAACGAGTCCGCGTCCCGGCCCGCCCAGCCCGCGTCGAGCTTGCCGAGCTGGTCGTCCAGGCGCGCCGACACCTCGGCCGCGACCGAGGCGGCCTGGCGCAGGCGATCCGCTTCCGCGCCGAGGTCGGCCCAGCGGCCGAGCAGCGGGCGGAAGTACGTCTCGACGGGGTCGATCACGCCGAGCTGCCCCGACAGGTCCGTGAGGTACGCCAGGTACGGCTCGGCCGCCGCCGTGATGTCCTCGCCGGCGGGGGCCGGCACCGAGGTCGTCATCCCTCGAGCCTCCCGGCCCGCTCGATCAGCTCCGCGGCTTCCGCGTCCTGGCCGCCGTGGCGGACCGTCACGTGCCGCAGCGCCTCCGCGGCCGAGCGCAGCGCCTCGGCGCCGTCGGCCAGCTGACGCCGCAACGCCCCGGACGCGCGGCCGTACGACTCGCCGAGGCCGATCTGCGCCCCCAGTGTCCCGTAGGACTCCGCGGTGACGTCCCCGCCGACCTCGGCCGCCGCCGCGTCCAGGTCGGCCGCGGCGGCCTCGGCCGTCTCGGCGTACCGGGCGACGACGACGCCGTCCATCCTCAAGCCGGCCACGGCACCTCCGCTCACGAGAAAGACATTCGAGCGTGGGACGCCCGCCGCGGCCCGGCGGTTCCGCTCAGTTCCCCGGCTGCGCGGTCGGGTACGTGCCGGCGTTGGGGTCGATCGGCACCGCGTCGAACTGCCGCCGCACGTCCTGGGTGTTCAGCGACGCCCCGGTCGGCAGCAGGCCGATGATCGACTCGGGCGCGGGCTGCCGGTTGTTCAGGCCGATCGCGTCCGCGGTCTGGGCGTCCGGGACGCTGTAGCGGACGCCCCGGTCGGAGATCAGCTGGATCGCGCCCTTGCCGAAGCTGGCCTTGCCGGTGGCGGACTGCACGACCGCGGCGAACCCGGGCTTGAGGTAGAAGCCGTTGAGCGGCACCCGGTTCGGGCCCGGCGTGGTCACCGTCATCGGGGTGAACTTCTCGCCGGTGCTCTTCTGGCCGGGCAACTGCGTGTCGACGTACACCGAGGTGTGCCCGTCCTGGTCGGGCCCGGACCCGGTCAGCGACCAGCCCAGGCAGGCGACCGACGAGTTCTTCGTCGCGTCGAGGACCGTCGGCACCGAGCGCGGGAAGTCGTCGACCGGGATGTAGTCGGGGTCGGTCGGCTGCAGGGTGTGCGCCCCGGCGAGCTTGTCGAGGCCCAGCGTCTGGATCTTGCCGGAGCTGCCGTTCTTCGCCACGCGGATGATGTCGGCGACGGCGTTGGACACCCGCTGGATCCCGCCGCGGGTGATCGCCCAGTAGTTCGCCGTCGCCTCGCCGGCCTGCTGCGTGGCGAAGACGTCCCCCACGGTCAGGCCGTCGAAGTCCCCCGGGACCGGGCCGCTCTGGATCTTCGGCGGGGTCAGCCTCGCGACCTCGGGGATCGCGTTGAGCAGGCCCTGCGTGATCTTCCGCGGCGACGGCGGCAGCTGCAACGCCACCCGGACGGCGTCGTTCGGGTTGTCGACGTCGATCTCGGCGCGCACGGTGTTCGCGTTCGGCCGGTTCCGGGAGCTCGGCAGCCGGTAGACGAGGTAGGTCTTCCCGTTGTCGGCCTTCGCCAGCAACGCCTCGTTGTCACCCAGTTCGGTGCCCAGGCCGCTCGGCGCGATGCCGCCGAAAACGTAGGTACTGGTTCGCCCGGTGTCGGCCTGCGGCAGCGACGGATCCACGTGCACCTGGTCACAGACGGCCCAATTCGGGGAAATTCGCTGGGAATCCGTCGGGATCAGCTGCGGACCGTCCGGAATTCCGGTGAGTTTGTCGCGGGGAATGTCCTTCAGCTGCTCGTCGGAAACGACCGTGGGATTCTTCACACTCGCCGGGCTCGCCGGAGCGGGCGCGGCGGGCGCGCCATCGGCGCCCGCGCCGGACTGCGGCTTCTGCTGCTGGGCGAGCAGCAGGAGGCGCGCCGACGCGAGGTTGAACGTCGGGATCAGCTTCTTCGGGTTGCCCGCCACGACGTAGACCGTGCCGGACTGCTCGCCGATCACGATGTTCCCGGCCTCGGGCACCGACGGCGCCGGGCTGAGCAGGCCCCAGACGACGAACACGATCATGCCGAGCACGCCCAGCACCACGCCCACGATCGTGGCCCGCGTGTGGGTGCGCATCGGGTCGTGCAGCATCACGGCGTCCCGCCGGACCAGCGCCGACTGCATCCGCCGTAGGACGAACTGATACGCCTGAACCTGAGACTTAGTCGTGGGTGTTGATGGCATTCTCGACCTACAGCTCTCCCCGTCGCGGTACGGTTCCGCAGGATAGCCGTACGGGGACCGTCTGGTGTGGGGTTTCTACCAACTCAAGCTAGTGTCGGGCACCCCGGGACCCGGCTTCCGGGTACGCAGCAAGCACGAGGGGAAGAGAAAGCGCGGATGTCCGTCACCACTCCTCCACGTCCGCCTGGCCCGCCCGGGCCCCCGCCGCCCGGTGGGCGTCCGCCGGGCCCGCCGCCGCGGCCGGGCAGACCCGGTGGTCCCGGTGGTCCCGGTGGTCCCGGCGTTCCCGGTGGCCCTGGTGGCGTTCCCGGTGGCCCTGGCGGACCCGGTGGCGTGCCCGGTGGTCCCGGTGGCGGTCCTGGTGGTCCCGGCGCTCCTGGTGGTCCCGGTGGTCCCGGCATGCCCCCGCGCGGCCCCGGTGGGCCCGGTCCCGGCCCTGGCGGCCCCGGTGGTCCCGGCGGACGTCCTGGTGGCCCAGGCGGTCCGGGCGGTCCCGGCGGCGGCGGTCCAGGCGGTCCCGGTGGACCCGGCGGCGGCGGTCCAGGCGGTCCGGGCGGTCCCGGCGGCGGCGGTCCAGGCGGTCCCGGTGGACCCGGCGGCGGCGGTCCGGGCGGCCCCGGCGGCGGACCCGGCGGTTCCGGCGGCCCTCAGGGGCCTGACGACAGCGGTCCCGCCACTCCCC
>JARAWT010000028.1:0-121556 GCA_033793495.1 Streptomyces sp. MN03-5084-2B | reverse complement strand
AGCCGGGTCAGGCCTTCCGTGACACCCAGGCGGGACAGGAGGTAGCCGTCCTGCCCGTACGGCGAGAAGTTCTGCGACGGCGGAAAGGCCAGGGCCACCCGTAGCCGTCCCCCGTCGGAAGGTCCGGCGAGGGAGGCGAAGCACCCCGATGCGAACGGAACGAGCAGGCAGGCGACCAGCAGGCGGCGGTAGGCGTTCATGATCCTCAGGTTCTCGTGAGCGGTCTGCCGCGTACGCTACATGAAAACCGTTTTCATTCAATGTGCTGAAGATCTCGCGGGAGAATCAGAAGGCGGTGTAGCCGCCGTCGACGGGGAGGACCGTTCCCGTGATGTAGGACGACTCCGGCGAGGCGAGGAAGAGGACCGCGTCGGCGATCTCCTCGGGAGTGGCGAGGCGTCGGAGGGGGATCTGGTTCTCGCGTTGGCGGCGGTACGCCTCGGGATCGGGCCGGCGCTGGAACGACGCTTCGATGACCGGGGTGGCGGTCAGGCCCGGCGCGACGACGTTGACGCGGATGCCGCGCGGGGCCCATTCGATCGCCGCACCCTTGGCGAGCATGATCAGGCCGCCCTTGGCTGCGGAGTACAGGACTTCCTCGGGTTTGCCGACGATGCCGAGCCTCGAGCCGACGCAGACGAACGAGCCTCCCGTCGGGGGTATCAGCGGTGCGAAGTGCTTCATCACCAGGAACGCGCTGAGCAGATTGCTGTGCAGGACGTTCTTCGCGTCCTCGTAGGACATTTCCGTGAGGGGACTGCTCGCCTGCAGGCCGTGGTTGAGGACGACGACGTCCACGGTGCCGAAGGACTCCGCGGCCCGGTGGGCCAGTTCCTCGACGAACGCCTCGTCGGTGAGGTCTCCCGGGACGTACCGATCGGCGGGGTCCGCGGTGGCGAGCCGCTCCCGGCGGCCGGTGAGCAGCAGCTGGGCGCCCTCGCGGCGGAGACGCGCGCACACCGCCTCGCCGATTCCGCTGCCGGCGCCCGTGACCAGAGCGGCGGTCTTCTCGAGTCTCATGAGGACACTCCTTCGCAGGATGGGCGGGTCAGGAGAGGAAACCGCGGGCGTCGACCGGCCAGCGCCGCAGCGAAGTACCAGTGCGGTCGGTGACGATCAGCTCTTCGAAGTTGACCACCACCGGGCAGACGTGGTTCGGCACCACCGGGACCACGGTGCCGACGGACGGACGGTCGGCGCCGTCGGGCAGGGCGAGGAAACCGTGGTACTCGTTGAGCTTGGCCAGCACGGCCTTCGTGCCGGCGACGGCACCGAAGCCGCTCTCGGGGTTGCCTTCGCGGCCGAGGGCTTTCGTGCCGGTGTCGAGGATGACCTGACCGGGGACCCAGTCGCTGACCACGGTGGCCGCGACGAACAGCGCGATCTCCTCGCCGGTGCACGCGCCGAGCCGGCGGTTGTTCAAGTCGCCGAAGACATACTCGCCGGGGCGGATTTCGGTGATCACGTCGGCGGTCGAGAACGCCACGGTGGGCGTGGAGCCGGCGCTGACGACCTCGGCGGTGATCCCGGCCGCACTGAAACTCCGCACCGCGGTGACGAGCGCGGCCTCCTGGTCGCGCGCGGCGCGCCGGCGGGCGTCCGGTCCCGAGCTGCCATGGCCCGGGTAGGTGAAGACGCCCACCGGCACGAGACCGCGCTTCCGGGCGGCGAGCGCGAGGTCGCCCGCGAACTCGGGCGGCGCCCCGGAGCGGCGGGCGCCGCAGTCGATTTCGACCACGACCTGCAGTCGCTCCGGTTCTCCGCCCATCGCGTCGGCGAGGGCGTCGATCGCCGGGGGGTTGTCGGCGCCGACCCGCAGCCTGGTCGTTTCGGCGAGCCGGCGAATCCGGGCCGCCTTCGTCCCCGCGGGCCAGACCGGGTAGGCGAGGAAGATGTCGTCGAACCCGGCGTCGGCGAAGACCTCGGCTTCGCCGACGTTCCCGGCGGTGATCCCGACGGCGCCCGCCGCGACCTGGAGCCGGCCGATCTCCGTGCACTTGTGGGTTTTGACGTGCGGCCGGACGGCCAGGCCATGCTGGCCGGCGAAGCCCTGCATGCGGTCGATGTTGTCCTGCACGACGTCGGCGAGCACGATCGGCGCGGGGGTGTCGATCCGGCCGAGGAGACCGTCGAGTGCTCGGTGGAGCCGGTTCACGGTTCGCCTCTTTCGGTTGGCTGTGAAGCGGTGCAGACCAGCTGGACCTCGACCGGGCTGTTGCGCGGCAACCCGGCGACGCCGATCGCGGTGCGCGCGTGCCGCCCGTTCTCGCCCAGCACCTGGACAAGCAGCTCACTGGCCGCGTCGGCGACCCGCGACTGCTCACCGAGCTCCGGCGTACTGGCCACGAAGACCAGCATCTGCACGATCCGGACCCGGTCCAGGTCACCCACCGCGTCCGCGGCGACGGCGAGCGCGTTGAGCGCGGCCTGTCGCGCGCAGGTCCGCGCGGCCGGCACGTCGACGTAGTTCGCGTTGCGCTCGAGCCGGGGGAGGGCCAGGACCAGGTCGCGGAGCCGGGCCGCCGCCGAACCGGAGCCGGTCACGGGTGCGGCAGGCCGAACAGCACCGGCAGGTCGGCGATGTCGGTGATCCGCTCGTAGCCGAGCCAGTGCTCGTCCTGCTCGAAGCCGCGGTCGACGTACACCTTGCGCTGGATGCCCATGACCGCCGCGGGGCGGAGGTCGTACTTCGGGCTCGCCGAGACGTGCACGAGTTCGTCCGGGGTCACGCCGAGCTTGTCGAAGGTGTACTCGAACGCGCGCAGCCGGGGCTTGTAGACACCCATCTGCTCGGCCGTGATGACGACCTCGAACGGGGCTTGGAGGTTTTCCGCCAGGCGGCCCGCGTGCGCGTTGTCGGTGTTCGTCACGATCACCAGGGGCACCGCCTCCGCCAAGCGGTTGAGCGCCGCGCTGACGCCGGGGTAGGGGGTCCAGGTCGGGATTTCCTCGTAGACGGCCTCGGCGTCGCTTTCCCGGTACTCCAGACCGAACCGGCGCATGGTCCGCTCCAGCGAGCGGGCGACGACCCGGTGGAAGGGCTGCCATTCGCCCAGGCACTCGTCGATCCGGTAGGCGTTGCCCGCCTGGAGGAACTCGTCGGCGATCTCCGGCGGAAGGCGGTCGCCCAGCGTCCGGCGGATGGCGTCGTTGATGCGGAAGTGGATCAGCGTCCCGTTCATGTCGAACGTGACGAACTTCGGCTTGCTGTCGAAGGCCACGGAGTCCTCCTGGGGCTGGTCGGAAGAGTGGAGTGAGGTGAGTATTGGCGAGCACTCGTCAACTGTCAACAGTTAACGAATTTCGCATGTTTCAGGCTCGATCTGAAACGTATTCCGGGGAAGCGGCCTGCCCCCGCCGTTCCGGATCGCTATGGTCGTGAGGTGGCGAGCAACCCGACATCGCGCGACTACACCAAGGCCTCGGTGCTGGAGGTGGTCCTCTCCCGGGCCCCGGTGACGCGCAACGAGGTCATCGAACTCACCGGCCTGAGCAAGGCGACGGTGTCGCGGGCGGTCGAGGAACTCCGCGCGGACGGTTTCGTCGCCGACGGTGGGGTCGACGCGGTCTCCGGCCGGGGCAGGCGGTCGACCTACCTGGACGTCCCCGGCACGGCCGGGCACGTGGCGGGGGTCAGTTTCGGGGTGTTGACCACCGGTGTCCTGGTCGCCGATCTGCGGGGTCGCGAGGTGGGCCACGTCGTCGTCCCGACGGTGAACCACGACGAGGCCGGCGATGCCGCGAAGTGGCTGGCCGACCTGATCGAGGAGACGGCCGGAGCGGGACGGGGCCCTCTGCGTCAGATCGTCGTCGCGGTGCCGGGCCGGGTCCGCGACGGCGCGGAGATCTTCGGCCCGGCGCGGTCGGCGAAGGTGTTCACGGGCTCGGGCCTCCAGCGCGCCCTCGTGGACCTGGTCGAGGCCCCCGTGTTCCTCGACAGCGACGCCAACGCGTCCCTGCTGGGCATCCTGGCGGAGGACGCCAGTGTCGGAAACGCCGCGCTCTTCAACGTCAGCAGCGTGCTGAACTTCGCCGGCTGCACCGGGCACGAACTCGTCCGCGGGCGCACCCCGGCGTTCGGTGGGATCGGTGTCCTCTGCGCCGGAGTCGGCGAAGAGACCCTCGACGGGCTGATGAGCGCCAGGGGGCTCCTCAAGTTCGCCCGTGGCCGCGGACTCGACCTGAAGCGCGTCGAGGAACTGTGGCGAGGGCGACGGGACGGCGAAGCGCGGGCCGCGGTGCTGGACGCGTTCACCACGGCGATCGTGACCGCCATCAGCGCTGTCGCCGTGACGCTGGATCCGGAAACGGTGTACTTCGCGGGCCGGCTGAGCCCGCTCGTCGAGGAGGTGCTGCCCGAGGTGCGCAGTCGTCTCGATCGGATCCTCCCGCCGGCGCCCGAGATCAAGGTCGTGACGCAGGTCGTCGGCCTGTCCACGGCACGTGGAGCGGTGTTCGCCTGCCTGACGCCGGCCCGGGATCGGCTGCGCGACGCGGTGATCGAGGCGCGCGGGCGGCGCGCGGCACGGCCCGCGCCGGCTTTCTGAAGAACTCGTCCGCCGGAACGCGGGTGCGTGCAGCTTGTAAAAGTTTCAGGTTGGAACTGGAACAAATCATGCTATGGTCGGTCCGCCGGGATCGACGCCGGCCGCACGAGACTGAAGGTGACCGCCGATGACTTCGACGTTGAGCCGGGCAATCGCCGGCTACCCCAACCGGTTCGACCCCGCGGTGCTCGGGGAACTCCCGGAATCCCTCCGGGAGACCATCCGTCGCCGCGACGCGGTGCTCGGGCCCGGGTACACGCTCATCTACCGGGAGCCGGTCGAGTTCGTCGCCGGGCACGGCGCGCACCTGATCGACCGCGACGGCAACGACTACCTGGACGCGTACAACAATGTTCCGTGCGTGGGGCACGCCCATCCGCACGTGGCCGAAGCCGTCTCGCGCCAGGTGGCGACGGTCAACACCAACACCCGCTACGTCGAGCAAGCACTGGTCGCCTACGCCGAGCGGTTGCTCGCGACCTTCCCCGAAGGACTGAGCAGGCTGAGCCTCGCCTGCAGCGGTTCGGAAGCGAACGACCTGGCGGTGCGGGTGGCGAAGTTCCACACCGGCGGTACCGGGGTCATCGTGACCCGGTGGGCCTACCACGGCATCACCAGCGAAGTCGCCACCTTCTCACCCACGCTGGGCGTGGGCTCCCCGCTGGGGCCGAACGTCCGCGTCATCGACCCGCCCGACCCACGGCTCGCCGCGCCCGGCGTGTCCCTCGCCGAGCACATGCGTGCCCAGGTCCGCGGCGCGATCGACGACCTCGAGCGCCACGGGTTCCGGCTCGCGGCTTTGATCACCGACAGCGCGTACTCCAGTGACGGGATCTTCACCGACCCGGTCGGCCACCTCCCGGGCGTGGTGGCCGATGTCCACGCGGCCGGTGGTGTCTACATCGCGGACGAGGTGCAGTCGGGGTTCGCCCGGCTGGGGGAGACGATGTGGGGCTTCGAGCGCCACAACGTGCTCCCGGACATCGTCACCATGGGCAAGCCGATGGGCAACGGGATGCCGATCTCCGGCGTCGTGTTCCGCCCCGAGGTCTGCGACGAGTTCGGCCGGAGCGTGCGCTACTTCAACACCTTCGGCGGCAGCTCGATCCCGGTGGCCGCCGGTGCCGCGGTCCTCGACGTCTTCGAGGAGGAGAACGTCCGGCAGCGCGTGCTCGAGAACGGCACCGCCCTCCGGAAGGGGCTCGAGGAGATCACCAAGGGCTCCGCGCACGTCCCCGAAGTCCGCGGCCGCGGCCTGTACGTCGGGGTGGAGATCGTCGAGGACGGGGAGCCCGATCGCGTGCGGGCCGAGGCCGTCATCAACGACCTGCGCGATCGCCGGGTCCTCATCAGCGGCACGGGCCAGGCGGCGAACACCCTGAAGATCCGTCCGCCGCTGGCGTTCACCACCGCGGACGTGACCCGGTTCCTGGAGACCTTCGCCGAGGTCGCGAAGGCGCGGCTGTGACCCCGGATGCGAGCTTCGCCGAGCGGCTCTTGGCGGAGAGCGGCCTGGCCTCACCGCACGAGCCCGTGGACGTCGCGCTCGTGAGCGCCCTCGTCGCGCAGCACTACTGCGTTGACGGACAACTCGAGCGGGTGGCGACGGAGAAGGACGACACCTTCCGGCTCACGACCGGCTCGGGGAACTACCTCGTGAAGGTCTCCCCGCCGGACGAGCCGGTGGCCGCCGTCGCGCTCCAGACCGCCGTGATGCGCTTCCTCGAGGACACCGCCGGGGAACTGCCGGTTCAGCGGGTGAAGGTGACGGTGGACGGGGCCGACCACGTCCTCCTCGCGGCGCGTGACGGCAGCACCCGCGTTCTCCGGCTGCTCGGCTACGTCGACGGCGAGGTCCTGGCGCAGACGACGGCGGGGCCGGATCAGCTCGCCCGCGCGGGGGAGATGCTGGGCCGTGTCGACCTCGCGCTCGCGGCGTTCAGCCACCCCGCGGACCGGCGCGGGCTGGTGTGGGACCTCCGCCACTTCCACCGGCTGGCCGAACTCGCCGGGCACGTGCCGGACCCCGGGCACCGCCGGCTGGCGCGAGCGGTCTTCGCGCTCTTCGAAGCCGTCGTCGTCCCGCGCCTCGGCAACCTGGAGACGCAGGTGATCCACGGTGACTTCAGCCCGCACAACATCGTCGTGGACCGGCGGCACGATGAGTTCGTGACGGGTGTCATCGATTTCGGTGACACCGTGCGCAGCGCGGTGATCTTCGATCCCGCCGTGACGCTGGCGAACCTGCTCGGCCGGACGCCGGGCAGTCCGTGGCGGGAGGCTTGTGCCTTCGCCGCCGGCTACACCGGGGTGCGGCCGTTCGACGAGGGGGAGCTCCCGCTGCTCCCGGTCGCCGCGCTGGCCCGGCTCACGCTGCGCGCGCTGCTGGCCGGCTGGCGCGCGCAGCGCGTCCCGGACCGGCGTGACTACCTCTTCGAGCACGCCAAGGACGACTGGCTCAACGTGGAGCGCGCGCTGGCCGTGCCGCTCGACGACGTCGTCGCCCGACTCACGAAAGGAAAACAGCCATGATCGAGTTCGAGCCCAAGTACATCACGTTCGACATGCACGGGACGCTGATCCGGTGGCACATCACGGACCTGACCCGCAAGCTGCTGGCCGACATCGTCCCCGACGACCGGATGGACGAAGTCCTCCAGAGCTTCAAATGGCAGCGTCTGGACGAGGTCCTGAACCCCTGGAAGCCGTTCCCGGACATCATCCACGACTCGCTGCGCAAGACCCTGGAACGCTTCGACCTGCCGTACCGGAAGGCCGACAGTCAGGCCATTGTGGACGCGATCCCGACCTGGGGCCCCTACCCCGAGGTGCCCGAAGCGCTGCGGACGCTGGCCTCCCGCTATCCGCTGGTCATCCTCAGCAACGCCGCCGACAACCAGGTCATGAGCAACGTGGAGAAGCTCGGCGCCCCGTTCCACGCGGTCTACACCGCCGAGCAGGCCCAGGCCTACAAACCGCGGTACCAGGCCTTCGAGTACATGCTGAAGCAGCTCAGCTGCGGCCCGAAGGACATCCTGCACGTCTCCGCCAGCCCGCGTTACGACCTCATGGCCGCGAACGACCTGGGCATCACGCACAAAGTCCACGTCAACCGCGGGTTCGAGCCCAGCACGCCCGGCTACGGCTACTACGAAGTCAACCTGCTCTCCCAGGTTCCCCCGCTGCTCGGCCTCTGACGATCACGAACCCTGGCCGGTTTTTTCCGTGAGCGTCTGGAGGTAGTGGAGGTCGAGGGCCCGGGTGAACGCGGTCGCGTCCCGGGCCGCCAGGGCGTGGACGATGGCCTGGTGCTCCTGCAGGAGCGAGTCTTCGGAGGGGTACCAGCGTTCGAGCCGGTTGATCGACAGCGACGACTCGGCGATCAGCGTCGAGTAGGCCCGCTGGATCCGCGAGTTCCCGGACGCGGCCACCAGGGTGCTGTGGAACCGCAGGTCGAGTTCGACGACTTCGCGCCACCGGCCCGAGCGTTCCGCCGGTCCGATCTCGTCGACGATCGCCTGCAGTTCGCCCACGGTCCGCTCGAGGACGTCGTCGTCGGCGGCCAGCACCTTCTCGCCGCAGCGGGCCTCCAGGGTCTGGCGGGCCTCGTAGATCTCGGCGATGTCCTCGGGCGTGATGTCGGTGACGAAGACGCCCCGGTTGGGGATGCGGACCAGCAGGCCTTCCTGCACCAGCCGCTGCAGGGCCTCGCGGACCGGGCCGCGCGAGACACCCAGCTGCTTGGCGATCTCGGACTCCGACAGCGTCTGGGCCGGCTGCAGGGTGCCGTCCAGGATGTTGCTCCGGATCTGGGCGGCGATCGTGCCGGACACCGACGGGTAGTCGATGGCCTGCAGGTTCAGGTTGTTCATCCGGTTTTCCCCCTGGGCGCAAGACCCACTGTGGTCGCTCGTTCACTGACAACTGTCGACGATACACGAGTTAACGCGGCACGTTCACAGTGAACTGTTGACAGTTTGCAGTGATCCAGCTTACTGTCGCTTCCTGCCGGACACCTCCGCTTCACCTGGAAAGGGCTCACCGTGATCGACTCAGCCTTCCGGCCGAAGTACGTCTCGTTCGACTGCTACGGCACGCTCATCAACTTCCAGATCACCCCGGTCACCCGCGAGCTCGTCGGCGACCGGCTCACCCCCGAGCAGTTCGACCGGTTCGTGATCGACTTCCGCGGCTACCGGTACGACCAGGTCTGCGGGGAGTTCTACGACTACCAGCAGGTCCTCCACGACGCCTACGCCCGGACCTGCGCGAAGTGGGGCCTCGAGGTGGCCGAAGACGCCGGCGAACGGTTCTCCGACGCCGTGCTCTCCTGGGACGCGCACGCCGACATCCCCAGCCCGCTGAAGAAGCTGGGTGAGCACTACCCGCTGGTGATCATGTCCAACGCCAACACCCGCTACCTCGACGTGAGCGTCCCCAAGCTCGGGGCCGACTTCCACGCCGTCTACACCGCCGAGCAGGCCGGCTTCTACAAGCCCCGCTACGCCGCGTTCGAGTACATGCTCGACCAGCTGAACACGCCGCCGGAGCAGTTCCTGCACGTCTCGTCGCACACCCGATACGACCTGATGCCCTGCCACGACCTGGGCTTCACGAACACCGTCCTGCTCGACCGCGGCTACGACCCGCCCGCCCCGGTCTACGGCTACACCAAGGTCGACTCGCTCGACGAGCTGAACGGGCTGCTGGGGCTCTGACGGCGATGAAACTGACTTCGTACTGGCAGGACACCGCCACCCCGGCGGGCGATCACCGGCGGACACCGGTCCCCGAGCGGGTCGACGTCGCGGTCGTCGGTGGCGGGCTCACCGGCACCTCGGCGGCCGTCGAGCTGCGCAAGCTCGGCGCGTCCGTGGCGGTCCTGGAGCAGCACACCATCGGCTGGGGCGCGTCGGGCCGCAACGGCGGCATGGCCACCACGGGCCTGGCGATCGGCTTCGGCACCGCGGTGAAGCGGTACGGCGCCGATCGCGCGATCGCGATGTTCCGGACCTACAACGACGCGATCGACAGCATCGAGAAGCTCGTCGCCGACCACGCGATCGACTGCGACTTCGAGCGCTCGGGCAAGCTCACCCTCGCCTACCGGCCCGCGCACTTCGAGGCGATGGTCAAGACGCGGAAGGCCCTGAAGGAGCTCGCCGGGCACGAGGTCATCACCGTTCCGAAGGCGGACATCCACACCGAGATCGGCTCCGACTTCTACCACGGCGCCACCGTCGACCCGCTCGCAGCGGGCCTGCACGTCGGCAAGTTCGTGCACGGCCTGGCGAAGGCCGCCGGCAACCTCGGCGCGACGATCTGCGAGAACGCCGAAGTGACCACGTTGGACCGCCACCCCGGCGGCGGTCACATCCTGCAGACCACCCGCGGCCGCGTGCACGCGGGGGAGGTGCTGATCGCCACCAGCGGCTACACCGGCAAGGTGACGCCGTGGCTGCAGCGGCGGGTGATCCCCGTCGGCAGCTTCATCATCGTCACCGAGCCCCTCGCCCAGGACGTCGTGGACCGGATCCTGCCCCACCGCCGGCAGGCCTCGGACAGCAAGAACCTCATCTACTACTTCCGGATCACCCCCGACAACCGGCTGCTCTTCGGCGGCCGGGCCCGGTTCGCGATGTCCAGCCCCGACTCCGACGTCCGCAGCGGGCAGATCCTCGTCAAGGCGATGACCGAGCTGTTCCCGTACCTTGCGGGCACCCGGATCGACTACACCTGGGGCGGGCTGGTCGATCTCTCGATGGACCAGCTCGTGCACGCGGGCGAGCGCGACGGCATCCACTACTCCGTCGGCTACAGCGGGCACGGCGTGCAGATGGCCACGTACATGGGCCAGAAGATGGCCCGGTTCATGTCCGGAGACGCCGACGCCAACATCTGGGGCGACGTCAAGTTCCCGCCGGTGCCGGGGCACTTCGGCCGCCCGTGGTTCCTGCCGCTGATCGGCGGCGGGGCGCGCGTGCTGGACGCGATCTCATGACCGCCACGGCTCCGGTGACGGCGTCGTTCGGCCTACCCGGCGGCGCGCTGGTCGCCGGCGAGTGGCAGACCGGCGGGCTCACGTTCGAGGTGTCCGACCCCCACGACGGCACGCTCGCCGGGTGGGTCGCGCGCAACGACGCGGCCGACATCGACGCGGCGGTCCGGGCGGCCGCCCGCGCGGTCACCGAGCCGTGGCCGCTGTGGCAGCGCCGCGAGGCTCTCGAAGAGGCGGCCCGGCTGGTGCGCGACGAAGCACCCTGGCTCGCCGGGATCATCCACACCGAGGGCAGCAAGACCATCACCGAAGCCGAGCAGGAAGTGCGGCGCTGCGCCGAAACCCTGCGCCTGTCCGCGGCGGCCGGCAGCGTCCTGCGCGGCGAGGTCCTCGAGTTCGCCGACACCGAGCGGGGCGAGGGCAAGCGCGGCTGGTTCGTCCGCGCACCCCTCGGCGTCATCGCGGCCATCACCCCGTTCAACGACCCGCTCAACCTCGTCGCCCACAAGGTCGGCCCGGCGCTGATCGGGGGCAACGCCGTCGTGGTGAAGCCCGCGGACGCGACGCCGCATTCGGCGCTGGCCCTGGCGGAGATCCTGCTGCGGGCCGGGGTGCCGTCCGCGCGGGTCGCCGTCGTGTGCGGGGACGCGGAAACCGGGAACGCGCTCGTCACCCACCCGGGGGTCGCGGCGATCTCGTTCACCGGCGGGCCGGCGACCGCCGCCCGGATCGCCGCCGCGGCCGGGCCCCGGAAACTCCTGATGGAGCTCGGCGGCAACAATCCGGTGCTCGTGAGCGGCACCGCCGACCTCGACGCCGCCGCCGGCGCGATCGTGGCGGGTGCGTTCGGGTGCGCCGGGCAGAACTGCCTTTCCGTCCAACGCGTTTACGCCGACGAATCGATCCACGACGGCCTGCTGACGCGGATCGTCGAGGATACCTGGGCGCTGAAGGTCGGCCCCAAGACCGACCGGGCGACCGACGTCGGCCCGATGATCAGCGAGGCCGAGGCCGCCCGCGTCGAAGCGCTGGTCGACGCGGCACTCGCGGGAGGCGCCCGAGCGCACACCGGCGCCCGACGCAGCGGCGCGTACTACCACCCCACCGTGCTCACCGAGGTGCCGCCGGACGCCGCCGTGCTGGTGCGCGAGGTGTTCGGCCCGGTCGTGACCGTCGTGCCGGTCGAGTCCACGGAGGACGCGATCGCGGCGGCGAACAGCGCTCAGGCACTGCAGGCGGGGATCTTCACCGGAGTGCTCGGCGAAGCACTGTCCACGGCGGACCGGCTGCACGCCGGCGCGGTGGTCGTCAACGGAACGAGTGACGTACGGATCGACTCGATGCCGTTCGGGGGGTTCAAGGGTTCGGGGATCGGGCGTGAAGGCGTCCGGTTCGCGGTGGAGGCGATGAGCGAGCCCAGGTGCACGATCCTCGTCGGGGAACCGCAGCAGTCCACAGTGAATCGCACCCAGTAGACAACAGGAACCGGGCATGTTCTGCTCGTCAGCGCGGGCAGCCCCGTCGAAGGAGAATCCCATGCGGGTCAAGACGGCTTTGAGCGCGGTGGTCCTCACCGCGGCTGTGACATTGACAGCGTGCACCACCGAGAGTCCGGCCCCGGCGGCGGGTGGTGGCGGGGGCGCCACCGCCGAGCACACCGACGACATTTCGGTCGGCGTGCAGCCGGACCCAGCGGCAGTGGCCCTGCTGCCCGCCGACGTGAAGGCCAAGGGCACCCTGGTGACCGCGGAGGACTTGACCAGCCCGCCGACCACCTTCATGGCGTCGGACAACAAGACCCCGATCGGGTTCAACCCGGACATCGCCCGGCTGATCGCGGCCAAGCTCGGTCTGAAACTGGAGATCAAGAACGTCAAGTTCGACGTCATCATCCCGGGTCTCCAGGGCAACCGCTACGACCTCACCGTGTCGACGATGGGTACCTCGGCCGAGCGGCTGAAGGTGCTCGACATGATCGACTACTTCACCAACGGCTCGACGGTCGCCACGGCACACGGCAACCCGAAGCACCTGAGCATGGATTCGCTGTGCGGCGCCAGCCTCGGCGTGCAGTCCGGCAGCACCCAGGAGCTCAAGTGGCTGCCGAAGCTGAACCAGGAAAACTGCGTGAGCAAGGGGAAGGACCCGATCAAGGCCGTCGCGTTGCCCAGCGTCAGCGACGCGCTGACCCAGGTCTCCTCCCGGCGCATCGACGGCGTCTTCTACGACGCGACCTCGCTCAACTGGGCCAAGGCCAAGCAGCCGAACGCCTTCGACGTCCTGCAGCCGGTGTTGAACCCGTTGCCGGTGGCCGTCGCGCTGAACCTGAACTCGCCCCTGACCCCGGCCGTGCAGGCCGCGCTGCAGTCGGTCATCGACAGCCCGAAGTACTCCGAAGCGTTGTCCCGCTGGGGTTTCGACGGCCTGGGCGTCAAGACGGCCGCCCGCTCCAAGCCGCAACCGAAGTGAGGGAACCGGTGACCGTACTGCTGCCCGAGGAGAAGAAGCGGATCAGGCCTCCGCGCACGCGGGACTACGCGGCCTGGGTGGTGGCGGTCGCGGTCGTCGCCGGTCTGCTCTACGCGCTGGTCAGCAACGAGAACTTCCAGTGGGACGTGGTGCTCCGGTACTTCACCGCCGCCTCCATCCTCGACGGCATCGGCATCACCCTCATGCTGACCGCGGTGAGCATGGCGCTGGGCACGCTGCTCGGGCTCGCCCTCGCGGTCATGCGGATGTCTTCGCAGGCCCCGATCTCCGGGCTGGCGCGGCTGTACATCACGTTCTTCCGGGGCACCCCGGTCCTGGTCCAGCTGGTGTTCTGGTTCAACGTGGCCGCGTTGTACCCGAACCTGGCCATCGCCGGCCACCCCGTGGACATGAACGCGCTGATCACCCCGCTCACCGCGGCGATCGTCGGGCTGACGCTCAACCAGGCCGCCTACATGGCCGAGATCATCCGCGGCGGCTTCGCAGCAGTGCCCCGAGGCCAGTTCGAGGCGGCCGAGTCGCTCGGCATGAGCGAGTTCACCAAGCTGCGGCGGGTGATCATCCCGCAGACCATGCCCGCGATCATCCCGGCGACCGGCAACCAGGTGATCGGAATGCTCAAGGAGACGTCGCTGGTCAGCGTGCTCGGCGTCGCCGACCTGCTGCAGAGCGCGCAGTCGATCTACGCGCGGACGTACGAGACCATCCCGCTGCTCATCGTGGCGAGCCTGTGGTACCTGATCATGACGCTCACGCTCAGCGTCCCGCAGTCGATGATCGAACGCCGGTTCTCGCGCTCGTCGCGTCCGGTGGTCAAGGTGAAGGAGTCGCTGCTGTGAGCACCGACGGCACGATCGTGGCACGCAAGCTGTGCAAGAGCTTCGGGCAGCACCGGGTGCTGAACGAGATCGACCTGACCGTCGCGGCGGGGGAGATCTCCTGCATCATCGGCCCGAGCGGTTCGGGGAAGTCGACGCTGCTGCGCTGCATCAACGGCCTGGAGACGATCGACCGCGGCGTTCTGCGCGTCAACGGCGAGGACTTCGGCTACGTCGAGCACGAGAAGGCCTACCACGCGGTGACCCCGCAACGGCTGGCGCAGCAGCGGACCCGGATCGGCATGGTGTTCCAGCAGTTCAACCTCTTCCCGAACATGACGGCCGAAGCGAACGTGATGTCGGGGCCCGTGCTGGTCAAGAAGGTCGCCAGGAAAGCGGCGCGTGATCGGGCCGCGGAACTGCTGGCCCGGGTCGGGCTCGCCGACTGCGGGCACAAGTTCCCGGCCCAGCTCTCCGGCGGCCAGCAACAGCGGGTCGCCATCGCCCGCGCGCTGGCGATGGACCCCAGCATCATGCTGTTCGACGAGCCGACGAGCGCGCTCGATCCCGAACGCGTCGGCGAGGTGCTGGCCGTCATGCGCGACCTCGCCGACCTCGGGATGACGATGCTCGTCGTCACCCACGAGATGGGGTTCGCGCGCGAAGTGGCCAAGGACATCCTGTTCATGGACGAAGGCATCGCGGTCGAGCGCGGCGACGCCCGCGAAGTGCTCGCGAACCCGGCCGAACGCCGCACGCAGGAATTCCTCGAAAGGGTGTTGTGATGGACGGCGAGCTGGCGGTCATCGGCCTCGGCACCGTGGGCAGCATGGCCCTGTGGCGGGCGACGCGGCGTCCGGGCGTCCGGGCCGGCGAAGTCGTCGGGTTCGAGGCGCGGACCCCGGGCCACACCCGCAGCGCGGTCGGTGGCGACACGAGGCTGTTCCGGATGACCTACCGGCGCGGGCCCCGGTACGCCCCGCTGCTGGAGCGGGCGAACGTGCTGTGGCCCGAGCTGGAAGCCGACACGGGGCAGGAGATCCTGACCCGCTGCGGCGGCGTGTACATCGGCGAGCGCGACGGCGCCTACCTGCCGGAGCTGATCGCGACGGCCAAGGAGAACGGCACCCCGATCGAGATCCTCGAGCACGACGAACTCGCCGCCCGCTACCCACAGCACGGGCTGCGCCCGGACGACTGCGCGGTGTTCGACCCACGGGCCGGGTTCCTGCGCACCGACCGCGCGGTCCTGGCCGCGACCGAGGCCGCTCGTGAGGCTGGCGCTTCGCTCGTGGAAGACACGGCGATCGACGAAATCCACGAGGAAGCCGACGGCGTGGTGCTCCGGTCCGGGGCACGCAGCTGGCGGTTCGAGCGGGTGATCGTCACCGCCGGCGGCTGGTCGGGGCAGCTGCTGCCACCGCCGCTCGCCGCTGCGGTTCACCCGCGCCGGAACTACCTCACCTGGTTCGTGGCCCGGCGGCCGGAGGAGTTCGCTCCGGAGCGGTTCCCGGTGTTCGGCCGCATCGAACGCGACCGGTCGCTGTACGGCGCACCGAGCACCGACGGGGTGACGGTGAAGGCGACTTTGGACGGCCGGTCCCAGCCCGCCGAGGACGCCGACCGGGTGGTGCGGGAGCTCACCGACGAGGAGATCACCGAAGCGCAGGAGACGGTGGCGGAGTTCCTGCCCGGTTTGATCCCGAGGATCGTGCGCGCCGACGCGTACCCGGACCTCTTCACGGAGGACCACGCCCCGCTGCTGGGCACCGTGCCCGGCCGGTCGCGCACGGTCTTCGCAACCGGATTTTCCGGCGCGGGCTTCAAGATGGCGCCGGCGTCGGCCGAAGCCGCGATCGCGATCGCGTTCGGCGAGCCGGCGACCGAGGTGACCGGCTTCGAGCCCACCCGCTTCACCGGCCGCTTGCCGCACATCCGAGCGTCGTCGACAGCGTCCCGGCGATCGTAGTGACATCGGGACTCGTCCGGACGTGGACAACTTGCGGTGATGGCGCTGACCGGGGCACGGTTTCAGCACTCACCGATCACGAGGCGGCGTGGTGTGCCCGGTCAGGTCGTGGCGGCTGGCGCCCCGATGGTCTCGTCGAGCAGGTCGAGAACCGCCCGCCACGCCCGCGCGGTGTGCGCCGGGTGGTAGCCCACCCCAGGTACGGTCGCCGTGATGTGGGTAGTTCCGCCGGTCGGGGAGCCATCGGGGTTCGTCGGGGCGGCCCAGAAGGCGTGCTTGGCGCCGCCGTAGACGTGCACGCGCCAATCAACGTCGGCCTCCTGGAGCACACGAGTGAACGCGAAGACCTGGTCGGGCGTGCAAAGTGGGTCTTCCGAACCGGTGCAGAGCAGGAATGTGGCGGTGGTGGCGGTCCAGTCTGCCGGACGGGTAGTCGGTAGGCCGGGATGGACTACGGCGACGGCCCGGAACGGCACCCCGGCGCGGGCGAGTTCGAGCAGGATGCTGCCGCCGGCGCCATAGCCGAGTGCGGCGAGCCGGTCGGGATCGACGCCGGGAACCGCGAGTAAGACGCCGAGCGCGGCGTGGCCGATGGCCAGCATCCGGTTGGGGGCAGCGATCAGGGGCAGAACCCGGGCCAGCATCGCCTCCGGGTTTCCCGAGAAATACTGGCCGCCGTGGTAGTCCATTGCCAGGGCCGCGAAGCCACGCTCGGCGAGACGGTCGGCGCGGCGGCGCTGGAAGTCGTTGAGACCGATTCCGTCGTGCCCGATGAGCACCGCTGGCCAGGGCCCCTCACCGTGCGGCAAGGCTAGGTGAGCGACCATTGTCAGACCGTCGATGTCGTAGGTGAGCTCGCGCGTTGTGATCATGTGATGACGGTAGCGAGTGCGGGCCACCCACGGGGTGGCGTTCGCTCCTGGCCGAGCGAACTGCAACGCCTGCCCCGACACCTACCTCCGGAAACCGACACCTTCGGCCGGACGGGACAACGCTCCGGGATCCGAGCGATGTTCGGCGCGGACATTGCTGTCGTCTCGGCATTCGGTGCGCCACCGGTGCGGCGAAGTCGCAGACCGCGTCCCCCCACCTCGAGCCTGTCGACATCCTCGCCGGGGCGATGGAGACGCTTGGCGGTACTGAGTGAGGGTGGTTATGGGCGTCCGGATGCGGTGTCGGCGCCCCGGGAAACGCGGGCATTGCTGGTGACTGCCACGACCACGCTCACGAGACGATGCCGCGAGTCGCGGCGGAAGTTCCCGTCGTGGATGGTTGTGGGTGATCAGGAGGTCGGCCGACCCACGCCAGATGCTGTGCGGAGATCAGGTCGCCGTCGCGGTGGCGCCCTTTTGAGGATTCCGACCCGTGTTCTTCCTTCGACGACCTGAAGCCCGTCCTCTGGCGGCTTCAACAGTGAGCGATCTATGAGAAGCGGCCATCGCTTCCAAGTACCGTGCGTCTTCCAGCAGAGGGTCACGCCCATGTGAACACCTCGGTCGCGGGTCCCAATCCAGTAATCTGGGTCGACCGCGAACTCGTTGATACAGTCGCGGTCGGAGTCGTCAGTCTGGATACGGACGAGCAACTCTGTGGGAAGTACTTCGACACTCCAGTTGACCTGTGAGAGGTCGGCCTCGGCGTAGTCGCGAAGGAACGCAGCGTTGCCTGCGTGATCATATAGCCACTGCTCGACTACGTCGTCAGGCCATCGAAGCTCGATGACTTTGGGATGAGTGTAGTCGGCTGGATGCCCGGCTTAATTGTGAATGACTGCTTGTCGATCCGCAATTTCCTAGCCAGTCGGTGGAGTCGCCAGTATGCGGGCGAGGGTGGGTTCGAAGGCGCCGGCGGGGCTTTGCGGTGTGATGCCGCAGGGGCCGTCGGACACACCGGGTGTGGTGAGCCAGAGGTTCTGGGCCTTGCTGGGGTCCGCGCTGAGGGTGCTGTAGGGGCCGAGCCGGGCTCCGGCGGGGTTGCAGCTGCCTTCGGTGGTGCCGCCGTTGCGGCTGGTGTCGACGAGGAAGAGCAGGTCGTCGCGGCCGGTTGAGGTTTGGAGACCGGCGCGGATGGTCTTCGCGGTGGCCGCGATCTCTCGATCCGGTGTGTAGCCCCCGATGTTGAGCGTGAAGCCGAGGGTGTCGCGGACGTCTGCGGCGCCGAGCAACGCAACTGTGTCCTGGGGTGTGGCGGTGCCGGTGGCGTCGAGCAGGAGGAGGGTGGTGGGGGAGCGGAGCGTGCGGACGCCATCGGCGAGCAGCGCGGCGCGGGTTTCCGGACAGCTGGTGCCGCCCCGGATGATGACCAGGGTGGGGACGTTCGCGATCCCGCGGGCGAGCGCGTCGAACCAGCGGTGCCGGGCCTCGGGAGCGCAGGAGCCTGCGCTGTCGCTTTCGGCGAGCAGGACGGGTTTCGCGTTGTTCGCGGCGGCTGCGTGTACGTACTGGCTGGTGTCGGCGGCGACCTGGTCGATCGGCGCGCTGATCGGGTGGCCGACGACGTGGCCCGCGATGCGGTCCCGGACGACTGTCGTGGCGGGATCCGAGGGTGCGGCGCTGCGCAGCCAGATGGCCGCAGGGTTGTCGGGGTCGGTGTAGAAGCGGGTTTCGCTCAGCAGGGGTTTCGGGGTGGACGTGCTCCTGGGGTCATGGGTGCCGGCGGGTGCCTGGCAGGAAGCCAGGAGGGCGACGGCGGGCAGCAGCGCGAACCTGCGGACGATGTGACGACTGCGCCGGGTCACGGTCGTTCCCTTTCTCGGGCCGGCTCCGCGTGGAATGGCCCGGTGGCTTCCCACGCGACGCGGTAGCCCCGGAACTCGGTGGGACGGCCTTCGGTCGATTTCCCTCGCGCGACGGCGAGCCAGACGAGCCACTCGCCGTCGCGGAAGGTGAAACCGCCGCCGTGCAGGTCGGGATCGCGATGGACGAGTTCGCGCAGCGCCGCCTGGTCGGCCTCGCCAGGCGGATCGGCCATCGGATCGGATGTCATCGTTCCCTCGCTGGTCAGCCTTCGCCGACGACGCCTTCGGTGACGATCGTCGATACCCTCTTGAGGGTATCCAACACCGAATGGTAGACGGTGTCATCGTTCATGAACCCGATCAGGTCGTCATAGCGCATGCCGAGCGTGCGCTTGATGACGTTGGTGTAGATGCTGTTCAGAGCGTCGATCTCCGCCTGGTACATGTGCAATTCGCCGCCGCTGATGGCCAGTGCCGTGTCGTCGAGGTGTTCTTGGGTGACGACGTAGGCGGGATCGCGGGGGTTGACCATCACGGTCTCGACGAAGTTGCGGTACTTGTCGTAGAGGCTGCGGGCCCCGGCCTTTTCACTGTCGGACGCCGGAGACGCCTGGCTGCGGGTCGTCACGGTTTCGGCGTTCAGGTAGAAGAGGTGCGTGAGGAGACTCCCCAGCCTGGTCTGGGCGAGGAAGTTGTCACGAATGTTGTCGGCGAGCGGGATGTCGTTGTTCACGGGTAGCCCGTACATGGTGCCGACCGAGTCGAACGTGCCACAGCTGCTGTTCGGCACGTTCTCGAGGATGACTCGAGTGATGCCGTCACCACCGAGACGAACCAGCGATCCGGAGTCACCGCCCCAGCCCATGCGTTCGGTGGCGATCAGGTTGTCGAAGCTGTAGCTGAGGTTGGACGCGGAAATATGGACTTTCGTGGAGTCCATGACGTTGACGATCTGGGTCGAGCTGTACCCGGTGCGGGCACCGACCTTCTCGATGGGGTCGAACATCTGGTAGCCGGTCACGTCGGTGGTGCAGTCGGGGACCATCATCGACACACCGAGCTGGCGGAGCATCGGCTCGATGCGGACGATCCACCCGCGCGAATGGTCGTCGTTGCTGGCGAAGTACAGGCCGATCGCCTTGTTCGCCGAGCTGAGGGGCGACATGCGGTCGCCGGGATAGCGGTTCTCCCAAGCGGACTGGTCGGTCAACCGGGCGATCGCGCAGTCCATGGTGTTCGAAGCGAACGGTCCGTGCTTGAAATCAACGTAGTTGCTGAGCTCGGCCACCACGTTGAAGTTCTCGTCCGAAGAAGCGGGATTCGGCTGCGAGATCTTCTCGCCGATCACGGGTTTCGGGTCCACAGGACTGTGCAGGATCGCGTGATTCACCAGAACATGGGAGTTCGACAGCATGTAGACCACGCCGGCGGCGTCCTTGACGAAGCACGACAGCGTGCCGCCTTCCCAGGTGCTGTGCCCGTCCGGATACCGGATCAGCGTCGTGTTGTTGACGATCCGGTCAGCGGGTCGGAGCGGCCGATCTCGCCCGGTGAGCATCCACGTGCTCTTCGGATCCTGACCGAGGCCGGGGAACTCCTGCTGCCCGCACATCGTCACCCGCCCGACCTGCTCGACGTCCACGCGGTGGCTGACACCGTCGATGTCGATGCGCTCAGGCAGAATCTCGTCGGCTCGCAGATAACCCGGCCGGCGCTTCTTGACCACACCGACCGTGACCGCGGGTTCGTCGGTCCATTCGCCGTTGCGTTTGCGGGCGCCCACGCCGACGCTGGTGATGTTGGAGTGGCTCCAGAACGTATTTTTGATCAGGTCCTTGCCGCGGGCCAGCCGCGATTGGACGTGGTGGTCGAACATGACGGAGTCCTCTCAGGCGACGAGCCGGTAGCCGTTCCAGCCGCTGCCGAGCAGCTGGTCACGGGCGGGGTCGAACAGCGTCGACGGGTCGCCGGGGTTCCACACCGGGGCGTGCGAGATGTAGTGCAGCTCGCCGGTCGCCTTCACGCGCGTGACGAGGTCGGGCTGGCCGTCACCGGTGACGTCGACCAAAGTGTGGACGTCGGCGAGCCCGTCGAGTTCGGTGGGGTTGTTCGGGTCCTTGCCGACGAAGTCGGCGAGGGTGAAGAGGCTCCCGGCGCCCCAGCCCGTCGCCCAGGTGAACTCCGGTTCGAACGTGCTGATGCCGTTGTAGGTGCCGGTGTGCGTGGAGATCCGCATCGTCCCGTCGCTCGACAGCGTGGCGAGGTCGCGGTTCCCGTCACCGGTTCGCGGTCGACGACCGGCGGTTGTACGAGCCGGGGGACCGCCGCCGCGACTGCTCCCGAATGCGTCAAGTTGATTCTCGGGCACATCACCGAGGCCTTGACGGCGTGCAACCGCCGCGGCGACCGAGGGCGGCGTGGCGATCGGGCTGTCGCCGAGAGGCGGGTGTCGACGCGGTCGGTGCAGTGGGCAGCCGCATTGAACGAATCCGAGCCCGGTGATTTTCACGAGTCGGCAGCACTGCTTCTCGGAGATGTCGGAGCCAGGCGCGGCAATCGAGCCTGGGTGACGTGTATGGAGCGCACTGGAGTCTCGTAGCGCTGTGGCGACGAGACTGCTTCGCGCTCGATGGTGCTCCAGCTTGTCGGCGGCTGGGCTGCCCTGGTCTACAAGTCTGATCTTGATCTGATCGATGAGATGGTCGTGACGGCAGCGGTAGGTCGGACGCCCGTGGTTCCCGGTCTGTCGTCCGGTGTAGCGCGGATTCCCCAGGATGACGGCGACGATGCGTAGGGTCCAGGCCTCGCAGGTTCGGTGCCGGGCTGCCGGGCCTCAGCCCGTGATCGCCGACGAAGGTGGAGAGCAGCCGCGCGCCCGCCGGCTGATCCACGGGCTGTCACAACGCCGCGCCGAATCAGCCGGCAAGAGCGTCCAGTGCGGCGCGGAGGCGTTTGCCGGCTTCGTCGGCGACCGGGCGGAGTTCCTCGCGTTCGGGCACGGTAATCATCACCGCCGGGTCGAGGGCCTGAACGAGCGTGCTGTCGTCGCCGTCGGCGCGGACGACAACGTTGCATGGCAGCAGGAGGCCGATCATGCGGTCTGCTTCGAGCGCGCGGTGCGCCAGCGGTGGGTTGCACGCGCCGAGGATGACGTAGGGCTCCATCTCGACGTCGAGCTTTTCCCGCATCGTTGCTCGGACGTCGATCTCGGTCAGCACGCCGAAACCCTGGTCCTTCAAAGCCGCGCGGACGGCCTCGACGGCCTTCTCGTAGGGCAGGTCGAGGGTGATGCTCAGGTCGTATTTCACGGGTTTCTTCCCTTCTTCGGGTTTGATGGTGGTCAGCCGCCGTGCAGGGCTGCGGGGGCGAACACCACCGCGCCCGCCACGCCTGCCGCGACGGTCAAGACCACGTAGGCGAAGGCTTGGCGGACAGTCCGCTCCGGTAGCCGGGTGCCCAGCCGGCCGGCGAGCAGGGAGGCCGGCAGGGCGATCCCGGCGAAGACGAGGGCGAGGCCGTAGTTCAGGTTCGGAACGGCCGCCGCGTGGGCGGTCAGGCCGCCCAGTGCCGTGAGGACGATGACGACCAGCGACGTCGCGACCGCTTCCGGTGCGGTGAGGCCGAGCAGCAGGGTCAGCGCGGGGACGATGACGAACCCGCCGCCGACGCCGAACAGGCCGGTCAGCACGCCGACGACCGCCCCGGCAGCGAGGGTCTTGGGTAGGCAGCTGCGCCAGTTGACCTTGCCGCTGCCAGTGCGGCAGGCGCCGCCGCGTTCCGGCGTGCCGGTGAGCATGCGGACGGCGACGACGGCCATCAGGATGGCGAAGGCGATCAGCAGCCAGCGGTCAGGCAGTAGCTTGCCCAGGGCGGTGCCGGCGAACGCGGCCGGGACGCTCGCGGCGGCGAAGACCAGCGCGACCGGCCAGCGGATCACCTTCGAGTTCCAGCGGGCGGCCAGTCCGCCGGCGGCGGAGACGGCGACGACCAGCAGCGACGTGGGGATGGCGGAGCTGAGCGGCAGGCCGACGCCGTAGACCAGCGCGGGGATGGCGAGGATGGAGCCGCCCGCGCCGAGCAGGCCCAGCGCCGTGCCGATGACCAGGCCGAACGTCGCCGCCAGCAGGAAGGTCATGGCGTGCTCGAGGCCATGGGCAGGCGGGCGTGGGCGAAGTCGTCGTCGATCGCGACGACCTGTCCGTTCGCGGCGAGGACGGAGGCCGCGATGGAGGCGCGGTAGCCGGCAGCGCAGTGCACCCACACCTCGCCGTCCGGGACCTCGGCGAGGCGGTCCAGGAGTTCGTGGAGTGGGATGTGGGTGGCGCCGTTGATGTGGTCGGCCGTCCATTCCTGGTTGCGGCGGACGTCGAGGACCATCGCCAGCTCGCCGAAGTCGGCGCGGGGGAACGATCCGAGGGGCGTGTCGCCCGTCCGGGTACCGGGGGTACCGGTGGTGGCGGATGCCACGCGGTCGATGTCGACCAGTTCGCGCTGGGCTTCGGCGATTTGCTCGCGCGTGTCGCCGAGCAGCGACAATGGGGTGCCCCAGGGGATGAGCCAGCCCAGGTAGATGGTCTCGATCATGAGTCCTCTCTCCCAATACCCCATGGGGTATCTGAGTCCAGAGTAGCGCATACTCGCGCTCCGCCGTCCGGTACCCCGGGGGGTATATCGAAACTCAGTGCGAAACCGTTGCTGCGGCCGGTGTCCGGGCGACCAGGCGAGCGCGGGGGGAGGAATTGCTCCTCGACCGCCATCTGATGGGCATACCCCAGGGGGTATAATGGGGTTTGGCAACACTGATCGACACACATGGAGGAGCTCCGGATGTGCCAACGGATCACCTGCTCGAAGTGCGGGAAGCCGTCCTATCGCGGCTGTGGCAACCACGTCGAGCAGGTACTCGGCGACGTGCCCGTCGCCCAGCGCTGCAGCTGCGCTGCCCAACGGCCGGAGCGCAAGTCCTGGCGGCTGTTCCGCCGATGATCCTCGGATGGTGACCGGACCCGCCGGTCACCACTCCGTCGCAGGGCCTCGGGGCCGCCATCGACCGCTTCGTCCGCGACGGCGCGGTGCTGCTGCTCGCCGAGCGCAGGGCATCCTCGACGCCCCAGCGGCCTCGCCGGGGGACTTCGAGGCGCTGCGGTGGTTCCCTCCGGACCGCCTGTCTCCGCTAGGCCAGCGTCAGGAACAGCTTTTCCAGCTGCTCCCGGTTGGCCGCGCCCTCTTCGGAATCATCGGACACGCACTGCTCCAGCCCGCTGGCGATCAACCGGAAGCCGGCCCTGTCCAGAGCACGGGACACCGCGGCCAGCTGGGTGATGACGTCACGGCAGTCACGGCCGTCGTCGATCATCTGGATGAGACCACCGACCTGACCCTGCGCCCGCCGTAGCCGTTTGCGCACGTCCGCGAGCACGTCTTCGTTCAGCTCCACACCGACCTCCCTGGGTACCCCCCAGGGTACCTGCTCGAGCGCGGCGGCGGGCAGCGAGGACTGCGATGCTCAGATCACCGTGATCGCGGACATCGCCGCAACCGATGCCACGCTCATCCCCAGCTCGAGCCGGGAGAACGCAGATTCCTCGAGGGCCAAATGAGTGCGATCTGCATCGCCTCCCCTCAGTGTCCGCAGGTGCAGTGGCCGGGAAGGCAGTGGGTGCAGCCCTCCGGTGTGCAGTGGGCCTTGGACTGGTCAGGCACGTCGAGCGCCGGGGATCTGTCGAAGAAGTTGTTGGGGATGAGGGAGAAGCCGGCTACCTCGTTGGGCATGACGGGCCAGTCCTCCGAACGGGGGAGGTGCGTGACGCCGACCGTGTGCCACAGCACCACGTCGGTGTTCTCGATCGAGCGGTTGGCCTGCGTCCAGGCAGGGAGGCCGGCGCCGGACCGGTCGCCGTTGGGGACGTCGCCGGCGGAGTGCAGTTCATCGGGCGCGTACGGCGTCACCCAGAGGTTACTGGTTTGGACAACAACAGTGGGGTACGGACTTGCCGTTGTCGAGGACGGATCGCCGGCGGTGACGTCACGAGGCCTGCCAAGGCTGCTCGGGCGGAACGCTCGCATCCGACGGGTCGGCTGCGAACTCGGCCCGCAGGCCACCGAGGAGGGCGGCGAGGCCGAACTCGAAAGCCCTCTCGGCGCGGCTCGCGGCGTCGCCTTGTGCGTCCAGGGCGGCGGCAATGTGGGGTGCTGCGACGCCATCAGGGATCTGCCAGGTCACCTTCGGCGGAGCCAGATCGAGGGCGGAGCCGGCCACGAAGTACTCCAGCATTTTGATCACCTCCATGATCCGGTCCACGGGAACGCCGCTCGACGCGAGCGCCGCTGCCGCCTTGTCATAGGCGAGGATCGCCCGGGGTGATCGGATCGTGGACGTGGCCAGGAGGGGCGCGACCCGGGGATGCGCAGCGAAGGCCGCGCGGTAGGAGCGGAAGAAGGCGGCGGCTGCCTCGTCCCAGATCGGCCGGTCCTGCTCGTCGAGTGCGGAGGTGTCGATCTCGTCGACGAGCTGTTCGCGAAGCAGCTCGATGACGCCCGCGCGCCCGTCGACGTGGTGGTAGAGCGACGCGGTCTGGACGCCGAGCCGGCGAGCGAGCTCGGGCAACGCGAGGTCCCCGGTCTCGTCGACGAGCCGAAGCGCGGCGGCCCCGATCACTGCCCGGTCGAGGACGGCCTTTCGCGGGCGCCCGGCACGCCTGGGGGGCTCCGACACCGGCTGCCACCTCTTCCCAAGGAGCTCGTGAGGTCTGTAACCTAAATCTAATAGATTTAGGTTACCCCGGTCATCGGCCACCTCACAACATCAGTCCCGACTCCCGGCCTCGAAGGACACGATGTCAGCTCACACGCGCGCCAACACCATCCCGTTCCTGCTGCGCTATCTCGGTCGCAAGGCGATCAGGTCGTCGAAGCCCGCCTCGCTGGGCGACGTCGGGCTGTTCACCGGCGCGCCGCAGCACGACACCTTCCCGCGCATCCGCGACCTCGTCCCGACGAGGAGCATGCCGGCCGCGTCGAGACCGTTCGCCTGGCCGGCGGGCCCCATCGTGCAGCTGCCCATGGGCTACCGGTTCCAGGGCCGCACGCGCTCCTCCGCCGAGTTCCTGGTCGAGACCGACACTGCAGCGTTGCTGGTCATCGTGGACGGCGCGATCCGGTACGAGGGCTACTGGTTGACGGGCGGCCCGAAAGTCACCTGGCTGTCGATGTCGGTCGCCAAGAGCTTCGTGTCCTGCCTGGTCGGCATCGCTCTCGAGGAGGGCTTGATCGGCAGCGTCGACCAGCCGATCAGCGACTACGTCCGGGTCCGGCCGGGCTCGGCCTACGACGGCGTGTCGATCGAGAAGGTCCTCCAGATGTCCTCCGGAGCCCGCTGGAACGAGGACTACAACGATCCGGAGTCCGACGTCCACCAGATCTCCCGGGCCATGCTCGGCCTGGGAGGCGGCCTCGACGGCTACGTCGCCCGCATGGTCAGGGACACCGCACCCGACACCGTGTGCCGGTACAACTCCGGAGAGACCCAGGTCCTCGGCGCACTCCTGGCGCGAGCCACCGGACGCACCGTCGCCGACTACATGCGCGAGAAGCTGGTCGAACCGCTCGGATTCGAATCGCCCGGCTTCTGGATCACGGACCTGCGCGGCACCGAGATGTCCTATGCCGGTCTCAACCTCACCGCCCGCGACTTCGCCAAGCTCGGCGAGCTCTACCGCAACGGCGGCATCTGGGAGGGCCGGCGGATCGTCTCCGAGGAGTGGGTGCGGAGGTCCACGAGCGTGAGTTCACCGGTCCGGGAACCAGGCCGTCCGATCGTCGGGGACCAGCCCATCGACCTCGGCTACGGCTACCAGTGGTGGCTCCCGGGCGGAACGCGCGGCGAATTCAGCGCAATGGGCGTCCTCAACCAGCTCGTCTACGTCGATCCCGGCACCAGCACGACGATCGTGAAGCTCTCGGCGAATCGCCACTACGGCACGTCCCACGACGAAGCCACCAACCGCGATATGGAGAACCTCGAATTCCTCCGCGCCATCGCCGTGCACGTGAGCCGGACCGAGGCCGATGCCTGAGCCGGTGTCTTCGGCGCCGACGAACCGTGTCCGAGGCATCCATTGGTGGCCCACAACGTTTGAATCGAGGCGCACGCGTCCGACCGAAGTGTTCTGGTGGCCGACCACCTGTTCGATGGCCGTCGGTGGCGAGACGGGCGCACCGGCGTCGTGCTCGACGGGAACCGCATCGTCGATGTGATGCCGGCGGCAGCCCTGCCGCACGAGGGCCCGCGGATCATCGAGCTGCCCTCGACCTGGACGTTGCTCCCGGGGCTCATCGACATGCACGTTCACCTGGGGGACTGGTCGGCACCCGACGACGTCGCGCGCTCCCGCGAACGACTGATGCTGCACGCCGCGGAGAACGCGCGCAAGCTGCTGGCCGCAGGAGTCACGACCGTACGTGACGTCGGTGCACCGAACGGCGTGGCCATCGCGGTTCGTGACGCCGTCAACGGAGGGCAACTGCAGGCGAGCAGGGTCTTCGCGGCGGGTCGCGTCATCTGCATGACGGGGGGACACGGCAGCGAGGGCGCAGACGGCGCAGCCGCCCAGCAGGTCACGGGCGTGGATGCGTGCCGGCGTGCGGTGCGTGAAGAGTTGCGCGCGGGAGCCGACCTGATCAAGTTCGTCATGGACGGTGCGCGCAGGGTTCCCGGAAAGGCGGTCCTGGAGTTCACCCAGGAGGAGGCCTCGGCGATTGTCGACGAAGCCCATCGCCTGGGGGTCGCCGCCGCTGCCCACACGTTCCAGCCCGAGACCACGGCCATCGCCCTGCACGCCGGCGCTGACACGATCGAGCACGGGCTGCACCTGTCACCCGAGAACATCCAGACGATGGTCGGTAACGGCACGTGGCTGGTGCCGACGATCAAGGTCACGCACCACGTCATCGCGCACGGCGAGCGCGAGATGCGCGACAGCAACGACTTCGGCGCGCAGGCGCTGGCCCGCGCACGTCAGGCAGCGGCGACCCAGGAGGCCAGTTTCCGAGCGGCTCTGGACGCGGGCGTGCGGATTGCCGCGGGAACCGACACGAGCAGCGTCGCGGGTGGGATCGATTCGCTGCCGGGCGAGTTGGACCACATGCGCTCACTGGGCATGAGCATCGACGCCGTCATCCGATCGGCCACGTCCAGTGCCGCGGAAGCGCTCGAACGAGGGGGAGACCTCGGCGTGCTCGCGCCGGGTGCCCTGGCCGACCTCCTCGCGGTCGACGGCGTCCCGTCCGGCGACCTTTCTTGCCTGAGCAGGCCACGTCTCGTCGTGACGAACGGCCGCTTCTTCGTGCCGGGTACGTCCACTCCGTCGCCCGCCTCGATTCCGGCACTGCTGACGATGGAGACCTTGTGAAGTTCGGTGTCTACATTCCCAACTTCAAGGATTTCGGCACGCCGGAATCCATTGTGGAACTAGGCGTTCTCGCGGAGGAGGCCGGCTGGGACGGCATTTTCCTCATGCTCGACGAAGGCCTCTCGATCCTGGGCGGACTCTGGAGCGGCGAGGAGTATACCTGTCTGGGGCGGCGGGACCTGGCCGAACAGTCGACCTTTTCGACGCGCGGCACGGTGGGACGGCGTGTTCGCGGGGCACTCGGACGGTCGGAGGTTTGACGGCGCGCAGCCCCGATCGGCAGACCGGGACGATGTCCTGGCCGCGCAGCAGCGGGCGGAGGTCGTCCAACCGCTGCTTGAGCGCGTCGGGCGGCACGTTGACCGCGCCGGGGATGTGCCCGGCCTCGAACTCCGCGGCCGTGCGGACGTCGATCAGGCGTGGGGTGGGACCGGTGGCGTCGTCGAGGTGTTCCGCAGCGATGGGCTGCCGACGTGCTGCGTCATGCGCGGATCTCCTGGGGCTCCGGAGCGGAGGCCAGGGGCAGACCGGCCGGGCCGGCGTTGTCGAAGGTGTCGTCGATCGCGATGACGTCGACCCCGTGGGCGTCGAGCAGCGCGGCCACCACACCGGCGCGGTAACCACCGGCGCAGTGCACCCAGACCGGGCCGGCCGGGATCTCGTCGAGGCGGTCGAGCACTTCGTGGATCGGGATGTGCGTGGAGCCGGCGATGTACCGCTCGGCGCGCTCCTGGTTTCGGCGCACGTCGAGGACGACGATCCTCGCGTCCCGGGCCGACTCGGCGGCGAGGTCGGCGAAGGTGGCCGTGGGATAACGGCGCAACGGCTCGCCGCCCGCCCAGTCCTCGGGCCGGCCGGTGGCCATCGCGGCCGGGCGGTCGATGCCGATGCGGACCAGTTCGCGCTGTGCCTCCGCGACGTCCTCGGCGGTCTCGCCCAGCAGTGTCACGGGCGTGCCCCAGGGGATGAGCCAGCCGAGGTAGGTGACGAACTGACCGTCGAGGCCGAAGTTGACCGTGCCCGCGACGTGCCCGGCCGCGAACGCGGTGCGGCTGCGCAGATCGACGACCCACTCGTGGGCCGCGATGCGACGCCGCAGTTCGGCCGGGTCGGCCTCGGCGGGCGGTGAGAGGTCGGGCTTGGCCGGTCCGGCGGAGTTCAAGGGGGCCATGTGCGCGTAGTACGCCGGGTACGCGTCGAGCCCGGCGAGCAGTTCCTCGACGTAGCTGTCCAGTTCCCGGGTCAGCGCCGGGTTGGACAGCTTCTCCTGACCGATGGTGCCGGTGACGGCCGCGGACTGGGTGGCCGAGCAGAAGCTGCCGAAACCGTGCGTCGGGTAGACGGCGGTGGCGTCGGGCAGTTCGCCGGCCAAGCGGCGGGCCGAGTGCCACTGGGCGTGCGCCAGCGCGTCGGTGTGGTCCGGGCCGAGCAGGTCCGGACGGCCGGTGGAGCCGTAGAGCAGCGAGCCGCCGGTGAAGACCGCGAACGGTTCACTGCCTTCCGACAGTGCGAAAGACAGGTGGGTGTGGGTGTGGCCCGGGGTGAGCAGGACCCGCACCCGCATCCGGTCGCCGATCTCGACGACGTCGCCGTCGCGCACGCCGACCCGCTCGAAGGAGACCGGATCGTCGGCGTTGAGCAGGTACTGCGCACCCACCTCCCGCGCGAGTTCGTAGCCACCGGTCACGTAGTCGTTGTGGATGTGGGACTCGAAGACATGGGTGATGCGCACGCCCGCGGCCCGCGCCAGGCCCAGCACCCGGTCGTAGTCGCGCTGCGGATCGACCACCAGGGCCACCACGCCGTCGTGTGCCAGGTAGGTGCGGTCGCCGAGTCCCGGTGTGTCGATGGGCAGGACGGTGATCATCGGTTCGCTCCCCTCACGCGTTCGTGGGCTCGACGGCACGGCCGGAGTCGATCCACGCACCGGTCCCGCCGAGCACGTTGACGGCGTCGACCCCGACGGCGCGCAGGAGATCGGTGGCCTGGGCACTGCGACCGCCGGACTGGCAGATGACGTAGACGGGCCGGTCCTCGGGCACCTCCGCCACGCGGGCGGGCAGCACGCTCAGCGGCACGTTCCGGGCGCCCGGAACGTGACCCGCGCGGTACTCACGGGCCTCGCGGACGTCGAGCACGAAGGCGTTCCCCTGGGAGAGGCGGGCGGCGAAGCCGTTCTGGTCGATCTCGGAGGTCACATCAGCTCCTTGAATTCCGGAAAGTCTAGTACCCCGGGGGGTATGCATCCGAAGGTATCACAGATACCCCAGGGGGTATCTGTGACCGCTGTCGCGGTCCACGAAGAATCGGCCGTGAAGCAGGGTTGCCCGCTGGTGGACGGGGACTCTGCTTGCGTTCAGAACGCGTACGGCCCGAAGCGTCCCCACGCCACGACGGCAGCGAGCACGCCCAGGACGACGTTCATGGCGATCTTGGACCCGGCCGATTCTCGCGCGTGGGCCACGATGGCACCGAGCATGATCACGATGATGCCGACGGCCGCGACCGGGCTCAGTGCCGGGGCGATTCCGGTAAGCGGCGGAACGATCAGGCCGACTGCGCCGAGAACCTCGACCAGGCCGAGCAGCTTGACTCCCGGGGCGGGGAAGGAGCTGACCCATTCGCCCATGGAGGCGACGAGTTCCTCTTTCGGCTTGGCGATCTTCGGCAGGCCCGCGCCGAGGAAAACGGCGGCCAGCACTGCCTGCAGGACCCAGAGCACGATGTTCATCGATTGTCCGATCTGTGTTGAGGATGGAAAAAAGTCAGGCCGTCAGGTGGGGCTGGGCGCCAGCGCGGCGTCGCTGCCGATGACGATGAGATCCGGACGGACCTGACTGCGTGCGCCGGTCACTTCTCAGGGGGCGAAGGAGAAGCCGGTCAGCTTCTCTGAGACCTCCCACAAGCGGCGGGCGGCATCGGTGTCGGTCGCCGACGGGACAGGCTTGACGAGCTTGGGGTGGCCACGGTTCTCGCCCCGGCCGTCGGGGCCGTAGAACTCGCCGCCCTGGACGGCGGGGGCGGTTGCGGCGTAGAGCTGGTTGAGGGCTCCCATGGTGACGTGCTGGGCCATCAGGAGGTTGCTGATCCGGCCGCTCAGGTTGAGCAGGCCGGTCGGGCCGGAGGTCTGCAGGTTGGTGGCGGTGTAGCCGGGGTGGGCGAGCACGCTGATCGCGGGGCTGCCGGCCGCGCGCAGCCGCCGGTTCAGCTCCAGGCCGAACAGGACGTTGGCGAACTTGGACTGGGCGTAGGCGGCGGACGGGGAGTAGGAGCGCGCGGATTGCAGGTCGTCGAAGTCGATCCGCCCCCGCCGGTGGAGGGTGGAGCTGATGGTGACGATCCGGGGCGCCGACCCGGCGCGCAGCACGGGGTACAGCAGAGCGGTCAGCGCGAAGTGTCCCAGGTGGTTGGTGCCGAGCTGGAGCTCGAACCCCTGCGCGGTGGTCCGCTTCGGCGTCATCATGACGCCCGCGTTGTTGACGAGTACGTCGGCGTGCTCGACTCCGGCGGCGAACCGGGAGACCGACTCCAGGTCCGCCAGGTCCAGGGTGCGGACCTTCACCGATCCGGGCAGGTCTGCGGCGGCCGCCCGCCCCTTCTCCGGGTCGCGCACCGTCATGATCACATGCCCGCCGCGCTCGGCCAGCCGGCGCGCGGTCTCCAGCCCAAGGCCGCTGTTCGCGCCGGTGACCACGAAAGTGCGGCCGGTCTGATCGGGGATGTCGACCGCTGTCCATTTGCTCATGCTGTTCCGTTCAGAGGGCCGGTGCGGCGTCGGCCGGGTCCGGGTGCGGGAGGTACTCGTGAGTCTCGGCCGATGCGGAGGCTTCCGGCTTCGGCGTGAGAGAAAGTAGCAGTACCACTCGGTTAGGGTAACCGGATGGTACGCTTAATCGCAACCAGGCATCCCGAGTGAGGACAACAGCTGATGAGTTCCGAGCGTGTCGACGGGCGGACCCTCCGGTTTCAGCACCGGCGGCCGGAGCTGCTGGCCGCGGCGACCGAATATGTCCTCGATCACGGCATCGCCGGCCTGTCGCTGCGTCCGGCGGCCCAGGCGCTGGGGGTGACCCATGCGACGCTGCTGCGCCACTTCTCGTCGAAGGACGAGCTGATCAAGTGCGTGGTGGAGAAGATCCGCACCGATCTCTTCGCTCAGGTGACCGCCGACAGCGAACTCCAGGAAGCCGGGTCGGCGGCAGAACTGCTGAGGATCACGTGGCGACGGCTGTGCGAGCCGAAGGAGCAGCGGCAGTTCCTGCTCCTGTTCGAAATCGTCGCCAGCAGGGGGTGGCAGTCGGGCGACGGCGGGGAGCTGACGCAGCCGATGCTGGACGACGTCGATTTCATCTCCGGGTGGCTCAGGCAGGACGGGTGGGCCCCCGAGGACGCGTCAGCCCTGGCCACCCTCCTCCTGGCTCAGATACGGGGGCTTCAGCTCGACCTTCTCGTCTCGGGAGACCGCGCGCGGGCCGATCGGGCGTTCGAGTTCGCCCTCGCGCTCCTCGAGCCTCGGACGGGGCGAGCGTGACCTGACAGCGGCTGGACCACTGCCGACAGTGCGCCGCATGAGCCTCAGTGAGCCGGGGTGTCGATGAACTGGTGAATGCCCGGCCGGACCTTCTCTTGTCGTCCGCTCGGCAGGACGATCGTCGCGCTGGTGCCGGGTGGGACGGTGACACGTAGGTGCAGTTCGTCTCTTTCGATCGACCACGCGGATTCGATCCGGCCGTAGGGTGATTCGTGGGCGGCTTCCGCTGACGTCAGGTCACCCCCAGGCCGTGGCTGGATCCGGAAGCGGCGGTGGCCGGGGGCGAGTGGTTCGATGCCGGCGACGTACCTGTGCAGGAAGGACACGACGGCGCCTTTGGAGTAGTGGTTGAGCGACTGGCTCACATCGCCGGTCTCCGAGACTCCGGTCCAGTCTTCCCAGACCGTCGTCGCGCCGCGGTCGATCATGACGAGCCAGGACGGTGCGGTGTCCTGCCGCAGCAGTTCGTAGGCGACGTCGAGGTGTCCGGTGTCGGCGAGGACCGGCAGCAGGTACGGGGTGGCGAGAAACCCCGTACCCAGGTGGGTGTCCGCGGCCCGCACGAGTTCGACGAGGCGGGCGGCGACGGCGGTGCGCAGGTCGTCGGGGACCAGGTCGAAGGCCAGTGCGCGGACGTGGTTGGCCTGGGTGTCCGGGGTGAGCCGCCCGTCGGGGCCGAGGTACTCGGTGCGCCAGGCGGCGCGGATTTCGTCGCTGAGCGTGTGGTAGTGCTTGGCTTCGTCGTCGCGGCCGAGGACTTCGGCGATCCGGCCGGCGAGGCGGGTGCTGTGGGCGTAGAACGCGGTCGCGAGGTCGCCGCGGTCGAGTTTCGGGAAGGCCGCGAGGTCGATTTCCTCTCCGGGGACGAGCCATTCGCCCCAGTGGAAACCGGTGTCCCACAAGTACTTCTCGTGTGGTGCCGGTTCCGGCCGGGCGGCCGCGCGATCGGGGTGCCGCTGGGTGCGGGCGGCACGTTCGACGCGGTCCAGCCAGCGCACGATCGTGGGCCACGCGTCGGCCATGATCCGGGTGTCGCCGTAGGCCCGGTACAGCTCCCACGGCACGATGACGGCGGCGTCGCCCCAGCCGGCGGATCCGTTGAGCCAGGCGACTTCCTCGATGAAGCGCTCGTCCGGAACGGCGGGACTGATGTTCGCGACCGTGCCGTCCGGCCACTGGTCGGCCGCGACGTCGCGCAGCCACTTCGCGGAGAATCCGGCCACGTCGAACAGGAACGCGGCGGTGGGCACGAACAGCTGCCAGTCGCCGGTCCAGCCGGCCCGTTCGCGGTGCGGGCAGTCGGTGGGAATGTCGCAGGCGTTGCCGCGCAGGCTCCAGACGACCGCCTCGTGCAGCTTGGTGATCCGTTCGTCGCTGCAGGAGAACCAGCCGGTGCGCCGCAGATCGGTGTGGACCACGACACCGGTGATGTCTGCCGGGATGAGATCGTCGGGATGGCCTTCGACACGGACGTACTGGAAGCCGTGCGTGGTGCGGCGCGGCTCGAACACATCGCCGGGCGTTCCGGACGACACGACTTCGTCGACCTGGCCGGCCGGCAGCGGTTCCCCGCCGGGTGGTTCCGGGCGGAGGTTTTCGGTCGTGACGTCGCCGGTGGCGTCGAGCCATTCGCCGTGGACGAGCCGGATCCGCGTCCCTTCCGGGCCGAGCCGGTGCAGCCGGACCCAACCGTTGATGTTCCGGCCCAGGTCGACCACCTGGCGGTGCGCGTCCAGCCGGCGCACCGACACGGGCGTGAGCTCCTCGACCCGCCGCACCGGTGGCGCGGGGGAACCCACGAGTTCGCCGAAACCCCGCGGATCGGCCGGGGCGGGGGACCACGCCGAGTCGTCGAAACCGGGGGAGGACCAGCCGCGCGGCATGCGGCGCAGGTCCCACCGCTCGCCTTCGATCAGGTCCGCGGCCACGACGTGTCCCTGCGCGCTCCGCCACCCGGGTCCGGTGCCCACCACGGTTTCGGTGCCGCCGGGGTGGGTGAGGTGCAGTTGCGCCAGGAAAGCCACCTGGTCACCCCACTGGTCGGCGAACCGGAAGTACCCGATCAGGCCGCGGTACCAGCCGTCGGCCAGGATCACCCCGAGGGCGTTGGCGCCCTGCCGGACATGCTGCGTGACGTCGTAGGTCTGCACCTGCAGGCTCGTGCGGTACTGCGTGAACCCGGGTGTCAGCTCGGTGTCCCCGATCCGCTCTTCGTTGAGAAAGCCTTCGTAGATGCCGTGCGCTGTTGCGTACAGCCGGGCCGAGACGACCGGTGCGGTGACCTCGAACTCGTGCCGCAGAAGCGTCGCGGGCCGGTTTCCCGGTGTGCCACCGGGATTTTCGTTCGGCGTGATCCATTCGGCCCGCCAGTCCGTTGTGGACAGCAGGCCGGTTTCGAAGACGGCGGGATCCGACCAGCCGCCTTCGGTTCCGTCGGCCCACACCTTGACCCGCCACTCGACGCGTTGCCGCGAGCGCAGCGGCGGGCCGTCGTAGGGCAGCAGCGTGCTCGCACCGGATTCGACGCGCCCGGTGTCCCAGCCGTTGTCCGTCCGGATCCGGTAGGCGGTCTGCCCGGCTGTGCCTGCGGGCAGCCGCCAGGAGAACCGGGGCTCGATGACGCCGATGCCGAGCGCTTCGTCGAGGTGTTCGGTGCGCAGGTGCGTCGCGGACGTGGTCACGGGCCGTGCCTTCCTGTCCTTGATCGATGAAACGATTCATCGACCGTGCGCTCAAGCTACGTTCGAGCTTCCGGTCCGGTCAATGGGCTTGTCAGGGCGTATGTGGCGAGCTAACGTACCTCATCAGTCCACTGACACGAGTCAGTAACCCTGGCGGCAATCGGTCATCATGACCAACAAGAAGGTCGTCCTGGTTAAAACGTGTCAATCAGACTTTTCGCGTACTCGACGAGGAGATGCCGATGTCTGGACCGACGCAGGCGGCGAACCGCCCCTGGAAGACGGCGATTCTGGCCGGGATGGCGTCGTACCTCGACGCCGCGGCCCTGGTCACCTCCGGGATCGCCATCGGCGGCGCCTACGCCGGGGCTCTCGGGCTCTCGGCGGGGACCATCGGAGCCCTGCTCGGGTTGCAGACGCTGATGTTCGCCGCGGGTGCGCTGGTCGGCGGATGGCTCGGCGACCGGTTCGGGCGGCGGCTGGTCTTCAGCCTGTCGCTCCTGCTGTACGCGGCCGGCGTCGCGCTGCTGCTGATCGCCGCGGCTCCCGTCCTCCTGTACATCGGGGTGGTGGCGGTCGGGTTCGCGATCGGCGCGGACCTACCGGTCTCGCTCGCGTTGATCAACGAAGAAGCGCCGCCCGGACAGAAGGGCAAGCTGGTCATCTTCTCCAACATGCTCTGGCTCGCCGGGATCGTCGCGGTGGTCGTGCTCAGTTCGGTGGTGGGGTCGTGGGGCGTGCTCGGCGGCCGGATCATGTTCGGCCACCTGCTGGTCGTGTCGGTGATCGTGCTGCTCCTGCGGATGACGCTGCGCGAGTCCGCCGAGTGGGCCACCGCCCGGAAAGCCGCGGATTCGGGGGAAGGCGTCGCCGCCGAGCAGATTCACTTCAGCCGGGTCGGCCAGCTGTTCCGCCCGCCGGTGCTGTTCGCCGTGGTCGCCACCGGGCTCTACTACGCGACCTGGAACCTCGGCGCGTCCACCCTCGGCAGCTTCGGCACCTACCTGTGGACCACGCTGACCGGAGGGGGAGTCGCGCAGTACTCCCAGCTGACCCTGATCGGCCTGCCGGTCGGCTTCATCGCCGGGCTCATCTTCATGCGGGCGATCGACCGGCCGTCCCGGCACGGCTGGTTCGTCGGCGGGACGGCCCTCATCGTGATCGCCTGGGCCTTGCCCGCGCTGCTCGGACCCAGCCGGTTCACCCTCGTCGCCGTCATGCTCGTGTCCGGGCTGGGCAACGCGTTCGCGGGCGAGAGCATCTACAAGGTCTGGTCGCAGGAGCTCGTGCCGACGCTGCTGCGCAGCACTTCCAGCGGGGTGACCATGGCCTTCACCCGGGTGCTCGCCGGCCTCGCCGCGTTCGGAACGCCGGCGCTCGCCGCGGCCAACCCGCGGCTGCTGTTCTGGCTCTTGCTCGGATTCACCCTGGTCGCCACGGTCATCGGGCTGTTCTGGGTGCCCCGGCTGCCCAAGGCGACCGAGCTCGAACCCGTGCCCGTCGACGTCCGGAACGACACGCCGAAGGCCACCGCGTGATCCGCTTCCAGGAGTTCCACCACGACGGCTTGACGCTGCGGTCCACAGTGCACATTCCGGACGGCGGCGCCGAGCGGTGGCCGACGGTGCTGTTCGTCCACGGGTTCGGCTCCAACCGGCTCGAACTCCCGGACTTCGTCCGGATGTCCCGGCTGCTGGAAGCCGCCGGCATCGCGTCGGTTCGGGTGGACCTGTCCGGTCACGGCGAAAGCGACGGTGACTTCTTCGACGTCACCATCACGGGGGAGATCGCCCAGGTCCGCACGGTCCTGAGCGCTGTCAGGGCCGCCGCGTTCGCCGATCCCCGCCGGATCGGGCTGGTGGGGATGAGCATGGGCGGTGTGGTCGCGGGCATCGTGGCCGCCGAAGAACCGGACGTGCGGGCGACGTGCCTGTGGTCACCCGCGGCCGTCGCCCCCTTCGAGGTCGGCGGTGGTCATCTCAAGGGCCGGAGCCTCGCGGCGGAGTTCGAGGAGAAGGGCTACTTCGACACCGGCGGCAGCAGGATGAGCCCGGCGCTGGCCGAGGACATCGCCGGTCTGGACGTCTACGGGCGTTCGGCGGGCTACCGCGGCCCCGTCCGCATCATCCACGGCGACAAGGACGACATCGCGCCCGTCGAGTACGCCCGCCGCTATCTCGAGCACTACGACGGCAATGCGGAGCTGGAGGTGGTGCCGGGGGCCGACCACGCGTGGGCGAGCGTTCCGCACCGGACCCGGCTGCACCAGTCCACACTGGAGTTCTTCCGAGGCGAGCTGACGTGATGTCAGGTGGATTCGCGGACTTTCACCCGGATCTCGTCCTCGACGAGAGCGGCTGGGAGCCGCTCGCCGTTCAGCGCGGCCACGACGCCACGCGCGTAGTGCTCGGCGATGGCTTCGAAATCGCGGACGACCGTGGTCAGGGCCGGTTGGGCCACTGCGGCGCCCGGGACGTCGTCGACCCCGACGACGGCCATGTCTCGCGGGCACTTCCGGCCCAGGCGTGCGATACCGGCCAGAACGGCCATGGCCACGTCGTCGTTGAACGCGCAGATCCCGGTCACCGGAGGATCGGCGGCCAACCACGCCTGCACGACGTCGGCGGCCGCGGCAGGCTCGAGCGGCACGGTCCGGACGTCCGGCGAGGGCAGGCCCAATTCGGCGCAGACCTCACGAACGCCGTCCAGTCGCGGCTCGGCGAAGACCCCGACGCGTTCGTCGTCGGGGTAGGCGAAGCCCAGCCGCCGGTGGGTACTCGCGAGATGCCGGGCCTGTGCGGCGCCGATGGGGTTCTCCGGAGTGCTGATCTCCCGCCACCTCAGCGGCGCCCCGGCATGCAGGGCGACGATGACCCGGACGCCGGCGGCGCGCATCGCCGCGGCGTCGGCGTCGGAGAACTCGTCCAGTGCCAGGACGGCGGCGGGAGTGATGGCCTTCCACACCTCACTGAGCGGCTGGGCGGTCCGGCTGGCCGGATGCACCACGAAGCTGAGTTTGTGCCGGGCGAAAGCCGTGGTCAGGCACTGCACCAGCCGGCCGACCGCGTGGCCGAGCGGCCAGTCGGGGAGCAGGGCGAGCACGACCTCGGAACGGCCGCTGCGCAGAGCGCGCGCGGCGGCCGACGGCGCGTACCCGAGCGATGCGGCCGCGCCCAGCACTCGGCGGCGGGTGCTGTCCGGAATCGACTGGTTCGGCGTGTCGTTCAGGACGTAGCTGACCGTGGACCGGGACACGCCGGCCTTGCGCGCGACATCGGCGCTCGTGACCCGCCTGTCCTTGCCCGCCATCCGACCGCCCCTCGAGTAGCCTCGACGATCTCAAATTACACGTGTCAGTACTCGTCCGTCGGTCATGACGTCTCGGTGTCGCGGAGCCGGTCGAGAAGTGTGTCCGGCGTGTGCGTTCCGCCTTGTGGCGCTCCCCGGCTTCGTCGCGGATGTCGCCGATCACGACGTTCGCACCTTCGGACAGGAAGCCGCGGAGGCGGGACGTTGCATGGTTGCTCCGTTCACGGTGTCGGCTCGGCGGGGAGGTCGGGGAAGGTGACCTCGACGAGACGGCTCACCTGCAGCCAGTCCGCCAGGTGCGTGGGCTGGGCGATGGTGCCCGGGTTGCTCGGCTGGTTGAGGTCGGCGACCACCTCGGTGAAGATCTTCCGGCGCTCCTCCGGGTCGGTGACCGGCCGGGCGTGGGCGCGCAGGTCGGCTCGCACGCCGTTCTTGAGGTGGAACGTGAAGTCGGGGTGGCTCAGCAGGTTCGCGTACCAGCTCGGCGGCCGCAGCAGGCCGCTGTTGAGGTAGAACCGGCCGTGCACGCGGTAGAAGAAGATCTCGATCCGGCGCGGGCGGCCGGTGCGGCGGCCGATCGTGGTGATGTCGACGATCCGGGCCCGGGTCGGTGACGCCGGGGTCAGCTGCAGTGCCCGCAGGACGGCGTCCACGGATCAGGCGACGCCGGCCGGGAGGGCCGGGCCCAGCAGCAGGCCGCCGTCGAGCACCAGTTCGGTGCCGGTCGCGAACGATGCTTCCGGCGAGGTGAGGTAGAGCAGTGCCGCGCTGACGTCGGCGGGCTCGCCGAGGCGGGGGATCGCGAACGGCTTCGGGTCGTAGAAGTCCGAAATCGGCCGCTCGCCGGGCGCGGCAGGCTCGTGGATCAGCTTGGTCGAGATGACGCCGGGGTGGATGGCGTTCACCCGGATGTTGTCCCGGCCGAGTTCGAGCGCGGCGCTCAACGTCAAACCGCGGGTCGCCCACTTGCTCGCGACGTAGGGGGTGTAGAGGGCGGTGCCGCCGTGCGCCATCGCGGAGCCGATGTTCACGATCACGCCGCCGCCGGCTCGCCGCAGCGCCGGGGTGACGGCTTTGGTGCCGAGGAACTGGCCGGTCACGTTGATCGCGAAGGTGCGCTCCCAGAGGGCCAGGCCGGTCTGCTCGATGGTGGTGGCGGGGTTTTGGACGCCCGCGTTGTTCACCAGGATCGTCAGCGTGCCGAAGGTCTGCTCGGCTGCGGCGACGGCGGCGGCCCAGTCGTCTTCACGGGCGACGTCCAAACGGACCGCGAGGGCGCGCTCGCCCAGCTCCGTGGCGAGTTCCGTGGCCTTGCCCAGGCCGTTCGCCGTGCTGCCGATGACGACGTTCGCGCCTTCGGCGTGGTAGGCCCGGACGTGGCTCTCGCCGAGTCCTCCGGTGCCGCCGGTGATCAGGGCGGTCTGGTTGGTGAAACGTGGCATGGCGAGTCCTCTGAAGAATGGTTATGGTGAGCTGACCGGCTCACCTCGCCATCGGAACGTACTGCGGGATCGGAGGTGAGTCAAGTGACTCACCTCGCCATCGGGCATACTGGGGACCATGGGCACCGAACCTTCGGCGTATCACCGGCGTGTGGCCGAAGAGAAGCGCGCGGCCATCCTCGAGGCCGCCACCGGTCTGTTCCTGGCTTCCGGCTACGACGGAACTTCGCTCGCCAAGATCGCCGAGGCGGCCGGGGTCTCGAAGGCCACGCTCTTCAAGCAGTTCCCGACGAAAGCGGCGCTTTTCGACGCGATCGTGACCGAGTCCTGGCAGACCGAGGACTCCGGCGGGCCGGAGCCGTCGGCCGAGGACCTGCGGGCGGGCCTGACCGCGATCGGCCACCGGTACGTCGAACTGCTCACCCGCCCGGGGATGACGGCGCTGTTCCGCATCGTCATCGCGGAGCTGCCGCGCTTTCCCGAGCTGGGAGAGGCGCAGTTCAGCCGGGGGAAAATGCCCTATTTCGAGTCGGTCAGCCGCTACCTTGCCGAAGCCGACCGTGCCGGCTCGGCGAAGGTCGGCGACTCGGATCTCGCCGCGACCCAGTTTCTGGGGATGATCTCCAACTTCGTCTTCTGGCCCACGCTCCTGCTCACCGACTGGGCCCCGGAGCGGGCCGCGATCGAACGAGCTGTGTGTGAAGCGGTCAGCACCATGTGCGCCCGGTACCGAACGTGACCGGGTGACGCCATGTCATCCTGGTTGAACGGCGTGCGATGGACGGTCCCTGCCGTTGTAGTAGTAGGGCATGCCAGGCCGTAGGACCGCGTTGTGGCCGTACGAAATGCGGCTCAGCTACTCGTGCACGGTCGGCGATTGTGGGACCGCATGGTGGGGTGCAGGAGGTCTTGCGCCTCGCGGCCCACATCGTAATCCGCGATCCAGGCGGTGTCCTCGGGAGGCCGGGGCCGTTCTTCACCCTCGACGAGGAGGACATCGCGATGGAGCAACCGGGCCGTGCGCCGGACCGCCTGTTGGACCGCGGTCACCCGCGGCAGCCGGAGCCGTTCGTAGAGCGCCAGGCGTTCGGGGACGTCGTTCGACGAGGCGCTTCGAAGGAGCACGCCAAGCGCGACGGCGTCCTCGATAGCCTGGCCTGCGCCCTGCCCGCCGTGGACGAGCAAGGGATGAGCTGCATCTCCGAGGAGCGCGACGCGCCGCCCAGTGACGTGCTCGAGCGGCGCCCGGGTATACAGGCTCCAGCGGAAAGTCCGGGAAACCCGGTCGATGACGGAGAGCACCGGAGCGTCCCAGTCGATGAACTCGGCACGCAGGTCTGCGACCGTCGCCTCGCTGGACCACGACTCGTCCGGTCGCCCCGCCGTCGGGACCACGCCGACGAAGTTGAGAAGCCGCCCTCCTGAGACCGGATAAACAACGAAGTATTTTTCGCCGTCGGCCCACACGCCGTGTCTGTGCGCCACCGTATTGGGCACAAGCCCCCGATATGCGACCAGATTGGCGTATTCGAGCGGTGTCGCGGGGAAAAAGCTGCTCAGCACGACTGAACGCAGGCCGTCGGCTCCGACCAATAGGTCGACGTCCTCGTACGAGCCGTCGTCGAAACGCACGCGGACGCCGTCGTCGGACTCCTCGGCGGAGGTGCACCGCCGGCCGAGCCGAACGCGTTCGAGGTCGAGCAGCTCGCAGATGGTGGTGAGGAGTTCAGCGCGGTGGAAGTAGTAGCCTGGGGTGCCGTCGCCGCCCTCGGCGGTCACGCTCTGCAGCAAAGTGCCGACCCGGTTCCTGAGGCCCTCGCCCGATCGAACGCATCCGCGCTCGGCCATCCGGGAGCCAAGGCCCAAGCCGCGCAGCAGTCGAACCGCGTTCGGCCCCAAAGCGAGGCCGGCTCCGACCTCCTCGATGGCAGGTGCCTGCTCGAACACAGTCACATCATGACCGTCCTGGGACATAGCGGCCGCGGCGGTGGCTCCGCCGAGGCCGAGACCGACGATTCCGATCCGCATGGTCCTCGTCTTTCGTTGCTGCGGTTGTCAGGAAAGGGCATGGCGCGGTTTCCACGCGGACGTTGCAGGGCGCAACACGCACGAGACAGGCACCGGCTCGGGTCGGGTACCGCGCTCAGCTTCCGGTGTGTTCGAGCAGGGCTTTGGCCACGTCGTCGGGGTGGGTGAGGATCGTTTCGTGGGTGCCTGGCAAGAGGACCGGCTCCACTCCGGCACGTGCGGCGAGTTCGACGCCCGGCGCGGCCAGTGCCCGGTCCTTCTCGGCGAGCAGGTAGGTGACCGGCACGTCTCCCAAGTCCACCTCCTCGAGGGCGTCGAGCATGTAGCCGCCGGGCTGCGGCACCAGCAAGTCGAATACGAGCCGCTGCAGGTGCTCCGGCTCGTCCTGCATGAGCGACAGGCGGAACGACTCGAAGTCCACGGCGATCGAGTGCTCCGGAGATGCCTCGATCGCCGAGCGCAGGAAAGCGCCGACCTCGGGGCTCATCGCGTCGGCCATCGATTCTCCGGCGCGCGGGACGAACGCACTGACGAAAGCGATCCCACGCAGGCGCCCGGCCAGCCGCGGCACGGCGCCGGCGATCGGGATACCGCCCCAGCTGTGGCCGACCAGCACGACGTCTGTCAGGTCTCGCCGCTCGATCTCGGTGACGAGGCACGTCACCGCGTCGTGCAGCTTCAGCTCCCGTGCGTCGCCCCGGCGGCGAGCCCCGGCATGGTCAGTGCGATGCCCCGCCTGCCGGCATCGGCCACCCGCTGGGCCACCGGGTGCCACGCCCAGCCACCGTGCCAGGCACCCGGAACGAAAACGTAGTTCACCAGCGAATCTCCTAGTTTGCACCCGGTCAGTTGAGTTGTGCTCTGTTGATCAGAGTCGAGCTCTGATCAACAGAGGGCTACACTATCACCATGTCGACTGCGCCTTCGGGAAACGCCAGGAGTAGACGGGCCGAGTACGCCGCGGCGACCCGGCAGGCGATCTACGACGCCGCGCGGGAGTTGTTCAGCAAGAAGGGGTTCTTCACGGTGACCGTCGAGGAGATCGCCGCCGCCGCCCGGGTCGCGCCCGCCACGGTGTATGCGGCAGGCGGCGGCAAGCAGGGGCTGCTCAAGCTGATCATCGAGGCCAGGACCACGGCGCCGGACGTGGCGGACATCCATGCCCACCTCGCTGCCGCGACGGACGCGGGGGACCTGCTGCGCGACATCGTCAACGCCACCCGGGTCCGCTTCGAGCGGTCCCGCGACCTGATGCGCGTCATCGCCGACACCGCGCCGCACGACCCCGGCGCCGCCGGCGCGCTCAAGACCGCGGAAGCCAGCCTGCGCGACGGTCTCGCTGTGGCCGCCGGCCGGCTGTCCGAGCTGGGGTCCCTGCGCGCCGGTTTCGGCGTGCAAGAGGCTACCGACGTTCTGTTCTTCTACTTGAACAACGACGCCTATTTCACGCTCACCGACCACAATGGATGGTCGCTGGACAGGGCGGAGGGGTGGTTGCGGGAGTCATTGCACACTGCCCTTTGCCTGCCGCCCGTCGACATCGAAACGCGGCCATCGGCACGGAGTTCGACGTCGGCCACTTCGTCCTCGGCCCAGCCCACCTGACCGCAGTCCTCATGAAGCACGTACGGGTCCCGGCTGCCGGAGCACAGACCGGCCGCCGCGGCGAGGCTGTCTCCCGGGGAAAGGAACGCTCTTGGCGACGGATTCACTCATCGCGATTCAACCATGTGTTCCCTCGCTCGATGGCTCGGTCGAAGATGAGCTCGGCCGGAACCGCGAGCGCGGTCAGCTTCGTCGGCCGGTAACGCCCGAAGACTGTGCTCAGTGAGTCGAAGCCGACGTCGGGCGGTCGACGTCGACGTGCTGCGGCCAGACCGTTCGAGCAGCCACAGCCGACTCGAGCAGGCTTGCCCAGAGGACGCCTTCGCCCAAGCGTCAGACGAGGTCAGCCGGGCCATCGGCTCGAGCCCAGCTCGAGACCGGTCCTGCGTGCGCAGGGACGACATGTCCCGGGTTGCCGGAGCACACGGGGTTCAGACAGCTGAAGCCGTGCAGCGCCTGAGGTGCCGGCGGGCCACGAGTCCTGCCGGCGAAGCGGTTGTTCGGGCCATGGTGGTATCGGCAAGTCCTGGTTGTCCCCGAGCCCGAAGATCATGCTGAATGGGTGGAACGGAACGAACTCGCGGACTTCCTCCGGCGCCGGCGCGCGCTGCTCCGACCGGAGAGCGTCGGGATGCCGGCCGGTGTCCGGCGCCGGACACCCGGGCTGCGGCGGTGCGAGGTCGCCCAGCTGGCCGGCATGTCACCGGACTACTACGCCCGGCTCGAGCAGGGACGCGGTCCGCAGCCGTCGGTCGCGCTGCTTACCGCGCTGGTCCGGGCGCTGCGGCTGACGAGCGACGAACGCGACCACCTCTTCCGCCTCGCCGGTCACCACGCCCCGCCCCGCTCCGGTGGCGACGAGCACGTCAGCCGCGGCCTCCTGCGGCTGCTGGACGGACTGGCGGCCCTGCCCGCCCTGGTCGCCTCCGATCTGAACGTCGTGCTCGCGCAGAACTCGATGGCGGATGCGCTGCTGGGGGAGCAGACGCGGTTCCGCGGTCTCGCTCGTAGTTGCACCTACCGGTGGTTCACCGGTCCGGACCTGCGCGGCCGTTACCCCGTCGAGGACCACGAGCACGAGAGCCGGGCGCAGGTGGACGACCTTCGGGCGACCCTCGCGGCCCGTCCCGCTGATCCTGCGGCGGTGCTGCTGGTCGAGGCGTTGCGAGGGGAGAGCGAGGAGTTCGCCGACCTCTGGGACCGGCACGACGTCGCGGTCCGGCGCAGCGACCGCAAGCGCATCCTGCACCCCACCGGCGGCTTCCTCGAGCTCGACTTCGACGTCCTGGCCACTGACCGGCAGGACCAGCGCCTGATCGTGTACTCACCGGCGCCAGGCACCGCCGCGGCCTCTCGGCTAGAGCTCCTGGCCGTGCTCGGCCAGGAATTGTCCACCCCCTGATCGGCCAGGCGTGCACGCCCGTCCCTCCCGGGACGGCTCGACCACGTCGGCACACGGTTTTCCGGACGAAAGGATGCCATGTTCCCTCGTCGAGCCACTGGCCTGTGGCGGCGGGCCGCCATGCTCGGCTTCGCCGTTCTCCTCGCCGCGGGCGCCACTGCACCGGACGCCTCGGCGGTACCGCCGAGGCGTGCTGCCGGTACCCGCTTGGGGGACGTTCGTGTTCTCGCCCGTTTCGACCGGTCTGCCGGCCAGGCTGCCGAGAGCATCGCCGTGGAACCTGGCGGCGGTGCGGTCATCGGCATGATCCCCGCCCGCCAGGTGGTGCGGGTCGCGCCGGATGGGGCGGCTCGGGTGCTGGTCACCATGCCGCCGCCGCCCGGGGGTGGCGGAACCACGCCGGTCGTCGGCATACCCGTGGTCACCGGGGTTGCTCGCTCGGACCGCGGCGACGTGTACTTTCTCTATTCCTCGGGGCAGGGTGGGCTGACCGGGATCTGGCAGGTTCGCCCGGCCGGTGGGCCCCGGCTCGTCGTGCCGCTGCCCGCCGACACGATGCCGAACGCCGTGGTCATCGACGGCGCCCGCGACCGTTTCCTGGTCACGGACTCCGCCGGCGGGCGCATCTGGCAGGCCCCGCTGCGTGGTGGGGTGGCCTCGGTGTGGTCGGCGGACCCGGCCCTCGCCCCTGACGGCTTCTTCGGGGCCAACGGCCTGAAGGTCCACGACGGTGCCGCGTGGGCGAGCAACTCCGACCGCGGCACGATCCTCCGGATTCCGGTGGTGGCGGGCGGCGGCGCCGGCCGGGCGCAGGTCCGGGCCGTAGGGCTGGCCGGCATCGACGACTTCGACTTCACCGGCCGGGGCACGGAGGTCCTCGCCGCGATCAACCAGACCAGCAAGCTCGTTCGAGTCGGCCCCGATGGCGCCCAGGAGACCCTGCTCGACGCGGGGGAGGGCATGGAAGGGACCACCGCCGTCGCCGTTCGAGGAAACCGGGTCTACGTCACCAACGGCGCCAACCTGGCCGGGAACAACCCGGACCTCCTCCTCGCGCAGTTGCGGCGCTGACTGCTGCCAAGCGGCCGGTGGCCCCTGGGGCGGTGCTGTCGCCGCAGGCGTCGGGTTCTTCCCGGCCAGTTGCCGATCGAGCCGCGCCGATCAGGTGGCCGAGCTCGACAGATCGGGCAGGCCTTGTACGACGCGGTAGCCATTCCGACAAGACGACGCACAAGTACAGCCTGCTCTGCCAGCCGGAGCAGGCGTTCACCGGCAGCCCGGGCGGGATGGCGGATGCCGTCGGCACGATGTTCGGGCTGCGCAGGCAGGGGCCGGCGCTGATGAAGATGCCCACCGGCGACACGGGCTGCGAGACGAAGAGGGGCGGAGAAGTGTCAGCTGGTGACCACAAGATGACCGATGGCGGCAGGGCCATTTGCCGAATCCCGGGAAATGATCGAGAACAAGCAACCAGCCGCCGACATGCCGCGCGAACAGCCGAACCGCGCCGGAAGGACACGTCATGACCGCCTCCGCACCCACGGCCCCCACTGCACCTGGGGTGCGGTCCTGGTGGGGAATCCCGTACGCCACCGCCGAGCGATACCGCCGCCCCGTGGTCGTGGATTTCGACCCGGACCGCCCCTATGACCGCAAGGGTGTCGCCCCCGTCCAGCCCGACACCGGCGACTGGCTCGAAGCGGACAGCGGGACCGGCGAGGACTGCCTGAACCTGAACGTGTGGGCTCCCGCGCAGCCGGCCGGGAACGCGCTACCGGTGGCCGTGTACGTCCACGGCGGCGGATTCGAGTTCGGCGCGAACACCCAGACCACCTCGAACGCCGCCGGTCTCGCCGCGTCCGGCCGGGTGGTGAGCGTGTCGGTCAACTACCGGCTCGGGGCGCTGGGTGCGGTCTCGCTCTCGCAGTACGGCGGGCGGCTCGCCGAGGCCAGCAACCTCTGCCTGCAGGACATCATCGCCGCGCTCACCTGGATCAAGCGGAACATCGCCTCCTTCGGCGGCGACCCCGGCCAGGTCACCGTCTTCGGCCACAGCGCCGGCGCCTATTCCACCTTCGGGCTGCTCAGTGCGTCCTCCGCGGACGGGCTGTACCGGCGGCTCGCCGGGTTCTCCGCCGGGCCCTCCCGGCTCCAGCCCGCCTGGTGGGCCGAGGAGCTCGCGCACCGGTTCGTCACCGAACTGGGCGTCGCGGACAACCCCGAGAAGCTGATCGACCTCGACCCGGCCTCCCTGGTGGCCGCCCTGCACCAGGTCACCCCGACCGACCTCGGAGTCCGCGGGGGGATGGACTGCCGGAGCCTCGGCGTCGTCCTGGACATCGGCCGGCCCGGCGCAGTGCTGCACGCCCACCCCATGGACGTCCTGGCCTCGGGCTCGCACCGGGACATCGACGTACTCCTGAGCTTCGCCAGCGACGACATGGGCTGGTGGGTGGCCAACGACCTCGACCGGTTCGACCCGCACACCGTCGACCGCATCACCGACGAAGTCGCAGGCTGGCGCATCCCCCGCTCCCGAGCGAAGAAGCTCGTCGACGCCTACGACCAGGGCGGCCGCACCCCGGCCGAGGTCCGTGCCGCGCTTCTGACCGACTACATCTTCGGGCTCCCCGCCGCCCGCGCCGCCCTGACTCACGCCGCTGCGGGAGGCAACGCCCACCTCCTCACGATCGGGCCCGCCGACGGCGCGCCCGCCGTGCACGGCACCGAGATGTACGCCCTGGTCGGCCAGGAACAGCCGGGCCGCAGCCCCGACCAAGCCGAGCGCGATGCGCGCATCCGCGACCTCGTGCTCGACTTCGCCACCGGCGAGCAGACCCGTCTGTGGCCCGCCGTCACCGACCGGCCCACCGCGGAAAGTGTCGGCCACCCGCCCCTCGAGGCCACTGCCCACTACCAGGCGGCCCTCGATTTGTGGGCGAACATCGACCGTCCCTGAGCACACGACAAGGAGTTCGACATGAACCCGTCGACAGCAGCGGTCGATACCGCACCGGTAACGATGCGGGCCGTCGTCCTCACCCGGCCCGGCGGCTTGGACGCACTGGAGATCAAGGATGTGCCGGTGCCCGTGCGCGAGCCCGGCTGGGTGCGGATCAAGGTGAAAGCGTTCGGCGTCAACGAGTCCGAGGTCACCACCCGCAAGGGCGAGTCGAGCCCGGAGGTCACCTACCCGCGCGTGCCCGGCATCGAGGGCGTCGGCGTGGTCGATGAGGCCGACGAGGCCGGCGGGCTGCGGCCGGGACAGCAGGTGGCCACGATGATGGGCGGCATGGGCCGCTCGTACGACGGCGCGTACGCCCAGTACGTGACCGTCCCCGCGGAGCAGGTCATCCCGTTCGAGACCGGCCTGCCGTGGGACGTCATCGGTGCGCTGCCGGAAATGTTCCAGACCGCCTATGGATCGCTGACCACCGGCCTCGGCCTGAAGGCGGGGCAGACGCTGCTGATCCGCGGCGGCACCTCCACGGTCGGGCTGAGCGCGGCCACAATCGCGAAGGACCTCGGAGCCACCGTGCTGTCCACCACCCGCAGCCCGGAGCGGGCCGGGGACCTGCGGGCCGCGGGCGTCGACCATCCCCTCGTCGACAACGGCACCATCGCCGAACAAGCGCGCGAGCTGGTGCCGGACGGCGTCGACGCCGCGCTGGAACTGGTGGGCTGTTCGGTCCTCGCCGACACTCTCCGCACCGTCCGCCGGGACGGCACCGTCTGCTTCACCGGCGCCCTGGCGGGCCAGTGGACGATCCCCGATTTCTCCCCGTTCATGATCCCCTTCGGAGTGCGTCTGACGTCCTATGGCGGTCAGGCCACCGACCTCCCGGCCGACGTCTTCGCCCACCAGCTCCAAGCCGTCGCCGCAGGGCGCCTCACCGTCCCGATCGCGAAGGTCTACCACGGCCTGGAACAGGTCCGTGACGCCCAGGCCGACCTCGAGTCCGGCGCTACGCCGGGCAAGCACGTCGTCGTCCTGGACGACTGAGACCTGGGCGGCTTCTTCGGTGCCACGACCATCCGGCCCCCGGTGGACCCGGAGCTCGCGCCCGTCGAGGAGGCGCGGGGTGGTGTTTTTCCGGCCCTGTCGGATGAGCCCCTGCCCGAGATCCGACGGCAGATCGCCCAGGGTTCTCCTGGGTTGGATGACCCCGAGCGGCTCTTTGTGGCGGGCCGTCGCCGCGCTCTGGTCACGGCTCGGTCGTGGTGTCGCGGGCCGCGAAGGCGGCCGGGGTGAGGCCGGTGCGGTCGCGGAAGAATCGGCCGAAGTTCGCGGGGTCGGTGAAGCCGAGGTGGCCGGCCACCGTCCGGGCGTCCCACCGGGCGACTCCCAGCAGGCGCCGGGCTTCCAGGAGGCGCCGCTCGTCGATGAGTTCACGTACTCCCTTACCGGTGGCGTCCTGGGCGGCGCGGCTGAGGGTGCGGACCGAGCAGCCGAGCAGTCCGGCGTAGTCCGCGGCTTGGTGCAGTTCGCGAAAGTGCAGTTCCAAGGCGTCCAGGAAGCGTCCGTACCAGTCGGCGCGGCCCCTGCCGGCCGTGGCCGTGCCGCTGGGGGCGATGCCGGGGGAGTTGGCCAGGCGCAGCAGCAGCGATTCGAGCAGGCTGCGCCGCAGGGCGTGGTGGATGTCGAGGGGGCGGCGCCCCAGCGCGCGGTGTTCGTCCAGGAGCTGGAGCGCCGTCTGCTGAAGCCAGACGGCGTCGTCGGGGTGCGGGCTCACCACGGCGGGGGCCTCGTGCGCGCTGAGCGGGGCCAGGAGACGGACGAGGTCGGGCCGCAGCACTTCCGGTTCGAACAGGATGAACGGGCCGCGAGCCGTGCCGGGCGGATGGAAGCACAGCGCGTGCCCGGGACGCACCCACAGCCACTGGCCGGGCGCGATGATTCGCGTGACGTGGTCGACGTCGTGCCGCAACTCGCCCTCGGTGACCAGGATCAGGTAGTGGAAGGTGACGCGGACCGGATGGGGTGGATTCCACGGCCAGTCGTCGTGCTGGGCGAAGAAGTCCTCGACGGTGCTCACCTCAAGGCCGTACGGAGTACCGACCGGGGGCTGGAAACCGTACAGCGGAACCGCGACCGGTTTGCTCGAGCCGGAGTGTCGCTTGTCGACCATCACGTGTCCGCAGCCTACTGCCGTCTTGATCAGGTTCGCGGGAAGGATGGGGGCGTGTCGCCGCGACTCTTCCTCCCTTCGGCCTCGGCTGGGAGGTCTTCAAGGTCCGCGGCAAGGTGTTCATGCTGATGACCGAGGTCCAGGGGAGCCCCCGTCGTGCTCCTCAAGGCTGCCCCCTGCGAAAGACCAAATGGGAAACGGAACAGGCGGCCTGCCGATGGTGGAGTCCCGTCTCAGGCGGAGCAAGGAGCTGAACGTCATGAACGGCAAGAAGCTGCAGCAGATGGGCGCCGAGTGCGCCGAGGGCCTGCCCGGCACCGAACTGGAGCACCCCTTCGGCCCGGAGTGGGACGTGTACAAGGTGCGCGGCAAGGTCTTCATGCTGATGACCGACGTCACCGGGGAACCGTTGGTGATCCTCAAGGCCGCCCCCGACGAGGCGGCGGCGCTGCGCGAGCAGCACGCCGAGATCACCCCCGGCTACCACATGAACAAGCGACACTGGATCACCCTGCACGGCGGCGACTCCCTCGACCGCGGCCTGGTCGAGGAACTGGTGACCGACTCCTACCGGCTGGTGGTCGCGGGGCTCCCGAAGGCACAGCAGCCGGTGGACCCGGCAACGTACGCCCAAGGAGACCGGGCCCCGCGATGACCCTCGCCGAGGCGCTGCCCGGCTCCGGCGGCAGCCGCCCCTTCACCGAGAAGTCGGACGTCCACAACGTTGCCGGGAAGGTCTTCCTGATCGTCACGGTCAAGGCGGAGCCGGAACACGGGCGGCGGTTGCCGGACGAGCACCCGTCGATCACCGCCGGACGCTTCTCCGCGCGACGCGCGACGAAGGCGCGACGCTGTTCGATGAGATCGTCGAAATCATGCGTGATCACGGCCCCGATTCCGACGAGGCCGAGGATGGCATCGACCTGGAGTTGCTTTGACTGGCCTGAACCTCGCTGACGATCAGTAGCGTCCGCCCGTCGGCATGTGCCGATGTCCGGCGACGCCGGAATCGGTGCGCGCCGTTGATCAGTGCGGCTCGCCGAACCAGTGACCGAGGGCCGGTTCGAGGGTGTCGGGGTCGCCCGCCCAGCACACGTAGCCGTCCGGCCGGATCAGCATCGACTCGGTGGCGGCGCCCTGGCCGGCGCGGTCGATCCGGTCCGGCCGGAGGGCGGCGACCTTGGCGAACCGGCCGGCCGGATCGATCAGCAGGCCGCGTCCGGAGCGGAGCAGTTCGTGTGACCGGACCGGGCCGAGGTCCAGGTCCGGCGCGGGAAGGCCGACGAGCGGCTGGTCTTCGGCGCCCGGCATCGGGTAGCGGATGCCCATCCCGGACAACGTGTCGTCGAGGTGGTACTGCACCTCCGGCAGCCGCGTCAGGGCCGCGAACAGGTCCTTGACGGCCAGCAGATCCGGGTCGCGGGTGCCGTGCTGGTCCATCAGCAGGCTCTGCGCTTGGACGTTGCGCAGGACAGCGGCGGCGACCGGGTGGCGTTCGGTGTGGTAGGTGTCGAGCAGGTGCTCCGGAGCCCAGCCGTGCACCGCTGCACCGAGTTTCCACCCGAGGTTGAGTGCGTCCTGGATCCCGGTGTTCATGCCCTGCGCGCCGATCGGCAGGTGGACGTGGGCGGCGTCGCCGGCCAGGAACACCCGTCCGTGCCGGTAGCGCGCGGCCTGCCGGGCCGCGTTGGTGATGCGGCGGGCGTAGCGCAGTTCGAGCAGTTCCACCCGGGAGCCGAACACGGCACGCAGGCCGTCGCGGATTTCGTCCTCGGTGACCGGGGCCTCCCGGGGCAATGACCGGCCTGGGCCGCCCAGCGAGAGCCGGCGCAGCGGCCTGCCGTGCGGATCGGTGCCGAGCGGGAACACGGCCGCCCAGTGCCCGTCCTCGCTCCGGGCGTGCGTCATCGCCTGGACGTCGCCGCTGAGCCGGGCGTCGGCAGCGACCGTGGTCACGGTGCCGGGCCTGCCGGGGAACTCGGCCCCGAGCAGTGACCGCACCGTGCTGCGGCCGCCGTCGGCCGCGACCAGGTACCGGGAGCGGATCACGGCGCCGCCGGCGAAGGTCGCGGTGACACTGTCCTCGTCCTGGGTGAGGCCGGTCAGCTCGTGGCCGCGGCGCACGGGGATGCTTTGTGCGGCAAGGTACTGCTCGAGGAACCCCTCGATCTCGGCCTGGGGGATGGACCGCCAGGGATGGCGATGCCGGCCGCGGGTGAGCGGGAGCGTGATACCGGCGAAGTGGGCGACGCCGGCCGGGTGGTTTCCGGTGGTCAGCAACGGTTCCAGCAGGCCACGCTGGTCGAAGGCCTCCTGGGTGCGGGATTGCACGCCCCCCGCCTTCGACAACGTGCTGCGCTGTGCCAGCTTGTCGACCAGCACGGCCGGTACCCCCGCCAGCCGCAGTTCGTTGGCCAGCGTCAGGCCGGTCGGGCCCGCGCCGACGACGAGCACATCGGTGTCCATGGATTCTCCCTCGATTGCGCCGATCAGGACGTGAGCAACCCTCGACCGGCCGCCACAGAGGCGCCAGAAGCGAGCATGATTGAGTCGATATCCGACACTCCCTAGGGTTGAGCGGTGGAATCCGACTACGACGAGCTGGATCGTCGGCTCGTGCACGCCCTGCAGGTCAACGGTCGCGCGCCGTTCAGCACGATCGCCGAGGTTCTCGGCGTGTCGGATCGCACCATCGCTCGTCGGTACGCCCGGCTGCGGGCGGCGGGGGTGGTGCGGGTGCTCGGCGGGGTGGATCCGACCGCATTGGGCGCGGTGCTGTGGTTCCTGCGGGTGCGCTGCGCGCCCTCGGCGTCGCTCCCGGTCGCCGAGGCGTTGGCCCGGCGTCCCGACACGTCCTGGGTGAGCATCACCTCCGGCGGCACGGAGATCACCTGCACGGTCCGGACCGAGAGCGTGGCCGACAGCGAGGCGCTGCTGCTGGCCAAGCTTCCCCGCACCGCGCGAGTCGAGGGCGTGAGCGCGCACTCCGTGCTGCACGCGTTCTACGGTGGTCCGGAAAGCCTGGTTGCCAAGCTCGGATCACTGGAGGAGAAGGCGATCCAACGGCTTCGCCCGCCCCCGGTGCCCCACCGGCCGCGACCGGTGCGGCTCGACGATGGCGACCGCAAGCTCCTCGCCGCACTGGCCGCGGACGGCCGCACCGAGACCGAGCGGCTGGCCGCGTTCACCGGCTGGTCACCGACGACGGTCCGGCGCCGGATGACCGAGCTGCGCGAACGCGGCGTGCTCTACCTGGACATCGACGTCGACGGCGGCCTCTTCGGCGTCCACCAGAGAACGTTGCTGTGGCTGTCGGTCGCGCCGGCCTACCTGGAGGAGGTGGGCACGGCCCTGGCCGGACACGCGGAGATCGCCTTCGCCGCCGCCACGACCGGGCCGACGAACCTGTGCGCGACCGTGGTCTGCGCAGGCCAACGGGAGCTGTACCGGTACCTGACCACCCGGGTGGCCCTGCTGCCCGCCATCACGCACATCGAGACAGCGCCGGTGATCAGGACGGTCAAGCAGGCCGCGAACCGGACGTAGCGACTAAGCTGCGCACGCTGATCTGCGCCCGGGGGAGCCGCCGGGATCCGGCGCCTGCGCGCGAGCACTCACCCCCGGCTGTGCGTGCTGACCTGCGGAGACGCACCACATTACGGCGGTATACACGCGAGGTATACATTCCAGGTATAGTGATCGCCGAGCCCGGACTCCGGGTCAAGGAGGGACAGGACGATGTCGGTTTCGCATACCTTGCTCGCGTTGCTCGAATCCGGTCCGCGGCACGGCTACGACCTGAAACGGGCGTACGACGAGCAGTTCGGCCAGGATCGCCCGCTTGCTTACGGCCAGGTCTATTCGACGTTGTCACGACTGCTGCGCAATGGCATGGTCGAGGTGGCGGGCGTCGAGAGCGGCGAAGGACCGGAACGGAAGCGCTACACGATCACCGACGCGGGGATCACCGACGTCGAGACGTGGCTGCGCACTCCGGAAAACCCGCAGCCGTACCTGCAGAACACGCTCTACACGAAGGTGGTGCTCGCGCTGCTGTCCGGGCGCAACGCCTCCGACGTGCTCGACGTCCAGCGCGGCGAGCACCTGAACGTGATGCGTGCGCTCACCAAACGCAAGAACGGGGGCGATCTCGCCGATCAGCTGATCTGCGATCACGCGCTCTTCCACCTCGAGGCGGACCTGCGGTGGCTGGAGCTCACCGCCGCGCGCCTCGGCGAACTCGAGAAGGCGGTGCGCTGATGACCAGGCCGGGAACGCCGTTGCTCGTCGGCAGCGGACTGGACAAGTCGTTCGGCCGGACGCGGGCGCTCGACGGGGCGGCGCTGTCCGTCTCGGCGGGGGAGGTGCTCGCGATCATGGGCTCGTCCGGGTCGGGCAAATCGACGTTGCTGCACTGTCTCGCCGGCATCCTCCGGCCGGACGCGGGCACCATCACCTATGCCGGCGCCGACCTGGTCGGGATGGACGACCGGGGACGGAGTGCGCTGCGGCGCACCGAGTTCGGGTTCGTGTTCCAGTTCGGCCAGCTCGTCCCCGAGCTGTCCTGCCTCGAGAACGTGGCGCTTCCGCTGCGGCTGATCGGGACCAAGCGGAAGCAGGCCGAGGCCAAGGCGACCGAATGGCTCGCCCGGCTGGAGGTCGACGGGCTGGCGAAGCGCCGTCCCGGTGACGTGTCCGGCGGGCAGGCGCAGCGGGTCGCGGTGGCGCGGGCCCTGGTGACGGGGCCGAAGGTGGTCTTCGCGGACGAGCCGACCGGCGCGCTGGACTCGCTCAACGGCGAGAAGGTCATGCAGATGCTCACCCAGGCGGCCCGGGAAACGCACGCCGCGGTGGTGCTGGTGACCCACGAACCGCGCGTGGCGGCCTATTCGGACCGGGAGATCATGGTGGTCGACGGGCACACGATCGACCGGGAGCTGGTCGCATGATGCGGGATCTGGCGCTGGGACTCCGGCTGGCCGTCGGGGGCGGCCGGATGTCCGGCGCGGCGCTGCTGCGCCTCGCGATGACCGCGTTCGGGATCGCGCTCGCGGTCGCGGTGCTGCTGCCCGCGGCGGCGGTCCACCACCTCGTGGGCGCGCAGGCGGAGCGCAAGGCGGCGATCGCGCAGGTCACCCAGCCTCGCGCGGGCGTCGCCCCGCTGCTGGTTTACCGCTGGTATGCGTCGGCCGGCGACGACTTCGTGAACATTGCCGCGGTGGCGGCGACCGGGGCGAACTCGCCGGTGCCGCCGGGGCTCGGCAGGCTGCCCGCGCCGGGCGAGTTGGTCGTGTCGCCGGAGCTCGCCGCGAAGCTGGCCGCGCCGGGCGGTGGCTCGCTGAAAGCGCAGCTGCCGGGGCACGTGGCCGGCCTGATCGCGCGGGAAGGCGTCGCCGGCGCGGGCGACCTCGGCGCGTACTACGGGGTGCCGGCCGCGCAGATCGAGGCCGAGGCCGACGGCCGCAAGGTCTATGCGTTCGGCCTGCCCTACACCGGGCTCGGGCTGTCGGCGATCACGCTGGGCGTCATCCTGCCGATCGCGGCGGTGCTGCTGTTGCCGTTGCTGATCTTCGTGACCACCGCGTCGCGGATGGGTGCGGCGCAGCGGGAACGGCGGCTCGCCGCGCTGCGGCTGGTCGGCTTGGACGCCCGGCAGGTCAAACGGGTCGCGGCGGCCGAATCGCTGGTCGGGGCCGTGATCGGGCTCGCCGCCGGGATCGGGTTCTTCGCCGTGCTGCGCACGTTCGTCGCCGACATCCTGCCGTTCGGCCTGCGGATCTTCCCGGAGGACCTCGTCCCGTCCTGGCCGCTGGTCGTGGTGATCGTGCTGCTGGTGCCCGGGCTCGCGGTCGGCTCGGCGCTGTTCGGGCTGCGCCGCACGATCGTGGAACCGCTCGGCGTGGTCCGCCAGGGCAAGCCGGTGCGCCGGCGGATGTGGTGGCGCTGGGCACTCACCACGATCGGCGTGCTGTTCCTGGCCGCGACCTTGGTTTTCGACCGCGGGGCCGGGAACACGGCCGTCGCGCTGACGCTCACGGTGGGCAGCGTGTTCCTGCTCGTGGGTGTCGCCGCCCTGCTGCCCTGGCTGGTCGAGCGGCTCGTCGAGCGCCTGCACGGCGGTCCGCCGTCGTGGCAGCTCGCGATCCGGCGGCTGCAACTGGACAGCGGCACCGCCACCCGCGTGGTGTCCGGCTTGGTCGTCGTGCTGGCCGGCACGATCCTGATCCAGGGCGTGGTCACCTCGCTCGGCAGCGGTGCCGACCGGCAGGCCACGCCGGACGGCCTTGCCGCCGTCCCGGTGCGGGTCGACACCACCGCCGCGCACGCGGCCGAGGTCGGCAGGCTGGTGTCGGCCGTGCCCGGGGTGACCGGCGTGCACCCGGCCAGGAACCTGACGTTCCGGTCCGGGGAGGAGCGGAACTACGTCGTGGTCGGCGATTGCGTGGTGCTCAGGGCGCGGGCGAACATCGGCGCCTGCTCCGACGGCGACGTGTTCTCCCTCGCGTCGGGCCGGGGCGGCGCGGTGCCGACCGGCAAGCTGCAGCTGCAGAGCTACTCCCGCGGGGAGGAAGTGAACGGTCCGCAGTGGACGGTCCCGGCCGGTGTCAAGGTCGTGCAGGCGGCCGACTTGGCTGGCGACAGCCTGCTGGTCACGCCCGGCGCGCTCGGCGGCCTCGCCCTCCCGGACTCGTCGGTCGAGGTCTACGTGTCGGGCACCGGCGACGTGCAGGCGCTGACCGACAACGTCGCGAGGGCGGTCAACCCGCTCGCGTGGAACGCCTCGGCGGGCAAGAGCGACTACCTCGACGATTTCCGCACCCGTGACCGGCAGATGGTGGAGAGCTTCCGCTCGGTGCTGATCACCGCGTCGCTGTTCGTGCTCGCGGTGGCCGCGATGAGCCTGCTGATGCTGTCGATCGAGCAGATCAGCGAACGGCGGCGGCCGCTCGCGGCACTGTCTGCGGCCGGCGTGCCGATCGGGGTGCTGGCTCGCGGAGCGCTGTGGCAGACCGGGATTCCGGTAGTGGTCGGCGTGGTGCTGGCGGTCGCGGCGGGGCTGGGGCTGACGGCGCCGATCCTGCGGCTGGCGGACCGGCCGATGATCGTCGACGTCCCGGTGCTGCTCGCACTGGCGGGCGCCACGGTGGCGGCGGTCCTGCTGGTGACCGGTTTGACGATGCCGTTGCTGCGGCAGGTGACCCGATTGGACACGCTGCGCTCGGAATGAGCCTGCCGGCAGGAGCCTTCCCGACTTCGTTCGTGGCAGTTCGTACCGATGTGCGGGTGAGTGCCTCCGGTGTCGGAAGTCGCCAGAACCCGCACCCGCCGTCACGTTCCGGCAGAGTCCGGCGCACCGAACCGGTCGGGGTTCTGGCATTGAACGGTCGCCGACCTTCCCCACTACCCGCTCATCGGCTACTCGAGGCTGGGCCGCAGGACCGGGTCCGGCCGGACTCTGGTCCCGGTGCTCGGTGAGTTGCCGCTCGGTGAACCGGCGACGCCGGAATCGCAAGGTATTCGTCAGGTTCGGGTTGCCGGTTCTCCGGCATGCTGGGCCAGCCGGCCCCATGGTCGGCGCATGGTCTGCGATGACTGGGTGCGGGCGGGGAAGCAGTGGCCCGTACCCGGCCGACGAGGGCATGGGGGCCGGGCGGCGGCGGCGCGCAAGCCGCGCACGTCGTCGTTCGTTCCGGCCCGGTCGAAGGAGAGGAAGCAGGTGCTGCAGCGCGGACCTCGGTCCTGGGAGGTCGGCCTGGCCGGGTACCTCCGGGCGGTTTCCGCAGCGGTCGGCGTGCTTCCGGGTGGGGTCGGCCGGGATTTCGACCCGCCCGCCGCATACCTGGCGTTGAGCCGGCGTTGCGCCCGGCACCCCGAACACGGTCTCCTGCTCGTCTGGTCTGCCGAGTCCGGGTGGGAACTGGAGTTCGAACACACGGAGCTGCGGCCGGGTGAGGTGCTGGCCCGGTTCGGAGACCCGCTCGTCCCGGAGCCCGGCCAGGTGGCGCGTTTCGTCGACGAGGTGCTGGCGGGGCGGCGTCAAGGTGGGGAGCCGGCACGCGGTGCCGTCTCCGGCTTGGCCGAGCTGTTGAGCGGTTACACGGTCATCGCCCTGCCGCCGGGTGGGATGCGGTTACCGGGTCCCGATCGCCTCGGATAGCGTCCGGCCCCTCACCGCGAACCCGCAGGCGTCGAACCGCCGGCAAAGTGTTGCGTACGACAATAGTGTCTTCAGGTAACAGCATGGCCCGAGGTGTCCTGGTTCCGGTCCGGCAGCAGGTGGGCCGGTGTCTGGGGGAGAGCCGGACCGGCCGCCGCCTTCGCCGGGGCGGTGCGGGCGCCGATCGCGGCGGTGATCGTGCGGTTCGAGCTGACCGGGCAGTACACGATCTCGCGCAACTGCGGTCCGGCTTCGCTACCGAAGGTCCCCGCTGACCGTCAGGTCCAGACCGCCTCGGGCGCGACGGTGGAGGCCGGAGGTTCACCGCCCGCCTCGGCGAACGCCGTCAGGACGTCGACCAGGCCGCTGCGGGCGTCGTCCGGCATCCGGGCGACGATCTTCGCGATCTCCTTGCGGCGGCGCGCGGTGACCTGGCGGACCACCTTCGCGCCTTCACGGGTCAGGGCGAGCACGATCTCGCGGCGGGAGACGGGGCTGTGCTGCCGGTCCACCATGCCGACCCCGACGAGACGGTCGACCATCCGGCTCGCGGTAGACGGCGTGACCTGCAGGTACTCAGCCAGATCGGCGTGCTTGAGCGGTCCTCGGGTCTGCAGGACCACCAGGAGCCGGAACTGCGGCAGCACCGGCGGCTCGCCCGCGGCACCATCCCGGTCATCGCCCGCCGCGGTGTCGAGCACGGCTCCGGCCTCGCCACGATCCGCTGGCGGGTAGAGCGCACCTTTGCCTGGCTCAGAAACTTCCGCCGGCTACGCATCCGCACCGAACGGCGAGCCGACGTGCACCAAGCCATCCTCAGCCGGTCTGCTCGGTCATCTGCCTCCGCAAACTCATTCTGAACTGACCCCTGAGTCGGAAGATCGTCAATTGGCCTGTAGCCAGGACTCCCGGTCCGCGTCGCTGTCCGTGCTGATGATGTCGACGAGCTGGTCGAACACGCTGGTGTTCGGGGTGGTGTGCGTGACGCCTGGCCACCAGCGTTGCACGGTTTCGATGTGCTGAGCGAGCAAAACTGCGGTCGGCTCGCCGACGTTCGAGTCGCTCGGCGCGGGCAGCGCCAGGCACGCGGCCACGGCAGTTTCCAGCACCGTCGGTCGGCCGGTCAGCGCCGCATCGGCGAGCGTGCCCCGCCATTCGGTCCAGTTGCGGCGCGGCGCAACTTCGGCGTTCTGGCCGGACTCGGCGTGGTGATCGGACCCGCCGTCAGGTGGCCCGAACGGTGCCGGGACCAGCTCCGGGCGCCGGGGGTGCGCAGCAGGCAGGTAGGCGGTCAGGCAGGCGAGACGCCGCTGGTCACGGTCCTCGTCCACGGGGCCGGTCTCGAGCCGGTCCCCGGCCAGGATGTCGTCGAGCCAGACCGGGTCGAGCGGCAACCGGTCCGCTTCGGGCAGGTCGCGCAGCAAGGGCGCGAACCGGGACTCAGCCCGGCACGAGATGCCGTCCTCGTGGTGGTGCGGTGCGCAGGCCGCGATCAGTGCTTCCCGGGCCAGGACGGCGCGTAGGGGGCCGGTCGCACAGTGGGCCAACACCGTCAGAGCGTGCGCACGGTCGCATAAATCGGCTATTGCGGACACAACGGGCGCGATGCGGGCGATCGTGCCCTGCGGCAGATCGACGGCGTGCCGGACAACGACCTCGGCGTCCGCCAGATCGCGCCAGCTATTCAGGGTCTCCCGCAAAACGAACACCGCGAACAACTGGCGAGGATCGGTGATACCCGCCGTCATGCCGCGCAGCCCGGCGTGCTGCAACGGGACCTGTTCAACCGCGTCGACGGCCTGGGCGGTGATGGTGGTCCGTAGCGGTTCCCGGGCCAGCATGGCCAGCTGAGTGAGGAGCATCGCTCGGGCGAGGCCTGTCGCGGTCGGCACGGCGGCCAGCACGGACGGCAGTGCCCGGGCGGGCAGGAATGGCGCGAGGTTGATCAGCAACATCGCGCGGGTGTCCGGTTCGTCGACGTCGGTCACCATGGCCAGTGCCGTCAGCCGCTGAGCTACCGAAAGCCGAGATGCCAATCGGGTGAACGCGGTCGCCCGGTCCTTCGGACGGTCCAGTTCCAGCAGAAAGCCCAGCGCACGGGTCAGCAGTTCCGGGGGTAGCTGCGGAGCGAGCGTTGCTAACGCCCGGCCCCGGCTGGTTGCGGTCGGTAGCTCGGCTGCCTGGTCGACCAGCCCGGCCAATCGATCCGCCGGCAGGTACGGCGCCAGCTCACACAGCTTCGGGACGGACGTGTCCCCGGTGGCTAGCGCGGTGCGCAACCGCTGCCGTTGTCCATCGGGCAACACGGTGAGGGCGAACGCGATGCTGGCCGGGTCCGCCTTCAGCGTGACCTCGGTGGCGAGTTCGACTGCGGTCTGCTGTGCCGCTTCGGGCAGCGCGGCGAACAACGCGGTGAGCCGCTGGTACTTCCGCGGGGAGTTGGTGTGCACCCGCAGCAGCGTCGACCACACGGCCCGGTAGTCGTCGTCGGGCTCGTCCAAGACCGTGGCGATGTCGGTGAGCAGTTCGGCGCGCTCGGGGGCTGCGGCACCGACCAGCAATCCGGTCAGGGGCAGGAGTCGCTGCCATGGCCAACGTCGATTGCGGGCCAGCGCGCGTACCGACGGCCGCAGTTCGGGCAGCCGGTGCGCCGCGATGACCAGGTCGTCGGCGTGCCGCCACGCACCGGGTGTGTCGAGCACCGCGAGAAGTCGGTCGCGGACCAGATCTGGCACGTGGCCGGCCAGCCGGGACAGCACCCAGACCAACTCTGTCCGGGCCTCTTGCTCGGCCAAGGCGATCGCGGTCCGGGCCAGTTCGGCCCGTTCCGGTTCCGGCACCGCGGGGACGAGGGCCGCCAGTGCCCACACCCGCTCCTTGGGGGTGCCGATCGCGGCGGCGGCCACGCGGGCCTGGATCAGCAGCCGGCTCCGGTCCGCGTTGTCCGGGGTGGACAGCCGCACCAGCGCGCAGAACACTCTGGCTCGTTCCAGTGGGTTGTGCAGCAGACCGCCATAGGTCCATGCCGTGCTGAACGACCAGATCCGCCGGCGAACCAGCGCGACCATCAGCGGGACTGGAACGTTCGTCGCGATGCCCAGCAACGAGCTGCGGATCAGTGTGTAGTGCATCTCCAGCGCGCGGTAGCGGGCCAGGTCTGCGGCATCCGTGGCGCGATCGGCGGACTGCTCGGCGCACCGGTGGGCCCGGTCCACATCGGCCAGGTATTCCGCGATCGAGCCGGTTGTGTCGTGGATGTCGAACCACCGGCTCCGTACCGGTCCCCGGTCTGGTTGCGTTTCCACGGCCAGTAAGCGGTGCAGCAGGTCAGCCTGGCCGCCCTGCTCCAGGTGCAGCCCGATGTGGGCCACGCCGTAGCGGTCGGCGACATCGACATCCGGCAGTCCGGCGGACAGCTCGCCCCAGTCCGTCAGGTAGGAGCGGGCGAGACGTTCGTGCAGTCCGGTCAGGGCTGAACCAACGCGCACGCTCACGTACTGGTAGAGCAGGTCGTGCAGCAGGAACGTGCCGTCCTTGACGTGGTAGGTCAGAAGTGACCGGCCGGCCAGCCGGCGGATGGTACGTCGCGGGTCGAGGTCCAGGCCGAGCAGCGACCACAACCGTGAGGCCACCGATACCGGGACCGCTCCGCGTCCGGCGAACACGGCCAGCGCGTCGTAGCCGGCTCGCTCGGTTTCGTCCAGGGTGGACGTGCTGACCTCGAACGCGGCCGGCAGTGAGACATGTGGATAGTCCCGGAACGCCTTTTCCAGTGCCGACAAAGGAACCGAGCCGAGCAGCTCGTCCAGTTCGTCCCAGCCGTAGCCGTCGGCGACCAGAGCGCCGCAGATGGCCAGGGCCAGCGGCAGCCCGGCGCAACGCGCGCGGACCGCGTCGGCGGCCGGCGGGAGTGGACCGGGCGGCGCGTCCGCGTAGCGCCGGAGCACCTCGGCCGCGCCGGCGTCGCCGAAGTGCTGGACCGGACAGAGTTCGGTGCCGTGCGGCAGCGCGTCCTGCTCGGTGGTGGTGACCAGCAGCGCGCCGCCGGGCCCGAGCACGTCCAGCGCCTGAAGCTGGGCCAGCGACCGCAGGTTGTCCAGCACGAGCAAGAGCCGGGCGTGGGCCAGCCGTTCCTGCAGCAGGGACCGCAGATCGCCAGCCTGATCGGCCGCCGGCTCGCCCAGGGCGCGCAGCACCGCGGTCTGGGCTGCGGCTTCGATCGGGGTGCGGCGTAGGTCCAGCCACAGCACACCGTCCGGGTAGCGGGTCCGGACCTGCGGATCGGCGGCGACGACCTGGGCCGACATGGTCTTGCCGCTGCCGCTCATCCCGATCGGCGCGACCAGGCTTCCCCGGCTGCCCGGCGGCGGTGCAGTCAGCAACTTCACCACTCGTTCCTCAACGGCCGGTCGGGGCACGAACCGCTCGGACGGATACGGCGCCGGCAGGCCGCTGACCGTCGTCGTGGTGCCGGCGTTCGACGTCGGGCCGGCGTCCTGGTTCAGCAGGGCCTGCCAGTCGGTCCTGGTCGGCGCCGGCCGGTCGGCCCACCGGGCGAGCACGGCGCCGACCTTGGTCAATTGATCGACGTTGCGCGGCCGCCTGCCGGCGAACCAACCGCTCAGCGTCTGCTCCGTGACCCCGGATTGAGTCGCCAGATACCCCTGGCGATACCGCCTACCGGCGCTCTCCAGGCGCTGTCGGGCCTGGGCGCGGAGAGCCGACAGCTCTTGTTGAACGGCCGGTTGGTCCGCCTCGGCCGCCATTCTGCCTCCGCCAGCATCTCGAATCCGGGCGGTGGTCTCCGAGTCGGATCCGACTCGGAGACCACCGCCATACCGCTGACCTGCATAGTAACGAGCTGCGCCGCTGCGTGTCTCCGAGATGGGTTCACCGGCGGCTGCCAGTGCTGTGCACTCAGGCCCATGACCACGACGAAGCCCAAGTGGCACAGAACCTTTCGGCGGCTCGTCCGCACTGCTGCCTTCGGCCTGATCCGGGGCGCCGCCACAGCCGTCGGCTCGGCCCTCGTCGCCGCCGCTGTCTGGTGGCTTGAACATCACTAGGCCGATTCGTGCGGCAGCATTTTGTTGGGACGGGCGATCCACCGGCGTGGGCCGAACCGGAACCCGCCTCGGCCGATTGAACTGGAAGCCTTGCGGGTTCTCTGCCTTCGGCGGGTGGCTGGCACGCTGATGTACAGCTGACGGTTCGCCCGTTTCCGGTGGGGAAAGATCGTGCTGACCCAGCTCGGAAGTTTCTGCCTCCCGAGAAGCAGGTGTGACAACGGCGGCCTGCTGCGATGACCGTCATGGCCCAACACCGCCCCGACGGTGCGAGGCGGTCATCCCGGCAGGCCGCCGTCTGTCCTCGAGTCCCCATCCCGAGTACTGGAGGCTTACCCAGCCGGAGGGGGTGCTCAATCGTTCCGAGGTGACTTGCGCCAAGAATCGCTGCTCAACGCACTGGGCGGTGACAGTGCGGCGAACGCATCCAGTCACGATGACCTCGACCAGCGACCGGCAACCTCTGTGACGTCTTCCAGATCCCGGCGGTCGGGTCGGCTCATTCGGCGACCAAGTGCGGTGGTGCAACTGCGCCGGGATCACGTCCACGACGACCGCACAGTATCGCTGCAGGTCGACGGTCATGTCCTGGCGATCCCGCCGAAGTTGGGCACGCTGCTGACGCAGCTGGCCGCACAGCCCACGAGCGGAACAAGCGTGTTCGGCTGGCTGTCGGAAACATCGCCTCTGCTCTATCACGGCAAGGCCCCTCACCGTCCCGTCCTGCCCGGCACGCTCTACTACCAGCTGCGCGAGCACGGCATCCCCGTCCTCCCCGGGGGCAACACCGCACGGCTCGCGCTAGCTGCGGAGCTGCCAGCTGCCGTGCTCGCCAGCCTGACGGGGATCGAGGTCACGACCGTAGACGCCTGGAACAAGCGAGTCGGCTACGACTGGGCGCCCTACGTCGCAGCCAAAGACGCAGCCCATACCGGCGCTTGTACAGCGAACTCGTCAACCTCGCGCGGGCCGGCCGAGCGCGGCGGAACGGATGCACCTGTCCTCAGCGGATCGGGCTGCGGCGTTTGATGACGACGGCGCGATAGGTGATGACCCGCTGGACGGACTTCCGGTCCCGAGGAGGTTGACACACGTCTTGAATGGGCCGGTCGGACGTCAGTACCGCATGCGTTCGGCATCGGCGACCTGGTCTCGGCCTGCTTCTGTGACGGCACGCTGGTCTCGGGGGCGCACCCGGAGCAGACCGGCTGGAACCGGCCGGTGACGGATGTGGCTTCCATCCGCGGCACTATCTGGGGTAGGGGTCGCCCCGGCGCTCCGTCCGCGGTCGCCGGGGCCCTTCGACCTTGCTGCGCAGGGGCAACTGCTGACCGCTGCGGTCACTCCCGCTGCGCCGCCCAGATCGTCGTGAGGTAGGTGGTGTCGACGTGGTCATGTCCCGCCAGCAGTTCGCGGGTGCGGTCCATGAACCGTTCGAACAGGGTGGAGCCGAGTTGAACCTGCACGTCGTTGGCGGATCGCCAGATCCCGAGGTAGTGGTCGACGCTCTGGCGCACGGTGTGCCGGCCTTCGACGTAGACGACGTTGCCGAACCCGGGGCGCGCGACCAGCCGTTCGGTGAGGGTGGCGATCAGCCCTGACCGCGACGAGGTAATCCGGCTCAGGTCCGGCTTGAGGCGGGTGATTTCGGCTTCGATCCGGACCAGGAGGGGGTTGGTCTCAATCTGCCGCGGATTCCACAGGGCCGCGAACCAGCCGCCGGGGCGGAGCACCCGATGGAACTCGTCGAGACCGCGCTCGAAGTCGACCCAGTGGAAGGACGACGCCATGGTCAGCATGTCGGCCGAGCCCGTGGGCAGGCCGGTCGCGTCGCCGGTGCCCGTCACCCATCTGATGGTCACGTCCTGCGAGTCCTCGATTCCCCGCGCCCGCATGTGCGGGTTCGGTTCCACGGCCACCAAGGAGCGGGGGGAGGCTCCGGCCAGGATGCGTGTCCAGATGCCGGTCCCCGCTCCGACGTCCACGACGTCCAGTTCCTGTGGGGGACGGCCCGTCAAGCCGAGCAGGGCGTCGCGGGCCGAGGTGGCATATCCTTCTCGGAACCGTGAATAGTCGTCGGCGAGACTAGAGAAGTCACCGTGCTTGAGTTGGGCGGTCATCGCATCTTCTCCTTCGACCGGTGGGTAAGGTTCAGTGCCGCACGGGAGTGGGTGGAGAACAGTTCGTCGAACTTTTCGATGATGCGGCCCGCTGCGCGGTGAGGTGACATGCTTCCGTGATTTTCGATGACGGCATCGGGCCGTTCCGGGAACTGGGCCGACTGGCCGAGGCCGACGACCCATTTCGGGTCAGCGGCACTGTAGAGGCCTTTCTTGTCGCGCTTGCGCAGTTCGGGTAACGGGACGTCGAGCAGTACTTCGCAATATCGCGGTACGTGTTGCCGGTTCCATCGTTGCACGGCGTGGAACAGAGATATCGTCGACACGATCACCAGGTGTCTCTGCTGGGCCAGCGCGCAGGCGAACCGGCCGTACGTGAAGCCCATCTTCATTCGGCTGTCGGAGTCGTATCCGCCGCGCCGGTCGAGGACTTCACGCATCAGATCGCCGTCGAGCCGGATCGGGTGGACTCCTCGTTCACGCCAGCGGTCGGCCAGTATTTCGGCGACGGTCGTCTTTCCTGAACCAGCGAGTCCGGTCAGCCAGATGACCGCGCCTGCCGAAGCCGAAGAGTTGCCGTCAACTTCGAAATTCCAATCTCTATACACCTTTCCCCCAAGGTGAGTAATCATCGCATATTGTCGTAGTCCTCGATTCATGCTAAGGATGTCGCGTCCGGGTCGTCGATCGGCCGAACGTGTGATTCGGTACGTCGGTATCAGTCAGAAAATCGGCGCCCTGAAATCACCATTCGGTGAATGGTGTCTCCGGTGGGTCGACCGTCTTGGTCAGTTCCCCGCTTCTGTTTGTATCAAGTCCAGCGGTGGTGTTCCGGACCGGGTGCGCTGCCGTCGGTGCCCGATGACCACGGTGAGGATACCTGCCATAAAGGCCGCCGCCGCGGCGACGGCGAAAGCCAGCTGATATCCGGCGGCCAGTGCGGTCGCGTTGTCCGCTGTGGGATGTGCTCTGGTGTATCCGGACGCGACGGTGGCCAGAATGACGATGACGAGAGCGCCGGAGATGTGCGTGCTCGTTTCGAACAGCCCGTACCCGACGCCTTTCTCGTTAGCCGGCACCTCGCTGCCCGCCGCCACGTTCAGCGTCACCGCTGCACCGGCGATGCCGAAGCCGAGCAAGATCATCCCCGGTAGGAAATGCGCTACATAGCCTCCATTGGCCGGAGCGATCGCGAGCAGGAGAAGCCCGCCCGCGCACATCACCTGGGAAAAGACGGCCACCACCGTCCAATGCCACCGCTTCAGCAAGCGTGTTGTCATGGGTGAACCGACCGCTGAAGCTACACCAAGCGGTGCGAACGCCAGCCCTGCTTCCAGTGCGGAGTAGCCGCGCGCCTGCTGGAAGAACAGCAACCCGATGAACACGGTTCCGGTGTAGGCGAACACCTGTCCCGGCATGCCGAGGACCGCCGCGCGCAGCGTACGTAAGCGCAGCAGTGCTGGTCTCAGCAGCGGGCGGGTGGTGCGGAACTCACGGATGACGAAACCGGCGAGAATGGCCGCAGCGAGCGCGAACGCCGCCCAGGTCGCCCATGGTGACACCCTAGATCGCTCGATGTTCGAGATCGCAAAGACCAGGGTCGCCAGGCCGATTGTGGAAAGCAGGGCGCCTCGGACGTCGAGTTTGGACGGGCGATCGCGATCACGGCCGGCGTCGAGCACCTTGGGGGCGATCAGGATAGCGGCCACCGCGACCGGCGCACTCAGGAAGAAGACGAAACGCCAGCCTAGCGTCTGCGACACCAGGCCGCCGATCACCGCTCCGCCCGCCGCGGCACCGCTGCCGGCCACGGCCACCGCAGCGAAGATCCGGTTGCGTCGCTCGGCCGAGCGCATCGTGCTGATCAGCGCGTAGGAGTTGGGGATGGCCAGTGCCGCACCCATCCCTTGCAGCACCCTCGCCGCCAGCAGCAGGCCGGCTGTCGGTGCGAGGCCGGCCATGACGAGGCCGGCGGAGAAAATCTCCAGGCCGGCGATCAGCGCTCGCCGCCGCCCGAAGCGATCTCCGCACCGGCCACCCAGCAGGAGCAAGCCCCCCAGGGGAAGCGAGTAGGCGGTGGCCACCCACTGCACATCCAGCGTGCTGATGCCCAGGCTGCGTTGGATCGACGGAAGTGCGACCGTGACGACGAGTCCATCGAAAACCATCAGGAAATTGGTGGCGGAGAGCACCGCGGCGGCAAGCATCGATCGCGCGGTACTCATTTGCGGGCTGAACCTGGCCAAGGCCGGCACCCTCCTGGTGTAACGGTCAACGGGAGTTGAGCTCGTATCCGAAACGACGTGCGGACGCGGTCAACTCCGGGTCGGCGAAGAAACGCTCGAGCTCGGGTGTCATCCACGAACGCCAGCCGTCGACCGCTCCGCTGCGCATGACACGCGCGTTGTCGTCGGCGACGCTGTCTTCATGTCGCCGCATGGTAGTGAACGTACTGCGTCCGGCCGCGCGTTCGAGTTCGGGGGCCGGATACGTCAGTCTCAGTGGCTTGAGGGCGTCCCGCATCGTGGCTACGGCGTCGCGCTTCAAATCTTCGAAACGAAGGATAGTGAAGTGCTGGCACCTCCGACCGCGTTCGGACCAATCGCTGTAGAACGCTGTCCAAGCGGCAACGGGTGGCACCCCGATGAAGAAGGGTTTCACCAGGAATTCCTCGAAAGTGTCCGGAACCCGCTCCCACGGAAGTTGCGCGAAACCGCGGTGGTACTGGTACCAGGAGTAGAGGGCGTCACGCGGATCTCGGACGAGCATCCACACGCCGCCGATCGCGTGGTTCTCGAACTCGCCCGCGGGCAGATGGGTTTTCATGAACCGCGGCGCTGCCAGACTCCGGCTCGCCTGTAGGAAAGGGCGAGCGCGGATCCGGCGTGTGATCGAGTCGGTCGGGGGCCGCGAAGAACCGTCGGGAAGCAACGTCTCCTTTGTCAGGTCGACGTAGTGGAGGCCCAGTTCGAGGACGATATTGCCCAGAAGGCTCGAGCCTGCCCCGCCGATGCTCGGCATGACGATGTCGTCTTCGTGCATGAGCTGCATGTTCCGGTAGTGCCGCTCGAACCCCATCGACTTGAAGTAGGCGGACCTGGCCGCCGGACGCGCTTCGTGACTCATCGTTGAATCTCCCTCCCCGGACGCAACGAATCGCGAGTGGGCTCGGTTACCCGCCCGGCCACTCGATTAACCCGCCGATCGGGTGAATCCGCGGGTGGTGGCGACTGCGGCGCTCTTGTGACAGACAGTGATCAAACGACCTGAGCTCGTCGTTGACTCGCTGGACGAGCGGCCGGCTACCTGTGGACGTTCTTCCGGGCTTCGCCGTCGGTGGCTTTGAGGATGCGTCGGCGTTGTCGGCGCCGCCGGGTTGGTTGGCGGGCACCGGGACGATCACCGTCGCGTCGGGCACGATCGGCGTGCGAGGTGCTTAAGGTGGCATCCATGAGCAATGACATGCCTGCGCGACTGTCGGCCGGAGTGCCGACGGTGCCGGAGGATCTCCGATCCGACGTGCTGGACATCCTGTCCGACACTGTGCAGTGGCGACTTCCGGCGGCGCGTTGGGAAGGCGTCGAGAAGCTGGTGCAGGCGCTGCACGACGCCGTCAGGGAGGGAGACCTGGAGAAGCTGGAGGCGACCCTGGGCGATCTGGAGATGGCGGCGCCCCTGCGCATCACGCCCATGGGGGGCGAGCAGACGACGCAGGCGACGTCGAAGTTGCGGAATCTCGCCGACCGCGTCGTCCACGACCTCGGCCAGGGAATCGGTTCGGAGATCCGCGGACTGGGCGACGATCGGCGTGATGAGGACGACGCGAGCAATGCCACCAGTCGTTGACCAGGAGTTCGTCGCGCACCTCTTCGCGTTCGAAGGCGGACCTCGAGCCGACCGCGCCTACGAGCAGTTGCGTGCCCTGTGGACGGCGTGCGGCGACCAACTAGGCATGTCGGTCCCGATCGACGCTCTCGGGGTGCCGGATCAACTGCCGGAGAACAAAGGGAAGCTGCGCCCCGGGGACTACCTCGCCGCCCGGCAGCGCGCCGGCAATCCCGACCGGCAGTGCGTCCTGCGTCGCGTGGGTGGTGGTGTGCTCGCCCTGTCCGTGATGATGGTTCAGCCGCGGCCGGAGCGGACCGGCGTCCTGCGTCGCAGGGGGAACGGCACGCGGCTCGGGTGGGCTGACTTCGCCCTGCTGTGGTCACGAGCGACGGCCGGCGGAACGGACGCGCTGCTCGATGAGACTGTCTTGTGGTTGGCCCGGACCCAGACGAAGCGGAACCCGTCAGCGAAGGCCACCGAGCAGCTCGGGAGGTCGCTGGGGGACTTGCTGCCCCACGACGAAAACCGCGACCGTGAATGGTGGCGTGCGGGCAGTACGACGGCCACTGGCCTGGGCGTGTGGGACATCCGCCGTAGGAACCCCCGTGCACGGGAACTGGTGGTCGTGGCGCCCCCGGCCGGGGACCGGAAGCTGAGCGAATGGGTGTGGCTGAAGCCGGGCGCGCTGTTGCCGCCGCTGGCCGAGTACCTCCTCGAGGCCGCGGTCGTCCGCCACCACGCACGGGTGCTCGAGAGCTGGCAGGCAGCACCGCGGGTGGCGGACCTGGACAGCCTCGTCGCCGAGATCGGCGCGACGTTCGGCGGGACACCCTCGTCCGGCCCGCGGTCGGAGCTCCTGCGTTCGCACCTGGATCGACTGCAGAAGAACGAACTTGACCTCGGTACGCTCATCGAACGCCTGCAGCGCGTCGTCGACGAGACTGATGCGGGCGTACGCCGGATGGAGGATACCTGGGGGGATCCTGGCTCGGTGCTCCCGAACGACCGTTCGCTCGCCACCTGGCTGAGGGACGAGGCGACGGCCGAGTTGGCACAACAACGCAACCGGCTGACCCGTGTGACGCATACACGCCAAGTCGTCGCGGACGAACTCGATCGAGCGTCGCGTGCGACGAACAGCACCAGGGCCGTGGTCGCCGAGCCGGAGCCGGAAGACCCCTCGCGCAAGGTGTTCGTCATACACGGGCGCGACAGGCAGGTGCGGAACACCTTTTTCTCGTTCTTCCAGGCTCTCGACCTGCGGCCGCAGGACTTCGAACTGCTCGTCACCGCCACCGGCGGCACGTCTCCCAACACCGTCGACGTGGTTCGGCGCGCGCCCGAGATCGCCCAGGCAATCGTCGTGCTGGTGACCCCGGACGACACCGTTGTGCTACACCCCGACCTGGCGGGAGAGCAGGATCCGGACTTCGAGACCGGGGTGGGGAGTCAGGCGCGACCGAACGTGCTCGTCGAACTCGGCATGGCGTTGATGGCCTACCCGGACCGTACGATCATCATCGAAATGGGCTCCCTGCGGCCCGTCAGCGACCTGAGTGGCCTGCACGTCGTCCGGTTCGATGGATCCGGTCCCGCTATCGCCAGGGTCGTGTCCCGGCTGAGAACAGCGGGCTGCCCGGTCGACGAGAGCGACAGGAGCTGGAGGGATCCCGCCCGGTTCGCCGATCTCGCCACCTTCACCAGGAGACCCCGTGAGCTGCGCTGATCGGCCGAGCCGGCCGCGGTTCCGGCTGCGCACCCGGTGCCGCGAAGACCGCGCCACGGCGCCGCCAACTCTTGCTGCTCTAGGCCGACCGGGACTGACGCGCGTCAAGTGACTTCGTCGTCGCGAGCGGCCAGAAGCTGGCGCAGCGAGCCTCGATGTTGAGCGGTTTAGCCGCGTTGTCGGACACTGATCCGGAAGTGCACACCGGGCCTCCCCCGACTCGATCCACACTCGGGGGCCGGCCGGAATCCGCCTACTCTGGAGTGCCTGTACCCGATGATGGGAGAGGCAGGCCGAAGTGCCGAAAAGGCCAGGGCCGAACCAGGTTCGGCTGAGTGAGGGACTGGCAAGGGCGGTAGGCGTGCTCGGCGGGGTCCGCGCGGCCGAGGCAGCGAGCGGTATCGGGAAGTCGACGTGGGATGACGCGCAGAAGGGCCGGGCACTGCCGAACCCGGCCACCACTTGGCCGGTCATGCGCGTGGCCTTGATGAAGATCCCGGTCGTCGCCACCGGCGTCCGCGATTGGGATCAGCTCTACGAGGCCGCGTGCGCCGAGGTCGGCGTACGCGTCCGTCGGACGATGCCGGCAGCCCTCCGCGACTCCTCGCCGGACCGAGGCAGCCAGGTGCCGCAGCTTCTACCACCCGGCGTGGGTACGTTCACCGCACGGAGAGGCGAGCTGACTCGGTTGGGCGAGCTGTTGCTCGGCGAGGGCAGCAGCGCAGTGCCGATGGTGGTGGTGACCGGGGAGCCGGGCATCGGCAAAACGGCGCTCGCGGTCACCTGGGCCTGGCGGCATGTCGGCGAGTTCGACGGCGGCGTGCTGTACCAGGACCTGCGGGGCTGGGGACCGGACGAACCGGCGTCCCCCGAGGAGGTGCTCACCAACTGGCTCAATCAGCTGGGCCTGGACACCGCCGCCATGCCGGACGACGTGGCCAGCCGCTCGTCGGCGTTGCGGTCGACACTCGCGGGCAGGCGGGTGCTGGTTCTGTTGGACAACGCCGGGGACGAGGAGCAAGTGCGACCTTTGCTGCCGGGGACCCCGCTGTGCCCGGTGTTGATCACCAGCCGGGAAAGGTTGTCCGGCCTGGTCATTCACCACGACGCGACGGTAGTCGGATTGGACTTGTTGACCACTGCGGAGTCCGTACGTCTCCTGCACGAGCTGGTCGGTCCCCGCGTGGGCGAGGAAACTACGGCGGCCGAGCAGCTCGCGGATCTGTGCGGACGGCTCCCTCTCGCATTGAGGGTGGTAGGGGAGAACGCGCGGGTACGCACGGAGGTGCCTCTCGCGTCACTCCTGGAAGAACTGGTCGACGAACACGACCGCTTGGAGGAACTTGACGGACCCGACCCACGGTCGGCGCCGCGTGGCGTGTTCTCGTGGTCGTACCGTCGGCTCCCCGTTGATGTCGCCACGGTGTTCCGGGCAGTCGGCCTCTTCCCGGGCCGGACGTTCGATGCGAACACCATCGCGGCGCTGTCCGGCCTGTCACCCCGTGTCACAGCCAGGCACCTGCGGACCCTCGCCCGCGCGCACCTCGCCCGGGAGGTCGCGGGGCGCTTCGAAATGCACGATCTCATCCGGCTCTACGCAGCGGAGCTGGCGAACGACGACGGTGACACTCACGACGCCCGTCAGCGGGTGCTCGACTACTTCGTACACACCGCCAGGTGCGCGGACGAACTTCTGGAGCCGCACCGGTACCGGGTTCCGCTGCCCAGGGCCGCGCCATTACCGGCGCCGTTCGACGACTACGAGGGTGCCCTCACGTGGTTCCACACCGAGACCGCCAACGCCGTCGCGTTGTGCAGGCTGGACGATCCGCGGCTGGACACCGCGAGATGGCTGCTGGCGTGCTTCTTCCGCGGGTTCTTCTTCCTCACCAAGCGGACCCACGAGTGGATCGAGACCCACCGGCTCGCGGTGGCCGGAGCGATTCGATCCGGTGACCGGAAGGGAGAAGCCATCACCCGGAGCTACCTGGGAGTCGCACTGCACGAACGCGGCGACGACGAAGCCGCTCTGGTCCAGTACGAGCTCGCCAATCGGCTGTTCCACGAGGTCGGCGACGAGTACGGGGCGAGCAACACACTCGCCCAGCAGGCCGTGGCCCACCGCCGTCGTCGTGAGTTCGACCAAGCGCTCCGGCTGACCACCAAGGCGCTCGCCTTCTACCGGAGGGTGGGATCGGTGCGCAACGTCGCCATTACGATCCGCTCACTCGGGTGGATTGAATTGGAGTTGGGGCGCCTCGCCGACGCGGAACGGCACCTCACGGAGTCGCTCACGCTTTGCCATCAGCTGGGCCGGGGGATGGTCATGGACATCGCTCGCGTGCACAACGCCCTCGGCCAGGTGCTGCTGCGCCTCGGTAGGTACGGCGAGGCCGAGCAGTCGCACCGGTCGGCGATGGAGGCGAGCACCGGTTGCGGCAGCAGGTTCGAGGAGGCGTTGGCCCTGGAGGGCTTGGGCAAGGTCGCGCGGGCCACCGGCGATCACCCGGCCGCAGACGTGTTCTTTCAGGACGCCGTCAACCTCCTGGACGAGATCGGATCGCCGCTGGCGAGCGAGCTGCGGGCGGATCTCGATGCGTTACGTGCCGATGGTGGCCCGCAATGACCTGGTCAGGCGCCACTGGTGAAGGCCTGGCCGGTCCAGCGGGCGTCGACGCCCATCACGCAGAGCCCAGCCCAGTCGAACGGTCCGAGCTCGGGGTGCTCGCCCCGCACACGCAACTGCGCCGACCGGAGCGCGCGACACACCGGAACACCCGAAGTGAGCAACGGGAGCAGGTGCTGTACCACCAGCGCCGAGCCGATTCCGCCGATCATCCCGGTGCCGGCGATCACCGTGCCCGCGTCTCCCAGCATCGCTCCCACCGCCAGGCTCAGCGGGTCCGTGCCGTACCGGCTCGCTGCGGTGCCACTCCAGCAGCCGTTGAGCACGACCACCGGTGGCAGCGCCAGGTTGGCCAGGCGTTCCAGCGTGATGTTCGTGTGGCCGAGCGAGGCCGTCTCGCCCGCGGTGTCACCGTATCCGTTGACGTACAACAACGAGGCTGCCCCGAGTCCGTCGAGGTCGGGAAGCTGGACGTGGCCGTTCGGCCAGGTGTTCAGCGCCTCGTGCTCGAGGTCGTGCCCGGGAAGTCGCGGGTCGAGGACGCTGACCGCCGGGCCCGGCAACCGGCTCGGTCGCGTACGGCTCCTGTTGCTCATCAATCCCGCTGTGCGCAAACTCGGGGTGAGCGCGACTTCGGCCACATCGGCGAGGTGCACCCCAGCCCGGACGAGTGCGCCGAGCGGTACCTGCCACAGCCGGGGGTCCGGACAGACCAGAACCGAACGTGGACGATCCCTGGTACCGGACCAGATCTCCTCATGGGGGAACAGGAAGGTCCCCAAGCTCTCCCACGTCGCCCGGGTGATGCCACGCTGCGGTAGCTCGTCTCCCCGCGACAGCGTGTCCAGCAGCCTCCCGACGGCTGGGGAGGCGACCTCGAACCGGGTCTGCCAGCCCGTCTCCCGTGTCCACACCGTGCACGCGGACCACCACCCGGTGGTGCCGGTGCCCACTTGGGTGAGGACCACCACCTCAGCGTGCCCGGCGAGTTCTGTGTCCGGCGGGAGGCGCCCGGGAAGGGGAAGGTCGGGCACCGGGGCGTCCAGTTGGCCGGTCCGCAGGGTGCCGGCGGCGACGGCACCGACCTCGAACACCTTGCTCAGGATCGAGGGATCCGCGGGAGCCGGGACGACTCGCAGCTCGTCGAGGTTGCCGAGGGCGGTCTTGCCGGAGAGGATCTGGTTCAGGACGTCCGCGCGTCCTGTCTCGGCAATCTGGGCGACTGCCGCCGCGTCGCCGGTTTCCGCGTGCAGGAGCACACCGGCCGCGTAGACCTCCTCCCGCTGCGCGTGCATCGACCAGCGGGTCGCGGCTTCGTCCAGGGAAGCACGCTGCCAGTCAGCGGCCAGCAGCGCGCCACGGCTCGCGGCCAGCCAGAGCCGCGGCTGGAGGGGGACGTCGCCGGACAGCCGGAGAAGGTCGGACAGCGCCAGCATCGTACGGGTCAAGTCGGCGCGTTCCGGCGCGGAGGCGACTTCGAGCACAGCGGCGAGGTGCTGGGCTGCCGCCGCCGGGTCTTCCTTCGTGGCGATCAGGTTCCGCGCTACGTGCCGGTGCCACCGCAACGCCTCGAGCGACGTCTGGTTCTCATACAGCGGACGTGCGGTTTCCAGGGCGGCCGCGACCGCCGGCTGGTCGCCCAGATCGTTCAGCACCTCGGCCTTCTCCAGGAGCACTTGCCCCAGCCTGTATTCGTCCCGCTCCGCGAAGAACTCGGCTTCCAACCGGTCTGCCTGCTCGAGTGCCTGCTTTGGCTCGCCTATCGCTCGCAGGCACGTGATCTGCCGAATCCGCACAATGGCGAGGTTGGTGCGACTCGTTCCGGTGAAGTGCTTCTCGGCCCTCCGGTATGCCTCCAGGGCCGGGATACCGCGGCCCAACCCGATTTCGAGACCGCCCTCCCGCAGGGCCACGAGGCCTTCGGTGAAGGGGTCGATCGTGTTGGTCTCGGCGAACCGGCGTGCCTCGCGCACCATCGCCACCGCGTCGTCCAGGTTTCCCTGCACCCGGTAGAGCATCGATCGTTGCAGCAGCGCACGAACGCGAGCCCCGTGCAACTCGGCCAGCTGCGGGAACCGGTCACATACGGCCAGCGCCCGCTCGCAGTAATCGTGTCCTTCCGCGTAGGAGGCTGAGACTTCGCGGATCGCCGCGAGCTCGCGCCACGCGCGAGCGTGTGCCAACGCCGTGGTTTCGTCGAGTTCGTCCCGGAGCAACGTCCGGTACCACACCTCCGCGACCAGGAAGCGGGTCTGGAGGCGGTGGCGTTGTGCGAGATGATGGGTGGCTTCGGCCACGCGGCGGTGATCCCCGACCTTTCGTGCGACACTTCGCTCGGCGAGCAAGAGGCGCTGTGCCTGTCGAAAGTCCCCCGCATGTGATTCTCTGGTGGAGAGCAGCCCGTAGTACTCCGCCAGTGTCGTGAGATCCTCCTGTGCAGCCAGCGCTGCGGCTGTCTGATATTCGTTACCCGCCAGTACTCTCGTCGGCTCGGCGAGAAGATCCAGCAACCCTTCCACGGGACCGGCGCTCATCGACCCATGCAATCACATCCACCGGGGAGGATGGCATCATCCCGGCATGGACGAACGTGCCGTTGTGCTGAGGTTTGCGGACGACGTCGACGAGACCGAGCGCGCCGAACTCGATGCGACCCTGCGGGATGTCTCCGTGTCGGTCACCCGCGGTGTCGACCTGGGGCATCGCGGCCCGGCACAGGACCTCGTGCTGGCCGTGGCCAACGTCGCGGGCGGCGTCGCCGAGGTGGTCACGGAAATCGCCGGAGCCGGGCGCGACTGGCTCAAGGCGCGCCGCAGGCCGTCGGCGGTCTTCGAGATCGAAGACCGCGACACCCGGATGGCCGTGCAGATCAGGGCCGAGGACCCGGACCTCGCGCTCCAGCGCTTGGCGTCCGCGCTGACGGCAGCCGTCGATGGCCCGATCCGCTGGCAGGGTGGCGCGTGGCGGTCGTCCGCGGAAGCTACGAGCGAGTTCGCCAAGACGGTGTTCGTCATCGTCGGGCGCGACAAACGCGCGCGCCGTGTCGTGTTCGAGTTCCTCCGTGCGATCCACCTTCACCCGATCGAGTGGAACGAGGCGTTGGCGGTGACCGGGCAAGGGTCACCTTACCTCGGTGACGTCCTGGACCGAGTACTGGCCACGGGTGCAGCGGTGATCGTCCTGCAAACGCCCGACGACGAGGTTCGGCTGAAGCCGGAACACGCCGACGACGAGGATGACGCAGAACGCCGAGTATACGGGCAGGCGCGTCCGAACGTCATCTTCGAAGCAGGGATGGCGTTCGCGAAGCGTCCGGACACCACTGTCGTGGTCGAATTCGGGAAGGTGCGCCCGTTCAGCGACATCGCGGGACGGTACATCGTGAAACTGGACAACACGCCGAAACAGAAGCACCGGCTCGCCGAGAGGCTCCGCTCGATCGGGTGCGCCGTGGACACCGCAGGTAGCGACTGGCTCGCGGTCGACCTGGCACCTCCTGTTCAGAACGCGGGGTCGGCGCTTCCGGCGAGCCCGCATACGTCACCCGCAAGCACGGCCCCACAAGCCGACCGGCGACCGGAACTCGACAACTTCTCGGTGACCCGTGACCGCTTGGGGATGCACACCGTGCACGGTGAGGTCCGCACAGTGGGAACTGCAGTGTCGTGGCTGCTTTTGAAAGCGACGTTCTATGCTGACAAGAAGATCATCGGCACTGCCACCGGATCGGTGCAGGACTTGGAGCCGGGGGAGACGAAGACCTTCAGCCTGACCACGACCGACGACGTCAGCCACTACGACGACTACCGGGTACAAATCGAAGCGGTCCAGTAAAGTGCTCGAGGCCGGGCTGGATCGGCGCTCGGCCGTCGACGCTTCGCTATGCGCACATCCACGACCATGGCCTGGTGGTTCGAGGGCGGGCACTCGCTGACCGGCGAGGTGCTCGACCAGAGTGAGGCCGAAGCTGGTTACGCCGCCGAACGAGGACAGGACGGTGATCAACGCCTGCGGGCCGTTCAGCCCACCCCAACACGCGAGAAGCCCGGCTGCACCGCTGGCCACGACCGCGATGGACATGGTGAAGACGGCCCGCAGGAGACGGCTCGAACGGTCGACGCTCACGGCCGGCCCCCTTTGCCTGCCTGCTGGCTGACGTAGACCCAGCTGGTGATGGGGACGTTGCCGATCTGGTAGCACGACCGCTGGAAAGAGCCGGCGCCCACTGCGCCTCGCACATGCCGGACTACGTTCTCATACACATAGCTGGACACCATCGTGGCGAACTCCTGGCCGGAGCAGTCCAACCGGTATCGAAGCTCATCGGAATTAACCATGCGGGCAGCGTGGATCACGGAGGCGTTCGGGTAGCCGGTGTCGCCGAGTATAACCGGCCCAACGTGCACAGCCGAGCGCAGCTGCAGTCGATCCGTGGCGCTGCGGTTGTGCTGACGAATGCTTTCGCCGAGCAGCGGGAGCAACGGCTCGATCAACAGCGATGTGGGCAACGTTGGTGGCACAACCGTGAGCAGGCCGTCGCCGCGGTCGTGGTGGTGGCACCTGCGCCAGTTCAGCCCTGATTCCCTGAACGCGTCGGTCAAGATGCGCCGGAGCGTCGAGCGCAGGACGGCGCGGTCGTGGTCGTCCCGGCGGAGATCGCTGTATCCGACGATGTCCGTGATGAAAATAGAACAGTTCAACGGGTGTGCCAGCAGTTCGGGTAGGTGAGGCATTGACCTCTTCGCTGTGTTGGGCATGCGGCAAGCGTGCCGGGCGAACCCTCTGTCCGGCGACCGGCGTCCGGCGTCGGGCGACCATCGGATGACTCGCTGGCTCGGGATTCCGCGGATGAACTCGTCCGGCTCCGGACGGCGTACGAGGCGCAGGGGATGCGGTGGGCGCCAACCCGGTGATGATCAGCCGTGGCGGCTGATCCAATGCATTTCGTAGCCGGCCTTTTCGAGACCGATCGCGGTCCGCTGGATGTCGTCGCGGCGCAGCTCGCGCCAGATTGCCAGCAGGTCGGAGATCGGGCGGAGGAGGGGGACGTCCTCGAACCGGGCCGGCTTGCGCCACCGTGGGTTGACTGTCTGAACCTGGTAGGGGCCGTGTTGCGCCACACCGGTCGGTTCGGCTTCGAACGGATGCCAGCGCAAAGTGTGGCCGTCGGGCCGCGCATCGAGGAGCGACATACCCGTGGCAGCTTCGGCACTTCCCGGCATTTCGAGTGCGGTTCGCAGGTCCCGGTCCTCCCACAGCACCAGCAACCGGGTGAGGCCCATGACCGACGGCAGCAGTCCGAGGCCGGCGATCGCGGTGACCGCGTCGTCGCCGCGGTAGAACGGTCGGCAGACGATGTAGCCGATGTACGGATTCTCCATGTCCTCGGCGAACATGTGTACCTGCGGCCTCGGATAGATGCCGGTTTGCCGAAGTGCGGCAGCGGCGGCATCGAGCAGGATGGCGGGCAATTCGTCGGCGATGTCTGGCATATGGGGAGTATGCCTGAGGTCGGGATGGGAGGATTGGGACCCTCCGCGGGGCGAACGAAGCGAGGTTGTATGAGGGAGCAGTGGCTGTCGGCCGTTCGATCGAGGGTTGACGGTGACAATGGCCCGTATGCCCTGCTCGTGGACGAGGCGCTGACCGAGGCAGTCGCGCTGTTCGTCAGTACCGAGCAGGCCGAGGATCTCTGGGAGTCCTGCTATTTCGTGGGATTGTTGCATTTCGGGCGTGCGATGGCGCTCTGCGACGAACGGTCCGAAGCGGAGGTCAAGACGGCGATACCGTTGCTGTCGTTCGCGTATGCCGTGCGCCCAGATATCCACTTGCCGGCCCCCCTTGACCGCATCGTGCCGCGAAGTGTCCCGCCCGAGATGATCGCGTTGTTCGACCAGTACGAGACCGATTGGGACCGGCTGGGCATGCTCATGGAGAATTGGCTGGAGGACGGGGCCGATCCGCACGCGCTTCGGCTTGCGGTCGCTTTCGCACGCAACGCAGTGAATCCGGAGATTCCGGGCCAAGTGTTACGCGCGCAGCGTATGGCATTTCTCGGCGCGGCGCAGCGATGCCTCTTCGAGCACGGTGGCGAGCTTGAGGTGCTCGAAGAAGCCATTGCCACGGTGCGTTCCGCGGCAGCGCAGCTACCCTTCGACGATCCGGATCGGTTCCATTACGACCACAGTCTGGCCGAAAGCTTGCGGTTGCTGTTCGAACGCACCGGCGACTTCGCGGCGCTCCATGAGTCGCTCGACCTCGGGCGGCGTGTGTTGCCTGCCCGGCAGGACGGCTCTGACCAGCGCTACGTTCACCTGCTGAGCTACAGCACCTCGGCCCGGCTCTTGCACCAGTCCACGCATGACCTGGAACTGCTGGACGGGGCCACCGCTGCCGGGGCGGCCGCCGTGGAGCTCGTTGCGTCGCAGGGAACGGCCGAGGGTTCGGTCGTCGCCGGCGTGCTGATGAACCACGCGCTGCTTCTGCAGGCGCAGTTCGACCATACCGGTGACCAACCGACCCTCGACGAGGCGATCGCCGTTGCCCGGCGAGCAGAGCAGGCTGCGCATCCGCGCACGCCGCGGTGGATCGCCTGCCGCTACAACCTTTCCGTTCTCCTGCGGAATCAGTTCGATCGCACAGGCGACTTGATCGCGCTCGACGAGGCGGTCGACCTGGTCCGTGAGGTCCTTCGCATGACACCGCCGGAGCACCCAGACGCGGCCCAGTACCAAGCCGCCTACGTCGGCCATTTGCACTCACGATTCGGCCGTACCGGTGAAATCAGCGCTCTGGACGAGGCCATCGACTTCGGCGCGACGGCGGTCGAGGAGACTGCGGAGGACCACCCCAACCGGCCGATGTACTTGAACAACCTCGCAGTGGCGATGAAGGCCAAGGCCGAACACATCGCTGATGCCTTCCTGATGGACAGGGCGATCGCGATTCAGCGCATGGCCGTACACACCACGGTCGACTCCGGTGGTCGCCGGGCCGCGATGATCAGCACCCTGGGCAACATGCTGGCCAGACGATACAACTTGACCGGCGAGGAGGTGGTCCTCGACCAGGCGATTGACACCGGTCGTGCGGCATTGGCGGCCGCAGGGGTGGACCATCCCGATCGTTCGATGTTCGAGATGAACCTTGTGGCTGCGCTGAGCTTTCGGGACGCCTCGCACCATGACGAGATCCTTGATCTGCTGGAAGCAGCCGCGACACGGATCAGCGCTCGACCGGCGGTCCGGGTGGAGGCTGCGAGCGTCTGGGGCCGGGTGGCGATGACCGCCGGTCGGCCCGATCGCGCTGCACGCGGGTTCACCGTGGCCGTCGAATTGTTGCCAGTCCTCGCGGCGAGAGGACTGGCTCGCACTGATGCGACACACTGGATGGCTCAGCACTCACAGCTGGTGTGTGATGCTGCGGCGTGCGAACTGGAACTGGGTCGGGCGGAGCGCGCCGTCGAACTGCTCGAGTCGGGTCGGGGCGTGCTCATGGCACAGGCGCTCGAGTCCAGGACAGACCTCTCGGACCTGCGGGACGCGGACCCGGCGCTGGCAGACGAGTTCGGATACCTGTGCCGACGGCTTGACTCCGAGAACCCCGGCGAGGAACGGAGGGTGCTGGCGCACCAGTTCGCCGAATTGTTGACACATATCCGTTCGGTTCCGGGGTTCGAGACGTTCCTCCTGCCTCCGACCATGGCACAGCTGGCCGCCGAGGCACGTGGCGGTCCGATAGTCTTGATCAACGTCAGCCAGTACCGCTGTGACGCCCTCATCTTGACCGAATCCGGGGTGGCGGTGCTGCCGTTGCCGGATCTTGAACTGTCCGCGGTTCACGAGCGGCTGGGGGCGTTGCGCGCAGCCGTCACCAATGAGTCGGCACCGGATACCCAGCAAGCCATGCATGACGTTCTGACTTGGCTCTCGGACACGATCACCAGCCCGGTGCTCGGCCGATTGGACCCGGACGTCAGCCGGCTTTGGTGGGTGCCGTGTGGTCTGCTGGCTTATTTCCCGCTTCACTCCACGGTGCTCGACCGCGTCGTGTCCTCGTACACCCCCACGATCCGGGCACTTGCGCATGCCCGGGCCCGTCAGATTTCACGAACGGGATCGCGGGTGCCCCGGGTACTGGCGGTCGGCATGCCGAAGACCCCCGGGGAATCCGACCTGCCGGGTGCCCGCAAGGAGATGGAGCTACTTGCCCGGCTGCTGCCCTGCGTGCCCCCACTCGTCAACGAGGACGCCACCCACGACGCGGTCATGTCACGGTTGGCGACGAGCGAATGGGCCCACTTCGCGTGTCACGCCGCAAGCGACCCAGTCGATCCTGGGGAGAGCCGCCTGCTCGTTCACGACCACGCCGATAACCCGTTACGAGTGGTGGAGATTTCCCGGCTCAACCTGAGCGAGCCGGAATTCGCGTTCTTGTCGGCCTGCAGCACGGCGACCACATCGCTCGACCTGGTCAACGAGTCGATTCACATCGCGTCGGCTTTCCAGCTGGCCGGCTATCCACACGTCATTGGCACGTTGTGGGAGATCTCCGACTCCATCGCCACGAAGATCGCCACGCAGCTCTATCGGGAGTTGGCCGCCTGCCACTTCGACATCCGCGGCGCGGCGGACAGTCTGCACAAAGCCGTCCGCATAGTGCGGGACCTGTACCCGCAGATGCCGGCCCTGTGGGCAGCGCACATCCACGTCGGCCCGTGAACAACGGCTTTACGGGCGTCGACAGCGTGTGTGAGGCTGAGGAGCTCAGAACCGGGCCACTGTGGTGCTCCAGCGCCTCACCCACAGGCTGACCGCGGACGGGCGGTCGGTCGCGAGAAAGACATCACGACTGGTTCTCCCGAGAAGCTTCGTGGAACGTGCAGTCGTTGGCGGTCGGGGCAGCGATGTCAAGCGTGTGGTGAGCGAGCAAGATCGTCCACGCTCGGTAGCGTCGCCTGGAGCCGGCCGAGCGGTAGCCGCCGGGTCAGCGCTCCGGAGGGCCGGACCGGGGCAGCCGCAGGGTGAACACCGCGCCCGCGGGCGAGCTGACGGCGACCGTGCCGCCGTGCGCGGTGGCCAGGTGGCGGACGATGGCCAGGCCCAGTCCGCTGCCTCCGGTCTCCCGGGTGCGAGACTTGTCGGCCCGCCAGAACCGGTCGAACACGAACGGCAGGTCCTCGCGCGGGATGCCGGGCCCGGTGTCGGCGACTTCGAACACGACCTCGTCGCCGTCGGCCGCCGCGCTCACCGTCACCCGGCCGCCCGGCGGGGTGTACCGCAGCGCGTTGCCCACGAGGTTGCCGATGGCCTGGCGCAGGCGCACCGGATCGGCGATCAGCACGAGGTCCGGGTCGGGCACGGCGGCGGTGAGGGTGACGTCCCGGGCGTCCGGGGCGTGCGCGACGACGACGTGGTCGACGAGGTCGCCGGCCCGCACCGCTTCCGGGTGGATCCGCAGCTGTCCCGCGTCGGCGTCCGCGATGTCCCGCAGGTCCTCGATGATGTGCTGGAGCAGCACCGTGTCCTCCAGCAGGGAGTGGGTCAGCACGTGGTCCAGCGGCAGGTGCCCGTCCTCGGCCGCTTCCAGCCTGCCGCGGACGGCGTTGACCGGGTTGCGCAGTTCGTGGGCGATGTCGCTGATCATCGTGCGCCGCTGCCGCTCGATCTGCTCACGGCGCTCCACCAGCGTGTTGAACGCCGTGGCCAGGTAACCGATCTCGTCGCGCGAGGCGACCGGTGCCCGCTCGTCCCGGTGCACGGCCTCGGTCAGCGCGCGCAACGGCCGGGCCAGCCGGGAGGCGACCGCCACCATGACGAGCATGGCCAGGCCGACCACGGCCAGCGTCACCAGGGCGATGCCCGGCAACGGGAACGCGCGCCCGGGCTCGCCGCCGGGACCGAGCACGAACAGCAGCGCGGGCGGGGCGACGTACCCGGCCAGCTGCTCCCGGCGCGACGAGTCCGCGCACGACTTCGCCGCCGACGTCTGGTTGCCCGTCACGACGAAGCCGAGCGCGACCACGGCGGGATCGGTCACGCCCCGGCGGTTCAGGCAGGTGGCGACGAGTGCGTTCAGCTCGGCGAGCGCCCTGGCCTCGGTCGGGGTGGGCTCGTCCAGCGCGTGCGTGTCGCACTTGGTGCTGACGAAGCTGCCACCGGGCGGGCTGACGACCGGCCGTCCCGACGGCAGCTCACGGACCTGCGCGGGAATTCCGGTGTCCTGCAGGCAGAATTCCGCCAGCGCGGCCGCGGTCTCCAGGCTGATGCGTTCGTCCGGGGTCAGGGCGTACGGCCCCACCACGCGGGGGTCGATCCCGCTCGGCGAGGTGCCGGGCAGGAGCACCGGGTCCACGTGCAGCGGGTCGACCACCGCCCGGGGCTGCTCGGGCAGCGTCACCGCGTCGCCGGCGATCGGCGTCCGCGCGGGGGTCGTCAGCACGATCCGGCGTCCGGTCTTCACCGCCAGCAGGCGTACGGTGTCGCCGACTTCGCCCCAGGACCGGTGGCGTGCCGCGTAGCCGATCAGTTCGTTGTAGACGGACGCGTCATCGGCCAGCGCTCGCCCCTGTTCCTGCCGGATCGCCCGGGCGGTGCTTTCGGCCGCCAGCCACGCCGTCGCGGCGATCGAGCTGACCGCGATCAACGCGGACACCGCCGTCAACCGGACCACCAGGCTGCGGTGGCGGGCGAACCTAGCCGGCATCGGTGAGCTTGTACCCGACGCCGTACACCGTCACCAGACGGGCGGGGCGGGCCGGGTCGCGCTCGATCTTCCGGCGCAGGTTGAGCACGTGCACGTCGATGGTCCGCGTCGTGACGTAGGCGTCCGTGCCCCGGGCCAGCTCCAGCAGCTGGGCCCGGGTGAACGCCCGGTCCGGGTGGCCGGCGAACACCTCCAGCAACGCGAACTCGGCGTGGGTGCACTCCACCGGCCGCCCGGCGAGGTGGACGGCGTGCCGCTCCGGATCGACCACCAGCTCCCCGACCCGCAGCAGGGGGCCGGTCTGCGGCCCGAACCGGTTCCGCCGCAACAAGGTCCGCGTCCGGGCCACCAGCTCGCGGGGACTGTAGGGCTTGGTCATGTGGTCGTCGGCGCCGAGGTCGAGGCTGCGCAGCAGGTCGTACTCGGTGTCACGGGCGGTCAGCACCAGCACCGGGACGTCGGACTCGGTGCGCAGGGCGCGGCAGACGTCGAGGCCGTCCATGCCGGGCAGCATCACGTCGAGCACCAGCAGGTCGAGCCGGTGCGCGCGAGCGTGCGCCAACGCCGCCCGGCCGTCGTGCACGACGGCCACAGTGTGCCCTTCGCCTTCCAGATAGACGCGGATCACCTGGGCCTGGTGGGGGTCGTCCTCGGCGACCAGGACACGGGAGGACATCGCCCCAACCTAGTCGCCGCGGACACCATTCGAACAGTGCCTTAACCGGATGCTGACGACTTCCCCCGAAGCTGTTTCCATGACGACCTTTTCCCGACGGCTGAAGCTGTTCCTCGGCGCGGCCGCGGTGCTGCTCGCGGCAGTGGCCTGCGGCAGTTCGCCCGCCCCGGCGCGGAGTGTGGCCTCCTTGCCCACCAGCGGGACACCCACGGGCACCGGGACGGCGACCACATCGTCCACAGTGGACCGTCACCCGCGCCAGACGCTCAACACCACCGACGCCGAATGGTGGGGCTGGACCCAGGCGTACTGGAAGTGCCTCAAGGACCACGGTGTCCCGTACGTCGAGAAGCAACCGGGAGTGCTCGCGCCGAACGGCAACGACGCCACCGCCCGGGGCCGGAACCCGGCCTACGACAGCGCCTTCGACCAGTGCGAACCCATCAAGCCCGTCCCCGCGCCGGAACTTTCGCCCGACACCAACCCGCACTACCTGGACGGCTACCGCAAGGAGATCGCCTGCCTCAACAGCCACGGCCTGAAGGTCACTCCGCTGCCCGACGGCGGTGGCTGGAACTACGACGGCGAACCGACGATGTCCCGGGACCAGGAGAACCAGGTGCAGTTCGACTGCCGCAAGGAAGCCTACAGTGCGGGGTAGAACAGTCACGATCACCGTCGTGGCCGTGGCCGCGGCGGTCACGGCGGCCGGAGTCTGGTGGTTCGGCACCGCGCCCGCTCGGCCCACGCCGGCGGCACCGGCGGCGCCCGGCACCACGCAGGTGCGCCGGACGGACCTGTCCACCAGCACGTCCGTGGCGGGGACACTCGGCTACGGCAGCACCCGGATGATCAGGGGAACCAGCCCCGGTGTCGTGACCTGGCTGCCCGCCACCGGCGCGACGGTGGACCGGGGCGGCCAGCTCTACCGCGTCAACGACAAGGCGGTCGCGCTGTTCTTCGGCGGGACCCCGCTGTACCGCAAGCTGGACAACGCCGACCTGACCGGCAAGGACGTCAAGCTGGTGGCGGACAACCTCGCTGCGCTCGGATACCGCATCGGCGCGCAGCCCCGAGCCGCCAAGGGCGAAGCGGTTCTCACGCAGTCCCTGATCGACGCGATCAAACGGTGGCAGACCGCCCAAGGCGTGGACCCCACCGGCGTGCTCGACACCGGCGACGTCGTCGTCTTCGGGGGACCGGTGCGCGTCGGCGGGGTCCAGGCGCAGCTCGGTGACCCCGCGACGAACCCGCTGTTCGAGGTGAGCGCCACGACGAAGTCCGTCACCGTCGAGATCGACGCGGCCGACGTCGGATCGCACAAGGCCGGCGACAAGGTCACCGTCACGATGCCGGACGGGAGCACGGCCGGCGGCGCCGTCAGCTCGGTGGGCACGGTGGCCAAGGGCGGTAACCAGGCCGATGGCGGTGGCGGCTCGCCCGTCTCGCAGCGGGTGGATCTGGTCGTCGCCCTGGACGATCCGGCCAAGGCCGGCGCCCTGGACTCGGCGTCCGTGCAGGTCGTCTTCCCGGCCACGAGCCGCCACGGCGTGCTCGCGGTGGCCGTCGGCGCGCTGCTCGCGGTGAAGCAGGGCGGGTACGCGCTGCAACGGCCCGGCGGTCCGCTCGTGCCGGTCACCACCGGGTTGTTCGCCCAGGGCATGGTGGAGGTCAGCGGCGCGGGCGTGGCCGACGGCATGGTCGTGGTGACCGCGTCGTGACGCCGGTGCTCGCCGTGCGCGGTGCCGGCATGACCTACCCGGGCGGGGTACGCGCGCTCGACGGAGTCGACTTGACGATCCGGGCGGGCGAACTGCTGGCGATCGTGGGCCCGTCCGGCTCCGGCAAGTCGACCCTGCTCACCGTGATGGGCACGTTGGACCGGCCGACGTCCGGCACGGTCGAAGTGGACGGCCAGGACGTCTCCGGCCTGTCGGACCGGGAGCTGTCCGCGCTGCGCGGCCTCCGCGTCGGCTTCGTGTTCCAGCAGTTCCACCTGATCGACGGCCTGAGCGCCACGGCGAACGTGGCCACCGGCCTGCTGTACGCGGGAATTCCGCACCGCCGTCGCCGGGCGCTGGCGCTGGCCGCGCTGGAGCGCGTCGGCCTGGCCCACCGCGCCGATCACCGGCCCGCTCAGCTCTCCGGCGGGGAACGGCAGCGGGTGGCGATCGCCCGAGCCGTGGTCAAGGAGCCCGCGTTGCTGCTCGCCGACGAGCCGACCGGCGCCCTCGACACCGCGACGGGCGCGACCGTGCTCGACTTGCTGCGCCGGCTGAACGGCGAAGGGACGACCGTCGCCGTGATCACCCACGACCGGGACATCGCGGCCCGGCTGCCCCGCCGGCTGGAGCTGCGCGACGGCCGGCTCGTCCACGACACCGGGGCGGTGTGCCGTGCACCTGCGTGACCTGCTGGCGGTCGGGTTGATCGGCCTGCGCACCCGCAAGGCCCGCGCCGCCCTGTCGGCCGTGGGCATCTCCATCGGTATCGCCACGCTGGTGCTGGTGACCACGATCCCGGCGTCGAGCCGGCAGGCGCTGGCCGCCCAGCTCACCGCACTCGGCAGCAATGTTCTCGAGGTGTCCTCGCCCGTCCAGCTCCGGCCGCCGGTGCCGCTGCCCCGGGAATCCACCGCGATGGTGCGCCGGATCGGCCCGGTGACCGATGTGCAGGCGGTGGGCAAGACCACCGCCCGGATCACCCGGTCCGACCACTCGGACCCGGCCGAGGTGACCGGGGTGACCGTCCAGGCCAGCGACCTCGGGCTGCTGTCCGCGGTCCGCGGCCACGTCGCATCCGGGCGGTTCCTCGACGGGGCCACCGAGGGGTTCCCGACGGTCGTGCTGGGCGCGGTCGCCGCGTCCCGGCTGGGGGTTCCCGACCTGGACCGGGTACCGGCACCGCAGGTCTACGTCGGCGGTGGCTGGTTCACGGTGATCGGCGTGCTCGGCCCGATGCCGCTCTACCCGGAGCTCGACCGGTCGGCGCTGGTGGGCTGGGCGGCGGCCCGGGCCTTCCCGGGGTTCGACGGCCACCCGAGCCTGCTCTACGTCCAGGCCACCGAGTCCGCCGTCGAGGACGTGCGCTCGGTCCTGCCCCGCACGGTCAACCCGGAGCGTCCGGACGCCGTGCAGGTGACCAAGCCGTCCGACGTGCTGGCCGCGAAACGGGCCACCGACACCGCGTTCTCCGCGCTCCTGCTGGGACTGGCCGGTGTCGCGTTGCTCGTCGGCGGCATCGGGGTGGCCAACACGATGGTGATCTCGGTGCTGGAGCGCCGCGGCGAGATCGGTCTCCGCCGCGCGCTGGGCGCCACCCGCGGCCAGATCCGCGGCCAGTTCCTGACCGAAGCGGTCGTCCTGTCCGGACTGGGCGGCGGGCTCGGCCTGCTCCTCGGCGTGGGCGCCAGTGCGGCCTACGTGCTCCGTCAGCAGTGGCCACTGGTGGTCCAGCCGGAAACCCTGGCCGGCGGACTGGTGGGCGCGTTGCTCATCGGCGCGGTCGCGGGGGTCTACCCGTCGGTGCGTGCCTCGCGGCTGACTCCGACCGAGGCCCTTTCCCTGTGAGTTCCGAACGAAGGAGAACCATGCGCACGAAGCTGACCGAACGCGGGGGAGCGACGGTGGACCGGCTGGTCGAGGCCAGGACTCCGGAGCAGCGCACCCGCTACGCGGGGCTCATGAAGGCCTTCCGCGCAACCACGCGGTCCTGGGGCACCGACGGCCTCGACGCGAGTACCGTCGCCGGCGCGGTCTCGAAAGCGATCCACGTGCGCAAGCCCCGTACCCGCTACCCGGTCGGACGGGACGCCGCGGTCATGACCCGGCTCACCCACCTCGTCTCGGACCGCTTGCTCGACCGGATGGTGCGCAGCGCGATGGGCCGGTGAACTCAGCCCGCGAACGCTGTTCCGTCCTGGTTTCACGGCGGCCCGCCGATCAGCCGGTGACCTTCCGGGCGACCCCGCCGTAGAGCTGGGTGTTGGTGTGCGGGTCGTCCGAGATGTCGCCGGGGCCGGCCGGGCGCCACAGGGCGCAGCCGACCAGGCCTGGTTCGATCAGTTCGAAGTCGCCGAACATCGTTTCGACCTCCTGGTAGGTGCGGGTGGTCGCCTGGTCGCGGCCCCTGGCCTGGTTGAACCTGCCCACCGCGTCGTTGATGTGGTCGCTGGCGCGGTCGGTGACCAGGTGGGAGATCGCCAGGTGACTGCCGGCCGGGACGCGGCGGCGGTACTCGGCGAGCAGGGCGTGCGGGTCGCTGGCGTCGGGGATCCAGTGCAGCATGGCGACCATCAGCAGGCCGATGGGCCGATCGAAGTCGAGCCGGCGCACGTCCGGGTCGGCGAAGATGCCGTCGGGGTCGGTGAAGTCGGCGTGCACGATGGTGGCGTGTTCGCTGGTGCGCAGGAGCATCTTGCTGTGGGCGACGGCGATCGGGTCGCGGTCGACGTAGACCACCCGGCAGGTCGGGTCGATCTCGCCGGCGATCTGGTGCACGTTGCCGACGGTGGGGATGCCGGAACCGACGTCGAGGAACTGCCGGATGCCCAAGTCCATCAGGGCACGCACGACGCGGCCGAGGAACGCGCGGTTGAGCCGGGCGACGTCGCGGACGCCGGGCATGATCTTTTCGGCCTGTTCCGCGGCGTCGCGGTCGGCCTGGAAATTGTGCGCGCCGCCCAGCAGATAGTCGTAGGTCCGGGAACTGCTGGGTTTCGTCGTGTCGATACCCGGAGGAACCCATTCCTCTTCTTGGTGTTGTGTCGTCATCGTGCACCTCGCTCCCCTTCGACGAAGAACATACTCACTCACGTAGCGTCCTCGATTACGCCATCGGTGTGACGGCATTTCAGCCGATGGGTGCTGTCGCGTGCCGCCGGTTGGGCCTAAGGTGGCAGTCCTCCTTCCGGACTGCCAAGGAGAGGAAATGATCGTCCCGGTCGCGCCAGGCCGCCGGATCCTGCTGGGGCACACCCCTTCGCTGTTGCGGCGACGCGTCGAGTTCACGTCTTCCCTGCGTGCGCACGGCGATATCGTGCGGCTCTTCCTCGGTCCGCTGGAGGCGTATTTCCTGACGAGCCCGGAGTTGGTCAACCACGTCCTCGTCACACAGGCGGCGAGCTTCTCGAAAGGGATCATCTTCGACCGTTTCCGGCCGTTCATGGGAAACGGGCTGGTCATGTCGGAAGGCGCCTTCCACCTGCGGCAACGCCGGCTGATGCAACCCGCGTTCCACGGCGCGCGGTTGGCCGCGTACGCGGACACGATGGTGCGGGCGACCGCGGAACTGACCGGTACCTGGCAGGCAGGCGAAGTCCGCCGGCTCGATGCCGACATGCAGCGGCTGGCCATCACCGTCGTGGGGGAGACGCTCTTCGCCACCGAACTCGGGCAGCCAGCCGTCGCGGAGGCCCGTCGGTCGATCCCGGTGGTGCTCAAGGCGGGGATGGTCCGGGCACTGTCGCCCCGGTTCCTCGAGCACGTTCCGGTCATCCCCGCCAATCGGCGGTTCGACCGGGCCGTCGAACGGTTGCAGCGGATCGTGCACGAGGTCATCGCCGGGTGGCGGGCGATGGGGGAGGACCACGGTGATCTCTTGTCGCTGCTGATGCTTGCCCGGGATCCGGGGACCGGCGAGGGCATGACCGACGACCAGGTCTACGACGAGGTGATCACCCTGCTCACCGCGGGCAGCGAGACCAGCGCCGTCGCGCTGACCTGGCTGTTCCACGAGCTGGCCCGGCACCCGGAGGTCGAGGGGCGGGTGCGGGCCGAGGTGGACGAGGTCCTGGCCGGGCGCGCGGCGACGTTCGCCGACGTGGAGAACCTCGGCTACCTGCGCCGGGTCGTCAGCGAGGTCCTGCGGATGTACCCGATCTGGATCCTCATGCGGCGAGCCGTGCGGGACGTCGAACTCGGCGGGGTGCGGCTGCCCGCCGGGACGGAGGTCATGTTCAGCCCGTTTTCGCTCCACTTCGATCCGCGGTTCCACGAAGACCCGGAGCGGTTCGATCCCGATCGCTGGCTGCCCGAACGGGCGGCGCGCGTTCCGAGAGGGGCGTACATCCCGTTCGGCGCGGGTGGCCGGAAATGCATCGGGCAGGCCTTTGCACACACCGAAATCACTTTGGCCGCGGCCACGGTGCTGGCCGGGTGGGAACTGTTCCCGGTGCCCGGGGCGCCGGTGCGCCTGACGGTCACGTCGGCGGCGTATCCCGATCGGATGCCGATGACCGTGGTTCCCCGGCGGGTGGCCTGATCCGGTAACCGATTTCTTTTCGTTGATCTCTTTCGGAGGTAATTTCCCGTGTCCGAACTCCATGGTGGGATGTCGCGCGCCACCGGCCGTCGTCGACGGGCTATCGTGCTCGTGCTGGTGACACTCGGTTTTCTGCTCCTGCCCGTTTCCGCGAGAGCGGATGGCTCAAGCTGCCGGGAGATGTACTTCCCGGTGACGCTGGTGACGCTGCCGCAAACGATGCACGGAACGCTGTGCGTGCCGGACGGCGGTGCGAAGACGGTGCAGGTGCTCATTCCCGGCGGCACGTACAACAGCTCGTACTGGGACATCGGCTACCAGCCGGAAATCCGGTCCTACCGGTTGGCGATGAACAACGCCGGGTACGCCACGCTGGCGTTGGACCGGCTCGGTACCGGAGGTAGCACGACGCCGCCGAGCGCGGTGCTGACGACCCTGACCGAAGCAGCTGTGGTGCATCAGGTGATCCAGGCGGTCCGGTCCGGTGCGCTGGGGCCGCGGTTCGCCAAGGTGATCCTGGCGGGGCATTCGTTCGGTTCGGGCACGGCGAGCATCGAGGCGGGTACGTTCCACGACGTCGACGCCGTGCTCGTCACCGGGCTGGCTCACCGCCTGAACCTCACTGGGACGACGGCGGTGTTCGCCGCCACCTACCCCGCCATGCTCGACCCCCGGTTCGTCACCGGCGGCTACGACCCCGGCTACCTGACCACGGTCCCGGACAGCCGGTACGCGATCTTCCACGCACCGGGTCCCAGGGTGGACGGAGCGATCGCCTTCGACGAGGCGACGAAGGACACCTCGGCCTACGAACAGGCGGCGGACCTCTTCCCGATCGGCATCATCGCGCCCTACTCCCTGCTGATCGACCGGCCGGTGATGGTGGTGCTGGGCCAGGACACGGTGTTCTGCGGGCTGCTGGCCACGAACTGTGCATCGGCGGGCGGGATCAAGACCTCGGAGACGCCGTACTACGCGGCGGGTGTGGACCTGACGACGTACGCACTGCAGGGTTACGGACACGCGATCAACTACGCGCCCAATGCCCCGGACTACTTCCGTGCGGTGGTCGAGTGGGCTGATCGCAAGGTCGGCCGGTAGTCCATCCGAGGCGGGTCGCGGCCGGTGCAGTGGCCGCGGCCCGGCAGCTGGTTGTCCGGCAGCCTTGCCGAACTGCCGTGCCGGTGCTCCAGCTGCCCGGAGACCGGATCATGCCCGACGCCCATGCACAGCCGGGCGCGCAGCGAGCTGGTCCAACGCGTCGAGCCGCGGGACCGCCGACGGCTCCGCGATCGGATCATGCCAGGCCGCGGCGCCGGTGCCGCGGCTCGACGGGCAAGCCGAGCAGCAGGCCGCGCCGGTCGACGCAGCCCGCGGCCACCCCACGCTGGTCCTGCCGGATCCGGCCGCCGCCGGAAAGTCCGCGCCGCACCGTCGCCGGGGCTGGATTTTTCGTCCAGAAGCTGGACTGATACTCTTGGCCCGCTCAGGCGATCGAGAGAGGTGGGCGCGGTGACGGACGGTGATCCGGACACGATCCTGGCGGCGTTGCGGCCGGTGATCGACGGGCTGGCCGCGACCTTCGGGCCGACGTGCGAGGTGGTGCTGCACGACTACCGGCGGGGTGAGCAGTCGGTCGTGGCAGTGGCGGGGTCGGTGACCGGCCGCAAGGCCGGTGGCGCGCTGAGTGAGATCGGTCTGGGTGTGCTCGCCCAGGGCGACGCGGCGGTGAACGACATCAACTACCTGACCCGCACTCCGGACGGGCGGCTGATCAAGTCGTCCACGATGCCGCTGCGTGCCGGCGCGGCGGGTCACGTGTTCGGGGCGCTGTGCGTCAATGTCGACGTCACGGCGCTGAGGCAGGCGGGCGACCTGTTGACCGCACTGGCCGGGACGCCGCCCGCTCAGGTTCCGGCCACCACGTTCAGCGACGACTTCGACGACGTGGTCGACGCGCTGGTCCGGGCCGAGGAGGTCGCGCGCGGCAAGACTGTCGCCGGACTGACCCGGGTGGAACGGCTGGCACTCTTGCGCGTCCTGGACCGCCGCGGTGTCTTCGCCGTCCGCAATGCCGTACCCCGGGTCGCCGAACGTCTCGGCGTGTCGCGTTCCGCGGTGTACGCGGATCTGGCGGACTGCCGTCGGCCGCAGGAGGACACCACGAGCGACGAGGGAAGCCGATGACCGGCCGGAGCACCTTGGCGGATCCGGAAACCCCGTTCCTGGCGGTGAACCCGGCAACGGTGGCGGCGAACGTCGGTCGCCTCCGCAAACACCTCGACGAGCTGGGTGTGCCGCTGCGCGCGCACGTCAAGACGGCCAAGTCCCTCGACGTGGCCGCGTTGCTGCACGACGGTCAGCCGGGGCCGATCACGGTGTCGACGCTCGCGGAGGCCGAGGCGTTCGCCGACGCCGGCTACCGCGACATCGTGTACGCGGTCGGGATCGCGCCGCACAAGCTGCCAAGGGTGGTCGCGTTGCGGCAGCGCGGCGTGGACCTGGTGGTGTTGCTCGACAGCGTGGAACAGGCCGCCGCGCTCGCCGCCGCCCGCGCCGGGATGGCGGGCATCCCGGCGTTGATCGAGGTCGACTGCGACGGTCACCGCGGTGGGGTGCGCCCCGACGACCCCGTGCTGCCCGTCATCGCCCGCACGCTCGCCGACGGCGGCGCCGAGGCCCGGGGCGTGCTGGTGCACGCCGGTGAGTCGTACTACGCCGACGGCGCCGAGCAGTTGCGCGCGGCCGCCGAGAACGAGCGACGGTGCGCGGTGCAGGCCGCCGAGGCGTTGCGGGCGGCCGGGCACGAGGCTCCGGTGGTGAGCGTGGGTTCCACCCCGACCGCGCACTTCGCCGCCGACCTCACCGGCGTCACCGAGGTCCGGGCGGGCAACTTCGTCTTCTTCGACCTGGTGATGGCGGGCATCGGCGTCTGCTCCACCGCCGACCTGGCGATGACCGTCGTGACAACGGTGATCGGGCACCGCCCGGACAAGGGGTGGATCCTCACCGACGGCGGCTGGATGGCGACCTCCCGCGACCGCGGTACCGCGCGTCAGCGAGTGGACCACGGATACGGTCTCGTCGCCGATCTCGGCGGAACCCTCTACCCGGACCTGCTGATGAGCGACGCGAGCCAGGAGCACGGCGTCCTGTCCCTTCGCCCCGGCAGCACCGCCGTCCCGCCTGACCTGCCCGTCGGTACCCGCGTGCGGATCCTGCCCAACCACGCCTGTGCCACCGCGGCCCAGCACGACCGCTACCACGTGACCGAACCGGATTCGACCGCCGTCGTGGCCGTGTGGCCACGCGTTCAGGGATGGTGACCGTGCGCTTCCTGCCCGAACATCTCTCCGCCGCGCTCGTCACCGAGGAACTGGCCTTCACCGCCGCGCGCGACGCCCTCATCGCCGCCGCCGCGCCTCGGTCCGAGGTGTTCCCCGTGGTCCTCGGGCACGGCTCGGCCGAGCAGAACAGGTTCACGGTGAAGTCCGGTGCCTCGCCACAGCTCGCCGGTGTCAAGATCGGCAGCTACTGGCCGGGCAACACCGACACCGGCGCACCCCGGCACAACTCTCTGGTGCTGCTGTTCGACCAGGAACACGGACGGATCGGCGCTGCGGTCGAAGCGGGTGTCGTCAACGCCTACCGCACAGCCGCCGCAGACGCTGTCGCCGCCGACGTGCTGGCCCGCACCGACGCCACCACGCTGACCGTCTTCGGCACCGGCCACCAGGCGCTCTACGAATGCACCGCGCTCGCCCGCGTGCGGCCCATCACCACTGTCCACGTCGTCGCCCGCAGCCGGCAGCGCGGCGAGGACTTCCTCGCCCGGCTGGCCGAACGGGACTTGGCGGGCCGCCTCACCGGCGTCGAGCAGGCGTGCCGCGCCGCGGACGTCATCGTCACCGCCACCACCGCCGCGGCACCGCTGTTCGACGCCGCGTGGGTGCGGCCCGGCACCCACGTCGCCGGCATGGGCGCCGACGCCCTCGGCAAGCAGGAGCTCCCCGTCGAGCTGCTCGGCACGGCACGGCTGTTCTGCGATCTTCCCGCCCAATCCGTCCGGATCGGGGAACTGCAGCACGTCGCCGGCCTGGTCGCGGACGGCACCCTGGCGCTGACCGCCATCGGTGACGTCCTCACCGGCCGGGCCGAAGGACGCCGCAGCGACGACGAGATCACCGTGTTCGACAGCTCCGGCATCGCACTGCAGGACCTCTTCGTCGCCGACGCCCTCCTGCGGGCCGCAGCAACCGAGAGCGAGGCCGTCTCGTGAACAGCCCGGAAACGATGGCACTGCGGTGCTCCGCGTGCGGCAGAACCCACGCCCTGGACGAGCCGGCCTGGCGGTGCGCCGACTGCCGCGGCGTGCTGGACCTGACCGGGTTCACGCCGGTCATGCCGAAGGCCGGCGACCTCGCCACCCGCCGGCCCGGTCTGTGGCGCTACGCCGAAGCCCTGCCGATCGCCGAACCACCCGGCATCACCATGGGCGAAGGGATGACTCCGCTGGTCACCGCGCCGGGGGAGCCCGGCGTCGGACTGAAGATCGACCACCTCATGCCGACCGGGTCGTTCAAGGACCGGGGTGCGGTCATGCTGGCCGCCCTGGCCGCCCGCCTCGGCGCAACCCGGCTCATGGCCGACAGCAGCGGCAATGCCGGAACCTCCGTTGCCGCCTACGCCGCCCGTGCCGGCATCGCCTGCGACGTCTACGTTCCGGAAAGCACGTCAGCCGGCAAGATCGCACAACTGCGCGCTTACGGCGCCACCGTGCACCGGATTCCCGGCACCCGCGAAGCCACCGCCCACGCCGCGGCCCGCGCCGCCGACCACCCGGGCGTCTTCTACGCGAGCCACGTCTACCACCCGTTCTTCCTGCAGGGCACCAAAACCTACGTCTTCGAGCTGTGGGAACAGCTCGAGGGCCGGCTGCCGGAGACCCTCGTGCTGCCGGTCGGCAACGGCACCCTCGTGCTCGGCGCGTACCTCGGCTGCACCGAACTGCTCGACCAGGGACTCGTCGACCGGCTTCCCCGGATCGTCGCGGTCCAGGCCGCCGGCTGCGCCCCGCTGGCCGCCGCCTTCGCCGACGGCCGGCCCGAACCCGACGACGTCACCGCGCAGGGCACCGTCGCCGAAGGCATCGCCATCGCCGCACCCGCCCGCGGCCGGCAGATCCTCGCCGCGGTGCGCGCCACCGGCGGCACCATCGTCACCGTCACCGACGAGCAGGTGCACGCCGCCCACACCGCGCTGGCCCGCGCCGGCCTCTACGTCGAACCGACCTCCGCGGTGTGCTGGGCCGCGATCCAAGCCGGTCTCGTCGCCACGACACCGCGACCCGACGGGCTTCCCGCCGTCGTGGTGCCGCTGTGCGGCAGCGGCCTGAAATCCACGCCCCCGGCCTGATCGTCGAAGGACTCCCATGCGCATCCACGTCATCACGACCGGTGGTTCGATCGACGTCGAATACACTCTGCAAGGCGCCTTCGCCATCGGGCCGCCCATGGCGGCGTCCGTGCTCGAACGCGCCCGCACCCGGCACGAGATCACCCTCGAAAGCCTGTGCCGCAAGGACAGCACCACCCTGAACGACACCGACCGGGACCTGATCCGCCACCACGTCCAGCAGACCGGCACCGAGCACGTCCTCATCACCCACGGCACCGACACCATGACCACCACCGCCGAGCACCTGCGCGGCGTCACCGGCAAGGTCATCGTCCTGACCGGGGCGATGCAACCGGCCCGCATGACCGACAGCGACGCGCCGTTCAACCTCGGACTCGCCGTCGCCGCCCTGCAGACCCTGTCCCACGGCGTCTACATCGCGATGAGCGGCCGGATCTTCCCCGCCGGAAACACCAGGAAAGACCGTGCCCGCGGAATCTTCGTCTGATCCGGCTGTCCGGGGACCGGGTTCGGCAGCATCGCCGGCGAACGACGAAGGGTTATCCCGCGACCCGGGCGAAAGCGCGCGCGTAGGCATCGGCGACATCACGCAGATCGGCTTCGGTGAGCGCGGTGGACAGGTTCGCCATGCCGCGCGGGGCGGCGTAGACCCCCTCGAGGAGGAGCGCCAGGTGCATCGGCGCCCAGTGCGCCGGGTTGTCGAAGTGCACGTTGAGGATCGAGCCCGCCCGGGTCACCTCGGCCGCGACCCCCGCCGCCACGCTTGCGGCACCGATGCGGTCGGCGAGTGTCGCTGCCGCCGCGTTGAGCCGGTCGATCGCCGGGGTGTCAAGCCGGTCGAGGGTCACCCGGCCGGCGACCGCGGCGGCCAGGTGGCCGTTGAACGTCCCGGCGTGCGCGACGTGGTCCGGAGTGAGTGACGCGACGGTGAGGTTCATCAGATCGGTGCGGCCGCCGACGGCGCCGATGGGGAAGCCACCACCGATGATCTTGCCGAAAATGGTGAGATCCGGGGTGAGTCCCGCCAGGCCCTGGGCGCCACGCGGACCGACCCGCAACGACTGGACTTCGTCGACCACGAACAGCGTCCCGTTCGCCTTGGCGACGAGCTCGAGCGCGGCGAGGAATCCCGGGGCGGCCGGGCGGACACCGCCGGCCCCCAGGAACGGCTCCGCGAAAACCGCCGCGGCGGTTCCGGTCGCCAGCACCTCCGTGGCCCGCTCGATGTCGTTCCACGGCACGGTGACCACGTCGTGGCAGCCGGCGGTCAACGCCGACGCGCTGCCGTGGTAGGCGCCTTCGAACAGGAGAATCCGGCTGCGCCGGGTAGCCCGCTGGGCGATGCGCACCGCCAGCAGTGACGCTTCGGTACCCGAGTTCGTGAACCGCACCCGCTCGACGGAATCCACGCGCGAGCACAGGCGCTCGGCAAGCTCGATCTGGGCGGGGTGGGGGCTGGCGAACGCCACCCCGCCGGGCAGCAGCGCGGCCACCGCGTCGGTTACCGGGGCGAACGCGTTGCCGTGCACGAGAGACGTGTAGTTGTTGACCAGGTCCAGGTAGCTGCGGCCGTCGGCGTCCTCCAGCCGCGCTCCCTGCGCCTGGACCACGACCACGGGGTACGGCGGGTAGCTGGTCACCGCGCGCGTCTCCCCACCGGGCAGGACCTGGCCGGCGCGCTCGGACCACGCGGCGGATCGCGTGGTCCTGGCGAGGTACTCGGCCTCGATCCCGGCGTGAGCCTGCTGCTGTTTCGGTGTCGCAGCCGGTGCTCGCATGCGCCTGTCTCCACGTTGCTTCGGTGTCGCCATCCGGTCCAACGTTGACCAGAATACAATGATTCTTGTACGGCAAACAATAGGTAGTCTGCGCGGAGGGGCGGTCGGATATCCGCGCTCAGCCGGGCAGTTGAGCGCCGAGCCCGGCCACCAGGATGTCGAGCGCGAACTCGAAGCTGGTGTCCAGCGGCTCGGTGGCACCCGAATCCCAGCGCAGCAGGTAGGCGCGGTTGCGCACGGCCGGCATGGCGCGCGTGAGCGCCGGGAACAGGAGCGGGTTCAGGCCGGCCAGCTCGGCGGCGAAGTCGTCCTTCCACGCCGGGTGCTGGTCGGTGGGCTCGGTCGACAGCTCCAGCGCCGGCCAGCCGATCGCGAACCCGATCACGCTGTTGTAGGCGACCGTGAGCCGCTCGTCGTCGAAGCCGGCGTCCGTGAGGACCGACAGGACGCGCTCGACGAACGGCATGGCGCCGGTCGTCGTGACGAGCTGTGTGCCGATGACCTGAGCGAGATGGTGGTGCCGCCGCATGACCCGCCGGATCTCACGGGCCATGGCCCGGATCCAGTCCGGCCAGGGCACGTCGCGCTGAGGGGGCAGGCGAATCTCGTCGAACACCTTCGTCGAGACGGCACCGATCAGGCCACTGCGTGAGCCCATGTGCCAGTGGACGGCGTTGGGGTAGACCCCCAGCCGGTCGGCCACCGCGCGCATCGTGAGCGCGTCGAGCCCGCCGTCGTCCACGATCGCCAACGCCGCAGCGAGGATCTCCTCGCGCGTCAGGCTCGGCCGGCGTCCGCTGCTCCGTTTCGGCTTCGACCCGGCTCCCGGCTCGGCTTGTGGACTCATGCGCCCGTCGTCTCCTTGATCCGCGTACAAGACTCCTTGTCCAGCGTACTGCGGATCATTGCCGCCGGCCGGCCGTGCCCGCAGCCCCGGGCCGGTTGAGAACGGCCATGAAATGGTGGTAGGCGCGTTCGACGCGCGGTCTGTCACCGGTCGCGTCGAGGTCGAGAAGCAGGCCGCGCACTTGGGCGACGTAGACCGTGGCGAGTCGTTGCGCCGCGGCCGGATCGCAGCCGCACGCTTCGAATCCGTCGCTGACGATGGCGAGCCATTCGGTGCTGAGCCGGGATCGGGACACCGGAGAGCCGTCTGCGCCGAGCCGGCTCGCCGCGGCCAACTGACCGAACAGCCTGAAGAACTGACCGGCCTCCTCGCCCCCGAACCACGTCCACGCCCGCGAAAGCACGTCCGGAAAGTCGGGCCCGGCCGGCAGTTCGACGCGTGCGCGGGCGAGTTCCCACTCCCGGCACCGCTCGAGCGCCCTGTCGAGAAGTTCCTGCCTGGAGCCGAAATGGTGCACCAGCATGCGTCCGCTCGTACCGGCCGCGGTGGCGAGCCGGTCCAGCGAGGCCCCCACGAGCCCGTTGCGGAGAAGGTCACGCGCGACGGCCTCGAGGAGCTCGTCGCGACGGGCTGAATCAACGGTGCGTGCCACGACACCAGTCTTTCATGTAACCTGCATTACATGAAAGGTGTCCAGCCGGTCGGCTCGGCACCGCCGACCGCACACGAGGAGATCCGCCGTGCTCCGCGCCGTCTACGTCCGCACCCTCAAGCCCGGCGTGACCGACGAACAGTTCATCGAGGCGTGGATGCCACCGGGGACGACCCTCGACACGTACCCGGCGCGGGTCAGCATCAGCCGCAGCCTCGCCGATGAACGGCAGGTCATCTCGGTCTTCGAAGTCGACGTCCCGGCCGGACGCCTTGCCGACGCGCTGCCCGGGCTCGTTCACCCGGACTCGGCGCAGCGGCTGTCCGACGTTGTGGAATCAACGCAACTCGAAGCGGTGTACGAAGAGACGGCGTCTTTCGGGAAGCCGCACCGATCGGGTTTCGTGTCACCGCCGACGAGGAGCTGACGCGCCCGCGCCCGCCTCGAGTGCGCCAGTGTCCTCATCGGACTGTCCGATGTGGATGCCGTACCGGCCTGGTGCGCCCGCGCGGATCCACCAGGACCTGGACATCGGCCAGGGCGACTCGATGATGGCCGGGAGGCTCACCGTCGGGTTCGGCGTGGCGCTACGCTGACCGCGTGCCGCAGTCGAGCGGTGTGCCGTACGCGGCGCCTTCGCGGCGATCAAGCGTGATCACCCGCACCGGCTTATCGGGCGGTTCGGACTCGCAGAGGCGCGCTGACCTCGTGCAGGTGCGCGAGGACGTGCCGGTAGGACCGCAGCAGTCCGCATTGGGCGTAGTCGATCCCGTTGTCGGCGCAGAACCGGCGCACGAGCGGTTGCGCCCGGCGGACGTTGGGTCGCGGCATGCTCGGGAACAGGTGGTGCTCGATCTGGTAGTTCAGGCCGCCGAGAGCGAAGTCGACCCAGGGCCCGCCGCGGACGTTGCGGCTGGTGAGAACCTGTTTGCGCAGGAAGTCGAGCTTCGTCTCGTCGGTGTAGGTCGGCATTCCCTTGTGGCCGGGCGCGAACGAGCAGCCCATGTACACGCCCCACAGTCCCTGGTGCACGGCGATGAAGGCGAGCGCGACGAGGGGGGAGAGCACGACGAACACCGCGGTGAGGTAGATCGCGATGTGTGCGAACAGCATCGCCGCTTCGCGCCTGCGGAATTCGACTTCGTCGCGCCGGACGGCGGTGATGGCGGCCCAGTGCAGGCTCAGCCCTTCAAGCAGGAGCAGCGGGAAGAACAGCGCCGCCTGGTGGCCGGCGGTCCAGCGGAAGAGCCCGCGCCGGCCGCCGGTCTGGGCGCGGGTGAAGGCGAGCAGGGGAATGTCGAGGTCGGGGTCGTCGTGCTCGTGGTTGGGGTTGGCGTGGTGGCGGGTGTGCTTGCCCATCCACCAGCCGTAGCTCATCCCGATCAGGCCGCCGAGGGCGTAGCCGACCCGGTCGTTGGCTCGGCGGCTCCGGAAGATCTGCCGGTGCCCGGCGTCGTGCCCGAGAAACGCGAGCTGGGCGTACATCACGGCGAAGAACACCGCGCTGCCCAGTTGCCACCAGGAGTCGCCCAGCACGACGAACCCGGCACAGCCGGCCGCGAAAACCAGCACGGTGAGGGTGATCTTCGCGAAGTAGTAGCCGTGACGTCGGTTCATCAGGCCCGCGTTCCGGAGAATTCGGGACAGGTCCAAGTAGTCACCCGAGCCGACGCCCGTGGATGGTGCGCTTGCAGCAGCAGGCATGTTTCCCTTCCGCCGGACCCTGGGGTCGCCGGGTCCGGGGCAGTACTTCCGACCATCGGCTCAGGACCTCGGTGAGATCCGGCGGAGTTCCGGCTGGTGCCGGGGTTCCGGGCGGCTCAGGTCGAGCCGGTGCCACCCGGGTTGCCGGTCACCGCGTTTTTTCGGGAACCGCGTCCATGGTGTGCAGTAGTTGCACAGCGAGGGCCTGGCAGGCGGTGTCCGACAACTGCGTGTTCTGTTTCAGGACGTTTCGCACCAGTTCGACGCGCCGGTCGTACCGGGAGGCAAAGACGGCTTCCGTGGTCATGGGGTTTCCTTCTCAGGTTCGTCGTGCGCGCCGACGCAAACGCATCCGCGGTTGAACCCACCCGCCACGGTGGCCGTGCAGTAGCGACGTGCGATCGGATCGTGGGCGTGCCGTGCGTGCGGACAGGCTGGGCACGCGACTGCCGCCGTGCCGTCGGTCTCTGCGGCGCCGGCGGATTTCGCGTGCACCCCCGCTGTCATGACGGCGGGAGCCGGCACCTGGCCTGTTGCTGCTTCGCCTGGTGTCACCGGTGGGCGCGGCGTCCGGACGGGTCCGGTGCACACGTGCTCGCCGCACCGGGCTGCCGTTGCCGGCTGGGTGTTGTCCCGCCGCCGGTTCGCGGTGCCGGGGTGTACACCGGCTGGAGGAACAGGCCGCCGTACCGGTGGTCCTGGGAGGTGGCGAGCGTCCCGGGCCGGGATTGCTCGGCGATGGGGTGGCTGAACAGCGAACTGTCCGAGGGGGAGGTACTGATCAGGGGATCCTTTCGTGGGTGCCGCCGTGAGCGGTGTGGTTCAGGAGCGCCGCGGCACTGCGGCCTCACAGCCCCGCGGTGGCCGGCAAAGTCGAGCTGTCGTCGGTGTTGTCCGCGTCCGCGGCGGTCGCGAGGACGTTCTGCGCGACGCCGGGGGTCGTTTCCGGGGGGACGACCAGCAGCGTGATCCGGTGCCGGTCCCAGCCGATCACGGTCAAGCTGCCGGACGGTTGCGACCGGAATCCCTCGAGCCGGACGACACTGTCATCGAAGGTGACGCGCCGGACCGGATCCGGCCAGTCGTCGAGGTGGTAGGTGACCCGGTCGACGCGGCCGAGCCGGCCGGTCAGCGCCGCGAGCAGCGCGGCCAGCTCGGCGGCCAGATCGCTGGTTCGAGGCCACCAGGCGCCGTCGACGTGTCCGGTGGCGCGAGCCGGCGGCTTCAGCCGCAGTCGTGGTTCCGTGACCGGTGGGATGGTTTTCGGGCCCGACGGCATGTCGGTGCTCCCGTCTCCGGCCGCTGAGTGCCGACCGGACTGAGGCCGAGGACGGCGCAGGTTCGATCACTTGCGCACAAGATGCTCTCGGCCAACACCCAGCGTACACGATGCGCCGAGTGGGTGAGCGGTGCGTCGTGTGGCGGCGGCGCTCAGCGCCGGAAGTCCCGCTGCGATAGGCGCCTCAGCAGGTGATCGTGGCGTTCGCCCAGTCGGCGTGATCGTTGGTGTTGCCGTCGCCGGCGTCGGTCACCGCCAGTTCCAGCACCTGGACACCGGTCAGCTGCGCGGACAGCGCCCGTGCCCTGTCTCCGGGGTGCATGACGCCCGTCGCGGCGAGCTCCTTGCCGTCACCGAGGATGCGGAACCCCACGCTGCCACCGGAGTTCTCGTCGTCCATCCCGACCAGGGCATCGACGGACGTGCAGGATGCGCCGACGTAGACCCGCACGCTCGAGGGGGCGTGGGCACCGATGCCGTCGTCGTAGCCGACGCCGGCGATGGTGATCCGGTGGCCGTCACCAGGCCGGCTCTCGCCGTTGCTCGTGCCGCGTTCGGCCGGGCCCCAGCCGTTGTCGGACGACAGCCACGGGGCCTTTGACAACGCCGTCGTGCCTGGCGACGGGCGGGAGACGAGCGGTGAAGTGCCTTCCGAGCCCAGGGCTCGCTTGCCCCACGCGGTGAGGTAGTCGGCTTTGGCTGCCAGCCTGACGCGCTCGCCACCCGGCGCCACCGGCTTGAACGTGACCTGCTGCTGCCACGACGTCCCCGGGGTCACGGTCGGAACCGTGAACGTGCCGGGGCCGTCGAGCTGCCAGCCGGCGGGCGTCGCGACGGTGGCCCGGAGCTGGGTGATCGGCGTGCTGCCGTCGTTGGTGACCTGAAGGGTGGCGGTGAGCGGGCGGTCGGCGGGCACGTAGTCCGGCGCCGGCAGGGCCAGCGTCGTCAGCGGCGCGGTCGACGGGTGCGTCGACGGCCAGACCCGGAAGACGGACGAGTCGTGGGACGCGACGGCGTCGCGGAGGGGGCCCGCGGTTTCGGTTTCCGTGCCGGTCCAGAGGTCGCGGACGCGGAAGGTGTGGCCCTCGAGACCGAGTTCCGCCGCCGTGGTGCTGATGGTCGTGCTCGCCGGCCCACGGTTGAAGAGCACCACCGCGGCCGATCCGTCGGACATCGGTTTCGCCCAGACCTCGGTGTCGCCGTCGTCGCGGAGCTTGTGGCCCGGTGTGCCGGCCCAGTCCTGGTCCAGCGCGATGACGTCGTTGTTCTCGAGGATCGCCTTGGTGTCGGGCGACATCGCGGGCAGGTCGTTCCCGGCCAGCAGCGGCGCGTTCAGGAGCGCCCACAGCGCGAAGTGCGACCGGTACTCGGTGTCGGTCATGCCGCCGTTGCCGACTTCGAGCATGTCCGGGTCGTTCCAGCCGCCGGGGCCCGCGAACTTTTCCAGGCCGACCTGCTGGTCGAGGATGCCGGTCATGCTGCCCCAGTTGTCGCTGATGTCGCCGGTGGTGCGCCACAGCTGCGCACCGGCGTCGCGCCCCCAGGTCCACGGCTTGTTCTCGCCCCACTCGCAGAGGGCGTAGATCATCGGGCGGCCGGTCTTCTCGATCGCGTCGCCCATCTTCGTGTAGCGCTCGATCGCCGGTCGACCCTGGTTGTTGCAATTGTCGTACTTGAGGTAGTCGACGCCCCAATCGGCGAACGACTGCGCGTCCGCCTCCTCGTGGTCGAGTGCGCCGGGCATGGTCTTCTGGCAGGTCAGTGTGCCGGCGCTGGTGTAGATGCCGAGCTTCAGGCCGAGCCCGTGGACGTAGTCGGCGAGGGTCTTGATGCCGTGTGGGAAGCGTTGGTGGCTGGGTTCGAGCTTGCCCTCGGCCGTGCGGTTCTGTTCCGCCCAGCAGTCGTCGATGTTGATGTACTGGTAGCCCGCGTCCTTCATGCCGGACGACACCAGTGCGTCGGCGGCACCGCGGACGAGGTCCTCGTTGATGTCGCAGCCGAACCTGTTCCAGCTGTTCCAGCCCATCGGCGGCCGTTCGCCGACGCGCTGGGCAGCGAAGTAACCCGGCTCGGCGGCGGCGGGGACGGCTTCGGCGACCGTGACCACCGAGGTGCAGGCGGCTACCGCGACGGCCATTCCCACAAGACGACGCACGAGCACCTCCGGGAGCGCGCAACTTTACGCAGACTCACTCAACAAGCAACACCACGGAGCGACAGGCGTCTACGTCCGTTAGTAGGTAATCCATTGCGCGGCCCTCGCCGCATAGATCGCTCGCCACGGATCGATGCGGCGGTGGCCGATCAGCGGGGAAGTCTCGCGGGCGCCGTTGCTCCGGAGCGGGCAGGATGTGGTGCGGGGAGTCGTGTTTGCCGGACGCGCGATCCCTTTCCCGGCCCGAGGATTGGACGCAATGGGACGCTCGTCGGTGTTCACTTTCCAGTACATCGCCATCGACACGGAGGCTGGTGTCACGCCGGAGGAGTTCGAGACCTTCGTGCGTGGTGAGGGCGTTCACCTGCCCCTGTACCCGGGGTGGCGGTGGACTCTGCTGCGCGGGTTGCGCGGGGAGCGGACCGGGCAGTACCTGATGTTGTACGAGATCGAGAGCGTCGAGCAGCGCGACCGCTACGTCACGGCCCGGGGTGAGCAGACCGAGCCGGCCCGGCAGTTCTGGGCGCGGCACCCGGAGGCGGAGGCGGTGCTGGCGCGGTGGCGGCGGCTGGGCACGTTCGGGGAGCTGCCGACGTTGTTCACCGACTACCGGCTGCTGGCCGACAATCCGCGGAGCACGGTCACGCCCGGTCCCCGCTACCGCGACCGCCCGGGGGAGGAGCCCGTCGCCCGGGTCATCGGGATCCACAACCTGGCGTTGCGCGCCGGGGTGACCGAGGAGGTGTTCGACCGCTTCATCGCCGAGAACCACCACCGGATCGACGACTACCCGGACTGGCGGTTCCACGTGCTCAAGGGCGAGCGGGGCAACCGCCTCGACCAGTACGTGATGATGATGGAGATCGCGAGCCTGGACGCGCTGGACGTCTTCTACCCCGAGCCGGACATCGCCACCGGCGAGGCCGCGGAGTTCGCGGCCGCCCACCGCGACACCAAGCAGATGTACGAGGAGTGGAAGCAGCTGGCCTCGTTCTCGGGCTCACCGCAGATCTACACGGACTACCTCGCCGTCGCGGAGAACCCGGCGTAGTCCCGCACGACGGGCCCGGGATCAGCGGTGAGGCGGCGGGAGCGGAGCCAGTCGAGCATGGCGGTGCTTTTCAGCCCTTGGCCAACCCCTCGAGCAGTGCCGCCGAGAACTCCTTCGGCTTCTCGATGTGCGGGCTGTGCCCGGTGTCGGCGATGACCACCTCGCGGTAGTCGCCGCCCGCCGCGGCGTACCGGTCGAGGACGGCTCTGGTCTGGGTGACCATCGGCTGCGCGGGATGGGTGGCCGCGCCCGGCCAGCCGGGCACCGCGCCGAGCCGGCCGAGGTGGGCGAGGTCGAACAGGGAGGTGTCGGACACGATCTGGTCGTCCGCTCCCCGCACCCAGAGGATCGGGGGCTTGCGCTCGATCGCGTCGAGGTCGTCGAGGCGGAAGTGGCCGGGCGCCATGGTGTTGAGCACGCCACGGGTGCCCGGCGCGACGCCCGGCCACGCGTCGGTCGGGGTGGCGTCGCCGGGGTAGTGGTCGTCGCCGACCCGGGTGGTGAGCATCGACTCGACGAGGTCGTCGAGGCGGGCGGGGTGGAACGGCGGTTTGACGTAGAAGGCCAGCAGCACCTGTCGCGGGGAGAACGGCGACTCGTCCGAGGTGTCGCCGTCCTTGAGCCGGGCGACGAAGTCCGGGTTGGCGCCACCGCCACCCGAGCCGGCGCCCGCCGCGTCGACCAGCTCGCCGTCCGCGCCCTTGGTGCCGCCGAAGCCGTAGGGCGAGACCGGGTTGACCAGTGTCACGGTGCGCGCGAGCGCGGGGTGCTCGCGCAGCAGCTGCAGGACCACGCCGCCGCCCATGCTCCAGCCGACCAGGTGCGCGGCGCCGACGTCCAGCGCGGCCAGCGTGGCGGCCACGTCGTCGGCGTAGTCGCGCACCCCGCGCGTCGCGTCCACCGGCAACGGATCGGTGCCGCCGAATCCGCGCAGGTCCACCGCGATCGGGCGGTATCGCCGCGGCAGGTCGAGCATCGGCTCCTGCCAGAAGGCCGAGGACGAGACGTTGCCGTGGACGAACACGACCGGTTCGCCGTGCTCCCGGCCGGCCACCTCCAGCACGTGTGTGGTCAGCCGATCGGTCGGCACCTTCGCCGAAGTGATCCCGTCGAGGAGTGTGGTCACTGTCGTCCCTTTCACGCCAGCCAGCTCGTCACCTGGGACATCGACGCCGACGCCCAGCCCAGCTGCAAGTGGTTCACCGAACCGACCAGCGCGGCCGCGGCGAGGTGGCCGATGCCCGTGCTGTCCAACGCGCTGGCCACGAACACGATGCCGTCGCTCGGGCCCCGGTTCTCGTTGAACACGCCGACGATGGTGGGCGAGCCGCCGGCCAGCAGGTACACCGAGACGCTCGCCGGGGTGCCGGCGGACTGGACGGCGGAGATCATCGACCCGGCGTCGATCGCGGTCTGGATGCCCGTCCCGTCGGTGTAGAAGCCCTGACCGCCGTAGTAGGTCGTGTACCAGTCCTGTTGCGAGCCGTCCACGCCGAACGTGCTGTCGAAGCGGGCCAGCATCTGCCGCTGCCCGGGGTAGGTGTCCCAGCCGGCGGTGGGGGTGATCGACAGTTCCGGGTGGTAGGTGTACGCGCCGTAGCAGGTCATCCTCGTGTGCGGGCTCGGCGCGTTGATGCCGACGCCGCACTCCGGCCAGATCGACAGGTCGTGCGCGTAACCGTGCGCGAACGGGTAGTCGTAGCCGCCGTTCGGCCCGCCGAGGGTGATCAGCTTGCGCACGTCGCCGGCGTAGGTCCGGCCCCACGGGGGTTTCACCGAGGACACGTACATCCGGGTGGACAGCTCGCCCTTGCTCCAGCCGACCAGATCGACCTGGCTTACCCCCAGCCGTGACTTGATCAGCGCGATCGCGGCACCGACCTGCTGCGCCTGCTGGCGGTTCTCGCCCTGCTTGTGCGCGAAGCCGATGGCGAACACCCGGTACCCGCGCGAGCTGAGGTACTGCATCAGCCCGGTCGACGGGCACGCCGCCGAACCGCACCCGAAGCCGCCGGACTCGTTCGGATTGGCCCAGGCCCGGTCGGGATTGTCGTTGGCCCCGTGGACCAGCAGCACCGGCGTGGCCTTCGCGCCGGTCGACCAGCCGGGTGCGGAGTACAGCAGGAACCGCGACGACGACGGCTGCGCCACCCCGCCGAAGAAGGTCAGCCGCTGCCCGTCCTGGTTGCCCCGCCCGTCCGGCGGGTACTGCTCGTCGGCGAATCCCGGTGTGGTGTCGCGATAGCGCTCCACCTTGGCCCACCCGTTGGCGACGGTGTTGAACGTCGCCTCGTTGGTCAGGTAGGTGGGGGCGGCTGCGGCGGCCGGCGGTGCCGGCGCGGCGACCTGCGAACCGACGACGATGGTGGCAGCGGCCACCAGGCTGAGCAGGCGCACGACGGGCTCCTCACGACACCGGGGGAACTCCGCAACTATCGGCCACCGGGCGAGCCGGGGCAATGTGCGCCGGCCACGTCCCGCGCACCTCGGACATGGTCGTGGGCACCACATCAAGGGGCGGGGTCAGGAACCGGCGAACGCGGCGATCGCCACGCACCACCGGTCCGCGTTCGATCTCCTCCGCGGTGACAGCCGGTGAACGAGCCGGTGTTGACGGCAGCGCTCACCGGTGCGGATCGTGGACCCATGGCGACACGCATGGGAGCGCGGTTCACCGGAGACCTGGCCGAGTTGCGGTACGAACCGGTGGCCAAGCGGGTACGGGCGGTCGCGAGTGGACGGACGTTCGCCGACTCGCGGCGGGCCGTGCTGGTCTGGGAACCGAAACGGGTGGTGCCGTCGTACGCGTTCGCCCTGTCGGACCTCCGGGCGACGCCGGCTCCGTCGGACGACGCACCGGTGGCGGAGAACCCGGTGCAGCTGGCCGAGGGGGGCCCGCCGGTCCTCGACCCGCGGACCGCGTTCGCCGTGCACACCTGCCCGGGCCGGCCGCAGACCCTGGCCGTGGACGGCGTGATCCTGCCGGGTGCGGGCTTCCGGCCCGACGACCCCGACCTCGGGGAGCACGTCATCCTCGACTTCGCCGCCTTCGACGAGTGGCTCGAGGAGGCCGAACCGATCGTCGGCCACCCGCGTGACCCGTTCTCGCGCATCGACATCCGGCGCAGCGACAGCCGGGTGCAGGTCGAGGTCGACGGTGTGGTGGTGGCCGACTCGGCCCGGCCGCGCCTGCTGTTCGAGACGGGGATCACCCCTCGCTACTACCTGCCGCGCGAAGACGTCCGGATGGACCTGCTCACGCCGTCGGACACGCGCACCACGTGCGCCTACAAGGGACACGCGACCTACTGGTCGGTGGGCGCGCACGGTGACCTCGCCTGGACCTACGACGAGCCGCTGTCCGACGCGCGGGACATCGCCGGGTACATCGCCTTCCTCACCGAACGCGTCGACGTCGTCCTGGACGGCGAGCGGTTGCCGCGGCCGGTCACGCCGTGGTCATAGCCCCAAACCGGCCGGGCGACCGATCTCCCTGTCCCTGCCGGTTGTTCCGGCACCGCGAACCATCATCGATCGGCCGCGGCGACGATCGTGTTCGCCAGTTCCACGGATGAGAAGGGGTTCTGCCCGGTGTAGAGGTTGCGGTCGACCACGACGTGGGACGACCACGGGGCCGCGGCGACGAAGTCCGCGCCCAGGGCTCGGAGGCGGTCCTCGACCAGCCAGGGGGCTTGGGCCGCGAAACCGTTCGCGGCTTCCTCGGCGTTGGTGAACGACGTCATGCGGTAGCCCGCGAACGGCCACGAGCCGTCCGGTCGCTCGGCTGCGAGCAGGGCGGCGGGGGCATGGCAGAGGACGCCGAGGATCTTGCCGGCGTCGAGGGTCGAAGTCAGGATCTGCCCGGCGGCAGGCGAAACGGCGAGGTCTTCCATCGGGCCGTGTCCGCCGGGGACGAACACCAGGTCGTAGTCCGCCGGGTTCACGTCTTCCAGCTGGACCGGGCGGTCGAGTTCGGCTTTGATGCCGTCGAGGTACTCGCCGATGCGGCGGGCGCGCTGCTCGTCGCCGCCGTTGCCTGCGGCGGACAGGCTGGTGCGGTCCACTGTGGGCGATACGCCACCCGGGGTGGCGATCGTGATCGTGAAACCCGCTTCGCGGAAGATCCGGTGCGGCTCCGCCAGCTCCTCCGCCCAGTAGCCGGTCGGGTGCTTCGTGCCGTCGGTCAAGGTCCAGTGGTCCGCTCCGGTGACCACGAAGAGTGCTTCGGTCATGTGCCCCGCCTTCCCGTCCGGTGTCGATCTTGCTCCCGGATCGTACGGGGCATCCCCCGCAGCCGCAGGACGGTGCGGGTGTACCGGCGGGAAAACGTGTTCCGGGCCGATCGAGACTCCGGATAGTCGATGTGGCCCTGGCTTACTCGGTAAGCCGATCGAAGGGGCTGTCGCAGGCCGGAGTTTTGCGGCATCATAGGCCAGCGAACCGGAAAACGCTTTCCAGTGCTGCGCGGTGACCAGACGGGTGGGAGAGACCATGACACGCAGGCGAAGCTCCACCGGAAAAGCCGTCGTCTGGCCGGCGTTGGCCGCCGCGGTGCTCGCCTGCGTCGGCCTCGCCCCGGCCGCCCAGGCGGCGGACACGCCGCCGAACCCCCTGGACAAGCCGGGGTGGGTCCTCGATCGGCACGACGAGTTCACCGGCAGCCTCGATCCGAACCTGTGGATCACGAACTACCTGGAATCGCGCACGCCGGAATGGCGCTCCCGGGCGCGGTACGGCTTCCGCAACGGTGCCCTCGTGCTGCGGATCGACGACGACCAGCCGACCTACTACGCCGGTGACCCGATGAAGGTCTCCAGCATCCAGACCGGGCAGCGGACCGGCCTGCACAAGACTTCCCCGCAAGACCACACGATTCCCGCCGTCTGGAAGTACGCCCCCAGGTACGGGTACTTCGAGATCCGCGGCAGGACCTCCGCGAGAAGCGGTCTTCACGCCGCATTCTGGACCGTCGGAAAACAGGACTCGGCGACCCAGAACGCCGAAGTGGACATCATGGAGCACCCCGGCCGCACGCCCCGCAACTTCAACTTCAGCCTGCACAAGTGGTCCGACCCGGCGGTCCCGGAGGTGAACAACTCGATCGGGACCGGATTCGACCTGGCGGGCGGGATGCACATCTACGGGCTGGAGTGGACGCCGACGCAGCTCAAGCTCTTCGTCGACAACAAGCTCACGAAGACGATCAACGCGTCTCCGGCCTACGCTTCGGTTTTCCTGCTCGGCATCTACGAGAACGCTGGCTGGACGGGAACCGTCGACCCCACGGATCCGAGGCCCAAGGAATTCGTGGTCGACTACTTCCGGGCCTACCACAAGGCTTAGCCACACACGACACGAACATTCCGCCTGCGCCGACGATGCTGCCGCAGGACACGGGGTCCGTCACGGATCGATCACGGAAGCGGAGTTCGGATGTGATCGTGTGGTGCCTCGGCTAGACAGGGCACCGTGTCGGGGCGGCGAGTGTGGACGCATCTCCTGGTCGGGTCCGGGGTGACGGTCGCCGCACTCGTCCTGTGCTGCCTGTGGGGGATGGGGGCGTTCCGGTTGGCTGTCCGCGGCCATCCCACCGGCTTCGGCGCGGCCTGGCCGGTCGCGTTGCTCTGGGCGCTGTTGTCGTTGTTCGTCTTTGTGCTTGCCACCGGCGGCATCGTGGTGCTGGTCGCGTTCGGCGTGGACAAGGGCCGGCCCGCGATATGGATCACCCTCGCCATCGCTGCGGCCCTGATCGTTTTGATTACCTGGGGGTACGTGGTGGTTACCCGTGCGACGATGATCCGCTACGACAACACTGCTCCCGCGGCGTACTCCAGGTCAGGTGGTTGACGCGCGCCGAGGGGTGCTTTCCCGCAGGACGACGCTCGTCGGCAGCCACACGAGCTCGGGCTCGTCCGCGCCGGCCAGGGCGAGCTCGATCGCGCGCAGGCCCATCGCCCGCGTGGGCACGGCGACGGTGGTCAGGGCGGGGTCGACGTCGACGGCCGCGGCGATGTCGTCGAACCCCGCCACGCCGAGGTCGCGCCCGGGAACCAGGCCCGCGTCGCGCAGCGCTCGCATGGCGCCGATCGCCATGACATCGTTGACCGCGAACACGAGCTCGGTGTCGTCGCGGCCGCGGCCGAGCAGCCCGGTCATGGCGGCGTGGCCGCCGTCTTCGGTGAAGTCGGCTTCGATCGTGCCGAGCACCTCGATCCCGGCCCGGGCCAGCCCGGCGGCGAACCCGTCGGCCCGGTCGCGGGACGTGTGGAGGACGTCCGGTCCCCGGAGGACGGCGAATCGCCGGTACCCGTGCGCGACCAGTGCGTCCGCCAGCGCCTCGGCGCCTCCGCGGTTGTCGATCGCGACGGTTCCGTGCGGCAGCCCCGGCTGGCTCACCACCGCCACGCGTCCGCCCGCGGCCCGGTACGCGCGCAGCTCCCCGGCGAGGGCTTCCTGGTCGTCCCCGATCCGGCTGCCGGCGAGCACGATGGCGTGCGGCCGGTGGCCGCGCAGGATCGAGACGATCTCCAGTTCCCGGTCCGGCGACCGGCCGGTGACCGCCATGGTCACGGTCAGCCCCGCGGCCTCGGCGCCGTCCACGATCCCGGCGGCGATGGAGGAGAAGTACGGGTCGGCGATGTCGTGCACGATCAGCGCGACCGTCTTCGTCGATCCTCTGGCGGTGGCCTGCGCGGAGAGGTTCGGCGCGTAGCCGAGTCGCTCCGCGGCCTGGAGCACCAGGGCCAGCTTCTCCGCGCTCACGGTGCGGGTGCTGCCGTTGAGCGCGCGCGACGCCGTGGCCGCCGACACGCCTGCTTCCCTGGCGACGTCCAGCAGGGTGGGGGAGGAGCCGGTGGCTTGCTCGGTCATACGGGGCGAACTCTCTTCACTTGGTCCTCGGAGCAATGGAATACGTTTTCCGTCAACGATGCTAGTGTCCTTACGACGTCGTGCGGAGCACCGCGTGGTTCCATCTTCTGGCATGCTCCGCGCCAACGGGAAGCCGGACGCCGGCGCGTTCGAAGTGGGGTGGGGATGCCGCATCCGGCACGGGACACCGTGACGCTGCACGACGTGGCGGCGGCCGCCGGGGTTTCGCTGGCGACCGCCTCGCGGGTGCTGGGCGCCAGCTCGCGGACCGTCGCGCCCGAGTACCGGGAGCGCGTGCTGGCCGCGGCCGAGCGGCTGCGGTACACCGCGGACGCGTCCGCGCGGGCGATGCGGGGCACGAGCGGGTCGCTGGCGCTCGTCGCCGACGACCTCACCACGCCGTCGATGGCCATCGTGGTGTCCGCGATGGAGCGCGAGGCCAGTACCACCGGCGCGTTCGTCACGGTGTCGGCGACCCACGGCGATCCCGCGCGCCAGCTCGAGACCATCCGCAACGTCCGGGCGCTGCGGCCGCGGGCGCTGGTCCTCACCTCGGGCCGGGTCGCCGCCGACGCGCTGTCCGGACGGCTGCTCGAAGAACTGCGCGCCTACGAGCGCGACGGGGGACGGGTGGTGGTCGTCGGGGACACGGACCTGCCGTTCCACTCGGTCGGGTTCGACAACCGGGGAGCCGCTCGCCGCCTCGGCGAGTTCGTCGCCGGGACGGGACACCGGCGGGTCGCGATCATCGGAGGCGCCCGCGACCAGGCCGCCCCGGCCGCCCGGACCGCCGGCTTCGTCGACGGTCTCCGGGCCGGCGGGGTCGCCGAGGCGGACGTGCGGATCGTGCACTGCGAGGTGAGCCGGGAGGGCGGCATCGAGGCGGGCCGCCGGCTGGTCGCCGAGGGGCTGGCCGGGACCGACGCCGTGGTCGCGGCGAACGACCTGATCGCGGTCGGCGCGCTCCGGGCCTTCCGCGAGGCCGGGGTGGCGGTGCCGGACGACGTGTCGCTGACCGGGTTCGACGACATCCGGCTGGCGGTCGCCGTCACGCCGAGGCTCACCACCGTGGCGCTGCCGCTCGCCTACGCCGGCGCGGAGGCGATCCGCCTCGCGCTGGGCGACCCCGGCGCGATCACCCACGTGACCGTCGAAGGACATCTGGTGGTCCGGGACAGCACCGCCGACCGCACCGGCTGATCGGCGCTTGACGGTCGGGGTGTCGCGGGCCACACTCCAGGAATGCGTTTTCCGAGACTCGCCGAAGAGTCGACGGGGTGAGCAGCCTCGACGAACTCCGAGGACTGCGGCGAAGCGGCGTGCGGTCCCCCGGGAGGAACAACAAGGCCGCGTTCTGGTTCCTGCTTCCGTGGTTCGCCGGGCTGGTGTTCTTCACCGCCGGTCCGATCGCGGCGTCACTCGGACTCGGGTTCACCAAGTACAACCTGATCCAGCCGCCCCGGTTCGTCGGGCTGGGCAACTTCGCCCGGATCTTCACCGACGAACGGCTCCACAACGCGCTGGGGGTGATCTTCACCTACGTCCTGGTGTCGGTGCCCCTGCAACTGGCGTGCGCGTTGGGGATCGCTCTGCTGCTGGACCGGGGGATGCGGGGTCTGGCGTTCTACCGGTCGGCGTTCTACCTGCCGTCGCTGCTGGGCTCGAGCGTCGCGATCGCGGTGCTGTGGCGGCAGATCTTCGGTACCGAGGGCCTGGTCAACCGCGTGCTCGGCCTCTTCGGGATCAGTGGGCACGGCTGGATCTCCGACCCGGATTCGGCGTTGTCGACGCTGATCGTGCTCAACGTGTGGACGTTCGGCGCGCCGATGGTCATCTTCCTGGCCGGGCTGCGGCAGATCCCGGCGATGTACTACGAAGCCGCGGCCATCGACGGCGCGGGCCGGTGGACGCGGTTCCGGCGGATCACCCTGCCGCTGCTTTCGCCGATCGTCTTCTTCAACGTGGTGCTGCAGATCATCCACGCGTTCCAGTCGTTCACGCAGGCGTTCGTCGTCTCCGGCGGCACCGGTGGTCCCTCGGACTCCACCATGCTCTACACGCTGTACCTGTACCAGCAGGGTTTCGCGCGCTTCGACATGGGTTACGCCTCGGCGCTGGCGTGGTCGCTGCTGCTGATGATCGCCGGGATCACCGGTCTCAACTTCTGGGCGTCGAGGTTCTGGGTGTTCTATGACAACTGAGCTCGCGCGCCTGCGGGCCGCCGGCAAGCACCTCGGCCTGGCGCTGCTCGCCGCGGTCATGCTCTACCCGGTGCTGTGGATGGTCGTCAGCTCGCTGCGGCCGAACGACGAGATCTTCCGCAGCCCCGGTCTGGTGCTGGACCACCTGCGGGTGCAGAACTACGCCGACGGCTGGACCGCGCTCGCGTCGCCGTTCGGCCACTACCTGGTCAACTCGGCGATCGTCGTCCTGGGCTGCATCCTCGGCAACCTGGTGTCCTGCTCGATGGCGGCCTATGCGTTCGCGCGCCTGGAGTTCACCGGCAAGCGCTGGTGGTTCGCCGTCATGCTCGGCACCATCATGCTGCCGGTGCACGTGATCATCGTGCCGCAGTACATCCTGTTCTCCCAGCTGGGCTGGGTGAACACGTTCCTGCCGCTGATCGTGCCGAAGGTGCTGGCCACCGATGCGTTCTTCGTCTTCCTGATGGTGCAGTTCATCCGAGGGCTGCCGCGGGAGCTGGACGAGGCGGCCCGCATCGACGGCTGCGGGCACCCCCGGATCTTCCTGCGGATCATCCTGCCGCTGATGAAACCGGCGCTGGCCACCACGACGATCTTCACGTTCATCTGGACCTGGAACGACTTCTTCAGCCAGCTGATCTACCTGACCGACCCGCGGATGTACACCGTGCCGGTGGCCCTGCGCTCGTTCGTCGACGCCACTTCGACCACCTCGTGGGGCTCGCTGTTCGCGATGAGCGTGCTCTCCCTCCTCCCCATCTTCCTGGCCTTCCTCTTCGGACAGCGGTACCTCGTCCGCGGAATCGCCACGACCGGGGGAAAGTAGCCCGGAAAGGAAACAAGGCCATGCGGATGAGACACCTCGTGTGGGCGGTCCTGCTCACGATGACCGCGTCCCTGGCGGTCGCCTGTTCGTCCACCGTCGGCGGGGGTGACGAGCTGTCGGCGGGGCCGGTGACGCTGCGCTTCTCCTGGTGGGGCGCCGACGACCGGCACCAGCGGACCCAGCAGGTGATCGACCTGTTCCAGAAGAAGCACCCGAACATCACCGTGCGCGGGGAGTTCAAGGACTGGAACAGCTACTGGGACAGCCTGGCCACCACCGTCGCGGCCAACGACGCGCCGGACGTCGTCCAGATGGACGAGCTCTACCTCGCCTCCTACGCCCAGCGCGGCGCGCTCCTGGACCTGAACACCGAGAAGACCCACCTGAACACCGGCGACTTCGACGCCAAGGCACTGGCCACCGGGGCGATCGACGGACAGCAGTACGGCCTGCCCGTGGGCCTCGGCTCCTACGCGATCGTGGCCAACACCGACCTGCTGGCCGAGTACCACGTCCCGCTCCCGGACGACGCCACCTGGACGTGGGACGACTTGAAGAAGGTCGGCGAACAGGTGTCGAAGGCCGCCGGCGGCTCCGTGTGGGGTGTGCAGTCGCCGGGCTTCAGCGACGCCGGCGGGCTGCAGGTCCGGGCCCGGCAGGCGGGCGGCTCGCTGTTCGACCAGAAGGGCAACGTCGCCATCACGCCCGAAGTCCTCACCCGCTACTTCGCCTACCTCCTCGACCTGGCCCGCGGCGGAGCCGCCCCGCCGCCCTCGGTCACCGTCGAGAAGGCGGGGGGAACGCTGAGCCAGTCGGCCGTGGCCACCAACGCGACCGCGTTCGGCTTCTGCTGGAACACCCAGCTGACCGCGCTCTCGGCGGCCAGCGGACAGAAGCTGAAGCTGCTGAAGCTGCCCGGCGAGGCCAAGACACCCGCCGCGTACTACAAGCCCTCGATGTTCTGGTCCGTCTCGGCCCGTTCGAAGCACCCGGCGGAAGCCGCGCTGCTGCTGGACTTCCTGGCCAACGACCCGGACGCGGCGAAGATCATGCTGACCGACCGCGGCGTCCCGGCCAACCCGAAGATCCGCGCGGGCATCGAGGGCAGTCTCAAGCCCACCGACAAGGCCGCGGCCGACTTCCTGAACCAGCTCGAGGTCAGTGATCCGCCGCGGGTGACGCCCAACGGCGCCAGCACCGTCGAGACGATCCTCAAGCGGCACGCCGAGGACGTCCTGTTCGCCCGGGCCACGCCGGACGCGGCCGCGAAGGCGTTCAGCACCGAACTGCAGGCCGACGTCGACGCCGCCCGATGATCCCCGAAATCGTCCCCACCGGGGACGCCGTCGCGGTGCGGGCCGGGGACGTGGAGCTGTTCCGCTACGTCGTGCAGCCCGCGGCCGCGGCGTTCGAGGGGCCGAAGCCCTACCTGCATCCGGTGCGGACGCTCGCGGGCGACGTCGTGACGGCCTACCGGCCGAACGACCACCGATGGCACAAGGGGCTCCAGATGACCGCCACCGACGTGTCCGGGCAGAACTTCTGGGGTGGCGTCACCTACGTGCGGGACCGCGGCTACGTGGACCTGCCGAACGTCGGCACCATGCGGCACGAGGACCTGGTGCCGCACGCCACCGGCTTCGCCGAACGGCTGACCTGGCACACCCAGGCGGGCGAGCACTGGGTGGACGAGATCCGGGAGCTCACCGTCCAGGACGTCGACGACGAGTCGTGGGCCCTGCGGTTCGACACCGAGCTGATGAACGTCCGTGGCGAGCCGCTCGTCTTCGGCAGCCCGACGACGAGCGGGCGGGACCTGGCCGGGTACACCGGGCTGTTCTGGCGCGGGCCGAGGGCGTTCACCGGTGGGGAGGTCATCGCCGCGGACGGGCGGGGTGGTCCGGAAATGATGGGCGAAGAGGCGTCCTGGCTCGCCTATGCCGGGCAGCACGACGAGGTGGACCGGGCTTCGACGCTGGTGTTCCTCGACCACCCGGGCAACGAGGTCACGCGCTGGTTCGTGCGCACCGACCCGTTCCCCGCGGTGAACCCGTCGTTCGCGTTCTTCGACGAGCTCGTTCTCGGGGCAGGGGAGACGCTCCGGCTGCGATACCGCGTCGTGGTGGGGAACGGAGCGTGGGACCGGGGGCGCATCGAGTCCTATGTGGAGAGTCATCCGTGGCGTCCACTTGATTCGAAAAATTCGACGGGCGAGAACGAATGAAATCCGATTGGTGGAGTCTTGCCAGGGCTGCCGATATGAGGTTCCATTATCACCAATACCGCGCGTAGGGTTTGAACGTTCAATTCGGACCCGCGCGGATCGTCGTCGATCAAAGGAGATCGAATGACCGATTGTGGAAACCCGGAAAAGCAGAAGGAAATCGGGGCGACTCGGCTGGGTCGTCGCAGTGTGCTGCTCGGTGCGGCCGCGGGCGTGGGCGCGCTCGCCTGGGGTGTGAGTGCCACGACGCAGGCGAACGCGGCCGCCGCCTTCTTCAAAGGCGCCGACATCAGCTGGGCACCACAGATGGAAGCCCACGGCTACACCTGGAAGAACTCCAGCGGGCAGAGCCAGGACCTGCTGACCATCCTCAAGGGATACGGCATCAACGCCATCCGGCTGCGCACCTTCGTCAACCCGCCCAACGATCCGGCCAACGGTCACTGCAGCATCAACGAAGTCGCTGCCTTCGCCAAGCGGGTCAAGGCCGCGGGCATGTCGATCATGCTGGACTACATGTTCGGCGACACCTGGAACTCGGTCGGCGTGCAGAACCCGCCCGCGGCGTGGAAGAACATGAGCTACAACCAGATGTTGTCGGCCATGAACTCCTACGTCAGCCAGACGATGAACGTCATGAAGAACAACGACGTCCTCCCCACCTGGGTCCAGATCGGCAACGAGATCAACAGCGGCATCTGCCGCCCGGTCGGCGGCGTCTCCAATCCCGCCCAGATGACCGGCCTGCTCAACGCCGCCTACAACCAGGTCAAGCAGGTCTCGCCGAACACCACCGTGTGCATCCACCTCGCCCAGCCCCAGAAGTACGACTCGATGCAGACGTTCTTCAGCCGGTACGCCGGCAACGGTGGCAAGTGGGACATGTCCGTGTTCTCCTCCTACGGCAGCGCGAGCCTGGCCGCCGGCATCGTCGGGAACATGAAGAAGATCTCCGACGCCTACCACAAGCCGTTCCTGCAGAGCGAATTCGGTGGTCCCGTCAGCAAGGTTTCCGCCACCAAGGCCTCACTGGTCGCCTACCTCGGCGCGCTCAAGAACAACGGCGGGCAAGGCCTCTTCTACTGGGAGCCCGAGGGCTACTCGCCGTTCACCGGCTACGCCAACGTCGCCTGGGACGCCGCGACTCGCCGGCCCACCGCCATCATGGACGGGTTCCGGTGAGCCGGGTACGGCGCACCGCGGGAGCCGCCGTGCTGCTCGTGGCCGGGCTCCTGGTGACCGCGGGCGGGGCCGACGCCGCCACGCCGGACGCCGTCGACTACTCCTTCACCGTCGCGCCGGGCGACTACGAGGTCACGGTCACCTTGGGCAGCGCGAGCCGGGCGGCACAGACCGGTGTCCAGGTCGAGGCCCGTCGCACGGTGCTCGCGCCCGTGAGCACTCGTGCCGGCGAGTTCCGCCGTGAGGTGCTCGACGTCACCGTGCGCAGCCCGGAAAGCATGCCCACCGGCGAGGAAGGGACGGGGACGCCCGGCCTCCAGATCCACCTCACCGGCAGCCACCCGGCCGCGTCGAACGTCTCCGTGACGCCCGTGCGCCGGCCACGGCTGTTCGTGGTGAGCGACTCCACCGCGTCGGACTGGCTCAACGGCCCGAAGCGCGGCTGGGCGCAGGAACTTCCGCAGCTGCTCAAACCGGGAATCGTGGTCGCCAACTACGCGGACTCGGGGGAGAGCACCGTGAGCTGGCTGAGCAACCCCAAGCTGTTCGCCACCGTGAAGCCGCTGATCCGGCCCGGCGACGAAGTGCTGATCCAGCTGGCGCACAACGACAAAACCACGCCCGAGAGCACGTTCCGCGCCAACCTGGGCAAGCTCGTCGACGGCGTGCGCCAGCGCGGCGGGCGGCCGGTGCTGGTCACCCCGCCGGTGCGGCACCTCTTCGGGACGAACGGCAAGCTGACCCCGACCGGCCTGGTGGTCAACACCCTCGGCGTCGACCTCCCCGCGGTGATCCGCGACGTCGCCGGCAAGCTGGGTACACCGTTGATCGACCTCACCGCACGCAGCCAGGCCCTGCTCGAGCAGCAGGGAGAAAGCGCTTCCTGGCCGCTGTACCTCACGGTCCAGCACGACGGCGTCCAGGACTCGTCCCACTTCTCCGAGTACGGCGGAACGGTCATGGCCGGCCTCGTCACCAAGGGCATGGCCGCCGCTCACCTGTCCGCCGCGGCGTTCCTGCGGACACCGGCAGCCACCTCGCTCCCCGACGCCGCCGCACCGAGCTGCGTGGAGCAGCCGGCAACGCCGGACGCGGCGGCAGCCGCCACCGTCAGGGTCTGGCTCGCCGGTGACTCGACCATGGCGGATCCGAAGTCGTCGTGTCCGGTCGGCTGGGGCAGCAGGTTCGACGCGCTGTTCAACGACCAGGTGACCGTGGTCAACAAGGCCGTGTCGGGCCGCAGCATCCAAACGTGGCTGTACGAGTCGAACGTGACCGGTACCAAGAACTCCGCCGGTGAATGCGTGGTGAGCCCGAACGCGTTCGCCCAGCGGTGGCGGGACATGCTCGATCCCGCGAACGGGATGAAACCGGGCGACTACCTGGTCATCCAGTTCGGCATCAACGACGGCGACCCGAACTGCCCGCGACACGTCGGTTCGGCGCGCTACCAGAGCCTGCTCACGACGATGGCCGACGCGGCGAAGAGCCGAGGTGCCCACCCCGTCCTGCTGACCCCGGTTGCGGCCATCACCTGCAGCGGAAGCACCGCGGTCGGGAACCGGGGATTCCTGTCCCCGACGACCGCCGCGGGCGCCGCCACCGGCGCGCCCGTGATCGACCTGCACAAGCTGAGCTACACCCTCTACAACACCCTCAAGCTGTGCCCGAACAACGGCGACTACAGCAAAGGTGCCGTAGGGGCGTTCTTCTGCAACGACCACACGCACTTCGAGGCCGCGGGCGCGGACCAGATCGCGCGGGTCGTGGCGAAGGCGCTGCGTGATCAGAAGATTCCCCTCGCCGGCTACCTCAAGTAGCCGGTGGCTTCACGTCCGTCTCGGTTCCCACCCCAGGAGTCATCGATGACCATGCAACGACGCACGTTCCTCAGCATGACCGCCGTCGGCGCGGCCGGCGCGGGCCTCGCCCTGCTCGGCGCCGGACCGGCCCTCGCCGCCCTCGGACCGCTCGGCCCGGCACCGGCCACCCCGTTCGCGGTCGGCGTGCGCAAGTACGACTGGAAACGCGGCAACCGCCCCTGCACCACCTACGTCTACTACCCCGCCACCGGCACCGCCGGCGGCAACCCGGTCACCAACGCC
>JARAWT010000027.1:0-122356 GCA_033793495.1 Streptomyces sp. MN03-5084-2B | reverse complement strand
ATCTTCTTCCACGGGTTTTTTTGGCGGCGGGTCTGATGTTTTATAAGGACAGTGCTCGAGGTGCACGCGACGACGGCAGCGGCTGACCGCACCCGCGTCGAGTACCACCTCGGTGTTCATGGAGATCACTCTAGATTCCCACCGCCGAGCCGACATGCCCGCCACCCAGGCGACCAGTAAGTTCGACCTCGACACGTCGCAGGAGGTGCCATGGCGCGCAAGGCCAAGGTCGAGGGTGAAGCCAGGTTCACCCCAAAAAGGGCGAAGAACGCGGTCGCGGTGGCGAAGGTGCTCGGGCCGGCGATGATCCCGGTGGTGGCCCCGCTGGCGGTCCGCGCGGCGGGCGCGGCCCGGGAGGCGTACGACCGCTACCAGGCGCGCAAGCTCGGGGTCTCGGTCGACCGGCTGGGCGAGTTCACCGGCCGCGGCGCGGCCCTGCACGCCCGGATCGCGGGGGTGGCCGAGGGCTGCCAGGACCTGCAGAAGTCGGAGAAGGCTTCGAAGGCGGACCAGGAGTTCGCGAAGGGGGCGTTGGGGACGCTGGAGCAGCTGTCGGCTTCGGTGCGCGCGGCGGAGCGGATGCCGGCGGCGCGGCGCAAGTCGGTGCACCGGGCGGTGGCCGGGGAGCTGGAGCGGCTCGAAGGGCAGTTGCTGAACCGGCTCGGCCTCTGACCGCACCGGCCGGCACCGCGAAACTGTCGGTGCCGGCCGGTAGCGTCGAAAACGGGGGGCGCCCCGGCGGGCTACGTGATGAAGCCCTTCTTGACCATCCAGTCGTGGGCGACCTTGCCCGCGTCCTGGCCGTCGACGTCGACCTGCTTGCACAGCTCGACCATCTGCTCGTTGTCGATCGCCGCGCTGATCTTCTCCAGCGGGCCGCGGACCTCCGGGTGCTGGTTCAGCCATTCCGTGCGCAGCGTGGCCACCGCGTTGTACTGGGGGAACGCTTTCTTGTCGTCCTCCAGCACCCTCAGTTTGAGCCCCGAAATGCGGCCGTCCGTGGTGAAGACCTCGCCCACCGGGCAGGTTCCGCTCGCCACCGCCGAATAGATCGTGCCGATGCCGAAGTTCTTCACCGTCGGGTTCTGGAAGCCGTACGCCTTGACCGCGGCCGGGAAGCCGTCCTGACGGCTGGTGAACTCCGTCTCCAGGCAGAACACCGCCTGGTCCGGCTTCTGCTTGATGAACGCCGCCAGGTCGGACGTCGTCTTCAGGTTGTTCTCCGCGCCGTACTTCTCGGTCACCGCGAACGCGTACTGGTCGTTCAGGGGCGAGTAGTTCAGCCAGGTGACGCCGAACTTCTCCGCGTCCGCTTTGGCCGTCGCCTCGTACTGGGCCTTCTCGCCGCCCGGGACCGGGAGCTCGTTGCCCTGGTAGTTGATCCAGCCCGTGCCCGTGTACTCCCACGTGACGTCCGTCTGGCCGGACAGCAGCGCCTGGCGCGACGAGTTCGACCCCTTGATGTCCGAGAGGTCCACGACGTCCGCGCCCGCGGCCGTCAGGGCCATCTCGGCCATGTACGCCAGGATGATGTTCTCGGTGAAGTCCTTCGACCCCACCGTCACCTTCACCCCCTGCAGGGCCGGGATCGGCTGGATCGAGCCCGGCTTGATGTCGTACGGCACCGCCTGGTTGACCGTCAGCCCGCAGGACGAGAGCGTCAGGCCCAGCAGCGCGACGACGGACAGTCGCCGGAGTTTCATCGCAGCCCCTTCGGTCCGAAGTACTGTTCGGCGACCGCGCCCAGCCAGTCGACCAGCAGCGCCAGCGCAACGGCCAGCACCGAGCCGGTCACCAGCACCGGGGTCAGGTTCAGCTTGTAGCCGGTGTCGATGAGCAGGCCGAACCCACCCGCGTTGACGAACATGCCGAACGTCGCCGTGCCGACCGCCAGCACCAGCGACGTGCGCAGGCCGGCCAGGATCAGCGGGACGGCCAGCGGCAGCTCGACCCGCCACAGCACCGCGCCCGCCGACATCCCGATGCCGCGGCCCGCGTCGATCAGGGCCGGGTCGACCTGCTGGATGCCGACCATCGTGTTCCGCAGCACCGGCAGCAGCGAGTAGAACGCCAGCGGCAGCGCGGCCACCCAGATCCCGCCGGTCGCACCGGTGACGATGAACCACAGCACCAGCACGCCGAGCGCGGGCGCGGCCTGGCCGATGTTCGCGATGGCCAGGAAGACCGGAGCCAGGAAGCGCGCCCACGGCCTCGTGACGATCACGCCGAGCGGCACCGCGACCAGCACGACGATGGCGGTCACCACGAGCGTCATCAGCACGTGGTCCCACAACGCCGTGAGCAGGGTCGGCGCGTTGAGCGTCTCCTTCTCCGTCGCGTTCAGGCCGCTGGAGAACACGGCGACCAGCGTCACCGCGACGATCACCAGCACCGCGATCGGCTGGGCGAACAGCCGGACGCGTTCCGCGCGTTTCGAGCCCGATTCGGTGCTGAAGCCGGTGTCGACGGCGGCCGTCGTCATGCCGGCACCTCTTCGTCGTTCGTGTGCTCCTCGCGCAGCTGCTGGATGGTCGCGATCACGGTGTCCAGCTGGATGGTGCCGGCGTACTCGCCGCGCGCGCCGGTGACCGGCACCGACCCGCCTTCGGCGAGCATCGCCTCGAGCGCGTCCTGCAGCGTCGACTGCAGGCTCACGATGTCGCGCAGCGGCTTGCCGAGGTTCGCCAGCGATGTCGCCGACGTCAGCTCGCGGACGTGCACCCACCGCGTCGGGCGGCGGCGCGCGTCCAGCACGAGCGCGAAGTGCTTGCGCGAGGCCTGCAGCTTCTCCCGCACCGAGGCCGGCGTCTCGTCGACGGTCACGGTGAGCGCGTCCTGCTGGAGTTCGACGTCCCGGACGCGCAGCAACGTCAGCTGCTTCAGCGACGCGCCCGCGCCGACGAAACCGGCGACCGTGTCGTCGGCCGGGTTGGCCAGGATCGCCTCGGGCGTGTCGTACTGCAGGATCGACGACTGGTTGCCGAGCACCGCGATCTTGTCGCCCAGCTTCACGGCCTCGTCGAAGTCGTGCGTGACGAACACGATCGTCTTCTTCAGCTCGCTCTGCAGGCGCAGCAGCTCGTCCTGCAGGTTGCCGCGGGTGATCGGGTCGACCGCGCCGAACGGCTCGTCCATCAGCAGCACCGGCGGGTCCGCGGCGAGCGCCCTGGCCACGCCGACGCGCTGCTGCTGCCCGCCCGAGAGCTGGCGCGGGAAGCGGTCGCGGAAGTCGGCCGGGTCCAGCCCGACCAGGTCCATCATCTCCTCGACCCGGTCGTTGACCTTCTTCTTGTCCCAGCCGAGCAGGCCCGGCACCACCGCGATGTTCTGCGCGACGGTGAAGTGCGGGAACAGCCCGGCCTGCTGGATGGCGTAGCCGATCCGGCGGCGCAGCGTGTCGACGTCGAGCTTCAGCGCGTCCTCGCCGCCGATGGTGATCCGGCCGGACGTCGGCTGGACCAGGCGGTTGATCATCCGCATGGTCGTGGTCTTGCCGCAGCCGGAGGGGCCGACGAAGACGACGATCTTGCCGGCGGGCACGACCATCGAGAAGTCGTCGACGGCCGCTTCGCGGGTTCCGGGGTACCGCTTGGTCACGTGCTCCAGCTCGATTTCGACGCCGGAGACTTCCTCGTTCTCAGCCACGGACACCCCTAGAGATGGTGAAGCGCTTGATCAGGACGTAGACGCCGTCGAGCAGCAGGGCGAGGATGACCACCCCGACCGTGCCGGTGACGGCTTGGTTGAGGGAGTTCGTGCTCCCCGCGTTCGTGAGCCCGGAGAAGACCTCCGCGCCGAAGCCCGGGCCCTTCGCGTAGGCGGCGATCACGGCGATGCCCATCAGCATCTGCGTGGCCACCCGCATGCCGGTGAGGATCGCCGGCCACGCCAGCCGCAGCTCGACCCGGGTGAGCACGCCGAAGCGGCTCATCCCGATGCCTCGGGCGGCGTCGGTGACCGCCGGGTCGACGCCGTCGAGCCCGACGATGGTGTTCCGGACGATCGGCAGCAGGCCGTAGAGCACCAGCGCGATCACGGCCGTCGTCGGACCGAGCCCCGAGAGGGGGATCAGCAGGCCCAGGAGGGCGAACGACGGGACCGTCAAGATCGTGCTCGCCAGCGCCGTGGCCACCGCCGAACCGATCGGGCTGCGGTAGACCGCGACCCCGATCAGCACGCCGAGGACCGCGGCGATGACCGTGCACTGCACCACCATGCTGGTGTGCAGGTAGGCCTCCAGCCACAGCTTGCTCGCCCGGTCGGAGATGTAGTCGAAGAGGTTCATCCGTGTCCGCTCTCCCGCCCTTCGCGCCGGCCTTCACCCGAACGGGCTAGTTCCTGACCGACGGCTCAGTACCCACGGCACGACCGGTCGAAACCCCGGTCTTCGGCCCACCGTGGCCTACCGGCCGGAGATCGGCAACAAAACGCCTGAACCACGGCGTCGCGCGAGCCGTGAACTCGGTGTGTGCTCACTTCACGGGATCACACGCTCACGGCGGAGCAGGTCCCTTAGGCTGCTCTTCATGAGCGATCCGGCCCGGCGTCCCGCCGTGCTGGGTGCTACCCGCGGAGTGTTGCTCGCCGTGAGCGCCGGCGCACTTTCCGTCACCGCACACCGGCTCGTCGACGGCGGACTGCCGGACCCGGCGATGACCGTCCTGCTCACCGGCCTGTTCGGCTGGACCGCGGCCGCGCTCGCCCGCAAGGCGCGCGGGCCGGTCGCCACGGTCGCCCTGTTGGGGGCCGCCCAGCTGGTCATGCACCTGCTGCTGACCACGCTCGCCAGTCACCGGGCGCACGCCCCCTCCGCGACGCCCGGCACCACCGGGATCGGCATGACCGCCGCGCACGTGGTCGCGACCGTGCTCACCGCGCTCCTGCTCGCCCGCGCGGACACGATGCTCCTCACGGTGCTGGCCGTGCTGCGCGCGATCCTGCCGCGGCTGCTCACCCCGCTGCCGGTGCCGTCCGCGGCGCCCGCGCTCGTCCCGGCCCGGCTGAGCGGCCCGGACCACCTCGTCGGCGTCGACCTGCGCCGGATCCGCGGGCGGCGCGGCCCGCCCGTTCACTCCTGAACCCCAGCTCGTCCCCTCACCGGCCGGTCCCCGAACCGAGCCGTCCCCTTTTCTTGAGTTCATCAGGAGTGAACCCATGTCCCAGCACGTCCTCAAGCGCGCCGGTTTCCTCGTCGCCACCGTCGGTGTCGCCGGCCTCCTCGGCACCGGCATCGCGTCCGCGCACGTCACGGCGAACGTCTACGGCCCGCAGCCCACGAAGGGCGGCTACGCGGCCGTCGTCTTCCGCGTGCCGAGCGAGGAGAAGGACCCCATCACCACCACGAAGGTCGCCGTCGACTTCAAGCCGGACTACGGCATCGGGTCGGTGCGGACCAAGCCGGTCCCCGGCTGGACCGCCGAGGTGACGAAGTCGAAGCTGCCCACCCCGATCACCAAGGACAACGGCACGCAGATCACCGAAGCCGTCACCGCGGTCACCTGGACCGCGCAGCCGGGCAGCGAGCTCAAGGCCACCGACTACCAGGAGTTCTCGGTGAGCTTCGGCCCGCTGCCGACCAACGTGGACCAGGTGGAGTTCCCGGCCCACCAGACCTACAGCGACGGCAAGGTCGTCGACTGGAACCAGGCCACCCCGGCGAACGGCGAGGAGCCGGAGCACCCGACGCCGGCCGTCAAGCTGGCCGCCAAGGCCGCGGGCGACGGCGACCACGCCGCGATGGCCCCGGGCACGGCGACCACGACCGGGGAGCACACTGAGGCCGCGGCGGCGTCCGACAACACGGCCCGCTGGCTCGGCGGGGCCGGCCTGCTCGTCGGCGCCATCGGCCTCGGCGTCGGAGCCGGCGCGACCATCCGGGCCCGCAAGGCCACGGCCAAGTCGGGAGGCAACAGCTAAATGCGCGGTGTGCTCGTCGCGCTGGCGTTGACCGGGGTGGCCGTGCTCGGCACGGCCACCCCGGCGCTGGCGCACAACGTGCTGATCTCCTCGGACCCGGCGAACGGCTCGTCCGTCGCCACCGGCCCGGCCAAGATCAGCCTGACCTTCGACCAGTACGTGCAGGGCGCGGACGTCAACCAGATCGCGGTGACCGGACCCGGTGGCGGCCAGTGGGCCGAGGGGCCGATCGGCGTGGTGAACAACGTCATCAGCGCGCCGCTGCGGCCGCTCGGGCCGGCCGGGAAGTACACCGTCGGCTACCGGGTGCTGTCCGCGGACGGCCACCCGGTGACCGGTGAGCTGAGCTTCACGCTGACCACTGCGGGCACCGGCACGCCGGCGACCGTCGACGCGGCGAGGTCGCCGGGCGGCTCCTCGTCGGCGGCACCGCAGTCGTCGTCGACCGGGGTGCCGATCTGGGTCTGGATCGCCGGCGCCGTCGTGCTGCTGGCGATCGGGCTGACGGTGGCTCTGCGCTCCGGCGGCAAAATCGAAGAGAAGAACTGATGACCCAGGCCGAGGCCACCACGAAGGTCCGCTACTCGACACTGCTGTGCGTCGTGACGGCGGGTCTGCTGGGCGCCCTCATCGGCGTCGCGCTCACCGCCACCGCCCCGGTTCCCGGTGTGGTGCAGCCCGACGCGGTGGTCTCGGCCGGCATCCCGGTCGTCCGGGTCCTGCTCGACCTCGCCGCGGTCACCACGATCGGCCTCGCGCTGCTTTCCGTGCTCGTCGGCTACGACCGGCCGAAGCTGACCGAGCCGATCATGCGGCTGGCCCGCCCGGCCGGCGTCGCGGCCGCGCTCGTCTGGGCCACGGCCGCGGTCGTCGCGCTGATCCTGCAGACCGCGGAGTACAAGCCGGGTTCGTCGACGCTCTCGCCGTCCGACCTCGGCCAGTACATCGCCGAGGTCGGGGCCGGGAAGGCGCTCGTCATCGTCGCCGTGCTCGCGCTCGTCCACGCCGGGATCGGTGCCCTGGCGCTGCGCTTCGGCGAGAAGGTGCCCGCCGAGGTCCGCGTCGGGCTCGGCCTGTTCGCGCTGCTGCCGCTGCCGGTCACCGGGCACGCGTCGAACTGGAACTACCACGACTACACGATGATCTCGATGGAGCTGCACGTCATGAGCGCCGTCGCCTGGACCGGCGGCCTCGGCGCGATGACCGTGCTCCTCGTGGCGAACCGGACGCTGCTGGCGCACGCGCTGCCCCGGTTCTCGAAGCTCGCGACGCTGTGCCTGGTCATTTCGGCGGTGACCGGGCTGTTCAACGGACTGGTCGAGATTTCGCTCAACCCGACCATCGGCTTCTGGGCGGCCGTCTTCACCACGCCGTACGGGCAGCTGCTCGTCCTGAAGCTCGCCTGCACCGGCGTCATCGCGCTGCTGGGTGCGAACGTCCGCTGGCGCCTGATGCCGCGGATCGTCCGGCACGACCGGACGGCCCTCGCGGCGTGGGCGACGCTCGAGCTGACCGTGATGGGTCTGGCGTTCGGATTCGCCGTCGTGCTCACGCGGGCGCCGGTCGTCGCCTCCTGAACGTCGTCGCCCCAGGTAGGAGCCGGTGCGAAGTCACCGCGAGTAGCTGCAAATTGCGCATTGGGATGACGGGTGACCCATTGGGGGCGACTGGTCGGGCAGAACTTTCTACCCAGAGCTGACCGCCTTTTGGCTGCGACGAACGGTCATTTGCCGTCGGCGAATGCACGTGCAGACTGTGGCGCCGATCACAGGATGTGACAGATGGCGGTCAGCGGTAACGCGTCCACCGCGTGTCGGTCCGCGCGTTCCGGAAGTCGTCCAGCCGCCGGTACAGCTCCGGGCGGACCTGCGGCCGGCTGCGCAGGATCGGCAGCACGCTGGTCGTCAGCTTGAGCTCGCGGATGCCACGGAGGACGGCGAAACCGGGCCACGACGTCACGTCGAAGCCGTAGGCCGCGGCGAACGTCCGGTAGCGCACCGGCGGGTCACCGAACCGTTCGCGGCCGACGGCGAGCGGCGTCATGTCCCATTCCGGCGGCCCGACGCAGGAGGAATCGAAGTCGCAGAGCACCGGGCCGTCCGGGCCCGGAATGACGTTGCCGGGGTACGCGTCGCCGTGGACCAGGCCCCGGGGCAGCGGAAACTCCAGTTCGGCCAGCGCGGCTTCGAGCTCGGCGCACCGGTCGAGCAGGAACTCCCGGTCGGCGTCGCCGAGTTCTTCGGCGTCGGACACCCGGGCCCGCACCGCGGCGAACGGCGCCCACTCGGCGAGGCCGGGCGGCGGGGGCAGGGCGTGCACCTGGCGCAGGAGCCGGGCCAGGTCGACCGACGTCGCGGGCCGCCCGATGCTCCGCACCTGGTGCCACACGGTCACCAGGTGCCCGCCGACCTCCATGGGCTGCTCGACGTCGCCGAGGAGCCTGATCGCGGGGACGCCGTGGCGTTCGAAGTGCCGGGCCACGCGCACGACCGTGCCGACGCGGTGCCGCAGCTGCGTCGAACCGACGATGCGGACCACGAACGGGGCCGTGACCAGCGCGTACACCGCGTTGTTCGTGAACCGCAGCAACCGCGCGCCCGCCGGGTCGAGCCCCAGCAGCGCGCAGGTCTCGGCCAGGACGCCACGCAGCTTCCCGGAGGTGAACCGGCCGTCCAAAACCGCGCCGGCGCCGTCGGGGTTATGCGGCGTAGAAAGCGTGGAGGCGGTCGGCGAGGTCACGCGCGTCGGCGTTGTTGCGGCGGCGCTCGGCCTCTTCCTGCAGGGGCCGCATGCGGTCCTTGACCCGCTCGGACTTGATGCCCTCGGCGCAGTCGATGGCCTTGCCGCCGACCTTGGCGCCGTGGTCGAGGTCGCCGTCGAGCAGGTGGTTGGTGGCGAGCGCGCTCAGCATGAACGTCTTGGAGCGGGCCATTTCGTCGTCGTAGGACTCGACGGCCCTGGTCAGCGCGGGAATCGCGTACTTGGTGTGCTCGGCGTTCTTCTGCGCGAGCACCGTGTGGACGGTGCCGACCATGGCGTAGACGTCGGTTTCGTTGAAGAACTTGACCCACGACTCGGCTTCGGCCAGGTTGGCGCGCTCGAACTCGTCCTTGCTCCGGCCGAGCAGCTTCACCGCCTGCTCCTCGTTGCCCATCATCGCGTAGGCCCAGGCCTCGTTCGCGCACAGCACGGAGACGGCCAGCTCGGAGCCGCTTTCCTGGGCGGCGATCTGGCCCAGCTGGAACAGCTTCAGCGCGTCGTTCGGGGCGTCCTGGTGCAGGTAGACGCGGCCCATGCGGTAGAGCACGTTGGCCACCAGCGGGTGGTTCTCGCCCTGCTTGGCCAGGTCAAGCGCGTTCGCGAAGTGGCCGCGGGCGGAGTCCATCAGGCCGGTGTCGAAGGAGGTCCAACCGGCCAGCGAGTGGAGGTCGGCGAGCGCCACGTACAGCCGGTTCTTCACCAGCTCGGTGCCGTGCGCCTCGAGCATCTGCTGCCCCCAGGACAGCTGGGCCACGACGGCGTCGCGGCAGAACCCGCCGCCGTACTGGTAGTCGAGCGCCCGCAGCGCCCGCGTGGCGGCTTCGACCTGGCGGACGTCGGTCATGCCGATCCGCCCGGGCGCCGGCGTCCTGGCCGGTCCGGCCGCCCACGTGCCCGACTCCGGACCGAACACCGCCGCACCCATCGTGACCTGGGCGGCGTGCGCGAGGAACCTCCGTCGCTTCACGGACTCGTCCTCCTCAGCCTGCTGGCCGTCGGCGGAGCCGACGACGCGTATCGCCGTGGCCTCGTCGTAGGCGAGGCCCATGTATCCACGGGGGACGCCCAGGCCATCGGCGATCCGCGTGAGCACGTCGTAGGCCATGACCTGGCGACCCTTGAGGATCTCCGACACCTCGGACTGGGATTGGCCGGTCATCGCGGCGATCTGGCGCTGCGAGACACCGTGCTTGCGCAGGAGCCGGTACACGGCGCTGATCTCGCGTGACGCGAGAGCCGATCTCATCTCCGGCTGCTCCCACGCGTCAGCGGGAACTGCGTGGCTCTGCCGGGCTTCGGCACTGCCACCGTTACTGGCGTCCATCGCGCCCCCTCCACAGTCCGGTCGGGCGTCTGAGAAACAGCGTAGGCAAACCTGGGGAACCGTGTGAACAGCCGAACTGGTGCCCTGATCGGTCCGGGCGAAGTCCGCTGACCGCTTACCGTGGAACCGAGTCCAGTCACCGCTATGACGCCGATTCCACCTTCTATCGCACTCGGTTTCACCTCACTGTAGTTGTCAGATCTCCGTCACCGGCCGCACACCGGTAGCGATCACGGAGAGCTACGAAAACCGCAGCGTTGTGACAAAGCGATGTTGCAGAAGGCATCTTCGGAGACTTTCGACAGAGCGGAGAAGGGCGTGGAGTTCGTGGACTCGTTCGCAGGGGGACATGCCGGCACGGCCACCCGCGCCGTGCGGCCGGCGATGGTCTCTCCCGTCCCCGCTGTCCGCCCCGTCACCCCGGCCGCCGCGGTGGACCCCCGCACCGCGAGCGTCCGCCACTACGAGGGCGGTCAGCTCGTGTGGCGCGTGCAGTGCGGCGACCTCATCAGCCGCGAACGTGCGGTCACGGTGTTCGTCGAAGACAACCAGGTGGTACTGGTCTCGCCTCCCGGTGAGACCGCGCGGTTGACATCCGGCCAGCTCGGACAGCTGCGCGCCGCGCTCAACGAAGCCGCCAAGATGGCGGAAAGGTAACGGTGAGCTGACATGGATCAGGTACTCGGGCAGGTCCTCCGCAATGCGGTCTGGGAGCGCCTCGACATGCTGACCGACCTGGCGAACCGCGCCGACGCCCAGTCGCTCGTCTCGGTCGCGCGCTCCGAACTGCCCCGGTTGACCGAGGCGTGGCGCGCGATGCTGAAGATGCACGAGCCCGACGAGCGCGGCGACTGCCCGACCTGCTCGACCCGGTGGCACCGCTGCAAGGCGCCGTGCTCGGTCTGGCAGGTCGCGCACGAACACCTCGTGGCCGGCGGTCTCGCCCCGCAGCAACAGTCCGCGACGGACAGCCGTCTGCAGGGCCGCCGCAAGAGCCCGGTCCCGACGCACCCGGCACCGCCCACCCCGGCCGAGACCACCGGTCGCCACGCGCTGGTGAACCCGCGCCGAGCGGTCACGGCCTGACCCCCTGACAGGCGAGCCGCGGCCGGCCGATCGCCCCATCGGACCCCCGTCTGCACTCGCCTCGGCCGAGGGCTGTTTCGCCCGCACCCCCGAGCAGCGCGAACCAGTCCTCGGCCACCACCCGGTCCCCACCGCGATTAATCGAAAAAAATCCGCGTTAGGCCTAGCCCAGGCGGTAATCGCCCGCTAGATTGATCATCGAAGACAGCGTTGGATCATGGGTCTGGTCCTGCTGTCGCTCCGCCCAGAGCGGCCCTCGAATTCCGCGGGCCGGTGCCGTTGCACTCCCCTCCCCCGACCGGCACCGGCCCGCGGTTCCATACCCGCAATGCCGTGAAGCCCGCCCTCAGACTTCCGAGGGCGGGCTTCACGGTTTGTCGCGCTTAGCGGACTGCCTTCACGCGCAGCACCAGCACCGAGGCCAGCAGCGTCGCGACCGCGGAGGCCGCGAACAGGCCGGGATAGCCGCCGACGTGGGCCAGCAGCAGCGGCGTCAGCAGCGGAGCCACCACCTGCGGCAGCGAGTTCGCGATGTTGATGATCCCGAAGTCCTTGGCGCGGTTCTGCGCCGCGGGGAGCACCTGCGTCAACATCGCCAGCGCGACCGCCATGTACGCCCCGAAACCGACTCCGAGCAGCGGGGACGCGGCGAGCGCGACCGGCCAGCTCTGCCAGAGGACCAGCAGCAAAGCGGCCAGTGCCATCACTCCGGACGCCATCAGGACGTACGGCTTGCGCCGGCCGGACTTGTCGGAGAAGTGCCCGGCGAGCACCGCGCCGCCGACGAGCGCGACGCCGTACAGGGCCATCATGATCAGCAGCCCGTTCTCCGGGTCCGGGTAGTGCACCGCGTCCTGGAGGAAGAACAGCAGGTAGAGCGTGCCGAACGCGTTGCCGAGGTTGATCATGAAGTGGCAGCTCCAGGCCCACGCGAAGTCGGGGTACTTCCGGGGCGAAACCCAGAAGTCACGGAGCACCTGGCGCAGCACCCACGGCGGGCGGGCCTCGATCGGCAGCCGCGCGTCCGGCGTCCGGAGGACGAAGAGCACGGCGCCGAGCACCACGACCCCGGCACAGACCGAGTAGGCGAGCGGCAGCCCGGCGATGCCGAGCACGACGACCACCACGATCGCGCCGAGAACCGTGCCGAGCATCTGCGCGATCCCGACCAAGCCACCGACCACGGCCAGTTGCTGCACCGGAACCCGATCGGGCAGGGCGGCCATGAGCGCGGCGAGCATGCCGTTGAGGCCGCCCTGCACCAGGCACCAGCCGACGATCATCACGGCGACGGTCGGTGCGAACGCCAGCACCACCAGCCCGACGGCGGCGACGAGCGCGCCGCCGACGGTCCACGGGTGCCGCCGGCCGAACCGGGAGCAGGTCCGGTCGGACAGCAGCCCGATCGCGGGGTTGGCCACCAGCGCCACCGCTGCGCCGAAGCCCATCACCAACCCGAGCACGGTTTCCTTGTTCACCTGGTCGAGCAGTTCGGCCTGCTTCGGCAGCAGCACCTGGATCGGCGCGTAGACGCCCAGCCAGAGCGCGATGTTCGCGAAGAACAGCAGGCTCATCCAGCCGGGCCGCACCCGCACGGTGGGCTCGGCGAGCGCTTCCGGCAAACCGGTGGACTCGGTCGTCTCACTACTCATTCCGCACCAGCTTCCGGTACCAGTGGAACGAGTCCTTCGGCGTCCGCCGGAGGGTCTCGTAGTCGACGTGCACCAGGCCGAAGCGCGGCGCATAACCCTTGGACCACTCGAAATTGTCCAGCAGGGACCAGCAGAAGTAGCCACGGACGTCGACACCGGCGTCCATCGCCTCGCGCAGCGCGACGAGGTGACCGTGCAGGAAGTCGATGCGTTCGGGGTCGTGGACCGCGCCGTCTTCGGCGACTTCGTCGGCGAAGCTGCAGCCGTTTTCGGTGATCTGGATCGGCGGCAGCTTGTCACGGTAGCGGTGGTGGAAGTCGAGCAGCAGCTCGCGCAGGGCGTGCGGGACGATCGGCGAGGCGTTGGTCGTCATCGGGTAGCCCTCGATGTCACGCAGCTCGAAGGGCAGCGGATTGCCCGGTCCGGGCATCGCGACACCCTGCGGCTCGTAGTAGTTGATCCCGTAGAAGTCGAGCGGCTGCGCGATGGTGGGCAGGTCGTCGGCGAACCCGGCGGGCAGGTGCGCGTGGAGCTGCTCGGGGTAGCTGCCGAGCAGCATGGGGTCGGCGTAGAGCCGGTTGAGCAGGGCGTCCAGGTATTCCGCCGCGTCCTGCGCGTCGTCGTCCGCGGGCCAGATGGGCGAGTGGTTGTTGGCCGTGCCGATGTTCGTGGCGCCGGCCGCGCGCAGGGCCTGGACGGCGAGGCCGTGCGCGAGGTTCTGGTGGTGCGCGGTCGGGATGGCGTCCAGCAGGAGGACCTTGCCCGGCGCGTACTCGCCGATGCCGTAGCCGAAGATGGACATGACCATGGGCTCGTTGAGCGGAATCCACAGTTTCACCCGATCGGCGAAGCGCTCTCCGAGGATGTGGGCGTACTCCGCGAAGCGCTCAGCGGTCGTCCGGGAGAGCCAGCCGCCGTCGTCTTCGATGGCTTGGGGGGTGTCCCAGTGGTAGAGCGTCATGGCGGGAGCGATCCCGGCCTCGCAGACGGCGTCGATGAGCTTGTCGTAGAAGCCGAGACCTTCGGGGTTGGGCGCGCCTTTGCCGTCGGGCTGGATGCGCGGCCAGGCGACGGACATCCGGTAGGCCCCGATGCCGAGTTCCGCCATCAGCGCGATGTCTTCGGGGTAGCGGTGGTAGTGGTCGGCGGCTACGTTGGCTTGTTCACCGCGGGCGATCTTGCCCTCGGTCGCGGTGAACGTGTCCCAGATGGACGGTCCGCGCCCACCTTCGCTGGTGGCACCTTCGATCTGGAACGCCGATGTCGAAACACCCCAGAGGAAGTCGGACGGGAAGGTCGGGTTCTGCACCGGCTGCTGACCCCTTCGTCAGGGCACCCGTACGGGTGAACATGAAAAGTTCTCATATACTAGGTCTTCACTCGTCCGTGGGGAAGCCCGTCGGCACGATAAAGTCCCAGATCAGACGAGGAGGAGCGCCGTGTCCGACATCCAGGCCGCGAAGGTGCCGGCAGAAGCCACCCCCTTACGCCGTCAGCCGGTTCAGCAAAGAAGTGCGAAACGGGTCGAGCAGATGCTCGACGCGAGCGCGGCGTTGATCGACGAGCTCGGTTACGACGCGCTGACGACGACGTTGATCGCCAAGCGCGCCGGCGTAGCGGTCGGGTCGCTGTACCAGTTCTTCCCGGACAAGCGAGCGGTGGTCCAGGCACTGACGGCCCGGAACCTCGAGCGCTTCGTGGGCGCGGTGAACGAGCGGCTGAAGCAGCTCGGGCCGGAGCACTGGTGGGACGTCGTGGATTCGATCCTCGACATCTACTTGGAGATGCACCGGACTGTGCCGGGGTTTTCGAAGGTCCATTTCGGCGACATCATCGACCGGCAGCTGCTGGACGAGACGCGCGACAACAACGCGGTGATCGTGGACTCGCTGACGGACCTGGTGTCGACCCAGGTGGATCGGCCGGTGGAGGACCTGCGGTTCGCGATCACGATCGCGAACGAGGTCGCCGATGCGCTGATGAAGCTGGCGTTCCGGCGGGAGCCGAGCGGGGACGAGAAGATCGTGGCCGAGGCGAAGTACGTGGTGAAGGGGTACTTGGCGGCCCGGTTCGGGGAGCGGTCCTAGCTGTCCACAGAAGTTGTCCACAGGTATGCACAGCTGTGGACAACCCGGTGGTTTCGGGGTGGGTTGTCGGTGGGGGCCGATAGGCTGGACTTGGGCACGCCCCCCGGGAGGGTGGGGGACTTTCTGGAGTGGGCGGGATGGCCCACAGGCTGCTCAGCCGAAGTTCTGGTGCTCGCCCCGGTACGTCGGGACCGTTCGCTCGACTCGGTCGCCCAGCACCAGGTGGTAGTGCGTGAACCGCTCCGCGAGCTCGCCCGCCTTGGCGTGGCGCAGCCATACCCGGTCGCCCAGCTTGAGAGTGCGGGCGGCCCGGCCGGTCACGGGCGTCTGGACTTCGCCCGCGCCCTCGAAGCCGAGGAGCTTCAGCCCCTTCGGCAGGTACGGCTCGGGCTGGCGGGACGGACCTGTCGGGCCCGAAGCGATGTAGCCGCCCGAAAACAGCGTGGCGATGGTGCGGGTGGGGCGGCGGACCACCGGCAGGGCGAACAGCGCTGCCGGGCGGGGCTTGAAGCGGGTGTAGCCGTCGAAGAGCGTGGGGCCGATCAAGCCCGAGCCCGCCGCTATTTCCGTGACCACCGCGTCGGCGCCCGTGGACTCCAGGCTGCCCGTTCCTCCTCCGTTGACGAACTCCAGGGGCGTCACCGCCTCGATCGCCCGGACCGCTTCGCCGCGGCGGCGGGCCAGCTCGGCCGCCGATCGGCGTTGCATCCAGCCCACCACGGCCCGGTTCAAGCGGTGGCCCGCCGCGTCGCCGAGGCCGGCGATCTGGCCTTCGTACGCCATCACGCCCACCAGGCGGAAACCCGGGCGGTCGACGATCTGACGGGCGAACGCCGAGGCCTGCTTCGGGGTGAACACCGGCGAGCGCCGCGTGCCGACGTGGATGCCCGGCACCGGACGCCAAGATGCGTCGAGCTCCAGGCAGACCCGGATCTCCGGGTGGCCGTGGCCGAGGGCGGCGTCCACCAGGTCGAGGTGCGCGGGGGAATCCACCATGATCGCGATCGCCGCGCGGGCGCGCTCGGACGCGGCCAGGCTGCGGAGGGCTTCGTGGTCGGCCGTCGGGTAGGCGACGACGATGTCATCGGTCGTGCCCCGCTCGACGTGCCAGACCGCTTCGGCCAGCGAGTAGCACATCAGGCCCTCGAAACCCGGCATCGTCAGCGCGCGTTCCAGCAGAGCGCGGCAGCGGACCGACTTGCTGACGACGCGGATGGGCTTGCCCGCGGCGCGGCGGCGGAGGTCGGCGGCGTTCGCGTCGAACGCCGCCAAGTCGACCACGGCCAAGGGCGGATCGAGGTCCTTGGTCGCCAAGTCGTACACCGTCGCACTGGTCACGAGGTCTAAAGTACGACACGAAGGCTTGAAACGCGAATACTATTCACTTACTGTTTCGGCACTCACGGATGAAGGGTGCGCTCGCATGACCCGGTGGACCAACTGGGCGGGCACGGCGTCCGCTTCGCCGCAGCACGTGCACCAGCCCCGCAACCCGGCTGAGATCGCGGCGACGGTCGAGCGCATCGCCGCCGCCGGCCGCACCGTGCGCCCCTGGGGCAGCGGACACTCCTTCACCGCCATCGCCGCCGCCGACTCGGATGCACTCGACCTGCGGTACTGGACCGGCGTCGAACAGGTGGACCTGGAATCCGGGCACGTCACCGTCCGCGCGGGCACCACGCTCCGGGAGCTCAACGCCGCCCTCGACGCGCTCGGGCTGGCCATGACCAACCTCGGCGACATCGACGCACAGACCGTCGCCGGCGCGATTTCCACCGGGACCCACGGCACCGGCGCGAAGATCGGCGGCCTCGCCACCCAGATCGTCGCGCTCGAACTCGTCGTCGCGGACGGCTCGGTCGTCACCTGCTCGGCGACGGAGAGGCCCGATCTCTTCGCCGCCGCCCGCGTCGGCCTGGGCGCGCTCGGCGTGATCACCACCGTGACGCTCAAGTGCGAACCGTCCTTCATCCTGCGCGCGCAGGAACGGCCGGAGCCGCTGGAGCAGGTCCTCGAAGGCTTCCACGACTTCGCCGACGAGAACGAGCACTTCGAGTTCTACTGGTTCCCCTACGGCAAGAACGCCCTGGTCAAGCGCAACAACCGGACCGAGACGGCACAACCGCTCAGCAAGGTCCGCGAGTTCGTCGACTACCGGATCATGGAGAACGTGGCCTTCGGCGGGCTCTGCCGCGCCGGGCGGCTGATGCCGCGGCTGGTGCCGTCGCTCGGCAGCTTCGCCTCGAACGTTCTGTCCGCCCGCGAGTACAGCGACGTCTCCCACCGCGTCTTCGTCACCGCGCGCAACGTCCGTTTCACCGAAACGGAATACGCTGTTCCACGTGAATCAGTGCTCGACGTGCTCACCGAGCTACGCGCTGTAGTGCCGACGCTGAAGCACCCCGTGATGTTCCCGGTCGAGGTGCGGGTCGCCGCGGCCGACGACATCTGGCTGTCGACCGCGCAGGGCCGCGACTCCGCCTACATCGCCATCCACCAGTTCATCGGCATGCCGTACCGCGAGTACTTCGGCGCGTTCGAGAAGATCGCCGGCGCGGTCGGCGGCCGCCCGCACTGGGGCAAGATGCACGACCTGGACGCCGGCGTCCTCCGCTCTCGCTACCCGCACTTCGACGACTTCCTGCGCGTGCGCAAGGAAACCGACCCGAGCGGGCTCTTCAGCAACACCTACCTGGACCGGGTGCTGGGCCCGGCCTAGAAGAGCGCCGACACCGATTCGCCGTTGTGGATCCGGCGGATCGCCTCGGCCATCGCCGGCGCGATCGACAGGATCTTCAGCTTTTCGGTGCGCTCCTCCTCCGGCACCGGGACCGTGTTCGTGCAGACGATCTCCAGCACCTCCGGCCGGCTGCCGATGCGTTCGATGGCCTTCGCCGCGAACAGCCCGTGCGTGCAGGCGACGCGGATCGAACGCGGCTGCAGCTCGGCCAGCCGGTCCAGCAGTTCGAGCACCGTGCTGCCCTTGGCGATCTCGTCGTCGAGCACGATCACGTCCCGGCCGGTGATCTCGCCGATCACCGAAGTGATCTGGACGCGGTCGTCCGGGAAGCGTTCCTTCGCCCCCGCGGCGACCTGGACGCCGAGGAGCCGCGCGAAGTGCGACGCCTCCTTCGCGTTGCCCAGGTCGGGCGAGACGACGGTGGCGCGCGAAAGGTCGTACTGCCGGAAGTGCTTGGCCAGCTCCTGCAGCGCGTGCAGGTGATCGACCGGGACGCTGAAGAAGCCGTGGACCTGCGGCGAGTGCAGGGTCATCGCGAGCACGCGGCTCGCACCGGCCGTCACCAGCAGGTCGGCGACCAGCCGGCCGCCGATGGAGATGCGCGGCGCGTCCTTCTTGTCCGAGCGCGCGTACGAGTAGTGCGACATGACGGCGGTGATGCGGGACGCGGAGGCGCCGCGGGCCGCGTCGAGCATCAGCAGCAGCTCGACGAGGTGCTCCTGCACCGGCTTGACCAGCGGCTGGATGATGAAGACGTCCCGCTCGCGGCAGTTGGCCTGCAGCTGCACCTCGAGGCAGTCGTTGGCGAACCGCTGGATCTCGACCGGCCGCAGCGGCACGCCGAGGTGCTCGCAGATCTCTTCGGCCAGCTCGGGGTGGGCGCTGCCGCTGAAGACGGCGATCTCTCTCGACGTGTCGTTCACAGTGCGGAGATCGCCTCGCCGATGGCGTCCTCACCCGAAATCAGCGTGAGGGTGCGGCCGACGGAAGCCGGGGTGTCGAGCAGGCCGACGAGCACGGCGGCGACGTCGTCGCGCGGGATGGGGCCGCGGCCGGTCTGCTCGGCGAGCAGGACCAGGCCGGTGCCGGGGTCGTCGGTGAGCGATCCCGGCCGGAGGATCGTCCAGTCGAGGTCGCGGGCCTTGAGATCGTCTTCCGCCGCGCGCTTGGCGCGGAGGTAGTGCCGGAACTCCTCGGTGACGTCGGGGTTCTCCGGGTTGTCGGCGCCGATCGAACCGACCTGGATGTGCCGCCGGACCCCGGCCCGCTCGGCCGCTTCGGCGAACAGTGCCGCCGCACCCCTGTCCACTGTGTCCTTGCGGGCGGTGCCGCTGCCCGGGCCCGCACCCGCGGCGAACACCGCGGCGTCGGCGCCCTTCAGCACTTCGGCGACGGCGTCCACATCGGAGTTCTCCAGGTCGAGCACCACGGCCTCGGCGCCGGCGGCTTCGAGGTCCGCCGCGTGGGCGGGGTTCCGGATGATGCCGACCGCTTCATCACCGCGCGCGGCGAGCAGCCGCTCCAGCCGCAGCGCGATCTGACCATGTCCACCAGCAATGACGACTCGCATGGAGCCGACCCTAGTGCGAAGCGGGCGCCTCCGCGGTGCGCAGCAAGTGGTCGTAAACCATTTCGTTGACCAGGCGGGAGACCGGGTCCTCGGCGAGCACGACGCGCTCGGTGCGGCCCTCGAGGTCGAGGTCGACGACCGCGTTCGGGTCGGCGGTCACGACGGCGAGCCCGTACGCGCGGGCGCGCGGCAGGCAGTTGCCGACGTAGTCCTCGGTCAGCACCGCCGGGGAGGGGAGGACCATCGCGGCCTCGCCGTAGCGGGCGAACGGAACCGCGGAGGCCATCGCGGTGCGCCAGTGGCGCGCGACGGCCAGGACGCCGACGATCTCGGCGGCCGGGGCGGGGGCGGTTCCGGCCAGCTCCGGCCAGGTCCAGGTGTCGACGGTGGCACGGTCGGCCACCGGGCCGGCACCCATCGCGATGCGTTCGGCGTGCACGTCGGTGCGGAGCTTGGCGACCACGCAGACCTTGCGGCCGAGGATCGTGGTCTCCGGGAGGACGACGCCGTTCCAGCCCAGCTGGGCGGCGGCAGCGCGGGCGAGCTCGTCGACGCTCGCGGGGAGCTCGATCGGCGGCACCACGCGGCTCGGCATCGACCGGCTGCGCTTCGCGCCACCGGCGACCGTCGAGCGCTCGGTGTTCTGAGGTGTAGCCGCCACGAGTCCGCCTCCTTCTAACCTGCACCGCTTCGTGACCGGGGGAAACCGGCACCTCACTTGTCTAACAGCGCGGCGGCGCGGCGTCGCCGGGTAGCGCGAGTGGCTGCGATCGGCGGCGCCCAGCGGTCGATGACCGGTCGGTAGGCGGTCATCGGACTTCGGTCGAACGGTGCGGCCAACCGAGTGATCGCGGGGTGAGTGGCATTACGGTGCGGCTACGGCCGATTACCCGGGGCATGATCGACCAAACCTGGTCCGACTAGCCCGGATGGCCCAACCAGGGCGAAATCCACAGTGGACGTAGCGCGTTGAGCTGCGGATGTCCGGCGTCACCCACATGGCGGTGACTTGCACCGCAGCGGTCCCGCGCGGGCGGGACTAAAGTTACCCACCAGTCACTTAGCCCGCCGCCGTGGAGGACCGATGCGCTCCCCGAAGGACTTCTTCGCCCCGCTCGCCCTGGGCGCGCCCGCGCCCGTGCGGGAGATCCCGGTGACGCCGTCCCGGATGATCCACTTCTTCGACCCCGGCAACGAGAAGATGGCGGCGAAGGTGCCGGACATCGCGAAGAAGGTCGACGTCCTGCTCGGGAACCTCGAGGACGCCGTCCGCGCCGACCGCAAGGAGGCCGCGCGCGCCGGGCTGGTCGCGATCGCCAAGGCGAACGACTTCGGGAAGACGCAGCTGTGGACGCGCGTCAACAGCCTGGACTCGCCGTGGGTGCTCGACGACCTGGTCACGCTGGTCACCGAGATCGGCGACAAGCTCGACGTCATCATGGTGCCGAAGGTCGAGGGCGCGCAGGACATCCACTACGTCGACCGGCTGCTGGCCCAGCTCGAGGCGCGCGCCGGCCTGACGAAGCCGTTGCTGGTGCACGCCATCCTCGAGACGGCGAGCGGAGTGGCCAATGTGGAGGAGATCGCCGGCGCCAGCCCGCGCATGCAGGGCATCTCGCTCGGCCCGGCCGACCTGGCCGCGAGCCGCCGGATGAAGACGACCCGGGTTGGCGGCGGCCACCCCGGCTACCTGGTGCGCACCGACCCGACCAGCGACGACCTCACCGCGGGCCGGACGACCTACCAGCAGGACCTCTGGCACTACACGGTCGCGCGGATGGTGGACGCCTGCGCGATGCACGGGATCCTCCCCTACTACGGGCCGTTCGGGGACATCCGCGACGTCGTCGCGTGCGAGGACCAGTTCCGCAACGCGTTCCTGCTCGGCTGCGTCGGCGCGTGGAGCCTGCACCCGGTGCAGATCGACATCGCGAAGAAGGTGTTCTCGCCTTCGCCGTCCGATGTGGCCTGGGCGCGCCGGGTGATCGCCGAAATGGGTGACGGCACGGGCGCGGTGATGATCGACGGGAAGATGCAGGACGACGCGTCGGTGAAGCAGTGCCGCGTGGTCGCCGAACTGGCCGACGCCCTCGCGGCGGACGACCCGGAACTCGCCGCGGCCTACGACGCGGCCACCAAGGAGGCCCTCGGATGACCGAGCTGAAGCCGAGGCGCTCCGTCCTCTACATGCCCGGGGCGAACGAGCGGGCCCTGGAGAAGGCCAAGACGATCCCGGCGGACGCGCTGATCCTCGACCTCGAGGACGCCGTCTCCCCCGACGCGAAGGAAGCCGCGCGCGAACGCGTGTGTGCCGCGGTGGGCAACTACGGTTCCCGCGAAGTGACGATCCGGGTCAACGGCCTGGACACCCAGTGGCACGACGCCGACCTGCGCGCGGCCGCGTCGGCCGGCCCGGCCGCGGTGGTCGTGCCGAAGGTGAACTCCGCCGCCGAGGTGCACAACATCGAGCGGGCGCTGGAGCTCGGCGGGGCGCCGGACCACACGAAGATCTGGGCGATGGTCGAGACGCCGGTCGCGATGCTGCACGCCGAGGAGATCGCGGCGGCGTCCGAGCGGCTGACCGTGCTGGTGATGGGCACGAACGACCTGGCCAAGGAGCTGCACGCGGAGTTCGTCCCCGGCCGCGGGCCGTTGCTGGGCGGGCTCTCGCTGTGCCTGCTGGCGGCGCGGGCGACCGGCAAGGTGATCCTCGACGGCGTCTACAACGACGTGAAGGACCTTTCCGGTTTCGAAGCCGAGTGCGAGCAGGGCCGTCAGTACGGGTTCGACGGCAAGACGCTGATCCACCCGGCCCAGGTGGAGCCGTGCAACCGGATCTTCGCGCCGTCCGAGGAAGAGGTCGACCGCTCGCGGCGGATCATCGAGGCCTTCGAAGAGGCGCAGAAGGACGGCCGCGGCGTGGTGACGGTGGACGGCCGGATGATCGAGAACCTGCACGTCGACAACGCGCGGCGGGTGCTCGCGCTGGCGGAAGCCGTCAAGGGCTGAACCCCGGTGGCCGGGCGAGCCGCCCGGCCACCGGACTCACTTCGGCAGGTCGTTCGTCCACTCGGCACTGACCGCGTACGTGTCGCCGTCGGCGTTCTTGGCCGGGGTGCCGTCGTCCTTCAAGAACACCGACGACCCGGCCACCTTGCCGGTCTCCGGATCGACGACCAGTTTGCCGCCGCCGGGCAGCTCGACACCCTCGCCGCCCGGGACCGTGCCGAGCGCGTGGACTCCCGGGTAGTCGGCGATGGCGCGGAACGCCGCCGCCCGGACCGCCGGTGGCGACGGCACGGTGGACACCAGCGAGACCAGGGACTCCAGCGCCGCCATGTCCCGCTGCTCAGCCGGGTACTTGTTGTGCGCCAATCCCTCCACGAGCCAGGTGCGCAGGGCCTTCGGATCGGTGGGGAGGGCCAGGACCTGGCTGAGCGTGACCTCGGCGCCGGTCAGCCGGACCGGCCGGGGTCGGCTCGCCAGCACGGCCTTGCCGCCGGTCCGTTCGGTGCGGTACCACTCCTTTCCGTCGGTGGTGGTCCAGTACTCCCAGGACTCGTTGCCCACCTTCGTCGTCGTGTGCCAGTACCTGCCGGTGCCGACCGGGGTGCGCTCGGCGACCGTGGCCGCCGCCAGCAGGACCTGCCGGCCGGCGTCGACCGGGGCGACCGCCTGGGGAGGCGTCGGAGCCGGGGCGCCGGGCAGGGTCGCCACCACAACGGCGGCCGCGGCGGCGGCGGCGACCAGACCGGCACCGAGCGCCAGCGGGCGCACCCGGCGGCGTGGTGCCCCGAGCATCCGGTTCTGCAGCCGGTGCCGGCTCCGGTCGACGACGTCCTGGGGCACTTCGCTCGGCGACAGCGCTGCTCGCAGGGTCTGCAGGTCATTCATCGGAGGCCTCCTGGGCGAGGGACGGGGCGAGTTTCTTGCGGGCACGCGTGAGCCGGGAGCCGACCGTGCCCGGGGAGATGCCGAGTGCTTCGGCCACTTGGGCGTAACCGAGGTCGCCGAGCGCGACGAGCAGCAGGACGTCGCGCTCCCCGGCGGACAGCTGGGACAACGCCTTTCCCAGCCGCGCGACCGTCAGCGAAGCGACAACGCGGCTTTCGTGGCCTTCGGCCGCTTCCCGCGGGTCGAGCCGCGAAAGCGCGCGGTAGTGGCGCGCCTCCTTGCGGCGGTGCCGGGAGACCAGGTTCGTCGCGATGCCGAACAGCCAGGCCCGCAGTTCGCCGCGGGTGGCGTCGAACGTCTTCCGGCGGTCGAAGGCGACGAGGAACGTCTCCGCGGCGACGTCCTCCGCGGCCTGCGTGCCGAGGCGCCCGGCGACGTACCGGTGGATGTCCGCGAAGTAGCGGTCGTGCACTTCGGTGAACTGCTCGGTGCCGAGCACCGAGGCCGCCGTCATGGGGCTGCCTCTGTCATGGGGTTCCTTCCCGTCGGCGACAGCTTCACCCCTGCTTCGCCGAAGGTCCGGAACTCCTTCCCTACCCCACCGGCCAGGGCCGCTGCGGCGGGCGAAGCCGCTCGTACGCCGCCGCGGCGCGAAGGACGCCGAGGTCGTCGAAGCGGCGGCCCGCGAGCTGGAGGCCGATCGGCCGACCGTCGTCGGTGTAACCGCAGTTCAGCGAGACCGCGGGCTGGCCGGACATGTTGTACGGCACGGTGAACGCGATGTGCTCGAACGGGCGGGCCGGGTCGTTCGTCGGGGACGCCCACTCCGCCGGCGGCGCCGCGACCGGGCTGGTCGGGGACAGGACGACGTCGAACTCGGCGGTCGCGCGCAGGGCCGCCACGCTCATCACGTCGATCTGGGCGAAGCCGCGGTAAACGTCCACCCCGGACGCGTTCGCGCCACCGGCCGCCCAGTCCGCGATGTACGGCAGGACCTTCGCGCGGCGGTCCGGCGGCAGCGCCGCCAGGTCCGACCAGGCCCGCGTCCGCCAGAACACGTCGAGGCCTTCGAGCATGGGGCGGGTGAGGAACGGCTCGACCGGCTCGACGACCGCGCCCGCCGCTTCGAACGCCCGGGCCGCCGCGGTGACGGCGTCGCGGATCACCGGGTCCACCGGGAGGCCGGGACCGGATTCGAGCTGCAGGCCGACGCGCAGACCGGTCACCGAGAAGTCCAGCGAAGCCCAGTCGAGGTCCGACGGCGGCAGGCACAGGTGGTCACGCGGGTCCGGACGCGAGAGCACGCTCATCAGCAACGCCGTGTCGGCGACCGTGCGGGTCATCGGGCCGGCGACGCGGCCGAGGAACGGCGGGTCCACCGGCACCCGCCCGAAACTCGGCTTCAGCCCGGTCAGGCCGCACCAGCCCGCGGGCAGCCGGATCGAGCCGCCGATGTCCGTGCCGACGTGCAGCGGGCCGTACCCCGCGGCGGCCGCGGCACCGGCACCCGCGCTGGACCCGCCGGGCGTGGCCGAGAGCTGCCACGGGTTGCGGGCCGCGGGGTGGAAGCTCGACAGCCCGGACGTCAGCATCCCGTAGTCCGGCATGGTCGTCTTGGCCAGCAGGACGCCGCCGGACTCGCGGACCCGCGCCGCCGCCGGGGCGTCCTCGGCGGCCGGGACCAGGGCGGTCGCCGCCGTGCCGAGCGGCACCGGTGTGCCGCGAGTGGCGATGTTCTCCTTGAGGGTCAGCGGGACGCCGTCGATCGGCCCCAGCGGTTCGCCGGCCGCCCAGCGGGCTTCGGACGCCTTGGCATCGTCACGAGCGCCCGAAGGGTCGTACGCGTACAACGCGTGCAGCTCCGGCTCTCGCGCTTCGATGCGTGCGAGAACAGCTTCGGTCACCTCGACCGGCGAGAGCGTCTTCGCGCGGTACTGCGCGACGAGCTCGACGGCGGTCAGGTCAGGCAGCTCGGTCATGAACGCTCCTCACGAGGCGGGCGGGTCGAAGCGGCCGTCGACGGCGGTCCAGCCACCGTCCACGGCCAGCACAGAGCCGGTCACGAACGACGAAGCATCCGAAGCGAGGTACACGACCGCTCCGGCCAGCTCGTCCGGACGCGCCCAGCGGCCCAACGCGCCCTTCGCCGCGTACGCGGCGTACCACTCGGGGTTCGCCTTGATCGGGGCGGTCAGTGGGGTCTCGACGACGCCGGGGGCGATCGCGTTGACCCGGACGCCGGCCGGGCCGAACTCCGCCGCCGCCGTCCGGAACAGCTGGACGAGCCCGGCCTTCGTCGCCGCGTACGGCCCTTGGCCGGGCTCGACGGTCGTGCCGCGGATCGACGAGAAGCCGATGATGCTGCCCCGCCCGCGCGCCACCATGTCGGCGCCGAAGACGCGGACGACCTCGAACGCCACGCCGAGGTTCAGCGCGATGACGCGGTCGAACTCCTCCCGCGTGTAGTCGAGCAGGCGTTTGCGGACGTTGACCCCCGCGGTCAGCACGACGACGTCCTGCGGTCCGAGGTCGGCCGCCGCGCGAGCGACGGCGCCGGGTTCGAGCAGGTCGATCTCGTACGGCTCGCCCACGCCCGCCGCGCGAGCGACCTCGAGGTCGACGTCCGCGCACACCACCGAAGCGCCGTGCGCGGCCAGCGCCCGGGCGGCTTCGCGGCCGATGCCGCCCGCACCCAGCACGACGGCCCGCCGGCCGTCGAGCCGGAACAGCGTCGAGTAGTCCTCAGTCATCGTCCCCTCCACTCAGCCGGGCCAGCTCGGCGCGCAGGTTCGGCGCGGCGGCCAGTAGTTCCCGCGTGTAAGCGTGCTGTGGTGCGTCGTAAACCCGCGAGACGTCACCGAGTTCGACGATTTCGCCGCGGCGCAGCACCGCCACCCGGTCGCAGACGTGCCGAACGACGCCGAGGTCGTGCGACACGAAGATGAGCGTCAGCGCGAACTGGTCCACCAGCGACGCGAGCAGGTCGAGAATCTGGCCGCGCACGGAGACGTCGAGCGCGCTGACCGGTTCGTCGGCGATCAGGACGCTCGGGTTCGGCGCCAGGGCCCGCGCGATCGAGATGCGCTGCCGCTGGCCACCGGAGAACTGGTGCGGGTACCGCTGCGCGGCGTCGGCGGGCAGGCCGACCGCGGCGAGCAGCTCGGCGACGCGGTCCGGCTCGCGGTGGCCGAGCGGCTCGGAAACGATGTCCCGCACCCGCATGCGCGGGTCCAGCGAGCCCATCGGGTCCTGGAAGACGATCTGCAGCTCCGAGCGCAGGAAACCGAGCTTGCGTTCGGGCAGGTTGTCGACGCGCCGGCCGTGGAACGCCACCGTGCCTGCCGTCGGCTTGTCGAGCGCGGCGAGCAGCCGGACCAGCGTGGACTTGCCCGAGCCGGATTCGCCGACGATGCCGAACCGCCGGCCCGCCTCGACGTCGAAGCTGACGCCGCGCAGGGCGTGGACGTTCCGGCGGGCGTAGCGGCGTTCCAGGTCGCGGACTTCGATGATGCTCATCGGCGGCCCTCCAGGTCCGAGGCGGCCAGGAGCTTCCGCGTGTACTCGTGCTTCGGCTGCGTCAGCACTTCGCGCGTCGAGCCCGCTTCGACGATCTCGCCGTCCAGCATCACCAGCACGCGCTCACACACCGACGCCACCACCGCGAGGTCGTGGGTGATGAACAAAAGGGCACTTTCACGTGAAAGTGACGTCCTGATGAGGGCGAGGATCTGGGCCTGCACGGTGACGTCGAGGGCGGTCGTCGGCTCGTCGCAGATCAGCAGCGACGGCTCGTTCGCCAGGGCCATCGCGAGGACGACCCGCTGCCGCTGGCCGCCCGAAAGCTGGTGCGGGTACGCGCGGGCGGTGCCGGGCAGGCCCACGGCGTCGAGGAGCTCTTCCGCGCGGTGCCGTCGGCCGTGGATCCGCCCGGGTTCGGTGACCTGGCGGCCGACGCGCATGGCCGGGTTCAACGCCGTCATCGGCTCCTGGAACACCATCGCCAGCTCGTCGCCGCGCAGCCGGGACAAGTCCTTTTCGGACATTCCGAGCAGCTCGCGGTCACCCAGGCGGACCGAACCGGACGCGGGCAGCTCGTCGGGCAGCAGGCCCATGATCGCCAGCGCCGTCAGCGACTTCCCGGACCCGGACTCGCCGATCAGGCCGACGCGCTCGCCGGCACCGATCTCGAAGGAGACGTTCCGGACCAGCGACGAAACGCTGAGGTCGCGCACCGAGAGGGTCATACGCGCGCCGCCAATCGGGGGTCCAGGCGGTCGCGCAGGCCGTCGCCGAGGAGGTTGAAGCCGAGCACGGCGACGGCGATCGCGATGCCCGGGACCAGCGCCAGCCGCGGCTGCACGGTCAGCAGTTCCTGGGACTCCTGCAGCATCCGGCCCCACGACGGCGTCGGCGGGCGGGTCCCGAAGCCGAGGAACGACAACGCCGCTTCGGCGAGCACGGCGATCGCGAACGACACCGACGCCTGCACGATCAGCAGGCCGGAGATGTTCGGCAGCACGTGCCGCAGCGCGATGGTCGGCCGCGACCGCCCGCCCGCGCGGGCCGCGAGCACGAACTCCGTGCTCATCACCTGCAGCGTCCCGGACCGGGCGATCCGCGCGAACGACGGGATGGTGGCGATGCCGATGGCGACCATCGCGGTCAGCGTGTCCGCCCCGAAGACCGCGCCGAACATGATGGCCAGCAGCAGCGCGGGGAACGCGAGCACGAGGTCGTTGACCCGCATGACGAACTCGCCGAGCCACCGCGGCGACATCCCGGCCAGGATGCCCAGCGGCGTCCCGACCACCGCGGCGATGCCGACCGCGACGACCCCGACGTACAGGGTGGTCCGGGCGCCGACCATGAGCTGGCTGAGCAGGTCACGCCCGAACTTGTCGGTGCCGAACCAGTGGGAGCCGGTGAAGCCGAGCAGCCGGTGGGTCGCGTCGACCTTCACCGGGTCGAACGGCGTCCACGCGAACGACAGCACCGCGGCCAGCACGACCAGGCCGACGAGAACGCCGCCCAGCACCAGATTGCGCATCACGAACCTCGCAATCGGGGGTCGAGCACGGTGTAGAGGACGTCGACGACGAAGTTGACCAGCAGCACGCCGACCACCAGCACGAGCACGATCCCCTGCACGGTCAGCAGGTCACGCGCGGAGACGGCGTCCAGCAGCATCGAACCCAGGCCGGGCAGCACGAACACGCGCTCGACGACGACCGCGCCGATCAGCAGCGTCGCCAGCTGGAGCCCGAGCACGGTCACCACGGGCACCGACGCGTTGCGCAAGCCGTGGCGCACCAACGCCTGCCCCGGCCGCAGCCCCTTCGACCGGGCGGTCCGGAGGTAGTCCTGGCCCAGCGTGTCGAGCACGGCGGACCGCACATAGCGCGTCAACACCGCGCCCTGCACCAGGCCGAGCGACAACGCCGGGAGCACCAGGCCGCGGAAGAACTCGCCGAAGTCCTGGTCCGGCGGCGTCCACCCGCCGGACGGCAGCCAGCGCAGCTGCACGGCGAAGATCTGCACGAGGATGATCCCGGCCAGGAACGCGGGGATCGCGACACCGATCTGGGACAGCCCGGAAACACCCGCGCCCGACGCCTTCCGGTGCTTCACCGCGGCGAACGTCCCGGCCGGCACCGCGATCACCAGCGCCACCAGCATGCCCGCGCCGACCAGCCACAGCGTCACGCCGAGGCGGTCGAGCAACTGCGGGCCGATCGCATCGCGCGTCACGTACGAGCGGCCGAAGTCGCCGTGCAGCACGCCGCCGATCCAGTCGAAGTACTGCGTGATGAGCGGGCGGTCGATGCCGAACTCCGTGCGCGTCTTGGCCAGCAGCTCCGGTGTCGCGTTGACGCCGAGGGCGACCTGCGCCGGATCGCCCGGCAGCACCGCCATGAACAGGAACACCACGATCGACGCGGCCAGCACGCTGACCACGAAGATCGCCACCCGGCGCAGCACCCTGGCCGTCATCGCGGCGCCAGCCCGGTGAGGTCGAAGGACTCGCTGACCTGGTTCTGCACGAACCCGCCGACCTTCGTCTTCGCGACGATCACGTTGGGGAACAGGAACAGCCAGTCCGCGGCGGCGTCGGTGTTCAGCTGCCGCGCGACCTGCTTCATGTCCGCGACCTGCTGCTCCGGCGTCCCGCTGTCGGCCTCGGCGAGCAGCTGCTGGACGCGCTTGTTGTCGTAGCCCCAGTAGTACTTCGGCTTCCCGAACGTCGTGATGTCCCTGGCCTCGACGTGCTGGATGATCGACAGGTCGTAGTCGTGGTCGGTGAACACCTGCTTGAGCCACACCGCCGGGAAGTCGAGGGGCTCGATCGTGGTCCGCACGCCGACGTCGGCGAGCTGCGACTGGACGACCTGCGCGGCCGACACCGCGTACGGCAGGTTCGGGATCCGCAGCCGCAGGTTCAGGTTCGTCACGCCGGCTTCGGACAGCAACGCCTCGGCGTGCGCGGGATCGAACCGGTAGACGTTCGCGAGGTCCTCGTACCAGGGGTCGGTCGGCGGCACCATGCTGCCGATCACCGTGCCGCGGCCGGCCCACGCCGTGTCCAGCAACGCCTTCCGGTCGATCGCGTACGTCAGGGCCTGTCGCACGCGGACGTCGTTCAGCGGCGGCCGGGCGTTGTTCATCGCCAGCGTGACTTCGGAGTTCGTCGTGCCCTGGACGACCTGGAACCGGTCGTCGGACTGGAACTGCGGGATCGAATCGGGCGCGGTGACCGCGGCGATGACGTCGATGCCGTTGCTGAACAAACTGTTGTTCAGCGCGGTCGGGTCCTTGATGTACTTGAGGACCACGGTCGAGTACGCCGGTTTCCGGCCCCAGTACGCGGGATTCGCCTTCAGCACCACGGAGTCGCCGCGCTTGCGCGCCGACACGACGTACGGGCCGGTGCCGACCGGCTTGTTCGCCAGGTCGGCGACGCCGGTCGGGCTGAACATCGCGCCGAGCCGGCTGGTGAGGCTGAACAGCCAGCCGTTGGACGGCTTCGAGAGCACGACCCGCGCGTGGTCCGGCGCCACGACGTCGACGTGGTCGACGACGTCCATAGTGGACTTGATCGAGATGGTCCAGTCGGACTTCACCCGCAGGAGCGAGAACTTGACGTCCTCGGCGGTGAAGGGCGCGCCGTTGCTGAACTTGACGCCCTGCTGGAGCTGGAAGTCGTAGGTCTTCCGGTCCGGGCTGATCGTCCACGACTTCGCGAGCAGGGGCACGACCTTGCCCTGGGCGTCGAGCTTCACCAGGCCTTCGTAGACGTTGTAGAGCAAGGCCTGCGGGATGGCGGCGCCGTCCGTGCGCGTGAAGTCGAAGTTCGCCGGCTCCGCCGTGAAGCCGACGGAAAGCGTGTCCGGACCAGCGGAAACACTGGCCGACGAACCGGCCGAGCAGCCGGACACCACGAGCAGCAGCACCGCTGCCAGCACGTGAAGTCGGGCTTTCATACGGCCTCCAGGTAAGTACACTGGTCTGACCAGTAGCCTGCCCCGAGCGGACGGCGAGGTCAAGCGATGCGGTTCGAACCGGTGGCTCCGGTCCGCGCGTACGAGCGGGTCGTCGAGCAGATCGAGCAGGCCGTGGTCAGCGGCGCGCTCAAGCCGGGGGCACGCCTGCCGAGCGAGCGCGAGCTGATGACGCAGTTCGGCGTCGGCCGCTCGACGATCCGCGAAGCACTGCGCGTCCTGCAGGCGGCCGAGCTGATCCGATCGCGGCCAGGGGACCCGCGCGGCCCGGAGGTGCTGGCCGCGTCGCCCGCCGCGCTGCACCGCTCGATGCACCGGCTCGCGCGTGCCGGCCACGTCGGGCTCGCCGAGCTGCTGCAGTTCCGGATGATCCTCGACGGCTCGGCGCACCTGCTCGCGGCCGGGCTCCGCACCGAGGAGGACCTGGCCGGCCTCGACGCGGCGCTGGAGTCGATGCGCGAAGGCGTCTCGCGCGGGTATGCCGAGTTCAGCCGCGCCGACGTCGCCTTCCACGAAGTGATCGCACGCATCTCCCGCAACCCGCTGCTGGTGGTCAGCGAAGAGGTCGTGCGCGAAGTCGTGCTGGAACTGATCGAGGACAAGCTGGAGCACGCCAGCAACCGGACGTCGCTGATGCGCGCCTGGCTCGCCCACCACGCCGAGGTGCTCGACGCGATCCGCGCGGCCGACGGCACAGCCGCGGCACACCTGGCAAAACAGGCGTTGTACGACAACTACGCCGAATACGTCCCCGCCGGGCAACGGCCGCTGCTCACGCCTTTGCTGCGGCCCTAAACTCGGCGAGGTGGACGCGGCGAAACGGGACGGTGTCGGCCTCGCGCTTTCCGGCGGTGGCTATCGGGCAATGCTTTTCCACGCCGGCGCGCTCTGGCGGCTCAACGAGCTCGGCTGGCTGCCGAAGCTGACCACCGTCTCCAGCGTCTCCGGCGGCTCGATCGCGGCGGGCGTGCTGGCACACGCGTGGAACAGGCTGTGGTTCGGCGAAGACGGCGTCGCGGAGAACTTCGGCAAGGAGGTCGTGCAGCCGATCCGGCAGCTGGCCCGCACGAACCTCGACGTCCCGGTCACGCTGAAGGCGATGGTGATGCCGTGGCGCAGTGCCGGCGAGGAACTCGCGCGCCGCTACGCGAAGCACCTCTTCGGCGACTGCCGCCTCGCGGACCTCGATCCGGCCGGGCCGAACTTCGTGTTCACCGCGACCAGCCTGCAGGACGGCTCGCTGTGGTGGTTCTTCCGGCAGCCGGGCCCGCACGGGCAGATCCCGCTCGCCACCGCGGTGGCGGCGTCCTCGGCGTTCCCGCCGGTGCTCTCCCCGGTCGTGATCCCGGATCCGCACCTGCCCGGTCGCAAGATCGTGCTGAGCGACGCGGGCGTGTACGACAACCTCGGCCTCGACCCGATCGAGAACCAGCGGGCGACCGTCCTGGTCAGCGACGCGGGCAAGAAGATGAAGCACGAGAACAAGCCGAGGCACAACTGGCCGATGCAGCTGCTGCGCGTGCTGACCGTGATGGACAACCAGGTCCGCGAGCTGCGCACCGGCTCGCTGCTCAAGTCGTATGAGGACAAGGTCTACGCCGGGACGTACTGGGCGACCTACAGCGACATCGAAAACTTCGAACTGCCGGACGCCCTGCCGGCGCCGGCCGAGCAGACCCGGCGGCTCGCCGAGACGAAGACCCGGCTGACCAGGATGCCCGAAAAGGTGCAGGACAACCTGATCAACTGGGGTTATGCCGTCTGCGACGCGGGCATGCGCCGCTGGGTCTGCCCGGGTACGACGCTGAAGCCGGAGTTTCCGTACCCCGGCTCAGGCGTCGGCTAGGTTCGCATACACGATGACGTTGTCCTTGTAGCTGTGCTCGGCGTGGTCGAACGCGCCACCGCAGGTGATCAGCCGCAGCTGTGGCTTGTCACTGTTGCCGTAAACGGCGTCGCGCGGGAACGTCTCCTTCGGCACCTGGTCGACCCGGTCGACGACGAACTTCAGCTTCTTGCCGTCGCTGCGTTCGACGTCCACCTCGTCTCCCTTCACCAGCTCCTTGAGCTTGAAGAAGACCCCGGGCTTCTTGTCGCCGTCGACGTGGCCGAGCACGACCGCCGGGCCGGTTTCGCCGGGCACCGGCGACATCTTGTACCAGGCCGCCTGCATCGGCGTGTGCACCGACGGGACCGAGATCCCGCCGTCGGCCTTCGGCAGCACCGAGACCAGCGACGACTGCGCGCCGATCTTCGGGATGTTCAGCTGCGTCGGGCGCAGGCCGGCGAACGGCTTGGTCACCGGCGGCGGAGCCGGCGCGGACGAGGACGGGGCGGCTGCCTGCGGGTCCGGCGTACTGCAGCCGGCCAGAGCGAAGGACAGCGCCAGGGCGGCCGCGAGAACGCGGCCGCCGCGGCGGAACTGCGTGGTCATGCGGTCAGGACCGAGCCGTCGCGCCGCCGCCGGTCTCGACGCCGCCGGTCTTCGGGGTGACCTTGACCTGGCCGCCGACGGTGGCCGAGCCGCCGCCGTGGCCGACCGGCCGGGTGACCGGCTTGCCCTCGCAGGTCCAGGTGACCTCGGTGTTGTCGGTCAGGTGCTTGCCCTCGCCGAGCTGGATGTCGAAGCCCCAGTAGCGGCCGTCCGCGCCGTCCTGGAACGGGCCGGCGGCCACGGAGAAGTCGGCGGAGACGACGTTCTTCGGCTCGCCCACCGAGCAGGCGATGACCAGGATGCCGACGCCGCCGTCGAACTCCCACGCGTAGGCGACGTTGTCGAGGTAGTCGTCGCCGTGCGGGAACGGGTCGGTCGGCTCCGTGGTGGGCGTGGTGGGCTTGGTCGGCTTGCCCGAGGTGGGCGTGCCGGTGCCGGTGGACGTCGTCGGCTGCTGCGACGTCGGCTGCCCCGAGGTCGGCTGCTGCGAGGTGGGCTGCTCCGAGGACGGGACCGAGGTGCTCGTGGGCGCCCCCGTCGACGTCGGCGGTGCCTCGGTGGTGGGCGTGACCTCGGTCGAGGTGGCCGGCGCCTCCTGCGCGAGCGCGACCGGCGAAACGGTGAGCGTGAGCAGGACCCCCGCGAGCACAGCGCCCGCGAGACGGCCCAAGGTGTTCTTCAAGGTGACTCCCCAAGGAAAGAACCGCGCGATGACCCCCATCGCGTGCACCGCCCGGTGCCGAACGCACAAGATCGGGCGACCCGGACAATCCTGCCCCAATACTGGTATGTACCGGAAACGAATTGAACGTGAAGAAGACCACTGCGGGAACCGGTAACGTTCCGGCCCGGCGAAATCCACATCGGACAGTGGGGCTGGCAGCGCTTTCAGCTCGCGAGCTTCGCGTAGACGACGATGTTGTCCTGGTAGCTGTGCTCGGCGTGGTCGAACGCCCCACCGCAGGTGATCAGCCGGAGCTCCGGTTTGTCGCTGTTTCCGTAGACGGCGTCGCGCGGGAACGTCTCTTTCGGCACCTGGGTGACGCGGTCGACGACGAACTTCAGCTTTTTGCCGTCGCTGCGGTCGATGTCGACTTCGTCGCCGGGCGCGAGGTCCTTGAGCTTGAAGAAGATCCCCGGTTTCTTGTCGCCGTCGACGTGCCCGAGCACGATCGCCGGACCGACGTCACCGGGCACCGGCGAAAGCTTGTACCAGGCTGCCTGCATCGGCGTGTGCACCGACGGGACGGAGATCGAGCCGTCCGGTTTCACGGCGACGGCCAGCAGGCTGGACTCCGCGCCGATCTTCGGGATCTTCACCGACGTCGGGCGGAGTCCCTTGAACGGCACGGTCACCGGCACCGAGGCGGGCGCCGGAGCGGGTGGCGCGGCCTTCGGCGGTTCGGTGGTTCCGCACCCGGCCAGGACCAGCACCAGGGCGAGCGCTGCGCCCGCCCGGCGAGCCGTCACCAGGCCGTGCCGCCGAAGCCGGTCTCGACCCCGCCCTTGGGCGCGACCTTGACCTGGGCCTTCGGAGCGGCGTTGCCGGCGGGTGTGGAGCTGGTCGCGGTGGTGGTCGGCGCGGTGCTCGACGCCGGGGCACTGGACGACGGCGTGCTGGTGGCGGTGCTCGTGGTGGTGCCCGGCGCGGTCGCCGTCACGGTCACGGTCGAGGTCGGCGGCTGCTGCTTCTGCTCGAACTCGACGGTGCCGTTGCCCTCGACACCCCCGCAGGTCCAGCTGAACTTCGCGGTGGTGGTGCCGGCCGGGGCGTCCACGACGCGCACCGTGTAATTCCAGAGGCCGTTGGCCTCGTCCTGGTCCGGTCCGCCGGTCACGGTGAGGTACTGGGTGGCCAGGTTGCCCGGGGCGCCGGCCGCGCACGAGACCACGAGGATGCCCTCGCCGCCGGCACCGACGAAACCGTGACCGTAGTTGTCCGGGTAGGCAGCGGTCTCCGCCGGCTCCGCGGCGTCAGCCTTGATCTTCGGCTCGACGGGGGGCGCGACCCGCTTCTCGGTGGTCTTGACGTCACCGTGCGTGCGCTGCGACGGGGTCGTCGCCGCGGCGGACGAAGGCGCCGTGGTGCTCGTCGGGCTGCTCGAGGTCGTCGAGGTTTCCGAAGTGGACGTCTCCGAAGTGGACGTCGTGGTTTCCGTGGGTGACGTGCTGGTTTCCGTCTGGGCCAGCGCGGCGGGCGCGGCGGCGAAGATCGCGAGCGCACCTGCGAAAACGACCCCGGCGAACCGGCTCAGCGTTCTGCCCACGATGCACTCCCAACACGTTGACCTGCGATGTTGCGAGTATCGGCGATTCGGCGGCCTGCGTTACTCCGTGAGGGCGAACGTCAGGTCGTCCCACAGGTCCTCCGGGTCCTCCAGGCCGACGCTGAACCGGATCAGCCCGGGCGGGACACGCTCCTCGCCCGCCAGCCACGCCCGCCGCTCGACCAGGCTCTCCACGCCGCCGAGGCTCGTCGCGGACCGGATCAGCCGGACCGACGCGCAGAACCGGTCCGCCGTCTCGGCGTCGGCGAGGTCGAAGGCGACCATCATCCCGAAACCCGGGTAGCGCACGCGCCGCACCGCGGGGTGCTCGCCGAGCCGCGAAGCCAGCAGCGCGGCGGTGCGGGACTGCTCCGCGAGCCGGACGGGCATGGTCCGCAGCCCCCGGAGGGCGAGCCAGGCTTCGAGGGCGCCCGGCGTCGACCCGACCCGGGTCCGCGCGCCGCGCAGCTCGGCCGCGACGGCCGGGTCCTTGGCCACGGTGACGCCCAGCAGCAGGTCGCTGTGCCCGCCGATGAGCTTGGTCGCGCTGTGCACGACGACGTCCGCGCCCAGTTCGAGCGGCCGCTGCTGCAACGGCGTCGCGAAGGTGTTGTCGACGACGACCCGGCCGCGCGCGGCGGCGGCGATCGGCTCGATGGCCATCACGTCGAGGGTCGGGTTGGTCGGTGACTCGAGCCAGACCAGGTCCGACGTCGCCGCCTCGGCGATCCAGGCGCCGGTGTCGGTGGGGTCCAGCTCGGTGACGGCGAGCTTGCCGAGCTTCTGCGCGTGGGCCAGCACCCCGCGCGTCACGGCGTAGCTGAACGTCGGGACGACGACCCGCGACCCGACCGGCAGCAGGTCCAGGACCGCGGACAGGGTGGCGACGCCGGACGCGAACGCCGTCGCCTCGCCGCCTTCGAGCGCGCCGACGGCTTCTTCGAGCGCGTGCCAGGTCGGCGTCCCGTCGCCGCGGGCGTACACGAAGTCGCCACCAGCCTGGTACGTGCTGGTGGCGACGAGCGGGGTGTTCAGCGGCTCACCGGGACCGTGCGGCCGGCCGGCGGCGATGGCCTTGGTACGAGGCGTCCAGTCGTCCATGCGCCTCACGATAAGGGGAGGCCGGGGCACGCACAGTCCGCGAGTGCCCCGGCCGGGTATCAGTGGGCGTACACCTCGAACTCGTACAGCGAGTAGCCGTACTTGGTGCCGCGCTGGACGCCCTGCAGCTTGACGAACCGGGCCGGGGTGGCGGCGAACGACAGGTTGTCCTGCCCGCCGTCGCCGTCGGTCACCACGGCCGCGTCCGTCCAGTTGACCGCGTCCGGGGAGAGCTGGATCTTGTAGCTCTTCCCGTACGCGGACTCCCAGCTCAGCAGCACCCGCGAGACCTGCTGGACCGAACCGAGGTCGACGGTGATCGCCTGGTCGTCGCTCCAGTCGCTGGCCCAGCGGGTCGAGGCGTTCCCGTCGATCGCGTTCGACGCCGGCGAGTTGTAGAAGCCGGTCTCGGCGCTCGTGGCGCTGACCGTCTTCGTCGCCGCCAGGTTGGCGATGTTGTCGCCGCGGTGCGCCGCGTACTCGACGACCTGCTGGAACGTCGGGCGGTTCTGCCAGCTGATCTTGTCCTGCGTGATGCCGCCGAGCGGGTTCTGGACGATCGAGTCGGCGCACCACTGGTCACCGGCCGAGCAGTTCGCGTCACCGGGGTAGACGGTGTTCGCGGCCTGGCCGGCGGCCGTGGCCAGCGAGTCGACGAGCGCCTGGCGGCACGCGGTGACGTCGCCGCCGCCGCAGAACGTCTGCGCGAGCGGACCCGCCACCGGCTGGCCGAGCACCTGCCGGATGTCCTTGTTGACGTAACCCCACCAGCCGTACTGGAACGACGAACCCTTGTGGGGCTGGCCGGTGTGCTGGCCGTTGCCGTTCTGCCAGCCGGACGGGCTTTCGTTGATCCCGAGCACGCTGGTCATCGCGTTGTAGGCGGGGTCGCCCATGCCCGGCTTGAACTCGGCCTGGACCAGCAGCGGCCACCAGGCGTCGAAGATGCGGATCGCGTCCGCGTCGGCGTAGGTCTTGCTACCGGGCGAAGTCTCCTTGCGCAGGTGGCCGTTCGAGAGCCACGTCTTGAGCTTCGCCTCGGCGTCCGCCGCCGCACCGGTGGCCGGCGTCTTGTCGAGCACCTGCAGCAGCAGCGGCAGGACGCGCTCGGCACGCAGGTCGGCCAGCGCGGCGTCCGCCATCGCCTGGGTCAGGTTGACCCGGGTGACCTTGGTGCCACTGGAGATCAGCTGCTTCACCCGGGAGTCGAGCAGGTCGACGCGGTGCACGGCCGACTTGTCCGCACCGGCCGCGGCGTAGCCGTTGGCCTGGGCGTTGTTCCAGCTGACGTAGTAGTCCTGGTTGATCGACTGCGGGTGTTGCGACGCCGGCGTGTAGTTCGCGACGTTGCCCGCCGGGTTCCAGCCGACCCAGTCGTGGCCCTGGTCGCCCCACACCGGCATGTTCGGGTCCACATCGGACTGCCGGGCCGGGTTGGCGCCGGAGTTGAAGTAGGCGATGTCCTTGGAGTCGGCGTAGAACCAGTTGAACGTGAAGTTGATGTCGGCCGCGGCCTTCTGGAAGTCCGCCGCGGACTTGACGAAGGTCGGGTCGTTCAGCTCCTGGAACCCGATCAGCGAGTCGACCTCGTGGAAGTAGGACGACCGCAGCGCCGCGTACGCCACCGGCTTGCCGCCGACGGTCGCCCGGCTCTGCACCGGCCCGTACTTCGTGCGGTAGCTGCGCAGGGTGTACGAACCCGCCGCCGTGCCGTCGGCCACCGTCGGCTTCCAGGCGTTCTTGACCTCCACGGTGTCCATCGGGACGCACTTGCCCTGGTAGGTGTAGTAGTTCGAGTCCTTCGTCGGCGTGCCGCCGTTCGGGTCGCACAGCTGCAGCGCGTAGGTGTCGACGATGTCCTGCGCCGACGTCGTCGCGCTCCACGAGTAGTCCTGGCCGCGGCCGAGGAGCGTGTACATGCTCAGCCCGGCGAAGGCCGCGCCGCGCGAGCTGATGCCCGGGCCCTGCAGTTCCTGCAGCAGGAGCAGCTGCGGGGCGAAGTAGCCGGTCTGCGGGCCGAACACGGCGACCGGGTGGCCGCTGGCGGTCTTCGCGCCGGAGACGAGCAGCGCGTTGGACATGCCGTGCTTCTCGCTCAGCATGTTCGCCGGCAGCACGCCGTTCTCGAACATCCCGCGGGCGGGCTCCTGCTCGGCGGGCGCGGCGACGTCCACAGTGGACGGCGTCGCGGTGGCGGCCGAACCGGTCTGGTCGAACACCAGCGGCTGCGGCGTCACGGAGTTCTTGTCCGGCATGGCCCGGCCGGCCGCGTTGGCCGGCGTCTTGCCGTACGGGAAGGTCTGGCCGTCGTGCAGCGTCTTGACCGCCTCGGGGTCGTCCTCCGAGCGCAGGCTCTGCCACACCTTCTCGCCCTGCACGACGCCGTACTTCTCCTGCAGCGCGAGCTTCGCGATGGCGTTCTGGACCTCGCCGCCGCCGCCCGCGCCGAACTCGGCGCCGATCAGCGAGGCCAGCGCGACCAGGTCGGTCAGCTTGAACGGGTCGATCGACCCGGCGTTGGTGATCGAGTCGACGTGCCCGGTCAGCACGTACTCGCCCGGGAAGTACCGGCCGCTGTAGGAGTCGCTGATGTACTTGTTGATGCCCTCCACGTACGCCTGCGCGTCGGCGAGACCCTGCGCGCCACGCGGGCCGCTGGCGGCCGTGCGGTCGATCTGCGCCTGGAGCTCGGCTTCGGTGTACGGCGCGTTCGCGAAGAACTGCTGCTCGAGTTCGCGGTTGGCCTGGGCGCCACCGGCGAAGGAGGTGACCTGGCCGCGGGCGGCGTGCCGCAGCACGTCCATCAGCCACAGCCGGTCCTGCGCGGCCGCGTACCCGGCGCCGAACTCGGTGCCGGCGCGGGTGGTCCCGGTGATGTGCGGGACGCCGAGGGCCTTGTCCCGCACGATGGTGACGTCGGCACGCGGCTTCGACGTGCTCGCGACCTGGTCGGCCGGGACGCCGAACGAGGAGTCGTTGAAGTACTGGTTGATGGCGCTGGTGGTCAGCGTCTTGTACCCGTTGGCCAGCGAGGAGTACTTCCCGAGCTGGTCGGCCGAGTGCGCCGGGCGGGTGCCGAGCAGCTTGTGCGCCAGGATTTCCGCGAGGGTGGCGCTGCCCTGTTCGCCGGGCGGGAGGATGTCGCTGCACTGCCCCCCGCAGTAGTCGTCGGGCGACGCGGCCGCTTGCGCGGCCGGCGCGGTGACGGCGACCTGGGTCAGTCCGGCCACGAGGGCCCCCAGTGCCGTAACGGTCAGGGCGCGGATGCGACGTCGCATGCCGGGCTCCCCTCAGTCCAGAAAAGTGACGAAGCGCACGCTACCCAGCAGTAGGCTAAGTGTGAAGACTTTTCGCGTTTTTCCCCTCCTTGGGCGTAGTCCGATCGGCGCAGCGTCTGGGGCGTCGGTACGGTGAGGGCCATGACCTTGGAAAAGCCCCTCATCGACCGCCCGGACGGACCTGCGCCGGCCGAACTCGAGATCACCGACGTCACCGTCGGTGACGGCGCGGAGGCCACGGCGGGCAAGACCGTCACCGTGCACTACGTCGGTGTCGCCCACTCGACCGGCGAAGAGTTCGACGCCTCCTGGAACCGCGGCGAGCCGCTGCGCTTCGGCCTCGGTGCCGGTCAGGTCATCTCCGGCTGGGACCAGGGCGTCGCGGGGATGAAGATCGGCGGCCGCCGCAAGCTGGTGATCCCGCCGCACCTGGCCTACGGCGACCGCGGCGCGGGCGGCGTGATCAAGCCGGGCGAGACGCTCATCTTCGTCGTCGACCTGGTCGGCGTGAACTAGATCCCCCCCATTTCCGGCATACCGGCCCCGGCGCACCGCGCCGGGGCCGGTTTTGCTCCGAGCAGCGCCTTTCCGGCTCCCGAACCGTCGCTACCCTCGGAAGCGGTCACCGGCACTCCACCGCCGGTGCGCGACAAGGGGGATCCACCGATGCGTGTTCGCGCAGTGCTTTCCGCTGCTCTCCTGACGCTGGCCGCGGGGCTCGCCACCGCGCCCGCCGCGTCGGCCGTGGCCAACGGCTCCGACGTCCCGGCCGGCCAGTTCGGCTTCGCCGCGAAACTCACGATGACGAACATCCCGAAGCCCAACGGGACGACGTACAACAGCGCCTGCTCCGGCGCGTTGATCGCCGCGAAGTGGATCATCACCGCCGGCCACTGCTTCCACGACGCCAACCGCAACCGCGTCTCCGGGCCGGTGCCGTACCCGACATCGGTGCTGCTCGGCACGGTCGACCAGAGCGCGTCCGGGGTGACGCGCAACGTCGTCACCGTCTACCAGGCGAGCGCCAACGACATCGCGATCGCCACCCTCGACGAGGACGTCACCGGCATCACGCCGCTGACGGTCAACCGGGTCACGCCCTCGGTCGGCCAGCCGCTGACCCTCGCCGGCTGGGGCAGCCTCACCGCGGTCAACCCGGCACCCTCGACGAAGCTGCAGCAGGGCACCGTCTCGGTCGGCCAGGTCTCCGCCGCGACGCTCGGCGTCCGGGGCGTCGCCCCGACGTCGACGACGAGTGCCTGCGTGTACGACTCGGGCGCACCGTACTTCGTCGCGGCCGGCTCCGGCGGGCAGCTGGTGTCGGTCGAGTCGAGCGGCCCGGACTGCCCCCACAGCCAGCTCGAGACCACGTCCCGCGTGGACGTCGTCGCGGACTGGATCGCGGCGCACACCGGCTGACCCGGCGCCGGGCGTCACCCGATGGTCCACCGGGTGACGCCCGGCCAGGGAATTCCCCGCCCGCGGCGGCGGCCCTAACGTCGAACGTCGACCACCGACTCGACGAAGGGGAAGAATGCGCCTGCGCGCCCTGCTCGCCGCTGCTGTCTTGACCGTCTCCACCGCTCCCGCCGCCTGGGCCGTCGCCCACGGTTCCGACGTCCCGCCGGGCCAGTACGGGTTCGTCGCGAAGCTCGCGATGACGAAGATCCCGCGCCCGGACGGCTCGACGTACAGCAGCTACTGCACGGGCGCGCTCGTCGCGCCCGCCTGGGTCCTGACGACCGGCCACTGCTTCCACGACGCGAACCGCAACCGGGTCTCCGGCAAGGTCCCGTACCCGACGACGGTGACGCTGGGCCTGACCGACGAAGCCACGGAATCGGGCGTCGCCCGCAAAGCCACCGAGGTCCTCCAGGCCGAGGCGAACGACGTCGCCCTGATCCGCCTCGACTCCCCGGTGACCACGGTGCCGCCGCTGGAGGTGAGCCGGGAGGTCCCGAAGGTCGGCCAGCAGCTGACCCTGGCGGGCTGGGGCAGCCTGACGGCGGCGAACCCCAAGCCGGCCACCCGCCTCCAGCAGGGAACGGTGGCGGTCGCGAAGGTCGACCCGACGACCGTGGGCGTCCGCGGCGCGGCCCCGGAGATCACGACGAGCGCGTGCACGTACGACTCGGGAGCGCCGTACTTCACGGGCAACGAGCTGGTCTCGGTGGAGGCCACCGGTCCCGACTGCCCCCACGCGGGCATCGAGACGACGAGCCGCGCGGACGTGATCGCGGACTGGATCACCACCCACACGGCCTAACTTCGCCCAGGGCGAACACAGGTGAGATACCCCACCACCTGGTCCAAGCCATGAAAGAAGGGCCCCGGCCGTAGCCGGGGCCCTTCTTTCATGTGGGCGAGGAGGGAGTTGAACCCTCACGTCCTTTCGGACACACGGACCTGAACCGTGCGCGTCTGCCATTCCGCCACTCGCCCGAGTGCTCGTCTCAAGCAGCGAGGAGAAGACTAGCAGGTGGTTTCGGCGGCTTTCACCGGGGGCCGTGTAGAGGCTGGCTCACCCGGATAGGATCGATGCGGAAGCACGAGCGTGAGGAGGTTTTCCCCGGTGGGCCGCGCCGAGAGATTCGACAGGCGACTCGAGAACCTGGTGGGGAACACTTTCGCGCGCATGTTCGGTGGCAATGTCGTCACGCAGGAAGTGGCGATCGCCCTGGAGCGGGAGAGTGAGGAGAACGTTCGTGAGCTGGCAGGCGGCCGGCAGCTCGCCCCGAATCACTACATCGTGTCGCTGGGGGCGGCTGACCACGAACGCATGGCCGGCGACGAGCACCGCGTCACCCAGGTCCTGGCCAAGGCGGTGGCGGAACACCTCGCCGCGGAAGGCCTGGACACCTATGGTGACGTCGTCGTATCACTCGAGCGCAACGAGGCGCTGCATACTGGACAGTTCAAGACCCGTTCGTCCGTCGATCCCGACGCCCGCCCCGCAGGCGCCGGTTCACCGCGGTCGGCACGACCCAGCAACGCAGGAGACCCAGCAATGAGCCAGCCCCCCGGCTACGGCCAATACGACCAGGGTGACCCGTACGGCCAGCAGGGCCAGTACGGCTACGGACAGCAGGGTGGCCAGCAGCCCGGGTACGACCAGGGTTACGGCCAGCAGCAGGGTGGATACGACCAGTACGGCCAGCCGCAGCAGGGTGGTGGCTACGACCAGTACGGCCAGCAGCCACAGGGCGGTGGCTACGACCAGTACGGCCAGCAGCCCCAGGGCGGCGGGTACGACCAGGGCGGCTACGCCCAGCCCCAGGGCGGTGGCTACGACCAGGGCGGCTACGCCCAGCCGCAAGGCGGCGGGTACGACCAGGGCGGCTACGCCCAGCCCCAGGGCGGCGGGTACGACCAGGGCGGCTACCAGCAGGGTGGCTACGACCAGTACGGCGGCCAGCAGCAGGGCGGCTACGACCAGTACGGCCAGCAGCAGGCGTACGGCCAGCCGGCCGGTGACCCGTACGGCCAGCAGCAGGGCGGCTACGGCCAGCCCGCGCCGGGCCGCCAGCTCGCGGCGAGCCTGCAGCTGGACGACGGCTCGAACCGCACGTACTCGCTGAAGCAGGGCGGGAACGTCGTGGGCCGCGGCCAGGACGCCGACTTCCGCCTGCCGGACACCGGGGTTTCGCGCCGCCACCTGGAGATCACCTGGGACGGTCAGAGCGCGACGCTCGCCGACATCGGCTCGACGAACGGCACGACCGTGAACGGCACTCCGGTCCAGACCTGGCAGCTCGCCGACGGCGACGTCATCCGGGTGGGTCATTCGTCCCTCGTGTTCCGTACACAGGGCTGACTCGGGACACGAAATACTGTTCCCGCAGAATTGACGTGCGGGGGGACCGCGGCGTACCCGCGTCGCGGCTGCGCGGAAGAGTCGGGAGCGGACACACCAAGTGCCAGAGCTGGTCGTACAACTCACCAGGGTGGGCTTCCTCGTGCTGCTCTGGCTCTTCGTGTTCGCCGCGCTCAGAGTCGTCCGTTCGGACCTCTACGCGGCTTCGGGCATGCGCGTCCAGGTACCGACCTTCGGGCGCAAGAAGGAGAAGAAGCCGCGCAACAGCAAGTCGCCGCAGCAGCTGCTGGTGACGCACGGCGCGCTCGCCGGGACCCGCATCGCGCTGGACGGCCGGCCGATCCTGATCGGCCGGGCCGACGACTCCACGTTGGTGCTGGACGACGACTACGCGTCGACCCGGCACGCGCGGATCGCGCAGCGCGGTGAGGACTGGTACGTGGAAGATCTGGGCTCGACGAACGGGACCTACCTCGACCGGGCTAAGGTCACTGCACCCCTCCGGGTCCCGCTCGGAGTCCCCATCCGGATCGGCAAGACGGTGATCGAGCTTCGCCCATGACTCTCGTCCTCCGCTACGCAGCCCGCAGCGACCGGGGCCTGGTGCGTTCGAGCAACCAGGACTCCGTGTACGCCGGCCCTCGCCTGCTCGCGCTCGCCGACGGCATGGGTGGGCACGCGGCGGGTGAAGTCGCCAGCAAGGTCGTCATCGCCTCCCTCGCCCCGCTCGACGACGACGAGCCGGGCGACGACCTCCTCGCCCAGTTGCGCGAGGCGGTGGCGAACGGCAACGCCGCGATCGCCGAACTCGTCTCGCAGGATCCCGACCTCGACGGCATGGGCACCACGCTCACCGCCGTCCTGTTCGCCGGCACCCGGCTGGGGCTGGTGCACGTCGGCGACTCGCGGGCCTACCTGCTGCGCGGCGGTCAGTTCGCGCAGATCACGCGCGACGACAGCTTCGTCAACGAACTGCTCGAACAGGGCCGGATCACGCCCGAAGAGGCGGCGGTGCACCCGCAGCGGTCACTGCTGCTGAAGGCGCTCACCGGCCACGAGGTCGAGCCGAGCCTGACCGTGCGCGAAGCCCGTTCCGGTGACCGGTACCTGATCTGCTCGGACGGCCTGTCCGGCATGGTCAGCGACGAGACGCTGGCCGAGGCCGTGCAGATCCAGGACCCGCAGCGGTGCGCGGACCGGATGATCGAGCTGGCGCTCAAGGGCGGCGGCACCGACAACGTCACGGTAATCATCGCCGACGTGGTCGACGTCGACTTCGGCGAGGACGCGCCCATCGTGGGCGGCGCCGCCGGGGACGGCAGCGACGAACGCCACCAGGGCGACTCGCCCGCGGCGCGGGCCAGGGCGCTGACCCAGCCGCCCCCGCCGCCGCGTCAGGAACTGCCGCAGCCCCAGGAAGACCCGAAGGCCCGGCGCCGGAAGCGGTTCCGCTGGCTGGCCGGCGCACTGGTCGTCCTCGTGGTGCTCGCGGCGGCCGCCATCGCGACCCGCTACTTCGTGCTGAGTCAGTACTATGTCGGCGAGGGATCGGACGGGGAGGTCGTGATCTACCGCGGCGTCCCCGGCAGCATTCTCGGCATCGACCTGCACGCCTACGAGCAGGGGTCCTGCCCGCCGAGCCAGGTGTGCACGGACAAGCTGCGCGTCACCCAGCTCCAGGAGGACGCGCGGCTGGCGGTGCAGAACGGCGTCAAGAAGGACAGCCTCGACGAAGCGCGGAAGTACATCGACGACTTCCTGCAGCTGCGCAAGCGCCTGAACAACTGCGCGCCGGCGGGCGGTCAGCCGTCCCCGACGCCGACCCCTACGGCCACGCCGACGACTCCGTCGGCTCCGGCCGGCTCTACTGCTCCGTCGTCGGCGAACCAGCCTGCGGGGAGGGACTGCTCGACGCCGAGTTCGACGGCACCGACGACGGGAGGCGGTAACTGATGGGCCAGCCCGTCGTGCGTTCCGCCGAACCCCTCGCCGCGCAGTTCCAGACGAACCCGCCGCGCGAGGTCCCGACGCGCCGCAACACCGAGCTGGCGCTGCTGGGATTCGCGTCGTTCATCGTCACGATCGCGCTGGTGCTGGTGGAGGCGAACCAGGAGCAGGAACTGACCTGGTCGATCATCTGGCTGGGGCTCGCCTACCTCGCGATCTTCGGCGCGGCGCACCTGGCCGTCCGCAAGTGGGCGCCGTACGCCGATCCCGTGCTGCTCCCCTGCGTCGCGCTGCTGAACGGCATCGGGCTGGTGATGATCCACCGGATCGACCTGGCCCTGGCCGAGCGCGCCACGCAGCAGGGCAAGGACTACACGCCCGCGGTCACCGCCCAGGTCCTGTTCACGGTGATCTCGCTGGTGTTCTTCGTCGTGGTGCTGATCGTGGTGAACGACCACCGCACGCTCACCCGCTACGGCTACACCGCGGGCCTGGTCGGGATCGTCGCGCTGGCGCTGCCCGCGCTGCTGCCGTCGAGCCTGTCCGAGGTCAACGGCGCCAAGGTCTGGCTGAAACTGCCGTTCTTCTCGATCCAGCCGGGCGAGTTCGCGAAGATCCTGCTGATGGTCTTCTTCGCCTCGTTCCTGGTGTCGAAGCGGGACCTGTTCATGGTGGCGGGCAAGAAGCTCGTCGGCGTCGAGCTCCCGCGTGCCCGTGACCTCGGCCCGATCCTCATCGCCGCGTTCGCCTGCATCGGCATCCTGGTGTTCGAGAAGGACCTGGGGACGTCGCTGCTGTTCTTCAGCGTCATCCTGGTGATGCTGTACGTCGCGACCGAGCGCGTCATCTGGGTCGTCCTGGGCCTCAGCTTCTTCGCGGTGGGCTGCATCATCGCCTACAACCTCTTCACGCACGTCCAGCAGCGCGTCGCGAACTGGCTGGACCCGCTGGCCACCTACGACCAGGCCGGCGGCGGCTACCAGCTCGCGCAGGGCCTGTTCGGGCTCGGCACCGGCGGTGTCGGCGGCACCGGGCTCGGCGCCGGGCGGCCGGACATGGTGCCCGAGGCCAACACCGACTTCATCACCGCGTCGATCGGCGAGGAGCTCGGCTTCATCGGGCTCGCCGCGGTGCTGATGCTGTACCTGCTGGTCGCGATGCGCGGCATGCGCAGCGCGCTGGCCGTGCGCGACACGTTCGGCAAGCTGCTGGGCGGCGGGCTCGCGTTCACCATGGTCATGCAGATCTTCGTCGTCGTCGGCGGAGTCACGAAACTCATCCCGGAGACCGGTATCACCGCCCCGTTCCTGTCCAAGGGTGGTTCGTCGCTGCTCGCGAACTACATCCTGGTCGCGCTGCTGCTCCGCATCTCCGACGCGGCCCGCAAGCCCGCCGCCCGCCCGAAGCCGCAGCAGCAGCCGCAGGCCCCGATCGCGGAAGCGCACACCGTGCTCGTGCAGCGCCCGCCGGCGGCGGAGGGGGAAGCGAAGGCATGAACACCCCGCTCCGCAAGGTCGGCATGGCGATGCTCGTGATGGTCGTCCTGCTGCTCGCCAACGCCACCTACATCCAGGTGGTGAAGGCCGACGACTACCGCACCGACTCGCGCAACGCCCGCGTGCTCTACGACGAGTTCGCCCGCCAGCGCGGCAAGATCGTGTCGCAGGCGAACGGCGAGGTGCTGGCCAGCGTCAACCCGTCGAACGACAAGTACAAGTACATCCGGACCTACGCCGACGGCCCGATGTACGCGCCGGTCACCGGCTACTACTCGATCAACTACGGCGCCGGCGGCCTGGAGCGCGCCGAGGACGACGTCCTCAACGGCTCCGACCCGCGGCTGTTCGTGCGGCGGCTGTCGGACATGGTCACCGGCCGGGACCCCAGCGGCGGCAACGTCCGGCTGACCATCGACCCGGCCGTGCAGAAGGCCGCGTACGACCTGATGACGCAGAAGAACTACACCGGCGCCGTCGTCGCGCTGGAACCCAAGACCGGACGGATCCTGGCGATGGTCTCGACGCCGTCGTACGACCCGAACCAGCTGGCCTCGCACACGTCGAAGGCGCAGACCGACGCCTGGACCGCGAACAACAAGGACCCGAAGAAGCCCATGCTGAACCGGGCGATCTCGGAGACCTACCCGCCGGGCTCGACGATGAAGCTCGTCACCGCGGCGGCCGCGCTCGAAGACGGCAAGGGCCCGGACACCCAGATCGATCCGGCGCCGAACACGAAGGTCCCCGGCACCAGCAAGACGCTGGAGAACTACGCGGGCCAGCCGTGCCCCGGCACCACGTTCAAGGACGCGCTGGCGCACTCCTGCAACGTGCCGTTCGCGCAGTTCGCCGGTCAGCTGGGTGCGGACAAGATCAAGAAGACGGCGGCCAACTTCGGCATCGGGCAGACCAACCTGACCGTGCCGATGAAGGTCGCCTCCTCGACGGTCGGGCCGCTCGACTCGCCGGACGCGCTCTTCCAGAGCGGCATCGGCCAGCGCGACGTCCGGCTGACCCCCCTGCAGGACTGCCTGCTCGCGGCCACCGTGGCCAACGGCGGAATGGCGATGAAACCGCAGCTGGTGCAGTCGCTGCTGGCGCCGGACCTCTCGACCATCGAGGACTACAGTCCCACCGAACTCACCGGCACCCCGGCGTTGTCATCGTCGAACGCCGCGATCCTCAAGGACATGATGGTCGCTTCCGAGGGCTTCACCAAGGGCGGCGGGAAGCGCGCGGACATCCAGATCGCGTCGAAGACCGGCACCGCCGAGCACGGCACGGACTCCAAGACCACCGCACCGCACGCCTGGTACACCGCCTTCGCCCCGGTCGACAACCCGCAGATCGCGGTCGCCGTGATCGTCGAGGACGGCGGCAACCGCGGCCTCGCGGCCACCGGCGGTACGGTCGCGGCGGAAATCGGCCGTGCGGCCATCAACGCGAAGCTCGGGGGTGGATAGCGCATGCTGTCCTCCGGTCAGCTGCTGGCCGACCGCTACAAGCTGACGAGCCGGATCGCCGTCGGCGGGATGGGTGAGGTCTGGCAGGCCAGCGACACCCGGCTCGACCGAACCGTGGCCGTCAAGATCCTCAAGACCGAACTCTCCGGCGACGCCGAGTTCCTGCACCGCTTCCGCACCGAAGCGCGGATGACGGCGTCCCTCAACCACCCCGGCATCGCCGCGGTGCACGACTACGGCGAGACCATCCTCGACGGCGACCTGTCGATCGCGTACCTGGTGATGGAGCTCGTCGACGGCGACCCGCTGGCCGGCCTGCTGGCCAAGCACGGGCGGCTGTCGGCCGAGTTCACGCTCGACATGCTCGAGCAGGCGGGCAACGCCCTGCAGGCGGCGCACTCCCACGGCCTGGTGCACCGCGACGTCAAGCCGGGCAACATCCTGGTGACGTCGGCGGGCCAGGTGAAGATCACCGACTTCGGCGTCGCGAAGGCGGCCGACGCGGCCCCGGTCACCCGGTCCGGCATGGTGATGGGTACCGCGCACTACATCGCCCCGGAGCAGGCGCTCGGGCAACCGGCCGAGCCGGCGTCCGACGTCTACTCGCTGGCGGTGTGCGGCTACGAATGCCTCGCCGGGCACCGGCCGTTCCTGTCCGAGAACGCCGTGACGGTCGCGATGATGCACATCCGCGACATCGCGCCGCCGCTGCCGCCGGACGTGCCGCCCGCGGCCCGCGCGGTGATCGAGGCGACGCTGGTCAAGGACCCGCGGCAGCGCTACAACAACGGCGGCGAGTTCGCGGCCGCCGTCGCCGCGGTCCGCGCCGGGATGCCGCTGCCCACGCCGTCCGGGCTGGTCAACGCCACCTACACGACGGGCCAGCAGCCGGTGGTGCCGCAGCAGGTGCAGCAGCAGCCACCCCCGTCGATGCCGGTGCCGATCCCGCCGCAGCAGCTTCCCCCGCAACAGCCGATGCCGGGCGGTCCGCCGTCCCCCGCGATGAACCCGATGATCGCCATCGGCCCGCCGTCCCGCCCCGCCCCGCGGCAGGTCATGCTGCCGCCGGCACGGCGGAAGACGCAGTGGGGCTGGTGGGCGCTTCTCGCGGCGATCCTGCTCGTTGTCCTGGTAGCGGGCATCGTGCTGGTGGCGAAGATGCTGAGCAGCGGCAACGGCTCGTCGCCGCACAACGGCCAGACGCAGAGCCAAGTGTTCCCGGGCAGACAGGTGCCCGCGGAGCAGTCTGCCGACGTATCCCCGGCGGACACTCCCGGCACGACCAACGATGGCCGGCAAGGCATCATGACCCAACCTTGGACGGAATGGAACGGCACCCAGAGATGAGCACACCCAGACTGCTCTCCAACCGGTACGAGCTGGGCGAAACGCTCGGCTACGGAGGCATGTCCGAGGTCCATCACGGCCACGACGTGCGTCTCGGCCGGGAAGTCGCGATCAAGATCCTCCGTGCCGACCTCGCCAGGGACCCGCAGTTCCTGGAGCGCTTCCGCCGGGAAGCGCAGAACGCCGCCGCGCTGAACCACCCGGCGATCGTCGCGGTCTACGACACGGGTGAGGCGAACGCCGAGTTCGGGCCGCTGCCGTACATCGTCATGGAGTACGTCGAAGGCCGGACGCTGCGCGACATCGTCAAGACCGAGGGCCCGATGTCGCAGAAGCGGGCGATGGAGGTCATGGCCGACGTCTGCGCGGCGCTGGACTTCTCGCACCGCCACGGCATCGTGCACCGCGACGTCAAGCCGGCCAACGTGATGATCACGAAGAACGGCGCGGTCAAGGTGATGGACTTCGGCATCGCGCGCGCGATGCACGACGGCCAGTCCGCCATGACCCAGACCGCCGCGGTGATCGGCACCGCGCAGTACCTGTCGCCGGAGCAGGCCCGCGGTGAGTCGGTCGACGCCCGTTCCGACGTCTACGCCGCCGGCTGCGTGCTGTACGAGCTGATCACCGGCGAGCCGCCGTTCACCGGGGACTCCCCGGTCGCGGTCGCCTACCAGCACGTCCGTGAAGACCCGAACGCGCCGTCGTCGGTGAACCCGGCGGTGGCGCCGGAGCTCGACGCCGTCGTGCTGAAGGCGCTGGCGAAGGGCCCGGCGAACCGCTACCAGTCGGCGGCGGAGATGCGCTCGGACCTGGTGCGCACCCTCTCGGGCCAGCGCCCGGTGGCGCCGATGGTGATGTCCGAAGACGAGCGCACGCAGGTGATGAACGCCGACCGGCGGCAGCCGCAGCGCTACGACGAGTACAGCGAGCCGGACGACGAAGACCCGAAGGCCAAGCGACGGCGCCGCACGATCTTCGCCGTCCTGGCGGCGGTTTTCGTCCTGGGTTCGGTGCTGCTGATCATGTGGCTGTCGAACGCGTTCAAGAGCAACGACGCGGCCACCGTGGCGATCCCCAACGTGGTGCACCAGACGGTCCCGCAGGCGCGGGAGATGCTGAGCAGCAGCGGGTTCAACGGCAAGATCGACCAGAAGCCGGTGACCTGCGGGGTGCAGCCGACCGACGGCAGCCCGTCGTGCACCCAGGACGACGTCAACCGGGTCATCAAGGTCGATCCGGCGGCCGGGGTTTCGGTCGCGCCCAACACGACGATCACGCTGTACTACGGCGTCGCGCCGGGCAAGGCCAACGTGCCGGACCTCAAGGGCAAGACGCGTGAACTGGCCGAGCAGGCACTCACCGACGCGAAGCTGGCCCTCGACCAGAACGTCCAGGAGACCGAGGTATCCGACCCGAGCCTGGTCGGCCTGGTGCTGACGCAGACCCCGGCCGCGAACACCCAGGTCGACCAGGGCGCCACCGTGAAGATCACGGTGGGCAAGTCGAAGCAGCTCAAGTCGGTCACCGACTTCACCGGCCAGCCGTACTCGAAGGCCAAGTCGTCGTTGGAGAGCCAGGGCTTCACGACGAGGCGGGTCGACAGTCCTTCGGACACGGTGCCGAAGGACACGGTCATCACCCAGAACCCGAACGGCGGGCAGGTCGCGGTGGGCAGCCAGATCGTGCTGACCGTGTCGACCGGTCCGGACAGCACGAGCCAGATCCAGATGCCGACCTTGGCCGGGATGACCTTCGAGCAGGCGCAGGACAAGCTGCAGAGCATGGGCTGGACGGGCAAGCTGAACCAGAAGTCCGACAAGCTCAGCGGCCAACCCGAAGGCACGATCACGGGTCAGAACCCGCAGGCCGGTTCGATGATCAACCGGGACCAGAACGTCACGGTCAACGTGTCGGAAGGCAACGGCTTACCGTCCTTCCCCACGTCACCGACCAGGCCCACCAATTAGCCGGCACACGATGAAGGCCCGCACGGTTCGCCGTGCGGGCCTTTTCGTCGTTCAGGACTGGTCGAGGAACCCTTGCACAGCACCGAGAACCTGAGCGGCATCGCTGGCGGCCCCGAAGTCGAGCTCAAGCTCCTCGGCGGCACCCGAGCGCTTGACCGTCAGCGAGACGTGGGCTTCCCGGTACCGCGTCAGCCACGCGAAGAGCGACCGGCAGAAGACGTCGGCCGAGGTGCTCGACACGCCGACCACGACGGAGTCGAAGACCTGGACACGGCCGCGGAGCTCGTCTTCGCCGCGCAGCCAGGCCGCGAGTTCCGGAAGCTCACCGCCGGAGTTCGGCACGGTGATCGCGACGATCCCAGCCGTCACCCGATCTCCCTTCACCCAGAACCGGAGAGGCCCCGAACCTTAGCCGTCCGCGTGGTTCCACTGGAAGCCCGTGCCGGATATTGAAGATTGCAAATTGCAGTCGGACGCATCGGCTGATGCTCAGTCTGTGGCGTGGCGTCGTAGTGCGCGGGCGGCGTTCTCGTAGGTGGTCAAGGCGGCTTGGTGGGTGGAGTAGACGGCGCCGTGGTGGTGGCGAAGCGCGACGGCGAGGGCGCCGGTTTGGTGTTCGTAGAGGGTGAACGGTTCGACCAGGCCGGGCGGACAGTCGGCGGCGGGGACGATCCGCACGGTGATTCGCGGCTTTCTCGTCCAGGTGCGCAGTTGGTCGAGTTGGTCGCGGAGGACATCGGGCGTGCAAGCGTCGGGCCGGGTGGCGACTTCGCCGATCAGGAAGGTGTGCGGTGGGCCCGGCTGATCGGACAGGGCGAGCTGACGTGCGGTGCGGAGAAGACAGCCCACGTCGGCGGCCTCCGGGTCGAGCAGGCCGGTGTCGCGCAAGGCGCGGGCGTACTCGGCGGTCTGCAGGACCTCGGGGATGAGGGTCGGCGACCACTCGGTCACGCGGGTGGATCGCTGTTCGAAGGCGGTGCGCAGGTAGTTCTCGGCGCGCCCGGTGCGGTCGATCAAGTCGCGATCGTGGGACCGGCGGGCCAGGTCGATGAGGTGTTCGCGCACGTGTTGCGGTGCTCGCAGGACGCCGAGGATGTGGGCCACGATCGTGTCTTGTGGCGCTCGTTGGCCGAGTTCGAAGCTCGACAGCACGGCGGGGTAGATGCCGATCATGTCGGCGAGTCGGCGCAGGCCGATGCCGCGCTGGGTGCGGGCTTCGCGCAGGCCGCCGGCCAGAGCGATGACGGCTGGTCGGAGAGCAGTTTCGGTCATGGTTCAGACCGCTCCGTTCGGTCGTGGGTTTCTGTGTCGGGGGCATTGAGCAGGGCAGATGGATCGAGTTCGGTACCGTCGAGTTCGCTGGCGCGGTGGGTGAGGGCAACGCCGATGTGGACGAGTTGGCGGCCGAGGGTGCGCAGGCCGGCGGCGTAGGCTGCGTCGTCCGGCTGGAGGGTTAGCAGCTCGACCGTCACGCGTCCGATCGTGGAGTTGACCTTCGAGAGCGCGGCGAGCAGTGTGCGGTCACGAGCGTGCACGCGGCACCCCGATCCGCCGGTGTTCGTTCTGGGCCGCACAGACCGGGCACACCCGGCCCGGCCTGGGAATCACCCGGTGGCGGCTGATGCTGGGCCGGTCGTGTTCCAGCGGGAAGCGGACGTCGGTCAGGCACCAGGGCAACAGCATGAACAGCCGCGGGTTGGCCATCTGCGAATGCAGGTACAGGTGCGCCCACCCGTCACCTCCGGTGAACTCGTGCCACTCCCAGAAGTCCCGGTACGAGCCGGTCATCGGGCCGTCGTCCAAGGCGGTCATCGGAGCCCTCGTTCGACCTCGAACGCCCGGAGCGCGGCGGCGGCCTGTTCCCAGTCGGCATCGGTCATGTCTGCGTGCTTCTGCGGATGCTGGTAGGTGTCGAGGTCGATCTCGTTGAGCCGCTGACCACCCGAGTTGAACAGCGACGCACCACACCTGAACGTCGGCCGGTCGTCGAAGTGCTCCGCGGTCATGGCGCCTTGCACCCCCGAGCTGTGCGAGCCTCGCGCAGCGAGACAGTCAGGGCGTCACCCAGCTGGTTCCGAAGTTGCGCGGCCGCCTCGGCGGTGAACAGGATCGGTTCGCCTGGGGGCGTCGAGCTGGTCAGCGCGATCCGGTCGTCATCCCGTACCTCGACCTCGACCTGTGCGGGACCGCCGAGCTGGTCCACACCCTCGGTGCTCTGTCGCGTACGTCGTCGATCACGCATAGTTAGTGACCGTACAAATGTGCAGGTCACAAACGTTTCCTGCTGGGAAACCCAAGTCTGTACCCTGAGGCGCATGGACTCGATCGGCATCACGATCCGCCGGCTTCGCCGTTGGCGTGGCCTGTCCCTCGAACAGCTCGCCGGCCTGTCCGGCCTGTCCAAGGGCTACCTGTCCAAGATCGAGAACGAGCGCACGGCGATCGACAAGCGCTCAACCCTGGTGGCGATCGCCGGCGCGCTCCGCGTCAGCCTCTCCGACATCACCGGCGACGGGCTGGAGATCCGCGACCCGCAGGCAGACTCCGCCATTCCCGCGATCCGCGATGCCCTGCTGAGCACCGACCTCGACGGCACCGAGCCGCCAATCGGCGACCTCGCGCAGCTACTGTCCGAAACCCAGCTGGTCGCAGCCCTGCGACAGGCGAACCAGGACGCCGAGGTCGGCGCCCGGCTCCCCGAGCTGCTGCTGGCCCTGCACACCCACGTCGAGAAGCCGGACGCACTCCGCTCGCTCGTCACCGCCACCCACACCACCGCCCTGCTCACGAAGGGCCTCGGCGCGTTCGAGCTGGCCTGGATCGCCGCCGACCGCGGCCACGAGGCAGCGCAGCGGCTCGGCGAACCCGGCTGGATCGCCCTCGCCGAGTTCGCCCGCACGCAGGCCCTGTCCGGCCTCGGCGCCCACAAGCGGGCATCCAAGCTCGCCGAACGCGCTCTCGACTACGTGCCGGCCGACGCCTACGACGTCCGCGGCGCGCTCACCCTCACGACCGGCTACACCGAATCCGTCCTGGGCGGCGACGCAACCGCGGCGCTCGACGAAGCCGCCGGCCTGGCCGAGCACGTCGAGTACGGCAACCGGAACTTTCTGCTGTTCAGCCCCGCCAACGTCGTGCTCTGGCGCATCTCATCAGCCCTCGAACGCGGCGACCACGCCGAAGCCGCCCGCCTGGCCGCAACCGTCGACCCGGCCGAGCTCACCATCGACTCCCGCCGCACCACGTTCCTGATCGAGCACGCCCGCGCCCTCTACGGCATTCGCCGTCCCGATGAGGAGGTTCTGGCTTTGCTGGTCAAAGCCGAGAAGTTGGGACACATCCGTACGCGGACGAACCCATTCGTGCGGGAGATTATCTCCACGATGCTGGCCCGCGCTCGCCGCGAGGGTGTGGCCCGCGAGGTTCGCGGCATGGCCGACCGGATGGGACTGATCAAGACCGCGTAGTACAGCCGTATTGACCGCCTACGCCGCAGGCGTCGGAACCTCGATCCACGGGGCCGGTCGCGGAAGGTACTGGCGGTGCGCACACGCGTTTCCTCGAACTCGTCATGCATTGATGGCGCGGAGCCTGGCCGGGACTGCCTCGGTGGTACAAAGGCTGGTCGGCGTGCCGCGAGCCGGGACTGCTGGGCCATTCGGGTGTGTACGCGCGGTTGCCGTACCGGCGGGACCGATGTCGTCGATATTTACCGTGACCAAAGTGTCGTGAGGCAGGAGTGGCAAGGGTGATCGAGTCGATCGATGTCCTGGTCGCAGCGTTGAGTGCGGGAGCTGCTGCGGGTTTGAAGGACACAGCCTCATCAGCGGTCAAGGACGCCTACGCCGGGTTGAAAACCCTGACCAGCAAGGCATTGCGCGGCAACGGAGACGGCCCTGATGACCAGGCCGTGATCGTGGCGCAGTTGGCGGATCCGGAAGCGCATCAGGACGAGCTGAGGAAGGCGCTGGCCGCGGTGAACGCCGACGAGAACGCGGAACTGGTGGCGGCGGCGCAGCGGGTGCTTGCGTTGACCGACCCGGAGGGGACCAGCGCCAGCAAGTACCGCGTCGACGTGCGCGATAACCAGGGCGTCCAGGTCGGTGACGGCAACACCATGACGCTGAACTTCGGCCCGAAGCCCTGACCATGAGCCAGCGGCAAGACCGCGAACCCGACACCGGACCCGAGCCAGCCACATACCCATCTGGGCCCGCGCACGACGTGCACGGCAACATCGCGGCGCAGGTCGGTGACGGCAATACTGTGAACATCGTCCAGCCACCGCTGCGATCGGTGGAATGGCCGGTGCGTGTTGGAGTCCCGCCGCGGCAGGCTGACCGCTACCAGCACCGTGACGTTGAGCAGGAACTGTCGAGGGTGTTGGCGTCAGGAGACACGGCGGTGCTGGTGGGCGCCGTGCAGGTCAGCGATGTCGTGCTTTCTGGCTTGGGTGGGGTCGGCAAGTCGCAACTGGCTGCCAACCACGCGTGGCAGGCGTGGCCGGACACATCGGTGGACCTCGCGGTGTGGATCAACGCTGCGTCGCGTGATGGGATTCTCACCGGTTACGCAGACGCCGCGGGCCAGGTGCTGAGGGACGTCGCCCCGTCGATCGGGCAGCGGCCGCCGGAGGACGTTGCTCGAGCGTTCTTGGCGTGGCTGGCCTCCACCGACCGACGGTGGCTAATCGTGCTCGACGATCTCCAAGAGCCGGTGGACTTGCGTGGTCTGTGGCCGCCCGCCAGCTCGGCTGGACAAATTGTGGTGACGACCCGGCGCCGCGACGCAGCGCTGGGACGCGAGGATCGACATGTCATCGAGATCGACGTGTTCACGGAAGAGGTGTCACTGGCGTATTTGATCGCGAAATTGTCAGGCCACGCCGTGACCGAGTCCGATCGAGAGCAACTGAAGGCACTGGCCGTCAACCTCGGGTATCTTCCCTTGGCCTTGGCCCAAGCTGCAGCATTTATCGCCGACAATCCTCTGATGTCTGTCCCCGACTACCGCAAGCGGCTGGCCAACCGCAAGAAACTCGCTCAGGCGATGCCGGATGATGGCAGCCTGCCGGACGAGCATCAAGCCACCGTCGCGGCGACCTGGTCGCTGTCAATCGAACGCGCCAACGCACTGACGCCGCAGGGTTTCGCACGGCCGTTGTTGGAACTAATAAGCGTGCTTGACCCTGCGGGCGTCCCCGTTGCGTTGTTCATTACCGACGCAGTCCTTCGGTTCCTGGCTGCTGCCACGTCTACAGAAGCAGATTCCGGAACCATCCAAGATGCTTTGGGGTGCCTGCACCGCTTCAGCCTGATCACGTTGGAGCGCAACCAACCCGAGCGCGCCGTACAGGCGCATGCTCTAGTTCAACGCGCCGTCCGTGACACCCTTCCGGATGAACATCTCTCCGATCTCGCCCGGACCGCCGCAGACGCACTCATGGGAATTTGGCCCAGTATCGACCGCGATCCGGCACTGACCCTGGCGCTGCGTTCAACGGCAACCATCTTGCACACCACCACGTTCCCGGCGCTGTGGAATCCCGATGGGCACCCGGTGCTGTTCCGGGCAGGCCAATCGTTGCTAGACGCAGGACTCATATCGGCAGCTACGAGCTACTTTCACGACCTGTGGCGCGAGGCTGACGGCTTTCTCGGCGCTGATCACCTCGACACCCTGCACACCCGCAACGAACTCGCCACCTGCCGGGCAAGGGCGGGTGATGTTGCGGGTGCGATCGCCGAGTTCGAACGCCTGCTTAGTGATCGCCGGCGGGTCCTGGGACCCGACCACCTCGACACCCTGGTCGCGCGTAACAACCTCGCCACCTGGCGGGCAAGGGCGGGTGATGCTGCGGGTGCGATCGCTGAGTTCGAACGCCTGCTCGACGATCGCCGGCGGGTCCTGGGACCCGACCACCGTCACACCCTGGCCACGCGTAACAACCTTGCCTCCTGCCGTGCGGAGGCGGGTGATGTTGCGGGTGCGGTCGCTGAGTTCGAACGCCTGCTCGACGATCGCCGGCGGGTCCTGGGACCCGACCACCTCGACACCCTGCTGACGCGTAACAACCTCGCCACCTGGCGGGCAAGGGCGGGTGATGCTGCGGGTGCGATCGCTGAGTTCGAACGCCTGCTCGACGATCGCCGGCGGATCCTGGGACCCGACCACCCCGACACCCTGGCCACCCGCAACAACCTTGCCTCCTGCCGTGCGGAGGTGGGTGATGTTGCGGGTGCGATCGCCGAGTTCGAACGCCTGCTTAGTGATCAAATCGAAGTCGTGGGACCCGACCACCCTCACACCCTGGTCGCGCGTAACAACCTCGCCACCTGGCGAGCGGAGGCGGGTGATGCTGCGGGTGCGATCGCCGAGTTCGAACGCCTGCTCGACGATCGCCGGCGGATCCTGGGAGCCGACCACCCCGACACCCTGGCCACCCGCAACAACCTTGCCTCCTGCCGTGCGGAGGTGGGTGATGCTGCGGGTGCGATCGCCGAGTTCGAACGCCTGCTTAGTGATCAAATCGAAGTCGTAGGACCCGACCACCCCGACACCCTGCTGACGCGTAGCAACCTTGCCTCCTGGCGAGCAAGGGCGGGTGATGCTGCGGGTGCGGTCGCTGAGTTCGAACGCCTGCTCGACGATCGCCAGCGGATCCAGGGACCCGACCACCCCGACACCCTGGTCGCGCGTAACAACCTCGCCTCCTGGCGGGCAAGGGCGGGTGATGTTGCGGGTGCGATCGCCGAGTTCGAACGCCTGCTTAGTGATCAAATCGAAGTCGTGGGACCCGACCACCCTCACACCCTGGTCGCGCGTAGCAACCTTGCCTCCTGGCGAGCGGAGGCGGGTGATGTTGCGGGTGCGGTCGCTGAGTTCGAACGCCTGCTCGACGATCGCCGGCGGATCCTGGGAGCCGACCACCCCGACACCCTGGCCACCCGCAACAATCTCGATTACTTACGCCGAAAGTTGGATACTAGCGACCGTGTGGATAGCTAGAGCGTGGCGGGACGTACGCACCCACTTGCCCGACGGTTCGAGACGTGCGTTGATAGGTTTCAATCGGAATCCTCTCGCCCTGAGGGCCCTCGGATGACGAGGTTGCAGCGCGACCTCACGATGCCCCCACTTCTCCTTGGTTTATGAGCCTACGTCGCTGGATCTGGGAAGATTGCGTCCGTCGCTTTCGCGCACCTTGGATTGCCGGCTGCAGTTAGTGGCGTAGACCAGCTCGGTTACCTTCGTGTCCGAAGGGCCCCCGCCGCGGGATCTCCTCGATGGTGGGCCCGCTGTCGGATAGCAGCTACACAAAGCTGTGGCGCAGCTCACGTGGCGTCCAGTCCTTCGGTTGGCACTCCCGCGACCTTCAAGGTGCCGATGGCAACTTACACAAATGTGTTTCGATTATTTCCGATTTCTGGATGAGCCTTCGCAGTTCACGGAGTCGTCGTCCCCAGATTATCCACATCTTTGACGTGGTCGTCGGCAACATGTCCACGCCTGTCCCCAGGTTGTCCACAGTTGAGTCCCCACGCCGAATTGCCTTGGCGGCTCCGGGGGAGCGAACGTGTCGCCTGACCGCGCCTGGCACCACAAGTGTCAGCGGTCAGAGCCTGTCCCGACGTCATCCGGTTACGCCGGGACGAAAACCCGCCTCCGCAGGAGGCATGCCGTCCAGGAGGACGACAATCGTGTCAACCGATGCGAGTAAGAAGAGAAGACGGAAGCGTCAGACCAGGGCCGGAATCCCTGGCCGACGCCGTTCCGTCAAGCTACGCGCGGAGTACGTCAAGCTGTTGATCCTGGTCATCACCGCGATCATCAACATGCTGCGCTGATCCGTAACTGCCGGGCGGAGCGCCAAGCTCCGCCCGGCACTCCGGCGGTAACAATCGCCCAACTTGGCCAACCGGGCAACACTAGTGACCGGATCGTGTCCGACGGCTCACTGCCTCACTTGTCGATCAGAACAACTTCAAGGAGGGTTTGTCCCTTGTGCTGGGTGAACACGATCGCAAAGTTGTGCCCACCCTGTTCACAGTGGCCGGTTACTGCGATCCGCTGTCGTCGGCCAAGTTGACCGACGGTGCCAGTCGGTGCCGGCGAATCACCGTGCGTTTCAACCCGACCGGTCACGGCGTCGACCGTGATCTCGTTGGGCTCTTCGTCTTCCCCACGTGCCGCGATCTGCACCTTCTCAACATGGGTGTACGCGTCGTCGCAGGCAGGGCACACCATCAACTTGCCATCGAACTCGTCGAACTTGAGCGTCAGCGTCACTTGCATCTCCTCTCGATCGTCAGCCTAGTTGCAGCGGCAGGCATTCGACGTCAACCTTCCGAGTCTTTCGCCTGGTCAGGCGTCAGAACTGAGTGACAACTGTCAAGAGCGACCGCAACCTTCGGCGGACGTCCACGAACACCGAACGGTGAGGTCAAGCGTCCCCCGGGCTTGATCACGAATGGGGATCTTGCCTGATAACGAAGAGGTCCCAGGTTCAAGTCCTGGTAGGCCCACGCAGGTCAAAGCCCGGTTCGCGTTTCGCGAACCGGGCTTGCTGCCTGCCTGACTCGTAGCTTGACTAACCCTTCGCAGGCAACGGATGTCACAGCCCTGTTCCTGCGGCTAGGCAAGCAACCCCCGCGGCCAGAGTGGCAGAAAGCGCCAAGCTCAACAGCCTGCAGCGCCGCCGGACCGCAGGGATGGTCGCCCAAGGCAGGAGGGGCCGCCCCGCGGAAGCGGGGCGGCTCTGATTGATCTCCGGGGCTCAGCCGACCAGATGGCTCGAATGGTCCGGCTTGATGAAGGTCCTCATGGCCACCAAGGTCATGACGAGCTGAAGGAGGACCAACCCCGCAGCGAGATCTTCAGGCAGTGCCGTCAAGAGCACCACCGGTCCGAAGGTGGCAGCGCGGTGACCGCCGCGTCCAGGAAGGAGAAGGCATTGGCAGGCAACGAGACATCCGGCACGGCTACGCTCTGAACTACATGTCCTGCGCGCGGTCGCCGGTGATGCGGGCGGCCTCACGTGCCGCGATCTCGACACGGTCGTGGAACTCGGACCACCGGTCGGGAAGGTTGCTGACCGTGGGGTGGTAGCCGGCGCGGCCATCGATGAGCTCGCGGACGATGTCGGCGTGACCGGCGTGGCGGCAGGTCTCGGTGATCATGTGGACGAGCATCCACAGCAAGGTCACGTCGCGCATGCCTTCGGGGAAGTGGGGCACCTTGCCGGGTGAGTCGAGGTCGAGTGCCGCGATGGTGGCGTCAGCGTGCTCCCACGACCGTTTGTACTGCGCGATGATGTCCTCGCGGGCCTCCTCGGGGCGGGCGAGGAAGTCCTCCGATTGAGTGCGGTCGACCAGCCACTCCCCCGCGTGGGCGGGTCGGTCGAACACTTCGCCGAAGTAGCCGAACTCGTTGCCCGTCAGGTGTTTCACCAGTCCGAGCAGATTGGTTCCGGTCGGGGTCAGCGGCCGGCGCGCGTCGTACTCGGACAGGCCGTCGAGTTTCCACACCAGGACGTCGCGCACCTGCTGCAAGTACAGGTGCAGATAAGTTTTCGGATCCACGTCCCGACCCTAGGAATCCGGTACCGCCGCGGTCTTGGACGCGCGTGCCGTCTCGATCGACGATGCGTGCCACGTGGTTGGATGGCCGGGTGGACTCGGCACGCGGCTCGGTTCGGCTGGACACCGAAAAGTTCGGTGTCGACGCCTTCCGCGACGGCTGGGAAGCGCAGATGGGCGACGGTTTCGCGTTGCCCGCGTTCCACCACGAAGCCACAGCCGGAGCCGTCGTTCGTGGTTTCTCATCCCGCGTCGGGGACTCAGTCATCACAGACTTCGAAACCGCCACGCGCGTACGGGTCGATTCCGCGTTTCCCGACATCGGCGAACTGCGGCTCTACGTGGTGCATCGTGGCGCCTACATCCTCAGACGGGAACGCGACACGATAGCTGTCGACGCCGGACAGTTCCTGCTGAGCCGCTCGACCGGGCTCACCGGCTACGACGTCGCCGCGGGCACTACCGCCCAGGTGATCGGGCTGCCCGCCGAGGCGCTCGGCTTGTTCGCCGACGGCACGCAAGCGACCGGCCCGGCCACCGCCGCGGAGGTTCATGTGCTGCTGGCACACACACGCGTTGTCCACGCGACAGTCGACGACCTCAGCGATGGCGGCGTCCACGCCAGCCGCAACGCTTTGGTGGAGCTGGTCCGCGGGGTTTTGCACGGGTACGTCGACGGCACCGAACCCGGCCTGGCCGGCCCGCTGGTCCACGCGGCCCGCAACCTCGCCGATCGACTGCTCACCGACCCGGACCTGACACCGGCGCTGCTGGCGCGCCACCTCAAGATCTCGCTGCGAACGTTGCATCGGGCGTTCGCGTCAACCGGCGAGCCCGTCGCGGCGTACATCCGCCGACGCCGCCTCGAGCAGGCGCGCCGCGCGCTCCTCTCGCCGTCCCACCCCACGGTTTCGGAGATCGCGGCACACTGGCAGTTCGCCGACAGCAGCCACTTCATCCGGATGTTTCGCCGCCACTACGGCCAGACGCCGACCCAGTTCGCCCGCGATCACCACCACTGAGCTCAGGAGCGCCGGCGCACGAGTTCCGAAACGGCGAAGTAACTGACGGCCAGCATCGCCACCGCCGTCACCAGGGCCAGGACCAGCGGGCCGCCGACGGGCTCGTCGTCGGTCAGGGCGTGCAGCAGCGGGTGGACCAGGGGAATCTTCGCCAGCAGCACGACGACGAGCGTGATCACCGCGGCGAGCACCGTCCAGCCGACGCGGTGGACCAGCAGCCGCGAACACGGGAGCGCGATCGCGATGCCGAGCACCGCGCACGCGAAGTGCGCGAGCAAGCCGATGGCGAGCGCGGACGGCTCGACCTTGAACGACTTGATCGCCGACCACACCTCGGTGATCGCGGTGAGAACCAGGGAACAGGCCAGCACGGTGAGGATGGCGCCGGTGATCATCCGGCGCCACTGACGGGCGTGGCTCAGGGTCACCAGGCGCTGCACCGGGTCTTCGATGTCGAGCAGCGCGATCGTCAGCCAGCACGAGACGACCAGCAGCCCGCCGGCGCTGACGCCGAACAGCGGCAGCGGTGGCGAATTCGGGTCGGCGTAGAGGATCACGCACAGCGCGAGGTAGGCCAGCAACGCCGGCAGGTACCGCTGCGAATGGCCGAGCAGCGCCAGGTAGTACCGCGTCAAGGCGAACATGGCGCCACCTCCCGCACCGACCAGCCGTCTTCCAGCGCCCGCTTCAGCACCGCGTCGACGCGGGGGACCTCGACCGTCAGCACGACGTGGGGTCCTTCGGCGACGGCGTGCCGCACGCCGGGCTCGTCCGCCCAGCCGGTGCCGCCGCCGCGCAGGACGATCCGGGTGGTCGGCTCCGCGCTCTCCGCCGTGAGGCGGCCCTGGTCCATGAGGTGGACGACGTCGGCGTGGTCGTGCACCACCTGCGGCCGGTGGTCGGTGAACACGACGCTCGCCCCGCGCGCCCGGGTCTCGGCGACGAGCTCGCCGAGGATGGTGTGCGTCCCGACGTCCAGCCCGGACCACGGCTCGTCGAGGATCAGCAGGTCGGGCCGGACCATCACGGCCTGCGCGAGCCCGACCTTCTGCGCGTTGCCCTTGGACAGGGTGCGCAGCGGCGCCGTCGGGCCGCCGACGAGGGCGAGCCGTTCGAGCAGCGGGTCGATCACCGAAAGGTCCGCGAGCCCGTGGATGCGCGCCATGTGCCGCAGGTAGGCGCGAGCGCCCATGCGCTGGCCGGCCGGGAAGCGGTCCGGCAGGTAGCCGATCCGCGGGGTGCCGCCGACGGTGCCGGTGGTGGCGTGCGAGACGCCGGCCATGATCCGCAGCAGCGTCGACTTCCCGGAGCCGTTGCTGCCGAGGATGCCGACGACGTGCCCGGGCTCGACGGTCAGGTCGACGTCGCGGAGCACGAAGTCACCGCGCCCGTACCGCTTGCCGATCCCCTCGAGCCGGATCACGCAACAGCGGCCTTCTGGAGCGCCTTGGTCGCCCGCTCCAGCTCGTTCACCCGCGCCGGTTCGACGGGATGCCCGGCGGAGGCCAGCCAGTTCGCGAGCATCCGGTGGCCGCCCTCGGTGAGCACCGACTCCGGGTGGAACTGGACGCCTTCCAGCGGCAGCTCGCGGTGGCGCATGCCCATCACGATGCCGGACTCGGTGCGGCCGGTGACCTCGAAGACGGCGTCGGAAATCGTGTCCGGCACCACGGTCAGGGAGTGGTACCGGGTGGCCGTGAACTCCCCCGGCAGGTCCTTGAGGATGCCCACGCCGGTGTGCCGGACCTGGCTCGTCTTGCCGTGGAGCAGCTCGGGCGCGCGGTCGACGGTGGCACCGTAGACGACGCCGAGCGCCTGGTGGCCGAGGCAGACGCCGAGCATCGGCGTGCGCGTCTCGGCGCACTTGCGGATGACGTCCATGCTCTGACCAGCGCGTTCCGGGGTGCCCGGACCCGGCGAGACGAGCACGGCGTCGAACTCCGGCACGCGGTCGAGGTCCACGACGTCGTTGCGCCAGACCGTGCAGTCGGCGCCGAGCTGGGCCAGGTACTGGACCAGGTTGTAGACGAAGCTGTCGTAGTTGTCGACGACGAGAACGCGCATGGCGCCGAGCTTACCGGCTCCCACCTGGTGGACCGTACTCCAAATCACATTTTAGGTTAGGTGATCCTAACTTACCGTGGAGCGAGTGAGCCGTTCTCTTCGTGTAGCCATCGTCGGTGCCGGTCCCGCCGGGATCTACGCCGCCGACATCCTGGACAAGTCCGACACCGACGTGCAGATCGACCTGTTCGAGCGCATGCCGGCGCCGTTCGGGCTGATCCGCTACGGCGTCGCGCCCGACCACCCGCGCATCAAGGGCATCGTGACGGCGCTGGAGAAGGTACTCTCGAAGCCGAACATCCGACTGCTGGGCAACATCGACTACGGCACCGACATCAAGCTCGACGAGCTGCGCGAGTTCTACGACGCGGTGATCTTCTCGACCGGCGCGTCGGCCGACCGCGCGCTCGACATCCCGGGCATCGACCTGAACGGCAGCTACGGCGCCGCGGACTTCGTGTCCTGGTACGACGGCCACCCCGACGTGCCGCGCACCTGGCCGCTGACCGCCTCTTCGGTCGCGGTCCTCGGCGTCGGGAACGTCGCTCTCGACGTGGCGCGGGTCCTGGCGAAGACGGCCGACGAGCTGCTGACCACGGACATCCCGGACAACGTCTACCAGGGGCTCAAGGCCAGCCCGGTGACGGACGTGCACGTGTTCGGCCGCCGCGGCCCCGCGCAGGCGAAGTTCACGCCGCTGGAGCTGCGCGAGCTGGACCACTCGCCGAACGTCGAGGTCATCGTGTACCCGGAGGACATCGAGTTCGACGACGGCAGCATCGCGGCCCTGCGCGCCTCGAAGCAGATCGACATGGTCGTGAAGACGCTGCAGGAGTGGGCCATCCGCGAGCCGGGCACCCGGCCGCGCCGGCTGCACCTGCACTTCTTCCACTCGCCGGCCGAAGTCCTGGGCGAGGACGGCAAGGTGACCGGCCTGCGCACCGAGCGGACCGAGCTGACCGGCGACGGGAACGTCCGCGGCACGGGCGAATTCCACGACTGGGACGTCCAAGCGGTGTACCGGGCGGTCGGCTACCTGTCGTCGCACCTGCCGGAGCTGCCGTTCGACCACGTGGCCGGCGTGGTGCCGAACCAGGCCGGGCGCGTGCTGGACCTGGACGAGAACCAGCTGCCGGGCGTGTACGTGACGGGCTGGATCAAGCGCGGCCCGATCGGCCTGATCGGCCACACGAAGGGCGACGCGGCGGAGACGATCGCGAGCCTCCTGGCGGACGCGGACACGCTGGCGGCACCGAAGTTCTCGTCCCCGGACGCGATCCTCGACTTCCTCGAGACGCGCGGCATCCCGTTCACCAACTGGGACGGCTGGGGCCGGCTCGACGCGCACGAGAAGGCGCTGGGGTCGGCGGCGGGCCGCGAGCGGGTCAAGGTCGTCGAGCGCGACGAAATGACCCGGATCTCGCGCGGCTAGGAACCCAGGTACGCCAGGACGGCCAGCACGCGGCGGTTGGTGTCGTCCGAAGCGGTGATGTCCAGCTTCGCGAAGATGTTGGCCGTGTGCTTGCCGACTGCGCCCTCGCTGAAGTGCAGCCGGGTCGCGATCGCCGCGTTGGAACAACCTTCCGCCATCAGCGCCAGGACCTCGCGCTCGCGCGGGGTCAACGCGGCGAGCGGGTCGGAAGCGTTGCCCGCCACCAGTTTCGCGATCACCTCGGGGTCCATCACGGTGCCGCCCGCGGCGACCCGGCGGACCGCGTCGATGAACTGCTCCGCGTTGAACACGCGGTCCTTGAGCAGGTAGCCGATCGCGCCCGTGCCGTCGGCCAGCAGCTCGCGCGCGTACAGCTGCTCGACGTGCTGGGAGAGCACGAGGATCGGCAGCCCGGGCACTTCCCGGCGGGCCGCCAGCGCCGCTTGGAGTCCTTCGTCGGTGTTCGTCGGCGGCATTCGTACGTCCACAATGGACACTTCGGGCCGGTGCTCGCGCAACGCCGCCACCAGCTCGGGACCGGTGGCGACCGCCGCGACGACGTCGAAGCCGTGTGCGGCCAGGAGGTGTGTCAGGCCGTCTCGGAGGAGGTACTGGTCCTCGGCGACGACGGTTCTTGGTCGAGCTGACACGGGATCTCCAGGGTCGCCTTCGTCGGGCCGCCCATTGGGCTGGTCAACGTCAACCTACCGTCGAAGGCACCCAGCCGGCGCTCGATCCCGCGCAGTCCCGAACCGAGGGCCATGTTCGCGCCGCCCGGACCGTCGTCGGTCACCACGACCGTCAGCAGGTCATCGGCGAACGCCACCTCGATCGACACCCGCTTCGCGCCGTGCTTCGCCGCGTTGCCCAGCAGTTCGGACACCGCGAAGTACACGCACGCCTCCACCGGCTCCTCGACGCGCCCCGGCAGCGACCCGGTGACCTGCGCCTTCAGCGGGCTGTCCAGCGCCAGCGCGCGGACGGCGTCCAGCAGCCCGCGTTCGGACAGCACCGGCGGGTGGATGCCCCGGATCAGCACCCGCAGCTCGGTGAGCGCTTCCGACGACGCCGCGCGCAGCTCCGCCGCGAGCCGTTTCGCCGCCGCCGGGTCGGTGTCCACCAGTGCCTCGACCGCGCCCAGCTTCATGCCCATCGCGACCAGCCGGGACTGGATGCCGTCGTGCAGGTCGCGCTCGATCCGGCGCAGCTCCGCCGTCTGCGTGACCGTGACGTCGGAGCGGGTCTGCTTCAGCCGTTCGACGCGCTGGGCGAGCCGCGTCGACTCGGTCGGCCCGAACCACACGCGGATGAAGCGGGCCTGCTGACGAGCGAGCCACGGCGCCGCCGCCAGGCCGGCGAACACCATCGCCAGCATGACCGGGGTCTGTGCGAGCGCGCCCAGGTGCGTCGACACCACCGGGAACGGTGACCAGTCGATGCGCGGCGACACGAACGGCCGCCAGATCCAGAGCGCCCCGAGGCCGATGAGCCCCCGGCAGGCCAACGCGACCGTCGGCAGGATCATGACGAACGAAACCAGCGGGACGAGCAGGCTGCCGGCGAGGTCGCGCCAGGTGGCGCGGTCGCGGTAGACCCACCGCGTGCGGGCGTGCTGGAGCGGCCAGAACGGCTCTTCGTAGAGCTGCTTGCAGGACTGGTAGAGCCCGTCGGCGCGGGGCACCGGCAAGCCGGGCGGCGGCAGGTACGGCCGCGCGATCTGCACCCCGGTCCAGTTCCCGACCTCGCGGCGCACCGTGTCCGTGATCGTCCGGTTCGCCAGCACGACCGGGGTGGCCATCGGCATGAAGAAGACCATGACGACCAGCTGGAAGGTCCCGAAGACCAGTTGCACCACCGAAACCGCGAACAGCCCGGCCTGCTGCCCCAGCGCTTCGAGGTGCCGGTGCAGCCAGTTCTTGCGCTTCGGCTCGGCGGGTGGGCGGGGGCCGAGCCACCAGCGCGTCCACCGGCCGTAGCCGAGCAGCACCACCGGGCCGCCGAGCAGCACGGCGACCGGCAACAGCAGCGTGCACAGCGGGTTCACCAGCTGCCAGGTGAACTCGCGGCCGGTCGCCGGGTCCTCCATCGCCCAGGTGAGCCGGTGCTGCCAGCTGATCCAGAACGGCCGCTTGTAAAGCTGCTTGCCGTCGCGGTACCAGCCGTCGCGCTCACGCACCGGCTCCGGCGGCTCCGGCCGGTACGGCGCTTCGATCTCGACGTCGCACCAGCGCGCGGCCAGCGCCCGCATGGTCGCCGACCGGCCACGGGCCCACACGACCGTGGAGCCGAAGAAGAAGACCAGCCCGCCGCAGAGCATCGCGAACGTGACCAGCTGGATCAGGACGTCCACCCAGCTGAGCAACGAGAACGCGGCCAGCGCGAACGCCCGGCCGACCGCACGCAGGTACGTCATCCGGCACCTCCTTCCCCCGGGATCCTCGTCGAACGACGCCGGACCGCGCAGTGCCCGAAGCCCCACGAAAGGGGTGGGCCCAGCCCCACCCCCGCTTCAGCAAAACGCTACCTGAGCTGGGGTTTCAGCGTCATTACCGAGCGGTGCGCCGGTTCGTAGCTTGGTTCCCATGCCACTCATCGAAGTCACCGACCTCCGCAAGCGCTACGGCACCCGGGTCGCGGTCGACGGCGTTTCCTTCACCGTCGAGCGCGGCGAAATCTTCGGCATCCTCGGCACGAACGGCGCCGGGAAGACCACCACCGTCGAATGCCTCCAGGGCCTCCGCCGGGCCGACGGCGGCACGGTCTCCGTGCTCGGCCTCGACCCGGAGACCGACCGCGCGGCGCTGACCCGCCGCGTCGGCGTCCAGCTGCAGGAAAGCCGGCTGCCCGCGAAGCTGCGGGTGCGCGAAGCACTGGAGCTGTTCGCGTCCTTCTACGCCGAGCCCGCCGACATCGACGTCCTGCTCGACCAGCTCGACCTGCGTGACCACGCCCGCAGCTCCTTCGGGAAGCTGTCCGGCGGCCAGAAGCAGCGCGTCTCGATCGCGCTCGCCCTCGTGGGGCAGCCGGAGCTGGCGATCCTCGACGAGCTGACCACCGGGCTCGACCCGCACGCCCGCCGCGAAACGTGGCGGCTCGTCGAAGGCGTCCGCGCCAGCGGCGTCACGGTCCTGCTGGTCACGCACTTCATGGACGAGGCCGAGCGGCTCTGCGACCGCGTGGCGATCTTCGACGCCGGGCGCGTGGTCGTCACCGGCACCCCGGCCGAGCTCCGCGCCGCGGCTGGAGCATCCACTTTGGACGATGCGTTCGTCTCGCTGACCAGGAGCGCCCGGTGAACACCTTCGCCAAGATCACCGCCACCGAAACGAAACTCTTCCTCCGCGCGCCCTTCATGCCGCTCGGCGGCCTGCTGCTGCCGTCGATCCTGCTGCTCGCCATCGGCGCCATCCCGGGCATGAGCAAGCCCAGCGAGGCGGCGGGCGGTTACCGGCTCATCGACGCCTGGGTGCCGTCGCTGATCGTCATCAGCATCGCGATGCTCGCGCTGCAGTCGATCCCGGCCGCCGTCGCCACCTACCGCGAGCAGGGCGTGCTGCGCCGGCTGGCCACGACGCCGGTGCACCCGGCGAACCTGCTGGGCGCGCAGCTGCTCATCCACGTCGCGGTCTCGCTGACGGCCATCGCGCTCGTGCTGGGGCTGGGCAACGCCGTCTACGACGTGCCGCTGCCGAAGCACCCGCTGTCGTTCGCGCTGACGCTGGTGCTCGGCGTGGTCGCGACGTTCGCGCTGGGCCTGATCGCGGCCGCGGTCGCCCGCACGTCCAAGGCCGCCGGCGGAGTCGCGATGGTCGCTTTCCTCCCGATCATGTTCTTCGGCGGCGTCTACCTGCCGCGGCCGTTCCTGCCGGACGTCCTGCGCCGGATCGGCGACTACGTGCCGCCGGGCTCGCAACCGCTGCAGGACGCCTGGATCGGCGCCGGCGTGCAGCCGCTGCAGCTGGCCGCGCTCGCCGCCTTCGCGGTGCTCGGAACGGCGCTGGCCGCGAAGCTCTTCCGCTGGGAGTGACCGGGCCTTCCGCCAAAGTGGTGATGATCATCGTTTTCTCTTGTGGCCGGGCCACCCGGCCGGTAGCCAAGAGGGTGGCCCTGCTCAAACTGGAGGTTCGATGTCCCTGGACGTGTCACCCGCGTTGCTGGAGAAGGCCGAGCGCGGGGAGGTCACCGACGCCGAGTTCGTCACCTGCGTCAAGGAATCCCTGCCGTACGCCTGGGAGGTCATCACCGGCGTCATCGCCGACGCCGAGGGAGCGGCGGACGGGTTCGCCGACAACGAGACGCCGCCGCCGAGCGAGGCCGCCCGCGGGCAGCTGCTGCGGGCACTGGCCTCGGACGCGATCCGCGGCGGCCTCGAACGGCACTTCGGCGTCAAGCTGGCGTTCCAGAACTGCCACCGGGTCGCCGTGTTCAAGCAGTCCGAAATGGACAGTGACCGCTACCGCGCCTTCGTTTCGCCGCGCGGCCAGCTGCTCAACCAGAGCCCGGAACTGCGGGACTGCTAGCCCGCAGCGCGGGCAGCACCTCGGTGCCGATCCGCGCGATGTTCGCGAACGTGCCCTCCGGCGTACCCGACGCTTCCACGAGCATCAGCACGTGGGAGACGCCGGTGCGCCGGAGGCTCGTTTCCAGTGTCCGGACGCAGTGCGCCGCGTCGCCGACCGGGTGGATGGCGCAGAGCCGTTCGGTGTACTCCCCCGGCTCCCGCGACGGCACGGGCCGCCCGTCGACCGTGACATGGGCCCCGAGCCCGTCCCGCAGCCAGCCGGGCAGTGCCCTGCGGACCACGTCGGGGTCGCCGACCTGGCAGAGCACGGTCGAAACGTGGTTCGCGGGCTTCCCGTAGGCCGCGACCGTGGCGGCTTTCTCCTCGTCGTCCGCGTGCAGGCCGAGCAGCAACGGCAGGTCCCGATCCGCGGCCTGCCGGACCGCCGCCGACCCCGGGCCGCCGCACGCCACCACGACGTCCGGCCGCCGTTCCGGGACCGGCACCACGGGCACCTCCCGGAAGGCGAAGTGCCTCCCCCGGGCTTCGACGCGGCCGGTGGCGGCACGCAGGAAGACGTCGAGGGACTCCTCGAAGCCGGTCTCGTACCGGTCCAGCCCGGTGCCGAAGACCTCGAGGTCCTGCCACGGACCGCCGCGCCCGACACCGAGCCGCAGCCGTCCCCCGGAAACGGCGTCGAGCATCGCCCACTGCTCGGCCAGCGCCACCGGGTGAGCCGTCGACAGGACGCTCACCGCGGTGCCGACACCGATCCGCGACGTCCGCCCGAGGACGTGTCCGGCCAGCGTGATCGCCGACGGGCAGACGCCGTAGGGCACGAAGTGGTGCTCGGCGAACCAGACGTCGTCGAAGCCGGCCGCTTCGGCCAGCTCGGCCGCGCGGACCGACCGGCGGAGGACGTCGCCGTCCGACTGGCCGGGGAAGCGGCCGCTGACCAGGAAGACGCCGAACCTCAAGCGTCCAGCCCGGCCAGCAGGCGCGCGGTCGGCAACCCGGTCTCTAGGTACTGCACGAAGAGCTGGTTGTCCAACGCCCTCGGTGAGCGCCGTTCCCTGACCCGCTCGATCGCGGCCGGCACGCCGAGCCCGAGTTCGACGAGCGTCTGCGCGACGACGAGGCCGGACCGGTTGAGCCCGGCGTGGCAGCGCACGAGCGTCCGCCGGCCCGCGCGGACCGCCTCGACCGCCAGTCCGGCGAACCGCTCGACGTCGGCGAGCTGCGCCTCGGTCAGCGGCCCGTCCGGCATCTCGGCGAAGTGGTGTTCGACGTCGAGCGGCGGTCCGTGGCCCTCGCGCTCGTAGAGGCTCAGCACGAGGTCGAACTCGCGCCGCACGACGACCGGCTCCGCACCAGCGCGGAAATGCCCGCCCATCCACAGCCACGGCCCGACCTCGTTCCACGGGTCTTCCGGCGGCCGGTTGGACCGGTCCTTCTGACGTGTTTTCACGACAGCCCCCTTCCCGAAAGGGGCAACGGACCAGCCGCCCGGCGGGTTCCGGCTCAGTTGACGGCGACCTCGTTGAACCACAGCCGCGGCTCCAGCCACGGGAACACCACGAACATCAGCAGCGCGATCACGCCGAGCACCAGCACGACCGCGATCGTCAGCTTCGCCGCGAACGGACCGGGGAGCTTCCGCCAGATCCAGGCGTACATCAGGCCTCCCCGATCTTCGAGAGCAGGTCGCCGTAGTTCTTGACCTGGTCCTTCGGCACCTGCTGGGTCAGCACCGACGTGATGATGAGCCGCTCCTTGGCGGAGAACTGCGGGTGGCAGGTGGTGAGCGTGAGCAGGGCGGCCTGCTGAGCCTTCGGCAGCACGTCGGCGGCCTTGTACGGGACCGGGTTCACCGCGGCGCCGTTGCTGGGCAGCACGACCTTGCGGCCGAAGGTCTCGCTGTACGCGCCGCCCTCCTCGGCGTTCTGGTCGCGCAGGGTCGAGACGCCCTTGCACTTCGGGTCGGCGCCCTTGCCGCCGGCCCAGTCCTTCACCTCGTCGTCGTAGGGCAGGACCTTGTAGATGTAGAAGTCGGCGGAGGTCTCGATCACGATCTGGTCACAGGAGGAGAGGTTGTCCAGGTCGTTGAACGGGGCGCCCTTGCCGACGCGGTGGCCGGCCACGGCGAAGTTGCCGGGCTCGCCGGGCAGCGAAGTGCCCTTGTAGTGGCCGGGGCCGACTTCGAGGGCGGCGTCGTCGGTGCCCTCCTGGATGGTGAAGTTGTAGTCGACGCCGAAGCTGGGGATGTGGATGCGGGCGAACGCCTTGCCGTCGACCAGCTCGGGGTGCAGCGTGCGGTCGTGCGCCCACTCGCCTTCGAGCTGGTCGCTCGCCGCGGACTGCTTGCCCGCCGAGAACAGGTCGGTCACGTAGAGCTCGTAGACCATGAACAGCAGCACGACCAGGCCCAGCGTGATGAGGACTTCGCCGGCCGTCCGGATCGCGACGCCACCCTTCCCGAGCGGCGCGGGAGCGGACTTCTCCGCGGTCGCCGCGCCACCCTTCCCGACCGGGGCGAAGACGACGGTCTCCTCGGCCGCGCCGGGCGGCGGGCTCGCGTAACGACGGGGCGGCTGTCCCTGCGGACGCCCGGGTGGCTGGCCCTGGGGGCCGCGCTGGGGCCGGCGAGGTGGCACCTGGCCGCGCGGGGGCGTCGCGGGACGGCGCTGCGGCATGGGCTGGCCGGGGTATCTGCGCCGGTCGTCGTCCGGTCCTTCGCGCGTAGCCACGCAAGCTCCTCTCAAGCCGCGTCGAACCCTGGGTGACCCCGTTGTCACGGTCGGGAAATCCGACCACTGCTGGCCGCTGCTTTCCTGCGGTCGTTTACGTTAACGTGTGCACGTGGCGCCGGTTGCGCACCCTCAGCGGGACATCGCCACCAGACGAGCCCGAAGAGCACCGCGAGGAACACACGATGCCCAAGTCCAAGGTCCGCAAGAAGACCGCTTACACCCCGCCCGCCGACCGGCGCACGCCGGTGAAGGTGCGGGCCGCAGGCCCGACCGGCCTCGCCTGGAAGATCCCGATGTTCGGGTTGATGCTCCTGGGCCTGGTGTGGCTCCTGGTCAACTACATCGCCGGGGACAAGATCTCCTGGATGGCCGACCTGGGCAACTGGAACTTCGCCGGCGGGTTCGCGCTGATGATCGCGGGTCTGCTCATGACCATGCGCTGGCGCTGATTATTACTCCGAACAGCGGATTGACGTCGAATTACAGCGGTGTGACTCATCCCCAGTGTGGATAACCCCTGTGGATAACTACCCCACCTCCTGGGCGCCTCGTCAGGCCGTTGTGGTATCGGCCTGGGCGGTCACCGCGTTGCTGCTGGCCGGCGTGGTGGCCGAGGCGCTGACCGGCGACCGCGGCGGGTCGGTGCTGTTCGCACTGGCCGCCGTCGCCGTCGGCGCGTTCGCCGCCCACGCCACGATCGTCCGGCCCCGGCTGGCCGCTGACGCCGAAGGCCTGGTGGCCCGGACGCTGGGCGGCACGCACCGGCTGCCGTGGGCGCAGACGCGCACGCGGCTGCGCACCACCCGGCGAATGGGCCGCGACGGCGTCACGCTCGAGATCGAACACGACGAGCAGTTGTACGTCTTCGGGTGGCTCGACCTCGGCGAGGACCCGCGGGACGTCCTGGACGTCCTCAGCACGCTGCGCAGCTAGCGGCAGGTGTAGAAGAGCCCCTCCGGGTACTGGAGGAACGAGCAGGTCGGCGCAGGAGCGGCCTGCGCGCCGGCGTAGACCAGCAGGCCGAGGAGCGCGACCACGATGATCCCGACGCCGATGGCCTGCCACTGCGCCTGCTTGACCTGCGGCGCGTAGAGCAGCGCGACGGTGACCAGCGCGCCGGTCACCAGCCCGCCGAGGTGCCCGAAGATCGAGATCCCCTGGATGCCGAAGGTGATGAAGGCGTTCAGCGCGAGCGTGATGATCAGGCCCGTGGGGTTCAGGCGCAGCTTCAGCACCGTGACGCCGTACGCGCCCATCAGGCCGAACAGCGCCCCGGATGCGCCCGCCGTGCCCGGGACGCCGATGGGGTTGTCGAACAGCAGCACGGCCGTGGACGCGCCGAGCATGGAGACGAAGTAGAGCGCGAGGTAGCGGCCGCGGCCACAGACCTGCTCCAGGGCGCGGCCCATCATCCACAGCGAGAACATGTTGACCGCGAGGTGGATCGGCCCGTAGTGCAGGAACCCGTTGGTCAGGACGCGCCACCACTCGCCGTGGCCCATGGTCGCGTTGCCGTAGAGGGCGCCGTGCTGGAGCAGGGACGACTGGTCGTTGCCGTTCAGGCTGCCCGCCTGGACGACCGTGAAGAGGAAGACCAGGACGTTCACCGCGAGGATGACCTGGGTGACGAGCACCGACTGCGAGAGCCGCGCGCCGAAGACGGTGCGCTGGCCGAGGCCGGCTTCCTGGTACCCGCGGTGCTGACGGCGCTGCTCCTGGCCGCCGGTGTGCACGCAGTCGGTGCACTGGAAGCCGACGGGGGCTTCGCGGAGACAATCCGGGCACGCCGGACGCCCGCACCGGGAACAGCTCAGCCCGGTCGGGCGGTTCGGGTGCCACCAGCACCCGGGGAGCGCGGCTTGTTCGGCGGCGGGGTTCGGCGGTTGGTTCACGATGGCACCAACCTACCGAAACCCTCGCGAAGTAGCCGTCAGTGTTCGATGCTGACCTTCTCGATGACGATGTCGGTCAGCGGGCGGTCGGCCGGGCCGGTCGCGGTGCGCGCGATCGCGTCGACGACGTTGCGCGACTCCTGGTCGGCCACCTCGCCGAAGATCGTGTGCCGGAAGTTCAGGTGGGTGGTCGGCGCGACGGTGATGAAGAACTGCGAGCCGTTCGTGCCGGGTCCCGCGTTGGCCATGGCCAGCAGGTACGGCTTGCTGAACTGCAGCTCGGGGTGGAACTCGTCGCCGAACTTGTAGCCGGGGCCGCCGCGGCCGGTGCCGGTCGGGTCGCCGCCCTGCAGCATGAAGCCGTCGATCACCCGGTGGAAGATCGAACCGTCGTAGAAGGGGCCGGAGTTCGTGCCCGCCGCGTTGGGCTGGGTGTACTCCTTGGTGCCTTCCGCCAGCCCGACGAAGTTCGCGACCGTCTTGGGCGCGTGGTCGGGGAGCAGGTTGAGGTGGATGTCACCCTGATTGGTGTGCAGCGTAGCTTTCACGAATGCCATCGTGCCATCTGCGGGCGGGCGAGCGGAAAAAGGGGCACGATAGGTTACGGGTAACAGAGCAGTGTCAAACGAATGATGAGGTGAAGCCCATGTCCCGGGCGACAGCCCAGGCCGTCGAGACCGCCGACAAACTCGTCACCGAGGGTGTCAAGCAGGGGCGGCGCGCGCAGAAGAAGCTCGCGAAGAAGACGGAACTGACCCGCAAGGAGCTCAAGAAGAGCTCGAAGGCCGCTCGCCAGGAGGCGCTCGCGCGCCTGTCCGAGCTGCGCAAGCCGGGTCGCAAGGCGAAGAAGGCCGCCATCAAGGCCGCGAAGGCGGCCGGCGAGTCGAAGCGCCGCGGCAAGAAGGACTTCAAGGCGGCGAAGAAGGACTTCTACGCCGCTCTGTCCGAGGCCAAGTCGGCCGCCAAGGGCACCCGCAGCCGTCGCAAGTGGCCGTGGCTGCTGGGCCTGGTCGTGGTCGGCGCCGGTGCCGCCTACGCCCTCCGCTCGAAGCAGGAGCCGCCGGTCGCGCCCGCGCCGCCGAAGGCCACCCCGCCCGCGCCGAAGCCCGCCGAACCGGCGAAGCCGAGCGCGCAGGCGAACGGCAAGGCGCCCTCCGCGGCGCCGGCCGAAAAGAAGAACTGAACAAGACGCGAAGAGGCCCCCGGGGGTGCAGCCGGGGGCCTCTTCAGTCGTGCCTGGGAACCGATCAGACAGCGGCGGCGTGCTTGTCGATCAGCTGACCGAGCCGCGGGAGCGCCTCTTCGACGTTCTTCTTGCCGTTCGGGCGCAGCTTCGAGTAGACCTTCTTGATGCTGTCGCGGCTGCTCTTCTCCGCGCGCCCGTCGGTGACGCTCAGCAGCGCGTCGGAAGCCTCGTCCGAGCGGCTGGACAGGTAGGCGCCGAAGTCGTTGCCGCCCTGGGCGCGGTAGTCGCCGTAGAACGGCTCGAGCGCGGAGGCGAAGTCCGGCAGCAGCGTGTCGACGGCCGAGGGGATGATGCCCGGCTTGATCTTCTTGACCGCGGCGAAGCCGGTCTTCACGACGGCACCCGAAACGCCGCCCTTGTCCGAGACCTCGGCGTCGACGAGGGTCTCGAAGTCGGAGACGACAGCCGGGCGACGGCCGGAGTCGAGCAGGATTTCCTTGAGGGTGTCAGCCACGAATCTTGTCCTTTGTCGTTGCAGAGTTGGTGCCCCGCCCCGGGGTGGGGATCCCCGGCGGCTGCGGTGCGCGAGTCCACGAAGCCTGCGCGTGACGCACAGGGTAATACAAGATCAACATCACTCACCCGTGTGGAGGTCGCTACCTAGAGCTTCAGGGCAGCGATAGCCTTTTTGACCACTGTGCGTGCCTTCACGCTCTGTTTCTGGTTGGTGGTCGCGATGACCGCCGCGGAGCCCTTCGCGACCGCGTAGACGGCACCGTCGTCGGTCGACAAATAGCCTCCCTTCCAGCCGGAAGGGTCGCTCGCCGGGTTGGACGAGTCGATCGGCGCCGCCTTGTTGACCAGCGCCGTCGCCGTCTTCGCGTCCCCGACGTACACACGCACAGTGAGCTGGATCTTCCCGTCCGGGCGATAGAAGAAGCACGCCGGCTGCGGCTGGTCGGCGGACACGCGCACCTTCGACACGTGCTGCCCGTTCGACTCGGCCACGAACTCGCTGTCGAGGTACGGGCAGTCCTTCGTCGCACCCGGCTGGGGATCCGGGGGCAGGCCGCCTCCGGAGTTGCTCGAGTTCGCGGACGCGGACGGCGGGCTGGGCGTCGCGGTGCCGGTCACGATGGTGGCGCCGCAGCCGGCCAGCAGGACCACGGCGGGCGCGAAAAGTACGAGTCGTCGCATAGCGCGGACAGTCAACCACGAAGCATGTGTGGAAACCGCTGGCTGACGACGCCGTGAGCACCGGGCGTGCGACGATGACGACGTGCTCACTCCCGAGCAGTACCTCGGCACGATGGCCGAGCGCATCCAGCGGGCCGGTGGCCGGCTGCACTCGGTGCAGATCGGGCCCGCCACGGCCGTCGTCGGGCTGTTCACCGAACAGATCCTGCTCACGACGATGAACTACTGCGTGATCGCCGCCGCCGTGCCGGAGGTCAGCGCCGCGGCGCTGTACGACTTCACCGGCCGCGCGACGCAGCACGCCCGCGCGAACCTGACCGGCACCATGGGCTGGACGGCGGGGTCCGTGGTGATCGCCGGGCTCGTCGGCGGGCGCGTGTACCCGGACGCCGCGCAGGCCGCGTCGGCGAAGTCGGGCAACCAGTTCGGCGGCGAGACGCGGATGGTCGCGGTGGACCTCTCCGCCGGGCAGATGTACGCGTTCGTCGGCGGCAAGCTCTGGGGCGCGGCGATGCAGGGCTCGGTCAACGCCAAGCTGACGTACTGCTTCCCGCAGCCCGCCGAGGTCTACCAGCAGCTCCAGTGGCAGCAGGCCCAGCAGCAGTACCCCGGTCAGCAGCCGCCGGGAGTCGCGCCGGCGCCGCAGGTCCCGCCGCCGCCGTACGCCGGCCCGGCCGGTCCGCAGCCGCCGGTCCACCCACCGCCGGGGCACGCGCCCCAGCAGGGTCCGTACGGTTACTGACATGGTGCAGTTGCGCGGCTGGCCGTCGTTCCCCGAAGAGCTTCCCGGGTTCACGCCGGAAACGGCGCCGGCGGACCCGCAGGCGCTTTTCCTCGAGTGGCTCGCCGAAGCCGGCGAGCACGTGCTGGCACCGCACGCCGTCACGCTGTCCACAGTGGATCCCGACGGCGCGCCCGACGCGCGCGTGGTGATCCTCAAGGACGTCGGCCCGGGTGGCTGGGCGGTCGCGACCAGCTCGGAAAGCCCGAAGGGCCGGCAGCTGCGCAAGGACCCGCGAGCCGCGTTGACGTTCTTCTGGCCCGGCCGCGGCCGTCAGGTCCGGCTGCGCGGCCCGGTCTCCCCCGCCGCGCCGGAGGTGTCGGCGGCGGACTTCCTGGCCCGGCCGCCGGCGTCCCGTGTCGAGGCGTTCATCGGGCACCAGTCGCAGGTGCTGCGCGATCCGGCGGACCTCGAGGCGGCGGCCGCGGAGGCGGAACGCTGGGTCGAGGACAACCCGGACGTGGCTCCGGAGACGTGGACGCGGTACCTGGTCGACCCGGACGACGTCGAGTTCTGGCAGGCCGCCCACGACCGGCGGCACGTGCGGCTGCGGTACCGGAAGTCCGGGGACGGCTGGGTCCGCGAGCGCCTCTGGCCGTGACGGCCGCCCTTTCGGGGGTATGCGGGTTCCGCGCGGCTGTGCGCATGATGCAGGCATGCGCTCGAAGATGCTGACCGCCGGGCTGGTCCTGGCGCTGACCGCCGCACTCGGGGGTGTGGCCGCGGCCGACGCGCGTCCCGGGGGACGACCGAAGCTGGCGGATCCGCACCCGTGTCCCGGACAGCCGGGTTTCACGTGCTCGACGCTGACCGTCCCGCTCGACCACACCGGCCGCGTGCCGGGCACGCTCGACCTGCCCGTGGCGATCACGGACAACGCGGACGCGCCCAAGGGCGTGCTGCTGTTCCTCACCGGCGGCCCCGGCCAGGGCGGCGTCGCCACCCTCCCGCGGATCGCCGGGCTGCGCCTGCCGGAAGTCGCGCAGGACTACCGGATCGTCATGCTCGACCAGCGCGGCACCGGGCCGTCGGGGGCGTTGCTGTGTCCCGGTCTGCAGGCGGAGATGGGCAGTTCGGACATCGCGACCCCGTCGGCCGGCGCGGTGCAGGAGTGCGCGCGCATCCTCGGCGACACGGCACCGCTGTACTCGACCGACCAGAGCGTGGCGGACTTCGACCAGCTCCGGCAGGCGCTGGGCGTGCCGAAGATGGTCGTCGACGGCGTCTCCTACGGCTCCTTCACGGCCGCGCGGTACGCGATCGCGCACCCGGACCACGTCGGCAAGGTGATCCTCGATTCGGTGCTGCCACACCACGCCACGGCGTCCGCCTCGCTGTACCTGACGGGCCTGACGGCCGAGGCGCGCGTGCTGCGCGAGGCGTGCGCGGTGGCCCCGGCCTGCGGCTACGACCCGGCCGAGGACCTGGCGTGGGTGGTCCGCCACCGCAGCACGGCCGACGGAGTGCGCATCTTCGACACGATCGTGTCGTACGAGTTCGGCGACCCGTCGTACCGCAACCCGGCGGCGGGCGACGTCATCGGCGCCCTGCACGAAGCCCGCGGCGGCGCCCCGGCCCACCTGGACGGCCTGCTGGAGGCGTACAAGTCCGGCGGCGACAAGCCGGCGGACTTCAGTGCCGGCCTCCACGCGGCCACGCTGTGCGCCGACGGCCGGTTCCCGTGGGGCTCCGCGGCGACCCCGCTCGTCCTCCGCCGCCCGTTGCTGTCGCTGGCCTCCCGCGCGCTCCCGGAGTCGGCGACCTGGCCGTACACGACCGGCGTCGCGACGCAGCAGGGGTTCATCCAGAGCTGCCTGCCGTGGCCGGCCGAACACCCGGGGTCGAATCCGGCCGGGTCGTTGCCCGACGTGCCGGTGCTGCTGCTCAACGGCGACCGCGACCTGTCGACGCCGTTGGAGTGGGCGCGCGAAGAAGCGGCGCTGGCCCCGCACGGGCGGCTGGTGGTCGTGCCGGGCGAGTCGCATTCGATCCAGAACCGCGAGCGCGGTCACGCGGGGCGGGACGCGGTGCTCAGCTTCCTGCGGTCCACGTGACCGGCAGCTCGTGGACGCCGTAGATGTTCATGTCCGTGCGCAGCTTCACCTCCTCGGCCGGGACAGCCAGCGCCAACGTCGGGAAGCGGCGCAGGAGACCCTCGAACCCGGCACGCATCTCGATGCGGGCCAGTTGCTGGCCGAGGCACTGGTGGACGCCGTGGCCGAAGGACAGCAGGCCGCGGGCGTTGCGGCGGATGTCGAGCGTGTCCGGGTCTTCGAAGCGCCGGGGGTCGTGGTTGGCGGCCAGCAGCGAGACGACGACCGTCGAGCCCTTGGTGATGGTTTCGCCGCCGAGTTCGAGGTCCTCGGTGGCGTAGCGGAAGAAGATGTCGGCCACCGACAGGTACCGCAGCAGTTCTTCCACCGCGCCGGGCAGCAGTTCCGCGTCGGCGCGGAGTTCGGCGCACTGCCCGGGGTGCTCCAGCAGCGCGAACGTGCCCAGGGACAGCATGTTCGCCGTCGTCTCGTGGCCCGCGAGGAGGAGCAGGAACGCCGCGCCGGTCAGCTCTTCGATGGTCAGGTCGTCGTGGCGGGCCAGGTCGGACAGGATGTCCTCGCCGGGCTCGGCGCGCTTGCTCGTGACCAGTTCGGAAAGGTAGGTGTTCAGCGCGAGGTACGCGCCCATCTTCTCCTCGAGCGTCTGCTCGCGGACCATGAACTGCGCCGAGTTCGCCTGGAACGTCTCGCGGTCCGCGTAGGGCACGCCGAGCAGCTCGCAGATCACCAGCGACGGCACCGGGAGCGCGAACTCCTTGACCAGGTCGACCGGCGGGGCCAGCCGCGCCAGGTGGTCCAGCTGCCGCTCGACGACGTCGGCGATGTGCTCCTCCAGCTGCTTCATCCGCTTGACGGTGAAGGCGCCGGTGAGCTTGCGGCGCAGCCGGCTGTGCTCCGGCGGGTCCATCGCGATGAACATGCCCGGCATCGGCGGCGACGGCTCGGTGGCGGCGGGCATGCCCGTCTCGTACGGCACGTGGATGACGTCGAGGTCCAGGCGTGAGCTGAACCGCGTGTCGGCCATCATCTGCCGGACCTCTTCGTAGCCGGTGACGAGCCAGCCTTCGTGCCCGTCGGGGAACACCAGGGGGCTGACCGGGCGGGTGTCACGCAGCCGCGTGAGCGCGCTCGGGGGGTCGAAGGGGCCCGCGTCGCGGTCCATGGGGAGTCCGTGCTGGCTCATCGGGTTTCCTTCCGTGGCGTGTGCCGATGACGATCACCGAGCGGGCTGACACGGGCCTGACACGCCTCGGACACCGTCGCCCGTGGCAAGATCGGCCGGGTGCAGATCGGGATCCTGGGGCCCTTCGAAGTGCGCACGGACGACGGCGCGCTCGCCGAGGTGCCGGGCGCCCGCCTACGTGGCCTGCTGGTCGCGCTCGCGCTCGAACCGGGCCAGGTGGTCCCGAAGGCGACGCTCGTCGACTGGATCTGGGGCGAGCACCCGCCCGCCGAAGCGCCGAACGCCCTGCAGCGCCTGGTTTCCCGGCTGCGCAAGGCATTGCCCGATGGCTCGGTCGACGGACGGCCGACCGGCTACCGGCTGGTGGTGGCGCCCGACGACGTCGACGCCGTGCGGTTCGAGCGGCTCGTCGGCCAAGCCCGCAAGGACGACGATCCGCGGCGGCTGCGGGAGGCCCTCGCGCTCTGGCGCGGTTCGGCGATGCAGGACGTCGAGCTGCCGGAGAGCGCGGCGTTCGAAGCCGCGGTCACCCGGCTCGAGGGGCTGCGCCTGGCCGCCTTGGAGGACCGGTTCGACGCGGAGTCCCGGCTCGGCGGCGGTGCGGAGCTGGTCACCGAGCTGACCGACCTGGTCTCCGCGCACCCCATGCGCGAACGGCTCGTCGCCGCGTTGATGCGCGCCCTCGTCGCGACCGGCCGCGACACCGAGGCCCTGCTCGTGTACGAGCGCACGCGGGAGACCCTGGCCGACTCCCTCGGCGTCGACCCGTCGCCGGAGCTGTCCGAGGTGCACGTCGCCCTGCTGCGTGGCGAGCTGAGCCGGCGGGAGGAGAACCGGAAGACGAACCTGCGGGCCGAGCTGACCAGCTACGTCGGCAAGGACGCCGACGTCACCGCGGTCCGCGAGCTCGTCGCCGAACACCGGTTGACCACCCTGATCGGACCCGGCGGCTCGGGGAAGACCAGGCAGGCCACGGAAACCGCGCGCACGCTGCTCGGCGACTTCCCGGACGGCGCGTGGCTGGTGGAGCTGGCGGCGATCGGCCCCGGCGACGACGTGGCTCAAGCGACGCTCGGCGCGCTCAAGCTGCGGGACTCGCTCGTCGGCGAGGCACCGGACGCCGAACCGGCGGACCGGGTCGTCGCGGCCCTGCGCGAGCGCTCGATGCTGCTGGTACTGGACAACTGCGAGCACGTCATCGAGTCCGCGGCGGCGTTCGCGCACCAGGTGCTCGGGGAGTGCCGCCGGCTGCGGATCCTCGCGACGAGCCGGGAACCGCTCGGCATCACCGGGGAGGCGCTCTGGCAGGTCGCGCCCCTGGCCCTGCCCGCGGAGAACGCCGATCCCGCCGAAATCGAGGCTGCCCCGGCCGTCCGGCTGCTGCGGGACCGGGCCGGCGCGGTGCGCAAGGACCTCACGGCCGACGCCGCCACCCTGGCGCGCGTCTGCCGGGCGCTGGACGGGATGCCGCTGGCCATCGAGCTCGCCGCGGCCCGCCTGCGGACGATGTCGCTCGACCAGCTCGCGCACCGGCTCGACGACCGGTTCCGCCTGCTGACCGGCGGCAGCCGCACCGCGCTCCCGCGGCACCGGACGCTGCGCGCGGTGATCGACTGGAGCTGGGAGCTGCTCTCCGACGCCGAACGCGTCGTGCTGCGCCGGCTTTCGGTGTTCTCCGGCGGGGCGAGCCTGGAAGCGGCCGAGCGGGTCTGCGGCGACTCCGCCGAGGTGCTGGACCTGCTGACCGCGTTGACCGAGAAGTCGCTGGTGGTCGTCGTCGGCGAGCGCTACCGCATGCTCGGGACCATCAAGGAGTACGCCGGCCAGCGGCTCGCGGAGGCGGGTGAGGCCGACGTCGCCCGGCGCGCCCACCTCGCGTACTTCACGGAACTGGCCGAAACCGCGGAGCCGCACCTGCGCCGCGGCGAGCAGCTGACGTGGCTCGCCGTGCTCGAGGCGGAGCACGACAACCTCACCGCGGCGATGCGCGGAGCACTCGCGGCGGGCGAAGCGGGCGAGGCGATGCGGCTCGCGGCGACCGCCGGCTGGTACTGGTGGCTCGCCGGGCACCGGGCGGAGGGCAACGAGCTGGTCATGGCGGCCACCGCGCTGCCCGGCGAGGTGCCGGACGAAATCCGCGGGGTCGTCTACACGTTCGTCGTCCAGTTCGTGGCGTCCGGGCAGCAGAGCGACGAGTACCGCGCGGAGAAGTGGATCCGCAAGGCGTACGACATCAGCCTGCGGGTCGAGAACCCGCGGCTGGCGTTGCGGTTCGCCGGCTCGCTGGAGCGCCTGCTGCACGGACCGGACGCGGCGCTGACGGCGTTCGAACCGCTGCTCGCCGACGAGGACCCGTGGGTCCGCGCGGTGGCGCGGCTCCAGCTGGGCAAGATGCGCATCCAGTTCGGCCACGGCGACCGGGCGGCGGACGCGCTCCTCGAGACGGCGGTCGCCGAGTTCCGTGCGCTCGGCGAGCGGTGGGGCACTTCGTTCGCCCTGACCGAGCTGGCGGACCGCATCGCCGTGCGCGGCGAGTTCGCCGAGGCGTGCGACTACTACGAGCAGGCCGTCGAGGTCGTGACCGAGGTCGGCGCCATCGAGGACGTCGTGCGGATGCGGACGCGGCAGGCCCAGCTGTACTGGCTGCTGGACGACGAAAAGGCGAGTGCGGCCGCGTTGGCCGGAGCCCAGGGAGCCGCGGAGCGCGTCGCCTGGCCGAACGCGCTGGCCGAGCTGGCGCTGGCCAAGGCGGAGCTCGCGCGCTGGAGCGGCGACACCGGCCAGGTCCGCCACCAGCTCGACGTCGCGACGACGATGATGGGCGAAGACGCCCAGCGCCCGAACGTCCAGGCCGTGGTCCGGGACCTGCTCGGCTACCTCGCCGAGGACGTCGAAGAGGCCCGCGGGCACCGCGCGGCGGCCTTCGCCGCGGCCACCGAGACGAGCCACCCGCTGACGATCGCGCACGTCCTCGTCGGCGTCGCGGACCTGGCGCTGCGCGAGGGGCAGGACGAGCAGGCCGCGCGGCTGCTGGGAGCGAGCGCGGGGCTCCGGGGCCTGCCGGACCGGTCGCACCCGGACGTCGCCCGGATCGAGGAGACCGCACGACGCCGCCTCGGTGACGAGGGGTTCACCGAGGCGACGCGGGCGGGATCGGCGGCGAGCTGGCCGGAGCTGGCCGCGGTCACGCTCGCTTCTTGAAGGTCGACGACGCCCAGAGGTAGCCGACGACGGCGATCCCGGCGCACCAGCCGAGGGCGGCGAGCAGGGTGCCGGTGGCCGGCGTCCCGTTGAGCAGCCCGCGCAGGGTCTCGATGATCGGCGTGAACGGCTGGTATTCGGCGAACTGCTTGAGGCCGGGGCCCATCTTGTCCGCGGGCACGATCGCGCTGCTGAAGAACGGCAGCATGATCAGCGGAACCGACGCCATGCCCGCCGTTTCCGGCGTTTTCGCCGCCAGCCCCAGCGCGATGGTGAGCCAGCCGGTGGCGAACCCGAGCAGCACGACGACGCCGAGCGCGCCGAGCCAGCCGAGGAAGCCCGCCGCCGGGGCGAAGCCGAGCAGGAAGGCGACGCCGAGCAGGGCCGCGATGGCGACCAGGTTGGTCAGCACGCTGGCGACGACGTGCCCGGTCAGCACCGCGCCGCGCGAGACGTCCATGACCTTGAAGCGGTTGATGATGCCCTTCGTAATGTCGGAGTTCACCGCGATCGCCGTGGCTCCGAGCCCGTAGCAGACGGCCAGCAGCATCAACCCCGGCGTCGCGTAGTCGACGTAGTCCACGCCGACGTTGAACGCGTCACCGAACATGTAGACGAACATCAGCATGATGACGACCGGCATCAGGATGGCGTTGAACACCGACATCGGGTTCCGGGTGATGTGCTTGAAGTTGCGGCGCAGCATCACGATCGAGTGAGACTTCATTTCGCGGGAACCTCCGTGGCGTGGCCCGTCAGGGCGAGGAAGACGTCGTCGAGATCAGGGGTGTGGACGGAGAGCTCTTCGGCGCTGAGCGCGTACTCGTCGAGCCGGTCCAGAAGGGTGCGGAGCGACTTCGTGCCACCGTCGCTGGGCACGCGCAGGGTCAGGGCCTCGTCGTCCCGGGCGGCGTCGGTGAGGATCCGCGCGGCGGCGTCGAGCTCGGTGGCGGTGGTGAACCGGAGCCGGACGTGGGTGCCGGGAAGCCGCCGCTTCAGCTCGTCGGCGGTGCCCTGGGCGACCAGCTGGCCCTGGTCGAGCACGGCGATGCGGTCGGCGAGCTGATCGGCTTCCTCGAGGTATTGGGTGGTGAGGAAGATGGTCACGCCGTCGGCGACGAGGTCCCGGATGATCGACCACATGGTGCGCCGGCTGCGCGGATCGAGGCCGGTCGTCGGCTCGTCGAGGAAGATGATCCGCGGGCGGCCGACGAGCGTCATGGCGAGGTCGAGCTTCCGGCGCATGCCGCCGGAGTAGGTCGACGCGGGCTTGTGCGCCGCCTCGGTGAGGTCGAAGCGCTCGAGCAGTTCGTCAACGGCCCGCTTCCCGGCACCCCGGCTCAGGTCGACCATCAGCTGCAGGTTTTCCCGCCCGCTCAGCAGTTCATCGACGGCGGCGAACTGCCCGGTGACCCCGATCGCCGCCCGAACGGCCTTGGCCTCGGCGGCAACGTCATGCCCGGCGACCCGGGCCGTGCCGCCGTCGGCGTTCGCCAGCGTGGTGAGGATGTTGACGGTCGTGGTCTTGCCGGCCCCGTTCGGGCCGAGCAGCGAGAAGACGGTCCCGGCCTCGACTTCGAGGTCGACGCCGTCGAGGACGGTTTTGTTCTGGTAGGCCTTCCGGAGGCCGGAAGCCGTGATCGCCAGGTCTGTCATGCGGACCACTGTCGAGCGGCGGCCTGACACCGACCTGACACGCACCTGACCCGGGTACGGAAACGGCCCGCACGCTGGTGCGGGCCGTTCGAGTTGTGGAGCTGAGGGGAATCGAACCCCTGACCCCCGCCTTGCAAAGGCGGTGCTCTACCAATTGAGCTACAGCCCCGGACGCGGGCGGTGGACCGCCCGCGCGAGGATCAGTTCTGGGAAGCGCCCGCCGGCTTGGCCGGGGTGGTGCCGTTGGTGGAGGGCACCGGCGCGGTCGCCTCACGCCAGAGGTCGGCCTCGGCCTTGGCCGCCTTGTTGCGCTTGACGACGAACAGGACGCCGCCCGCGATGACGGCGAGTGCCAGCAGCTTCTTCACCGAAGCCCCCTTCTCAGCTTGCTTCCCTTACCCCGCGATGTTACTGCACTGGTCCCGGACTGGTGTCGGGCACTCGTGGTTCCACGTGGAACCACTGGTAACGCACGTCACACGCACCAGGAAATACCGACCCGGGCCGGCTCGTTGTACAGACTGGTCGGAGCGCCCACCGTGTCCCCCGGGCCTCAATCATCGCCTTCGCGGAGTTCCGTCAGGCTGGAGCCGCGATGAGCCACTCGCCGAGAGGCGACCGTGCGGCGCGCCGACCGCTCAGCCCTGCCGGACTTCTCTTCCCGGCAGGGCTGACCTGTTTACCGGCCCTTGATCCGTTCGACGAGTTCGTCGCGGTACTCCTGCGCCGCCTGAAACTCCGGTTCATCGCCGGTCGCCCGCTTCAAGGCGCCTTCCAGGATCTTCAGGCCCTGGCGTTCGTCGCCGCGCGCGTCGGCCTGCCTCGCGGCGTTCTCCATGGCTTTGGCGAGTTTGCTCTGCGCCTCGGGTTCCTTGGCCGCCTTGTGGATCCGGATCCAGTTGCCGCCGGGATCGACGACGGCGAACCCGGTGTACCGGTCGTTGCGCAGCCGCGGCCGGGTCATGCGCGGGATGCCGGAGGTGAGCAGTTTTCCGTGCACGGAACGCATTCCCGCCGCGAAGGCCTCGAACAGCTCGCCGATGTCCGGGACGATGACCAGGCACGTGCTGTACGACTGCGCCGGGTCGTAGCCGTCCATCCCGAAGAAGTGCAGGTTGATGTCTTCCCGTTTCACCGCGACGTGCGGGTTCGGCCGCGTCTGCCGGTAGGTGATCTCGAAGCCGAGCATCTCGTAGAACGACGCGATGTCGTCGATGGAAGGGCAGGGCAGGAGAGGAATGGTGAGTTCGTTCGCCATTGCTCGAAGCTAAGGGCGAACCAGCCGAAACGACACCGAGCTATTTGCTGGTGCGAACAGCCGTCCGAGGCCGCGCGGGCGGCCTCCCTCAACCGCCCGCACGTCCCGCGTTCAGGAACAGCAGCCCTCCGGCTGCGTGGCCTGGTCGACTTCGCCGGTCTCGGCGTCAGGCGTGCAGCACGTGGCCGGGGTGGCGAGTGCCGCGCTGTCGGTGCCGAAGGTCTGCGAGTCGGCCTTGACGGTGTAGACCTCCCACGGCTCCTGGCCGGGGCCGTGCACCCACACCTTGTCCTGCACGGCGTAGCAGCAGGTCGTGTTGTCCTCGGTCAGCGTCTCCAGCCCTTCGCCGGTCAGGCGCTTGCTGGCCTCGCTCACCTGGTCGGTCGACTCGACCTCGACGCCGAGGTGGTCCATGACTGTCGCCTGCCCCGGCTCGCCCTCCAGGAGCACGAGCTTGAGCGCCGGTTCGGCGATGGCGAAGTTGGCGTAGCCGGGGCGGAGCTTGGCCGGCTCGGTGCCGAACAGCTTCGAGTAGAAGTCGATCGAGCCTTCGAGGTCCCCGACCCGCAGCGCGAGCTGTACCCGTGACATCCCAGCCTCCTTGTATAGATCTTCATCTAAGCAATGACTCGACTTAGATTGGCTTCTACTTAGAAGTCTGTCAAGATAGACGTATGCCGAAACAGCTGCCGATCGCCGCGACGGACGCCTGCTGCTCCCCGCTCGCCCGCGAACCGCTGAACGAGGACCAGGCCGCCGAGCTGTCCAAGCTGTTCAAGGCGATGGCCGACCCGGTCCGCCTGCGGCTGCTCTCGCTGATCGCCTCCCACACCGGCGGCGAGGCATGCGTCTGCGACCTGACCGACGCCTTCGACCTGACCGGCCCGACGATCTCCCACCACCTCAAGGTGCTGCGTGAGTCCGGCTTGATTACCGGCGAACGGCGTGGGACCTGGGTGTACTACCGCGTTCACCCCGAGGTGCTGGCCCGCCTGTCGGCCGTGCTGGTCCCCGGCGACGCGATCGTCCCGGCATGACCGACACGAACGCCGGGGTGGTCGGCAAGCTGTCCACCCTGGACCGGTTCCTGCCGGTCTGGATCGCCGCCGCGATGGTCGCCGGACTGCTGGCCGGCCGCTGGGTCCCCGGCCTGAACACTGCACTGTCCGCGGTGCAGGTCGACGGGATCTCGCTGCCGATCGCCCTCGGCCTGCTGGTGATGATGTACCCGGTCCTGGCGAAGGTCCGCTATGACCGGATCGGCACAGTCACCCGTGACCGGCGGCTGCTGTGGCCGTCGTTGGTGCTGAACTGGCTGATCGGCCCGGCGCTGATGTTCGCGCTGGCTTGGCTGCTGCTGCCCGATCTGCCGGAGTACCGGACCGGGCTGATCATCGTCGGCCTTGCCCGCTGCATCGCGATGGTCATCATCTGGAACGACCTCGCGTGCGGTGACCGGGAAGCCGCCGCCGTGCTGGTCGCGCTGAACTCGGTGTTCCAGGTGATCGCGTTCGGCCTGCTCGGCTGGTTCTACCTCTCGGTCCTGCCCGGCTGGCTCGGCCTGCCCCAAGCCGACCTTGCGGTGTCGGGTTGGCAGATCGCGAAAAGCGTGCTGATCTTCCTCGGCCTCCCGCTGCTGGCCGGCTATCTGACCCGCCGCCTCGGCGAACGCGCCAAGGGCCGCGCCTGGTACGAGACGCGGTTCCTGCCGAAGGTCGGTCCGGCCGCGCTCTACGGACTGCTGTTCACCATCGTGGTCCTCTTCGCCCTGCAGGGAGAGCAGATCACCGCCCGGCCCTTGGACGTCGTCCGCATCGCGGTGCCGCTGCTGGTCTACTTCGGACTGATGTGGGCCGGGTCATATGCGCTCGGCCGTGCCGTCGGCCTGTCCTATGAGCGCACCACGACGCTCGCCTTTACCGCTGCGGGCAACAACTTCGAACTCGCCATCGCCGTAGCTGTCGCCACGTTCGGCGCGACCAGCGGACAAGCACTCGCCGGGGTCGTCGGACCGCTGATCGAGGTCCCTGTGCTCGTCGCGCTCGTGTACGTGTCCCTGGCGCTGCGCCGCCGCTTCGCCCCGGCCGCCGTGGAGGTCAGCCCGTGAACACCCCCGAAGTCCTGTTCGTCTGCGTCCACAACGCCGGCCGCTCCCAGATGGCCGCCGCCCTGCTCGCCCACCACGCCAACGGCGCGGTCGCCGTCCGCTCGGCCGGCTCCGCGCCCGCCGACAGCATCAACCCCGCCGTGCGCGAGGCGATGTCCGAGATCGGGCTCGACCTGTCCCGGGAGGTCCCGAAGAAGCTGACGACCGATGCGGTCGAGGCCGCCGACGTCGTGATCACCATGGGATGCGGCGACGCCTGCCCGATCTTCCCGGGCAAGCGCTACCTCGACTGGCAGCTCGACGACCCGGCCGGCCGATCCGTCGAGCACGTCCGCCCGATCCGCGACGAGATCGACCGCCGCGTCCGCGCCCTGCTCGCCGAGCTGGTCCCCGCCCCGTCCTGAACCTTCCGGTCTTCCCCTTCATCGTCTATCGTCGATGGACGATGAAGGGGGTTGTCGTGCTCGACCGCCACACTGCCGAGACCTACGCCGGCTGGTTCCGCGCGCTGGCCGACCCGACCCGGGTTCAGATCCTCAACCTGCTGGCCTCCACCGGCACGCCGATGACGGTCGGGCAGATCGTCGAACGGGTCGAGGTCGGCCAGTCGACCGTGTCCGCCCATTTGAAGATCCTCACCGAAGCCCGGTTCGTGCTCGCCGAGCCGCGCGGCACCGCCCGGCTCTACCAGGTCAACCAGCGCTGCGTGTCCTGCTTCCCGACCGCCGCCGACGTCGTCATGGGCCGCGGCGTGCTGCCGTTCGCCGCCGTCACCTGCGAGATCGCCCGATGAACCCCGACCGCGACGCCGTCCGCGAGCGCTACGCCACCGCTGCGCGACGGGCCCTGGACGGCAAAGGAACCGGCCTGCTCGCCGGCGACGGGGACACCGGACGGCTCGGCGCCGTCCACTATTCCGGCGAGGACATCCCGGCCGCTGTGTCCGCGACCAGCCTCGGGTGTGGCAACCCGCTGGCCGTCGCGGACCTGCACCCCGGGGAAACGGTGCTCGATCTCGGCTCCGGCGGCGGACTCGACGTCCTGCTCTCCGCCCGCCGCGTCGGCCCCACCGGCCGCGCCATCGGCCTGGACATGACCGACGACATGCTCACCCTCGCCCGCCGCCACGCGGAGCAGGCCGGTGTCACGAACGCCGAGTTCGTCCAAGGCACGATCGAGCGCGTCCCGCTGCCGGACGCCTCGGTCGACGTCGTCATCTCCAACTGCGTCATCGCGCTGTCGTCCGACAAACCGGCCGTGTTCGCCGAGATCGCCCGAGTCCTGCGCCCCGGTGGCCGCCTCGGGATCACCGACATCGTGGCTGACGACACACTCACCGACGCCGAACCCGCGGCCCGCACCGGCGTGGTCGAGTGCCTCGGCGGCGCGCTCACCACCGACCGCTACCGCGCTCTCCTGCGTGACGGCGGGTTCGCGGGTATCGACGTCCGGCTGACCCACGAAGTCGGCGACCAGCTGCACTCGGCGATCATCCGTGCCTCTCGGCCTCCCGTCGTCGCCCCGATGACGGCCGACCACGCCGAGCAGGTCCTGGCGATCCACCAAGCCGGACTCGACACCGGGCACGCCAGCTTCGAAACCACCGCCCCCGACTGGGCCACGTGGGACGCCGTCCACCTGCCGGCGCACCGGCTCGTGGCCCTCGATGCCGCCGGAGACGTGCTCGGCTGGACCGCGGTGAGCGCCGTGTCCTCGCGCTGCGTTTACGCCGGGGTTGTCGAACACAGCGTGTACGTACGCCCGACCGCACACGGTCAAGGCGTCGGCCACGCGCTCCTGAACGCGCTGATCAGATCGACCGAGAAGGCGGGGATCTGGACGATCCAAAGCGGCATCTTCCCCGAGAACACCGCGAGCCGAGCACTCCACCGCCGCGCCGGCTTCCGGGAACTCGGTACCCGCGAACGGATCGGCCGGCATCATGGCCAGTGGCGCGACGTCGTGATGATCGAGCGGCGAAGCGCCACTGCTGGGATCGGGTCCGACTGATAGCCGCAAGTCAGGCAGGCAGCAAAAAGCCCGGCTCACAAAGATGCGAACCGGGCTTGATCTGCGTGGGCCTACCAGGACTTGAACCTGGGACCTCTTCGTTATCAGCGAAGCGCTCTAACCGCCTGAGCTATAGGCCCTTGAACGAGGAGAACTTTACAGGACCCCCGAAGGGGCCCTGCAACCGGGTCACTCCCGTTCGGACAGGGTGACCTCCAGGCCACCTGCCAGGTCTGCCGAGACGTTGTAGATGAACGCGCTCACCGTTGCCAGGGCCGAGACCAGGACGATGTTGATCGCGCCCAGGATGGCTGCGATGCCGAACACTCGGCCGGCGCTGATCAGGGGTTCGGCCGAGGCGTTGGCGCCCTCGCCGCCGACCAGGGACGAATATGTGCCGTTCAGCTTGTCCCAGACGCCCATGCCGTCCAGGACCGTGTACAGCACTCCGACCGCCACCAGCCAGACGAAGAACATCGCGACGCCCAGGACCAGGGACAGCTTCAGCACCGACCACGGGTCGAACCGCTTGACCTGCAGGGATGCCCGGCGGGGGCCGCGGCCCGGGCGGCGCAGCGCGCTCGGGCGAGCTCGCTGCGTCGATGCCGAGGGGACCTCGGCGGCCGGTGGGGTGTCGCCTGAGGAGCCGCCGAACAGGCGGGGGGCCGCGCTGCCCGTCACCACCGGGCGTTCCGGGGTGACGGGCTGCGTTTCGCCGGCTGGGGGCTCGTCCGTGGCCAGCTTGACCGTCGCTTCGGCGTCGCCTTCCTTGTCTACCCGCTGCCAGGGCGGGCTCGCCGGCGTTCCGTTCGAACCCGCTGCCTCGGGGTTGTCGGTCGGTGTCACGAAGAGTCAGTCCTTACCCGTGCCGTGGGGCGCTGTCCGTAGTTGTGAACTTACTGCTCCGACGGCGCCGTCGTCTCGTCAGCCACTTCCGGCGCTTCGGGAGTGTCACCATTGGCGACGTCCGAGGGCTCGTCCGCGTTGCGTGCGACAGCGAGAAGAGTGGTTCCTTCGCCGAGATTCATCAGCCGGACCCCCTTCGTCTGCCGTCCTGCCTTGCGGACGTCGCCCGCCGGTGTGCGGATCACGCCGCCGCTCGAGGTGATCGCGTACAGCTCGTCCTCGGCGTCGACGATGAGCGCTCCCACCAGCCTGCCACGTTTGCGGTCGTGCTGGATGGTGAGCACGCCCTTGCCGCCGCGGCCCTGGACCGGGTAGTCCTCGATCGCCGTGCGCTTCGAGTACCCGCCGTCGGTGGCGACCAGGAGGAACTTGCCCTCCTTGACCACGCTGATGCCGAGCAGCTCGTCGCCGTCGTTGAAGCGCATGCCCATGACGCCGGACGTCGGTCGGCCCATCGGCCGCAGTGCCTCGTCCGTCGCGTGGAAGCGGATGGACTGCCCCTCGGCCGAGACGAGCAGCAGGTCGTCCTCGGCCGCCGCCAGCACCGCGCCGACCAGCTCGTCACCTTCGCGGAGGTTGATGGCGATGAGGCCGCCGGAACGGTTGGAGTCGAAGTCGGTGAGCTTCGTCTTCTTCACCAGGCCGCGCTTGGTGGCAAGCACCAGGTAGGGCGCGACCTCGTAGTTCTTGATCTGGATGACCTGGGCGATCTGCTCGTCCGGCTGGAACGCCATCAGGTTCGCCACGTGCTGGCCGCGCGCGTTGCGGTTGGCCTCGGGCAGCTCGTAGGTCTTGGTCCGGTACACGCGGCCCTTGTTCGTGAAGAACAGGATCCAGTCGTGCGTCGAGCAGACGAAGAAGTGCTGGACGATGTCGTCCTGCTTCAGCGTCGCGCCCTGGACGCCCTTGCCGCCGCGCTTCTGCGAGCGGTACAGGTCCGTTTTCGTCCGCTTGGCGTACCCCGTGCGGGTGATGGTGACGACGACGTCCTCGACCGCGATCAGCTCTTCGTCGGTGACGTCGCCGCCGAACCCGACGATCTGCGTACGCCGGTCGTCGCCGTACTTCTCGACGATCGCCATCAGCTCGTCGCGGATGATCGCGCGCTGCCGCTCGGGCTTCTCGAGGATGTCCTTGAGGTCGGCGATCTCCAGCTCGATCTCGGCCAGCTGGTCGATGATCCGCTGACGCTCCAGTGCAGCGAGGCGCCGCAGCTGCATGTCGAGGATCGCAGTGGCCTGGATCTCGTCGACGTCCAGCAGCTCCATCAGGGCCGGCCGGGCTTCGTCCGCTGAGGGCGACCGCCGGATGAGGGCGATGACCTCGTCGAGCATGTCGAGCGCCTTGACGTACCCACGCAGGATGTGGGCCCGCTCTTCGGCCTTCTTCAGGCGGAAGCGGGTGCGCCGGACGATGACCTCGACCTGGTGCTTCACGTAGTGGCGGATGATCTGGTCGAGCCGCAGCGTGCGCGGCACGCCGTCGACCAGCGCCAGCATGTTGACGCCGAAGTTCTGCTGCAGCTGGGTGTGCTTGAACAGGTTGTTCAGCACGACCTTCGCGACCGCGTCCCGCTTGATCGTGACGACGATCCGCATGCCGGAGCGGCTGTTGGACTCGTCGGCGATGTCGGCGATGCCGGTGAGCTTGCCGTCGCGGACCAGGTTCGCGATGTTCTCGACCAGGTTGTCCGGGTTGACCTGGTACGGCAGCTCCGACACGACCAGGATCGTGCGGCCCTTCGCGTCCTCTTCGACCTCGACGACCGCGCGCATCCGGATCGAGCCGCGGCCGGTGCGGTAGGCGTCTTCGATGCCGGCCGTGCCGAGGATCATCGCCTTGGTCGGGAAGTCCGGGCCCTTGATCCGCACGAGCAGCGCGGCCAGCAGCTCGTCGTCGGTCGCCTCGGGGTTCTCCAGCGCCCAGACGACGCCCTCGGAGACCTCGCGCAGGTTGTGCGGCGGGATGTTGGTCGCCATCCCGACCGCGATCCCGGAACCGCCGTTGACCAGCAGGTTCGGGAACCGCGACGGCAGGACGTCCGGCTCCTGCGTGCGGCCGTCGTAGTTGTCGGAGAAGTCGACGGTGTCTTCTTCGATGTCGGCCAGCATCTGCATGGCCAGCGGCGCGAGCCGGGACTCCGTGTACCGCATGGCGGCCGCGGGGTCGTTGCCCGACGAGCCGAAGTTGCCCTGGCCGTCGATCAGCGGGTAGCGCAGCGACCACGGCTGCGCGAGCCGCACGAGCGCGTCGTAGATCGCCGAGTCGCCGTGCGGGTGGTAGTTGCCCATGACGTCGCCGACGACGCGGGAGCACTTGTTGTACCCGCGGTCCGGCCGGAAGCCGGAGTCGAACATCGAGTACAGGATCCGGCGGGCGACGGGCTTGAGGCCGTCGCGGACGTCGGGCAGCGCGCGCGACACGATCACGCTCATCGCGTAGTCGATGTAGGAGCGCTGCATCTCCTGCTGGATGTCGACCGGTTCGATCCGGTCGTTCTCCGGAGCCGGCGGCAGGGTTTCCGTCATGAGGTCCTTCTCGGGTGCGGGGGCCTAGCGGGACGAAGAACGGGGGACGCCTACACGTCCAGGAAGCGCACGTCTTTCGCGTTGCGCGTGATGAACGAGCGGCGGGCCTCGACGTCCTCGCCCATCAGGACCGAGAAGAGGTCGTCGGCCTGGGCGGCATCGTCCATCGTGACCCGGCCCAGCAGGCGGTTGGCCGGGTCCATCGTGGTCTCCCACAGCTCTTCGGCGTTCATCTCGCCGAGACCCTTGTAGCGCTGGATCGCGTCGTCCTTCGGCAGCTTCTTGCCGGCCTCGACGCCCGCCTTGATGACGGCGTCGCGCTCGCGGTCGGAGTAGGCGTACTCCGGCTCCGTCCGCGGCCACTTGATCTTGTAGAGCGGCGGCCGCGACAGGAAGACGTGGCCGTGCTCGATCAGCGGCGTCATGAACCGGAACAGCAGGGTGAGCAGCAGCGTGGTGATGTGCTGGCCGTCGACGTCGGCGTCGGCCATCAGCACGATCTTGTGGTAGCGCAGCTTCTGGAGGTCGAACTCGTCGTGGATGCCGGTGCCCAGCGCGGTGATCAGCGACTGGACCTCGGTGTTCTTGAGGACGCGGTCGATGCGGGCCTTCTCGACGTTGATGATCTTGCCGCGGATCGGCAGGATCGCCTGGTACATCGAGTCCCGGCCCTCCTTGGCCGAGCCGCCGGCCGAGTCACCCTCGACGATGTAGAGCTCGCACTCCGCCGGATTGGTCGAGCGGCAGTCCTTGAGCTTGCCCGGCAGGCCGCCGATCTCCAGCGCACCCTTGCGGCGGACCAGGTCGCGCGCCTTGCGAGCGGCCATCCGGGCCTGCGCCGAGGAGATCGACTTGTTGATGATCGTCTTCGCCTCGGTGGGGTTGCGCTCGAACCAGTCGGCCAGCCACTCGTTCGACTGCTGCTGCACGAACGTCTTGGCCTCGCTGTTGCCCAGCTTGGTCTTGGTCTGGCCCTCGAACTGCGGCTCACCCAGCTTGATCGAGACGATCGCCGCGAGTCCCTCGCGCACGTCGTCACCGGTCAGGTTGGCGTCCTTCTCCTTGAGCAGCTTCTTGTCGCGCGCGTACGCGTTGACGACCCGGGTCAGCGCGGCGCGGAAGCCCTCTTCGTGGGTGCCGCCTTCGTGGGTGTTGATCGTGTTGGCGAACGTGTACACCGACGGCGTGAACCCGGTGTTCCACTGCATCGCGACCTCGACCTCGAGGCCGGTGCCCTTCGCGTCGAAGGAGATCACGCTCGGGTGGATCGGGTCCTTGCTGCCGTTGATGTGCTTGACGAAGTCCTCGAGCCCGCCCGGGTAGCAGTAGACCTTCTCCTTGACGCGGGCGACCTTGCCCTCCGCGTCCTCTTCGGTCTCCTCGTCGGCGACGCGCTCGTCACGCAGGGACAGCGTCAGTCCCTTGTTGAGGAACGCCATCTCCTGGAGCCGGCGCGAGATGGTCTCGAAGTTGTACGTCGTGGTCTCGAAGATGTCGCCGTCGGCCCAGAACGTCATCGTCGTGCCGGTCTCGGTCGCCGGGCCGAGGTCCTCGAGCGGGCCGGGCACCTGGTTCGTGTACTCCTGCCGCCAGCTGCGGCCGCCGTACTTGACCTCGGCCAGCAGCTTCGTCGAGAGCGCGTTCACCACGGAGATGCCGACGCCGTGCAGGCCGCCGGACACCGCGTAGGAGTCGCTGTCGAACTTGCCGCCCGCGTGCAGCTGCGTGAGCACGACCTCGATGGTCGGCTTGTTCTCCTTCGGGTGCATGTCGACCGGGATGCCGCGGCCGTCGTCGACGACGCGCACCCCGCCGTCGGCGAGGAGGGTAACCTCGACCTTGGTGGCGTGCCCCGCCATCGCCTCGTCGACGGAGTTGTCGACGACCTCCTGGACGAGGTGGTGCAGCCCGCGTTCACCGGTGGAACCGATGTACATGCCGGGGCGCTTGCGGACCGCTTCGAGGCCTTCGAGCACCGTGATCGACGACGCGTTGTACTCGCTCTTGTTCTCGGTCACCGGCGTTGTTTCTCCTCGTCTCGCCCGAGCGGACGCTCGCTCTCCTCCAGTGTACTTGGCCGCGTCCGCTGACATGCGGCAAGGACACCCCTGAACGCGTCACAGACGAACGAAATCGGTTCGAGCCGAGTCTTGACGTATCTCGGGAGGTCTGGATGCGTTATCGGGGCATTCAACCGAGCATCGCGCAACCGGGGTCAGCCGTACGTGTCACGGGGGCCGCGGCCCGGCACGTGACGCGGCCCTTTCCGCCAGCTCGGGGCGGTCGGGCCCTGGATCCGCATCCGCTTGACGACGCCGTTGCCGACCCCCGCCGCGATCTTGGCCAGCAGTTTTCCCTGCAGCAACCGCAGCTGGGTGGCCCACGCCGTCGAACTGGCGCGGACGGTGAGCTCGCCGTCCTTCAGCGCGACCGGCTGCGCGTGCTCGGCGACGTCTTCGCCGACCAGCCGCGCCCACTGCGCGAAGACGCGGGCGCTGGTGACGCTCTCGTTCCAGCCGCGGTCCCGCATCAGCCCGGAGACGAGCCGGCCGAGCGGCTGCGGGTCGCGCGCGTCCGCACCCGGCCCCGACCAGCGGCGACGCCGGGGGTTCTGCCCGCCGCCGGTCGCGGGGCGGCGTCGGCCGGGCGAGGTCCCGCGCTCCTTCGCTTTCGCCTTGGCCGCTTCGAGCGCGGCGTGGGCGAGATCGCGCCCGGTCGGGGGCGCCTCGTTCGGCCCAACGTCGCCATCACGCTTGGTACCCGCAGTAGGACTCCCGCCGGCTTTGGGCGTTTTGTGCCACCCATCTGGCCGCAGAGTCACGGGCAGCGATAACTCATTCACCGTGTTATCCACACTGTCCACAGGTTTGTCCCCAGATCGGGTGCGGTTTGTGCCGCCCGTCACACGGGGTGCCCGGTCGCCTTGCTCAGCCACGCGTGATCTCACCATCCGCCACCACGAACCGGTGCCCGGCGAGCTCACCGGGCACGTCCTCGTCGACCGCGGCGGTCACCAGCACCTGTTCGGCGCTCGCGGCCACCTCGGCCAGCCGGGCCCGGCGCTTGCGGTCCAGCTCGGCGAACACGTCGTCGAGCAGCAACACCGGCTCGCCCGCCTCCGCGCGCAGCAGCTCGTAGCTGCCGAGCCGCAGCGCCAGCGCGAACGACCACGACTCGCCGTGGCTCGCGTAGCCCTTAGCCGGTGCCTGGCCCAGGATCAGCTCCAGCTCGTCCCGGTGCGGGCCGACCAGGCTGACACCGCGCTCGAGTTCGGCCTTGCGGGCTTCACCCAGCGCCTTGAGCAAGACGTCCTTCAGGACCTCGGGTTGCGCCCGTTCGCCATCCGGTACGCCGTACGTTTCCGGCAGGGCGGCACCCAGCGACGACCGGTAGGCGATCTTCGCCGGACGCGAGTCGGGCGCGACCCCCATGTACGCCGCAGCCGCGTACGGCGCTAGGTCGGCGACGAGGTTCAGGCGCGCGGCGAGCAGCTCCGCACCGGCCACCGACAGGTGGTCGTCCCAGACTTCGAGGGTCGACAACGCGTACGGGTCTTCGCGACCCGTACGGCGTTTCCCGGCCGTCTTGAGCAGGGCGTTCCGCTGCTTCAGCACCTTCTCGTAGTCCGCCCGGACCCCCGCGTACCTCGGCGCGCGCAGCACCAGGAGCTCGTCGAGGAACCGGCGCCGCTCGCCCGGGTCACCCCGCACGAGCGCGAGGTCCTCCGGGGAGAACAGCACCGTGCGCAGGATCCCGAGCACGTCACGCGGACGGCCGACCGCACCGCGGTTGACCCGGGCGCGGTTCGCCCGGCCGGCGGTGATCTCGAGCTCGACGGTCAGCTCGCGGTCGTCGTTGACCACCGCGACCCGCACCAGCGCGCGCTCGCAGCCGTGCCGGATCAGCGGCGCGTCCGTCGCGACGCGGTGCGAGCCCAGCGTCGCGACGTACCCGATCGCTTCCAGCAGGTTGGTCTTGCCGCGGCCGTTCTGGCCGACCAGCACGGTCGGCCCCGGTTCGAGGGCGAGATCGGCCTGCGGCCAGGAGCGGAAGTCGGTGACCTGCAGGTGTCGCAGATACACCAGTCGCTCCTTATCCGCCGGCCTTCTTCACCGCGTGGCCACCGAACTGGTTGCGCAGCGCGGCGACCGCGCGCATCGCGGCCGAGTGCTCCTGCCGCGAGGCGAACCGCGCGAACAGCGCGGCCGAGATGACCGGCGCCGGCACCGCGTTGTTGATCGCCTCTTCGAGCGTCCACCGGCCTTCGCCCGAATCCTCGACGTAGCCCTCGAGGTCGTCCAGCTCCGGGTCCTCGTCGAGCGCGCGCACGAGCAGGTCGAGCAGCCAGGACCGGACGACCGTGCCGCGCTGCCAGCCCTTGATCACCGCGGGCACGTCCTTGACGACCTTCGCGGCCTCGAGGAGTTCGAAGCCCTCCGCGAAGGCCTGCATCATGCCGTACTCGATGCCGTTGTGGATCATCTTCGCGTAGTGGCCCGCGCCGACGTCGCCCGCGTGCGAGAAGCCTTCCTCGCGCGGGCCGTCCGGGCGCAGTGCGTCGAAGATCGGCATCGCCTTTTCGACGTCGGCGGCCGCCCCGCCGACCATCAGGCCGTAGCCGTTCTCCTTGCCCCACACGCCACCGGACACGCCGCAGTCGACGTAGCCGATGTTCTTCGCGGCGAGCAGGTCGGCGTTCAGCTTGTCGTCGGTGTACTTCGAGTTGCCGCCGTCGATCACCATGTCGCCGGCGGAGAGCAGGTTGCTCAGCTCGGTGACGGTCTGCCGGGTCGGCTCGCCGGCCGGGACCATGATCCAGACGATCCGCGGGCCGTCCAGTTTGGACACCAGGTCTTCGAGCGACGTCGTGTCGCTGACGTCCGGGTTGCGGTCGTAGCCGACCACCTCGTGACCGGCCGCGCGCAGCCGCTCACGCATGTTGAAGCCCATCTTGCCCAGGCCGATCAGACCGAGCTGAACCATGAGATCCCCTTACGTGCTCTAAAAAACAGGTCAGCCCGGCAGGCGGACCGGCATCAGGAGGTAGAGGTAGCCGGGGACGACGTTGCCCTCGGGGTCGGCGGGCTTGATCAGCGCGGGACGGTTCGGCGTGGTGAACGTCAGCTCCGCCCGGTCGCTGTGGAGCGCGCCGAGGCCGTCGACGAGGTAACCCGGGTTGAACGCGATGGTCACCGGCTCACCTTCGTACTCGACCTGAAGCTCCTCTTCGGCGCTTCCCTCGTCATCGCCGCCCGCGGACAACCGCAGCGAGTTGTCCCCGAACTCCAGTCGTACCTGAGTCCCCCGCTCGGCCACCAGTGAAACGCGCTTGATGGCCTCGGTGAGCGTGGACACGCCGATGATCGCGCGCGACGTGTGCGACGCGGGCAGCAGCTGGCGGTACGGCGGGAACTCCGCGTCGAGCAGGCGGGTCGTCGTGTAGCGCCCGGAGCCGGACAGGCCGAGCAGGCCTTCGCCGCTGGCGAGCGCGAGGCGGATGGTGGCGCCGCTCGAACCGAGCGTCTTGGCCGCCTCGGCCAGGGTGCGCGCGGGAACGAGCACCGCGGCGTCGGCCAGGCCCTCGGCCGGCTGCCAGGTGAACTCGCGCATGGCGAGCCGGAACCGGTCGGTCGCGACCAGGGTCAGCGAGCTGCCGGAGATCTCGAGCCGCATGCCGGTGAGCATCGGGAGCGTGTCGTCCTTGCCCGCGGCGACGACGACCTGGGTGACGGCCTGGCCGAACGCGTCGCCGGCGAGCTCGCCCGCGAAGGCGGGCTGGGACGGCAGCTGCGGGTAGTCCTCGACCGGCATGGTCGGCAGGGAGAACCGCGCGCTGCCGCACGTGATGGTGGCGCGCGCGCCGTCGACGGAGATCTCGACCGGCTGCGCGGGCAGCGCCTTGGTGATGTCGGCGAGCAGGCGCCCGGACACGAGCAGGCGGCCGCCGTCGGCGATCGTCGCGGGGACCCCGACCGTGGCGGAGACCTCGTAGTCGAAGCCGGAGACCGTCAGCGCGTCGGTTTCGCCGTCCGAACCGGCGTCGAGGAGGACACCGCCCAGCACCGGCACCGGAGGCCGGGAGGGGAGGCTTCTGGCCACCCACGCGACGGCGTCGGCGAGCCCGTCACGCTCGACGCGGATCTTCATGCGCGCATCCTTTCGACGATCGAGCCCCGTGCGGGCTCGGGCCAGGCCTCTTCTCGCAGGACAGTGACCGGCTGCCCCCTCCGGCCGGTCCGCCCTCCGCGTGAGCGGCCGGAGCGCGGACCAGGTGCAGGCGTCCACGTTAGGCCGTCGCGGGCGCCGCCGTCACCTCGGCCTCCCCTTGACTTTGTCGACATGACGACTCGATCTCGCGGCTGTCCCCAACTTCGTCCGCCGCCTGTTTTTATCTTTTTCTCTCTTAGAAGAGATCTAAAGGCAGTAGCAGTAGTAAGCGTTGTGGATTGTGTGGATTGAGCTCGTTCGCGCAGGTCGGACCGCTCGCGGGCGTGTGGAGAACCATGGTGGCAGACCTGTGGGTAGATCGGGGCGTCCGTGGATGGTTTCGGACGGCGGGCGATCCGTCCACAGACGGGCCCAGTTGTCCCCATGGTTGTCCCCAGGTGTGGGGCGATTTGTACCCAGGGTCTGGGGGTACCGGACGGCCTCCGAACCCCTCTTCCGAGTGATCGGCTCCTCCTGTGTACAGCATGTGGGCAACCTGTGGAATCAGCGTGGACAAGGGTGTGGATGCGCTGTGGATCGCCTGTGGGCGGGGTGTGGAGGGAATCCGTGTCACCGCTGGTGGGAGATCCGTTGGCACTGTGGGCAATCTGCCCACACGGTGGGGAAAACCCCTTGTGTACAAACAATTTTCGCGAGTTTGGCGAAGCACGCGTACGCGCGCGAAGCAGCGAAGGCGCGTACGCGTGCTTAGGACACTCCAAAGACGACGAAGGGGCGTCCACATTGAGCGGACGCCCCGAAGTCGTTGGGAGGTAAGGGATGTGCTACTGGCGGGCGCGCTGCTTGATGCGCGACGTCAGCTCCTGCACCTGGTCGTAGATCCGCCGGCGCTCGGCCATCTCCTTGCGGATCTTCTTGTCCGCGTGCATGACCGTCGTGTGGTCGCGGCCGCCGAACGTCTGCCCGATCTTCGGCAGCGACATGTCGGTCAGCTCGCGGCAGAGGTACATCGCGATCTGGCGGGCCGTGGCGAGCGCCTTCGTCTTGCCGGGGCCGCACAGGTCGTCGAGCGTGACGTCGAAGAACTCGGACGTGACGCCCATGATGGTCGGAGCGGTGATCTCCGGCGCGTGCGAATCGGGGATCAGGTCGCGCAGCACGATTTCGGCCAGCGCGCTGTCGACCGGCTGCTGGTTCAGCGACGCGAACGCGGTGACGCGGATCAGCGCGCCTTCGAGCTCCCGGATGTTCGCCTCGACGCGCGAAGCGATGAACTCCAGGACCTCGCCCGGCACCGCCAGCCTGTCCTGCGCCGCCTTCTTGCGGAGGATCGCGATGCGCGTTTCGAGCTCGGGCGGCTGGATGTCGGTGATCAGGCCCCACTCGAACCGCGTCCGCAGCCGGTCCTCCAGCGTTTCGAGGCGCTTCGGCGGGCGGTCGGAGCTGACGACGATCTGCTTGTTCGCGTTGTGGAGGGTGTTGAAGGTGTGGAAGAACTCTTCCTGCGTTCCTTCCTTGCCCTCCAGGAACTGGATGTCGTCGACGAGCAGGATGTCTATGTCGCGGTAGCGCCGCTGGAAGGCGACCTTGCGGTCGTCGCGCAGCGAGTTGATGAAGTCGTTCGTGAACTCTTCGGTCGAGACGTACCGGACGCGCATGCCCGGGAAGAGCCGTTGCGCGTAGTGGCCGACCGCGTGCAGCAGGTGCGTCTTGCCGAGCCCGGACTCGCCCCAGATGAAGAGGGGGTTGTACGCACGGGCGGGCGCTTCGGCGACGGCGACCGCGGCCGCGTGCGCGAAGCGGTTGGACGCGCCGATGACGAACGTGTCGAAGGTGTACTTCTCGTTCAGCTTCGTCTTCGACGTCTGCGGCTGCGCCGGCGCGGTGTACGGCTGGCCGGCGATCGGCTGGCCGGAGAACGTCGGCCAGATCTCGTGGACCGCGGCGAGCGCTTCGCCCTCTTCGTCGACTTCTTCGTCGGTGTCGTCGCCGTCGTCCGGCTTCGCCGCGACGGCCTGGTACGCCGGCATCGGCATCGGCGGCGCGGGTTCGGGCCGCGGCGGCGGCATCATCGGCGCGCCGTTGGCCGGCATCGGCGGGGCGGGTTCGGGGCTCGCGCCGTTTTCCACCCGGCCGGGTGACGGCGCGTAGCGGGGGGCAGGCGCCGGGACGACGGCTTCGGCGCTGTCGACCTTCACCGCGAGGGAGATGGCCCGGCCGAGCCGCCGGGAAAGCGCGTCGGTGATCGCGCCGCGCAGCCCGCGTTCGATCGCTTCCTTCGCGAAGTCGCTGGGCGCCGCGAGGAGCGCAGTGCCGTCGAGGAGACCGATCGGGCGGGTCACGCGCATCCAGGCGCGCTGCTGCGGGGACAGGGTCCCGTCGGACAGTTCGCGTACCACCTGTTCCCAGATGACACCCAGATTGTGCTGGTGATCCGACACCTGTCTGGCTCCCCTCCCCTCGTCGGCGTGGACGGCCGAGCCGGCCCCGGGAACTCCCCGGTCACTCCACCCGGCGATCACAGGAGACCTGTCCGCGCACCGGCACAGCGAATATCCACATAGTTGTCCACAGCTGTGCACTAATGTACGGCGACCCGCGGCGCCACCACCTGCGGGCTCGTCGTACGCCGGTGGGCACTCCACCACCCGGATACTCGTGCACCTCGACCGGTGACCCGAGAGAGGCACGCTAACAAGCCCCGCTCGCGGCCACAAGGCATCCTGGGCGGCCAGCATTTCACGGTGCACGACCGGTGGCCATTCGGTGCCGCGGCGTCGAACTCCCCGCGCGGGCCGACCGGTCGCGTACCGTGGCCGAGGGGGTGCTTACCGGGCGCCCGACGGGGGTGCGTACCCTCGTAAGGTCTCCCGTATGCGACGGGTGCGTTTCGCGTGCCCACGTTGTCGTCGCTCGTCGTGACGAGGCCACACGTTGGTAGGAGACACCAGAGACTGCCGTGCGCCCGCACGACACGCCAGGCGGAGGGAACCTTTCCTCCCGTCCGACGCGACACACAGGAGAAGCAGTGAGCAAGGGTAAGCGCACCTTCCAGCCGAACAACCGCCGCCGCGCGAAGACGCACGGCTTCCGCCTGCGCATGCGGACGCGTGCCGGCCGGGCCATCCTGGCGGGCCGCCGTCGCAAGGGCCGCGCCGCGCTGTCCGCCTGATCGCACGAGCGGGGCGCGCCGTGCTGCCGGCTGCCGCACGCCTGCGGCGGAGCGAGGATTTCCGCGTGGTTCTCCGTCGCGGGTCCCGGGCAGGCAGGCGCCGCCTCGTCGTCCACGCGCTGACCACGGACCCGTCCGCGGCCGCCGACGCTGTGCAGTCCAACAGCGTGTCGGCGGCCAGGGCGGGTTTTGTGGTGAGCAAGGCCGTCGGCAATTCGGTGGTCCGCCACCGGGTCAGCCGCCGGTTGCGTCATCTCGTTTCGGCCCGGCTCGGAACACTGCCCGCCGGCACTGCGTTGGTCGTACGGGCATTGCCGCCGTCGTCGACCGCTTCCAGCGCCGAGCTCGGGTCCGATCTCGACGCCGCGCTGCGTCGGCTGGGGCTTCTGTCGTCGCGCCGTCCGGCCGGGGATGCCCCCAGCCCGACGCGTCCCGCGGACGCGGCCCCCGACCACGGATCTGCGGTGTGACCGGCATGCGAGCCACCCCCGAGCACGACCACGAGCACCTCGACGACGACGCTGTGGAGCCCGAGCCGCCCCGGCCCGGTCCCGTCGCCTGGGTCCTGCTGCTCCCCATCAAGCTCTACCGCAAGGCGATCTCGCCCTTCCTCCCGCCGGCTTGCCGGTTCTACCCGAGCTGCAGCGCGTACGCAGTCGAAGCCCTCACCCGGCACGGTGCCGGCCGCGGCTCCTACCTCGCGCTGCGCCGGCTGCTGCGCTGCGGCCCCTGGACGCCCCCCGGCCGCGACCCCGTGCCCGAGACGTTCTCGTGGCGACACCGCAGACCTGAAACACCGATCGAGGAGTAGCAGCAGTGCTCGATTTCATCTACTACCCCGTGTCCTTCATCCTCTGGTGTTGGCACAAGGTCTTCGGGTTCGTCTTCGGGGAATCGACCGCGGTCGCCTGGATCCTCGGCATCATCTTCCTGACGTTCACGGTCCGCGGCATCATGTTCAAGCCGTTCGTGAACCAGGTCCGGTCGATGAAGAAGATGCAGGACTTCGCGCCGGAGATGAAGAAGATCCAGAAGAAGTACGCGAGCGACCGGCAGCGCCAGGCCGCGGAGATGCAGAAGCTCCAGAAGGAGCACGGCGTCAACCCGCTGGGCAGCTGCCTGCCGATGCTGCTCCAGATCCCGGTCTTCATCGGCCTGAACCACGTCCTGCGCGCGTTCACGATGCCGCCGCCCGGTGGTGGCCCCAAGACCGAGAACTACTTCTTCAGTCAGCACGACGTCGAGTCCTACGTCAACGCGAAGCTGTTCGGCGTCAACCTCGGTGAAGCGGTCTACAACGGTGTCGGGGTCGTCAGCGGTGGCGCCACGAACGTCGGCTTCCACTGGAGCGTGCTCCCGGTCGCGCTGCCCCTGATGATCGTCGCCTCGATCGCCACGCACCTCACCGCGCGGCACTCGGTGGCCCGGCAGAACGCCGCGTCGGCCACCCCGCAGACCGCGATCATGAACAAGCTGACGATGTACATCTTCCCGCTCGGTGTGCTCGTCTTCGGTGCCCTGTTCCCGCTCGGCCTCCTCTTCTACTGGCTGGCGAACAACGGCTGGACCCTGATGCAGCAGCGCCTCGTCTACACGAAGATCGACAAGGAAGAGGCGGCCCGCAAGGCGGAGGCCGCCGAGAAGCGCGCGACGCTCGGGCCGAAGCCGGGCCAGAAGCCGACCGCGCCGAAGGTCGGCCAGAAGCCCGTCCAGCAGAAGAAGAACCAGCCCACCCAGACCGGCGCGGCGAAGAAGGTCACGAAGGCGGGCTCGGCCCACGGCTTCGCACAGACCACCCCGTCCGCCGCCGGTGACGGCGACACCACGACCCCGGCCGACACGAACGGCCAGAACGGTTCGAAGGACAACGGCACGGGCGTGCCGGGCCTTCTCAAAGACTCGACCAGGAAGTCGGGCCGGAAGCGCCGCTGAGGCGCGACCGGTTCGGAGAGGAGACGAATGATGTCGGAGACGATCGACACGATCGAAGCCGATAAGGACGACGTGACGCCGGAGGCGGCAGCGGAGACAGCGGGCGAGCAGAAGGCGGGCGGTGACGACATCCTGGTCCAGGAGGGCGACATCGCCGGCGACTACCTCGAGCGCCTGCTGGACCTGCTCGACTACGACGGTGACATCGACCTCGACGTGGAAGCCGGCCGCGCGATCGTGAGCATCGACGGCGGCGAAGACCTCGAGAAGCTCGTCGGTCCCCGCGGCACGGTGCTCGAGGCGCTGCAGGAGCTGACCCGCCTGGCGGTCCAGCAGGAGACGGGCTCCCGCAGCCGCCTGATGCTGGACATCGCGGGGTGGCGCGCGGACCGCCGCGAGGAGCTGAAGGAGCTCGGCCGTTCGACGGCGGAGTCGGTCCTCAAGAGCGGCGAGCGGGTGCGGCTGCAGCCGATGAGCCCGTTCGAGCGCAAGGTGGTCCACGACGCGGTCGCGACGGTCTCGGGTGTCACGAGCGAGAGCGAGGGCGAGGACCCGAAGCGGCGCGTGGTGATCTTCCCGGAGGCGTGAGTCCCGGTTCGCTTCACGAGCGGCCCCACCCGACTGGTTCGGGTGGGGCCGCTTCTTTGTGTGCTAGGTGTGGGTGATGCGCCCCGCGCCTGGTGAGGTCCTCCACTTCTCGGAGGACCCGACGATCACCCGCTTCGTCCCGCACGTGGCGGCGACGGCCCGTCAGCCGGAGGCGTACGTCTGGGCGGTCGGCGCCGACCGCGCGCCGGACTACTGGTTCCCGCGGCAGTGCCCGCGGGCGATGGCTTGGGTGACAGAGGAGACGACGGCCGACGATCGCTCGCGGATCCTCGGGCCGGGTGGCGGCTCGCGGGTCCACGCGATCGAGTACGGCTGGCTCGAGGCGATGCGGACGGTCCGCCTGTTCGCCTACCGCTTCGCCGCTTCTTCGTTCCGGTCGTTCGGCGAACAGGCCCACGCCGTGGTGGCGGTGACTCCGGTGGAGGCGCTCGGCCCGCCGGAGCCGGTCGGCGATCTGCTCGCGCTCCACGCGGCGGCCGGGATCCAGCTGCGGCTGCTCCCGAACCTCTGGGAGTTCGTCGAGGCGGCCGCAGCCAGTTCGCTGGGCTTCAGTGGCATCCGGTTGGGCAACGCGAAGGCCCGGCCGAGCGAATTACACGCGTGATGTTTCACGTGGAACGTCCACAGCGGCGGCCGGCTGAGTGGAGTTGTCCACATCTTCGGACTGTCGGCTCGTCTTCTCCGGTTCATCGGGGACAATCGAACGAGCGCGGTTTCACGTGAAACCGGCGGACGAGGAGTAGACGGAGTGAGCTTGGAGCAGGCGGCGGAGCGGGTGTTCGGAGAGCACGTCGACCGAGCCGCCGGGTACGTCGAACTCCTGGAGCGGTACGGGGTCGAGCGGGGGCTGATCGGTCCGCGGGAAGTCGAGCGGCTGTGGGAGCGGCACGTGCTCAACTCGGCGGTGATCGGCGAGCAGATGCCCGAAGGCGCCCGCGTCGTCGACGTCGGGTCGGGGGCCGGCCTTCCGGGTGTACCGCTGGCGATCGCGCGACCGGACCTCGATATCGTCTTGCTCGAACCGATGGCCCGCCGGGTGGACTGGCTGGCCGAGGTGGCCGAGAAGCTGGAACTCCCGATCACCATCGTCCGTGGACGCGCGGAGGAGCGGCCTGTGCGTGAGCAGCTCGGTGGCGCCGACATCGTCACCGCTCGCGCAGTCGCTCCCCTCGCTCGTCTCGCGGATTGGTGCCTGCCGCTGGTCCGTCCCGATGGTTTCCTAGTCGCCCTCAAAGGCGCCAGCGCGGCGGACGAGATCGAGCGGGACGGTGCCGCCATCCGGAAGGCCGGCGGGGGCGACCCACTCATCGTCGAGTGCGGTGCGACGGTCCTCGAGGTCCCCAGCACGGTCGTGAAGATCCGTCGCCTGCCGGCAGCAAGCAAGCCGAAGGCGCGGAGCAGGAAGCGTTAACGGGCCGCGATGTTCCACGTGAAACGAAGCGACTCGACCACCGACCAGACGTCTAGATGGAGGAGGTGTCGAGACCGGTGAATCCCCCGCCGTCCGACTCCACGGAGACCAGCCACGACGTGGGCTGGACGCCGATCGCCGAAGAAGCCGCCCGCGCCGCGCGTCTGCTGCACCCGAAGGAGGGGGAACTCCCCCGCCCCGCTCGTCGTCGCGTGCTGACCGTCGCCAACCAGAAGGGCGGCGTCGGCAAGACCACCAGCACGGTCAACCTCGCCGCGGCGCTCGCGGTCCACGGGCTCAAGACACTCGTCGTCGACCTCGACCCGCAGGGCAACGCGAGCACCGCGCTCGACGTCGACCACCGGTCCGGGACGCCCTCCATCTACGAGGTGCTCATCGGCGAGGTGACGCTCGCGGAGGCGGCGCAGCCGACCGAGCAGTCCCCCAACCTCTTCTGCGTGCCCGCGACGATCGACCTCGCCGGCGCCGAGATCGAGCTCGTCTCGATGGCGTCCCGCGAGTCCCGGCTCAAGGAGGCCATCTCTTCGGAGATCCTCGACGAGATCGGTGTCGACTACGTCCTCATCGACTGCCCGCCGTCGCTGGGGCTGCTGACGGTCAACGCGATGGTCGCCGCGCAGGAGGTGCTCATCCCGATCCAGTGCGAGTACTACGCGCTCGAAGGGCTGGGGCAGCTGCTGAGCAACATCGAGCTCGTGCAGCAGCACCTCAACCGCGAACTCCGCGTCTCGACGATCCTCCTCACCATGTACGACGGCCGGACCAAGCTGGCCGACCAGGTGACGAACGAGGTGCGGAACCACTTCGGCGACACTGTCCTCAAGACGGTCATCCCCCGCAGCGTGAAGGTGTCCGAGGCGCCCGGGTACGGCCAGACCGTGCTCGCTTACGATCCTGGTTCGCGCGGGGCGATGAGCTACGTCGACGCGGCGAAGGAGATCGCCGAGCGCGGCGCACAGATGGAGAAGGGTAGTTCGACATGACCGAGCGTCGAGGAGGGCTGGGGCGCGGCCTCGCCGCCCTGATCCCGACCGGACCCACCGGCGGTGGTCCGCTCCCCGCGCCCACCGACGGGGTCACGGCCGACAAGAAATCGGCCGAGGACAAGGGCTGGTTCGCGGCGAACGGGCAGGCGCAGCAGCACGCCGGCGAGGTCGCCGGTGCGGTCTACCGCGAGATCCCGGTCAGCTCGATCAAGCCGAACCCGAAGCAGCCGCGCCAGGTCTTCGACGAAGAGGCGCTCGCCGAACTCGAGCACTCGATCCGCGCGTTCGGGCTCATGCAGCCCATCGTCGTCCGCGAGCTCGGGAACGACGAGTACGAGCTCGTCATGGGCGAGCGCCGGCTGCGCGCTTCGCAGCAGGCGGAGCTCGAGGCGATCCCGGCGATCGTCCGGCAGACCGCCGACGAGTCGATGCTGCGCGACGCGCTCCTGGAGAACATCCACCGCGTCCAGCTGAACCCGCTCGAAGAGGCGGCGGCGTACCAGCAGCTGCTCGACGAGTTCGCGGTCACCCACGAGGAGCTGGCGAGCCGGATCGGCCGCAGCCGCCCGGTCATCACCAACACGATCCGGCTCCTCAAGCTCCCCCTGCCGGTGCAGCGCCGGGTCGCGGCGGGCGTCCTGTCCGCCGGGCACGCGCGCGCGTTGCTGTCGCTGGAGGACGCCGAAAGCCAGGAGGAGCTCGCCGCGCGCATCGTCGCGGAGGGCATGTCGGTCCGGGCGACCGAGGAAGCCGTCACGCTCAAGAAGAGCGAGAAGCCGGCCAAGCCGAAGCCCGCGCCGCGCAAGCCGATCCAGGCGCCGGGGCTTCAGGAACTCGCGAACCGGCTTTCGGACCGCTTCGACACCCGCGTGAAGGTCGACCTTGGCCGCCGGAAGGGCCGGATCACGCTCGAATTCGGGTCGGTCGACGACCTCGAACGGATCGTCGCGATCATCGACGCGAATGGGGCGAATCAGACACCGAAAACCGATTAGGGATCACCCCAGGGTGTTTCGTCACGGTGATGATTGCTCCACGCAGTCGCGCTGACCACAACTGGTGATCGCACGAAAAAGGCCACCGCGGAAGATCCGCAGTGGCCTTTCGTGTCTCTCGGGTCAGCGCGAGATGGCCCGAGAGATCAGTTCGCCGAACACCGTGCCGAGCGACTTGCCCGCCGCGTCGATGGCCATCGGGACGGTCGACGTCTCGGTGAGGCCCGGCGACGGGTTCACTTCGAGGAAGTGGACCGTGCCGTCCGGGGCGACGATCGCGTCGGTCCGCGAGATGTCCCGCAAGCCGAGGACGCGGTGCGCGGCGACCGCGAGTTCGGCCACCGCCTTGGCCGCGGCGTCGTCGAGCCGGGCCGGGGTGAAGAAGTCGGTCAGGCCGGCCGTGTAGCGGGCCGTGTAGTCGTACACGCCGCTCTCCGGGACGATCTCGACCGCCGGGAGGGCCTCCGGACCGTCCTCGCTCTCGATGACCGTCACGGCCACCTCGACGCCGTCGATGAACCGCTCAGCGAGGACGGCGTCCCCGTAGGCGAAGCAGCCGACCATCGCCGCCGGCAGTTCCGCCGCTTCGCGCACCACCTGCGTGCCGAGCGCGGAACCGCCCTGGTCCGGCTTGAGGATCAGCGGCAGGCCGAGGCGCTCCACCATCGCGTCGAGCACCGCCTGGGCGCCGAGCTCCCGGAACGTGCTGTGCGGCAGCACCACCCAGCCCGGCGTCACGAACCCGGCGTTCTGCAGCAGCGCCTTCGCGGTCGGCTTGTCCCACGCGCGGCGGCAGCCCTGGGAGCCGGTGCCGACGAACGGCACGTCCAGCATCTCCAGCACCGTCTGCACCGAGCCGTTCTCGCCCTCGCCGCCGTGCAGCGCGACGACCACGGCGTCCGGGCGCTGCGTGCGCAGCCGCTCCAGCAGACCCGCGTCGGTGTCCCACTCCTCGATGCCGAAGCTCTCGGACTTCAACGCCGCGGACAGCCGTCGCCCGGACCTCAGCGAGACGTCACGCTCGTGCGAAAGCCCGCCGGCGAGCACGGCAACGGTACGGTCGACCACCGTGGAAACTCCTTAGGAATAAGAACTAGACCGTGTCCGGGGACGGGTTCTGCGGTCCCTGGATCTGGCGCGCGCTCACGCTACCGAAGGTGCGGGCAAGGTCCATCTCGGACTCCAGCACCGCCGCCAGCCGCCGCACGCCCTCACGGATGCGTTCCGGCGTCGGGTAGCAGTACGACAGCCGCATCTGGCGGCTGCCGAACCCGTCGGCGTAGAACCCCGTTCCGGACGCGTACGCCACCCGCGCGGTCACCGCGCGCGGCAGCATCGCCTTCGTGTCGACGCCTTCCGGCACGGTCACCCAGACGTAGAAGCCGCCGTCCGGCTTGGTCCACGAGCAGCCGGGGGGCAGGTACTGGTCGAGCGCGGACAGGATCGCGTCACGCCGCTCGCGGTAGTTCTCGCGGAACTTCTTGATCTGGCCCTTCCAGTCGTGCGTGGCCAGGTAGCGCGAGACGATCATCTGGTTGAACGTCGGCGGGCACAGCGTCGCCGACTCCGCGGCCAGCACGAGCTTCTCGCGCACCGCGTGCGGCGCCAGCACCCAGCCGACGCGCAGACCGGAGGCGAACGTCTTGGAGAACGAGCCGAGGTAAACGGCGTTCTCGGGGTCGGTGGACCGCAGCGCCGGGTACGTCTGCCCGTCGAAGCCGAGCAACCCGTACGGGTTGTCTTCGACGACCAGGACACCGTAAGCGCGGCAGATCTCCAGGATCTCCGCGCGCCGCTCGACGGCCAGCGTGACGCCGGCGGGGTTGTGGAAGTTCGGGATCGTGTAGAGGAACTTGACCCGGCGGCCGGCCTTCGTGGTCCGCTCCAGCGCCTCGCGCAGCAGCTCCGGCACCAGGCCGTGGTCGTCCATCGCCACGTGCACGACCTGCGCCTGGTACGCGGCGAACGAGCCCAGCGCGCCGACGTACGAGGGGCCTTCGGCGATCACGACGTCACCCGGGTCGCAGAACAGCCGCGTGACCATGTCCAGGCCCATCTGCGAGCCGACGGTCACCACGACGTCGTCCGGGTGCGCCTTGATGCCCTCCAGGGCCATGATTTCGCAGATCTGCTCACGCAGCGCCGGAACGCCGTGCGCCGAGCCGTACTGCAGCGCCACCAGGCCGTCTTCGGCGATGATCTCGGCCACCTGCGCCGACAGCGTGTCGAGCGGGAGCGCCGCCAGGTTCGGCATGCCGCCGGCCAGCGATACCACCTCGGGCCGGCTGGCCACCGCGAACAGCGCCCGGATCTCCGAGGCGGTCATCCCCGCGGTGCGCGCGGCGTACCGCTCGAGGTGCGGGTCGAGGTTCTGGCGGCCGCTCTGTGCCACCTTCTGGGGCTTGCTGGGGCGGTTCTCGGTCATCGACGTTCACCCGGGGCTCGGTGGACACGGTCACTCCCGAGGGAGCTGTAGATCCCATCGAGTGTAACCGGGCACCCATCAGGACCCCCTGGCCTTTCGGTGCTCGTCACATCGGCCTATCCTCGACCGTGGCTCTCGTGTTCGTGCCGCGGATCGCGCGCGGCTTGACGACCGGGCAGCCCGTCGGGAGCGCAGGTCAGGGAGGTCGCGGGTGTCGCGTCGCGTCGTGGGCGTCACACTGGACAACCTGGAGCACCTGCCGAAGAGCTGTCGCCGGTGCGTGTACTGGGAACTCGCCCCTCACCTGAAGCACCAGGCCGAGGAGTTCGGCGCGACCGAGGTCGAGAAGGAAGCCTGGGTCTCGAGCGTGCTGCTCGAATGGGGTTCCTGCGGCCGCATCGTCTACAGCGACACGCTGCCGGTCGGGTTCGTGCTGTACGCCCCGCCGAACGCCGTCCCGCGCGCGTTGGCCTTCCCGACGTCGCCGCCGAGCGCGGACGCCGTCCTGCTGACCTCGTTCCAGGTGCTGCCGGAGTTCCGCGGCGGTGGCCTCGGCCGGATGCTCGTCCAGGCGGTCGCCAAGGACCTCACCAAGCGCGGTGTCCGCGCCATCGAGGCGTTCGGCGACGCGAAGCCCGAAGAGCCGGACCCGGACGGCGGACACAGCTGCGTGCTGCCGGCGGCCTTCCTGCAGAGCGTCGGCTTCAAGACGGTCCGCCCGCACCAGAAGTGGCCCCGGCTGCGCCTCGAGCTGCGTTCGGCGATCACCTGGAAGGAAGACGTCGAGGCGGCCCTGGAGCGGCTGCTCGGCCAGGTGACGATCACCACCGCCGAGCCGAGCCTCGGCCGCGCCTGATTCCTCGCCCGCAAACGTTTGCGCCCGGGGTTTCGGCGTGCCCGAAACCCGGTGTGCACAACTGTGGAAGAAGTGCCGAGTTATCCACAGAGCCCTGATAGGAGCGGTGGAAAAGCTGTGGAGAACTGCCCCGAAACCTGGGGACGCACGCGTGGCGTCCCCAGGGGTGGTGGGGCAGGTGAAGGAGAGCCGCTAGGGGTTGTGGTCGGCCCTATTCGGCCTTGGCGAGCTCGTGCGCCAGTACGTCGGCGAACGTGAACGTGCCCGTCGGCTGGTCGCCCTCGCCGAGCAGGTACAGCCGCTTGACGGCGATCAGGATGCCCTCCGCGACGATGTCGCGGAATGCCGGGTCACCGAGCTTGCGGGCGTCGTCCGGGTTCGTCAGGTAGCCGATCTCGACCCGGACCGCCGGGCAGCGCGTGCGGGTGAAGATGTCCCACGACTTGTAGTGCGTGCGGCAGTCGAGCATGCCCGTGCGGGCCGCGACCTCGCGCTGGATGAAGCCGGCCAGCAGCTCGCCCACCGTGGACGTCGTGCCGTTGCCGTTGCCGAAGTGGAAGCTCGCGACACCCTGCGCGCGCGGCGAGGGGTTCTTGTCGCTGTGCAGCGAGAGGAACAGGTCGGCGCCCGCGTCGTTGGCGAAGGTGGCGCGCTCCAGCTCGGTGGGGCTGTGGTTCGGGCCGCGCGAGATCAGCGCCTCCATGCCCGCGGCCTTCATCCGGCCTTCCAGCCGCCGGGCCAGGTCCCACGCGATGTCGGCTTCCCGCAGGTCACCGGCGACCACGCCGAGGTCTTCGCCGCCGTGGCCCGGGTCGATCACGATGCGCTTGCCGCGCAGCCGCGGCCCGGCCTGGCGCACCTGCTCCTGCTCGCGCAGGAACACGGGGCGTCCGCCCCGGGCCCGCGGCGAGGACAGGCGGTGCAGCTCGCGGATGGTCGCCGGACCGCACATGCCGTCCGGCGTCAGGCGCATGTCGCGCTGGAACGTCTTGAGTGCGCGCTCGGTCGCCGGCCCGAAGTAGCCATCGGGGCGGCCGGCGTCGAAGCCGAGCTCGGTGAGCCGCTCCTGCAGCGTGAAGACGTCGTCGCCGTGCACGGGCGAGGCGATCATGTAGGACAGCGGGCGGCTGCCCAGGTGGTAGCTGGCGCCCTTGAGCGCCTGGAACGTCGCCGGACCCACGATGCCGTCGGTCATCAGTCCACGACGCTGCTGGAAGGCACGGACGGCGTGCTCGAGGGCGACGTCGAACGTGTCGTAGTCACCGGTACCGGTGACCGGCGGGAGCAGGTCCATCCCGGCCAGGATGGCCCTGATCTCGGCGACGTCCGGACCGGCGTCACCGCGGCGGAGTACCCGCATGCACTCCTCGCTCTTCCTCAGGCACCGACTCGGGGGCTCGGTGCGTGGCAGGACTTTCGGAAAACCTTCGCTGGGACGAGCCCAGGTCCTCTATTGTGCCTTGCCAACTCTGGGTGACAGCGCAGGCCCGGTAGGTACGTCAAGAACCCGTTAGTGGAGTACCCGCGGCGGGTCATTGTCACGCTCGAACGAAATACATCGGGCAGATTCGCCCGATCGAAGACAAACCCGGGACCCGCAGGAGGATTCCCGCAGGCCCCGGGTTCGCCGGGCTTGTTCGGTTCAGAGGACGTCGGCGAGGTCCGACAGCAGCGCGGCCTTCGGCTTCGCGCCCACGATCTGCTTCACCGGCTTGCCGCCCTGGAACAGGATCAGTGTCGGGATCGACATCACCTGGTAGTCACGCGGTGTGTTCGGGTTCTCGTCGATGTCGATCTTGGCGATGGTCAGCTTCTCGCCGTTCTCGGCCGCGATCTCCTCGAGCACCGGGGCGACCATCTTGCACGGGCCGCACCAGGTGGCCCAGAAGTCGACGAGGACCGGCTTCTCGCTGGTCAGGACCTCGTCGACGAACGTCGCGTCGGTCACCTTGACGGTGTTGGCCATGGTTTCTCCTTCAGGGATGGTTGGAAGCCGGTAAGTCAGTGGGTGCCCGCGCCGTAGCCGCCGCCGACGAGCTCGGCCGCCTCGTGCGCGTCGGATTCGCCGTGCTCCGCGAGCCATCGTTCCGCGTCGATCGCCGCGCTGCACCCGGAGCCCGCGGCGGTGATCGCCTGCCGGTAGGTGCGGTCCACCAGGTCGCCGGCCGCGAAGACGCCGTCGAGGTTCGTGAAGGACGTCTTGCCCTTCGTGACGACGTAGCCGTCCTCGTCCAGGTCGACCTGGCCCTTGACCAGCTGGCTGCGCGGGTCGTGGCCGATCGCGACGAAGAAGCCGGAGACGTCGAGCGTCGACTCGGAGCCGTCCTTGGTGTCCTTCAGCCGCAGGCCCTCGACCTTGCCGTCGCCCAGGACGCCGGTGATCTGCGAGTTCAGCTGCCACTTGATCTTCTCGTTCGCGCGGGCGCGCTCGAGCATGATCTTGGACGCGCGGAACTCGTCGCGCCGGTGGACGATCGTGACGGACTTCGCGAACTTCGTCAGGAAGGTCGCCTCCTCCATCGCCGAGTCGCCACCGCCCGCGACCACGATGTCGTGGTCGCGGAAGAAGAAGCCGTCACAGGTCGCACAGGCCGACACACCGCGCCCGAGCAGCTCCTGCTCGCCCGGCACGTTCAGGTACCGCGCCGCGGCACCCATGGCGAGGACGACCGCGCGGGCGGCGTAGCGCTTGCCGTTCGCGGTGACGTACTTGACGTCCCCGGTCAGCTCCAGCGACTCGACGTCCTCCGCGCGCAGCTCGGCGCCGAAGCGCTCGGCCTGCTTGCGCATCTCCTCCATCAGGTCCGGACCCATGATGCCGTCGCGGAACCCGGGGAAGTTCTCGACCTCGGTCGTCGTCATCAGCGCGCCGCCGAACTGCGTGCCCTCGAACACCAGCGGTTCAAGCTGGGCCCGCGCCGCGTAAACGGCAGCGGTGTATCCGGCAGGACCCGACCCGACGATGATCAGGTTCCTGATTTCCTCGGCAGCCACCCGTTGACCTCCGCTCGTAGTGACCTGTACCAGGCTCAACACGATCGTAGGTGGCGGTGTTCCCAGCGTGACAGGCGCTACTTCTCCCCGACGACCTTGTCGAACAACACAGCCGGATTCCCGGGGCCGCAGTCCGCGCCGAAGGCCACCAGCCGGAACTGGGCGAGCTTGCCGGTGGTCAGGATGATCATCACCCCGGCCTTGCCGCCGACGTTCACCGGGCGGATGCCCTCCGGCCGCACCTTCGGGTCCAGCCCGGCGGCCGCGATGCACGCGTCCAGCCGGTCCTCGTTCTGCAACGGACCGAAGTCGCGGACGCCGATCGCCTTGCCGACCAGGGCCTGCGCGCCGGCGCCGTCGTTGCCGACCGACGGGCCCGTCGGGGCGGCGACGTTCGGGGTGCCCGTCTGCTGCGCGGTGTTCGGGATCGCGACGGTCACCGCGACGACCGCCGCCGCGGCCGCGGTCAGGACGCCGGCGGCCCAGCCGAGCCGCTTGTTCCGCTTCCGCCGGGCCGCCGCGAGGTCCACCACCTGGGCGTCCGGTGGTGCCGGTGCTGCCTGCTGCGTCCGGGACGGAAAGGCCGCGGCTGCTTCGGCGGCCAGCGCCGCGTCCAGCCGGGCGGCGAACTCCGCGGGCATCCGCGGGGCCGGCGCGGCCGCGAGCGCGGCCAGGTCGGCCTGCGTGGCGTCGAGGGCGTCCAGGATCGCCCGCGCCTCCGGGTCGGCGTTGACCAGCGGCCACAGCTCGGCCGCCTGCGTGTCGTCCAGGACACCGGCGTGGAGGTCGGCGAGCACGTCGACAGACCAGGGCGGACCGACGGTCCCCCCGATCCCCCGGCTTTCGTCCGTCATCGTCCCTCCCCGCTACCCGGCTGACGCCCGGCCCGTTTGCTTTCGTGAGTTGGGACGTTCGCAATCGCATCGGGGTTCCGCAGGTGCCCGAGAACCTTCGCGAGTTTCCCGCGGCCCCGGGCGCAGCGGCTTTTCACCGTGCCTTCGGCGATGCCGAGCATCTTCGCCGTCTCGGCGACGGAGTATCCCTCGACGTCGACCAACACGATCGGGGCACGTTGCTCCTCGGGCAGCTGGTCGAGTGCCTCGCGCACGAGCAGGCTGGTCTCCCGTTCGGCCATCGAGTCGCGGGGCGTGGCCGGCTCGTTGAACCCGGTCTCCGGCAGCGGCACGGTCGGGCGTGCCTGGCGGCGGCGGATCCGGTCGAGGCAGGCGTTCACCACGATCCGGTGCAGCCACGTCGTGACCTGCGACTCCGCTCTGAAGTTCCCGGCCGCGCGGAACGCCGAGATGAACGCGTCCTGCAACGCGTCGGCGGCCTCTTCCGGGTCGCGGACCGTGCGCAGGGCCACCGCCCACATGCGGTCGCGATGTCGCTGGACGAGTTCGCTGAACGCATGAGGGTCCCCCGCGGCGTGAGCCGCTATCAGATCCGCATCCGTGGGAGCTGCAGCTGTCACCCGGGAGAGCCTACTGACCCTGACGGGTGCGTCACCCCGCAGGCAGGAAGGACAGGTCGCCTATTTCGGTCAGGTACTGCCCGTCCACTTGACCCAGCTGGGTGATCCAGACGACGAAGTACTCGCCCTGCGTCGGCTGGGCCAGCGCGATCGTCGTGTCGCCGTCCTTCAGGTCGCCGTTGCCGACCACCTTCGTGTCCGCGAAGTCCGGGTTCTTGCCGGTCGCCGAGCGGATCTCGACCTTCGTGCCCGGGGTGCCCCCGGTGACCTTCACCTGGCTGAGGTTGATCGGGTTGTCGAACGTGACGATCAGCCCGACACCCGGCTTCATGGTGGGGAACTGCTGCCGGTACTTCTCGGTCCGCCACTCCGTCTCTGGCTTGCCGTCGATCGCGTACTTCGCCTTGCCGGTGTTGTCGCCCGAGCCCTCGGGGTTGTACACGGCGACCGACTGCGGGGCCACCGGAGCGCCGACGGACGGCGAAGGCGGCGGGGCCTGGGTCGAAGGCGGCGGGGGCTGCGTCCCGTTCTGCTGGCTCGACGCCGGCGGCTGGGCGACGTTGATCGTCGGCCCGCTCGCTTTCGAGTCGCCCTGGAAGGCGTTGATCAGCATGAGGCCGCCCCAGGCGAGGATGACGACGGTCGCGACCACCAGCACGGTGACGCCGAGGGCGAGCTTGCGCCGCCGGGCGACGTCCTTGACCGGCTTCTTCGTCGTCCAGATCGTGCCGTCGGGCTCGGCGACGTCCCCGCCGACGGCCTTGATCAGCTGGGTGCGCTCCTCTTCGTCGGCCACCTGCCCGAGGACGCGGAGGATGGCCGCGCTGGTGCGGATGCCGCCGTTGCCACCGTCCTCGATCGTGCGGACGGCCAGCGACGACAGGTCGGCCGGGACCGTCGGCACCAGCTGGCGCGGCGGGACGATCCGGCCCTGCGGCGTCATCGGCGCCGCCGGGATCGCGGGCGGGCCGCCGGGCAGCGCCCAGCGGCCGGTCAGCAGCAGGTACAGGACCGCGCCGAGCGCCTTGACGTCGTCGCGCAGCGTCGACTCCGGCAGCGGGCCGGGGAACGCGAGCTTGAGCGCGCCGTTCGGCGTCAGCCGCAGGCGCTGGGGGTGGTCGAGCCCGAGGACGAGCCCGTTCTGGTGCGCCTGCTCGACGGCTTCGGCCAGCGCCTGCACCATCCGCGCGGCGGCGGCGGGTGCCACCGGCCGCTGGGCGACGAGGTCGACCAGGTCGCTGCCCTTGGTCCATTCCGCGACGACGACGCCGAGCAGGCCTTCGCTCGACGTCACACCGCTGCCGAGGGCGAGCACGTCCAGCACGCGGGCGACGCCGCCGTGGCCGAACTTCGACGCGTGCGTCGCGCGTTCGAGCGTCCGCCGGGCCAGCCGGGCGGCTTCGGGATCCGCCGGGTCGCCGACCAGCAGGGTCAGCGCGACGTCCCGCTTCAGCTGCCCGTCCCGGGCACGCCAAAGGTGCGCGTCACCCCGCTCGTCCACGCCGAACTGCGCGAGGAGGCGGTAGCGGCCGTCGCCGACCACACGCCCGGGGGCCAGCGATCCGACCTGGGCCTTGCCCACGTGGTTCGCACCCCCCGCCTGTTCGCTCCGCCTCGTGTCCACCCGCACGCTCCCGTTAGCTCCCCACTCCAAGGTTACCCAGAATACGACGCGGGAGTCGTCGCCTTCCGTACCGCAATCGTTACCGGCGCTTGATCAACCGGGTGAACCTCGAAGTGGCCGGCTGGAGCTCCTCCACCTTGAGCGCCATCAGCACCCCGAACGAGACGACGATGCCCACCACGCTTTGCAGCAGCAGCTTCGCCCAGGCGCCCAGCCGGGGCCCGAAGAAGTCCGGCACGAGCTTGCCGGCGACCCAGGCCGCGGCCACCCCGAGGACGCTCGCCACGACCGTGAAGAGAATCACGCCGATCACCCGCTTGCTGCGCAAGTTGCCCAGCGTCACCCAGAGCCAAACCTGGCCGAGGATCGCGCCGACCACGAACGTCAGCGCGTTGACCATCATCACGCCGAGCACGACGTTGTCCGGCGACAGCAGCACCGGGCACAGGTACAGCAGCGGCACCTTGACCAGCGTCATCACGATCATGATCAGCGTCGGCGTCCGCGCGTCCTTCATCGCGTAGAACACGCGCATCTGGAGCATGACCAGCGCGTACGGCAGCAGCGCGAACGCCGAGATCGCGAGCGCGTCGCCGAGCCGTTCCGCCGTGTCGAGCGTGCCCTTGCCGAAGGTGAACAGCGCGATGCCGATCGAGCCGCCGACCACGGTCATCACCGCGGAGATCGGCACGAGCATCACCGTCGAGATCCGCGAGGCGTACGACAGGTCGCCGATCAGCTTCTTGTGGTCGCCGTCGGCCGCCGCGCGGCTCATCCGCGGCATGATCGCGGTCAGCAGGGAGACGCCGATGACGCCGTACGGCAGCTGGAACAGCAGCCAGGCGTTGCTGTAGGCCGTCACCCCACCGGGTGCACCGCTGGTCAGCACGCGGGTGTTGATCGTGTAGCCGATCTGGCTCACCGCGACGTACCCGAGGATCCACAGCGCGAGGCCGCCGAACTCCCTCATCTGCTTGTCGATGCCCCAGCGCCACTTGAACCGGAAGCCGGACCGCAGCAGCGGCGGGACCAGCAGCAGCGCCTGGGCGACGATGCCGCCGGTGACGCCGATGCCCAGCGTCAGCACCTTGGGGTCGGTGATCGAGACGTGCCCGGTGTCGATGTCGCCCGGCATGATCCAGACGACCAGGATCGTGAAGATGACGACCAGGTTGTTGATCACCGGCGCCCACGCCGTCGGGCCGAAGATCTGCTTGGCGTTGAGCACGGCCGAGAGCAGCGCGAACACGCCGTAGAAGAAGATCTCGGGCAGCAGCAGGTAGGCGAACGCCGTGGTGAGGTCCGCGCTCGCCTTGCCGGACGAATCGACGTAGAGGCTCGTGAACGCCGGCGCCGCGATCACGGCCACCACCGTGCCGACCAGCAGCAGCGAGAACGCCACGGTGATCAGGCGCTGGGTGTAGGCCGTGCCGCCGTCGGGGTCGTCCTGCGACCGCACCAGCAGGGGCACCACCACGCTCGCGAGCACGCCACCCATCAGCAGCTCGAAGATGATGTTCGGCATCGTGTTGGCGACGTTGAACGAGTCGTTCGCGATGCCCTGGCCGATCGCGCCGACCAGCAGCAGCTTCCACAGGAAGCCGGTGATCCGGCTGATCAGCGACGCGATGGCCATCCGGCCGGACGCCTTCGCCAGCGACGGCGCCTTGGCCGGGGCCTCCGGCGCTTCTCCCTCCGGCCGGGGCTTGACCAGCGGCCCCTTGAGCGCCGGCATGACCTGGGTGGCCAGCGCGTCGTACGGCCGCATGACGTCGGGGTCGGCGACCGGCCAGCGCGAGTTCATCGGGACGCCGGCGGTGCGCGGGATGAACCGCGTCGCCTCCGGGTCGGCCGGGCGCTGGACCTGGGTGGCCTCCTCCTGCCACGGCCGGACCGGCGCCGGGCGCCGGGAGCCACGGCCGCGGGGCGGGACGGGCGTGCCCGGCGGCGGGGTGCCGGGGCCCAGCGCCGGACTGCCGGGTGCCGGGGTCAGCGGGGGGTTGGGCTGCGGGAGCCGCCCCTGGTGCGGAACCGGGCCCGGCTGGACCGGCTGCGGGCCGCTCTGCTGTGGCGGCGGGCCGCTTTGCGGCAGGCCCTGCTGCGGGTTGCCGGGCGAGACGACCGGCTGGGCGCCGCTCAGTGGCTGGCCCGGTGGCGGGACGGCCGGTTGGCCACCGCCGTGCGGCGGCTGACCGGGCGGCGGAGCCGCCTGCTGAGCCCCGCTCTGGGGTGGCGGGCCGGGTGGCGGCGCGACCGGCGGTGCACTGCTTTGCGGCAGGCCCTGCTGCGGGTTGCCGGGCGAGACGACCGGCTGGGCGCCGCTCAGCGGCTGGCCCGCTGGCGGCACGGCCGGTTGGCCACCGCTGTGCGGCGGCAGGCCCGGCGGTGGGTTGCCCGGCGGCCCCACCGGCTGCGCACCGCCGTGCGGCGGCACGGGCTGGACCCGCGTCGGCGCCGGCCCGGCGGTGCGTGGGCGGTTACCGGGCGGCGGCACCCGGCGCGGTGGCTGGTCCTCGCGGAGGGCGCGCTCGTCGTGCGGGCCGCGGTCGTCCCGGGGCCAGTCGTCGCGCGGCCGGTCGCCACGGGGACCGCCGTCGCGGGCCGGGAACTCTTCCGGGGCCGGGCGGTCGCCGCGCTGGCCGTCAGCCTCGACCTGTCTCTTGTACAAATTTCCATGCCCACGAAACGGACCCCTACCTCGTATGCCGTCTTCGGCTTACAAAAAAAAAAAAAAAAAA
>JARAWT010000026.1:0-123962 GCA_033793495.1 Streptomyces sp. MN03-5084-2B | reverse complement strand
CAGAACCCGCCGGACTCGCCCGCACCAAACAGTCGGCCCGCGTACCCAGACGGTCGGTCGGCGTACCCAGGAAGTCGGCTCGCGTACCCGGACGGTCGGCCGGCGTACCCAACCAGTCGACCCGCGTACCTGGAGGGTCGGCTGGTGAGCCGACCCTCCAGGTACGCGGACCGACCCTCCAGGTACGCGAGTCGACCCTCTGGGTACGTGGGCCGACCCTCCAGGTACGTGGGTCGACCCGCTGGGGTGGGTCAGGAGGCCAGGTAGGCCTCGATCGCGGCCGCGATGGCCGTGGCGAACTGCCGGCGTCCGTCCGCGCTCGTCATGCGGGCCGCCTCGGTGGCGTTGCGCATGTTGCCGCACTCCACCAGGGCCGCCGGCCGGGTCGAGAGGTTGAGGCCGGCCAGGTCCGCGCGGGCCGAGAGGCCGTTCGTGCCGATGTAGTTCGCCGGGCTGAAGCCGTTCGTGCGCATCGTGTCACGCAGCGTCTGCGCCAGGCGCGTCGAAGGCGCTCCTTGAGCGGCGTTCAGCGGCGGTGACGAGTACGCGACGTGGAAGCCGTTCGCCCCGGCCGCTTCCGAACCGTCGGCGTGGATCGAGACGACGGCGTCCGCGTCCGCCTCGTTGCCGATCGCCGCGCGGCGATCGACGCACGGGCCGACGCCGGTGTCGTCCTGTCGCGTGTAGACAACCCGGATTCCCTTGTCCGCCAAGGCTTTTCCGACCAGTTGGGCCACGTCGAAGGTGAACGCGTGCTCGGGGTAACCCGCGTTGGTCGCGGTGCCGGTCGTGTTGCACGGCTTGGTCTGCCCGCGCCCGGCCGGCACCGGGCGGTTGATCTCCGCCGGGTGGGCGCCGTTCCCGCCGTTGTGCCCGGGATCCAGCACGACCACCTTCCCGCCCGCCACCGGCGGCGGCGCGACCGGCGAAGGCGGCGCCGAAGACGCGGACGGCGTCGCCGGAGGAGCCGACGGCGAAGCGGAAGGCGAGGGAGAGGCGGAAGTGACCACGGTCGACGGCGCGACCGAAAGAGCCGCCGGAGCGTCGTCGGAGCAGCCGGTGAGCAGGAGGGCACCGGCCAGCAGGAGGGGAGCAGTCGCGCGTCGCACGGCGACCACGGTGCCACAGCCCGGCCCTCCGCGTGGCGCGACTACCCTGGTGGGGACACAGGCGTGCAGAGAGGACCGAGTGCGATCATGGCCCAACCCGGCGGCGGCTTCGACCTTTCCCAGCTGATGCAGCAGGCGCAGCAGATGCAGCAGAAGCTCGTCGAAGCCCAGGAAGAGCTGGCCAACACCGAGGTCACCGGCACGGCCGGTGGCGGGCTGGTCACCGCGACCGTGTCCGGTGACAGCCAGCTGAAGAGCCTGCAGATCGACCCGAAGGTGGTCGACCCGGACGACGTCGAGACGCTGTCCGACCTGATCGTCGCGGCCGTGCGCGACGCGTCGGCGAGCGCGCAGAAGCTCACCGAGCAGAAGCTCGGCCCGCTGGCCGGCGGGCTCGGCGGCGGTGGCGGCATGCCCGACCTCGGCAGCCTCGGCTTCGGCGGCTGACGAACTTGTACGAAGGTGTCGTCCAGGACCTGATCGACGAGCTCGGGCGTCTGCCCGGGGTCGGGCCGAAGAGCGCCCAGCGGATCGCGTTCCACCTGCTGGCCGCGGATCCGGCGGACATCTCGCGGTTGCAGGACGTCCTCGGCAAGGTCAAGGAGGGCGTGCAGTTCTGCGAGATCTGCGGCAACGTCTCCGAGCACCCGAAGTGCCGCATCTGCCGCGACGAGCGCCGGGACCTCACGGTCATCTGCGTGGTCGAGGAGCCGAAGGACGTCCTGGCGGTCGAGCGCACGCGCGAGTTCAAGGGCCGCTACCACGTCCTGGGCGGCGCGCTCGACCCGCTGTCGGGCATCGGCCCGGAGCAGCTGCGGATGCGCGAGCTGCTCAAGCGCATCGGCGAGGCGGACATCAAGGAGATCATCATCGCCACCGACCCCAACACCGAGGGCGAGGCGACGGCGACCTACCTGGTCCGGATGCTGCGGGACTTCCCGGGCCTGAGCGTGACGCGGCTCGCGTCGGGCCTGCCGATGGGCGGTGACCTGGAGTTCGCGGACGAGCTGACACTGGGCCGCGCGCTGTCGGGCCGCCGGGCGCTCTAAGGGACGTCGAAGCGGCGCAGGTCGTACCGGTCCAGCAGCCTGATCACCTTGTTCGCGTACTCCGGGTCGGTGGCGTACTTCCGCGCCACCACCCGGATGAACGCGTCCGGGTCCGACCGCACCGGCAGCGCCGCCGCGTAGTTCGGCGAAGTCGTCAGCAGCCGCCCGTAGTCGCGGAACGAGTCGCCGATCGACGCGTACGAGCGGAAATACGCGTCCACCGGGTGGCACGGCGCCGGAACGCACTCCGTGACCGGGTAGCGCGCGCAGCGCAGCGCGATCGGTCCCGGGCTCGTCGGCGTCACGCACTTGAAGCCGAAGTAGTTCCGGTCGTCGACCGACAGCTTGCTCCGGCCCCAGTTCGACTCGAGGATCGACTGGGCCACCGCGACCGACGCCGGGATGTCGTACGCCGCGTGGACCGCCCGCGCGATCGGGGCGGCCTCGCTGACGTACGACTCCTGGTAACCCGGTGCCACCAGCAGGACCGCCAGTCCGATGTGGATCATGGCGGGAAAGCTGCCCGATCCCCGCGCGAGCGGCGACCGGGATCACCCGGACGACGGACTCAGCAGTAGCCGAGCTGAGCCAGGGTGTCCACGACGATCTCGGACGGGTGGTACTTGTCCATCCAGGACTCACCGCGCCGGTTCTGGTACGTGTCGAGGAAGTTCTGCAGCTTGTCGCCGCGCATTTCCGTCAGCACGACCGTCTCGCCGAGGTGCTGCGGCGTCTCGGTGCGCTCGCGGTGCACCGCGCACGGCAGGCCGAGGTAGTAGCACTCCGCCGAAAGACCACCCGAATCGGTGACGACGTACTCGGCGCGCGCCACCAGCGGCAGGAACTTCAGGTACCGCATCTTCGGCTGGACGATGAACTGGTCGTCGAAGATGTTCCCGATGCCCAGCGAGCGGATCTTCTCCCGCTCCGGCGCGCCGGCCATGTAGAGAATCGGCATCTTGCGGCTCTGCTCGCGCAGGATCTCCAGCGCCTCGCGGTACTTGTCCGGGCGCGAGACCAGCTCGAAGCGGTGCAGCGTGGCCAGGCCGAACTTCTCCGGCAGGTTCGGCACGTCCAGCGGCTGGTTGATGGCCAGGCGCATCGCGTCGATCGCCGTGTTCGCCTCGGTGTCGACGACCACGCCGCGGGCGTTGCGCAGGTTGTTGACCTCGCGGATGCTCGGCGCGAAGTGGATGTCGACGATCTTCGCCGCGATCTTGCGGTTCAGCTCCTCCGGCAGCGGCGAGAGGATGCTGCCCGACCGCGCGCCCGCCTCGACGTGCCCGACGCGGGACTTGAGGATCCGCTTGCCGATCAGCGAGCCGTACGGCGTGGTGAACGTGTCGCCGTGCACCAGCACCAGCGGCGGGCGGCCGTCCTCGGTCAGCGCGGCGCGCAGCTCGTGGCGGCGGCTCCACGCGGTGCGCAGCACCTGCGCGGCCCAGCCCGGCACCTGCGCCGGCGACTCGAGGTTGTGGGCCTTGTCCTCCGGCACCAGCCAGACGTCCGGCTGCGGCATGTTCAGGTCCGCGAGGACGTCCGCGACCTCGTCGACGTGCTGGGCGGTGAACCAGATCTTCGGCCGCATTCCGCGCTCGCGGATCCCGTGGTAGACCGGGGCGATCTTGATCAGTTCCGCGGTGGTGCCGAGAATGAAGGAAATCACCGTGAAGCCCATTTCTGGTCGGGTGCGGTGGCGTAAGGATACTGGCCAACCCGGTGTGCGGGCCGCCGGGTAGCCTCGGCCCGGTGAGTGCGAACCCGCTCCTCCCCTCGCTCAGCGTCGTCATCCCGGTCTACAACGAGCAGGACTGGATCGAACGCAGCGTCGGCGCGCTGCTCGCGTCGGCGTCGGCCGCGGGCTGGCCGATCGAGGTCGTCGTGGTCGACGACGGCAGCACGGACGCCACGCCCTCCCGGCTCGACGACCTGCGCGAACGCCACGGCATCACGGTGCTGAGCCAGGCCAACTCCGGCCGGTTCGAGGCCCGGCGGGCCGGCATCGCCAAGTCGTCCGGCGAGTGGATCGCGCTGCTCGACAGCCGTGTCATCGTCGACGGGCACACGCTGGCGTTCCTGCGCGACCAGCTCGTGGAGCACCCCGAGCGGGCGGTCTGGAACGGGCACATCAACGTCGCGTCCGAGCACAACCCGTACGCCGGTTTCATGGCCGGCCTGGTCAAGGTGCCCTGGCGCAAGTACTGCGCGGACCCGCGGCTGATGTCGTACGGGATCGAGGAGTTCGACGTCTACCCGAAGGGCACGACGTTCTTCTGCGCCCGCCGTGGCCTGCTCGAGGGCTCGGTGACGGCGTTCGCGTCGCTGTTCGACGACCTCCGCTTCGCCAGCGACGACACCCGCATGCTGCGCTGGATCGCCGAGCGCGAGCGGATCTGGCTGGCTCCCGAGCTGTCGGCCACCTACCACGGGCGCGACTCGTTCAAGAAGTTCGCGCAGCAGGCGTACTTCCGCGGCACGACCTACGTGGACTCCTACATCGCCTCGCCCGGCCCGGCCCGCAACGCCCTGTTCGGCGCGCTCGCGGCCGGTGTCGTGGGCCTGGTCTTCGCCGCGAAGAAGCCGAAGACGACACTGGCCGCCGGTGTCCTCGGCGCGGTCGCGGCGGGCGAGGTCGTCAAGAAGTGCGGGGCGACCGGCCCGGAGGCCCGCGCGGTCACCACGCTGCTGCCGGTGTTCGCCGGCGGCTTCGGCGCCGGTGTCCTGCGCGGGCTGGCCATGGCCGTGCGCGCCCGGCTCCGTCGTCGATGAGCACCGAAGTGGACACCCCGGCCGCGACGACCGGCGGACGCATGACGGCGGGCAGCCTCGGCGGCTCGCTGATCGTGTCGATCGGCCTCGGCTACCTGCTCACGGTCGCCTGCCAGCGCCTGCTCCCGCCGCACGAGTACAGCACCTTCGTCACGTTCTGGGGCCTGGTGATGGGTCTCGGCAGCACGCTCTCACCGCTCGAGCAGGAGCTCTCGCGCCAGTCCGCGGTGGCCGCGCTCGGCGGCGGCAAGGCGGGCCGCCCGGCCCTGCGGGCGGTCGCGGTCGGCGTGGTCGTCGCGGCTGTGGTTTCGCTCGCGCTGCTGATCCCGCCGGTCAACGAGAAGCTGTTCCGCGGCGACTGGTCGCTGGCGCTGATCGTGCTGTGCGGCGGCGTCGCGTTCGCCTGTCAGTTCGGAACGCGCGGGCTGCTCATCGGGCAGCACAAGGTGAAGGCGTTCTCCCTGCTCGTGGTCGCCGAACCGGCGATCCGTGCGCTGATCTTGGGCGTCCTGTTCGTCTCGGTCGCCTACAACGTCGTTTCGCTGGCCATCGCGGTCGCCGCGGGGTCGTTCGCCTGGCTGCTGTTCGCCCGCCCGGCCCGGCAGCTGCTCGACTTCCGGGTCGAGGGCGACGGCTGGGGCGTCACGTCCCGCCGGATGGGCATGCTGCTGGTCGGCGCGGCCCTGACCGCCGCGGTCATCACGGGCTACCCGGCCCTGGTCGGCCTGCTGGCCCCGGGCGGCGACGGTGACCGCGTCGGCTCGCTGTTCGCCGCGCTGGTCATCGCCCGGCTGCCGCTGACCCTGATCGGGCCGGTGCAGTCGCTGGCCGTGCCGTTCGTCGTCCGGCTGTCGGTGACCGAGGAGGGCCGCCACCGCCTGCGCCGCGTGCTCGCCCTGGGCGCGGCGGCGTCGCTGGTCCTGGGGGCGCTGGGTGCGCTGGTGGGGCTGTGGCTGGGCCCGTGGGCGGTCCGGTTCATCAGTGGTCCGAAGTACGCCATCGACGGCTGGTCGGTGGCGGGGCTCGTGTGGTCCTCGGTGCTGCTGGTGCCGATGCAGCTGCTCACCGCGGTGCTGGTGGCCCGCACCCAGGCGAAGCTGGTGCTCACGACCTGGGCGGTGGTGACGGGCACGGCGTCGCTGGTGCTGCTGTTCCTGCCGGGCGACACGGTGTTCCGTGCGGTCGTGGCGCTGGCCGCGGCGCCGACGCTGGGGCTGGCCGTGGTGCTCGCGTTCGTCCTGCGGCGGGCGCCCGAACCGGTCGTCGAGGCCGGCCCGGAAGCCGCCTGACGTTCTCCTAGCCTCGGGGCGGGGTCTGCGGCAGGTCCAGCCGGTACACGGTGACCGTGCCGGAGCTGAACGCCTTCGTCAGGCCCGGCAGGCCCGTCAGCCCGCTCAACCCCGGTGCCAGGCTGTAGGTCCACTTGCCCGTCCAGTGGTGGCCGTCCGTGCCGACCGTCGGGGCCGATGAATCCACGTACACCCAGCGGACGTTCTTCGCCCGGAGGATGTTCTGCACCTGGGGGTCGTCCGGGAAGTCGTTGAACTTCGCGAGCAGGGTGATGTTGTCCTCGATCGGGCTGTGGCCGTCCGGGACGATGTTGAGGATCGGCAGGTCGTAGTCGACGTACAGCAGCGTCGAGCCGTCGTTCGCGTTGTTGAGGATCGCCTCGCCCGGGGCCGCGTGCTCGTCCAGCCACTTCGCCGCCGCGTCGTCCGCCGCGTTGTAGCGGACGAACTGCGGGGTCGCGTAGCGCTGGCTCAGTGACAGCGCGCCGGTGTTCATGTAGCCGCGGAACGTCGTCACCGTGAGTGCGCTGAGCAGCACCACGACCAGGCCGAACGCCACCGCCGGCCGGAGCCGCGCCGGAATCGGGTTGCGCTTCCGAACCGCGACGACGACCAGCGCCAGCGTCACGAACAGGACCCCGGCCAGCGGCGGGATCAGCAGGTAGACGTGGGTGTCGAGGCGGTTGGCGACCCGGTAGTAGAAGCGGCCGATCGCCGCGCCGAAGCCGGTGTTCGGCGAGAAGTGGAAGCTCACCACGACCGCGGCCCAAAACAGCCAGGCCGTCAGCAGCGGCCACGCCCGCCGCGAAAGCAGCGTGGCGACGACGCCGGCCAGGCCCAGCAGGCCCAGCGCCAGCTGGCCCATCACGCCGCTCGGGTCGAAGTAGCCGCCGTAGGGCAGCCGGGCGACCAGCTCGAACGACTCGCCCAGCGGCGAGCCGGGGATGTTGGCCGGGGCGTCGACCACCGTGCCGCCGCCGAGCCGCAGGAGCGCCAGCACGTCCGGGACGATGAGGACGACGGCGACCACGCCGGCCAGCACCAGCGGCAGCAGCGCGCGGACGAAGGCGAGCCGGCCCGCCCGGGTGAACAGCAGGCCGGCCATGGCCGCGATCGTCGTCAGCGCGACCGAGGTCAGCGCGCTCGGGTGCAGGTTGAACGCGCCGGCGGCGGCGACGCCGACCAGCACCGCGCGGCCCCAGTTGCGCTTGCCGATCAGCAGCATCACGGCGACCAGCCCGGGCATGAGCGCCATCGCGGCCGCGTTCGGCAGGACCCCGCCGTCGTGGGCGAAGGCGATGCCGGGGCGGTACAGCTGCACGGAGACCAGCGCGGCCACGCCGGCGGCGAGCTCGACCCAGCCGCGGCCGAGCCGGCCGTGCCGGAGCACCGCCGCGGTGAAGGCGGCCACCGACAGCGGCAGCACGACCACCATGAAGGCGACGGTCACCAGGTTCAGGGACAGCATCGTGTCCCCGAAGATGTCGGTGAGCAGCGCGCAGAGGTCGGTGAAGCCGGGCGGGTAGAACTGGACGTTGGTGTCGTGCACGACGTCGATCGGCAGGATCTGCCACGGCGCGGCCTTGCCGGTGAAGTGCGTGAAGGCGGTCAACACGGCGTGCGTGACGGTGTCGTGCTCCTGGGTCGGCGTCGCCCACGACCCGAGGCCCTTGTGCCACATGCGGACGCCGAGGCCGACCCCGGCGGCGGCGATCAGCGCGCCCAGCACCTGGGCCGCCCGCCCGGCCCGGCCGGTCAGCGTGCGCAGCCGCGGGTCTTCGGCGGGCTCGACCGGCTCCGCGGCCGGGCGCCGGCGGCGGACCAGCCACCGCACGCCGCCGAGCACGAGCAGGACCGCCACGAGCGTGACGACCACGGTCAGCAGGCCGAAGCGGAGCCCGGTGACGCCGGTGAACAGGGAGACCAGCAGGACGAACCCGGTGGTCAACGGGGCCGAGAGACCCGCGAGCCACAACCGTTCGCGTACGCCGGTGACCAGCAGAATCAAGAATCCGGGGAGCAATACCACCAGGATTCCCACGGCCAGCCGGACAGCTTCGGACAGCATGCCTTCTCCGATCAACAAAGCCGTCAACGCCCGGAGTCTAGGGGTGGCCGCGGTGTGCCCAGGATGCGGGTGACCTGCGATCTGACGTGCACGGTAGCGTGGCCGCCGCCGTCCTGGAGTGTGCACCGCGGTCGCGGGACGGATCACAGCGGAAATGGGAAGGGACAATGGGGTTTCTGCTCGTTCTGGCTGCATTCTGGTTGCCGGGCGCGGTTTTCGGGGCGGCGATCGGCCTGCGCGGCTGGACGCTGGGCGCCGCGGCGCCGGTCCTCACGTTCGGGGTGGTGGCCCTCGCCATCCCGCTGCTCGGCGGCGCGGGCATCCGGTGGACGGCGCTCTCCGTGACACTGTGGACGCTCGTGGTTTCGGCTGCCGGGTTCGCGGTCACCTGGGCCGTGGCCCGGTTCACCCGGCGACGCCGGCCGGACGCCGAGGCGGTCACGCCCGAGCGCCCGCGGTGGTCGTGGCGCGCGCACGCCTTCACGGCGCTCGGCGTCGCCACCGGGATGGCGGTCGGCGCGCTCACCGTGCTGCGCGGCATCCGGACGCCCGGCACGGTGAACCAGGACTGGGACGCCGTGTTCCACGCGAACCTCGTCCGCTGGATCGCCGAGCACGGTGACGCGCGCCCGTCGACCGTCGGCACCGTCGCGAACCTGCCGGACGAGACGCACTACTTCTACCCGGACACCTACCACGCGCTGCTCGCCCTGGTCTTCGGCAAGGGCGGGCTGACCGTGATGCCGCTGCTGAACTTCGCGTCCGTCGCCGTCACCTTCGCGGTGCCGCTCGGCGTGGCCGCGATGTGCCGCGCGTGGCGGCTGCCGCCGGTGACGGCCGCCGCGGCCGCCGCGGCTTCCGCCTGCTTCACCGCGTTCCCCTACGACCTGTTCTGGCACGGCCCGGTCTGGCCGTACGCCGCCGCCGTCGCCCTGGTCCCGGCCATGCTGGCGGTGGTCCGCCTGCTGCTCGAGCCGGGCGGCGCCGCCGGCCCGCTCGCCGTGGCGGTCGGGGTCGCGGGGATCGCGGCGCTGCACACGAGCGTCGTGTTCGTGCTCGTCGTCTACTGCGTCCTGATCCTGGCCGCCGTGCTCTTCAAGTTCGAGCCGATCGACTGGCGGCGCGCCTGGCCGTCGCTGGTGGCGGCCGCGGTGCTCGCCGTCGGGCTCGGCCTGCCCCAGGTACTGCCCTCGCTCTACAACGCCGGCGGCGTGACGTCCGCGGTCTGGCCGAACGCGGCGACCGTGACCGGCGCGGTGGGGCAGACGATCACCTTCTCGCCGATGGCGGACTTCCCGCAGTGGTGGCTCGGGCTGCCCGCGATCGCCGGCATCGTCCTGCTGGCCCGGCAGCGGAAGGTGGTCTGGCTGGTCGGCGCGTACGTCGTCCTCGGCGGCTTGTACGCGGCGACGGTCTCCATGGAGAGCGACCTGATCCACCTGCTGACCGGGCCGTTCTACAACGACAACTACCGGCTCGCGGCGCTGCTGCCGCTGATCGGCGCGGTCGGGTTCGGCGAGTTCGTCCACACCACGACGGCGTGGTTCGCGGCCAAGGTCCGGCCCCGGCTGCCGAGGCTGCACCCGGCCGCGCCCGTCCTGGCCGGCGTGGCGCTGCTCGCGGTCGTGTTCGGCGGGGTCAGCCGCGGGTACGTGGGCATCAACTCCGTCCACGTGAACATCGCCTACCGCGGCTTCCCCGCGGTGAGCGCGGACGAGGAGACGGCGTTCGCCTGGCTGGCCGAGCACACGGTCCCCGGCGAGCGCGTGCTGAACGACCGCATCGACGGGTCGGTCTGGATGTACGCGCTGCAGGGGGTGAAGCCGACCCAGTACCACTACTACGGCGCCGAGAGCACCAGCGACGTCGGCTACGTCAGCGCGTGGGTGCACCGGCTGGAATCGGATCCGCGGGCCCGGAAGATCCTGCGGGACCTCAAGGTCCGCTACGCCTTCGTCGGCCAGGGCAACGCCGTCCCCGACCTGCAGAACGACGCCGGGCTGCAGAACCTGGGCACCGCTCCCGGGTTCAAGCTGGTCTACCGCAACGCCGGTGCCTCGATCTACGAGATCGCGGGCCAGCAGGACGTCGTGGCGGCCGGGTCCGCGACGGGTGACGGCCGGTGAAGCGTTAAAGTGATCCCCGTGTCCGTGACCCCGGCGACTTCGGTGACCAGCCGCCGCGTGCTCGTCGTGATGCCCGCCCTCAACGAGTCGGCCAGCGTCGCGTCGGTCATCGCGCAGGTGAAGCGCGCTCTGCCGGGCGGTGATCTGCTGGTCGTCGACGACGGCTCGGTGGACGACACCGCCAAGCTGGCCCGCGCCGCGGGCGCCGAGGTGGCGCGGCTCGCCGTGAACCTCGGGGTCGGCGGCGCCATGCGCACCGGCTTCCGCTACGCCGCCGCCCGCGGGTACGACGTCGTCGTGCAGGTGGACGCCGACGGCCAGCACGACCCGGACGAGCTCGACGCGCTGCTGCGCGGCCTGGACGACGCGGACATCGTGATCGGCTCCCGGTTCGCCGGCAAGGGCGCCTACAAGGCCAGCGGGCCGCGCAAGTACGCCATGGTCGCGCTGTCCATCGTGTTCTCGCGGCTGGCGAAGACCAGGCTCACCGACGTCACGTCGGGCTTCAAGGCGATGGGGCCGCGCGCGATCCGGCTGTTCGCCGGCTACTACCCGGCCGAGTACCTGGGCGACACGGTCGAATCGCTGGTCATGGCCATCCGGGCCGAGCTGACCATCAAGGAGATCCCGGTCATCATGCGCGAGCGCGCGGGCGGCACGCCCAGCCACTCGCCCGTCAAGTCGGCCGTCTACCTGGGCCGCGCCGGGCTCGCGCTGCTGCTCGCGCTGGTCCGCCGCCGCCCCGCGGTCGACTCCTCGGACTCGGCTTAAGGAGCTTGGGAATGCAGGGTTGGCGCATCCTCAGCATCGTCATCGCGTGCTTGGTGCTGTTCGTCGTCATCGAGATGATGCGGCGGCGCAAGCTGCGGGAGAAGTACGCGGGCGTGTGGCTGGTCGTCGCCATCGGCGTCGTGGTGCTGGCCGTCATCCCGGCGGCCGCGCAGTTCCTGGCCCGGCTGACCGGGGTGGAAACCCCGTCGAACTTCGTCTTCCTCCTCGCCGGCGTCGTGCTGGCGCTCGTGTCGCTGCACCTGTCCACCGAGACCGGGCACCTCGAGGAGGAGGTGCGCACCTCGGTCGAGGAGATCGCGTTGCTGCGCTGCGAGCTCGAAGACACCCGGCGCGAGCTGGCGAGCCGGATCGCCGAGCTGGAAGCGAAGACGGCGGCGCCCGACGACGTCAAAGGGCTCCCGGAGGTCGAGCGCGTCAGCAAGTGACGCCCTGGTCGAAGCCCTGCTCGCCGCTCCAGCGCGGCTGGGCCGGGTGCGCCTGCTGGCCATCGACGGCCCGTCCGGTGCCGGCAAGTCCACGCTGGCCGCGCACGTCGTCGCCGAGCTGACCGCCCGCGGGTGCCGCGCGGCGCTGGTGAGCACCGACGCCTTCGCGACGTGGGACGACCCGGTTTCGTGGTGGCCCCGGCTCGTCGACGGCGTCCTGCGTCCACTGGCCGCCGGCCGGTCCGGCACCTACCGCCGCATGGACTGGACCACTGGGGTGCCCCGGCCGGGCGAGCTCGTCCGGGTGGCCGTGCCGGACGTTCTCGTGCTGGAGGGCGTGTCCAGCGGCCGCACTTCGGTAAGACCCCTGCTTTCGCACCTCTGCTGGCTCGAGGGCGGCTCGGAGCCCGGCAGGCTGGTCAGGACCGTCGCCAGGGACGGCGAGGCCGCACGGGCCGAACTGGGCCGCTGGCAACGGTTCGAGCGCGGCTGGTTCGCCGCCGACGGCACCGCCGCGGCGGCCGGCACCCGACTTTTGTAGGGGTCGAGGCGGTCACCCTCCGTGTGTGCGGTGCTCCGGATCGATCAAGTCGACGAGCGGTCACAACACGACCGGCCTAATCTCGGTACCGCCATCTGAGTTAGGGATCAGCCACCGCGCGCAGCCAGAGCACTCGAATGGTCACATTCTGTCGCGATTTACGGACACAATGCGGTCAAATCGGTGCCCACGTAGCGCGATCGTAACCTCACGTACTTAAGCCTGGGCCGAGTTCCCGCTAGTGTCGCGGGGCACACCGATCGTCCGTCGAGTTCCTGACCGACCGGACGGTGACTTTGAACCCGAAACATCTCCCAAGGGGTGCCAGATGCAGCAATTGCGGCTGACCCGAACACGCCGGGTGGCCCTGATCGGGCTAAGCGGCGCGCTCGCGGTTTCGCTGTCCGCCTGTGCGGAATCCAAGCGTGAAGAGGGCGCAGGGGGTGGTTCCGGGGGCACCATGATCTTCGGCGCGGCCGGTAACCCGAAGTTGTTCGACCCGATCTTCAACGACGAGGGCGAGACCTTCCGGATCACGCGGCAGATCTTCGACACGCTGATCCAGAACAAGCCGGGCACCGCCGACCTCGAGCCTTCGCTGGCCGAGAAGTGGGAGCAGGGCAACGACGGCAAGTCCTGGACCTTCACCCTCAAGCAGGGCGTGAAGTTCTCCGACGGCACTCCGTTCGACGCGAAGGCGGTCTGCTTCAACTTCGACCGCTGGTACAACATGAAGGGCGCTGCCGCCCAGAGCCAGATGATCTACTACGCCGACGTCTTCGGCGGCTTCGCCAAGAACGAGAGCGACGACTACAGCGACCCGGTCTACAAGAGCTGCGAAGCCAAGGACGCGTCGACCGCCGTCGTGAACCTGAACAAGGCGAAGGGCGCGTTCCCGGCGGCCTTCACCCTGCCGTCGTTCGCGATGCAGAGCCCGGCCGCGCTGCAGCAGTACAAGGCCGACGAGGTCACCCAGTCCGGCGACTCGTTCACCTACAGCGAGTACGCGAACAAGCACCCGGTCGGCACCGGCCCGTTCAAGTTCGACAGCTGGGACCAGGGCAAGGGTGAGATCACCCTGTCCAAGAACGACACCAGCCCGACGCAGACGGCCAAGCTCGACAAGCTGATCTTCAAGGTGATCCCGGACGAGAACGCCCGCAAGCAGGCGCTCAAGGCCGGCGACATCCAGGGCTACGACTACCCGGCGCCCGCGGACTACGGCCTGCTGCGCAACGAGGGCGAGCAGGTGCTGGTGCGCCCGCCGTTCAACGTGCTCTACCTGGGCATCAACCAGTCCGGCGAAGCCGGCCAGAAGCTGCAGGACGTCCGCGTCCGCAAGGCGCTGGCCTACGGCATCAACCGCGAGCAGTTCGTGAAGAGCAAGCTGCCCGAGGGTTCCGAGGTGGCCACCGAGTTCGTGCCCAAGACGATCTCCGGCTACACCGACGAGGTCACCAAGTACCCGTTCGACCAGGCGAAGGCCAAGCAGCTCCTGCAGGAAGCCGGCGCGACGAACCTGACGCTGAAGTTCTACTACCCGACCGAGGTCACCCGGCCGTACATGCCGAACCCGGCGGACGTCTTCACCTCGATCTCCGAGGACCTGAAGGCCATCGGCATCAAGATCGAGCCGATCGCCAAGCCGTGGAACGGTGGCTACAAGGACGACGTCCAGAAGTTCGGCAAGCAGGACCTCCACCTGCTCGGCTGGACCGGTGACTACAACGACGCGGGCAACTTCGTCGGCACCTTCTTCGGCCGCAAGAAGCCGGAGTTCGGGTTCGACAACCCGCAGCTGTTCCAGGCGCTCGCCGCCGCGGACGCTTCGCCCGCCGGCGACGCGCACGCCAAGGCGTACCAGGAAGTCAACAAGCAGATCATGGACTACCTGCCGGCCATCCCGATCTCCTACGGCCCGCCCGCCATCGTGGTCGGTCCGAAGGTCAAGGGTCTGGTCGCCAGCCCGCTGACCGACGAGCGGTTCAACACCGTGACTGTCAACTGACGGTTCCACATTGCGAGGCATGGGGTGGGTGCTACCGCGCCCACCCCATGTTCCGTACTCAGCGGGCTGCCACCTAAGGACTGCAAGTGCTCCGTTTTCTCGTGCGTCGGCTGCTACAAGCGATCCCGACGCTGCTCATCCTGTCCATCCTGGTCTTCGCCTGGCTACGGTCGCTGCCCGGAGGGCCCGCGGCTGCCCTCCTCGGCGACAAGGCAACGCCGGAGAAGATCGCCAACCTCAACCACGTGCTGGGGCTCGACCAGCCGGTCATCATCCAGTACTTCAAGTTCCTCGGCCGCGCGATCACCGGTGACTTCGGCGCCTCGCTGGTTTCGACCCAGCCGGTGATGTCGGAGATCGGCACGTTCCTGCCCGCCACCATCGAGCTGGGCATCACCGCGATGATCATCGCGGTCGCCATCGGCATCCCGGCCGGCTACATCTCGGCCCGCTACCGCGGTGGCGTCGCTGACAACGTGATCATCGTGCTGACGCTGATCGGCGTCGCGGTGCCGGTCTTCTTCCTCGGCTACATGATGCAGGACCTGCTCGCCGGGCCGCTGGGCCTGCCGTCGCAGGGCAGGCAGACAGCCGGCCTGGACGCCACCGCCGTCACCAACTTCGCCGTCCTCGACGGCATCATGACCAGCGAGTGGGACGCGGTCTGGGACGCGATCAGGCACCTGATCCTCCCCGCCTTCGCGCTCGCCACCATCCCGCTCGCGGTGATCACCCGGATCACCCGCGCATCGGTGCTCGAAGTGCTCAACGAGGACTTCATCCGCACGGCGAACTCGAAGGGCCTCACGCAGCCCGTCGTCCGCCGCCGGCACGTGCTGCGCAACGGCCTGCTCCCGGTGGTCACCACCATCGGCCTGCAGACCGGCGCGCTGCTCGGCGGCGCCGTCCTGACCGAGCGCGTGTTCAACTTCCGCGGCCTCGGGTTCCTGCTGGCCGAAGGCATCGAACGGCGTGACTACCCCCGGCTCCAGGCGCTGCTGCTGTTCGGCGCGCTGGTGTACGTGCTGGTGAACATGCTGGTCGACGTCTCGTACGGGCTCATCGACCCGAGGGTGCGTGTGCGATGAACACTCTGCTGAACAAGAAGAAAGAACCGATCGACAAGCTCGCCGCGGCGAGCGGGACCAGCCTCGGCCGCGAAGCACTGCGGCGGATGCTGCGCAGCCCGGTCGCCATCACCGGCGCCACGATCACCGGCCTGTTCGTGCTGCTGGCGGTGTTCGCGCCGCTGATCGCGCCCAAGGACCCGTTCGAGCGGTACCTGCAGGACAAGGTCGCGCTCGGCCAGGGGATCATCCCGGGCAGCCAGCCCGGTTTCCCGCTCGGCGTGGACGACTTCGGCCGCGACGAGCTGTCGCGGCTGATCGTCGGCGCGCAGAACACCCTCCTCGTCGGTGTGCTGGCGACGGTGATCGGCGTGCTCCTCGGCATCATCATCGGCGGGCTCGCCGGTGCGTTCGGCGGCTGGGTCGACACCGTCCTCATGCGACTGGTCGACGTCATGCTGTCGGTGCCGTCGCTGCTGCTGGCGATTTCGGTCGCGGCGCTGTTCGCCAAACCCAGCCAGTGGACGGTGATCCTCGCCGTCTCGCTGATCGGCGTGCCGATCTTCGCCCGGCTGCTGCGCGGCTCGATGCTGGTGCAGCGCAGCAGCGACCACGTCCTCGCGGCGACGTCGCTGGGCGTGAAGCGCGGCGCGATCGTGTTCCGGCACATGCTGCCGAACTCGCTCGGCCCGGTCATCGTGCAGGCCACGCTGACCCTGGCGACCGCCATCCTGGAGGCCGCGGCGCTGTCGTTCCTCGGTCTGGGCGACCCGGACCCGAACCGGGCGGAGTGGGGCATCATGCTGAGCAAGGGTGCCCGGCAGTTCCTCGACGTCCGGCCCGAGCTCGCGTACTACCCGGCGATCGCGATCATCATCGTCGCGCTCGGGTTCACGCTGCTCGGCGAGTCCCTCCGCGAAGCCCTCGACCCGAAGAACAGGCGGTGAACCCCCATGGCACTCCTGGAAGTTCGTGATCTCAAAGTCGACTTCGTCCGCCGTGGCGAGCAGTCGTTCACCGCGGTGGACAACATCAGCTTCGACGTCGAACCGGGCCAGACGGTCGGCCTGGTCGGCGAATCGGGCTGCGGCAAGTCCGTGACGTCGCTGGCGATCATGCGGCTGCTGGCCAAGCGCGGCAACAAGGTCAGCGGTTCGGTGCGGTTCGAAGGCACCGACCTGCTCACGCTGTCCGACCGGGAAATGCGCGACCGGCGCGGCCGCGACCTCGGCATGGTGTTCCAGGACCCGCTGTCCTCGCTGAACCCGGTCATCCCGATCGGGCTGCAGATCACCGAGGTGCTGGAACGCCACCGTGGGATGTCGCGCAAGGCGGCGTCCGTCGAAGCGGTGGACCTGCTGGACAAGGTCGGCATCCCGGACCCGTCGCGGCGGCTTTCCGAGTACCCGCACCAGCTTTCCGGCGGGATGCGGCAGCGCGCGCTGATCGCGATCGCGCTGGCGTGCCGTCCGCGGCTGCTCATCGCCGACGAGCCGACGACCGCGCTGGACGTCACCATCCAGGCGCAGATCCTCGCGCTGCTGCGAGAACTGGTGCAGGACACCGGAACCGCGCTGATCATGATCACGCACGACCTCGGCGTCGTCGCCGGGCTGTGCGACGAGGTCAACGTCCTCTACGGCGGCAAGATCGTCGAGCGCGCGCAGCGGCACCAGCTGTTCGCCGAGCCGCGGCACCCGTACACGCACGGCCTGCTCGCCTCGATCCCGCGCCTGGACGCGGGCCGCGGCGAGAAGCTGATCCCCATCCGCGGTTCGGTGGCCGACAACATCCCGTGGGACCACGGGTGCGCGTTCGCCCCGCGCTGCCCGAACGCGCTGCCGGTCTGCCGCGAGGTCCAGCCGCAGCTGGTGGCCGACCGGGCCGGCCTGCTGCGCTGTCACAACCCCGTGCGGCCCGCGGTCGCCGCGGGAGGAGGAATCCGATGACCCGTCCTGCTGGTGACGTGCTGCTCGAGGTCACCGACCTCAAGGTGCACTTCCCGATCAAGCGCGGCGTCGTGATCGACCGGACGGTCGGGCACGTGTTCGCGGTCGACGGCGTCGACCTGGCCATCCGCCGCGGCGAAACCTACGGCCTGGTGGGCGAATCGGGCTGCGGCAAGTCCACTTTGGGCCGGGCCATCCTGCGGCTGAACGAGCCGACCTCCGGGTCCGTGAAGTTCGACGGCACCGACGTCGCGCACCTCAAGGGCGAGGAGCTGCGGAAGGCCCGGCGCCGGATGCAGATGATCTTCCAGGACCCGATGTCCAGTTTGGACCCGCGCCAGTCGGTGGAGTCCATCCTGCTCGAGGGCATGCACGCGCACGGCCTCGACAAGGACAAGGAAGCCACCCAGCGGCGGCTGCGGCAGCTGCTGGCCGCGGTCGGCCTCCCGGAGACGTCGCTGCGCAAGTACCCGCACGAGTTCTCGGGCGGGCAGCGCCAGCGCATCGGCATCGCGCGGGCGCTGGCCGTGGAGCCGGACCTGATCGTGGCCGACGAGCCGGTGTCCGCATTGGACGTTTCGGTGCAGGCCCAGGTGGTGAACCTGCTGGAGGACCTGCAGCAGCAGCTCGGCCTGACCTACGTCGTGATCGCCCACGACCTCGCGGTGGTGCGGCACATCTCCGACCGCATCGGCGTGATGTACCTGGGCGCGCTGGTCGAGGAGACCGACGCGGACTCGCTGTACCGGGACCCGCTGCACCCGTACACGCGGGCGCTGCTGTCGGCCATCCCGGTGCCGGACCCGCAGGTCGAGGACACCCGCGAGCAGATCCTGCTCGCCGGTGACCTGCCGTCGCCGGCGAACCCGCCGTCGGGCTGCCGCTTCCACACGCGCTGCCCGTGGAAGCAGGCGAGCCTGTGCGCCACCGACCGCCCGCAGCTGCGCGAAATCGGCGGCGGCCACCGGGTGGCGTGCCACTACGCGGAGGACATCCGCGACGGGCGCATCCAGCCGCACGAGGTGGAGCCGGAGCTGGTGGAGCTCACCGGGGCGCTCAACCCCGACCTGGGCCCGCCGGACATCGGCACCTCCGCCGAGATCCTCTGAGGCACCGATGTGAACGGCCGGCCGGGCGTTGCCCCGGCCGGCCGTTTCACGTCACGAGCCTGGCCGCCCGCGACTGCAGGTACGCCTGTTCCGGCAGGCTCAGCGTCCGGCGGGCGGCGGCCAGGTAAGCGTCCCGGGCACCCGCCCGGTCGCCGATGGTTTCGAGCAGGTGCGCCCGGATCGCGTCGACGCGGTGGTGCTTCGCCAGCGCGGCGTCCTTCGCCGCTTCCTTCAGCTCCGCCAGCCCCTTTTCGGAGCCGTGGACCTGCGCGAACGCCACCACCCGGTTCAGCGTCACCATCGGGCCGGGTGCGACGACCCGCAGCAGGTCGTAGAGGGTGAGGATCTCGGCCCAGTCGGTGTCTTCGGCGGTGGCGGCCTCGTCGTGCACCGCGGCGATCGCCGCCTGCAGCTGGTACGGGCCCACCGGCGCGGTCGCCAGTGCCTTCGTGATCAGTGCGACGCCCTCGTCGACGAACGCCCGGTTCCAGCGGGTCCGGTCCTGCTCGGCCAGCGGGACCAGCGCCCCGGTCGCGTCGACCCGGGCTGGTCGCCTGGCCTCGGTCAGCAGCATGAGCGCGAGCAGCCCGGCGACCTCGCCGTCGTCCGGCAGTTCGGCGCGCAGCTGCCGGACCAGCCGGATCGCCTCGGTCGTCAGCTCGACGCGGCTCAGCGCGTCCCCCGAACTGGCCGTGTGACCCTCGGTGAAGATCAGGTACAGCACCTGCAGCACCGCGGCGAGCCGCTCGGGCCGGTCGTCCTTCGTGAGCCGTTCCCCGCGCAGCTTCTGTTTCGCGCGGCTGATCCGCTGGCCGATCGTGGCCTCGGGGACGAGGAAGGCCCGCGCGATCTCGGCGGTGGTCAGCCCGCCGACGGCCCGCAGCGTCAACGCGACCTGCGACGGCGGCGTCAGCGCCGGGTGGCAGCAGAGCAGCAGCAGGGTCAGGGTGTCGTCGACCCCGCTGGCGGGCTCGGGCTCGGGTGGTTCGGCCAGCGCGACGGTCTCCTCACGCCGTCGTCGCGCGGTCTCGCTGCGCCACTGCTCGATCCGCCGCCGCGACGCGGTGGTGATCAGCCACCCCTTCGGGTGATCCGGGACGCCCTCGGCCGGCCATTGTTGCGAGGCGGCCAGCAGCGCCTCCTGGACGGCGTCCTCGCAGGCGTCGAAGTCGCCGTACCGCCGGACGAGCGCGGCGAGGACCTGCGGAGCGAGCTCGCGGAGCAGGCGTTCGGTCACAGCTCGGGCCCGTGCAGCCCCATCACCGGCCGCACTTCGACTTTGCCGAAGGAGGCTTCCGGGAACTTCGCGGCGATCTCGAGCGCGCGTTCTTCGCTCTCGCAGTCGAGCAGGTAGAAGCCGGCGAGGAACTCCTTGGCCTCGGCGAACGGCCCGTCGGTCGCCATCGGCCCGATCCGCGTGGCCAGTTCCGGGAAGGCGAGCCGCTCGGAGACGATCCGCTCGCCGGAGGCGTCGAGATCGTCGTTGAGCTGCTGGTAGTAGGCCAGCCCGGCGGCCCGTTGTTCGTCGCTCATGCCTTCCCAAGCGCGGCGCGACTCGGGGTTGCCGTAGATCAGGACCACGTATTTCACGTTCGCCTCCTCGTGGATGTCGAAATCCGCCGGGCGGCGCCTACGTCTCTCGTGCAACCACCGACCACGAGGAGAATGGCATGAGCGAGCAGCAGATCCGCGAACTGATGGCGGCGCGCGAGGCGGCGATGGTGGCCCGTGACGCGTCGACGTTGGGTTCCCACTACGCCCCGGACGTCGTGGCGTTCACGCTGGCACCGCCGTTGGTGCACCGAGGTGCGGAGGTCATCGACGTTCCCGGGCGCCAGGCGTGGTTCGAAACGTTCGAGGGGCCGATCGAGTACGAGACCCGCGACCTCGAGGTGACGATCGGCGGCGACATCGCGTACTGCCACGCGCTGAACCGTCTTTCGACAACCCCCAAGGGCGCCCCGGCGGCCTTCGACCTGTGGTTCCGGTCGACGGTGTGCTTCCGCCGGGTGGACGGCGAGTGGCGGATCACCCACGTGCACGACTCGACGCCGTTCCACATGGACGGGACGCTGCGGGCGGCGGTCGACCTGAAGCCCTGACGAGCGCCACCCCTCAGCCGCCTCGGCGAAAGTCACCCGGCGGAGTTGTCCACATGGGGGTGAATCCTGTGGACAACTCCGCCGGGGAGGCCCGCCACGACCGGGTGACCCCGACCAAAGTCGTACCCCCGGCCATACCTGAGGATGCCGCCCGCGGCGAAGCGGCCCCGGTACCCTTCGGAAAGCGAAGACCGATCCGGACGTAGGTACCAGGGGGTACGGGCTGTGCACATCGACCAATGGCTGGCGACGATCCCGCCGCTCTCGGTGTACCTCATCGTCGGCGCGGTGATCATGATCGAGAGCCTCGGGATCCCGCTGCCCGGCGAGGTGGTGCTGGTGAGCGCCGCCCTGCTCACCCTGAGCCACCCCAGCCTGAGCCCGTTGTGGGTCGGTGTCGTGGCCAGCGCCGGTGCCATCATCGGCGACAGCATCGGCTACTTCATCGGGAAAACCGGTGGTCAGCGGCTGTTCGCCTGGGCCGGCCGGAAGTTCCCGAAGCACTTCGGGCCGACGCACATCGCCAACGCCGAACGGATCTTCAACAAACGCGGCATGTGGGCCGTGTTCTTCGGCCGGTTCATCGCGTTCCTGCGGATCCTCGCCGGCCCGCTCGCCGGGTCGCTGCGCATGCACTACCCGAAGTTCCTCATCGCCAACGCGCTCGGCGGCATCGCCTGGGCGGGCGGCACCACCGCGCTCATCTACTACGTCGGCGAGGCCGCCGAAAAGTGGCTCGGCGGCTTCTCCAAGTACGGCCTCGTGGCGGCCGTCATCATCGGCGCCGTCGTCTTCGTCGTCATGAAGAAGCGCCTCGGCCGCGAGCACAAGAGCGACGCGGAAACCCCGAAGCAGGAAGAGACCGCTGCCTAAACCGCGACGAGCTCCCGTTTGGGTGCGGTCCGGAGTGACCCGAGCAGCACCCCGGCGATCACGACGGCGGCCGCGCCGACCTCCGGCCAGGTCGGCCGCTCGCCCAGGAACAGGAACGACGCCGTCAGGCCGACCACGGGCACCAGCAGCGAAAACGGTGACACCACGCCGGCCGGGTTGCGGCGCATCAGCGTCGTCCACAGGCCCGAGCCGACGACCGTGCCGATCAGCACCACGTACGTCAGCCCGCCCAGCGCGGTCAGCCCGGTCGGCGTCCCGAGCGTCGTCAGCGAGCGCCACTGCGCGGCCGGGCCCTCCATGACCAGCGACAGCGCGAACATCGGCAGCGGCGGCACGACCGACATCCACAGCGTGAAGTGCAGCGGGTTGTCCGGCTGGGCCCTGCGCGTGCTCAGGTTGCCGAACGCCCAGCTCAGCGCGGCCAGCAGGGTCAGGATCATCGGCAGCAGCGCGGCGTGCCCGGACCGCTGCCACGCGATCGCGACCATGCCGGCCACCGCCAGCGCGATGCCGGCGAGCTGGTGCGGCGTGACCCGTTCGCGCAGGAAGACGGCGCCGAGCAGCACGGTGAACGGCGCCGACGCCTGAAGCACCAGCGAGGCCAGCCCGGTCGGCATCCCGGTGTCCATCGCGATGAACAGGAACGCGAACTGCCCGGTGCCGAAGCCCAGGCCGTAGCCGAGCAGGTGCCGCACCTTCACCTTCGGCCACGGCACGAACAGGATCGTCGGGACGGCGATCACGGCGAACCGCAGCGCGCCCGCGAACACCGGCGGGAACTGGCCGAGCGTGGCGTGGATGGCCAGGAAGTTCAGGCCCCACAGGACGGCGACGAGCACGGCGAGCAAGCGGTCACGAGCGGGCATGCCCCCACTCTGACAAGGCAGACCGTGAAGGACCAGCGAGAATATCTGCAGGAACCTTGTAGCGTTGCTTCAAGTACAGTGGCGGCGTGGATCTGGGCCGGTTGCGCACGCTGCGGGAGTTCGCCGACCGCGGGAGCGTGACGGCGGCCGCGCAGGCCCTGCACTGCACGCCGTCCGCGGTCTCGCAGCAGCTGCGCGCGTTGCAGGGCGAGGTCGGCCTGCCGCTCACCGAACCGGCGGGCCGGGGCCTGCGGCTGACCGACGCCGGCCGCGCGCTCGTGGCCCGTGCCGACGAGGTGCTCGCCGCGCTCGAGCGGGCCGAGTCCGAACTGGACACCTACCGCAGCGCGCCGCGCGGGCGGGTGCGGATCGCGATCTTCCAGTCGGCCGGCCTGATGCTGCTGCCGGGGCTGCTGACGCGCGTCGCCGGGCACGACGGCCTGGAGATCGACGTCCGGGACGTCGACATGACGCCTCCGGAGGTGCCCGGCCTGGTCGCGGACTACGACATCGTCGTGGCGCACCGGGACGAGCACGCGCCGGAGTTCGACTCCGGCCGCCTCGAAGTGGTGCCCCTGCTGCGCGAACCGCTCGACGTCGCCCTGCCGGCCGGGCACCGGCTGGCGAGCCGGCGCCGCGTGGAGCTGGCCGAGCTGGCGGACGAACGCTGGATCAGCGTCGACTTCGGCTTCCCGGTGGACGACGTGCTGCGCTCACTGACCATCCGCACCGGCGTGCGGCCGGTCGTGGTGCAGCGGATCAACGACTTCCGGATCACCGAACGGCTGGTCGCGGCCGGCCACGGCATCGCGCTGCTGCCGCGGTACACGATGAACACCGGCCCCGGCAGCGGCCTGGTCGGCCGGCCCCTCGCCGGGATCCGCGCGGCCCGCTTGGTGGAGGCGGTCTGCCGGACGGGCGCCCGGCAGCGGCCGGCAGTGGCGAAGGTGATCGAGGAACTGCGCGCGGAGGTCGCCCAGCTCACCGCCTCGTGAGTGGTAACGCGGGTTCAACTCGCGTTACTGCCCACGAGCGTGGGAGCGCAGGTAGGCCAGCGCGATGCCCAGCGCGTCCTGCAGCGCCGTGAGGTCCTGCCGGATGTGCGCCAGCAGCAGCCCACCTTGGACGGACGTCATCGCCGCCTGCGCCAGCCGCGCCGGGTCCGCGTCCGCGGCGAGTTCTCCGTTGTCCTGCAACGTCTTCAGCCCCCGCGCCAGGTGGGACTCCCACGTCCGGTAGGCCTGGTCGACCAGTGGCGCCAGCTTCGGGTTGTCGCCCAGCTCGCCGGCGAGGTTGCCCAGCGGGCAGGCGATCGGCCCGCCGGCGCGGCGGTGGACGTCCAGCAGCTGCTCGGTCCACGTTTCGAGATCGGCCCAGGAGGCCAGCGTGAAGATCGCCGGCTGGTTGCCGAGGATCTGCTCGAGGTACCGGTCGATCACGGCCTCGACCAGCTGTTCCTTGTTCTTGAAGTAGTGGTACATCTGCGATTTCCCGGCGCCGCTCGCGGCGAGCACCTTGTCGACGCTCGTGCCGGCGACGCCATCGACGTACATCAGCGCGGCCGCCGCGTCGACGATCGTGTCGCGCGTCCGCTTGCCGCGCGGGGTCGAGGCGGCCGCTTGCGTCTCCATGTACTGAATAGTACAGTTCGACTCACTGTACCGAATAGTACAACCAACTAGGGGGATCCATGACGCTCGAAACCGCCCTGAACGGACTGAACGACCAGCTCCGCGGCGCCCTGCCGCCGGAGTTCGCCGAGATCCTCGACGCCGACCGCCGCCGTGCCGCGACGGACTTCGCCGAGGTGGGCGCCAAGATCGAGGACTTCACGCTGCCGGGAGCCGACGGCACGCCGACCGGCTTGGCCGAGCTCGTGGCCGACGGGCCGGCGGTGCTCGTGTTCTACCGCGGCCAGTGGTGCCCGTACTGCAACCTGACCCTGCGGACCTACCAGCAGGAACTGCTGCCCGAACTCGGGAAGCTCGGCGCGACCCTGGTGGCGATCAGCCCGCAGCGGCCGGACGGCTCGGTGCCGGAGGGCCTGGCGTTCCCGGTGCTTTCGGACGCCGGCAGCACGGTCGCGCGACGGCTCGGGCTGAGCTACCCGGTGTCCACCCCGGTACGGGACGCGATGGTGACCCTCGGGACCGACCTCGAGCAGGTCAACGGCACCTGGGAACTGGTCCATCCGGCGGTGCTCGTGGTCGACCGCGACCGGGTGCTCCGCTTCGTCGACGTCCATCCGGACTTCGTCACCCGGACCGAGCCTGCCGACATTCTGGAAGCCGTCAAGTCACTTTGACGCTGTGCCGGACGCTGTAGGTGATCACCGAACCCAGGACCAGGGCCACGGCCAGGGAGAGCAGCAGGCTGATCCCGGGTTCGGTGACGATCCGGCCGCCGGCGTAGCCGAGGAAGGCCACGTACGACGTCCAGAGTGTGACGCCGACGGCCGAGGCGGCGAAGAACTCCGTCATCGGCCACCGGAGCGATCCGGCGAGGAGGGCACCGATCGTCCCGCCCGACGGCAGCCAGCGGGCGACCACCAGCACCGGCCGGGGATGGCGCTGCAGCCGCCCGTCGAGCCAGCCGAGCCCGGCGGCGAACTTCCGCCGCCGGCTCAGCCGGTCCAGCGCCGCCCGGCCACCGAACCGGCCGAGGGCGTAGAGCGCCTGGTCGGACACCAGGCACCCGGCACTCGCCACGGCGATCACGAGCGCCAGCGACGTCCCGCCCTGCGCCGCCTCGATGCCCATGCCGAGGATGGTCACCTCGGTGGGCAGCAACGGCACGAGCGCGACGACGAACAGCACCAGCAGTCCCGCCGTCGATCCGTCCACACCTTCATTAACCGCCTGCTCGCGGCGAAGCACTCCCGATCACCGGGGACTCACAGCAACCCGACAGCTCGTCCACAGATTCCGGAACACGGATTCGCCGAAACCATGACAGAGGTTGTCATGGTTGGGCGCGAAGGTCGGGTCCATGAGCACTCTTTCCGGAAAGACCGCCCTGGTCGCGGGCGGCACGCGCGGCGCGAGCCGGGCGATCGCGGTCGAGCTGGGCCGCGCGGGCGCCTTCGTGTACGTCACCGGCCGGACCACCCGCGCGGGACGGTCCGAAGTGGACCGTCCCGAGACGATCGAAGAGACGGTGGAGCTGATCGAAAAGGCGGGCGGCCGGGCGGAGGCGATCCGCGTCGACCACCTGGTGCCCGACGAGGTCGCGGCGCTGGCCGAGCGCATCGAGTCGCTGGACGTCCTGGTCGACGGCCTGTGGGGTGGCGACAAGCACCTCGGCTGGGGCAAGCCGGTGTGGGAGCACGACCTCGAGGCCGGGCTCCGGATGATCCGGCTGGGCATCGACGCGCACCTGATCACGAGCCACTTCCTGTTGCCGCTGCTGATCAAGCGCCCGGGCGGCCTGCTGGTCGAGCTGACCGACGGCACGGCCGAGTACAACGCGAAGTACCGCGAAGGGACTTCGCTGCCGTTCTACCTGGCGAAGGCGTCGGCGCACCTGCTGGCGATCGGCGAGGCGGCGGAGCTGGCTTCGTCCGGCGCGACCGCGGTCGCGTTCACCCCGGGGTACCTGCGGTCGGAGATGATGCTGGACATCTACGGGGTGACGGAGGACAACTGGCGCGACGCCTGCGAGCGGGTCCCGCACTTCGCGATCTCGGAGACGCCGACGTTCTGCGGGCGCACGGTGGTGGCGCTGGCCGCGGACCCGGACCGGGCGCGGTGGTCCGGCCAGACGGTGAGCAGCGGCCAGCTGGCCGAGGAGTACGAGGTGGACGACGTCGACGGCAGCCGCCCGGACGCCTGGCGGTACATGCGGGAGGTGGCCGACGCCGGGAAGCCCGCGGACACGACCGGCTACCGCTGACCGTTGCGGGCGGCCAGTTCCGCGCCGATCTGCGCGAGGGCCGCCCGTAGCTCCAGGGGCTCGAGCACCTCGACGCCCGGGCTCAACGCCACCAGCTGACCGAGGCCGATCTCGTCCCCCTCCAGGGCGAGTTCGGCCTCGGCCCAGCCGTCCTCGTCCGGCGTCCCCAGGGAAACCACCGTGTCCGCGAGGTGCTCGCCACCGAACACCCGGCGCAGCTCGCGGACCGCGACGCGGTTCAGCCGGGCGCGCACCCGCACCGGCCGGGCGACCTGTTCGAAGGTCGCGGAAGACACCCGCCACCACTCGGCCAGGTCGAACTCCGCAGGCCGCTCGAAAGCGTCCTCGAGCTGAGCCGCGGAAAGGATCCGCGACACCCGGTAGGTCCTCAATGCGTCGTCCGGCACCACCCGCGCGACCAGGTACCAGACCCCCGCCTTGAGCACGAGCCCCAGCGGCTCCAGCTCCCGCGACGCCACCTTGTCGCGGCGTCGGTAGGAGACGAGCACCCGCCGCTGGGACCACACCGCTCGTGCCACCGCCGCCAGCGCCGGCGGCTCGTCCGGCGAACCGAACCAGCCCGGCGCGTCCAGGTGGAACCGTCCCGCCACCAAGGCGGCGTGTTCCTGCAGCTCGGCGGGCATGCCCGCGGCCACCTTCGCCCGCGCCGCGTTGCCCGCCGTGTCCAAGCCGAGCCCGGCGAGCGCGGACGGGACCCCGAGCGCGAACAGTGCGACGGCCTCGCGCGCGGTCAGCCCGTCGAGCCCGGAGCGCCAGCCGTCGACCAGGCGGAAGCCGCCGTGCCGGCCCTGCTCCGTCCACAGCGGAACGCCCGCCTCCCGCAGGGCCGCCAGGTCGCGGTGCATGGTGCGCTCGGAAACGCCGAGCTCGACCGCGAGCTCGGCGGCGGTCGCGCTGCGCCGCCGTTGCAGCGTGAACAGCAGCGCGACCAGCCGCTCGGCTTTCACCGGTTACCGGTTGGCGCGGTTCACCGCCGAGACCACCGCGCGCAGCGACGCCGTGACGATCGACGGGTCGATGCCGATGCCCCAGAACACCCGGTCCGAGATCGCGCACTCGATGTAGGACGCGGCGCGCGCGTCGTCGCCCGGCGACAGCGTGTGCTCGCTGTAGTCCAGCAGGCGCAGGTCGTACCCGACCGTCGACAGCGCGTCGAAGAACGCCGCGATCGGGCCGTTGCCGCGGCCGGTGATCTCGTGCTCGTCACCCTCCACGCGCACGGTCGCGGTGATGTCGTACTCGCCGTCACCGTTGTCGCGCACGTGCTGGCGGACCAGCTCCAGCGGCGTCTTCAGCTCCAGGTACTCGGCCGCGAAGGCGTTGTACATCGTGGTCGGGTCGACCTCGCCACCCTCGGAGTCGGTGTAGCGCTGGATCACCTTCGAGAACTCGATCTGCAGCCGCCGCGGCAGGTCGAGCTGGTGCTCGGCCTTCATGATGTAGGCGACGCCGCCCTTGCCGGACTGCGAGTTCACCCGGATCACGGCCTCGTACGTGCGGCCGACGTCCTTCGGGTCGATCGGCAGGTACGGGACCTCCCACGGGTACTCGTCGATCGGTACGCCCTGCTTGCCGGCGGCGTCCTTCAGCGCGTCGAGGCCCTTGTTGATGGCGTCCTGGTGGCTGCCGGAGAACGCGGTGAAGACCAGGTCGCCGCCCCACGGCGAGCGCTCGGGCACCGGCAGCTGGTTGCAGTACTCGACCGTCCGCTTGATCTCGTCCATGTCGGAGAAGTCGATCTGCGGGTCGATGCCCTGGCTGTAGAGGTTCATGCCCAGCGCGACCAGGTCGACGTTGCCGGTGCGCTCGCCGTTGCCGAACAGGCAGCCCTCGATCCGGTCGGCGCCGGCCTGGTAGCCCAGCTCGGCGGCGGCGATGCCGGTGCCGCGGTCGTTGTGCGGGTGCAGCGACAGGATCACCGAGTCGCGCCGGGCCAGGTTCCGGCTCATCCACTCGATCGAGTCGGCGTAGACGTTCGGCGTGGCCATCTCGACGGTGGCCGGCAGGTTCAGGATCACCGGCTTCTCCGGCGTCGGCTGCCAGATTTCGGTGACGGCGTTGCAGACCTCGAGCGCGTAGGACAGCTCGGTGCCGGTGTAGGACTCCGGCGAGTACTGGAAGCGGAAGTCGGTGTCCGGCTGCTTGGCGGCCAGCTCGACGACCAGTTCCGCGGCCTGCGTGGCGATCTTCTTGATGCCCTCGCGCTCCTCGCGGAAGACCACGCGGCGCTGCAGGATCGACGTCGAGTTGTAGATGTGGACGATCGCCCGCGGCGCGCCTTCGAGGGCCTGGAAGGTCCGCTCGATCAGCTCGTGGCGGCACTGGGTCAGCACCTGGATGCTGACGTCGTCCGGGATGGCGTGGTCTTCGATGATCTCGCGGACGAAGTCGAAGTCGGTCTGGGACGCGGCCGGGAAGCCGACCTCGATCTCCTTGTACCCCATGCGGACCAGCAGGTCGAAGAACTTGCGCTTGCGCGCGGGCGACATCGGGTCGATCAGGGCCTGGTTGCCGTCCCGCAGGTCGACGGCGCACCACAGCGGCGCGCGGTCGATGCGCTTCTCGGGCCAGGTGCGGTCGGGCAGGTCGATGTTCTCGACCAGGTCGTACCAGGGGCGGTAGCGGTGGACCGGCATGGACGTGCCGCGCTGGGTGTTCCAGGCGGGCTGGTCAGCGGGCGCGGGACGAGAAGGTTTGCGGATCTTGCTCATGGGATTTGGGGTGTCTCCAGCTCGACGGGTGCGACCGGCACCACGAAGCCCCGCGACGGGGAGCCGGTCCGGTCAGGCCCCGTCGCGGCAGCGAAGCAGGAGAGCACGCGCCACGGCCCCACCATAACCAGGGGACGCGGGCTGAGGGAAGCCGGGCCGCGACGGAACTGTTACTTCTGATCGACTGAACGAGTTACCAGCGGGTAGCAATCGGCCCAGTCCCGTGCGAAACTGCGGGCATGGGTGAGCACGCAGAGTCGTCGCAGGAGACGCGCGTCTCCCGGCGCGCCGCCGTCGACTGGCGCCGGACCGGCGGCAAAGTGGCCTCGGTGGTGGCGTCGATCGTCCGCTGGGTCGGGCTGGTCTTCGCGGCCTTCCTCGTGATCCACGTGATCTTCACGGTCGGCTCGGCGAACCCGGACAACGGCATCGTCTCGTTCGTGAAGTCCTGGGCGGACAGCCTGTCGATCGGCTTCGGCGACATGTTCACGCCGAGTGACGAGAAGCTGCGCGTCCTGGTCAACTACGGCATCGCGGCGATCTTCTGGATGGTCGTGTCCGGGATCCTGGCCAAGGTCATCCGCCGGGTGGGCGGGGCGTCATAGCGCCGGCTCGCCCCACGTGCCGGTGAACGCGAACTCTTCCAGGGGCAGCCGCACCCGGTCGGCCTTCTCCCGCTCGATCCGCCAGTCCTCCTCGAGCACGTCCGGCTCGGCCGGTTTCCCGACGGCGATCGCGACCTTCGGGACGGCGTCGTCGGGCAGCGAGAACGCGGCGCGGACGGCCTCCGGGGAGAAGCCCGCCATCTGGTGGGCGATCAGGCCCAGCTCGACGGCCTGCAGCACGAGGTTCTCCGACGCCAGCCCGAGCCCGTACTCCGCGTAGGGGACCTCGCCCTTCTCGTTCGTCGTCACCATCACGCCGATCAGCAGCAGGCTCGCCCGGTGCGCCCAGGCCCGGTTGCCGGAGTTGAGCGTCGCGAGGATGCCGTCGAACGCCGGCGTGCCGCGGACGCCCACCAGGTAGCGAGCCGGCTGGGTGTTGCCGAACGACGGCGCCCAGCGGGCCGCCTCCAGGAGCGCCCGCACCTGCTCGTCGGTCACCGAGGCGGAAGAGTCGTAAGCCCGGGGGCTCCACCGTTCCGCCATCAGGGTTGCGATCGGGACGCTCGTCACAGCTGGCTTTCGCACGCCGACGACCTTACCCACGAGTGCTGTGCGTCACTCGGAAGGAAGGGCTCCGCGCATTTCGTTGGTGTTGCGGAAGATTTACTTCCGGGACCGCCGCCGGACGGGTGCGCCCCACGTCAAGAGGGTGGCGGGCCGCCGAAGCCCCGGTAGGCTCCTGGTCAAATCATGGGACGCGGGGGCTCTCCGGTGCCCACCAGGGAGCCGCCCGGCCCGCGAGGAGGTTCGGGCGTGGCCCTCGTGGTCCAGAAGTACGGCGGATCGTCGCTGGAAAGTGCCGACCGGATCAAGCGCGTGGCGGAACGGATCGTCGCGACCAAGAAGGCGGGCAACGACGTCGTCGTCGTCTGCTCGGCGATGGGTGACACCACCGACGAGCTGCTCGACCTGGCGCAGCAGGTCAACCCGGCGCCGCCGGAGCGGGAGATGGACATGCTGCTCACCGCCGGTGAGCGCATCTCGAACTCGCTGGTCGCGATGGCGATCGCGGCCCAGGGCGCCGAGGCGTGGTCGTTCACCGGTTCGCAGGCCGGCGTCGTGACGACGTCGGTGCACGGCAACGCGCGCATCATCGACGTCACCCCGAGCCGGGTCACCGAGGCGCTCGAGCAGGGCTACATCGCGCTGGTCGCCGGTTTCCAGGGCGTCGCGCAGGACACCAAGGACATCACCACGCTGGGCCGCGGCGGGTCGGACACCACCGCCGTCGCGCTGGCCGCCGCGCTGAACGCCGACGTCTGCGAGATCTACTCCGATGTGGACGGTGTGTACACGGCCGACCCGCGGGTGGTGCCGGACGCGAAGAAGCTCGACACCGTCACCTACGAAGAGATGCTCGAGCTCGCCGCGAGCGGGTCGAAGATCCTGATGCTGCGGTGCGTCGAGTACGCACGCCGCTACGGCGTCCCCATCCGAGTCCGTTCTTCCTACAGCGACAAGCCGGGCACGACGGTGACCGGTTCTATCGAGGAGATCCCCGTGGAACAAGCCCTGATCACCGGTGTGGCGCACGACCGCTCCGAAGCCAAGATCACGGTGACCGGCGTGCCGGACCACACCGGTGCCGCGGCCCGGATCTTCCGCGTGATCGCCGACGCCGAGATCGACATCGACATGGTGCTGCAGAACGTGTCCAGCACCGTCTCCGGCCGCACGGACATCACGTTCACGCTGTCGAAGGCCAACGGCGCCAAGGCCGTCAAGGAGCTGGAGAAGGTCAAGGAGGAGATCGGCTTCGAGTCGGTCCTCTACGACGACCACGTCGGCAAGGTGTCGCTCGTCGGCGCCGGGATGCGCTCGCACCCGGGTGTCACGGCGACGTTCTGCGAAGCGCTGGCCGAGGCCGGCGTCAACATCGAAATCATCAACACCTCGGAGATCCGCATCTCGGTGCTGATCCGGGACGCGCAGCTCGACGACGCCGTGCGCGCGATCCACGAGGCGTTCGAACTCGGCGGCGACGAAGAAGCCGTCGTCTACGCGGGGAGTGGTCGCTGATGGCGGACGGGCTGCGGGTCGGGGTGGTCGGTGCGACCGGCCAGGTCGGCGCGGTGATGCGCAAGCTGCTGGCGGAACGGGAGTTCCCGATCGCCGAGCTGCGCTACTTCGCTTCGGCGCGCTCGGCGGGGTCGAAGCTCCCCTGGCGCGACACCGAAATCACGGTCGAGGACGCCGCGACGGCGGATCTGTCCGGTTTGGACATCGCGCTGTTCTCCGCGGGCGGGTCGACGTCGAAGGCGCAGGCCCCCCGCTTCGCCGCGGCCGGTGCCACGGTGATCGACAACTCCTCGGCGTTCCGGATGGACCCGGACGTGCCGCTGGTCGTCAGCGAGGTCAACCCGGAGGCCATCAAGGAGGCGCGGAAGGGGATCATCGCGAACCCCAACTGCACCACGATGGCCGCGATGCCGGTGCTGAAGCCGCTGCACGACGAGGCCGGCCTGGTCCGGCTGGTCGCGTCGACCTACCAGGCGGTGTCGGGCAGCGGCCTGGCCGGCGTCGACGAGCTGGCGGGCCAGGTTCGCGCCGCCGCGGAACACGCGTCGCTGCTGACCCACGACGGCGCGGCGATCGAGTTCCCGAAGCCGGAGAAGTACGTCCGCCCGATCGCGTTCAACGTCCTCCCGATGGCTGGGTCCATTGTGGACGACGGCGAGCTGGAGACGGACGAGGAGAAGAAGTTCCGCAACGAGAGCCGCAAGATCCTGAGCATCCCGGGCCTGGGCGTCTCGTGCACCTGCGTGCGCGTGCCGGTGTTCTCGGGACACTCGATCTCGGTGAACGCGGAGTTCTCGCAGCCGTTGTCCGTCGAGCGCGCGACGGAGCTGCTGACGCAGGCACCGGGCGTCGAGCTGTCGGAGATCCCGACCCCGCTGCAGGCGGCGGGCAACGACCCGAGCTACGTCGGCCGCATCCGCGTGGACCAGGGCGTCGAGGGTGGCCGCGGGCTGGCGCTGTTCATCTCGAACGACAACCTGCGCAAGGGCGCGGCGCTCAACGCCGTGCAGATCGCGGAGCTGGTGGCCCAGCAGCTCTGACGGCGGTTTCGAAGGCCCCTCACCGAGCACGGTGAGGGGCCTTCACGCGTCCCGGCTCGCTTTCCGGCAGGTCTGCGCGCGCAGGGTGGTGAACTGCTTGACGGGATCCGCGGATCGTGTGACGTCGGTCGTGAAGTTCCAAACGTAGCCGTCGGCGTGCCCACCGAGCCGCCGGAACTGGGCCACAGCTTCGTCGTGGCGGCCGTTGTGGTGCAGCGCGTAGATGGCGTAACCACGGTCTTCCCGGGTGGCGGGATGCTGCGCGCCTTCACCGTCCAGCCAGGGCAGGGCCGCGTCGAGGGCCTCCTGGACGTAGCGGCTGCGCCAGATCGGGGTGCCCTCCATGGCCATTTCGAAGGCCGCCCGCAGGGGCAGCGGCGACAACGACGCCGCCATGGCCGCGGCGCCGGACGCGAAGTCGAGCAGGCGCTCCTCGGTGCCGTGCCACTTCGGGCACCAGTACTGCAGGGCGCGGTCGTGACCGGGACGGTGCGCGGGCGCGCGGACGAGCAGACCCGACCAGATCCCGTCGAAGGGCTGGTACCGGACTCCGAGCCCCCGGCAGACGGTGACGAGGGTCGCCCACGGCGTCGGATCCGACTCGGCGAGCTCGGCCGCCTTCCAGGCGCAGTCCCTGGCGTGCTCCAGCAACTGGAAGAACGGCCCGAACTGCTGGCGGCTGGTGTACTGGCCGTGGGCGGCGCCCCTCCGCTGCCAGGCCAGGGCGACGAACGTCTGTGCCTGCACGACGGTGGCATCGGCATCACCTTCCCGCTCGGCGAGCCAGTCACGCAGCCACTGCCGTTCGGTGGTGGCGGCGGTGGCGAGGGCGTCGACGACGGCCGTGCGCCGGTCCCAGTCGCCGTGCAGCGCGGCGACGAGGTCCGCGGCCGGGTGCCAGTCGCCGGCCAGCGCGGCTGAGACGGCGGTGGCGAGACCGGGGTCGTCGAAGTGCGGATCGGCGCTGAGGCCCGCATCCGGAACCATCCCCCGGGCAGCGGCCGAGGGGCCGGGCAGCAGGCCCATTTCCGTTCTCCTCCACAGTGGACGATCGGAAATCGCCTTGTCCGATTTCCCGCCACGAGGGATCCTATGCCTCGCAAGCAAGGCAAGGGGAGGAAACATGTACACCGCTGTCGAAGGGGCCCGCGTCCCGATCCGGATGTGGGCGGACCCCGCGTCGGTCGAAGACCAGGCCATGCGGCAGCTGCACAACGTCGCGAACCTGCCGTGGGTGCACGGCGTCGCCGTGATGCCCGACGTCCACTACGGCAAGGGGGCGACCGTCGGCAGCGTCATCGCCATGCGTGACGCCGTCTCGCCCGCCGCCGTCGGGGTCGACATCGGGTGCGGGATGAGCGCCGTCCGGACGTCGCTGACCGCGAGCGACCTGCCCGACGACCTCGGGAAGCTGCGCCGGCGCATCGAAAGTGCGGTTCCGGTGGGCTTCGGGTTGCACAAGACGCCCGTGAACCCGGCGAAGGTGCACGGCGTCGGCGGCTGGGACGCGTTCTGGAAGCAGTTCGGCGAGCTGCACACCGGTGTCCAGGAGCTGCACGACCGGGCCGCGCGGCAGATCGGGAGCCTCGGTGGCGGGAACCACTTCATCGAGGTCTGCCTCGAGCAGGGCGGCGCCGACGAGGGCCGGGTCTGGCTGATGCTGCACTCGGGTTCGCGCAACATCGGCAAGGAGCTCGCCGAGCGGCACATGGCCGTCGCGCGCAAGCTGCCGCACAACGCCGACCTGCCCGACCCCGACCTCGCGGTCTTCGTCGCCGGTACGCCGGAGATGCAGGCCTACCGGCGCGACCTGTTCTGGGCGCAGGACTACGCGGCGCGCAACCGCGCCACGATGGTCGCGCTGGTGAAGCTGGCGCTCGCGGACGTCGTGCCGGGCACGACCTTCGACGACGCCATCTCGTGCCACCACAACTACGTCGCCGAGGAAACCTACGACGGCGTCGAGCTGCTCGTCACCCGGAAGGGGGCGATCCGCGCCGGATCGGGTGACCTCGGGATCATCCCGGGCAGCATGGGGACCGGTTCGTACATCGTCCGCGGGCTGGGCAACGACTCGTCGTTCCAGTCGGCTTCGCACGGCGCGGGCCGCCGGATGTCGCGGAACAAGGCGAAGAAGCTGTTCACCGCCGACGACCTCGCGGCGCAGACGGCCGGCGTCGAGTGCCGCAAGGACTCCGGCGTCGTCGACGAGATCCCGGCGGCGTACAAGGACATCGAAACGGTGATCCGCGCGCAGACGGACCTGGTCGAGGTCGTGGCGCACCTGAAGCAGGTGGTCTGCGTCAAGGGCTGACGGTACCTTTGGCGCCATGACGAGGGGTGGAACTCTGACCGCGTTGCTGATCGCGGCGGCACTGCTGGTGAGCGGGTGCGCCGAGGTCGGCAACGCGGTCGACCAGGGATCGAAGACCGTCGACAAGGTGGGTGTCTGCACCGAGGCCCTCGGGCTCGCGGACCTGAACCCACTGGTCGACCCGGCCAAGTTCAAGGCGCGCGCCGAGGACAAGGAGAAGCGGCTGCGCGAGCTCGCGGGCGACGTCGGAGACCAGGACGTCAAGAACGCGCTGCTCGGCATGGCCGACTCGTACGTCCAGGTGCAGAAGGAACGCATCGAGGACGCCGGTGTCGTCGCCAAGTGGGTGCAGCGCAACGTCAAGAAGATCGACGCGCTCCGCGCCGCCTGCAGCTAGCGAGCACCCGGCTCTCCCGCGCCCCAATGTGGCCTTGGTTGCGTTCAACGCACCGAAGGCCACATTGGGGCGCTTGGGCGGGCGTCTAGCTGCGGCTTTCGGCGATCGCCGGTGCCGGGGCGGGCGCCGGTGACCTCCGGCGGAGCAGGCCCGCCGCGGCGATCACCAGGCCGCCGAGCCCGGCTGCCGCGAAACCCCACTCCGGGCTCGAGTGGTCGATCGCGAAACCGACCACCGGGCTGCCCAGCGCCAAGCCGAGCCGCGTCGCGGCGTCCTGCAGGCCCATCGCCTCGCCGCGGACCTGCGGCGGCGCGATCCGGCTGACGGTCACGGTCGTGGCCGCCAGCGTCGGCGCGCACAGCAGGTTGGTCGGGATCAGCACCAGCATCAGCAGCCACCACGGGTGGTCGGCCAAGCCGACCGGGATCACCAGCAGCGCGAGCAGCAGCATCAGCAGGCCCTGCGGCAGCGACTTCTTGACCGCGCCGTGCGCGATGCCGCCGAGGATCGACGCCGCGCACATCACCACGATGACCAGCCCGGTCACGTCGAGGTCGCCGTTCGCGCGCAGGGCCGCGAGCGTCGCCAGTTCGGTGCCGACGAGCACGAACAGCGCGCCGGCGGCGATCAGCAGCGTCGCCACGAGCTTGCCGGTGAGCCAGCTGCGCAGCGGCGGCCGGGTGGTGGACGCGCCCGGCTCGGCCGACTCGCGGATCGGCGGGTCGATGAGCCAGATCAGGAACGCCGTGCCGCCGAACAACGCGCCGAGCGCGCTGAGGGTGAAGGCCGGCGAGAGCGTGGTGATCGCCGCGATGCCGATCGCGGGCCCGATCATGAACGTCGCTTCGACCGAGATCGTGTCGAGCGAGTACGCCGCGCGCCGCTGCTCGTCCGGGACGAGGGCGGCCAGGATCTGCCGGGCGAGCGACCCCGCCGGCACCGAGAGCATCCCGGCCGGGACCGCGACCGCGGCGAGCGTCTCGAAGGGCAGGTGCGGCGCGGCGAACCAGAACGCCGTGGTGCCGATCCCGCAGACGGCGACCACCGGGCGCAGGCCGTAGCGGTCGAAGGAACGGCCCAGCAGCGGCGCGCCGAGCGCCATGCCGAGGGTGACGCCGGCGCCGACCAGGCCGGCGGCGCCGTAGCCGCGGCCGAGGCCGGTGACGACGTACAGCGTCATCAGCACGCCGTTCATGGTCATCGGCAGCCGCGCCAGGAACATCAGCGCCATCGTCGACGGGACGCGGGGGACGGACAGGACCCGGCGGTACGGCTGGAACGGCACGTACCCGATGAGAACCCAAGGTGGTACGCGCGTGCAAGTTATTTCCGGGGTGGCGCCGGTAGATTCTGAGAGTTACTCTCACTTGGTAGTAACTATCAATTGGGGGTCACTATGACTCAAGTGCATCCACGCAGGTGGTGGGCGCTCGGCGCGCTCGCGGTCAGCCTGCTGACCATCGGGCTCGACCTGACCGTGCTCAACGTCGCCGTGCCGACGCTGGCCGTCGACCTCGGCGCGACGACCACGCAGCTGCAGTGGTTCGGCAACGCCTACACGCTGGCCCTGGCCGCGCTGCTGCTGCCCGCGGGCCTGCTCGGCGACCGGTTCGGGCCGAAGAAGCTGCTGCTCGGCGCGCTCACGGCGTTCGGGCTGGCCTCGCTGTGGTGCGCCTACGCCGGTTCGCCGGGCGAGCTGATCGCCGCCCGCGCCGGGCTCGGCGTCGGCGCCGCGTTCCTCATCCCGCTGTCCCTCTCGATGCTGAACATCCTGTTCCCGCCGGAGGAGCGGGCGAAGGCGCTGACGACCTGGGTGATGGCGATGTTCGCCGGTATCCCGCTCGGGCCGCTGCTCGGCGGCTGGCTGCTCGACCACTTCGCGTGGGGCTCGGTGTTCCTCATCAACGTCCCGCTGACCGCGGTCGGCGTCGTCGCGGTGCTGGTCCTCGTGCCGCTCACGCCCGGCTCCGGTGGCGGCCGGATCGACTTCGCGGGCATCGCACTCTCGGCGGCCGGGCTGGTCGCGCTCACCTACGGCTTCGTCCACGCCGGCGAACACGGCTGGACCGACCCGGTGACGTACGGCCTGATCGCGCTGGGCGCCGCGCTCGTGGCGGTGTTCTGCCGGGCGCAGACGCGGGTGGCCGCGCCCCTCACGGACCTCGCGTTGTTCCGCGAGCCGCGGTTCGTCTGGGGCGCGGTGCTGGCGACGGTGGCGTCCTTCGCGCTGATGGGCCTGCTGTTCGTGCTCCCGCAGCTGTTCCAGGCGGTGCAGGGGGCCGACGCGCTGCAGACCGGCGTCCGGCTGCTGCCGCTGATCGGCGGGATGCTGGTGTCGGCGAAGATCGCCGAGCGCCTGGTGGCCGCCCTCGGGGTGCGCGGGGTCGTCGCGGGCGGGTTCGTCCTGCTCTCGGCCGGCCTGGCGTGGGGTTCGACGACGTCGCCGTCGGGCGGCTACGGCGCCACCGTGGGCTGGGAGCTCGTGATCGGCCTGGGTACCGGGGCCACGCTGCCGCCGCTGATGACGATGGCGATGGGCGCGCTCACCGAGGGCCGCTCCGGGGCCGGTTCCGCGCTGATCCAGGCGCTGCGCCAGGTCGGGGGCACCATCGGGGTCGCGGTGCTGGGCACGGTGCTGAACAGCGGCTACCGCGACGGCGTTTCCACGGACGGCCTGCCCGCGCCGGTCGCCGACGCGGTCCGGGGCAGCGCGTCGGCGGCGGTCGCCGTCGCGGGGCAGCTCCACCTGCCGTCGCTGGCCGCGTCCGCGCGGGCGGCGTTCACCGACGGCATGGCCGCCACGCTCTGGGTCTGCGCCGGTCTCGGCGTCGCCGGGGCGCTGCTCGCGCTGGTGTTCCTGCCCGGCCGCGTGGCCGCGGGAGCCCAGCCGCGAGAATCGGAGCATGACGTCGTCGCCGGCTGAACCCACGGGACTGCGAGAGCGGAAGAAGGCCAGGACGCGCGCCGCGATCCAGCGGCACGCGTTGCGGCTGTTCCACGAGCAGGGTTACGGCGCCACGACGGTCGACCAGATCGCGGCGGCGGCGGAGATCTCGCCCAGCACCTTCTTCCGGTACTTCCCGACGAAGGAGGCGACGGTGCTCTACGACCCGTTCGACCCGCTGCTCATCGAGGCCGCGCTCGCGCAGCCGCCCGAGCTGAGCCCGATCGGCGCCCTGCGGGCGACCATGGACTTCGTTCGCGAGCAGCTGCCCGCCGGGGAGTGGGAGCGGGAACGCCAGCGGCAGATGCTGGTGTTCCGGGAGCCGGAGCTGCGCAGCGCGGTGATGGACAAGTTCGCCGAGGGCATCGACGTGCTGGCCGGGCTGGCCGCGCGGCGCACCGGCCGGGCCGTCGACGACTTCGAGGTCCGCAACTGGGCCGGCGCGGTGGTCGGCGTGGTGCTGGCCGCGTTCCTCGGGGCCGCGGCGGACCCGGAGGCCGACACGCTGGTGGTCGTCGACCAGGCCGTCGCCCACCTGGAAGCGGGACTGCCGCTCTGAACGGCGGCGAATTCCGGAATTGATTTCGCATCTCCGCGTCCACCTCGGGGGGAAACCGTGTGGGTGGCGGTGCGAGCGTGGGGGACACCCCATCTGGAGCAGTCGAGACACGCGGTCCGACGGAGTGATGAAGCTAAATGATCACTGTTTACACTCGTGTGGGTTACCCAAACGTTCCATAGTGGACGGATGCTACCAGCGGTGATCCTCGGAATCGGTCATGATGATCTTCAGGGGGACGGGCAAGGTTTTGCGGTTAATCCAATGCGGGCCAGTTCGCTTCTTTTAGATCCGGCACGTAAGGGTGTTAAACATCCCGAACCGGTGATCGGGTGGCTTATCTCCGACACGGGGGGTATCGATTTACCCGTCAGGTCTCCCGAGGCCAGGAGGTAAGGAATGAAAGCCAAGTTCGGACGATCCATTGCGCTGGTAGCCGCCGGCAGTCTGCTGGCGGTGGCGACGGCGGGGATCGCGTCGGCGAGCACGGAGGGGGGCAAGGGTTCCTCCAGCACCCAGGCCCTCGCCTCGCAGGTGCTCCAGATGCGTGACGACCTCACCAAGGTGGCCTACGCCGGCGACGCCCGCGCCACCCAGGCGGACCTGGGGCAGCTCAGCCCGGTGCTCGCGGACATCGCGGCCGGGAAGCGCTACACGGTCCAGACCGACACGCAGCAGCTGGCCGGCCTGGCCAAGGGGCGTGCCGACGAGTCGACCCGGCTCCTGGCCGACCCGAAGGCGAAGCCGCGCCAGCTGCCGCCGTTGCCGCTGCCGCCGATCCCGGACCTGCCCGGTCCGCTGAAGATCGTCAGCGACCTCCTGAAGGCCCTGCTGGGTGCCGTCACCGGCATCCTGGGCGGCCTGCTCGGCTCCCTGCCGGTGCCGCCGCTGCCGCTGCCACCGCTGCCGGTCCCAGGGTCGTAGCCACCGCAGGAAAACAGGGGGCCCCGGAGCCCGGCGCGGACATTTCTCCGCGCCGGGCTCCGGGTCGTTCCGCTCCCGATGTCATGAACGACTCTTTCAGTGCGTCAGACGTCATGAAAGGGTCGTTCATGACGTCCGGAGCAGCGTCAGTCGCGTTTGGACAGAGCCTGCCGGAGGGCGCCCGCCATCTCCGCCAGCGCTTCGCGGAAGCGGGACCCGACGCCGGTGAAGTTGATGAACCCGTGGATCAGGTCCTCGTGGCGCCGGAGCGCGACGTCCACCCCGGCGGCAGCGAGTTTCCCCGCGTACGCCTCGCCTTCGTCGCGCAACGGGTCGAACCCCGCCGTGACCACCAGGGCCGGCGGCAGGCCGCGCAGGTCCTCCGCGTGCAGCGGCGAGAGCCGCGGGTCGGTCAGGTCGGTGCCTTGGGGCACGTAGTGCCCTTCGAACCACTTCATGTGCACGTCGGTCAGGAACAGGTCTTCGGCGAACAGGTCCTGCGAGCGGTACCGCCGCGCGAAGTCCGTCGCCGGGTAGATCAGCAGCTGGAACGCCGGCACCGGGCCACCGCGGCGCACCGCCTGCTGGGCCGTCACCGCGGCGAGGTTGCCGCCCGCGCTGTCGCCGCCCACCGCGATCCGGGCCGGGTCCGCGCCGAGGTCGCCCGCCTTCGCCACCGCGTACTCGAACGCCGCCAGCGCGTCCTCCGTCGCCGCCGGGAACGGGAACTCGGGGGCCAGCCGGTACTCGATCGACAGCACCCGGATCCCGGCGTGCTTGGCCAGGAAGCGGACGGCGTTGTCGTGGCTCGCGCGCGTCCCGATCACCCAGCCGCCGCCGTGGAAGAACACCAGCAGCGGCGACGCCTCGGGCAGGCCGACCGGCGTGTACAGCGTTGCGGGCAGGTCGCCGTCCGGGGTCGGGACCGCGATCTCACGCACCGAGACCGGCTCGATCGGCTTGCCGCTGACCAGGTGCCTGCCCAGGTCGAGCAGGGCCCGCGACTGCTCGACCGAGCCCTGTACGAGCTCGGCTCGAGCGATCTTCTGGAGCCGGAGGAGAAGCTGGGCGTCGAGCGCGAGGTCCTGGCCGTCGATCCGGACGGTCCGGCCCGCCACCGCCCGCCGCACCGGCGTCGGCAGCCAGAAGGCGAGCTGCGACGCCGCCGCCTGGGCTCGGATCGGGAGGGGGATCGCCATGGTTCCTCCATCAACGTGAGGGCTTGGCCCCGGACGTTACTTGTCAGTAGGTAGCTGGTCCAGTTGTGACCAGGACCTCGGTCCCAGAGTCTGGTCCTCCAGTTAAGTGGAGGGGTTAGCCTGAAAACGTGACTTCAGCCAGGACGATCAACGTGCTCGGGATCGGCGGCTCTCTGCGCGAGGGCTCCCAGTCCGAACGCGCGCTGCAGATCGCGCTCGACGGCGCCGCGGAAGTGGGCGTCCGGACCCGGCTGATCCCCGGCCCGGAGCTCGTGCTGCCCTTCTACGACGCCGGTGTCCCCGAGCGCGACGAGCGCGCCACCCGGCTGGTCGAGGCCATCCGGGAGGCGGACGGGCTCATCGTCGTCTCGCCCGGCTACCACGGCGCGCTGTCCGGCCTGGTCAAGAACGCCCTGGACTACGTCGAGGACCTGCGCGAGGACCGGCGCCCCTACCTCGACGGCCGCGCGGTCGGCCTCGCCGCCGTCGCGTACGGCTGGCAGGCCGCGGTGACCACGCTCGAACAGCTCCGCACGATCACGCACGCCCTGCGCGGCTGGGCGACCCCGCTCGGCGGCTCGATCAACTCGGCCGAGACGAAGTTCGACGAAGGCGGCGGCGCGTCCGACGAGAAGAGCGTCCGCACCCTTCGCCTGATCGGGCGGCAGGTCGCGGAGTTCGCGGTGACGCGCACCGCATGACGTTTCGCCCGGTGAAGGCCGGGTAACACCGAAGACGTGATGCCTGCCATGTGGGGGCACCGTTCCGCGGGTGCGGGAGGTTGTGCCCAGTGAGACGCTCGCTGAGGAGTGTCCGCGACAGAAGGCAGGCTGAGCATGGGTCAGGCGATCTACACCGCGGTGGCGACGGCGCGCGGCGACGGCCGCAACGGCGAAGTGACGTCCTCGGACGGCGTCATCGACGAGTCGCTGGCCATCCCGAAGGAGATGGGCGGCCCGGGTGGGGACAAGACCAACCCGGAGCAGCTGTTCGCCGCCGGCTACTCGGCCTGCTTCCACAGCGCGCTGCAGCTGGTCGCTCGCCAGGCGAAGGTGCTGCTGAACGGCTCGACCGTGACCGCGGAGGTCAGCGTGCTCAAGCAGGAGGTCGGGTTCGGCCTCGGCGTCGCGCTGAACGTGTCGCTGCCGGGTCTCGACCAGGCCCAGGCCGACCAGCTGGTCGAGCAGGCGCACCAGGTGTGCCCCTACTCCAACGCGACCCGCGGCAACATCGAGGTCGCGCTCTCCGCGACCGTCTGACCCCAGCCCACCAGGCCCGTACGAGTCCGAGGAAGGGATAACCAGAGATGAGCAAGTCTCCGATCAAGAGCCCGCTTTCCGAGGCCGACAAGGAGATCACCGGGAACGCCCTGCAGGCGACGCTGGTCGACCTGGTCGACCTGTCCCTCATCGCCAAGCAGGCGCACTGGAACGTCGTCGGGTCGAACTTCCGCAGTGCGCACCTGCAGCTCGACGAGCTCGTGAACACCGCGCGCCAGTACGTCGACGAGGTCGCCGAGCGCGCCAACGCCATCGGCGTCTCGCCGAACGGCAAGGCGAAGACCGTCGTCGAGAGCTCGGGCGTGCCCGAGTACCCGGACAACTGGCAGTCGGTGGAGTCCACCGTCGCCGCGATCGTCGACATCCTCGCGGCGCTCATCGAGCGGCTGCGCCAGCGCATCGACGAGACCGACAAGAGCGACCTCGTCACGCAGGACCTGCTGATCGAGATCACCCGGGCGCTGGAAGAGGCGCACTGGATGTGGCAGGCCCAGCAGGCCTGATTTTTCCCACCAAAGGGGCCGTTCCGGACGGGACGGCCCCTTTCGCGTGCGCGGGGCCAGTACGTTCGGTGGCATGGTCTTGCATCAGGGGAACGCCGACCGCCCGGACCGCGCGAGCGGGACGAACCCGTTCTACGCCGGGACGAACCCGGCACTGGCGGCGGACTTCGTCATGCCGCACGACAAGCTGCGCGACGACCCGCTGCCGCCGGACACCGCGCTGCAGCTCGTGCGCGACGAGCTGATGCTCGACGGCAACGCGCGGCTCAACCTGGCCACGTTCGTCACGACGTGGATGGAGCCGCAGGCGCGCGAGCTGATGGCCGAGTGCGTCGACAAGAACATGATCGACAAGGACGAGTACCCGCAGACGGCCGAGCTGGAGCGCCGCTGCGTGAACATCCTCGCCGACCTGTGGCACGCGCCCGATCCCGCGGACGTCATGGGCTGCTCGACGACCGGTTCGTCGGAAGCCTGCATGCTCGCCGGGATGGCGCTGAAGCGGCGCTGGTCGCGCCTCGGCCGCACCGGGAAGCCGAACCTGGTGATGGGTGCGAACGTCCAGGTGTGCTGGGAGAAGTTCTGCGAGTACTGGGAAGTCGAGCCCCGGCTGGTCCCGATGGAGGGCGACCGCTACCACCTCACGGCGGACGAAGCGGTGGCGCGCTGCGACGAGAACACCATCGGCGTGGTGGCGATCCTCGGCTCGACGTTCGACGGCAGCTACGAGCCGGTCGCGGAGATCGCGGCGGCCCTGGACGCTTTCGCCGAGCGGACGGGCTGGGACATCCCGGTGCACGTCGACGGCGCTTCGGGCGCGATGATCGCCCCCTTCCTCGACCCGGACCTGGAGTGGGACTTCCGCCTGCCGCGCGTGGCGTCGATCAACACGTCGGGCCACAAGTACGGGCTCGTGTACCCGGGCGTCGGCTGGGTGCTGTGGCGCGACAAGGCGGCGCTGCCGGCCGAGCTGGTGTTCACCGTGAACTACCTCGGCGGCGACATGCCGACGTTCGCCTTGAACTTCTCCCGCCCGGGCGCCGAGGTGGCGGCCCAGTACTACACGTTCGTGCGGCTCGGCCGGGAAGGCTTCCGCGCGGTCCAGCAGGCCTCCCGCGACGTCGCGACGCACCTCGCGGCCGGGATCGCCGCACTGGGACCGTTCGAACTGCTGACCCGGGGCGACCAGCTGCCGGTGTTCGCGTTCACCACCCGCCCGGACGCCGGCTTCGACGTCTTCGACGTGTCCCGCCGGCTGCGCGAGCGGGGCTGGCTGGTGCCGGCGTACACGTTCCCGGAGAACCGGACGGACCTGGCGGTGCTCCGCATCGTCGTCCGCAACGGCTTCACGCACGACCTGGCGGACCTGCTGCTGGCGGACCTGGCCCGGGTCCTGCCGGAGCTGGAGCAGCTGGGCGGCCGCCCGAAGGACCCGGCCCAGGCGACGGCGTTCCACCACTGAGGCCGGACCTCGCGTGCCGGGCGTCTCATCCCGTCGCCAGGGCGTCTACCGGCGGGTAACGTCGAGGTCATGGGTGTCGCTGCTGACGAACGCCGGGCGCTGAGCGCGCTCTTCGAAGCTCTCGGGCCGGACGCGCCGACGTTGTGCGACGGCTGGACCACGCGGGACCTCGCCGCGCACCTCGTCGTGCGGGAGAGCCGCCTCGACGCCGCTCCCGGCATCGTCGTGCCCGCGCTCGCCGGGTACACCCGGAAGGTGCAGGACCGGTACGCCGCGAAACCGTGGGCGCAGCTGGTCGAGCAGGTGCGGCGGGGACCGTCGAAGTTCTGGCCCACCGCGATCGGCCCGCTCGACGAGCTGACCAACACCGCCGAGTTCCTCGTCCACCACGAGGACGTCCGGCGCGCGCAGGACGGCTGGGAGCCGCGGCCCGCGGACGCCGGCCGGGACGCCGCCGCCTGGAAGTCGGTGAAACAGGCCGCCAAGCTGAACCTCCGCAAGGCGCCGGTCGGCGTCACCCTCCGCACAACAGACGGCCGCGAGGCCGCCGTCAAGACCGGGCCCGACCCCGTCACCGTCGTCGGTGACCCCGTCGACCTGCTGCTGTTCGTGTTCGGCCGCGACGCCGTGAAGCTCGGCTTCGAGGGCGACGCGGCCGCCGTCACGAAGCTTCAGGCTGTGAACCGCGGACTCTGACCGACACCCACCGCCCCACCGGCAGCGCGACCACGATCGCGGCCAGCACCAGGTGCACGACCATGAACGCGACCGCGGCCGGCACGCTCGGCGGCCCGCCGAGGAACACGATCATGTGCGACGCCCACTTCAGCTCGGTCGGCTTCGTGCCCGCCGACCAGACGTCGTTGAGCGCCCAGAACGTCAGGTCGTTGACGCCCGAGATGACCACCAGGATCGACGCGATGCCGACCTTGAGCACGTTCGCCGTCCGGCCGCCGCCGAGGCGGTAGGCCAGCAGCGCGAACAGCACGATGAACGTCGTCACGAACAGCTCGAACTGGTACACCGGCTGGAACGCGTCGTCGTTCGTGGGCGCTTCACGGGCGAACTGCTGGACCCGCATCACCAGCTCGGTGTCCAGGTAGGACATGTAGACGAACACCGCGAACACGATCAGGGCCGGCCCGAACCGCCCGCGCGGGAACAGCGACACGGTCAGCACCGCGAAGACGAACGGGCACAGCTTGAACGCCCAGTCACCGATGTTGTCCAGCGTCTGGTCCGGCGGCAGCACGACCATGATCAGCAGCGCGGTGACCACCGCGGGGACGGCGGCCACCAGCCACAGCCACTGCCGCCGCCGGTACAGCGTGGCGACCAGGCCGGGCGATTCCAAGAGCGTCACAGTTCCTTCTCCACCCAGAACGGTCCGAGGGCCAACGCGTCGACGTCGGTCTTCAGGTAGCAGGCGATGGCGTCCTGCGGGCTCGCCACGATCGGCTCGTTGTTGTCGTTGAACGAGGTGTTGACCACCATCGGCACCCCCGTCAGCTTCTCGAACTCGCTGATCATCCGGTAGTACAGCGGATTGTCCTCCGGGCTGACGGTCTGCACTCGCGCGGTCCCGTCGACGTGGGTGATCGCGGGAACCTCGGCCCGCTTGTCCGGCAGGACGTCGAAGACCAGCAGCATCACCGGCGACGGGTAGTCGCTGACGAAGTACTCGCCCGCGCGTTCGGCCAGGCACGACGGCGCGAACGGGCGGAACGCCTCGCGGTGCTTGACCTTCTCGTTCATCCGGGTCTTCGATTCGGGGTCGCGCGGGTCGGCGACGAGGGAGCGGTTGCCGAGCGCCCGCGGCCCGCACTCCATCCGCCCCTGCACCCAGCCGACGATGCGCCCCTCCGCGACCTTCGCGGCCGTGTGCGCGGCGATGTCGGCGACGCGGGTGTACTCGACGCCGGCGTCCTGCAGCGCCACTTCCATTTCGGCCTCGGAGTAGTCGGGGCCGGTGTAGGTGTAGCCGTCGCGTGGGCGTGGCCGGTGGTACTTGCCGACCGAGACCTCGAGCGCGGCGCCGAGCGCGCAGCCGTCGTCGGCGGCCGCGGGCTGGGCGAAGAAGTCTTCGAACGGCGTCTCCAGCAGGATCCGGCCGTTCATGACGCTGTTCAGCGCGACGCCGCCGGCAACGCACAACCGCTTCGACCCGGTCTCGCGCTGAAGCCACCGCGCCAGGTGCAGGCCGGCTTCCTCCAGCGTCACCTGCAGGGCGTAGGCGATGTCGCAGTAGTGCTGCGGCACCGGGTTTTCGGCCGTGACGCGGGTCTTCGGCCGCGCCGGGCCGAAGGTGTCGGTGAACTTCTTCGCCATCACGTGCTTGCCGGTCCGGTGGTGGCCGAACCAGCTCAGGTCCAGCTCGAACCCGCCGTCGTCGTCGAGGTGGATCAGCTGCTTGAACGCGTCGACGTAGGTGTCTTCGCCCAGCGGTGCGAGACCCATGATCTTGCCCTCGTCGCGGGTCGGGTAGAAGCCGAGGTAGCCGGTGACGCCGGCGTACATCGCGCCGAGGGAGTGCGGGAACTTGATGCGCCGCAGGTCGACGATCCGGTTGCCGCGACCGTGCGCGAGGTAGGTGGCCGTGCCGTCGCTGCCGATGCCGTCGAAGGTGAGCACGGCCGACTCGTCCCACGGCGAGATGAAGTAGCCGCTGGCCGCGTGCGCGCGGTGGTGGTCGACGAGGTGCGTCTTGAACTTCGCCGGGCCGGTCCACCCCACGGCGTCCTTGACGTCCTGCGCGAGGGTGTAGGAGCGCTTGATGTGGGCGAGGACCGCGCCGCCGACGTGGTAGTCGTCGCTGCCCGAGCCGCCGCCGGTCCGGAACGTGTCCACCATCCCCGCGGACCTGCCGCCCTCGTCGCCGTTGGCGTTGCGGAAGACGTCCAGGGTGCCCGGGAAGTACCGCGCGAAGACCTTGGCCGCGTGGATCCCTTCCTTCCAGCGCTGCCAGTAGTAGGCGACGTGGTCGACGTCGGCGAGGGTGATCCCGCCGCGCTCGAGGCAGAACTTGATGGCCTCGGCGGGGAAGCCGCCGTCGTGCTTGACGCGCGTGAAGCGTTCCTCTTCGGCGAAGGCGATGATCTCGCCGTCGCGCACGAGCGCCGCGGCCGAGTCGTGGACCCTGCTGATGCCCAGTACGTACATGACTTCCTTCTCCCAGTGTGCAGACATCAGTGACGGCGGACCAGGCGCCGGAGAACGGCCGCCTTGACCGTGAGCGCCAGGACGAACGCGGCGAACCCGCCCACCGGCCCGAGCGGCGGGACGAGCACGGCCGCGGCGACGGTGGTCGCGACCAGCGAGACGACGGCGGTGCCCGACGTCAGCGTCAGCACCTTGCTGTTGGTGTTCTCGACCAGGAAGCTCGCGTAGATCCCGGTCGCGTACAACGCCGTCTCGACGAGCACGAGCACGCCGAGCACGACGTAGTCGTCCCCGGCCATGAGCCACGCCCGCGTCGGCGGCACGGCGAGCCCGGCCGCCAGCAGCACCGCGAACGCGATGCCGCCGCGCTCGACCAGCTTCAGCAGCTCGCCCGCCCGGGCCCGGCCGGCCGCCGCGCCGGTACCGCGCATCCGCCACGACGCCGTCGGCTGGTGCAGCCTCAGCTGGTAGAACAGCAGCGAGCAGAACGCGCTCGACACCAGCAGCGCCAGGTAGAACGGGCCGCTTTCGGTGGTCCGCCCGGACAACGCGAACACGCCGAACACCACGGACGTCGCGAGCACGTCGAGCACTTCGGTCAGGCCGAGCAGGACGGTGCTGCGTCCGAACGCGGGCAGCAGCCGGTGCCCCGGCAGCCCGCCACCGCGCAGCCACGGCCGGGGCAGCAGGGCGGCCGAAGCGCCGAGGATCACCAGCAGGCCGCCGAGCAGCATCGCCAGGTGCGTCCCGGGCGGCCACCGCACCACCCAGGTGAGGCTGGTGACGACGGCGACCACGAGCGAACCGGCGGTGAACGCCATCGCGTCCAAAGTGGACTTCCCGCGCAGCCGGTGCAGGCCGGACACGGTCATCAGCAGCCCACCGGAGATCGACCACGCGGCCGCCGTCAGGTACAGCGCCGCGTCCGACCGCGGTGCCACCACCAGGGTGACGGCCATGGCGGCCAGCACCACCAGCACCGGCACCGCGGCGAGCCGGATCGCGAGCGCGGCGACCGCGTCCCGGGTCAGCCGCAGCCGCGGGAGGGCCTTGAGCGCGGACTTCTCCGCCGCCCCCGGTACGAAGTTCAGCCAGGTCACCAGTCCGAGCGCGTTCGCGAACCGCCCGTAGTCGCGGGCGCCCCACGCGGTGATCAGGACCAGCCCCATCAGCTGGACGGACAGCCGGAACGCGCCGCGGCCGGCGAGCAGCCGCAGCACCGCGGCCGGCCGGGGCGGTGCCGTACCCGGCGGTGCGACGGTGACCGAGGAGGAGCCCGTCACGGCAGGGGCACCGCCATGTCCTGCTCGTGGAGCAGGAACTTCAGCGTGCCGCGCACGGCGTTCTCCGCGGTGAGCAGCTCGGGCACCGAGCCGGCGGTGAGCACGACGTAACCGAGCTTGTGCCCCGCCTGCTCGTACGGCCGGACGAACGAACCCTCGTCGGCGAACAGGTGGAGCCCGACCAGCCCGGGCATGGCGCGGACGTCCTCGACACCGTCCAATCGGGACAGGTGCCCGCCACGGTCGGACGCGAGGACGTGCACCAGCGTCGGCTTCGGTTCGTGCAGCTCCAGCTGTACCTCGTCGCCGGTGGCGGTGGCGATCCCGGCGGCGATCAGGTCGGCGCCGTGGCACTGCGCGATCGCTTCCGCGAGCCCGTTCCCGCCCATGCGGGCACCCATCTCGACGAGGTACAGCTGCCCGTCCCGGCCGAGCACGGCGTCCAGCGTGAGCGGCCCGCTCCGGTAGCCGAGCTCGGTGCAGATCAGGTCGAGGGCTTCGACGAGCTGGAGCTCGGCGTCCGCCGGCAGCTCGGCGGGCAGCAGGTGCGAGGACGTCACGAAGAACGGCGGCGGCGTGAGCGTGCGTTCGGTGACGGCGTGGAAGACGACCCGGCCGTCGACGACCAGCGCCTCGATCGTGAAGTGGGAGCCGTCGAGGTGCTCTTCCACGACCAGCCGGCCGGACGGCGAGAACGCGAGCGACTCGGTGAACGCCGTGGTCAGCCGGCCCGGGCTGGGGCAGGAGACGACCCCGCGGCTGCCGGAGGAGTCGACCGGCTTGACCAGTGCGGGAAACCGCAGCTGCTGGGCCGCGTGGATCAGCTCCGGCCCGGGGCGGCCGCTGACGCTGCGGTAACCCGGCAGGCCGAGGCGGTCGCAGAGGGCGCGGAACACGGACTTGTCGGTCGACGCCTCGACCGCGGCCACGGGCAGCGGGTGGGGCATGCCCCAGTGCCGGGTCAGCCACGCCAGGGCGGGCAGCCCGACGTCACTGGCGGGGCACAGCACGCCGGCGAGGTCGCGGCGGCCCTCGAGCGCGGCCGCGATCTGCTCCGGCGCGCGCACGCTGACCTGCAGGAACTCGTCGGCGCACGCCACGCCCGGCGCGCCGGGCCGGACGTCGACGCACAGAGTGCGGAACCCCAGCTCCCGGGCGCGCTCGTAGGTGCTGACCGAACCGTCCGCGCCCCCCAGGATCACCAGGGTTCTCGCGGGGCCGTTCTTCGAACTCGTCACGCTGAAACGCCTTTCCCCAGTTGCACATCGATGAGCCGGGGACCCGCCGGGTCCTCCGTGGTGAAGAGCCGGTCGGCCGCGTCGACCACGACGTTCGCCTCCCGGACGTAGAACTGCCGGGGCCGCGGCTGCCCCGCGCCGACCACGACGAGGTAGCGCACGGTCAGCGACAGAACGACCAGCAGCACGCTGAGCAGCGCGAACAGCAGCGCGGTCGTGGCGCTCGCGCCGAGCACGCCGAGGGCCGCCGCGCCGGTGGCCAGTACGCCGAGCCCGCCGGCGAACAGGGCCGTGGCGGACGCCGCCGTCGTCAGTCTTCCGGTGAACCCGACGAACAGCTCGATGGCGTGCGAAGCCAGGAAGCCGAAGCCCACCTTCGACTCGCCGCGCTCGCGGGCCCGGTGTGCCACCTGGACGCAGGTGTACCGGCTGGTCAGCCGGGGGACCGTGGCCAGGAAGTACGGCGTGCCGAGCCGCAGGTCGACGATCTTCCTGGCCAGTTCGGTGCGGACCAGCCGGAACGCGGTGGCGCCCGGCGGGATCTCGATGCGCAGGACGCGGCGGCCGAGGAAGTGGAACGCGGCGGTGCCCCAGCGCCGCAGCAGCGGGTCCTGGCGGTTGGTGCGGACGCCGAAGACCGCGTCGTGGCCCTGCGCGGCGGCCTCGATGAGCTTCTCCGCCTCGGCGGCGGGGAACTGCTGATCGGCGTCGACGTGCAGGATCCACGGCTTCGTCGCGTACCGGTAACCGGCCGAGAAGGCGGCCTCGAACCCGAAGTTGCGTGAAAAGGACAAATAGTGCACGCGTGGGTCGGTGGCCGCGAGCGACCGGATCGCTTCCAGGGTTCCGTCACTGCTCCCGTCGTCGACGTAAAGCAGCTCCAGTGGGTAGTGACCCAGTTCGTTGGTTATTTCCCGATAGGACGGTCCGATGTTTTCGACTTCGTTGAAGCACGGGATGACTACGCTGAGTCCACTTTGGGCAGGTCCCGGGAAAGTCCCGGTCATCGACGGCGCCTGGCGCGCACTACCGGCCTCGTGGTCATTCGGTCACCGAACGTGGTATTACTGCACATGAATCCCCCAGTGGATCCGGTAAGACGGCTTGCCTGTCTGTGCGACCTGCGAGTTATAAGCAGAAAAGCTTTCGTTTGGGGACTGCTTTCGTACGAATTCCTCCTTTCAGCCCAGGGAAGAAGTCTCGACTTCAGAGCATTTGGCCTGTCTCGCGCGAAGTCGCTTCCCAAACACGGCCGGATGGCTCAGACTGCTGCGCCATGGGGAATCCGGGGGTGTCCTTGCTGTGGCGTGCCGCCTACCTGCGCGCGGTGCGGTCGGCGTTCGCGACGGTGCCGTTCTACCGCGAGCGCTGGGCGCTCGACGGCCGGGAGGACCCGGTCGTCGTGCCCGGTCGCACCGGGACGAACGGTGGTGCGGCACCCCTCGCGGAAGCCGTGCACAAGCTCGTCGACCTCGTCCCGCTCGCCGGCGGGGCGGCCCGGCCCGATCCCGTGCGCGGGCTCGGGCGGGTGCTGCGGACGGCGCGGGCGCCCGGGCCCGGCAGCCTGGTCGTCCTGCTCGGACCGGACGGCCTGCGGCCGCCGTCCGACCTGCCGAAGGGGGTGCGCGGCTGCGTCGCGGATCCGGACGAGCCCAGCGCCTCGGTGCTTCGCGAGCTGACGGCCGTGCTGAACCGGGGACACCGCGTGCTCGTGGTCGGGGACGACAAGGCCATCGCCGCGTTCCCCGGGGACGACCGCGTCGAGGCCGTGCCGCACCGCGAACTCGACTCGCTGGACGGTGGCCCCTACGGCGTGCTGCACGACCCGGCGCTCGGGTACCTCGGCGCGCTGGGGAACTGCGGCCGGTGGCACCTCGACTGGCCGCACGTCCACGCCCGGCCGACGTCCGGTGGACTCGCGTTCACCCTGCTGCGCCAGGATTCCCCCCGGTTCGTCGACGTCCTGCCGGCCGGCGGGGTGCGCGGCGAGATCGCCCCCTGCCCGCGTCACGGCACCCCGGTCGTCCTCACATGAGGTTCGAGTTCCACGACCCCCGGGTGGACCCGGTGCCCGCGGGCTGGGCGGAGTTCTTCCGGACCGCGCGGCTGCACCCGGTGTGGGACTACGAGCTGATGAGCCTCGAGGCGTGGGGCGCGCGCAACCCGCAGCAGGTGGTCATCGCGACGGACGGCGGCGAGGTCGTGGCCGGGCTGTCCGTGCTGGTCTGCCGCCCGTGGCTGGCCCCGCGGTTCGCGCCCGCGCCGGGACGGCGGTCGTTGCGGCCGTTCTGGGTCGAGGTGTACCAGCCGTGGCTGAGCGGCTACCCGGGCATCGTGTTCACCCCGGGGTTCCCGGCCGCCGACCGGGCCGCGCTGGTGCGGGAGTTCGAACGGGCGCTGCGGCGCCACCTCGGCACCGGCCTGCTCGGCGTCCTCTACCGCGCGGTCGACGAGGAGTTCGCGGAGCACGCCACCGGCCCGGGCCGGCTGGTCCGGCCCGCGCAGCCCACGGGCGTGCTGGAGAACCGGTTCGAGTCCGAAGAGGACTGGCTCAGGACGCTGCCCAGTGCCCGGCGCTCCAGCCTGCGACGCCGGCACCGCCGGATCGACGAAGACCCGGGGCTGGTCGTGCGCGGGGGTCCCGGCCGCGACGACGTCGACGGCGCCGAGGTCGCCGCCTTGGTCAAGGAGCACCGGGAGCGCTACGGGAAGCTCCCGCTGGACACGCGCACGATCCCGTCGGCCGGCTTCCTGCACCGGTTCATCCGGCGGCCGGACGTCCACACACTCACCTACGCCGACCCCAGTGGCCGCCTGCTCGCGGTGAACACCCTGCTCGACCACCCGGACAGCCCCTGCATGCAGCACTGGGCGGCGCTGCCGCTGGACGAGCGCGGCCGGGGTTCGGGGCTGTACTTCGACTCCTACGTCCGCGCGGTGCGGTTCATGGCGCGGCGCGGGGCGAAGGAGCTGTCGGCGGGCCGCGGCATGAACGAGCTCAAGGCCGAGCTGGGTTTCCTGCCGCGCAAGCTCTTCGCGGCGGCGGCGCCGAGGCCGGTGCTCGGCCGATGACCGCTCCCGCCGTGACGACGCCGACCGTGGACATCCACGACCCGCGGATCGATCCGCTGCCCGACGGCTGGACCGAGTTCCGCAACCGGTCCCTGCCGCCCGTGTGGGACTACGAGCTGATCCGCCGCGAAGCGTGGCTGGGGAAGAACCCGCCGGTGCTCGCGGTCGTCCGGCGGGGTGCCCGGGTGGTCGGGGCGCTGTCGGTGATGGTGTGCCGCGGCTGGCAGGCCCGGGAGTTCGCCCCGCTCTCCGGCGGGCGGTGGCGTCCGCGCTGGGCCGAGGTCTACCTCCCCCTGCTGAGCGGCTACCCGGCGTGCGTGTTCGACGAAGGCGTCGGCACGGCCGAGCGGCGGGCGGCGATCCGCGAGTTCGAGCGGGCGCTGCGGCGGTACCTCGGTGCCGGCCTGCTCGGGGTGATCTACCGCGCGATGAACCCGGAGCTGGTGCCCGCGCTGGACGGCCGTGGCCGGGTGTCGCGTGAGATCGACCCGGCCGCCGTGCTGCGCAACACGTTTGCCACGGCCGCCGAGTGGGAGTCGTCGCTGGCGCCGGCGGTCCGGCAGTACCTGCACGCCGACGCCGACGTCGCCACCGAAGCCGCGTTCGGGCGCACCGACCTCGACCCGCACGAGCTGGCGGTGCTGCTCAACGCCCACCGCGCGCGGCAGGACGAACGCGCGTGGGCGGGTGGGCAGCGGTCGCGGGTCGGCGGCCTGCACCTGGACACCCGCAGCCCGATCGGGCCCGGCTACCTCGACACGCTCGTCCGCCGGCCGGACGTGCTGACCCGCACCTACCGCGACGGCGCCGGGCGGCTGCTCGGCTTCAACACGATGATCGACCACGAGAGCGGCTGCGCCGTCCACCACTGGGCGGCGCTGCCGAGCGCGGCCGGCGGCCGGAAGGGGCTCTACGTCGACTGCTACGCGAGGTGCGTGGCCCACATGATCGCCGAGCGGCGGCCGGAACTGACCGCGGGCCGGGCCCAGCTGCCGGAGAAGTCCGCGCTGGGCTTCGGCACCCGGACCCTGTTCTCGGTGGCCGTGCCTCGGCCGGTGCTGGGCCGATGATCGACGTCTTCGACCCCCGGCACGACCCGGAACCGGGGTACTGGACGGCGTTGCGCGAGCAGGCCGGGCTCCGGGCGAACTGGAGCTGGGAAGTGCTCGCCACGCAGGCCTGGGCCGCGCGCACCCCCCAGCCGATCACGGTGTTCCGCGACGGTGACCGGCCGTACGGGGTGGTCGCCGCCGCCTGGGTCACCCCCGGCACCCGCCGCTACCGGTTCACCGGCGCGGGCCGGGGCCGGGGTCGCTTGGGCGGCCTCGACGTCCGGGCACCCGGCGAGACCTCGCAACCCGGCTGGTGGTTCACCGGCGACGATGCCGACGGCGGCGTGCAGCGCCTGCTCGACACGTACGTCCCCGCGATGCGGGCCGAACTCGGGCCGGGGTTCGGCGGGATGCTGCTGCGGCAGGTCGGGGAGGCGGGCGTGCCCGCCGTCTCCGGCCGGTTCCGGCTGGTGCGGCCGACCGAGGACATCGCCGTGCTCGACGTCTCGGCGTTCGGCTCCCGCGACGACTGGATGAACTCCCTGGCCCGGAAGCGGAAGCAGAACCTGCGCAAGATCTTCCGCACCTTCGACGCCGATCCGTCGGTCGAGGTGCGGTGCGTGCCGGGGAAGGAGGCCGACGCGGTCGCCGTCGCGGAGGTGCTCCGGCACAACGAGCACAAGCACCACGACGTGCCGATCGTGCCGCTGCCCTACTTCACCGGCTACCTGACGGCGCTGCTGCGCCAGCCCGACGTCCGGGTGGTCGAATACCGCGACACCCGGACCGGCCGGCTGCTCGCCCTGGCGACCCTGCTCGACCACCCGACGGCCCCGATCGCCCGGCACTGGGGCGCCCTGCGGCCGGAGGACGGCGGCCGGCCCAACCTGTACTTCCACATCTACGGCGAAGCGGTGCGCTGGGCGATCGCGAACGGGCGCGAGTCCGTGGTGTTCGGCAAGAAGATGGCCGAGATGAAGGCCTCGCTCGGCGCGCGGCTGATACCCCAGTACGCGGCCGCCGTTCCGGTGTGGTGCTAGCTTCCGGGCGCCCCCCTACGCGCAGGAGCCGCCATGCCGATGATCAGCGTTGCCATGTTCCCCGGCCGCACACCCGCCCAGAAGAGCGCCTTGGTCCGCGAACTGACCGACGCCTTCGTCCGCACCTGTGGCGGCAAGCCCGAAGGCGTCCAGGTGACGCTCGTCGAGGTCGGCGCCGATCACTGGGCCACCGGCGGCGTCCTGTACTCCGAACGCTGAGCGCCACTTTCACGTGAAAGTGGCGCTCCCGAGGCGGAGCTTTCACGTGAAAGTGGCGGGTGGGGTCAGCGCAGGCCGAGAGCTCGCAGCGCGAAGTGGACCTCGATCGCGGTCTGCTTGATCGTCTCGGCGATCACCAGCGAGCCGTGGCCCGCGTCGTAGCGGTAGAACTCGTGGTGCAGGTCGCGGCCGCCGAGCCGGTCGAGGTAGTTCTCGATCTGGCGGATCGGGCAGCGCGGGTCGTTGTCGCCGGCCAGCACGAGCACCGGCGCCGTCACGGCGTCGACGTACGTGATCGGCGAGCACTCCCGGTACACCGCGGGCACGTCCTCCGGCGAGCCGCCGAAGATCCCGCGGTCGAACGAGCGCAGCTGCTCCATCTCGTCCTCGTACGCGGCGACGTAGTCCGCCACCGGCACCCCGGCGACCCCCGCCGCCCACCGCGCCGGCTGCGTGCCGAGCGCGAGCAGGGACAGGTAGCCGCCCCAGGAAGCGCCGTTCACCACGCACTTCGCCGGGTCGCTGAGTCCGCTTTGGACGGCCCAGTCGTGGACCGCGGCGACGTCCTCCAGCTCGGTCAGGCCGGGCCGGCCCTCGATGGCGTCGCGCCAGGCCGAGCCGTAGCCGGTCGAGCCGCGGTAGTTGACCTCGACCACGGCGAACCCGGCGTCGAGCCAGGTCGCGCGGTAGGCCGAGAAGCGGTCCTCGTCCGCCGCGTGCGGGCCGCCGTGCAGGGAGAACACCGTCGGCAGTGGCCCGTCCGGCGCGCCCGGCGGCCGCGAGACCAGCGCGTGGATCCGCCCGCCGACGCCTTCGACGAACGCGTCGGTCACCGGCTCCGAGCCCGGCGCCCGCTCACCCGGCGGCTCGAGCAGGATCGAGTCGGTGCCGTCGGTGGTGCGTGCCCGCACCGCGGCCGGCTCGGCGGCACTGGACCACGAGTACTCGACCGTGCCGTCCGGGCGGACGCCCGCGCCGCCGATCCGGCCGGCCGGCGTGTCCAATGAGGACAACTCGGCCGTGTCGAGGTCGTAGCGGTACAACGCATTGCGGCCGTCGTGGAAGTGGACGACGAGCAGGGCGCGCGCGTCCGGGTACCAGCCGGCGACGACCTCGCCGGGCAGGTCCAGCTCGAGTTCGGTCTCGGTGCCGGCCCGGACGTCCCAGACGAGCAGCTCCTCGCGACCCCGGCGCTCGTGCAGCACCAGCAGCCGCTGGTCGCCGGGCAGCGGGGAGAACTCGAGGGCGGAAAGGCCCTTGCCCTCGCCGTCCCACTTCTCGGCCACGGTCTCGAACCCGTCGGTCGCCAGCACCCGCAGCGCGGGGTGGCGCGAATCGCCGTGCTCGGAGTGCGAGATCGCGATCAGGCTCTCGTCGCGGGACAGGGACGCGATGCCCGCGTCGTCCGGGTGGCTGTAGAAGCGGTGCGTCTCGCCGCCGATCCGGGCGAACAGCTCGCTGCCGTCGTCGGTCGAGACGCCGACCGCGACGATCTTCGCGCCGATCTCGAGCCCGGCCTGGTAGCCGTCGTGGACGTCCGGGACGGCCTTCTCCGGCTTGCTGCCCTCGGTCGCGGCGAACGGCTCGCGGACCCAGGAGCCGAACTCGTCGCCGTCGGTGTCGTCGAACCACCAGAGCCACTCGCCGTCCGGGGACGGCGTCGCGTGCAGGGTGCCGTTGGGCCGGTCGGTGACGCGGCGGTGTTCGTCCGTCGCGCGGTTCCAGGCGTAGACCTCCCAGACGCCGCTGGCGTTGGAGGCGTAGACGTTGGCTTCCGGGGCGTCGCGGGCCCACTCGGGCACGGAGATGCGCGGGGCGTGGAAGCGGGCGCGCCAGCGGGCTTCGGCTTCGGCGTCTTCGAACAGCCGGTCCGGGACCACCGCGGGCGGATATTGGTTGGCTGACTGCGTGCTCACCCCTCGATCCTGCCACCTTCTGGCCGTACTGTGTGCGGGGTGCTGGAGGGTTACGCGCCGGGCTACGGTGCAGACGCGGTGTCGATGATGTCCGCGCGCACGGCGGCGGAACGCGCGACGTTCGCCCAGCCCCTGTTCCGGCCGGGCATGTGGGTGGTCGACCTGGGCTGCGGTCCCGGCTCGATCACCCTGGGCCTGGCCGCGGAGGCCCGGGTGGCGGGCGTCGACCTCGACGCGGGCCAGGTGGTTCTCGCGCGCGAGGCGGCCCGCCGCGCCGGCAGGTCCACAGTGGACTTCCTGGTGGCGTCCGCGTACGACCTCCCCTTCGCCGACGGCAGCGTGGACGTGGCTTTCTCGCACGCGCTGTTCGAGCACCTGGCCGCCCCGCGGAAGGCACTGGCGGAGCTGCACCGGGTGCTTCGCCCGGGTGGCCGGCTGGCGCTGTCCACATCGGACTGGAGCAAGGCTCGCCTGCGCCCGAAGACGGCGAACGTCGACGCCGCTCTGCGCGGCCACCACCTGCTGCGCCGCCGGGCGGGCGGCGACCCGTTCGCCGGCCGCACGATCACCGACCACTGCGCGTCGGCGGGGTTCACCGAGATCGTCTCGCGCGCCCGCTACCGCGAGGACATGACGTACCGGGGTCTGGCGAAGTACGTGGAGGCCCGGCTGAGCGAGGCGGTGGCGGACCCGGCGTTCGGCCGCGACCGGGACCAGCTGGCGAGTGCGGCTCGTTCGGCACTGACGTGGGTACGCAGCGGCGACGGCGACTTCAGTCAGTGCTGGGTCGAGGTCACGGCCACGCGGCCCTGAAAACCAGAAGAGCCGGTGTCCGAAGACACCGGCTCTTACTCGTCGGGGTGGCGGGATTCGAACCCACGACCTCCTCGACCCGAACGAGGCACGCTACCAAGCTGCGCCACACCCCGAGGTACTGCTTAACGGGTCGTGGAGAAGTCTAGCGGACGTTGTCGCGCGCTTTACGGGGGGCCGACTTATGGGGCTCGTCGGCGCCCGATCCGCGCGGGACCAGCGTCAACAGGCTCGCCTCTGGCGGGCACGCGAACCGGGCGGGCGCCCACGGCGACGTCCCCAGTCCGGCCGACACGTGCAGCCACATGTGCGCGCCCCACCGCGATGCTCCGCGTGCCCGGCTGCGATCCAGGTCACAGTTGGTGACGATGGCGCCGTACCCCGGCAACCGGAGCTGGCCGCCGTGGGTGTGGCCGGCCAGGACGAGGTCGTAACCGTCCGTCGCGAACGTGTCCAGCACGCGCGGCTCCGGCGAGTGTGTGACGCCGAGGCGGACGGCCGCGCCGCTGTCGGCCGGGCCCGCGATGTCGGCGTAGCGGTCGCGGCGCAGGTGCGGGTCGTCGACGCCGGCCGCGAACACCCGCTGCCCGCCGACGTCGATCGTGCGGCGGACGTGCGTCAGATCGGTCCAGCCGTGCTCGACGAACGCCGCGCGCAGGTCGCGCCAGGGCAGCTGGACGCCGTGGATGCGCTTCTTCTTGCCCTGCGGCATCAGGTACCGGGCCGGGTTCTTCGGCTTCGGCGCGTAGTAGTCGTTGCTGCCGAAGACGAACACGCCGGGCCGGTCGAGCAGCGGGCCCAGCGCGCGCAGCACGGCCGGGACGGCCGTCCGGTGCGACAGGTTGTCGCCGGTGTTGACGACCAGGTCCGGGTTCAGCTCGTCGAGCGCGGCGACCCAGCGCTGCTTGCTGTGGTGGCCGGGCAGCATGTGCAGGTCCGAGACGTGCAGGACGGTGAACGGCCGCGACCCGGGCGCCAGCACCGGCAGTTCGGCGGTGCGGAGCGTCCAGTGGCGCCGTTCGATGCCGACGGCGTAACCGAGGGTCGCGGCGCCGAGCGCCACCGTCCCCGCGGCGAGGCGCGCAACGGTCGCCCCCGACGTGCGTGTGTTACTGAGCGTGCTCACGAGACCCAGGATACGTGCCCGACAGCGGGACCTCTTCATCCCCGTTCCGGGGGACCCGCCACGGAACGCCGAAAGGTGATTCGTCCGCTATGGGATCAGTACGGTATTCGCGCATTTGTTGTCACATTTTCGCCCGGTTGATCATTCAATCCTTTGGCCCCTTGCCTTCTCGTCGCCGTGATCCTTAATCTCCGCGGTGAAGCCTTCGCGCGCCCCGCGTGAAAGTGTGAGGGGGAATTCAAGGTGTTCAAGCGACTGTCCACAGTGGCGGCAATCGTGGCGGTTTTCTCCGCTTTCGGCGGAGTTGCCCTGGCCTCGACAGATTCGACGGAAAGCGTCGAGGCGTGTCCCGGTGGGACGTACGGCACCTGGTGTGCGCTGACGGTCGCCGCGGTCAACGTGCGTGCGCAGCCGAATTCCGAGTCACAGCGAATCGTCACGCTGCCCAACCAGAGCTGGTTCTCGCTGGACTGCTGGACGACCGGTGAATCCATCCACGGTGACAATGTCTGGTATTCGGGTACCTACACCGACTACGAGAACAGTGTGCCGGTGGCCATCGACGGGTGGGTGACCGGCTACTACCTGGCGACCGGGCACGACCCGGCGTCGCCGATCGGGCACTGCTGACCGGGCTCTGCCGACCGGGCACTGCCGACCGGAAAGACCGAGGGGCCCCGCGGCTGTCGCGGGGCCCCTCGGCGGTCAGTGGCGATCAGCGGCCGGGGCCGCCCATGTACTGCGGGTCCGGCTGCGGCAGCGGCTCTTCCGGCTGGCCCTCCAAGATCTTCGACACGGCTCCGAACCAGGTCCTGGCCGGAGCGTGCCCACCGAAGATGTTGCCGTCGCGGCCGCCGGGACACAGGCTGACCTTGCCGGGGCCGGCGTCGCAGATACCGCCCTGGCCGCCGCCGAACTTGAACGTCATGGCCGCGCCGGCGATCTGCGGGGTACCGCCCACGAAGGCCGCCGAGACGTTCGCCTGCGTGGTGCCGGTCTTACCGATCAGCGGACGCGTCCAGCCGGCCGCGTTCGCCGCCTGGAACGACGTGCCGCCACCCGGCTGGTCGTCCTTGCTCATCCCGACCGCGAGCGTGTTCGCCAGGCCTTCCGGCACCGCCTGCTCGCACGGGGCTTCCTTGATCTGCACCGGTTGCCCGTTGCGGTCGGTCACCCCCGCGATCGGCGTCGGCGGGCACCAGACACCGCCGGACAGGATGGTGGCGGCCACGTTGCCCATTTCCAGGCCGCTGACCGGGCTCACCCCGAGGGTGAACGAGCCCAGCCCGGGGTTCCTGCCCTGGGGACCGTAGAACTTGGACTGCGGATCGCGCAGCTCGGCCTTGCCCGCGTTCGGGTCCGGCGTGCGGCCGGCCGAGCTGGTGGCCATCGTGTCACGCAGCCCCAGGCGTTGCGCCATGTCGATCGCCGGGCCGGTGCTGCCGATCCGGTCCTCGAGCTCGACGAACGCGGTGTTCGGCGACGTCGCCAGCGCCGTCTGGATGGTCGCGCCGGAGGCGAGCTTGCTGTAGTCACCGGCGTTCCCGACGCAGTACCAGCGTGAGCGCAGTGGCGGCCCGGTCTGCGGGCAGCTGTTGCCGCCGCCGGTGTACACGCGCGATACGTAGGTGTCCGGAATGTCGATCGGCGAATAGATCCCGGCGATGCCCTTGTCCATCGCCGCGGCGGTGGTGAAGATCTTGAACGTCGACCCGGCGCCGCCGGTGTTGTAAACCCCCGCGGGCAGCGTGTAGGTCGTCTGGCCTGCGTCCTGGTTCTGCCCGTAGTCGCGGTTCGCCGCCAGTGCCACCACTTCATGCCGGTTCCTGCCCGGTTTCACCAGCGACAACGTGTTCGCGATGTACGGCTGGGTCTTCTTGACCTGCGCCTCCGCGGACGCCTTGGCCGCGCTGTTGGCCCGCTGGTCCAGCGTGCTCTTGATCGTGTAGCCGCCGGTGTAGAGCTGGTCCTTGGTCATCGCGCCCGACTTGAGCAGGTAGTCCTCGACGTACTGGCAGAAGAACCCGGCCTCCGGGCCGGCGCCGATGCAGTTGGACGCCGGCTTCTTCGGGACGTCCGGGACGACGCCCAGCGGCTCGGCCTTGAAGCGGTCCGCGTCGGCCTTGGCCAGCTTCTTGTTGTCCACCATCCGGTCGAGGACCAGGTTGCGGCGCGCGGTGGCCTTGTCCGGATGGTTCCACGGGTCGTTGTTGATCGGGTTGTTCACCAGACCGGCCAGCAGCGCGGCCTGCGGCACGGTGAGCTTCTCCGGGGTCGTGTCGAAGTACGCGTGCGCGGCGGCGCCGATCCCGAAGATCTGCCGGGAGAACTCGACGATGTTGAGGTAGTTGGTCAGGATCTGCTGCTTGCTCAGCTTCGTCTCGAGCTGGATCGCGATCCGCGCTTCCTTCAGCTTGCGGGAGATCGACTGCTCCTGGGCCTTCTTCTGACCGATCGGGTCGTTCCGGTAGACGACGTTGATCAGGTAGTTCTTGGTGAGCTGCTGGGTCAGCGACGAGGCGCCCTGGGTGTCGGCGCCGGTGCTGTTGCTGACGGCCGCGCGCAGCGTGCCCTGCCAGTCGACGCCGTGGTGCTCGTAGAACCGCTTGTCCTCGACCGAGACCAGGGCCCACTTCATGGCCTCGTTGACCTGGTTCTCGGTGATCGGCAGCCGGTACTGGCTGTACAGGTAGGCGATCGGCTGGCCGGCGTTGTCGGTGACCGTCGTCACCAGCGGCGGCGGGATGTCCGCGAGGTCGGAGGAGGTCTTCTCCACCGTCTCGCTGGCCTGGTTCGACATGACGCCCGCGGCCCCCACGACCGGGAAGAGCATGCCGGCGACGAGCACCCCCGCGAGCAGGCAGAGGCCGATGAGCTTGAACAAAGCATCCGCTTTTCGCACGAGGGCCAGGCTACCCGGAACGGATCAGGCGCCGGTGACGCCGTGTCCCCGGCGGTGTGAAATCAGTGACAAAACGGACCCCCTTCGGTGACAACTGGTAACGGAAGGCATTCTGGGTCTCGACGGGGGGAACCGACGGCCCCTACAGTCCGTCAACGTCTCACGAAGACAAGCCGTCGGATGGATCAACGCGGGTGGGAGCTCGCCTGGTCCGAACGGCGGTACCGGCACCGGGGAGGTGCCCGGGTAACCGACGTGAGCTGAGGGAGACACGCTCGCGGGGGCAGGGAGCGCAGTGCCTTTCCCCGCTGGTGCGTCGATCACCAGGGTAGGGAGCTGGGGGTATGGAAACCAACCAGTCGAGCTGGCGAATCAACGCGTCCTGCCGGGACGCCGATCCGGACGGCCTGTTCGTCCGGGGTGCGGAGCAGAACCGGGCCAAAGCGGTCTGCATGGGCTGCCCGGTGCGCACCGAATGCCTCGCCGAAGCGCTCGACGGCCGGATCAACTTCGGGGTCTGGGGCGGCATGACCGAACGGGAGCGGCGAGCCCTGCTGCGCCGCCGCCCGGACGTCGTGAGCTGGGCAGAGCTGCTCGAAGCGGCCAAGAGGGACGCGGAGGAACGCGTCTCGGTCGGCTGAGCCCGCAGTGAATGACTCATTCCTGACGCCAGACGCAAGGAATGAGTCATTCACTGCATGCGGCGTGGTCAGCCGGCGAGCTTCACGCCGATGTCGCGCAGGCCGTCGAGGTCGTGCACGTCGCCGGCCAGGGCCGGGACCTTCGCCAAGGCCACCTCGGGGTGCGCCCGGGTGAACCGCGCCAGCAGCCGCTCTTCGCGGGCCGCCAGCTCGACGCGGTCGGCGTGCAGCCGCAGCACGGCCTCGGCCAGCGGGGCGTTCGTGTCGCCCTCCTGCAGCGACTCGGCCGCCGCCAGCGCCTCCGCGCCCGACAGCTTCGCGAGCACCGGGTGCGTCCGGTTCGCGATCAGCCCGGCCAGCGGCATCGACTCGGCCGACAGCCGCTCCACGAAGTAGGACGCCTCGCGCAGCGCGTCCGGCTCCGGCGCGGCCACGACCAGGAACGACGTCCCGGACGAGCGCAGCAGCTCCGCCGTCTTGCGGGCACGCTCGCGGAAGCCGCCGAACATGCTGTCGAACGCCTGCATGAACGCCGACGCGTCGGTCAGCAGCTGGCCGCCGATGATCGTCGACACGGCCTTGGCGAACATCGAGAACCCGGCGTTGACGACCTTGCGCAGGCCCCAGCCGCCGGCCTTCGCCGGGGCGGTGAGCAGCCGGATCATCCGGCCGTCCAGCGCGCTCGACAGCCGGGTCGGGGCGTCCAGGAAGTCCAGCGCGGACCGGCTCGGCGGGGTGTCGACGATGATCAGGTCCCACTCGCCGGTGGCGGCGAGCTGGCCCAGCTTCTCCATCGCCATGTACTCCTGCGTGCCGGAGAACGACGTGGAAATCGTCTGGTAGAAGGGGTTCTGGAGCAGCTGCTCGGCGCGTTCCGGCCCGGCGTGCACGCGCACCATGTCGTCGAACGTGCGGCGCATGTCGAGCATCATCGCCCAGAGCTCGCCCTTCGGCTCGAACCCCTCGACCTGCACCTGCCGGGGGTGGTTGCCGAGTTCGCGCAGCCCGAGCGCCTGCGCCAGCCGTCGCGCGGGGTCGATCGTCAGCACCACGGTCTGGCGGCCGCGCTCGGCCGCGCGCAGGGCCAGCGCCGCGGCCGTGGTCGTCTTGCCGACGCCACCGGAGCCGCAGCAGACGATCACGCGGCTTTCCGGGGCGTCGAGCAGCGCGTCGATGTCGATGGTGGTCACAACCGCACCCCCTGGTCGGTCAGGGCTTCCGCCAGTTCGTAGAGGGCGGCGACGTCGATGCCGTCGGTCACGTCCGGCAGCTCGAGGGTGGGCAGGTCGGCCTCGGCGAGCTGCTCGCGCGCCCGCTGCTCGGCGGCCACCCGGACGGCGTGCTCGACGGTCTCGTCGACCAGCGCGTCGAGGGTCTCCTGCGGCAGCTTCAGCCCGGCCGCCGCGAGCCCGGTGCGCACGCGCGAGGCGTCGACGCGCCCGTCCGCGGCCGCGGTGATCGAGCGGGCGGGCAGCCGCTCCGGCCGGACCCGGTTGACCAGCACCGCGCCGGGGCGCAGGTCGGCGCCGTCCAGCTCGGCCACGGCCTCGACGGTCTCGCGCACCGGCATCTCCTCCAGCAGCGTGGCCAGGTGCACGGCGGTCTCACCGGAGTGCAGCAGGCGGACGACGCCGTCGGCCTGGCCGCGGATCGGGCCGGTCTTCGCGAGGTCGGTCAGCGCCTTGGTGACGTCGAGGAACTTGACGACCCGGCCGGTCGGCGGCGAGTCGACGACGACGGCGTCGTAGGTGTGCCGCCCGTCGGACTCGGTCCGGCCGACGCACTCCTTGATCTTCCCGGTGAGCAGGACGTCGCGCAGGCCCGGGGCGAGCGTGGTCGCGAACTCGATCGCGCCCATCCGCCGCAGCGTCCGGCCGGCGAAGCCGAGGTTGTAGAACATTTCGAAGTACTCGAGCAGCGCGGCTTCGACGTCGATGTGCAGCGCGCGCAGCTCCCCGCCACCCGGGACGGCGGCGATGCGCTGCTCGGCGTAGGGCAGTGGCTCGGTGTCGAAGAGCTGGGCGATGCCCTGCCGGCCTTCGACCTCGATGAGCAGCACCCGGCGGCCTTCGCGGGCGAGCGCGAGGCCGAGCGCGGCGGCGAGCGTCGTCTTCCCGGTGCCGCCCTTGCCGGTGACGAAGTGCAGCCGGGCGCGGGCAAGCTCGTCGGTCCAGCCGGCATGGGAAATGGTCACTTCTTCACCCTAATTCAGCGCTCAACTGGCGAGCAGCATGACGCTGGCCGCAGCGGCGACGGCGGCGACGAGTGCCCAGCTCACGAGGCCGGGCAGCACGGTCAGGGTGAGCACGCCCACCACGACCAGCAGGGTGAGGGTGACCACCCCGCCGAGCGCGACCTGGCCGGAACTCTGCGTCCGGTCGCGCACCTTCGCCATCACGACGAGCACGAGCGGCAGCCCGGCCACCGCGAGCAGCGCCGTCGCGATCACCCGCCACGTATCCACGGACCCACGCTAGCGGGTCGAGCGGACGTGAGATGGGCCACAGTCCGGGGTGGCGACGGCGCGTCGCGGACCGAAACACGGCGGCCCTCCCCGGCGGTCTTGCCCGCTTGGCTACGCTCCGATCCATGAGCGCCACCAAGTGGGAGTACGCCACCGTCCCTCTGCTGATCCACGCCACGAAGCAGATCCTCGACCAGTGGGGCGAGGACGGCTGGGAGCTGGTCACCGTGCTGCCGAACCCGAGCGGCGAGCAGCACGTCGCCTACCTGAAGCGTCCGAAGGGCTGACCCGGTGAGCTGGAGCGAACGGCTGAAGGAGCTCGGCATCGAGCTGCCCGGCGTCGCGGCCCCGCTGGCCGCGTACGTGCCCGCCGTCCAGAGCGGCAAGCATGTCTACACCTCCGGCCAGCTGCCCTTCGTCGACGGCGTGCTCGCCGCGACCGGCAAGGTCGGCGCGGAGATCAGCCCCGAAGAGGCGAAGGGCCACGCCCGCACCTCGGCGCTCAACGCGCTCGCGGCCGTGCACGCCCTGGTCGGCATTGACAACGTCGCGCGGATCGTCAAGGTTGTCGGCTTCGTGGCTTCCGCGGAGGGCTTCACCGGTCAGCCGGCGGTCGTCAACGGCGCGTCCGAACTGCTCGGCGAGGTCTTCGGCGACGCGGGCATCCACGCCCGCTCGGCCGTCGGTGTCGCGGAGCTGCCCATCGGCTCGCCGGTGGAGGTCGAACTGATCGTGGAGGTGCAGTGATGGACCCGGACATCGAGCAGTCCACCCACGAGCTGCTGCTCCGGCTGGCCGGGCGGCTGCCCGACCAGCTGCTGTGGCGGTTCCGCGACTGGCTCGGCGAAGGCGCCATGGGCACCCTCGCCCGGACCCTGCCGAGGTCTTTGCTTAAGCACAGGATCGACCTCGACCAAACGGAGTACCGGCTGCTCGTGGCCGGTCTCATCCCGCACGGCGCCGACTGGCACCAGGTCAGTTCGACGCTGGGGGTAGACGACGTCACCGAGAACCGGTACACATTCACGTCGAGTGCGCCCGAATGGGTTAACTCGGTCGACTCCGTGTCCGTGTTGATCCACGCAACGTTGCGCGGTCGCCCGGACGTGGGGGAAGTGCGGCAGAGCTGGCGACACGTCGGTGTGGTCGGGCAGGGCACCGCGAAGCGCGTCCTGCTGATCAACGCGCTGTCGGGGTTGCCGAGGTTGACCGGCGAGCTGCAGCGCGTGCTGCGGGTACTGGGCGACGAAGAGCCCAGCGTCGAGGTCATCCCGCCGCGCTTCGACCTGCCGGGGTACCACCGGGCCGCGCTGGCCGACTCAGAGCTGGTCTGCGTGGGCGCCGTGGCGGGGACCCGGCTAGTAGCCGCATAACGCTCGCCCGCCAGCGAGCTGGGAGGGAGCAAGGCAATGGTGGAGGTCCACGACGGCCCGCCCATGGACGGGTTCTCGGTGCCCCTGCGCCTGCACAACCTGTTGCTGGCCCTGGCGGGCCGGATCGACGACAGCGCGCTCACCGAAGCGCGTGAGCTGATCGCCCGGGCCCACATCGACGAGGCGGTCGAGCTGACCACTGGCACGCTCATCGCGGGCCGGATCCCGGTCAGCTCCGCCGAGCAGCGCGAGCTCGCGCTGGTCCTGGAGATGAGCCGGTCGGACGCGACACTGGCGAACGACCTGCTGGTCGACGAGACCGAGCCGGTCAACACGCACCGGTTCACCGGCGAGAACGCCCCGGAGTTCGGCATCGCCGAGGCGCTCGACCGCACGCTGCAGGTGCTGCCGGACGTCCGTTCGGTGCACGCGGTGTGGCGCAACACCCCGGCCGGCAGCGTGCCGGGCGCGTTGCCGCAGCGCGTGGTGCTGGTCGAGCTGGGACCGGAGGGCAACCCGCCCGCCGTCGCGTTCCGCGTCGACACGGCGCTGCGCCGGGCCGGGATCCACTCGGTCGTCGAGGTCAGCGGCCCGGGCGTCGCGCACTCCGAGTACCACCAGGCCGCTTCGGCGGCCGCGTCACCGGCCTGGGTGACCGGGAGCACGACGTCGAGCTCGTCGTCCTTTCGCTCCGAGCCGGTCGCCAAGCCGCCGGCCTCGGTGACACCGGAGCCGGTCGGGGAGTCGGGCAGCCGGCACAGCATGCGGTCGGGCAGCACCACGACGGCGCCGGCCGAGCCGGTCGCCCCGGTGGTGCCGATCGTGTCGCCGCCCGCCGCCGAGCCGCCCCGCAAGGCGCGGTCGGAGACGCGGGCGGAGCGCACCGCCGACCTGACCCCGGCCGAGGTGGCGCAACTGCGGCAGGCGCTGGCCGAGGACCCGGAGAAGGGCCGCGAGATCGCCGCGGGCAAGCCGTCGATGCACGAAGTCGTCGAGCTGCCCGCGCTGGACCTGGACGACCCGAGCCTGAGCGAGCGCGACCGGGCGCTGCTGCGCGAGCTGCACGCCGAGCTGGCCGAGCGCGAGCGGGCCGAGGCGGCGAAGATGCGCCTCAACGGCGCGTCCCGCTCCGGTGGCGACCAGCGCGGCTGGACCGCCCCCTAGTTCGTCTTCGGCCAAGGCGGAGCTTTCACGTGAAAGCTCCGCCTTTGTCGTGTCCGGCGTGCCACAAGTGCGCGACGGGACGTCGGGGGGCGGAGGTATGTTGCCCCGGTGGAGCAGCCAAAGGAGTTTGTCTTCGACATCCCGGTCGGCGCGGGGGTGGCCACCCGCGCGAACGCCGACGGCCCGCCGGCCACGCCGAAGGACGCGGCCACCGTCATCCTGGTCCGTGACGGCGCCGACGGCGTCGAGGTCTTCCTCCAGCACCGGGTCAAGGGCATGCCGTTCGCGGGCGGGATGACCGTGTTCCCCGGCGGCGGGGTCGACCGGCGCGACGCCGACACGTCGGTGGCGTGGGCCGGTCCGGAACCGTCGTGGTGGGCTTCGCGGTTCGGCTGCGACGAAGCCCTCGCGCGGGCGCTGACCTGCGCGGCCGTGCGCGAGACGTTCGAGGAGTCCGGCGTGCTGCTCGCGGGCGGCGCGGACGCGGTGCTCACCGACGTCACGCCGTACGCGGCGGCCCGCCAGGCCCTGGAGACGCGGGAGGTGTCGCTGGCCGGGTTCCTCGCCGGCGCGGGCCTGACGCTGCGAGCCGACCTGCTGCGCCCGTGGGCGCACTGGATCACCCCCGAGCAGGAGCCGCGCCGGTACGACACCCGGTTCTACGTCGCGAAGCTGCCCGAAGGCCAGGAGGCCGACGGGGCCACGTCGGAGGCGTCGAGCTCCGGCTGGCAGCGTCCCGAAGACGCCATCGCCGACGCGCGCGAAGGCCGCCGGATGCTGATGCCGCCGACGTGGCTGACGCTCAGCGAGCTGGCCGAGTTCGCCACCGCCGACGACGTGGTGGCCGCGCCACGCGAGATCGTCCGGATCGCGCCGACGCTGATCCGTGAGAACGACCACGTCCGAGTCGTCCTGGAGCCGCGATGAACGCCCCGGCCTACGGCGTGCTGCGCCAGGTGTCGGAGACGGCTTCGGTGCTGCTGGAGAACAACCCGTCGTCGATGACGCTCGAAGGCACCAACAGCTGGGTGCTGCGGGCGACGCCTTCGAGCCCCGCTGTGGTCGTCGATCCGGGCTACCGCGACCTCGAGCACCTCGAGCTGCTGGCCGGCGTCGGCGCGGTCGAGCTGGTCCTGCTCACGCACTGCCACCCCGACCACGCCGAGGGCGCGCCCTGGTTCGCCGAGCGCGTCGGCGCGCCGGTGCGGGCGTTCGACCCCGCCCTGTGCATCGATGCGTCGTCCTTCGTGGACGGCGAGGTGATCTCCGCGGGCGGGCTCGCCCTTCGGGTCCTGCACACCCCCGGGCACACCGACGACTCGGTGTCCCTGGTCCTCGACGGCCAGGTGCTGACCGGCGACACCATCCTCGGGCGCGGCACCACTGTGCTGCACGACCTCGGCGACTACCTGCGTTCGCTGCGGAAGCTGATCGAGCTGCCGGCCGGGACGACCGGGCTGCCCGGGCACGGTCCGGAGCTCCCCGATCTGCCCGCGACCGCGCGCGAGTACCTTGCCCACCGGGAACAGCGGCTCGACCAGGTGCGTTCGGCTTTGAAGACGCTCGGGGCGGACGCCACGCCGCGCCAGGTCGTCGAGGTCGTGTACGCCGACGTCGACCGGGCGCTGTGGGCGCCCGCCGAGTGGAGCGTGCAGGCGCAGCTGGACTACTTGCGGTCGGAGGAGAACGGATGAGCAACGTCGAGGTCGAGTTCTACTGGCGGCCGGGGTGCGGGTTCTGCGCCGCCCTGGAGCGGCCGTTGTCGAAGAGCGGCTTCAACGTCCGCGCGATCAACATCTGGGAGGATCCGGCGGCCGCCGCGCGGGTCCGCGAGGTCGCGAACGGCAACGAGACGGTGCCGACGGTGATCGTCGGCTCGACGGCCATGGTCAACCCGTCCTTCGCCGAGGTCGAGGCGGCGGTCAAGGCAGCTTCGGCGGGGTGAGCGCGCCGGGCCGCTCTCCGTGGAGGAAGGCGGCCCACACCTCGCGCAGCCCGGTCTCGTTCTCGAGGCCCTTCGGGGCGCCTTCCAGCATGGGCGCGTCCCAGACGTCGTGGGTGCCGAAGAGGAACGGGATGTCGACGCAGTGGCAGGCGCCGAACCGGTTGCCAGGGGCCTGCCAGTCGAAGCGGTAGGCGAAGGCGCCGAGCTTCTTCACCAGCCGGTCGCTGGTGAAGAAGCCGTTGCCGGTTTCGATGACTTCTCGCGGCGCATCGGGGACGAAGGCGCGTAGCTCTTCGCGCGTCCAGCTGATCAGCGCGGGACCCTCAGGTGCGGCTTCGATGAGGTCTTTCGCGACGAGGTCGTCGTCGGCGACCAGGTGGAACGGTGGTTCGAGCGAGCCGGGTTCACCGAGGATCTTGAGCTGGGCGTCGATCAGCTTCCGGACTGGTGCCGTCCGGATGTCTTCGCCGAGTTCTCGCTGCAGCATGAGGGCTTTCCGGTTTGCTTCGTCCCGTGTGGACGGTGACATGCCGAGGGGAGCGCTCTGCAGCGCGATCCGCTTGACGAGGCCGTTCGTGCGCGGCGACGACCACAGCGCGAGCGTCGACTGCGCACCCGCCGACTGTCCGGCGAGGGTGACCTCGGCCGGGTTCCCGCCGAACGCGGCGATGTTGTCCCGAACCCATTCCAGGGCGGCGAGCTGGTCGGCGAGGCCGAGGTTCGGCGGAATTCCTTCGGCGCTCAGGAAGCCGAGCACGCCCAGGCGGTAGTTGAGCGTCACGACGACGGCGTCGGCGTCGCGGGCCAGGCGCGTGCCGGTGTACCAGACCTGGCCGCCCGAGCCGCTGGAGAACCCGCCACCGTGGATCCACACCAGCACCGGACGGTTTCCGGTGGTGGACGGCGTGAAGACGCTGAGGGACAGGCAGTCCTCGCTGTGCGGCAGGGGCATCGGACCGAGCGCGTGTTCCAGGCGGGACGGCGGTTGCGGCGCCGCGGGCCCGGCTTCGAGCGCGTCTTTGACACCGTTCCACGGCTCCGGCGGCTTCGGTGCTTCGAAGCGTTTCGCCGTGGCGTAGGGGATGCCCTTGAAGGTGCCGTGCGCCCCGCGAACCCGGCCGGTGGTGGTTTCGACGATCATCGTGCCTCCATGAAGGAAACCGCGGCTCCGCAGGCGTTTTCGGCACTGACGAAGAAGCCGAGGTCGTGTGTGGTGGTGGGAACGTGCCGCTCGACCAGCCGCCGGGCGTGCGCAAGGTCGGCGACGGCGACGCCGTGCGCCGCGAAGTACGGCGGTTCTTTCGGGAGTTCGCCGGGCAGGACGGCGTCGAGGTCGCTCACTCCGGCAATGTCGACGAGGGGCTCGCCGCCGGTGATCACGGCGTAGCGGTCCTCGTAGGCGGCGACTTCGTCGTCGGGCACGACCAGCAGCACCCGGGCGAGGGCGCGGGCGCCGTTCGGGTGCTCGAGGTAGCGCGGCTGGTGGACGTACTCCGGGGTCAGGTGCTCTGCGGTGTGCAGGATCGGCAGCACGCGCCACGGATCGCCGGCTTCCTCGTCGACGATCCCGATCAGTTCGAGGAACGAGCCGCCGAAGCAGGCGCAGCGGTTCGCCGTGCAGCTCGGCACGAGCTCGCCGCCGTCGGTACGGGACGCGAAGTGCCGCGACGGCGGGCTGAGCGTGAAGCCGAGTTCTTCGTAGCGCCGCCAGGTCTCTTCGTAGCGGCGGGTGAGGAACACCGTGTGGTCGACGTTCATGGCGTCAGCCTGGTGCGCTGGGCCGCGGGGTTCCCTTCGCGCGGAGATCCTGCCCGGAATCCGACATGACCTAGCCTGATCTGGTGGAATCCGGCCTGCTCGACGACCTGGACCGCCGGTTGGCGCACGCCCTGCAGCTCGACGGCCGGGCGTCGTTCAGCACGATCGCGGCGGTGCTGGGCGTCTCGGACCAGACGGTCGCGCGCCGCTACCGGAAGCTGAGGTCGACCGGGGTGCTCCGGGTGGTCGGCGTTCCGGAGGCGGCCCCGCTGGGCCAGGTCCACTGGCTGGCGCGCCTGCGTTGCGTCCCGGACGCGGCGGCGTCGATCGCGGCGGCGCTGGCCCGGCGGGACGACACGCAGTGGGTGAGCCTGATGTCCGCCGGAACGGAGATCGTGTGCTTCATCCGGGCGCCCCTTCGGGAGCAGTCGGACGGCCTGCTCCTGGGGCAGCTGCCCCGGACACCCCGGGTGGTCTCGGTGACGGCGTACCGGCTGCTGCGCCGGTTCGCGGGCGGCCCGGCCGGGTGGCCGGGGCGGGCCGGCGCGTTGTCGGCCGCGCAGGTGGCACAGCTGCGCCGCGTGCCTTCGGAGGCGCCGTACCGGCCGGAGCCGGGCGACCCGGCTTTGCTGGCGGCCCTGGCCCACGACGGCCGGGCCGACATGTCGACATTGGCCGCCGCCTGCGGGCGCTCGGAGTCGACGGTCCGCCGGCGCCTGGAGGCCCTGCGGTCGTCGGGGGTGCTGTACTTCGACGTCGAGGTGGACGCGGCCCTGCTGGGCTACCCGCTGACGGCGACGTTGTGGCTGACGGTGGCTCCCTCGGCCTTGGAGTCGGCCGGGCAAGCGCTGGCTTCACACCCCCAGGTGGCTTTCGCCGCGGCAACGACGGGCCCGGCGAACCTGGTGGCGAACGTGGGCTGCCGCGACGACGCGGCGCTGTACGCGTACCTGGCCGACGACCTGGGGACGCTGCCGGGCGTGCACCAGGTGGAGACGGCGCCGATGATCCGGACGCTGAAACGCTTCGGCACGTTGGCGCCGGTGTAGCGCGCGAAGGTATGTCCGCGACTCACTGCGCATGGACGACGTGATCGGCTTCGTGCTCAACGGTGAGCAGCACTCATTGAGCCGCGCCCAAGTGCTGAGCGCGGCCGCCCGAGGCGAACCGGAGCCGATTCGCACGCACTGGGTCTCCGTCGGAGACCAGCGTTGGCCGCCGAGGCAGCTCTTCGAGCGCGCTCTGGGGGTGTCGCGGACCGAGTTCATCTCGCATACCGCGATCCGCCAGCTCAGGCGGCTGGGCTTCCCGACCAGCCCGCTTCCCCAGGAGACGGAAGCGCAGCCCGCTCCTGAGCCCTCGGTCGGTCTTGACGCCGCCGGCCTTGGGCAAGCCTTCGCCGACCTGGTCGGGTTCCTGGGCGCGGAGAATCTGACCGATCGGGTCGGCCGGATGGAACAGCACCTGTACGGCGCCGACCTCGGAAACGTCGGCGACCGGGATGGCGGCATGACCGATGAGCTGCTCAAAGCGGCGCTGCTCGTGCGGGAGCGCGCCGGCCGGGTCAATGACCTCATCCACGCGGCGATGATCGTCCGGGCGCTGCCGAAGATCCTCGAGCCGGGCGAGCGAATCACCTGCCGTCCCTCGCTGGCCTCCGGAAACGACCCGAGCCGGAAGTTCGATCTCGAGACCGATCGCCGGGTGGCCGAATTCAAGGCAGCGAGCTGGAAGGGCCGCGACACCATGCGCAAACGCATGCTCGTGGCCGATCTGGTGGGGCTCGTCCTCGGGCGTGGCCGGCTTCGGGCCGAGCTGTATGTCCTCGGCCCGTTGCCGATCAACTTCCTGCGGACCAGCAACTCACCTGTCGAGTGGATGCTCGGCCGGTCGTCGCCGAACCTTCGGCGGTCCTACGCGCAACGGTTCGGCAGCGCCGAGCTGACCGTCAGCCAGTTCACCACCGGCCCCGCCGCGGACGTGGCCCTCGTCGATCTGGCCGGACTCCTCGAACTCGCCTGACCTACCTCGGCAGCATCGGCATCAGGTAGTACGTCAGCGCCACCTCCCCGGCCTCGGCCGCTCGCAGGATGCACGCCCGCATCCCCGGCTGGATCGACAGCACCACCCGCTCACCCGCGAACGCCGCCAGCGCGTCGAGCAGGTACCGGGCCTGGAACGACGGTGACGTCCGGCCGCCGCCGACGTCCGCCTTCAGCAGCTCCTCCGCCTCGCCCGTGTCCTGCCTCGCGCTCGCCAAGCGGACCTGCGCGTCGCCGACCTCCACCGTCAGGACTCGCCTGTCCTCCGCGTACACCCCCACGCGGCGGACCGCCGCGGCCAGGGTGTCCGCCGGCAGCGTCACCGTCGTGTCCACCGCGCCCGACGGGATCGAGTCCTCCGACAGGAAGCCCGCGTCGAGCACCGCCGTCGCGACCAGGCCCTCCTGCCAGCTCAGCCCGAACCGGCCCGGGCCCACGTGCAGGCCCACCCGCCCGCGCGCCTGCCGGGCCGCCTCCGACAGCAGGGCCGCGGGCACCAGGACGTCCAGCGAACCCGGTGACACGAGCGGCAGCCGCGCCACCGCCATCCGGTAGCGGTCCGACGCCGTCAACGTGAGGCCTGTACCGGAGGCCTGCACGCGGACGCCGGTGAACAGCGGGAGCGGGTCGTCCTTCGACGCCGTGCCCGCGACCGTCCGCAACGCCGAGGCGAACGCCGCCCCGTCCACCTCGGCCACCTGGGCGGGTGGGTCCGGAGAAACCGTGGTCTCCGGCAGCAGCGGCAGCGCGAAGCGGGCGTTGTCCAGCCGCAACGCCAGGCGCGACCCCTCGACGACCAAGCGCACCAGCTCCGCGTCGAGCACCTTCAGCGTCTCCGCCAGCGGGGCCGCGGGGACGACGACCGAGCCGTCGGTGTGCGTGGTCGCCGGGCAGCCGAACCGGACGGCCAGGTCCGGTGCGACGCCGGCGACCGTCAACCCGGCCGCGTCGGCCCGCAGGCGTAGCCCGGTGCGGGCCGGGAGCAGGCGCGACGCGGCGGAGACGGCCGCCGAGAGGCGGTGGGCAGGCGCGGTGACGTCCATGCCCGCAAGCTAGCGGCCGGCACCGACAAAAACCGCAGAGCTATGCGTTGACCAGCGAAGGAACCGGCGTGGGCCGGGAAGCGCGGACCGTGCCGCGCAGCAGCCACACGACCAGCGCGAGCACCAGCCCGGCGACGCTCGCCGCCAGGAAGGCCGCGCCCGGGCCGGCGTGCTCGACGACGTACCCGCTGATCGACTGGCCGGCCGCGAGTCCCAGCGTCACCGCCGTGAGCACCCAGCCGAACGCCTCCGCCGCGGTCCCGGCCGGCGCGACCACCTCGATCGTCGTCGAGTGGGCCGTCGACTGCGGCGTGATCAACGCGCCCGCCAGCAGCATCATCAGCGCCAGGCCCCACAGCGAGGACGGCCACGCGAGCAGCGCGACCAGCGCCCCGAACCCGCCGAGCAGCACCGGCAGCCGCAGGCCGAGCTGCCGCGGCCACGGACGCAGGCTGTAGGCGACGCCGAACGCGACCGAGCTCAGCGACCACGCCGACAGCAGCAGCCCGCCCAGCGAAGGGGAACCCGCCTCGGTGGCCGCGGCCGGCACGGCGACCTCGACGAACCCGATCACCACGCCGAAGCCCAGCGCCGCGATGGCCAACGTACGCATGCCCGGGCCGGCCAGTGCGCCCAGCAGCGACCCGTGCGACCCCTCGGACGGGCCCCACGCCCGCACGGCCGGGCTCAGCGCGAACAGCACCGCGCCGGTGACCTGCAGCGCGACCCCGAGCACCAGGCCGGTGCCCGCCCACGGCGCCATGACCAGCAGCCCGGCCACGCCGGGGCCGAGGATGAAGAAGACCTCCATGCTGATCGCCTCGTACGAGAAGGCGGCGTTGCGCGGGCCGCCCGGCGGCAGGAGCCGCCCCCACAGCGCCCGCGACGCCGACCCGACCATCGGCTCGGTCAGCCCGGTGAGGGCGCCCAGCGCGACGAGCGCCGCCGTCGCGGCGTGCGACTCGATGGCCACGACCAGTGCGCTCATCGACATCGCCAGCAGCAGCGAGACGGTGAGCAGCGGCCGCGTCGGCCCGAACCGGTCGATCAGCCTGCCCTGCACCACCGCGCCCACCGACACCCCGACGAGTGAACCGGCCGAGACGAGCCCGGCGATGGCGAAGGAACCCGTCTCGCGCTGGACGTAGAGCAGGGCCGAAATGCCGATCATGGCGATCGGCAGGCGGGCGAGCACGGCGGCGACGGCGGGCCACCGAGCCGCCCGGTTCGTCAGCGCGGTGCGGTAGTCGGCGAGGGACGTGCGGCTTTCGTGGTTCGAGACAGACTGGGACACGCGTGCAAGTATGCCGCAGAGTGGTACGTCGGTACCAGTTATTTGACGGTCAGGTGCGTCACCGCCAGACTGGTGGTGGATCTTGGTGCCCGCGCGAGAGGTCTCGATCGGGTAACGCCAGGGATATTCTCCGTGGACTCCTGCAACGAAACGGCCCAGACGGCGTCCTTGAGAGTGAATGGCCTTGAATTCGTGGGTATGGGCCGTGATGGTTGAACAACAGCAAAGAAACCCAGCTCCCTCCGGCACACGGGTCGGGGCCTGGCCCGGAGGGCGGGGAGCGCGGATCGTCGGGGGATGGTCCGCGCAAACAACGAAGAGCCGGTGCGCCACGTCGGGGGTGGCGCCCGGCTCTTTGTTATTGCGCACGAAGACATGAAGATGGCCCCTCGGCAAGCCGAGGGGCCATCGACGTGAGCAGGACTAGCGGGCCCGGCGGGCCAGCCGCTCCGGGTCCAGGATCAGCACGCTCTTGCCCTCGAGCCGCAGCCAGCCGCGGTGGGCGAAGTCGGCCAGCGCCTTGTTGACGGTCTCGCGGGACGCGCCGACGTACTGGGCGATCTCTTCCTGGGTCAGGTCGTGCGTGACCCGCAGCAGGCCCGCCTCCTGGCTGCCGAACCGCTGCGCGAGCTGCAGCAGCGCCCGCGCCACGCGGCCGGGAACGTCGGTGAAGATCAGTTCCGCGACCATGTTGTTCGTCCGGCGCAGGCGGCGCGCGACCACGCGCAGCAGCTGCTCGGCGATCTCCGGGCGGGTCGAGATCCACTGGCGCAGGGCCGGGCGGTCCATGGTGACCGCGCGGACCTCGGTGACCGTGGTCGCGCTCGACGTCCGGGGGCCGGGGTCGAAGATGGACAGCTCGCCGAACATGTCCGACGGGCCGAAGATGCCCAGCAGGTTCTCGCGGCCGTCGGGCGACTTGCGGCCGATCTTCACCTTGCCGGACTGGATGATGTACAGCTTGTCGCCGGGTTCACCCTCGTTGAAGATGACATGGCCGCGGGGGAACTCCACGGATTCCAAGGTCTGGGCCAGCGCCTCCGCCGCTGCCGGCTCAACACCCTGGAATATGCCCGCACGGGCCAGGGTTTCGTCCACCTCGGGTGCCTCCTCGTCGAGAAACGATCACGCTCCCCCGTGGCTGGAGGAGCGTGACGCCGATCACTTGCGCGTCAGTCTAGGGCGTACTCCCGAGATCGCCCGCTGAACTCGCGTATCGCGGAAACGATCTCGTTCGACGTGGAGCCTAACTCCGCACGCGACGCGCGCGTAGCCTGGCTGCCCGTCCGCCCAGCCTACGCAGCCGGAACAGCTCCAGCGCGCGGCCGATGCCGTGCCCGTAGAGCGCCCTGACCTCGTTGGGCTGCGCCTGCTCGAGGAACTCTTCGACCTCGTTCTCCTGCACCGCGACGTGCTTCAGCCTGCTCTCGACGCGCTCCATCCCGAGCGCGAAGAACATGATCACCAAGGGGACCAGGATGACGAACCAGACGGTCATGACCGGACCCCGAAACACTCGATGGAAAGCATCTACTCCAGATCCTCGCTCATGGCGGCCGGAAAACGCGCCGAGGTGGTGCTCTGGCGTGTCGGTCGTCCACCGGTGCAGTCACCGGCTCGTCCGACGGCGCCCGTAGGCTATCGGGGTGCCACCTGCCACCACGAACGCCCCCCGTGAGGGCGCTGGTGAAAGCCGGTTAGCTCTGGTGAGACGCGCCAGGCGGATGAAGCGTTGCCTCGACGACGTGTATCCGGACGCCCACTGCGAGCTCGACTTCACCACGCCACTGGAACTGCTGGTCGCGGTCGTGCTGTCCGCGCAGACCACCGACGTCCGGGTGAACCTCGTCACCCCCGCGCTGTTCGAGCGCTACCGGACCGCGGCCGACTACGCCGGCGCCGACCGCGCCGAGCTGGAGGAGTACCTCCGGAGCACCGGCTTCTACCGGGCCAAGGCGAACTCCGTGATGGGGCTCGGCGCGGCGCTGGTCGAGCGGTTCGACGGCGAGGTCCCGGCCAAGCTCGACGACCTGGTCACCCTGCCCGGCGTCGGCCGCAAGACCGCCAACGTCGTCCTCGGCAACGCCTTCGACGTGCCGGGCATCACCGTCGACACCCACTTCGGCCGGCTGGTCCGGCGCTGGGGCTGGACGGCGGAGGAGGACCCGGTCAAGGTCGAGCACGCGATCGGCGAGCTGATCCCCCGCAAGGAGTGGACGATGCTCTCCCACCGGGTGATCTTCCACGGCCGCCGCGTCTGCCACGCCAAGAAGCCGGCCTGCGGTGCCTGCCCGCTGGCCAAGGACTGCCCGTCGTACGGCACCGGCCCGACCGGGTTCGACGAGGCCGCGAAGCTGGTCAAGGGCGTCGAAAAGGACCACATCCTGGCACTGGCTGCGCCTCGGTGACGAGAGTCACCAAGTGGGCGTTGGCCGCCGCCGCGCTGGCGGTGGCACTGCTCGTCGCGCTGCTGCCTCGCGGCGGTGACGACACCGCCGCGAAGCCGTCGGGTGATCTTTCGCCCGCCCGGTCCGCGGCGGCGCTCCAGCCGTGCCCGGCGCCGAGTGCGGCGCGGCCGGTGAAGCAGCTTGAAGGCGTCACGGCGGACTGCCTCGGCGACGGCGCGAGCGTCGACGTCGGCAAGGCCCTCGCGGGGGCTCCGGTGCTGGTCAACGTGTGGGCGTCGTGGTGCGAGCCGTGCCGGACCGAGCTGCCCGTGCTCCAGGAGTACGCGAAGCAGCCGGGGGCCGTGCGCGTGCTCGGCGTCCAGGTGCAGAGCCCGGCGAAGGACGGCCTCGACCTGCTGGCGAAGCTCGGCGTGCACCTGCCGTCGGTCTACGACGGCACCGGGCCGGCCGGCCCGGTCCGGGCCGCGCTGAAGGTGCCGCCGAGGCTCCCGGCGTCCTACCTCGTCACCGCGGCCGGCGAGGTCCGGTTCATCGCGAACCCGCCGACGTTCGGGAACACTGACCAGGTGCGCGCGGCAGTCGAGGGGGCATCGTGATCGGACCACTGGTCGAACCCGAGTCGGTTCCCGAGTGGCTCCGGCCGCTGGTCAAGGTGAGCGGCGAAGTCGATTCCAAGACGTTCACGCGGTTCAGCCCGCCCGAAGACGCCTACACCCGCCCGGCCGCGGTGCTCATCCTCTTCGGCGAGCGTGAGGCCGACGGCGAGCCGGACGTCCTGCTCCAGCGCCGCGCCGACACGCTGGGCTCGCACGCCGGGCAGGTCGCCTTCCCCGGCGGCGGCGCCGAGGAGGGCGACGGCGGCCCGATCGGCACCGCGTTGCGCGAGGCCGAAGAAGAGACCGGCGTGGTCCCCTCCGGCGTCCGGCCGGTGGCGGTGCTGCCGGAACTGTTCGTCCCGGTGTCGAAGTTCGCCGTGACACCGGTGCTGGCGCACTGGTCGGAACCGTCGCCGGTGCACGCGGTCGACCCGGCCGAGACGGCGTCGGTCGCCCGCGTCGCCATCGCCGACCTCGTCGACCCGGCCAACCGGTTCACGGTGCAGAAGAAGGGCATGCCCTGGAAGGGACCGGCTTTCGAGGTCGACGGCCTGTTCGTCTGGGGGTTCACCGCCGGCTTGCTGTCGGTGCTCCTCGGCCTGGGAGGCTGGGAGCGCGAATGGGACTCGGGCGACGTCCGGGACCTCGACGAGGCACTGGCCGCGTTCGACGCGCGGGTGAAGGAGTAAGACGGTGAACTGGGTCGATGTCGTGGTGCTGCTGCTGGCCGTGCTGGCGGCGGTGTCCGGCGCCTACCAGGGCGTGATCATCGCGCTGCCGTCGCTCGTCGGCGTCGTGCTCGGGGCGGTCGCCGGGATCAAGCTCGCGCCGGTCGTGGTCTCGTTCTTCGACGACCCCGTCTGGAAGGTCGCCTTCGCGGTGGCCACCGTGGTCTTCCTGGTCGCCTTCGGCGAAGCGATCGGCGTCTACATCGGCCGCCGGCTGCGGCAGAAGATCAACCCGGACAAGCTCTCCGGTATCGACAAGACGCTCGGCGCGGTCGTGCAGGCCCTGGTCGTGTTCGTGGTGGCGTGGCTGATCGCGACGCCGCTGACGGCCGTGTCCGGCGCGCCGTGGCTGGCCAAGGCGATCAACGGCTCGGTGGTGCTCGGCAAGGTCAACGACACGATGCCGGAGGCCGCCCAGGGCTTCCCGAGCCAGCTGCGCAAGCTCCTGGACGCGTCCGGCTTCCCGTCCATCGTGGACCCGTTCCAGAAGGCGCCGACGGCGGACACCTCGCCGCCGGACCCCGCGCTCCAGAGCAGCGGGATCGTCCAGCAGCTGCACGGCAGCGTGGTCAAGATCCGCGGCAGCGCCAGTTCGTGCTCGCGGTCGCTCGAAGGCAGCGGGTTCGTGATCGCACCGCAGCGGGTGATGACGAACGCGCACGTCGTGGCCGGCACCGACACCGTCGGCATCGAGACGACCCAGGGCGACTACCCGGCCCGCGTCGTCTACTTCGACCCGGAGGTCGACATCGCGGTGCTCGCGGTCCCGCGCCTGAAGGCCGAGCCGCTCCAGTTCGCGCCGGAGACGGCCTCGGCGGGCGACAGCGCGGTCGTGCTCGGCTACCCGCTCGACGGCCCGTACCGGGCGACGCCGGCGCGCGTGCGCGGCCGGATCAACCTGCGCGGCCCGGACATCTACGAGGCGAACACCGTGCAGCGGGACGTCTTCACCGTCCGCGCCGAGATCCGCAGCGGCAACTCCGGCGGCCCGATGGTCACTCCGGACGGCAAGGTCATCGGCGTCGTCTTCGGCGCGGCGGTGGAGGACCCGGAAACCGGCTTCACGCTGACGGCCGAGCAGGTGCGCGCCGAGGTCGACGCGGCGCCGTCGCAGACGACGAACGTGTCCACCGGCTCCTGCGCAGCCTAACGACCGAACCGCAGCGCCAGGCCGTCGAGCAGGGCCCGCATGCCCAGCTCGAAGATGTCGTCCAGCACCAGGTCGTAGCCGGTCTCGGTGAGGTCCGCGAGCATCCGGGCGAACGTCGGGTGCCCGGCCGTCATCGCGGCCACCGCGGGGCCCTGGTGGTCCATCCAGGCGTCCTCGGTCAGCCCGGACGACGCCAGCGCGCTCTGCTCGCGCTCGAGGTGCACCGCCATGCCCTGGACGTGGCCGAAGAACAGCACGTGCAGGTTGCACAGCGTCGCCGCGTCGACGCCCAGCTCGGACAGGGCCGACAAGGCCCACTCGCCGTGCACCGCCAGGTTGCGCAGCGGCAGCGGGCGCGTGATCGGCCCGAGCTGCGCCAGCCACGGATGGCGCTTGAACAGCGACCAGAGGGTCCGGCCGCCGAGCGTCAGCCGTTCTCGCCAGTCGCCGGACGCTTTCGCCGGGTAGCCGCGTTCGCCGAACGCGGCGTCGGCCATGAGCAGCACCAGCTCGTCCTTGCCCCGCACGTACCGGTACGGCGCCATCGCCGCGACCCCGAGGCGGGCCGCGACCCCGCGCATGGACAGCGCGCCGAGTCCTTCGGCGTCGGCGATGGCGATGCCGGTCCGCACGAGCTGCTCGCGGGTCAGCCCCCGGTGGCCGCCGCGGCGGTCCCGGTCGGCGACGACCGTGCCGGACCGCGGCTCGGCGCGGACCAGGCCTTCCTGGCTCAGCCGGTCCAGCGCCTTCGCGGCGGTCGCCAGGGCGACGCCGTGGTCGGCGGCGAGCCGCCGGGTCGAGGGCACCCGCGCTCCCGGCGGCAGCTCGCCGCGCGTGATTCGCTCCCGCAGCTCGTCGGCGATGGCCTGGTACTTCACGGCGGTCTCCTGATCTAGTACAGAGGGCCATCTGTACTAGTACAGAAATAGCCAATGAGCTGCTTGATCTCCAGAGTTGAGCGTACAAGCGTACGACTCTGGGAGGAACAATGCGGAACGTCCTGATCTCCGGCGCGGGTGTCGCCGGCGGCACCCTGGCCCGGTTCCTGGCCCGCGCGGGATGGGCGGTGACCGTGGTCGAGCGGGCGCCCGGCCCGCGCACCGGCGGCCAGGCGATCGACGTGCGCGGCGTCGCGCTCGACGTCGTCGACGAGCTGGGGCTCGGCGACCGGATGCGCGCACTGCGGACCCGGATGCGGGGGATGTCGGTGCTGGACGGAGCCGGCAACGAGCTGTTCCGGTCCGAGGAGTTCACCTACAGCAGCGGACGGCTGGCGAACGCCGACTTCGAGATCCTGCGCGACGACGTCGTCGCGATGCTGCTGGAAGCACCGGGTGTCGAGTACGTCTTCGGCGACGCGATCACCGCGCTGACCGAGGAGGCGCACGGCGTGCGCGTCGAGTTCGAGCGCGGCGGCTTCCGGACGTTCGACCTGGTCGTCGGGGCGGACGGCCTGCACTCGGCGGTGCGGCGGCTGGCCTTCGGGCCCGAGGAGGACTTCACCCGGCACCTCGGGCAGTACCTGGCGATCTTCCCGACGGCCAACTTCCTCGGTCTCGAGGACTGGCAGACCTGGTTCCGCCACGAGCACACCGGCGGTGCGGTCTACCCGGTCCGCGACAACACCGAGCTGCGCGTCACGCTCGGCTTCGGCTCGGAACCGCTGCCGCGGATGACCGTCCCGGAGCAGAAGCGGCTGGTCGCCGAGCGGCTCGCCGGGGTCGGCTGGGAGGTGCCGAAGCTGCTGGAGGCGATGGCCGCCGCGGACGTCTTCTACTTCGACGCCATGGCCCAGATCCACCTGGACCGCTGGTCTTCGGGCCGGGTCGTGCTGCTCGGCGACGCCGGCTACTGCGCCTCGGCGCTCTCCGGCCAGGGGACGAGCCTCGCGCTGGTCGGCGCGTACGTCCTCGCGCAGGAACTCGGCCGGGCCACCCACGAAGCCGCCTTCGCGGCTTACGAAACGCGGATGCGGCCGTTCGTCGCGTTGAACCAGGCCCTGGCCACGGAGAACCCCGAAGGGCCGGCGTCGGACGAGTCGGTGGAGCGGGCGAAGAACGCCATCAGTCTCGCCTGAGGAAGTCCACCAGGGCCGCCGACGTGCGGTCGGGCACTTCGAGGTGGGGGAAGTGCCCGACGTCCGGCCAGATCTCCGGCTCGGCGTGCGGGCCGGCCCAGCGCGTCGACGCCGTCGCCGTCTCGGGGAGGATGCAGGTGTCGTCGGCGCCGTGCAGCTGCAGCGTCCTGGCCGCGATCCGGGCGCCGACGGCGTCGGTGAACCGGCGGCCTTCGCCGCGGAACTGGGCGCGGAAGGCCCACCGGTAGTACTCGAGCGCGCTGTGCGCGACCCCGGGCACGAGCATCGCCTGCCGGAACGCCTCGACGCTGCCGTCGAAGTCCGAAGTGGACCGCCAACGGCGGCCGGCCCACCTGCCGAACAGGTCTTCGACGGCCTGGGCATCGTCCTTCACCAGCCACTTTTCCGGGGCCATCGGCACCTGGAAGCGGAAGAGGTGCCCGGCCGCGCGGCCCTGGCCGCGCCACGGGCGGGCCGCGCCCGAGCGCAGGGCGAGCGGGTGGGCGGCACCGATCGCCGTCACCGAGGACACCAGCCGCGGGTGCAGGGCCGCGACCGTCCAGGCGAGCATGCCGCCCCACGCGTGCCCGGCGAGGTGGGCGCGGCGCGCCCCGAGCGACTTGATCAGCCCGCCGACGTCACCGGCGAGCGTCCACGCGTCGTAGCCGCGGGGCGGCTTGTCCGAGTCGCCGTAGCCACGCAGGTCGACGGCGACCGCGCGGAACCCCGCGTCGGCCAGCGCCCGCAGCTGGTGGTGCCAGGTCCACCAGAACTCGGCGAACCCGTGCAGCAGCACGACGACGGGCCCGTCGCCGAGCTCGGCGACGTGCAGCCGGATGCCGTTCGCGGAGACGTCGCGGTGGACCCACGGGCCGTCGAGCCGGACGATCGACGGGTCGGGGGACGCGTGCAACGAACTCAGTCGCGCGTGGTCGTCACGTCGGTCTCGGGTGCGCGCTGCGGCTTGAGCGCGGCGGCGGTCTCCTTGACGCTGGCGATGGTCCGCTCCGGTGCCTTGAACTTCTTCACCTTGCGGTAGCCCAGGAACCCGGCCGCGGCCGCGACGAGCAGCATCAGGACGAACACGATGCCGAACGCGATCCAGCGGTACCGCACCCACTCGGCCAGCCCCTCGGCCGCGAAGAAGAACAGGAAGAACGTGCTGTACAGGAAGACCGTCAGTGCGATGAGGAAGAAGATGGCCCCCTTGAGGCCCTTCTTCACCTCGCCGACCAGCTCGGACTTCGCCAGCTCCATCTCGGCCCTGACCAGGGTGGAGATGTGCTGGGTCGCGTCGCCGACGAGACGGCCGAGCGACTGTTCGCCGGGGACGTCGGTGGCGGAGGACAGCGGGAGGTAAGGCACGGCCCCCACGCCGTCGGGACCGGTGCGCTCGTGCTTGGGGCTGCTCACCGGGTCATCGTGCCATGTGTCCCTTTACCGGGCGCGGCGGACTCACAGTGTGTCGGCGATTCGCGCATGAACCTTGCTACGACGGAGTAGCAAGGCCGCCGCCAGCAGGGACGCCGTCGCCGACGCGATCAGCACCGCGGCCTTCGCCAGCTCGCTCTCGCCTTCCGCCAGCGACAGCTCCGCGATCAGCAGGCTCACGGTGAACCCGACCCCGCCGAGCACGGACAACGCGGCCAGGTCCCGCCAGCCCATCCCGCGCGGCTTTTCCGCCAACCGCAGCTTCACCGCGAGCAGGCTGGCCCCGAGGATGCCGACGACCTTGCCGCCGAGCAGCCCGGCGAGCACCGCCAGCGGCAACGCCGTGGTGAAGACCGCGCCGAGCGCGTCGGCGTTGACCGAGATCCCGGCCGCGAACAGTGCGAACACCGGCACGGCGACGGCCGCCGACCACGGCTGGAGCCGGTGCTCGAGCCGGAGCGCGGGCGCCTCCGCCTCGCCCTCGTCGGCGCGGACGCGGGTGAGCAGGCCCAGCGCGACGCCGGCGATCGTGGCGTGGATGCCCGCCGAGTGCACCGCGACCCAGGTGACCAGGGCGAGCGGGACGTACAGCCAGGGCGTCCGGACCCGGCGGTGCTGCAGGAACGCGTAGAGGGCGAGCGCGACGACGGCGACCGCCACGGCGACCAGATCGAAACCCGTCGTGAACAGCACGGCGATGACGATGATCGCGCCGAGGTCGTCCACCACGGCCAGGGAAAGCAGGAAGACCCGCGCGCTCGAGGGCAGGTTCGACGCCGTCAGCGCCAGTACGCCGAGGGCGAACGCGATGTCCGTGGCGACCGGGATCGCCCAGGCCCGTTCGATGCCCGGCGTCCCCCAGCCGACGGCCAGGGCGATGAGCGCGGGAACGACCATGCCGCCGATCGCGGCGACGACCGGCAGGACCGCCTGCTTGAACCGGGACAGCTCGCCGATGACGAGCTCGCGCTTGAGCTCCAGCCCGGCGACGAAGAAGAACAGGGCGAGGAGGCCGTCCTTCGCCCAGTCGCCGACCGTCAGGTCCAGGTGCAGGAACTCCGGGCCGAGCCGGAAGTCCCGCAGTGCGTGGTAGCTGTCCCGCAGCGGCGAGTTGGCCCAGAGCAGCGCGACCGCCGTCGCGCCGAGCAGGATCAGCCCACCGGTCGTCTCGGTGCGCAGGTAGCGGGCGAATTCGCTCAACGGGCGGGACATGAGGGCGGCTCCAGGGGTCGCTGATCACTGTTGCCGACCAGACTTCCCGGCGCACCTCTCGTCGAGTTTACCCCCTCTTTGTCACGCATTGTCATGACCGCCGCCACACCGGGTGTCGGTGGTGGGTAACGCGGTGGGCTCCTAACATGCCAAGCGACAACGAAGTTCCCTGGACAAAGGAAGACGAGTTGTGAGCACCTCAACCGAGGTCCAGCAGGACACGAGGTTCTTCGGGCACCCACGAGGACTGGCGAACCTCTTCGGCGTCGAGATGTGGGAGCGGTTCTCCTACTACGGGATGCTCGGCATCCTGCCGATCTACCTCTACTACAAGGTCGAGCAGGGCGGTCTGGGCCTCGCGCAGGAGTCCGCGCTCGGCATCGTCGGCGCGTACGGCGGTCTGGTGTACCTGTCGGCCGTCATCGGCGCGTGGGTGGCCGACCGTCTCCTCGGCTCCGAACGGACGCTGTTCTACAGCGCGGTCCTGATCATGATCGGCCACATCAGCCTGGCCCTGCTGCCCGGCCTGGCCGGCATCGGCGTCGGCCTCGTGTGCGTCGCGGTCGGCAGCGGCGGGCTGAAGTCCAACGCGACGGCGATCGTCGGCACGCTCTACGCCGAGGGCGACGAGCGGCGCGACGCGGGCTTCACGATCTTCTACATGGGCGTCAACCTCGGCGGGTTCGTCGGCCCGCTGCTGACCGGGCTGGCGCAGACCGAGGTCGGCTTCCACCTCGGCTTCGGCCTCGCGGCGATCGGCATGGCGCTGGGCCTGACCCAGTACACGTTCGGCCGCAAGAACCTCGGCGACAAGGCGAAGGAGGTGCCGAACCCGCTGCCGTCGTCCCGGCGCGCGCCGGCGATCGGTGCCGCCGTCCTGCTGGTGGCCGCGGTGGTGACCCTGGTCGTCACCGGCGTCGTGAACCCGGGCAACCTCGCCGACGTCGTCGTGTGGGTCGTCGGCGTGATCTCGGTGGTCTACTTCCTCGTGATCCTGACCAGCGGCAAGATCACGAGCGTCGAGCGCAGCCGGGTGTTCTCGTTCATCCCGATGTTCATCGCCAGCGCGGTGTTCTTCTCGCTGTACCAGCAGCAGTTCACGGTCGTCGCGGCCTACACCGACCAGCGGCTGAACCGGAGCCTGTTCGGCTGGGAGATGCCGGTGTCGTGGGTCAACTCGATCAACCCGGTGTTCATCATCGTCTTCGCCCCGGTGCTGGCGGCGCTGTGGACGAAGCTCGGCGAGCGGCAGCCGTCGACGCCGATGAAGTTCGTCCTCGGCACGGTGCTGATGGGTGCGGCGTTCCTGCTGTTCCTGCCGATGGTGGGCAGCGGCAAGAACGCGAGCCCGATCCTGGCGATGGTCGGCATCCTGTTCGTGTTCACGATCGCCGAGCTGTGCCTCTCGCCGGTCGGGCTGTCGCTGTCGACGAAGCTCGCGCCGGAGGCCTTCCGGACGCAGATGGTGGCGCTGAACTTCCTGTCGATCTCGTTCGGCACCGCGATGTCCGGCAAGCTCGCCGAGTACTACTCCGTCGACGACGAAGCGCCGTACTTCAGCACGGTCGGCCTGGTCGCCATCGGCGTCGGCGTGCTGCTGTTCCTGGGCATCCCCTTCATCCGCAAGCTGATGAAGGGCGTCCACTAGCCCACGGTGACCCCGAAGATCACTCCGACGAAGTAGGTCACGACCATCGTGAGGGCGCCGACACCGACGTTGCGGAGGATCGCGCGCCCCACGTTCGCGTCGCCGAGCCTGGCGCTGATGTACCCGGTCAGCGTCAGGCCGACGACGACCGCGGCCGCGCACGCCCACACCCGCAGGGAGACGCCGGCCCAGGCGATGGACAGGATCGGCAGCAGCGCGCCGACGGAGAACGCGAGCAGCGACGCCCACGCGGCCTGCCACGGGCTCGTGAGGTTGCCGGGGTCGATGCCGAGCTCGGCCTCCGCGTGCGCCTGCAGGGCGTCCTTTTCGGTCAGCTCGCGCGCGACCTGGCTCGCCAGCTCGGGCGAGAGTCCTTTTTCCTCGTAGATACCGGCGAGCTCGCGCTCCTCGGCTTCCGGCATCGTCTTGAGTTCCTGCTTTTCGAGCCGGAGCAAGGCCTGTTCGGTGTCGCGCTGGGTGCTCACGGAAACGTATTCCCCGCCGGCCATGGAAAAGGCGCCGGCCACGAGCCCGGCGATTCCGGCGGTGAGGATCGTGGTGCTTTCCGTGGTCGCCCCGGCGACGCCGACGACGATGCCGGCGACGGAGACGATGCCGTCGTTCGCCCCGAGCACCCCGGCCCGCAGCCAGTTGAGCTTCCCGCCGACGCCCTGGTGTGGTTCGTGAGCGTGCTCCACGGCGTCACCGTCGATCGTTTCGGTCACCGGACCAGTGAAACACGGAAGCGGAATCGTGGCGAGACTTGGTCTTATTGTCAGGTGCGCCTAAATAACGACTGCCTTACCTAAGTGGTCCTGTGTGGACTCTCAGCTGTTCCGGGTCATGATGGGCGCATGGAAGAGCAGGTGTGGCAGCCGCTGGTCACGGTCGAGGGCTCGCCCCTGCTCGGCGGCGAGGGCCGCTTCCGGCTGCTGGAGCGGGCGGCGAGCGGCCTGGCGTACTTGATCCACTACCCGGCGGGGGTGTCGTCACCGCCGCACGCGCACGACCACGACTCGATCGTCTACGTCCTGTCCGGCCGCCTGCGGGGCGCGGTGAACGGCGTCGAGGCCGTCCTCGAACCGGGTGACTCGGTCGTGCACCCGCGCGGGGTGACCCACCACGTCGAGGCTCTGACGGACGCGATGTGGGTGGAGTTCAAGTCACCCCTCCCGGCCCGCCCGCCCATCGCCTGACCCGACCCGCCAGGTACGCAAGCCGACCCTCCAGGTACGCAAGCCGACCCTTCAGGCACGCGAGCCGACCGTCTGATCACTCGAGTCGGCCCCGGAAAGGCGGAGACGCCCGGCCCGCGGAAGGCGGACCGGGCGTCTCCTGGAGTGAAGCCTCAGGCGTCCAGCTCGGCCAGGGCCTGCTTGGCCTTCTCGAGCTCGGCCTCGAGCGCGGCGACCTTCGCGGCCTGCGCCTCGCGGGCCTGGTTGATCACCTCGTCGATCGGGCCGGAGAGATCGCTGTGCAGCTCCTTCGCCGCCCGCGACACCGCCGCGGCCGGGATCTCGAGGCCCTTCGCGACCCACTTCGAGCCGTTCTTCAGCTCGGCCTGCCACTCGCCGTCGGCGGTGCCGGTGACCGTGAGGGTCAGCTCGACCGTGCGGGTCTTCTTCGCCGTCGACGCCGTCGCCGCGCCCTTCGGGCGGCCGCGCTTCGGCTTGGGGGCTTCCTCCTCGGCGGCCGGAGCCTCCGGGGAAGAGGCCGGGGACGCGGACTCGGTGACGGTCGCCTCGTCGGCGGAAACCTCCGGCGTCGAAACCGGAGCCGGGACCTGGGCCTCGGCCGTTTCCTCGTCGTGCGTCAGGACATCCACGGTCATCGTCGTGTCGTCTCCTTGCCCGGGAAGTGGGTGTGGTTCGCGGCACAGCGTAGAACATGCGTTCGAGTCGTGCCACAGGGGGTGTCATGACAGAGCCCTTCCGGCGCGAAGCCGGAAGGGCTCTGACGGGGCGTAACGCTAGCTCACTCCTCGGACTTGCCCGACTTCAGGCCCGACGAGATCAGCTCCATCACCGACGAGTCGGCCAGCGTGGTGACGTCACCGACCTGCCGGTTCTCCGCGACGTCACGCAGCAGGCGGCGCATGATCTTGCCCGAGCGCGTCTTCGGCAGCTCCGGCACGACCATGATCTGCCGCGGCTTCGCGATCGGCCCGATCTCCTTCGCGACGTGGTTGCGCAGCGCCTGGATGGCCTCCTCGCCGCCGTCCACCGCGTTGCCGCGGAGGATGACGAACGCGACGATGCCCTGGCCGGTCGTCGGGTCGGTCGCGCCGACGACCGCGGCCTCGGCCACCGTCGGGTGCGAAACCAGCGCCGACTCGACCTCGGTCGTCGAGATGCGGTGACCGGACACGTTCATCACGTCGTCGACGCGGCCCAGCAGCCAGACGTCACCGTCGTTGTCGTACTTCGCGCCGTCGCCGGCGAAGTAGAAGCCCTGGTCCTTGAACCGCGACCAGTAGGTGTCCTTGAAGCGCTCCTCGTCGCCCCAGACCCCGCGCAGCATCGACGGCCACGGCTTGTCGAGCACCAGGTACCCGCCACCGCCGTGGCCGACCTCCGTGCCGGTGTCGTCGACGACCTTCGCGGAGACGCCCGGCAGTGCCTTCTGCGCCGAGCCCGGCTTGGTCGAGGTGACGCCCGGCAGCGGCGAGATCATGATCGCGCCGGTTTCGGTCTGCCACCACGTGTCGACGATCGGGGTCCGGCCCGCGCCGATGTTCTCGCGGTACCAGATCCACGCCTCGGGGTTGATCGGCTCGCCGACCGAGCCCAGCACCCGCAGCGACGACAGGTCGTACTTCTCGGGGATTTCCGCGCCCCACTTCATGAACGTGCGGATCAGCGTCGGCGCGGTGTAGTAGAGGGAGACCTTGTACTTCTGGATGATCTCCCAGTGCCGCCCCTCGTGCGGGGTGTTCGGCGTGCCTTCGTAGACGACCTGCGTCACGCGGTTGGCGAGCGGGCCGTAGACGATGTAGCTGTGGCCGGTGATCCAGCCGATGTCCGCGGTGCACCAGTAGACGTCCTCGCCGGCCTTGTGGTCGAAGACGTTGTGGTGCGTGTACGCGGTCTGCGTCAGGTAGCCGCCCGACGTGTGGAGGATGCCCTTCGGCTTCCCGGTCGTCCCGGACGTGTACAGGATGAACAGCGGGTGCTCGCTGTCGAAGGCTTCGGGAGTGTGCTCTTCGGACTGTCCGTCGACGAGCTCGTGCCACCAGAGGTCGCGGCCGCCGGTCCACGGGACGTCGCCCTCGAGCTGGTCGCCCGTGCGCTTCACGACGATGACCTTCTCGACGGTCTCGGCGCCTTCGAGCGCCTCGTCGACGTTGGCCTTCATCGGCGCGGCCTTGCCGCGGCGGAACTGGCCGTCGGAGGTGATGACGACCTTCGCGGCGGCGTCGTCGACACGGGCCCGCAGCGCCGTCGGGGAGAAGCCGCCGAAGACGACGTTGTGCAGCGCGCCGATGCGCGCGCACGCGAGCATCGCGAAGATGGCCTCGGGGACCATCTGCAGCTGGATCGCCACGACGTCGCCGGCGGTGACGCCCAGCGACGCGAGTGCGTTGGCGGCCTTGGAAACCTCGGTCTTCAGCTCGGCGTAGGTGATGTCCCGGGTGTCGCCCGGCTCGCCGACCCAGTGGATCGCGACCTGGTCGCCGTGGCCGGACTCGACGTGCCGGTCGACGCAGTTGTAGGCGACGTTCAGCTTGCCGCCGACGAACCACTTCGCGAAGGGCGCATTGGTCCAGTCCAGTACCGTGGTCCACTTCGTGTCCCACGTGAGCCGCTCGGCCTGCTTGGCCCAGAACGCTTCGCGGTCGGCGTCCGCCTCGGCGTAGAGGTCGGCCTTCGCGTTGGCCTGACCGGCGAATTCGTCGCTGGGCGGGAAGGTGCGGCTCTCGGTGAGCAGGTTGTCCAGGGCTGGGGACTGCTCGGTCATGGTTGCAAGGCCTCCTGTAGTGCGCCGACATGACGGCTAGCGGCACGCTAGCGACGTTAGTCCGCCTTGTAAAAGGTTGCACCCACGTAGCCCCGCCGGTTCACCGTGCCAGGCGAGCCCCGGTGACTAAGCGTTCGTTCAGCCGCGCCTTCGCGGCGGGCCACTCCGGCGCGAGCATCGAATAGAGGACGGTGTCGCGCGACGAGCCGTCCGGCCGGATCCGGTGTGCCCGCAGGACGCCTTCGCGGAGCGCGCCAAGGCGTTCGATGGCGCGTTGCGAGCGGAGGTTGCGGATGTCGGTTTCCCACGCGACCCGTTGCGCGTCAAGGGTTTCGAACGCGTACGTGAGCAGGAGCAGCTTCGACTCGGTGTTCAGCCCGGTGCGCTGCCAGTCCGCGCCGATCCACGTGTGCCCGACGGACAGGATCCGGTGCTTCTCGACGACCTGGTAGTACGACGTCGTCCCGGCGACCCGGCCGGAGGTGACGTCGATCTGCGCGAAGGGCCGCCGGTCGGGATCGGCGAGTGCCTGCTCGACCATCCGCTCCGCCGCGGGAAGGTTCTCCGGCTGCCGGATGCTCAGCCACGCCCAGATGCCGGGGTCGGCGCCGGCCTCCAGCAGGCCCTTGGCGTGCTCGGGCGTCAACGGCTCCAGGCGGACGTGCTCGCCGGAGAGGGTCGGTTGCGTGGTCCAGTCGCTCACGTGATCACCGTAAGGGTGGTATTGGCCATCTTAGATAGCCAATTTTCAAGCATTCCCACAGTCCACTTTGTCGTTGCCTATGCTCGGCGGACCACGACGGAAGGGGCGGGCTCGATGGCCGAAGAGCGGGAAGAGCTGAGCTGGGAGCTGTTCGGCACGGCGAGCCGTGAGCTGGCTCACACCATCGCCGAAGACGGCTTCGCGCCGGACCTCATCCTGTCCATCGCCCGCGGCGGCCTCTTCGTCGCCGGCGCGCTCGGCTACGCGCTCGACGTGAAGAACCTGCACGTGATGAACGTCGAGTTCTACACCGGCGTCGACCAGCGCCTCGACCTGCCGGTGATGCTGCCGCCGGTGCCCAACGCCGTCGACCTGACGAGCAAGAAGGTGCTGATCGCCGACGACGTCGCCGACACCGGTGCCACGCTCAAGCTGGTCCGCGACTTCTGCCTCCAGCACGTCGCCGAGGTGCGCTCGGCGGTCGTCTACGAGAAGCCGCACTCGACGGTGAAGTGCGAGTACGTCTGGCGGCACACCGACAAGTGGATCAACTTCCCGTGGTCGGTGCTGCCGCCCGTGGTCTCCCGCGAAGGACAGGTGCTCGACGCATGACCGACCCGCTGAAGCCCCTCCTCGACCTCGAAGGCGTCGCGGCGGCGGCGAAGTCCGCGCAGGACGCCGTCTTCGCGGTCCACCGCCTCCCGGCGAACCTCCGCGGCGGCGCGGCGACCGCGGCGGAAGCGTCGGTCCGCGCGGCCCGCGCGTCGGCCGGCATCGAGGGCGCGAACCCCGAACTGCCCCTCGACGGCGCGGTCGCCGACCCGGTCCTCGCCGGCTCGCTGCGGGTCGCGGAGACGCTGGAGTCGTTGCTGCCGACGTGGCGCCGCGCGCCGCTGCAGGCGTTGGCGCGGCTGCACGTGCTGGCCGCGGCGGACCTCGTCGACGACCTGGACGCGCTGGGCCGCCCGCAGTCCGGCGGCGGCCGGCTCGAGCTGCTGGCCCAGCTGGTGACCGGGGCGACGTCGGTGCCGGGCCCGGTGCTGACGGCCGTCGTGCACGGGGAACTGCTGGCGCTCAAGCCGTTCGGCAGCGCGGACGGCATCGTCGCGCGCGCCGCCGCCCGGCTGACGATGGTCGCGACCGGCCTGGACCCGAAGGCCCTGAGCGTTCCCGAAGTGGCGTTCTTCCGCCGGGTCCCGCGCTATCTCGAAGCCGCGGAAGGCTTTGCGGGCGGGACGCCGGAGGGCGTGCGCGCGTGGCTGCTCTTCTGCTGCGAAGCGTTCGAAGCCGGTGCGCGCGAAGCGAAGAGCATCTCGGACGCGGCTTCCTGATACCGAAACGGCGGTAGTCGCACCGTCACGTTCGTGGTCTATTACCGGTATGAACCGGGCGCGGAAGTGCGGTGCCGTCCTGGCGGCGGTGCTCGTCGCGGCGGGCGGCGTGCTGGCGCCTGCGGGCCAGGCGCACGCCGAAGCGGCCGTCCAGACCTGTGCCGGCACCTGGGCGGTCACCTACGACCCGCCCATCACGAACACGCCCCGGCTCGTGGCCGGTGTCCTCACCGGAACCTTCCCGCTCTGCACCGACCCCCAGGCCCTGACCGCGACCTACACGCAGGTGTTCACCGACGTGGTCTCCTGCACGACGCTGCTCAACGCGGGTTCGACGTCCCGCACCTACGTGTGGGGCAATCCGCTGGCCGCGCCGACCACGTTCACCTACAACTTCACGACCACCGTGGTCGGCGGCCAGGTGGTGGTCACCAACACGGGCGTGATCACGGCCGGGCGGTACGCGCCGGGCAGCGCGGTCCAGGTGGCGACGCTCGTGACCCCGAACGCCCTGGCGTGCGCGGGCTCGGGCATCGGGAGCCTCACCGGTCCGACGACGCTGACCATCTACGCGCCGTGAGCTGAGCGTCGCGCTCAGGACAGCTTCGCCGACCACTTCTCTTCGATCCGCCCGAACCGCCACACCGCCAGCGCGATGACCCAGGTCAGCACGAACAGCCCGACGATCCCGAAGCCGACGTAGTCCAGGTTCACCGAGGCGATCGCGGCCAGCGGCCCGCTCGTGATGCCCAGCTCCTCGGCGAGGATCGACACCAGCTCGATGGTCCCGATGAGCAGCGCCACCGCGACCGACAGCGCGGTCACCGTGATGTTGTAGAAGATCTTGCGCACCGGCTTCGCGAACGCCCAGCCGTAGGCGAAGTTCATGAAGCAGCCGTCCACGGTGTCGAACAGGCTCATCCCGGCGGCGAACAGGATCGGCAGCACGAGGATCGCGTACCACGGCAGCGCGAACGTCGCCGCGCCCGCGGCCAGCACGAGCAGCCCGATCTCGGTGGCGGTGTCGAAGCCCAGCCCGAACAGCAGCCCGACCGGGTAGATGTGCCACGGCTTGCGCACGGCCTTCGTCGCGCCGCGCAGCAACCGGTTCATGACGCCGCGGTTGTCCAGCTGGTGCTCCAGAGCGGCCTCGTCGAACTCGCCCCGGCGCATCTGCCGGAACACCCGCAGGATCCCGACGAGCACGACCAGGTTCAGGATCGCGATCACGTACAGGAACACCCCGGACACCGACGTCCCGATCACGCCGGTGGCCTGGTGCAACGCCGACGAGCCGTCCTCGACCTGCCCGGCCAGCGCGCGGACGCCCAGCGACAGCAGCAGGCACAGCGCGAACACGATCGTCGAGTGGCCGAGGGAGAACCAGAACCCGACCGAAAGCGGGCGCTGGCCGTCGCCCATCAGCTTGCGGGTCGTGTTGTCGATCGCGGCGATGTGGTCGGCGTCGAACGCGTGCCGCATGCCGAGCGTGAACGCCGTGACACCCAGCCCGATGCCGAACACGCCGGACGTGCCCAGCGCGTAGTGGTGCGGCGCGACGAACGCCGTGAGCACGCCCCAGCCCACGACGTTCAGCAGCAGGACGAACCCCGCCATCCCGCCGATCGACACCCACTCGCGACGCGTCAACCCACGCCGCGAGCCCGCCGTCGTGCCCGCCATCGCCCACCCGCCTTCTCTCATCTGAGAGGTTAGACAGGTGAGCAGATGAAGTTCTAGCTCGCTCGCACCCTGAGAGTGTCCAGAGCCTTGCGCACGTGCCCGCCGGACGTGTGCAACGCCTTCGCGGCGCTCTTGACGTCCTCGCCGGACAGCAAGTGCACCAGCGCCACCTTGAGGTCGCCCCCGGCCTCGGTGAGCGCGTCCGAGCAGTCCGCCATCGTCATGCCGGTGGCTTCCTGCAGGATCCGGATGGTCCGGCCACGCAGCTTCGCGTTGGTGGCCCGCATGCTGACCATCAGGTTGGAGTAGGTCCGGCCCAGCTTGATCATCGTCGCGGTGGAGAACGACGTGAGGATCATCTTCTGCGCCGTGCCCGCCTTCATCCGGGTCGAGCCGGCGATCGCCTCCGGCCCGGTGTCGACGGCGATGAGCACGTCCACCCCGGTCGGTTTCGCGGCCTTGGCGTTGCCCGAGACGAGCCCGGTCCGGGCGCCCTGGCGCGACGCCGCGGCCAGCGCACCCAGCACGTACGGCGTCCTGCCCGACGCCGTCAGGCCCAGCACGAAGTCACCGGGCTGCACCATCGCGGCCATCTCGGCGGCGCCCGCCGCCGAGTCGTCCTCCGCGTTTTCGACGGCTTGGCGCAGCGCGCGCTCGCCGCCGGCGTGGTGCGCGATGAACCAGTCGCCCGGCACGTTGAACGTCGGCACCAGCTCGGCCGCGTCCAGGGTGGCCAGCCGCCCCGACGTGCCCGCGCCGACGTAGTGCACCCGGCCCCCGGCCCGCAGGGCGTCCACCGCGTAGTCCACCGCGTGCGCCACCTGGGGCAGCACCGCGGCCACCGCACCGGGGACCGTGCGGTCCTCGGCGTTGATCGCGCCCAGGATCCCCGCGGTGGACATCAGGTCGATGTCCCTGGTGCGGGGATTGCGGGTCTCGGTCGGCGAATCGACGTGCACCGTCTGCGCGGGGACAGTCATCATGCGCCTCACCTTTTCTCCGGTCATCTACTTGCCGGTTTCCCGCGGACGGCGACGACCGTCCGGCCTGACCCCCAAGCGGTGCGATCCGACTGCGTCCCTCGTCGCGTCCAGTGCGCTGACCGACGCGTCCATGTGCCGCTGCGCGACGCCGATGAACAGGCAGTCGATGACCGTGAGCTGGGCGATACGGCTGGCCGTGGCGCCCGAGCGGAACGTGGTTTCCCGCGCCGCGGTCGTCAAAACGTGGTCGGCGACCTCGGTGATCGGGGACCGCGGGAAGTTCGTCACGGCGATGGTGACCGCGCCGTGCTCCCGCGCCACGCGCAGCGCCTCGACGGTGTCGGTGGTCGCGCCGGTGTGCGAGACGCCGATCGCGACGTCGCCCGGGCTCAGCACCGCGGCCGAGGTGAGCATGATGTGCGTGTCCGACCACGCGAAGCACACGCGGCCGATGCGGTGCAGCTTCTGCTGCAGGTCGGCGGCGACGAACGCGCTGGCGCCCACGCCGTAGACGTCCACGCGGCCCGCGTTCGCGACGACCTCGATCACCCGCTCGAGGGTGGCGACCTCGAGCTGGTCGGCCGTCTCTTCGACGGCCCGCGCGTCGGCGAAGCTGACCTTGCCGATCACGGCGGCCAGGTCGTCCTCCGGGCCGATCTCGCCGCCGAGGTTGCGCGTCGTGCGCGCCTCGGTGCGTGCGGTGTCCGCGGCCAGCGCGATGCGCAGCTGCGGGTACCCGCCGACGCCCACCGCCTTGCAGAACCGCGTCACCGTGGTCTCGCTCGTGTTGGCGGCCAGGGCCACCTCGGTGATGCTGCGCCGCGCCACCGACGCGGGGTCTTCCAGCACCACCTTGGCCACGCGCTGCTCGGCGCGGGCCAGTCCGGGGAGCAGGGACCGGATCCGCACCAGCGGGCTGGCGTCGGCGTCCCGCACGGCCGGCTGGACCGATACGGGCTCGGACGGTACCGGACTGATTACGGATTCGGTATCACTCACCGTCGGAAAGTTACTAACCGTTGGCATCTGCGACAAGGCTACCCACACCCTTCGGTCGGATCGCAACCCGTCCGTGTCTGCGGATCTGGATTTGCGATTAATCACTGACCAGAAAGTCGCCAACCAGGTCGACCTTGTTAACGAGGTCAAGCTAACGACTTGGCAACTTAGTGTCGCGGTGCAAGCGGCAAGAGGACGGTAAAATCGACCTTGTGGTCGACGTTCGGCAACCGCACCGTCACCGAGCGGTCAACTGCCAACCCTCTGCGACGAAAACGGCGGGGTCTCGTTCACCGTCGAGGAGTGATCGGCCGCTCTCGGTGACTTTCACACCGTCCACCGAAACGCCTCGTCCCGTGTAACTCGGGTCGGTGCTGTAACGCCAGCGCAGGCTCACCGACGCGCCCTGCGGCAGCGTGCCGACCGCCGTCCACCAGGCGCGGTGCCCGTGCCCGGAGAGCGACGTCACGATTCCGGAGGGTGCCCCCGGTCCGGAAACCGATAGGGCGATCGGTTGCCAGTTAACGCCGTCGGTGCTGGCCTGCAGCTGAAGTGGATCACTGCTGCCCTCGGTGTCCACGAAAGCAGCGAACGAGACCCGCGCCTGATCACTATGCGTGGTAAATGCGCGAGTACTCAGCGTAGCAACACTGGCGTTACCCAGCGTGCTCGTCCAGGCGTCCTTCCCGGCTACCGGCCGCACCGCCATGGCCCTGGCCAGCGACGTCGCCCACACCTGGCGGGCGGTGTTGATCGAGCCCCAGTTCCGGCTCGGGTGCACCCGGTTGGTCAGCAGGATCGCGAACGACCGCGACTCCGGGTCGATGACCAGCGTCGTTCCGGTGTAGCCGGTGTGCCCGGCGGTGACCGGCGACGCCAGCGCGCCCATGTACCAGGGCTGGTCGAGCTCGAAGCCGAGGCCGTGCGCGTCGTCCGGGAACTGCTGGTTGTAGTTCGTGAGCAGCTGCCGGACGGTGTCCGGCCGCAGGATCCGGTGCCCGCGGTAGCTGCCGCCGTTGAGGATCGCCTGGGCGAGGGCCGCCATGTCGCCGGCCGTGCTGAACACGCCGGCGTGCCCGGCGACGCCGCCGAGCGACCACGCGTTTTCGTCGTGCACGCTGCCGCGCACCATCCCGCGCGGCGGGTTCGCCTGGAACTCCGTCGCGGCGATCCGGGCCAGCTTCGCCGCGGGCGGGTTGTACCCCGTGTCGGCCATGCCGAGCGGCGCGGTGATCCGGTCGTGGACGACCTTGTCGAGGGACTGGCCCGTCAGCTTCTCGACGATGAAGCCGAGGGTCAGCAGGTTGATGTCGGAGTAGAGGTACGTCGTCCCCGGCTTGTTCTTCAGCGGGCTGTCGAGCACGGCCTGCCGGCGCGACGGGATGTCCGGGTAGCCCGCCCAGAGCGAGGGGATCGGGTCGGCGTCGAAGCCGGAGGTGTGCGTGAGCAGCATCTTGACCGTGATGGCGGCCTTGTCGCCGGTGGCGAACTCGGGGAAGAAGCGGCTCACCGGGGTGTCGATGGTGAACTGCCCGCGTTCGACCAGCTGCATGACGGCGATCGAGGTGAACAGCTTCGAGATCGAAGCCATGTCGAAGATGGTGTCGTTCTTCATGGGGACCTGCTGGGCATGCGGCAGTTCGGTGCCCTTGGCGTCGGCGTACCGCAGTGCGCCGCCGACCGCGTACCGGTCGACGACCACGCCGTCGTGCGCCAGCAGGCCGACCGCCCCGGAGAAGTGCGGGTGCCCGGAGGCGTCCGGCTTGGTCCAGCTCGCCAGGAAGTCTTCGGCCGCCTTGATCGGCGCCGGGTCCAGGTTGACGTCCTGAGGCCGTCCGTCGCGCAGCGTCGTCCACGCCGGGGCGAACCCGTGCTGCGGCCGGTCGAAGCGGCCGGCCGCCGGATCGTGGCTGGTGATGGTGCTGGCTCCCGAGTCCGACACGGTCAACGTGGTCAGCGCGACCAGCACTCCGGTGGCCGCGACGAGCACCTTCCTAGCACGCACGAGTCTCCCCCTCAGCGGTAGAGCAGGTAGTGACGGCGTCTCCGGTCGAAGTCGGCCAGCTCGGCCCGCCACGCGCCGGTGACCTCGTCGACGCCCGCGCCGGCGTCGATCATGGTCCGCAGCCGGTCGGACCCGGACAGCTTGTCGATGTAGTTGTCGGGGCGCCAGGCGAAGACGTCCGGGTGCAGGGCCTTCGCCGTGACGAGCATGGCGACGGCCGTCCGGATCGCGTCGAAGGCCCGCGGGTCGTCGACGCTCAGCTGCACGCCGCCGCACGTCTGGTTGACGAACTTGCTGAACGTCGGGACGAAGTAGGCCTCGCGGAACTTCGCTCCGGGCAGCTGCTCGTCTTCGAGCTTCTCGCGCCAGCGCCAGTCGAGCCCGGGCGCGCCGATGATCTCGAACGGCCGGGTGGTGCCGCGGCCCTCGGAGAACACCGTGCCTTCGAACATCCCGGTGCCCGGGTAGACGAGCGCGGTGTCCGGCGTCGGCATGTTCGGGCTCGGCAGGACCCAGTTCAGCCCGGTCCGCGCGAAGAGCGTGTCCCGCTGCCAGCCGCGTACCTGGACGACGTCGAGCTTCACTTCTTGGTCCGGCAAGAACTCTCCGGCGAAGAAGCGGGCGAGCTCGCCGACGGTCATGCCGTGTTGCTGGGCGATCGGCTGCCGCCCGATGCCGGAAGCGAACTTCGGGTCGAGCACCGGCCCGGCCGCCCGGCCGCCGAGCGGGTTCGGCCGGTCGAGGACGACGAAGGCGGCTTTGACCTGCGCCGCGGCCACCATCGCCGTGTAGAGCGACCAGATGTAGGTGTAGAAGCGGGCGCCGACGTCGGCGATGTCGAAGACGACCGTGTCGACGCCCGCTTTGGTGAACAGCGAAGCGAGCTTCGCCGCGTCGACGCCGTACGCGTCGTACACCGGTACGCCGGTGCGAGGGTCGGTGTAGTCGCCTTCGGAGCCACCGGCCTGTGCGCTGCCGCGGAAGCCGTGTTCGGGGCCGAAGGCCGCCACCGGTTTCACCCCGGCGGCCACCATCGAGTCGACGATGTGGTCGCCGTTCAGCAGGACGCCGGTCGGGTTGGACAGCACGCCGAGCTTGCGGCCCTTGAGGGAGCGCCAGCCCTGCGCGGCGAGCTGTTCCGCGCCGGTGAGGACGCGGCTCGGGTGGGCTGCTTCCGGTTGCGCCCCGGCCACGGCCGAGCCGCCCGCCAGCATCGGGACGGCGAGCGCGCCCGCGCCGAGGAAGTGCCGCCGGTCGAGGTTCACCAGGTCAGCCCGTGGCCGAAGGGGTACTTGACGGTGTGCACGTCGGCGCCCGCGGGGATGTCGACCGGCAGCTTCCCGACCGGTTTCGTCTCGCCGAGGATCACCTTGGCCAGCGCTTCGAGCGTCGGCCCGATGTAGCCGTAGGTGGCCAGCCAGGTCTTCACCGCGCTCGGGTAGCCCGCGTCGTACGGGATCTGCGCGGCGACCGCGACGACCGGCTTGCCGGTGGCCTGCAGGGCGTCGAGCAGCTTGGTCTGCAGGGGATAGGTGGCGATGTTGTTGGTCAGGACGACGACCAGGTCGGCGGTCTGCGCCTGGGCGACCGCCTGGGCGATCTGGGCGTCCGTCGGGATCTGGCCGGTCTGGTAGGCCGTCGCGGCCGTGCCGTGGGCGGTCAGCTTCTGCGCGAGGGTCGCCGTCGTCGAGACGCCCCAGCCGGTGACGAGCGTCGTCGCGGGCTTCTGCTTCAGGGGCAGGAGGCCGGCGTCGTTCGCGATGGCCGTGATGCCGCGGTCGGCGATGTCCTGAGCCGTGGCGAGGTTCGCCGGGGTGCCGACGACCTTCATCACCCGGTCCGGGGAGACGAACGGTGAGAAGAGCATGCCGCTCTTGAACTTGAGCTTGAGCACGCGCAGCACGCTCTGGTCGATCCGCCGCATCGGGATGTCGCCGGACTTGACGGCGGCGAGGACCGAGTTGATGGCGAGCTCGAGGTGCACCGGCATGAGCAGCTGGTCGACGCCCGCCTTGAGCGCGAGCACCGGGATTTCGGCGTCGCCGTGCAGCTTGCGCACGCCCTCCATCTCCAGCGAGTCGGTGATGATCACGCCCTGGTAGCCGAGCTCGTCGCGCAGCTTCCCGGTGACGATCGGCTGCGACAGCGTCGCGGGCTCGAGCGACGGGTCGAGGCTGGGGAACTGGATGTGCGCGGTCATGATCGAGTCGATGCCGGCCGCGATCGCGGCCTTGAACGGCGGCACGTCGGTGGCCCGCCACTGCGCCTCGGTGCTGTCGATCCGCGGCAGCCCGGTGTGGCTGTCGGTCGGCGCGGCGCCGTGGCCGGGGAAGTGCTTCGCGGTCGCGGCGACGGACTTCCGGAACCCCTTGACCTCCGCGGTGACGAAGTCGCTGGCCAGACCGGGTTGCCCGGAGAAGGACCGGACGCCGATGACCGGGTTGACGGGGTTGGAGTTGACGTCCGAATCGGGCGCGAAGTCCTGGTTGATCCCGACGGCGCGCAGCTCGCGGCCGAGAATGGTCGCCGCCTGCGTCGCGCGGTTCGTGTCCCGCCCGGCGGAGATGGCCATGGCGTTCGGGAACTCGGTGGCCGGCGCGCCCATCCGCGTGACGGTGCCGCCCTCCTGGTCGGCGGCGATCTGCAGCGGGATGTGCGCCCCGCTGGTCACGGCGGCTTTCTGCAGGCCGTTGGACAGCTTCGCGACCTGCACGGGGTTGTCGAAGTTGTCGCGCGTGGCGTTGTCGAAGTAGATGACCCCGCCGAGGTGGTACTTCTCGATGACCTGCGCGGGGGTGTCGACGCCGAAGTCCGTCTGGTTCTTCGGGTTGACCTCGTCGGCGGTCTTGCCGTTCACCCAGGTGACGAACAGCTGCCCGACCTTCTGCTCGAGCGTCAGCCCTCGCAGCGCCTGTGTCGCCGCGGCCTCGGCCTGCGCGTCCGCGCTCACCCGCGGCGCGCTCGCCGCGGTCGCGACACCCACACCGGTGAAGGCGAGCACCCCCGCGACAGGCAGGGCGAGCGCATGGAACCTCCGATTTCGGGTCGTCACGACCAGCCTCCCAGAAAGTAGCGGGCGCCGGTCAGGACGTCAGAAGTCCACTCGGAGGCGCCAGTATCGGGAAGCTACTCACCGAATCCGGCGCTGTCCATCGACCGACCGCACGAACGGGCCAGTCGTACCCGGATCGGTAGGAAACTCTCCATCCGCAACCTGCACCCGCCCCGAGTTCCGCCCCCCATCACGTGAGTTCCGGCTTCAATCACGCGAGTCCCGTCCCGGCTCACGCGAGATGCCCCGCCAATCACGCGTGATGCCTCGCCAGTCACGTGAGATGCCCCGGGCCGCACGTCTCCCGCGCCCTGCCCGGCCCGCACCGACCCCCCAATAGACGAGGCGGCGCCCGTGGCCGAAGCCACGGGCGCCGCCTGCAAGCGCGAACTTCTCGGGCGACCAAGCGTGCAACTCTGGTCGTACCTACATGGACTCGGCGTGTGGCGTCCCACTACGCAGTCCCTAGACGACGAGCCTCCCGCGGCGCGCTGCGCGTGGGTACCCGGAGTCCGCGCACGGAGGTTTGCCGGGGTGGAACAGGCTTCTCTTCTACCTGTTCCCTGGCCGACCGAACGTCCGCACCTACTTTCTACGCCGTGAGCCCGGTCACTTCAAGTGCGCGGACGGGTGCACCGGTACAGAGGCTGGATCGGGTGACATCGGCACCCTGCGCGACGGACAATTCGGGGCTGGGCCAAGCAAAGTGGACGCCGTACGGCCGTGTGGGTGGCGGGTGTCCCGCTAGCGGGACCGACGGCGACGGTTGAGGCCGTACCAGGTCGCCCCGGCGGCCACCGCGCCGACACCGAGCGCCACCATTCCAGCCGATCGGGTCGGGATCCGGGTGCGCAGCGACATGGGCCGGTCGAAGGCCAGGATCGGCCAGCCGCGCTCGAGGGCCTCGCGTCGCAGGAGCTTGTCCGGGTTGACCGCGTGCGGGTGCCCGACGACCTCGAGCAGCGGGATGTCGGTGCTCGAGTCGGTGTAGGCGAAGCACTCGGCGAGGTCGTAGCCGTGGGTCGCGGCGAGCTGCTTCGCGGCCACGGCCTTGTTCGCGCCGTAGCAGTAGAAGTCGACTTCGCCGGAGTAACGGCCGTTGACGATCTGCATCCGCGTGGCGACGCTCCGGGTCGCGCCGAGCATCTCGGCCACCGGCGCGACGACCTCTTCGCCGGTCGCCGACAGCACGATGACGTCGTGCCCGTCCTCGCGGTGGCGCGCGATCAGCTCCGCCGCCTCGGCGTACACGAGGGGGTCGACGACGTCGTGCAGGGTCTCACGGACGATCGCCGAAACCTGGGCGACGTCCCAGCCGGCGCACAGTGCGGAAACTTCGGCGCGCAGCCGCTCGGTTTTGTTCTCGTCGGCGCCGGCGAGCGAGAACACCAGCTGCGCGTATGCGCTTCGCAACGCGGCGCGACGGTTGATCAACCCTTCTTTGAGGAGGGGCTTGCTGAACGCCAGTGCGCTCGACGAAGCGATGATCGTCTTGTCCAGGTCGAAGAACGCGGCCACCGCGTGCTCCGGGCCCGGGTTCCGGATGCGCGACGGCGCGCTGCTCGGTTCGGCCACCCGCCCAGGATAGGAGCTTGATCGCCGCGCGTCCCGTTGATCCACCACGCGCGCGTCGCGCCGGGCGGAAAATCCATGACAGGCAGGCACTTCGGGCGCGCTGTGCCGTTACCGAACTGTGTGCCTCATCCAATGCACGAACCGGCGCCGGGCGGAGTTACAGTGAGGGAGTCCGGTGTCCAACCGGGCCGGTTCAGTCCGACCCCCCGGGGCTGAACCCACGGCGGCCCCCGTCCCTCCCCCCTGGCGGGGGCCGCCCTCTTACCTTCCGTTTGCCTTTCCCGGTTCCTTTGCCGTGCCCCGATTCCGGCATCCTCGCCTTCTTGCCTTCCGTTTACCTTCGGCAATTTCGCGGTGCGCCATGAATCGTGGTCGACGGCGAACGCGGAATCGTCGGGTGCGGATATTCGTGCCCCGTTTCCACCGCAGATGCGTCGCAGGCGGCGGCCATCCTGCCACACCCCACCGGCAGAACCGGTCCGCGAAGGGGCCCACGAGCGGCAGTTGTCCACAACACCCCGGTTGTCCACAGTCGGCCGTCCGCCCCGTTGTGCCGCCGTGTCCCCACCCGCGACGGTGGAACCCGGGCCACCCACGGCCCGCACCGACGACGGGGGAGGAACGCATGACCGGGGAACGACCGCTGGTGATCGCCGCGGACGAAACCGTGCTCGACGAGATACTGCGCGTGGCCGCGGTCGCGGGCTGCGAACTCGACCGCGCACCGGACCTGACCGCGGCGAGCGGGCACTGGGCCCGTGCGCCGCTGGTGGTCCTCGACGAAGAAGCCGTGCGGCAGCCACCGGTGTTGCCCCGGCGAGGCGGCATCCTCCTGGTCTGCAAGGGCAATCCGGGCCCGGCGACGTGGGAGCGCGCGTTCCGCGGCGGCGTCGAGCGCGTGATCTCGTTGCCCGACGAGGAGTCCGCGCTCGCCGGCGCGTTCGCCGACGTCGTCGAGACCCCCGCGGAGCAACCCGGTCTGGTGCTCGGCGTGGTCGGCGGCCGGGGCGGCGCGGGCGCCTCCGTGTTCGCGGCGACCTTGGCACTGGCGGCCGACCGCGATCCGGGCGGCGCCTTGCTGGTGGACTGCGATCCGCTCAGCGGCGGCCTGGATCTGTTGCTCGGCTTGGAAAAGACGGCCGGAGCGCGCTGGCCGGACGTGCGGCTGAGCGGCCGGGCCTCGGTGTCGTCGCTGGCCGCGGACCTCCCGCAGCGAAGGCACCGCGGCGGCAGCCTCCCGGTGCTCGCGTCCGGCCCCGAAGGGCAAGGCCCCGAAGTCGAGTCGTTGTCGGCGATCCTGTCCGCCGGTCGCCGCGCGGGCCGCACGGTGGTGTGCGACCTCCCGCGCACCCTCAGCGAGGCGTCGGAGGAGGTGGCGCTGCGGGCCGACCTGGTGCTGCTGATGGTGCCGCTGGAGATCCGGGCGTGCCTGGCGGCGAAGAAGGTGCTGAACGGACTGCAGAACCTGACGGCCCGGATCGGCGTGGTCACTTGTGGACACTCGAAGGATCCGGCCGTCCGCACCGCCGCCCTCATCGGCCCACCCCTGATGGCCTCGATGCCCCCGGAGCGCGGCCTTTGGCAAGCACTGGAGCGCGGCGAGTTCCCGACGAAACCGAAGGGGCCCCTGGCCAGAACGGCGGCCGAGATCCTGTCGGTAGCGCGCCGCGAAGCCCAGGCGGCCACCCGATGACCACCACGCCCGGCGCCCTCCGCCTGACCAGCGCCCCGACGAGGGTGGCGGAGCTGTTGCTGCCAACGGTGATAAGCCTCCTGGTCCGAGGCCCGGCAAGCGCGTCGGCCTTCTCGGCGCTGCTCCACACGCACCCGGAGCCGCCCGCCGTCCCGTCGCCGGGCACCCGCGTCACGGCATCCCGCGATCACCGACCGGCCACCCCGAGACCCACGCAAGGCGAAAGGCGGGCGAATTCATGACCACCGACTTCGTGGACCGCGTCCGCAACCGCCTGGCCGGCGACCGCCGCCAGGCCGACCCGGTCGCCGTCGCGACCGCCGTCCGCGCCGAAGCAGGTGGCGCCCTCGGCCACGATGCGGTGCTCGACGCCGTCCGCCAAGCCCGCGACGAGTTCGTCGGCGCCGGCCCGCTGGCTCCGCTCCTCGACGACCCGGCGACCACCGACGTGCTCGTCACCGGCCCGCACGAAGTCTGGACGGACGGCCCGCAGGGCCTCACCCGCGCCGACATCCGCTTCAACGGCGAAGAATCCGTTCGCCGCCTGGCTCAGCGCCTCGCCCTCGCGGCCGGACGCCGTCTCGACGACGCGCAGCCCTACGTCGACGGCTGGCTCCCCGGCGCCGGCCCCCGCGGCCGCATCCGCGTGCACGCCGTCCTCCCGCCGATCGCGGCCGGCGGCACCTGCCTGTCCCTCCGCGTCCTGCGCCCGGCGACGCACGACCTCACCACCCTCGGCGAGCTCGGCGCGTTCGACGAGGCCGGCGCCAAACTCCTCCGCACCGTCGTCTCGAAGCGGATGGCGTTCCTCGTCACCGGCGGCACGGGCGCGGGCAAGACCACGCTCCTGGCCGCGCTGCTCGGCGCCGTCGACCCGGGCGAGCGGATCGTCTGCGTCGAGGACGCCGGCGAGCTGCAGCCCGCCCACCCGCAGTTCGTCGGGCTCGTCGCCCGTCCGCCCAATGTGGAGGGTGCGGGCGCGGTCGGCCTGCCCGAGCTCGTGCGCCAGGCGCTGCGCATGCGTCCCGACCGGCTGGTGGTCGGGGAGGTCCGCGGCGCCGAGGTCGGCGCGCTGCTCACCGCCCTCAACACCGGCCACGACGGCGGCGCCTGCACCGTCCACGCCAACTCCTCGGCCGAGGTACCCGCCCGCATCGAGGCACTGGCCGCGCTCGGCGGCCTCGGCCGCGATGCCGTGCACAGCCAGCTCGTCGCCGCGATCCGCGTGGTGCTGCACATGCGGCGTGAACCCGGCGGCCGCCGACGCCTCGCCGAGGTCGGCGTGCTCCGAGCCGAACACGGCCGGGCCCGGGTCGTGCCGGTGTGGCGCGCCGGCCGGTGGACGGTCGACCGGCACCTGTTCGCGACGTCGGGGGCGATCGCGTGCTGAGCCTCCTGTTGGTGCGGATTTCCTTGCTGCTGAACGCTTTTCCGCGTCACCGAAGGAGGCGGCGATGATCACCCCATGGCTCCCGCTGTGCCTGGGTGCGGCGCTGGCGTGCTGGCCCGCGGCGCCGAACCGGCTCCAGGTGGCGATCGAGCCACCGGCCGCCGTCCGGATGCCCGACGTGTGGCGAGTCGTCCGCTGGTTGCTCCCGGCCGCCGTCGCCGGACTGCTCGCGGGAGCGGGCGGGGCGGTTGCCGCCGGCGTGCTGACGCTGGCGTGGAGCCAGGAGTGGCGAGCCCACCGCCGAGCCACCGCGGACCTGGCGATGGCCGCCCACACCGCGACAGCGCTGCGGACCATGGTGGCCGAGCTCCGATCCGGTGCCCACCCGGTCACGGCGGCGGAAGCCGCCGCGGACGTGGTCCCGGCCGTGGCGGGTGACCTCCGCGCCCTGGCGGCGGCGGCCCGGCTCGACACCGAGTTGTGCGCCCCGGCGCTGCCCCAGCTGGCCGCGGCCTGGACGCTGGGCAAGCGTCACGGCCTCCCGATGGCCGACGTCCTCGACGCGGCCCGCCGCGACGCCGAAGCCGGTCTGGTGTTCGCCCGCCGGATGCGCGCCAAGCTGGCCGGGCCACGGGCGAGCGCGGCGGTGCTCACCGGGCTGCCGGTTCTCTGCGTGCTGCTCGGGCAGGCCATGGGCGCGGCCCCGCTGTCCGTGCTGACCGGTCGCACAGCGGGCCAGGTGCTGCTGGTCGCCGGGTGCGTCCTGCTCTGGGCGGGCACGGCCTGGTGCCGGGCCCTGACCGGGCGGGTGCGGATCCGGTGATCGCGTTCGCGCTCCTGCTCTTCGCCGGGGCCCTGCTGAGCTGGCCGGACGAAGCCGTCGCGCGGCGCCTCGACCGGCTGACCGGCGGCCCGAAGCGCGTCCGCACGGCACACCGCGCGCTACCGCACGTCGCGGTCGCGGTGGGCGGGGTGTCGACAGCAGTGCTGGCCGGCGGGGTCGCCGGGGTGGTGGCGGGCACGATCGTGACCGCGACCGGGTGGTGGGCGATCCGCCGCACCCGCCGTCCGCGACCACCGGCCGTGGACATCGCCGCCAAGCTGCGGCTGGCGGGAACGCTCGACCTCCTCGCCGCCTGCCTGCGTGCGGGACTGCCCGTTCCCTCGGCGTTGGAGGCCGTGGCGGGTACCGCGCCCGCGGCAGCGAGTACGGCGCTGAGTTCGACGGCCGGGCTGCTGGCCCTCGGCTCCGGGCCGGACGCGGCCTGGGCGCCGGTACGGGCCGTCCCGGGCCTCGGCGAGCTGGCGGCCGCGGCGATCCGCACGTCCCGGTCCGGCGCGGCGTTCGCCACGGCGGCCGGCGACCTCGCCGGACGTTTCCGCGACGAGCTGGCCACCGAAGCCGAGGAACGTGCCGAGCGGGCCGGGGTGGCACTCGCCCTGCCGGTCGGTCTGTGTTTCTTGCCGGCCTTCTTCTGCCTGGGCGTGCTGCCGGTCGTCGTCGGCCTCGCCGGGCGGCTCGGCCCGCTCTTCTGACCACGAACCCAACGAAGGGAAACCCCCATGCGCGCGTTCCTCCGCCGGTTCCGCTCGGACGACGGTTCCACGACGGTCGAGTACGCGATCGTCACGGTCGCCGTCGCGGCGTTCGCGGCCGTCCTCTATTCCTTGCTCACCGGGGACTCGGTCGTCTCTTGGCTGACGAACCTGGTCATGAAGGCCTTGTCGGTGCCGTCATGAGGCACAAGGACGAGGGCTCGGTGACGGTCGAGGCCGCGCTCGGCCTGGCCGGCCTGACGGTGGTGACGGTCCTGCTGATCGCGGGCCTCACGGTGCTGATGAGCCAGTTGCGCTGCACGGACGCGGCCCGCGAAGCAGCGCGGCTGCTGGCCCGTGGCCAGCCTCAGGAGGCAGCGGCCGCGGTCCACGAGATCGGGCCGCCGGGCGCGGACCTGGCGTTCGAGCGGATCGGCGACACGATCACGGCCAAGGTATCGGCCCACCCGGTGGCCGGCCTCCTCCCGGCGATCCACCTCGACGCAACGGCCTACGCAGTGGCCGAGCCGGGCACGGAGGTGACGGATGCCCGGCGCTGACACCCGAGCCTCGGACAGCGGGGCGGCCACGATCTGGATGGCGATGGCGGTCGTGGCCCTGGCCTGCGTGGCAACGTTCGCGTTGTGGCTGGGAGCGGCGGTGACAGCGCGCCACCAGGCCGAGTCGGCGGCCGACCTGGGTGCGTTGGCGGCGGCCTCCCACGCGAGCGAAGGCCCGGTCCGGGCCTGCGAACGCGCGAGCTGGGTGGCCGACCGGATGGGAGTGACCCTCCGGACGTGCCGGTGGCAACAGCTCGACGCACTGGTCGAAGTCGAGGCACGCGGCCCGGCGGTGGCGGGCCTGCCGAGGCCATCCGCCCACGCCCGCGCCGGCCCGGCGGCCGAACCACCACGCCCGGCCCCGGCCGCACCGACGGGCGGCCTCGGCGGTACGCCCATCCGCCCCCTCGGCACCGGCGGCTGAACCCACCGCTTGCCAAGGCACCGGCCGCCCGCCCGGCCCGGTCACCGTCTCCAGCCGGCGCTCGAGGTGGCCTGCCTTTATCGGCGCGCGGCACTGTCGCCTGTTCGCGACAGCGCGAGCTCGCCTCCACTGCCGCCGCTTGCGGAGGTAGGCCCTACCGGTTGTCGTCGCCGCCTCCTGGCGGCGCTCGAGGTGACCTGCCCTGGCCGCGGCGCGTGACACTGTCGCGCCTTTGCGACAGCGCGCCCACCTCACCTGTCCCCGCCTGCGCAGGCGGGGACAGGCGCGGTCACCGCCTCCTGGCGGTGCTCGAGCCGGCCGCCTTGTCCGCGGCATGCAGCACTGTCGCGTGTTTGCGACAGCCCGCCCACCTCATCTGTCCCCGCCTGCGCAGGCGGCGCTGCGCGGTCGCCGCCTCCTGGCGGTGCTCGAGCTGGCCTGCCCTGTCCGCGCGGCACGCGGCATTGTCGCGTCTTTGCGACAGCGCGCCCACCTCATCTGTCCCCGCCTGCGCAGGCGGGGATGCGCGGTCACCGCCTCCTGGCGGTGCTCGAGCTGGCCGCCTTGTCCGCGGCATGCAGCACTGTCGCGTGTTTGCGACAGTGCGCCACTGCCTTCTGTCTGCCGCACGTGTGCGACAGCGGGCTTGTCAGTGTGGTCACGGCGCCTGTGGCGGCCGATTGCCCTGGCCGCAGCGCGTGACACCGTCGCGTCTTTGCGACAGCGCGCCCACCTCACCTGCCGCAGCTTGTGGCGGCGGCGTTGCCGGCGTGGTCGCCGCGTCCGGCGGCGCGGCGCAGCACTGTCGCGGGTTTGCGACAGCGTGCCGCCGTCCTTGCCGCCCGGCGGACGCCGACCGGTCGGTATGGGGCGGTGACCGGCTGATCCGCCCGGCCGGACGATGAGCGGCGCATTGTCACGGGCAGCGGTCGTCAGTGCACGGCGAGCGGTCGAATCGGCTGCTCACCTGGGCCGAACCGGCGCGCCGGCGCGGCCGAACGCGCGTCCCGACCCCCGCGGATCCTGGGGATTCGCGCGACGAACGGTCCGTGTGCGGTCGCCGTTCACCGTCCATCCGCGCCGGGGGGTTCGGTCGGGCGGTATGGATCACTGGGCGTTCATCGCCTCGTAACCACCGGTTGTCGCGCGGGGGTTCCGGGCAATGTGCAACTTGCCGTTAAGTGAGATGTGCGACACCACGACAGGGTCTAGCGGGTCGCGGAGAACCGGAACTTGAAGGCAGGAAACACAATGTTGGACGCGAATTGGCCGGACAGCTGGCGCGGTGCCTTCCGCATCGAACTGCGGGCGGAGGCGATCGGCCTCGCCTGGCGCGGCTGGCCGGTGCTCCCGGGCGTCGACCCCGCTCCGCTCACCGAAGGCGACGACCTCACCTGGCGCCGTCCGGTTCCGGCCATTGACGGCTGGCGCGAGCAGCTGGGCACCCACGCCCACGAGGTCGCCACCTGGTTCTCCGACCGCACCCACAGCCTGCTCGTCGCCACCGGCACCGTGCTCGACGCCATCGAGGTCGACGACGAACTCGGCAAGCGCGCCTGCCGCCTCCTTCGCGCCCTCGGCCACCCCGCGCCCATCATCGCGCTGCCGAACGGCCGCTGGCTCTTCCTCACCACCGTCGCCGACCACGTTCCGGCCGAGCTGGCCACCCGGGCCGCCGTCCAGTGGCACGGCAAGGGCAGCTACATCCCGCTGCCGCCGTCGCCGTTCCAGCACGGTGTCGTGCACTGGCGCGTCAAGCCCGAGGTCTGCGGCTGGCAGCTGCCGGACGCCGCCGAGGTGCACGACGTCCTCGTGCGGGCCCTGGCCGGCGAGCACTCGCCGCAGCTGGTCCAGTCCAGCGCCGCCTGAACGTCGGACCCACCGAACCACCGCCACCGGCCGGTCCCAGCCCGGCCGGGGCGGAGCAGGACACAACTCCATGAGCCACCATGTGGCCGTCTAGGTGCCGTGTCGACGCAACGCCCCGAGCACGGTTCCCAGCACAGCCACTGCCCCCGCCTTGTCCAGCGGATCGTTGCCGTTCCCGCACTTCGGCGACTGGACGCAGGACGGGCATCCCGTCGGGCACTCGCAGGAGACGATCGCCTCCCGCGTTGCGGCCAGCCACGGGACAATCGCGGCATAACCGCGTTCGGCAAATCCCGCACCCCCGGGATGGCCGTCATGCACGAACACCGTCGCCTCCCCGGTGTCTTCGTGCCACGCGGTACTCACCCCGCCGATGTCCCACCGGTCGCACGTAGCAAACAGCGGTAGCAGGCCGATCGCCGCGTGCTCGGCGGCATGCAGGGCACCGGGGATCCGTGCCGGAACCAATCCGGCACCCCCCGGTGTCCTGCCACCCTCGTGAACGGGCCCCCGACCGTTCGCCAGGGGTTCCTCCCCGGTCCCCACCTCGCCATCGGAACCAAAGGAACCAGCGGAACCCGAGGAACCAAGCAGCTCCGCGGACACCGTGTACCAGACCGCGCGCGTACGCAGGCTCTGCTCCGGCAGGTCGAGCGGCGTGTGGTCCAGGACCTCCCCGGACGGTCGCCGTCGCAAATAGCCGACCACCTGCGACGTCACCGCCACCTCACCGAGGCACACGCTCACCCCGCCGTAGTCCTGCTTCTCCTGGGTGCTCAGCACCGAGATGTCCACGACTTCACGCGGTGTCGTCGTCCAGTCCGGGTTCTCCGCGTGCACCAGCGCCAGCCCCTGGTCCAGGTCCAGCTCGTCGACGACGTACGACGACCCCTGGTGCAGGTAGACCGCGCCGGGGTGCACGGCGAAGCAGGCCGAACCCGGGTCGACCGTCCCGAGCATCCGGCCGGAATCCGACTCGACGACCGCGATCTGCTCGCCGCCCGTGCCGCGGATGCCGACTTCGGCGTGCGGCCGGTCCCGCGAAGTCCAGTACCAGCCGCTCGACCGGCGCCGCACCAGTTTCTGCTCGGCCAGCTCGGCCAGCACCTCCTGCGCCGCCGTGCCGCCGAACGCCTCCAGCTCGGGAAGCGTCAGCGGCAGCTCGGCCACGGCGCACGCGAGCTGCGGCGCCAGCACGTACGGGTTCGCGGGGTCGAGCACCGCCGTCTCCACCGGCCGGGAAAGCAGCGCCGCCGGGTGGTGCACCAGGTAGGTGTCGAGCGGGTCGTCCCGCGCGACGAACACGACCAGCGCCGAATCGCCGGACCGGCCCGCCCGGCCGGCCTGCTGCCAGAACGACGCGAGCGTGCCCGGGTAGCCGGCCAGCACCACCGCGTCCAGGCCCGCGATGTCGACGCCGAGCTCCAGCGCGTTCGTCGTCGCGACCCCCAGCAGCCGGCCCGACAGCAGAGCGGCCTCCAGCGCGCGACGCTCCTCCGGCAGGTAGCCGGACCTGTACGCCGCAACGGTTTCCGACAACACCGGGTCCACTTCGGACAGTATGCGACGTGCACCCAGCGCCGCCAGCTCCGCGCCCCGCCGCGACCGGATGAACGCCAGCGACCGCGCGCCTTCCAGCACCAGGTCGGCGAGGATCCGCGACGTCTCCGCGCCGGCCGAACGCCGGACCGGTGCGCCGTTTTCCCCGGTCAGCTCCTCCAGCAGCGGCGGCTCCCACAACGCGACCGTCCGGGCTCCGCGAGGAGAAGCGTCTTCCGTCACGGCGACACAAGGCACGCCCGTCAATCGCGAAGCGAACGAAGCAGGCGAAGCCGTCGTCGCCGAAGCAAGCACGAAGACCGGCGAAGCGCCGTAGTGCTCCGCCACCCGCCGAAGCCGGCGAAGCAGCAGGGCGACGTGGGAGCCGAAGACGCCGCGATAGCTGTGGCACTCGTCGACGACCACGCAGCCGAGCCGCCGGAAGAACGTGGCCCACCGGCCGTGCGCCGAGAGGATCCCGCGGTGCAGCATGTCCGGGTTGGTGAACACCCAGTTCGCGTGCGCGCGCACCCAGTCGCGCTCGGCCATCGGCGTGTCCCCGTCGAACGACGCCGCCCGCACCCCCGGCACGTCCAAAGAGGACACCGCACGCAGCTGGTCGGCGCCCAGCGCCTTCGTCGGCGAGAGGTACAGCGCTGTGACGACCGGGGCTTCGCCCCGGGCCGGGGGCTCGGCCACCCGGAACCCCCGACCTGAAGCTTTCGCCTTCTCGCCCGCGGCCAGCCGGGACAGCACCGGCAGCTGGTAGGCGAGCGACTTGCCCGAGGCCGTCCCGGTCGAGATCACGACGTGACGACCTTCGTACGCGTGCGTCGCGGCTTCCGCTTGGTGCGCCCAGGGTGCGGAGACACCGCAGTCACGCAGCGCAGCGACAACCGCCGGATCCGCCCACGACGGCCACTCTGCGTAGCGCGCGGCACGGCCCGGGAGGTTCGCGACGTGCGTGACCGGGTGCTCGCGCGACGGGATGCCGGCGGTCACCCGCCTCAGCAGCCGCTGCCCACGTGATTCGTCCACCCGCCGAGCTTGGCACAGGGGTCCGACAGTTCCGGGCATCCCAGCTGCGGCAACGGATCGGCGTTCGGGTGATCGATCAAGTGAGGAGGCTCACAAGGTAACGGATTGTACCGTCCCTGGGACGGCGTGAAGACGCTGGTTGCGATACCAATACACTCCCGCAATCCACACCCTCTGTGGCGAGCGTCATGTGAGACGTGCATTGCTGCCCGGCTAGCGTGTCGCTCGGTACAGGGTCCATGCCAGCGCCGGCCGTGTCGAACCCTCGGCTTGCCGTCGACGCTGGCGCACGGCGACGTCTCCTGGAGGACGAATGTCACGGCAGTTCCTCGCGGAGGGCGGGTCCATCACGCTCTCCGGAGGTGGCTACACGATTGTCGGTGTAGTCGCCGTGGTCGCGCTTGCCGCACTCGTCATCGGCTACGTCTTGCTCAAGGAGGTGCTGGCCGCAGGCCAGGGCACCGCCAAGATGCAGGACATCGCCAAGGCGGTGCAGGAAGGTGCGGCCGCGTACCTCAAGCGGCAGCGGAACACCCTCGCCATCTTCGGCGTGATCGTGTTCCTCCTGCTCTTCATCCTTCCCGCGGACGACTGGAACGAGAAGATCGGCCGTTCGATCTTCTTCCTGGTCGGCGCGGGTTTCTCGTTCGCGATCGGCTACCTCGGCATGTGGCTGGCGACGCAGGCGAACCTGCGCGTCGCCGCCGCGTCGCGTGAGGAGGGCGGCCGCGAGACGGCGATGCGCGTCGCGTTCCGCACCGGTGGCGTGGTCGGCATGATCACCGTCGGCCTCGGCCTGTTCGGTGCCGCGGTCGTCGTGCTGGTCTACACCGGCCAGGCGCCGAAGGTGCTGGAGGGCTTCGGCTTCGGTGCCGCCCTGATCGCGATGTTCATGCGTGTCGGCGGCGGTATCTTCACCAAGGCCGCGGACGTCGGCGCGGACCTGGTCGGCAAGGTGGAGCAGGGTATCCCGGAGGACGACCCCCGCAACGCCGCCACCATCGCGGACAACGTGGGCGACAACGTCGGTGACTGCGCCGGCATGGCCGCGGACCTCTTCGAGTCCTACGCCGTGATGCTCGTCGCCGCGCTGATCCTGGGCAGCACCGCCTTCGGCGTGCACGGCCTGATCTTCCCGCTGATCGTCCCGGCGATCGGTGTCATCACCGCCGTCATCGGTGTCTACATCACCAAGGCGCGCGCGGGTGAGGGTGGTCTGGTCACGATCAACCGCTCCTTCTACATCTCCGCGGTCATCTCCGCCGTCCTGTCGGCGATCGCGGCGTTCGTCTACCTGCCGAGCAGCTTCTCCGACTTCGGCCCCGGCTTCGAGGGCACCGGCAACCCGGCGGTCATCGCGACCATCGCGGTGATCATCGGCATCGTGCTCGCGGCGGTCATCCTCAAGCTGACCGGCTACTACACCGGCACCGAGTACAAGCCCGTCAAGGACGTCGGCAAGACCTCGGAAACTGGTGCGGCAACGGTCATCCTGTCCGGCATCTCGATCGGCTTCGAGTCCGCTGTGTACACCGCGCTCGTGATCGGCGCGGCCGTGTTCGGCGCCTACCTGCTGGGCGGCGGCGTCGCGCTGTTCGCCGTGGCGCTCGCCGGCACCGGCCTGCTGACCACCGTCGGCGTCATCGTCGCGATGGACACCTTCGGCCCGGTTTCGGACAACGCGCAGGGCATCGCCGAGATGTCGGGCGACGTCGACGAAAAGGCCGCGCAGATCCTCACCGAGCTGGACGCGGTCGGCAACACCACGAAGGCCATCACCAAGGGCATCGCGATCGCCACGGCCGTCCTCGCGGCGACCGCGCTGTTCGGGTCCTACTCGGACGCGATCACGAAGGCAATGGGCGTCGGCGGCGACTTCATCGCCAACATCGTCGGTCCGGCGACCCTGGTCGGCGTGATCATCGGTGCGGCCGTCGTGTTCATGTTCTCCGGTCTCGCGGTCAACGCGGTGTCCCGGGCCGCCGGCGCGGTCGTCTACGAAGTGCGCCGCCAGTTCCGCGACATCCCGGGGATCATGGAGGGCACCACCCGTCCCGAGTACGGCAAGGTCGTCGACATCGTCACGCGCGACTCGCTGCGTGAGCTGACGACGCCGGGTCTGCTGGCGGTCTTCGCCCCGATCGCGGTCGGTTTCGGCCTGGGCACCAGCGCGCTCGCCGGTTACCTGGCCGGCGCGATCGCCTGCGGCACCCTGATGGCGATCTTCCTCGCCAACTCCGGTGGCGCGTGGGACAACGCCAAGAAGCTGGTCGAAGACGGCAACCACGGCGGCAAGGGTTCGGCCGCGCACGAGGCCACCATCATCGGTGACACCGTGGGCGACCCGTTCAAGGACACCGCCGGCCCGGCGATCAACCCGCTGATCAAGGTGATGAACCTGGTTTCGGTGCTGATCGCGCCCGCCATCGTGCAGCTGACGGTCGGCGACAGCGCCAACACCGCCGTGCGCATCATCATCTCGCTCGTCGCGGTCGCCGTGATCGTGGCGGCGATCGTGGTGTCGAAGCGGCGGGGCACCGTCATTTCCGACACCCCGGCCGAAATCAAGGCCTGAGTTCCAGGTGCCCCCGGGCCCGGCGCGCGGCGACGCGTGCCGGGCCCGGGGCCTGCCCGGACTGGGCAGCCCCTCCCAGAAAGGCCCGGCGACTTGCGAAGCAGCACCGAGTCGGTACCGTCGGGGCTGCCGGGACGTCGTCGGGCAGGAGGTACGCCAGTGCGGCAGCGGTCGACCGTGTTAGCCGCACTGACCACGACGCTCGCCATCGGTCTCGCCGGGTGCGGGCAGCCGGGCGCCGAACAGGCGCCGCCGCGGGACGCAGAGCGGCCGGTGACGACGCTGGTGCCCCAGGCCGACCCCGCGGCGAACTGGGCGGGCGGCTACTGCGACGCGGTGACGCACCTGGTCCGCGCGCTCGCGGCGCTGCCGGCCGTCGACCCGAGCACGCCGCAGAAGGCGTCCCGGACCTCCAGTGACCTCCTTTCGTCCGTGGTCGGCGGGCTCGACCGGAGCCTGGCCGGGTTGAACGCGCTCGGCGCGCCGCCGATGCCCGCGGCCGACGGCGGTCGCAAGGACGTCATCGCGCAGTTCGCCGGGATCCGCGCGGAGGCCGAGAAAGCGCGACGCCGCATCGAGGCGGCCCGCGGGAACGCGGCGGCGACGAAGGAAGCCCTCGGGCAGGCCAGGGCGACGCTCGACCGCATCGACGCGCTCGACTACCTCAAGGGCCTCAAGGGCGTCCCGGCCCTGGCCGCGGCGGAACAGCGCGCACCGGCCTGCCGCCAGCTGGATCAGCCTGCCGGCTGAAGATCCCCGCGAGACCTGCCGCGAATCGAACTTGTGTTCTAGTATGGCGCGGTGGATCGGACGATCTCGCTCTTCTCCGCCGAGGCCAGCGGGCCGGGCCTGGGCGACCTGGCCGGCCTGTTGTGCTGCCACGGCCAGATCACCGGGTTCGGGCGCACCGCCGCCCGGCTTTCGGTGGTCGTCGAGGAGCCGTGGCGGGCCCACGTCCTGGCCGGCGAGTTCCGCTGCCGCGGTGCCGACGCCCAGGTGTCCAAGGCCGACTGCGGCCGTCCGCAGGTGCGCACCTCGTTCCGGGTCGACCTGCTGCCGCTGGCGCTGCGGTGGCTGCGTGAGGGTTGCGCGGGCCCGGCCGAGGACGACTCGAACAAGGCGGTGCCTGCCGGGTTCCGGCTGAGCGGCGCGATGCTGCGGATGTGGGCGCTGGCCGGCGGCCGCCCCGGCCCGCAGGGGTACCTGCTGGGCGTCGATCCGCTCGCGCCCGGCATGCACGAGCGGCTCGTCGAAGCGCTGACGCCGTTGGGGGTGGCGGCCAAGCTGACCGGGCCGAAGGCCGAGGTCCCGGCCGTCAAGGTCACCGGGAAACGCCGGTTGGACGCGCTGCTCGAGCTGATCGGGGAGCCGCCGCCGGGCGCCGAAGCGGCGTGGCCGGGCGCGGCGCCGCAACCGGTCCCGCACCCGGAGGCCGTGACGAGCACGGCCTGACCGGGTGCGAGAGCGGCATCAGGGCCGGGGCAGCGTGCAGCCGGCCTGGGTGAGCGCGATTTCGTTGGCCGCGGTGAGGCAGGCGGGGATGCCGTAGGTTTCCTGGCCGTAGTTCGTCTTGTAGTGCACGGTGACGTTGCCGGCCTGGTCGACCTCGCACGGGTTGTTGTCCGTGCAGCGTTCGCCGTCCTCGTTGCCGGTGTTGTTCACGCCGACGACCTTGCCGCCGGAGATGATCGGCGAACCGGAGGTGCCGCCGATGGTCTGGCAGGCGGACGTGTAGCGGATCGAGTCCTTCCAGGTCCAGCTGCCCTCCTTCAGCCGGTAGACGAAACCGTCGATGTTGCAGGAGTAGATGCGCTTCCAGTAGCCCGAGACGACGTCGATCGCGGCGCCGGCCGACGGGTGGGCGTTCGACAGCTCCAGCGGCGAGATCCCGTAGCTGGCCTTGATCTGCGCGTAGGTGGTGGTGAGCTGGTAGAGCGAGACATCGGTGTCGGTCATCGTGCCGTAGACGATCTTCTTGGCCCGGAGCGTGGCCTTGTTGCTGCCGCTGGCGGACAGCAGCGTGAACGTCCGGCTGGAGGCCCGGTTGGTGATCACCTGGCCCGGCGCCGGGAAGCCGGTTTCGAGGCAGTGGCCGTTGGACATGACGAGCGCGGGCGCGGTGTCGGGTGTCGCGGCCGGCTTGACCACGGACCCCGAGCAGTTGGACAGGGCCACGGTGCCGGCGAAGTTCGCGGCGGCTGCGTTCGCCGGAGTGACCCCCAGCAATACTGTGGCGGTCGCGGCGGTGAACAGGGCGCCGAGCAGGCGTCGGGTCATGGCGGGTCCTTTCGGCTGGACGGGGAAACCAGTGAAGCGGTGACATCCCCGCGCCCACCACCGTCGAACGGAGGGTATCCGGACGGTCACGCGCTAGGCTGCGCGGGACGTGGCCGAAATCACGTGGCAGGTACGTTGGGGAAACATCGCCGAGGTCAGCGGCGATGCGCTGGGCACAGGACCGGCGGCGTGTTGGGCCACCTCCGCGCCGTCCGGCCGGGAACAGCGTGCACACTGGCAGGTCGAGACACGGGCCCTGGCAGGGACGTGGTGCAGTCCCGCGGCGGCGGGGCGAGATGAGCGGAGAGCAGGACAGCGTGGCAGGAGCACGGACCAAGAAGAACGGAGCCTCGGCGGACAACGGCGCCGGGCACCGGCGGCTGGTCATCGTCGAGTCGCCGACGAAGGCCCGCAAAATCGCCCCCTACCTGGGCGGCGGTTATGTCGTCGAATCCTCCGTCGGGCACATCCGCGACCTGCCGCGTGGTGCCGCCGACGTGCCCGCCCAGTACAAGGGCGAGGCCTGGGCGCGGCTCGGCGTCGACGTCGACAACGGCTTCAAGGCCCTCTACGTGGTCACCCCGGACAAGAAGTCCAAGGTCACCGAGCTCAAGAGCCTGCTGAAGGACGTCGACGAGCTCTACCTCGCCACGGACCCCGACCGCGAGGGCGAGGCCATCGCGTGGCACCTCCTCGAGACGCTCAAGCCGAAGGTCCCGGTCCGCCGGATGGTCTTCCACGAGGTCACCGAGCAGGCCATCCGCGCGGCCGCCGACTCGACCCGGGAGCTCGACGCCGACCTCGTCGACGCCCAGGAGACCCGCCGCATCCTCGACCGCCTCTACGGCTACGAGGTCTCACCGGTGCTGTGGAAGAAGGTCATGCCGAAGCTTTCGGCGGGCCGCGTGCAGTCGGTGGCGACCCGGATCGTCGTCGAGCGCGAACGCGAGCGGATGCGCTTCACCTCGGCGTCCTACTGGGATGTTTCCGCCACGATGGACGCCGGCGAAGAGGCTTCGCCGCGCAACTTCTCGGCTCGCCTGGTGGCCGTCGACGGCGCTCGCCTTGCCACGGGCCGAGACTTCGGCTCGGACGGGCAGCTCAAGGCGTCGAACAACGAGATCCGCGTGCTGGTGGAAGCCGACGCGCGCCGCCTCGCCGAGGGGCTGAAGCAGCGTGACTTCAAGGTCGCGAGCGTCGAAGAGAAGCCGTACACGCGGAAGCCGTACGCGCCGTTCATGACCTCGACGCTGCAGCAGGAGGCGGGCCGCAAGATGCGGTTCACCTCGGAGCGCACGATGCGGATCGCGCAGAAGCTGTACGAAAACGGCTACATCACTTATATGCGTACCGACTCCACGACGCTGTCGGAGTCGGCCATCTCGGCCGCGCGCAGCCAGGCCACGCAGCTGTACGGCAAGGAGTACGTCTCGCCGACGCCGCGTCAGTACACGCGCAAGGTGAAGAACGCGCAGGAAGCCCACGAGGCGATCCGGCCGTCGGGCGAGGTCTTCCGCACGCCGGGGCAGGTCGCGAGCGAGCTGGACACCGACGAGTACCGCCTCTACGAGATGATCTGGCAGCGCACGATCGCGTCGCAGATGGCGGACGCGAAGGGCACCACGATGTCCGTGCGCATCGTCGGCAACGCGACCACGGGCGAGGAGTGCACCTTCGCGGCTTCGGGTCGCACGATCACCTTCGCGGGCTTCCTCAAGGCGTACGTCGAGGCGGTCGACACCGAGACCGGTGGCGAGGCCGACGACAAGCAGAGCCGCCTGCCGGTGCTGGCGAAGGACCAGGCGCTCACCGCGTCCGACCTGAACCCGGACGGCCACACCACCTCGCCGCCGGCCCGGTACTCGGAGCCGAGCCTGGTCAGCAAGCTGGAAGAGCTGGGCATCGGCCGCCCGTCGACGTACGCGTCGATCATCAAGACCATCCAGGACCGCGGCTACGTGTGGAAGAAGGGCTCCGCGCTCGTTCCGTCGTGGGTCGCGTTCGCCGTGATCGGCCTGATGGAACGGCACTTCGAGCGGCTGGTCGACTACGACTTCACCGCCGGCATGGAAGACGAGCTCGACCGCATCGCGGCCGGTGACGAGCAGCGCGCGCAGTGGCTGTCGAAGTTCTACTTCGGCGGCGACATGGGCGTGGACGGCTCGATCGGCCGCCTGGGCGGGCTGAAGAAGCTGGTCGAGGGCAGCGTCGAGGACATCGACGCGCGGGAGATCAACTCGATCCCGCTGTTCAGCGACGCCGACGGGCACACGGTCGTGGTCCGCGTCGGCCGCTACGGTCCGTACCTGGAGCGCGAGGTCGACGGGAACTCGCAGCGCGCGAACCTGCCGGAGGACCTGCCGCCCGACGAGCTCTCGCAGGAGATCGCGGAGAAGCTCTTCGCGACCCCGCAGGAGGGCCGCACGCTGGGCACCGACCCGGTGAGCGGGCACGACATCGTCGCGAAGGAAGGCCGCTTCGGGCCGTACGTGACCGAGGTGCTGCCGGAGATCGAGATCCCCGAGGACGCCACGGCCGCGCAGAAGAAGGCGGCCAAGGCGAAGGCGCCGAAGCCGCGCACGGGCTCGCTGTTCAAGTCGATGGACATCGAGACGATCACGCTGGACGACGCGCTGAAGCTGCTTTCGCTGCCGCGCGTGGTCGGCAAGGACCCGGAGTCCGGTGACGAGATCACGGCGCAGAACGGGCGCTACGGGCCGTACCTGAAGAAGGGGACGGACTCGCGTTCGCTCTCGACCGAGGACCAGCTCTTCTCGATCACTCTCGAGGAAGCGCTGAAGATCTACTCTGAGCCGAAGCAGCGTGGGCGGTCCGCCACGGCGAAGCCGCCGCTCAAGGAGCTCGGCGACGACCCGGTGTCGGGCAAGCCGATGGTGGTCAAGGACGGCCGGTTCGGCCCGTACGTGACCGACGGCGAATACAACGCGACGCTGCGGAAGGGCGACGAAATCGAGTCGCTGACCGCGGAGCGGGCGGCCGAGCTGCTGGCGGAGAAGCGGGCCAAGGGGCCGGCGCCGAAGCGGAAGGCGCCGGCGCGCAAGCCGGCGTCGACGACGGCGAAGACGGTCAAGGCCGGCACGACCAAGAAGGCCGCTGCCGCGAAGTCGACCACGGCCAAGCGCTCCGGCTCGACGGCCACGAAGGCCAAGTAAGCCCGGGTTTCGAAGGCCTCCCCGCCGACCGGCGGGGAGGCCTTCGTCGTCACACCTTCAGGTGACACCTCGAACGGATGTTCGGGAATTTGTCGGTGGTGCCGGGTTCCATGAACGCGTGACCAAAACACCACGCACCGTGCACGCGGTGACCACCAAGATCCTGAAGCCGGTCCGGGCGGCGGCCGCCGGCAGTTCCACCGCCATGGACATGATGGAGTCGCTGACCGGCTTCATCGGCACCGGCGGCGTCTGCGGCGTGGCCGTCGCGATGTCCGACGACCCGTGGACCTCGGCGTTCTTCGACGATCGGACCACGTTCGGCATCGCCGGGGACGGCCTGAGCCTGTCCGGGCCTTCGTCAGGCGGCGTCGCGGAGCTGCTCCGGCTGGCGTTGACGCGCCTGCCCGTGCTGCCGCCGGTGCCGGGCGAAGGGCTGTACCTCGACGCCGACGAGCGCGGCGTGCTCGAACCGGAGCAGGAGTGTCTCGTCCTGGACCTGATGGACGACCTGCGGCGGCCCCGGCGCGGCACCGTCCAGTTCGACATCGCCGTCGACGGCTCGCCATCGCGGTGGGAGATGCTGGCGTTCGTCGACGACGACCGTGGCAGGCATCTGGCCGCCCTGAGCAGACCGCGGCGCAGCCACCGCCGGCTCTGGTGGCTGCCCGGGACGATCGAGCGCCTTGCGGAGTTCGTCGAAGGGCGGGTGCCGGAGCATGCCTGAGCCGTTCGCCGACCGCTTAACGACCGATCTCACCCTCTCGAACATATGTGCGAGAAATTGTCGGTGCCAGGGTGTTCAATCGAGGGGTGAGCAACGCAGTCGCCGTCTTCGACGTCATCGACGAGGTCATCGCCCCGCTCTCGGCCGAGGTGCCGGAGCGGCCCTCGGTGATGGAGTTCTACGACCCCGAGTTCGAAATCCCGCCGGTGCTGGCGGACACCGGGCCGCTGCCCGGCCGGGGCTCCTCGCCCGCATCGAGCCTCGCGGACGAGGTGGAGCAGTACACGCGGTTCGTCGCCGGGATGGCCGCGATCGGCCTCGCGCCGGGTGGCGAGGTCACCGCGGAAGCCGTCGGGCTGTACCGCGCGCTGCGCGGTGGCTTCATCCGCGGCGTGGTCACCGGGGTCTTCCCGGCCCGGGCCAAACCGTGGGAGGTGCGGTTCTTCGGCGACGAGGACTACACCACGGTCCTGCAGAAGCTGGGCAACCGCGCGCGGCTGCGGTCGGGCTTCCTGAGCGAGCTGCCGGGCTGGGTGTTCGACGGGCTGCCCGACCGGCCGCCGGGGCCGGGCGAGCACCTGTGCATCGAGACCGACGAACGCGGGCTGATCCCGCGCCGGTGCGAACGGGCGGTCGAGCTGATCCGGGAGTGCGCGGCCCGGCCGCGGCTGGGCACGGTGCTGGTCGACCTCGCGGTGCGCAACGCGATCCTGGCCGAGTATCCGCACGGCGCGTTCGGGCTGGTGGACAACGACCTCGGCCGGTACCAGTTCAGCGCCGCCGTCGCCCGGAGCGGCCGCTGGACGGTCACCTGGGGTCCGGCCTCGCGGAGCACGGCCGAGCAGTGGATCGTCGAGGCGGTGCAGAGCCATGCCTGAGCAGGCGGAGGTGCGGACGACGGCCGGCGAGGGAGTGGACAGGGTGGTCGCGGCGGCCTCGAAGGACCTGACCGTGCGCGAGGCGATCCTCGCGGCGGCGGAGCTGAACAGCGGTGTCCCGGAGCCGCGGCAGGCGGCCGGCCCGCCGGCGGCCGGTCCGGAGGAGAGGCGGCGGCATGGCTGAGCGCACGGCAGCGCGGGAGCTGCTCGAGCTGGCGGCGGGCCCGGTGCTGGCGGCGATGCCGGACCGCGAGCCGGTCGACCGGCTGTACAACCCGGACGTCAGCGACCACGACATCCTGGTCCACGGCCCGGTGTCGGACGATCCGGCGGACCTGGTGGCCGAGGTCGAGCGGCACGTGGCGTGGGCAGCCTGGATCGACGGCACCCCGTTCGGCGAGAACGGCGAGCTGAACGAGATCGGCTTCGAAGTGGTCTCGCTCATGCTGCGCGGTTCGGTCCGCGCGGCACTGTGCGGCGTGTTCGACGAAGGGCCGGAGAAGGCGGACATTCGCTGCTACGCCGACGGCGAGCGGGCGTTCATGATGGGCTCCCTGCCCGGCCGCACGGCGATCCACCTGGCCGACTTCGAGGAGCTGCCGGAGATGCTGGTGGCGGAGCTGCCGGAGGTCCCGTTCGGCGCGTCGGCGAGGGCGATCTGGGTCTCGGTCGACGAGGAAGGCCTGGTCCACGACGGCCAGGACGACGACGTGGGCGCGATGCGCGAGCTCCTGGGCCGCCCGAGGTCCGGAACGGCGGTCCTGGACATGCTGGCCTTCGGCGGCTTGTGCGCGGAGTTCCCGGACCACGGCTTCGTCCTGGTCGACACGGACCTGGGCCGCTTCGCCCTGGCGGCGCTGGACCGCGGAGAGGGCCGCCGCCAGCTGGTCCTGAGCCCGTTCAGCCGCGGCATGCTCCGCGACTGGTGCCGCAAGATGGTCGACCTCGGACAGGAGGAGATGCCCTGACCGGAAGAAACGGGAGCGAGGAAGGCGGGAGGCTGTCTCGGGCGGCCCAGTGGTCGGCGAGGTCGGTCGCCCCCACGATCCGGCCAGACCCGGCAATCGAGCTTGCCCCATGCAAGCTCGATTGCCGGGTCTGGCCGGATC
>JARAWT010000025.1:0-128900 GCA_033793495.1 Streptomyces sp. MN03-5084-2B | reverse complement strand
CATGATCACCACAACTGCCCTGGTCACCACACCGACAGGCCGGTCAGTGTCCGCGATGTCCTGAGACATCAACTGTCGGCGATGTCCTGAGACTCAGCAGCGGGTGGGAACCCGCCTTACCACTCACGACCGGGCCGGGCGGTGAAGCGGTCAGGCGCCCTGGGTGCCGTTCGCGTCGACGGGGTAGAGGCCGAGCTTGCCGTCGGGGTCGGCGGGGTTGGCGCCCTGGACGTCACCGACGTACAGGGTGATCCGCGCCTTGTAGCGGTCGAGGGCGGTGCGGTCGCTCATGAACCGGCCGAGGCCGAGCGGGTTCATGGTGGGGTAGCTGAAGATGTTCTTCGCGCCGGCGGGCGGGGCGACGTCGGTGCGCGCGCTCCAGGTGCCGATCGCGTTCTGCTGCGCGTCGCGGGACAGCAGCCAGCTCAGGTACAGCTTCGCCGCCGCCTGGTGGGGCGCCTGCTTGAGGATCGCCGCGGTCTGCGGCCAGGCCACCCACGGGCTCTGCGCCGGGTAGGTCTGCTGGGCCAGGCCGGGTCGTCCGCCGCTCGTGCCGAAGCTCGCGACGTACGGGGCGGTGCCGACGAGGTCGGCGGAGTCCTGCGTGCCGCGGACGAACTTCGGGTGCTGGGCCATCAGCTTCTGCAGGTAGTCGAAGCCGTACTTGTCGGTGAGCTGCTTGAAGTAGTAGAGGACGGCGTCGTCGTCGTTGGGGTAGGTGAAGACGAGCTTGTCCTTGAACTCCGGCTTGAGGAAGTCCGCGGCCTCGACCGGGGCGTTGCTGCCCAGCGCGGTCGCCGTGACGTTGGAGAAGGCGAAGAAGAAGACGCCGGTGTAGTAGCCGTCGCGGTCCTTGACCTGGTTGTAGACCTTGTCCCAGCCGGCCGGCTTGTACTGCTCGAGGACGCCCTCGCGCTTCCAGCGCGGGAAGTCGTCGATGGTCTGCAGGTGCACGACGTCGGCGACGACCTTGTGTTCGGCGACCTGGTTGTCGACGCGGGCGTCGTGGTTCTTGCTGAAGTCCACGATCACGTTCGCCTTGATCTTCGGGAACTTCTTGACGAAGGCGTCCCGCAGGTAGTCGGCCTGGCCGGGCTTGTCCCCGCCGGCGTAGACGACGAGGTCGCCGCCTTCGGCAACGGCCTGCTGGTAGAGCTTCTGCAACTGCGCCTCTTCGCGGTTGCTGCTGTCACTCGTGGCGGCGGACGCGGTGGCGCCGCTCGCTGCCAGCGCGCTCGCGGTCAGGACCGCGATGACCGCCTTGCGGGAAGAACGCACGACAAGCTCCTTCGAGGTGAGTTGGTTGATTTTTCAACTACCTCGGGAGGAACGCGCCTACCGGCTCAGATGTTTCCGTGAGTGAGCTGGATCATGCGCCGGCTCTGCGGGCGGGGAGCCGGACCGTGACGAGGAGGCCGCCGGCCGCGCGGGGCGCGAGTTCCAGCATCCCGTCGTGGGCCCGGACGACGCTGTGCACGATCGCCAGCCCGAGGCCGACGCCGTCGTGCTCGTCGGTGCGGGTGCGCCCGGTGCCGCGCTGGAAGGGCTCGGTCAGGGTCGGGAGCAGTTCCGGCGGCAACGGCCGGCCGGTGTTCTCGACCCGCAACGCGCTCGCGTAGCGCCGTCGTTCGGTGTGGACGGTGACCGTGCCGCCGGGGTGGTTGTGGACGATCGCGTTCTGGACGAGGTTCGTCGTCATGCGCAGGAGCAGCGCGGCGGAACCGGTCGCGTGGGCCGGCTCCCCGGTGACGTCGAGCGTGACCCGGCGCTCTTCGGCCAGCGGCAACAGCGTTTCGGCGGCTTCTTCGGCGACGAGGGAGAGGTCGACGGGCTCGTGGGTGAAGTGCCGCCGGTCGCTGCGGCTGAGCAGCAGGAGGGCCTCGGTGAGGTCGATCGCCCGGGTGTTCACCGTGCGGAGCCGCGCGACGAGCTCGTCCCGCGGGTAGTCCGGGTCCTGGCCGGCGACGTCGAGGATGGCCTGGGAAATGGCCAGCGGGGTGCGCAGCTCGTGGGAGGCGTTCGCGGCGAACCGCTGCTGCTCGCCGACCTGGGATTCGAGCCGTTCGAGCATCGTGTCGAAGACGTCGGCGAGCTCGCGGAACTCGTCGGCGGGGCCGGTCAGGCGGATGCGGTGGGACAGCGACCCGTGCGCGGCCAGCCGGGCGGCGTCCGCGATCCGGGTGAGCGGGGCGAGCATCCGGCCGGCCAGGAGCCAGCCGCCCAGGACGCCGAACACCAGCAGGAAGCCGAGCGCGGTGGCCGCGGAGGGGGCGAACATGCGCGTGAGGACGTACCGGTTCGGGGCGATCCCGAGCAGGCCCTTGTCGGTGTCGGGCACGTACCGCAGCAGCGACGTCTGCACGACGGCGAGCAGGACCGCGCCGGCGATCACGAGGAACGCGGCGTAGCTGATGGTCAGTTTCAGCCGCGCGCTGAGCCCGGGGCGCCTGTTCACGCGGAAAAGCGTAGGCAGTTCGGGTTATCGCGGGCATATGCTCCGCGTTCGGCGATCAAGCAAAGGACCACGCTTTGGACAGCATCCCGGATCTCGGCCCGGTGCCCCGGCGCCGCACCGTCGGCACCGAACTGGTGCGCCGGTTGATCGGCGAGCAGTTCCCGCGGTGGGCGACCCTGCCGGTCCGGCCGGTGGCCCACGGCGGGTGGGACAACTTCACCTTCCACGTCGGCGACGAACTGGTGGCCCGGTTGCCCAGCGCGGCCGAATACGCCCTGGCGGTCGAAAAGGAACAGCGGTGGCTCCCGGTGCTCGCGGCCCGGCTGCCGCTGCCCGTCCCGGTCCCGCTGGCGGAAGGCAGGCCCGGCGCGGACTATCCCTTCCCGTGGTCGATCCACCTCTGGCTCGAGGGCGAACCCGCGAGCCGGGACCGGATTTCCGACCCCGTCCGCTTCGCCGTCGACCTGGCCGGCTTCCTGGCCGCGTTGCGGGACGTCGAGGCCGCCGACGGGCCGCAGCCGGGCAAGCACAACTGGTTCCGGGGCGCCACCCTGCGCACCTACGAGCCGTCGGCCGAGCGGGCGCTCACGGCGCTGGACGGCCGGATCGACGCCGGCCTGGCCCGCGAGATCTGGGCGGCCGCGCTGGCTGCGCGCTGGGACGGCCGCGACGTCTGGTTCCACGGTGACGTCGCGCCCGGGAACCTGCTGCTCGGCGCCGGGGAGCTGACCGCCGTCATCGACTTCGGGACCTGCGGGGTCGGCGACCCCGCCTGCGACCTGGCCATCGCCTGGACACTGCTGACCGCCGACGGCAGGCGGGCGTTCCGCGAGCGCCTGTCCGTCGACGACGGGACCTGGGCACGCGGGCGCGGCTGGGCGCTCTGGAAGACGCTCGTGTCCGCGGCCCGGACCGGCGCCGAAGCCGAGGAGGCGCACCGCGTTCTCGGCGAGATCTTCGCCGGGTACCGGAGCGGGAACTGACCGGGCCGAGACAGCGGCGCCGGGGACTCCGGCCGGGGGAGAGGGCTGCGTTCGATGGGCGAACGCGCCGGACGCTGTTCGCCTGAATCCGCCTCGGGTGATTGACAATCCCGGGGCCGGGCAGCGACGGTGTGACGGGCTTCTGGGAACGCTCCCAGAAGCGTCCGCCGTCAGCGTGCACAAGGGAGTGCCGATGTGGGGAAGAGCCGGAAAACGTCCTGCCGCGCTTGCGGTGGCGGGACTCGCGGTGGCCGCCGGGGTCGTCACGTCGACGACGGCGGTGTCGTCCGCGCGTGAGTCGAGCGCGGCGTTCGCGTGCAAGGTCACCTACTCGGCCAACGACTGGGGAAGCGGGTTCGGCCTCACCGTCGGGATCGCCAACCTCGGCTCCGCCGCGGTCGACGGCTGGACGCTGACCTACTCCTACAGCGGGAACCAGACCCTCCAGAACGGCTGGATGGGGAACTGGACGCAGTCCGGCAAGCGCGTCACCGTGACCAACGCGAGCTGGAACGGCACCATCCCGGCCGGCGGCTCGGTCAGCACCGGCGCGAACTTCTCCTACAGCGGCACGAACACCACGCCGACCGACTTCGCGGTCAACGGCGCCACGTGCACGGGAACGCCGCCGACCACGGCGACGACCCCGATCACCCTGCCGACGACGACCACGCCGACAACGACCACCACCACGCCGCCCCCGCCGGGACCGGCACCCGCGCTGCACGTCTCGGGCAACAAGCTGCTCACCGCCGACGGGAAGACCTACCGCCTGCTCGGCGTCAACCGGTCCAGCGGCGAGTTCGCCTGCGTGCAGGGCAAGGGCATGTGGGACAGCGGCCCGGTCGACCAGGCTTCGGTCGACGCGATGAAGGCGTGGAACATCCACGCGGTGCGGATCCCGCTGAACGAGGACTGCTGGCTCGGCCTGTCCGGCACCCCCAGCGGCGCTCCCTACCAGCAGGCCGTCAAGGACTACGTGAAACTGCTGGAGGCCAACGGGATCAACCCGATCCTCGACCTGCACTGGACGCACGGCCAGTACACCGGGACGTCGTCGGCCTGCACCGACGTCAACGCGACCTGCCAGAAGCCGATGCCCGACCGGCAGTACACGCCGACGTTCTGGAGCCAGGTGGCCACCGCGTTCAAAGGTGACAACGCCGTGGTGTTCGACCTGTTCAACGAGCCGTACCCGGATGCGGCCGCCAACTGGTCCGACGCGGCCGCGGCGTGGAAGTGCCTGCGCGACGGTGGCACCTGCACCGGGATCACCTACCCCGTAGCGGGAATGCAGGAGCTGCTCGACGCCGTCCGCGCGACCGGCGCCCGGAACGTGGTGATGACCGCCGGCCTCACCTGGACCAACGACCTCACGCAGTGGCTGGCGTACAAGCCGTCGGACCCGGCGGGCAACCTGGTCGCGTCCTGGCACTCCTACAACTTCAACGCGTGCGTGACAGTGTCCTGTTGGGACAGCCAGATCGGGACGGTCGCGGCGCAGGTTCCGGTGCAGGCCGGCGAAATCGGGCAGAACAGCTGCGCGCACGACTACGTCGACCAGGTGCTGGCGTGGCTGGACGCGCACAACCTCGGTTACACGGCCTGGACGTGGAACCCGTGGGGCTGCAGCGGCGGCAACGTGCTGATCGAGGACTACAACGGCACGCCCACCAAGACCTACGGCGAGGGCTTCCGGGCCCATCTTCTGACCGTCCACCCGTGAGGAGCGCGGTGGGGTGACAGGGGCGCGGCGCTCGCCTCGGTGGGTGGTCGCGCGGCGAGTGGCTGCGGGTCCGGTGGGTGCCGGCCCGCGGCGCTCGTCGGGGACCCTTCCGGCGGTGAGCGTCACGGTGGGTGGCCGAGGACGCGGTGCCCCCTACCGCGGCCGCCCCGGCGGTGACCGGGTGCGGCGGGTGCCGCCGTTCGCGGCCCCCCGTCGTCCGTGCGAGTCTTCAGGGCGGAACGCACCCGCTCGCCTTCCCCCGGGAGACTCCATGGGCAAGCTCCTGCTCACCGCGCTGCTGGCCGCCTTCGCGCTGGCGCCGTCGCCCGCCGGGGGCGGGGGTGGCGCGCGAGGGAACGATCCGTTCGGCCCGGATCTGCGGGCGCGGATCGGGCGGGCGCAGGCCTACGCCGGGAGCCGGCCCGGGGTGACCGGGATCGTCCTGCGGGACCGCTGGACCGGCGCCGTGCACCGGAGCCCGGCCGCCGGCACGCTGATCTGGGCCTGTTCGACCACCAAGCTCGCCATGGCCGTCGACCTGCTGCTGCGCGAGGACGCCGGCGCGGTCGCGTTGACCGCCGAAGATCGCGATCTGCTGCACCGAATGCTCCATTCGAGTGACGACGCTGCGGCTCATGTGTTGTGGACCCGTTATGGGGGCGAAGCGGAATTCGGCCGCCGCTTTCCGGCATACGGAATGACCGACATGCGGTTCAGCGATCACCACCCCCACCACTGGGGCTGGATCCTCACCACGGCGGACGACCTGGACCGGCTGATCGAATACGTCCTGACCCGTCTGCCCGCCCGGCACCGCGACTACCTCGTGGGCGAACTGCGCACCGTGGACGCCAACCAGCAGTGGGGCGTCTGGGGCGCCGGGCCCGCCGCCCGCCCCGGGAACAAGAACGGCTGGTCAGACGACAACGACGACGGTTCCTGGATCATGAACTCCGTCGGTTTCGCGGGCCCGGGCGAGCGGTACACCCTCGCCCTGATGAACGACACCCGGGTGATCTCCGGTGGCGACGAGGTCGGCAAGGAGACCACCACGAAGATCGCCCGAATCCTGTTCGAAGGGTATTTCGGCGGCTGAAATCTGGGGCTCTTTCAGGGGATTTCCGAGCAGATTCGGGTTAATGGGGGCACCGTGCGTAGCTCCCTGTGAGGTCTGTGTATGCTGCCATTCGCTTGACCGGGTGATCACTCACCCGAATCAGTGGCCTCGTGGTCGGGGATGGTGATCCCACGCGGCCCCCAACGGCGCGGTTCGGGCTCGGATAGGAGACTTATGCAGGTCAGGTCAGCTTTCGCGCGTGGCGGGATCGCGGTCCTCGCCGCGGCCGCCGCGGTCATGGTCGGCGCCCCCTCCGCCCTCGCGGACGGCGCCGCTCGCGGCCGGATCGACGAGGCCAAGAGCACGCAGGCCTACCAGGTCAACACCGACAAGGGCACCCCCTACGCCAAGCTGTTCGACTTCAAGCTGTCGGACGGCAAGTCGCTCAAGCTCTACTGCGTGGAGTTCGACACCTTCGCCCACAGCGACGTCGACATGGTCGAGACGGCCTGGAACAAGTACCCGGACGCCGCCTCGCCCTTCAACAAGAACAGCGCCAAGATCAACTGGGTGCTGCACCACGGCTACCCGGCTCTCAGCCTCGACGAGGTGGAAGCCGAGCTCGCCAAGCAGGGAGTCAAGGTCCACGACGGCATCTCGGAGTTCGAGGCGATCACCGGGACGCAGGCCGCGGCGTGGCACTTCAGTGACGGTGTGAACCTCGACCTGAAGCGGCCGCTGCTGCAGGACAACCCCGCCGAGGCCAACGCCGACGTCGCCGCGCTGTACAGCTACCTGATCGGCGACCAGAACACCGGCATCGGCGCGCAGCCGAAGCCGGCCCTGGACATCGCGGGACCGAAGACCGAGGGCAAGGCCGGCACCCGGATCGGCCCGTTCCAGGTCGCCACGAACGGTACCGTCACGTCGCTGGCCACCGACCTGCCCGACGGTGTCAAGATCACCGACGCCGACGGCAAGGAGCTGAAGGCCACCGACGTCAAGGACGGCAGCAAGCTGTTCGTCGACGTCCCGGCCGGCACCAAGCCGGGCACCGGCTCGTTCTCGCTGAAGGCCGCCGGCGAGGTGGACACCGGCCGCCTGTTCGTCGCGGAGAACTACGCGAAGAAGCCGTCGCAGTCGCTGATCGTCGCCGACTCGGAGAAGACCGAGGTGGCCGCGAAGGCGACCGCGAGCTGGACCGAGGCGCCCACCACCCCGACCACCGCGCCGAGCACGCCCGGCGGTGCCCCGTCCGGCGGCGGCGAGCTGGCCAACACCGGTGTCGACGCCGCGGTTCCGTTCGGCATCGGCGGCCTGCTGCTCGGCGGCGGCGCGCTGCTGCTGCTGGTCAACCGGCGCCGCGGCCGCGCGTGACGCGGTAAACGCAGTACCACCGGGCGGGGCTGGTCCACTGTGGACCAGCCCCGCTCTGCTGTCCGGAACCCGACGATCGGGATTGCGATCATCGGGGCAAAACCGGCGAATCGCGCGAGGTGCGACCTGGACTTTCGGGCCATGCGCGGTACGCCGGTCCCGCCCGGGACGCCCAGCCGGACCGCCGGCCGGGGGAGCTGCCGATGCACCGGCTCGAGGTGCCCGCCCCGCACGCGCCCTCGTTCGCCGTCGGCACGCCGGCCCACGACGAGCTCCACCACACCACCCGGGGGCACCTCCTGGACGGTGGGCACCCCGTACGCGGCGGGCGCCCGGGTCACCTACGACGGCCGTGGCTACGTCTGCCTGCAGGCCCACGCCGCGCAGCCGGGCTGGGAGCCTCCAGGCGCTGTGGCGGGCGGAGTGACACCGCGGCCGGCCGGCCGCGGTGCGCGCGCATAGGGGGGTCGACGCCGGGGCCGGTGGCCTGCCAGATTGGGGTCATGACGATTTCCCTCGAAGCCGCGCAGTGGGTCCGGAGCTTCCACCCGGCGCCCTCGGCCGCGGCACGGCTCGTGTGCTTCCCGCACGCCGGGGGATCGGCGAGCTACTTCCACCCCGTTTCGGCGGCGCTGGCGCCCGAGGTGGAGGTGCTGGCCGTGCAGTACCCGGGCCGGCAGGACCGGCACACCGTGGCCCCGGTGGACGACCTGTTCGTGCTCGCCGACCGGCTGGCGGAGGTGCTCGCCCCGGAGACCGCCGGGCGCCCGGTGGCGTTCTTCGGCCACAGCATGGGCGCGAGCCTGTCCTTCGAGGTCGCGCGGCGGCTCGAAGCGCAGGGCACGAAGCTGGTCACCCTGTTCGTCTCCGGCCGCCGTGCGCCGTCGGCGGCGCACAACGAGCGGATCCACGAACTGGGCGACGACGAGCTGCTGGCCGAAATCGGGCGGCTCGGCGGTACCGAAACGGCGCTGCTGGACGACGAAGACATCCGCAGCCTCGTGCTGCCCGCGCTGCGCAGCGACTACAAGGCCGCCGAGCTCTATCACTACCGCCCCGGCCCCGACGTCGGTTGTCCGATCGTGGCGCTGATCGGCGACCAGGACCCCAAGGTCAGCGAGGCCGAGGCGCGGCAGTGGGCGGAGCGGACGTCCGGTGGCTTCGAGCTGGAGACGTACCCGGGCGGCCACTTCTACCTGAACGACCACGCGCCGGCGGTCATCCGGCTGATCGCCGACCGGCTGGCCGGCTGAGCGGGCGGGGCGTCACCCCGCCCGCCCGCCGGTTCAGCAGTACAGGTTCGCGCCGGGGTCGACGCCGAGGACCGAAGTGATCTGGCGGTACTTCGAGACGCGGCTCTCGACCTGGGCGGGGTTGCCGCCGTTGCATTCGATGGAGCCGTTGATGCTGCGGATGGTTTCGCCGAACCCACGGCCGTTGACCATGGCGTTGTGCGGGGTCATGGTGCCGGGACCGCTCTGGGTGTTCCAGTACCAGAGCCCGGTCTTCCAGGCGACCGCCGGGTTCTGCTCGACCTGCCAGGGGTTGCCGAGCAGGTCGATGCCGAGCGCGTCACCGGCGGCCTTGTAGTTGAAGTTCCAGCTGAGCTGGATCGGGCCGCGGCCGTAGTAGGCGGACTGGCCGGCGGGACAGCCGTAGGGCTGGTTCCAGTCGCAGTAGTGCGGGTAGTTGGCGGTGTTCTGCTCGACGATGTAGACGAGCCCGCCGGTTTCGTGGTCGACGTTGGCCAGGAAGGCCGCGGCTTCCTGCTTCTTCACGGTGTCGCTGCCGGTGTTGGCGAAGCCGGGGTAGGCCGACAACGCCGCGGTGAGGCCGCTGTAGGTGTAGAAGGAGTTCCGGCCCGGGAAGATCTGGTTGAACTGGGCTTCGCTCACGACGAAGGCCCCCGGGTTGCCGGGATCGGTGCCGCCGCCGCAGCCGTAGGGCTCCCAGTACCAGGTGCTGATGACGGGGTCGTAGCCCGGGTTGGCGTTCTTGGCGCGGTAGTAGCCGCCGTTGGTGTACCGGACGATCGCGCCGACGTCGTACCACTGCCCGGCCACCCAGTTCGGGTAGCTGCAGGTGGTCCCGCCGCCGCCGTCGCAGCTGTAGGGCTCCCAGTACCAGGTGCTGATGACGGGGTCGTAGCCCGGGTTGGCGTTCTTGGCGCGGTAGTAGCCGCCGTTGGTGTACCGGACGATCGCGCCGACGTCGTACCACTGCCCGGCGACCCAGTTCGGCGCACTGCACGCGGCGGCGGCCGCCTGGGCCGCGTGCCCGGTGACGGCGGGCACGCCGAACACGAGCCCGGCAACGGCGGCAACGGCGGACAGGACCGCGACAAGACGTCTTCTCAAGACTCGCTCACTCCTTCGGCCACGACTGAACCCGGGCGCGCAGGCGCCCGGCGTCGAAGGTGGGTGTGCTCATCCGGCCGAGACGAACGTGACTGCGGTCACTAGAGCAGATTGGTCTAGTCCAGTCAAGATTGCGCGGGCGTCGCGGGCAAGGGTTGTGCGCGAACGTCCCTCCCGCTCGCTCTCGCGTGGAGAACGGCAGTGTCGCGGGGCGGGCGACGCGGCGCCGAAGCCGCGTGCCCGCCCGGCACGTCACCGCGCTTGCGGGATTCTCACCTGCGCGGCCGGGGCGAGGTGCAGGATGCGCTGCAGTCTCGCCCGGCCCAGCCGGTGGAGCATCTCCCCGAGCTCCTCCGGCGCGATGCTCCCCTCGAGGTCGCCCAGCGTCGTCCGGACGACGCGGTCGATCTCCGACGCGGGGAGACGCCCCGCGAACTCCCCGGCCAGCCACACCCCGACCTCGTCCACGACGTCGTCCGCCCGGTGGCTCCGTACGGTCATCGCTCTCCTCGTTTCGGATCGCCTTCATGCCCAGGTCGAGCCGGGAAATCCCGGTCCGACGCCAGTCCGACGAGCGAGCCGGGGAGCCATGACGCCGAATCGGCGAAGTCGGCGGCACAAAAGCTTTCCGTGTTCGGACGGGTGAAATGCGTGACCATCGCTGTCACTCACATGGGCTGTTTGCCTTCCGAAGTTGTCGGCCGTTCGGGTAGAAATCCGCGGAACTTCGCCCGTGGCGCGTCCGTCTCAGGACTCTGGAGGCATCGGGTAGTGCGGGCGTTCCTCGCGGGACGCGGAACGGAGACGCGATCCATGGGCCGGTACGACCGGACCGACCTCGGGGCGTACAGCCTGGGGTTGCTCGAGGCCGCCGAAGTGGCGCAGGTCGAGCGGCACCTCGCGGCGTGCCCGGACTGCCGCCAGGAGGTCCGGGAGTTCGAAGCCGTCCGCGGCATGCTCGACCACCTGGTCGAAGTCAAGTCCACTTAGGACGTCGTCACCGCGAGGCGGCGGCCTTGACGGTCCGCAGCACGGGCGCCGTCTCCAGCGTCCGGATGGCCTCCAGCGCCCCGAGCCGATGCGTCAGGTAGTGGTGCAGCGCCGCCGCGTTCGAGCAGAGTGCCTGCGCGACCAGGTTCGCCGGCCCCGTCGTCGCGACGACCAGCGCGAGCTCCGGATGCGCCGCCAGCGTCCGGGCCACCCGGTCGAGCTGGGCCGGAGCCACCGCCATCCAGAGCAGCGCCTGTGTCGTCGCGCCCAGCGGTTCCGGGGCGATCTCCAGGTCGAAGAACACCGTGCCGCCCGCCCGGAGGTCGGCCAGCCGGCGGGCGACCGTTGCCGCCGACCAGCCGGTGGCCGCCGCCAGTTCGGCAAGGCCCGCGCGCCCGTCGCGCTGCAGTGCCGCCACGAGGGCCGCGTCGTCGCTGGTCAGCGGCTTGCCCGGGCCGGTGTGCACCGGCGTGAGGGCAGCGATCTGCGCGGTGTCGAGGGCGTTCGCCCGGCCGAGCCACGCCGTCGGGCCGCCGAAGTAGCGGTGCAGCAGCTGGTGCGCCGAGACCGCCGTGATGCTCGCCGTGCGCGGGATGTCCCGCAGCAGCAGCGCGTGGTCGCTCGCGGCCGGGGTGTGGACGTTCACGCAGATCTCCGTGCCGCCGGACATCAGCTTGATCCACGCCGTGTCGGCGCGGCGCGCGAGCGCCTGGGCGAGGTCCTGCGCCGTGTGCGGCGTCGCCGTCAGGCGGACCATCCACTCCGCCTGGCCGGTCCGCTGCGGGTCCGGCAGGCCGACGACGCGCAGCGACGCCTCGGTCCGGAGACGGCGGTAGCGCCGCGCGACCGTCTGTGTCGAGACGCCGAGGACGTCGCCGAGCTTCGTGAACGGCGCCCGGCCGTCGACGTGCAGCGCGTGGACCAACGCGCGGTCGACGGCGTCCAAGGTGGTCATATCCCTCATTCAAGCCCATGATCCGGAAGAAATCCGCCAAGTGACGGCCACAGCTGGAACGAAAGTTGCCGCGAACCGCAGGGTGGCACCGATCGGAAGGAGCCACCCGTGCCCACCATGACGCGATACCGGCGGCGCCGGGCCGCACTCGCCGTGCTGCTCGTCGCCGAGGCCATGAACCTGCTCGACGCGACGATCGTCCAGGTCGCCGGCCCCGCGGTCCACGCCGACCTGCCCGGTCCGCCCGCCGACATCCCGTGGTTCAGCGCGGCCTACACACTGCCCTTCGCCGCCTTCCTCATCACCGGCGGCCGGCTCGGCGACGTCCTCGGCCGGGCGAAGGTGTTCAAGCTCGGCGTGGCGGGCTTCGTGCTCGCGTCGCTCGCCTGCGCGGCCGCCCCGGAAGCGGGAGTCCTGATCGGGGCCCGCGCCGTGCAGGGCGCGGCGGCCGCGCTGATCATCCCGCAGACCATCGGCCTCATCCGCGCCCTCTTCGACGGAGACGAGCTCGCGAAGGCCCTGGGCACCATCGGCCCGGTGATGGGCCTGTCCGCGGTCACGGGACCGCTGCTCGGCGGCCTGCTGACGGAGGCGCTCTCCTGGCGAGCGGCGTTCCTCGTGAACGTCCCGCTCGGGCTGGCCGTGCTGCTCGCCGCGCGGCTGCTGCGGGAGGACCGCGCCGCCACCCGGCCCCGGCTCGACGTCACCGGCACGCTGCTCGTCGCCGCCGGCGCCGGGCTGCTCGTCTACCCGCTGATCGACCCCGTCGGGACGAACTGGGGCCTGTTCGCGGCCGGGGCCGCGCTGCTGGTCGTCTTCGGCTTCCAGCAGCGCCGCGCGGCCGCGCCGCTGGTCGAGCCGAGCCTGTTCGCGAACCGCGGCTTCCCGGCCGCGCTGGCCGGGTCTCTGCTGTTCTTCGCGGTGATGACGGGCCTGATGCAGGTCGTGCCGATGCAGCTCCAGCTCGGGCTGGGCGCCGGCGTCCGCACCGCGGGCCTGACGCTGTTGCCGCTCTCGGCCGGGCTCGCGGTGTCGTCGTATTTCGCCGGCACCCGGCTCGTGCCGAGGTTCGGGTCCCGGGTGATGTTCGCCGGGCTGGCCCTCCTGCTGGCCGGGGTCCTCGCCATGGTGGCCGGTGGCGTGGGCGCGTACCCGTGGGCGCTGGCGCTGTGCGGGCTCGGGATGGGGACGTTCACGGTGCCGTTCTTCACCGCCGCCCTCGAGCGGGTCCGGCCGCACGAGACGGGCTCGGCCGCCGGGCTGCTCAACGCGGTGCAGCAGCTCGGCGGCACCCTCGGCGTCGCCCTGCTCGGCGGCCTCTACCTCGGTACCGGCACGGCGGCCGCGGCGCTCGGGCCGGGTGCCGCGCTCGCCGTGGCCGCCGCGGTCGCGGTGGTGCCGCTCACCATGCGACGGGTGGCGGAGCCCCCGGCCCGGGGCGGCGTCACGGGAACTCAGTAGTCGTCGCGGCCGGTGAACTGCTGTTCCAGCAGCTCGGCCGCGCCGGCGACCAGCTCGAGGGGATCGGTGAACTCGTTGATGTCGAGGTTGACCAGCGGCAGCGAATGGCGGAGGACGATGTGCTCGCCCATCACCGCGAGCCCGCCCACCACGATCGCGTCGCCGACCTCGGTCAGCACTTCGAGGAGGTCGACCTGCTCGTGCCGGGCGAACGGCGTGGCGATCTGCACCCAGTCCTCGCGCTGGTCGAGGATCTCGCGGGCGATCACCACGATCTGGGCCCGCTGCTCGGTGTCGGGATCGTCGCCGAACACGAGGCGGATGCGCAGCTCGTCGGGCTCGTCGCGCACCACCCGGTACGACTCCCTGATGTACGCGACCAGATCGCCCCACTCCGCCACGGTTGCTCCGTTCTCGTGCCTGTCCGGGCGCTCAGCGTAGCGATCAGGCGGCGCCGATCCGGTCGAGATCGGCGAGAACGTCACCGGGCAGTTCGAGGCCGGCGGCGGCGAGGTTCTCCCGCAGGTGCGCCGGCGACGACGTCCCGGGGATCAGCAGCATCGACGGCGACCGCCGCAGCAGCCAGGCGAGCGCGACCTGCATCGGCGTGGCCCCCACCCGGGCGGCGCAGTCGTCGAGCAGTCCCGACTGCAGCGGGCTGAACCCGCCGAGCGGGAAGTAGGGCACGAAGGCGATCCCCTCGGCGGCGCACTTGTCGACGAGGGGATCGTTCTCCCGGTGCGCCAGGTTGTACTGGTTCTGCACGCAGACGACCGGCGCGATCGCCTTCGCTTCGTCGAGCTGCTCGGCGCTGACGTGGCTGACGCCGAGGTGCCGGATCAGCCCCTGTTCCCTCAGTTCGGCGAGCACCCCGAACGGTTCGGCGAGCGACATCGGCACGGGGTAGTCGCCGGCGGCGTTGCTGAGCCGCAGGTTGACCACGTCGAGCGCGTCGACGCCGAGGTTGCGCAGGTTGTCGTGCACGGCCTCGGTGAGGTCCGCGGCCGACAGCGCGGGCGGCCAGCCCTTGTCCGCGCTCCGCCGCGCCCCGACCTTCGTCACGATGACGAGCGATTCGGGGTAGGGGTGCAGGGCTTCCTTGATCAGGGCGTTCACGGTGTGGGGGCCGTAGTAGTCACTGGTGTCGAGGTGGGTGACCCCGCGTTCGACGGCTTCCCGCAGCACGGCGACGGCGGTGTCGTGGTCCTTCGGCGGTCCCCAGACGCCGGGGCCGGCCAGTTGCATGGCGCCGTAACCCATGCGCGTCACGGGAAGTTCGCCGCCGAGGGTGAAGGTACCGCCGAGATCCGCCATGCCGCTCCTTGGTCCGGGTGCTCCTGCCGCCGAGTCTAGGCCCGATCGGCTCGGCTTTCCTTCGGTGGCGACCGCGTTTGTCGGTGGTCTCCGGTAGCGTGGAAATCGGGGGCTGCTCACGTCGCCGAGCTGCTGTTTCTCTTGCGCGGCAAGGGAAACAGCAACCCGAATCCCGTCCTGAGGTTCACCCGATTCAGCGGTGACGTTCGAACTCGTGTTCGGTAACGTCGTTGGCATGACGACACCGATGCCTTCCGCACAACCGAAAACGACCCCGCCGGCCGAGAAGTCACCCCTCTGTCATCAGCCGGGCAAGACGATCCCAGGCCGGCGAAGACCCACCGGGCAAGGACTGCGCGGCCAGCTGCGCGATGGCCGGGTTGTCCACCCGGGCGGATTCCGGCCGCCCGGCGAACCAGTTCCGGGTGCGTTCCGCGAGTGCGGGAAGGCGCGGATCGTCCGGCGCCCAGTCGTAAGCGGCGTCGTGCTCGAGGCAGATCGCGCGGAATTCGGGCTCCGCCAACAGATCCCGCTTCTCGGCGACCCACCGGGCGGCGTCCCCGGGGGAGGCCGTCTGCATGATGATCCAGCCGTCGCGTTCCAGGCGCAGGTGGCGCTCGCTGACACCGAGCTCGCGCAGTTCGTCGAGATAGGCGGCGACTTCCGGGGCCACGAAGAGCCGGTCGCCGCCACGCAGCTGGGCGAGCTGGTCGCGGGTCCGCCGCAGCTGCGCGATGCGCTCCTCGAGGTCGTCGTCGATTTCGGCGATCGCGGCCGCGAGCGTGTCCTCGTCGGCGTCGAGGAGGTCCTTGATGCGGGCCAGCGGCATCCCCGCGGCGGCCAGCGTCCGGATCTTGACCAGGTCGACGGCGTGCTGCGCGGTGTAACGCCGGTAGCCGGAGGAGTCGCGGCCGGGCTCGGCCAGCAGGCCGCGCTCGTGGTAGTGCCGCACGGCTTTGACGGTCACTCCGGCGTAGTCGGCGAGCCGCCCGATCGTGATCATGTGCGCATCCTTCCAGGGAACCGGTCAGGCACGCCGGGTCAGGCGGCCGCCGCCGTTGCGGAAGCGCGCCCGGCCGTCGCGGAGGTCGTGGTAGGAGACGAGCAGGAGGCGGAGGTAGCCGTCGAACGTCTCCGGCGGGTACCCGGCGGGCGCGAAGAGGCCGGGCCGGATCGGCACGTAGCGCTGCGGCGGCGCCGAGGTCGCCCCACCGGCGAACGCCGTGAAAATCCGCTCTTGCGACTCGTCCGCCGGCTCGTACGTCATCCGCTCTTCAAGCTGACCGTCGACGACACTGACGTCGATGCGGAGCTGGTTGGACCGGTAGGTGCCCACGTAGGGCGCGAGGTCGACGTCCGGGGCCGGATCGGTGAGCACGGCAGGCACCGGGATTCCGAGGTGCTCGCGCAGGAGCAGCTGCAGGATCCGGTCCTGCAGCACGATGGCACCCGGGGTGTTGCCGAAGGCGGCGAAGACCAGGTCGTGCCCGGGCACCACGCACAGGATGGAAACGCCACCGGGCGATGCCCCCGACATGGCCAGCACGGTCGTGTCGCCGAAGGGGTAGCGCACCCACCCCAGGCCCATCGGAGGCACGTTCGGCGTGGCCATGTCGTGCGAGACCTGCTGCATCAGCGCGACCGACTCGGCCGAGAGGACACGGTTCCCGGTGGGCGCCACCCCACCCGCGAGGTGGGTGCGCCCGAAGGCGAGCAGGTCGGCGACGGTGCCGATCGGCGTGCCGCCGGCCGGTCCCCAGGTGTCGGGCAGCATGAACATCCCCGTGGGCCGGGGCGCCGTGGTGGCGGGGTCCGGGAAGTGGCCGACCGCCGTACTGCGCAGGATGGCCTGCGTCGCCGAGGTACCGGAGTCCGTCATGCCGACGGGGGCGTAGACGTCGCGCTCGAGCAGCTCCGGGAAGGGCAGGCCGGTCACCACTTCCAGCAGCCGGCCCGCGATGATCATGCCGCCGTTGGAGTAGCTGAGCTGCTCGCCGGGTTCGAAGAGGGTGCCGCAGCTGTCCGCGAGGCCTTCGACGTACGTCTTCAGGGCGTCGCGGCCGGAGGCGTCGGGGAAGTAGAGGTCCGCGTCGATGCCGTTGGTGTGCGAGATCAGGTGCCGGACGAGGATCCGGTCCGCCGCGCCGTCCGTACCCAGGGCGAATTCCGGCAGGTACTTCACGACCGGTTCGTCCAGGTCCAGGGCCCCGCGTTCGACCTGCTGGAGAACCAGCGTGGTGGTCAGGACCTTGGTCACCGAGCCGAAGAGGAATCCGGTGTCCTCGCGCATCGGGGCTCCGGTGGCGGTGTTCGCGGTGCCGTCGGCGACGATGATCGCGGCCCCGGCCTGGTGGACGCCGACGACGAACCCGGGGATCCCGTCGGCTTCACAGCGGGCGGCGACCTCTTCGCGGATCCGGGCTTCGATGGTGTGCAGTGCGTTCTCGGTCATGCGAACCATCGTCGAACCCTCCCCCTGGGGCAGGGTCAAGAGAATTCAGCAGAGACCTTTGCCCCGCAGCACCCGCGCCACCGACTCCCGTACCCGGGGCTTCGGCAGCTCCCCGCTCCGCACGGCCTTCACGAGCCGGTCCAGCACCTCGTCCACCCGGCCCCCGGACGACCACAACGCCTGGTCCGCGCCGGCCTGCAGAGCCTTCAGCACCGCCTCCGGGAGCGAGTACTGCGCCGTGATCGCCTTCATCGCCCCGAGGTCGTCCGTCACGACCGGGCCGGTGAACGCGAACTCGCCGCGCAGCAACCGGTACGCGGCCGGCGACAGGGAGGCCGGGACCCCGTTGGTCAGGTCCGGCACGTCGAGGTGGCCGACCATCACCGCGACCGGGCCGTAGTCGGCCAGGCCGCGGTACGGCACCAGATCGACCGCGCGCAGCTCGCCGAGCGGCGGCGTGACCACCGTGCCCTTGTGGGAGTCGCCCGAGCCGTGGCCGTGGCCGGGGAAGTGCTTCAGCACCGGCTGGACACCCGCGTCGCGAAGGCCCTCCGCGAACGCTTTCGCGTACGTCTTCACCCGGACCGGGTCCGGGCTGAACGACCGGTCGCCGATCACGTCGCCGTCCGGGGCGTCCGTGACGTCGGTGTCCGGGGCGAAGTCCACCGTCACCCCGCGGGCGCGCAGCTGGCGGCCCCGCTCGGCGGCCAGGACGCGGACCTCGTCCGGGGACTTCGTCTCGGCCATCGTCCGGGCCGACGGCAGATCGCCGTCGAGGTCGTCGATGCGCTGGACGCGGCCGCCTTCTTCGTCGACCGACACCGCCACCGGCACCTTGGCCACGGCCTGGACCGCGGCCAGCGAACGATCTTTCAACAACGCTGTTGCATTACCGCCGATGAAGATCCCGCCGACCTGGTGATCGCGCACCAGCGACACCGTGGCCGCCGGGTTGTCCGCGGAAACGCCCACGACGACCAGCTGCGCGACCTGGGCGCGGTCGTCGAGCCCGTCGACCCGCGTCGCGCAGTCGTCCGGCCGGTCGAGACGTGACGTGGGTGCGGGCGAGGCGGAAGGAGGAGCCGCCGGAGGAACCGGCCGGTCGGAGGTCAGGGGCACCGCCAACCCGGACACGGTCCGCGGTGTCAGGCCCGAGACCAGCAAAGACCCGGCCAAGACGGAAAACGCCACCCCGAGGGCGGCAAGAAGTCGGCGGTTCATCGGTCCCTTCGCTCGTTCGGGTATCCCCCGACGGTAGTCGACGGTCAAACTTCACGGCGTGAAGAATGGCTCCGGCGCCGTTAGAGAATTCGTGAAGGCGTCCTCAGCAGACTGGCCGGAGTCAGGATTCGTCGTGGGCGGAGGAGGGTTCGATGGACCAGGTGCGAGTGGCGGCGTGGGCGTCGGACCCGATCGCGCTGACCGGGCTGATCAACCACCTGAACTCCCGCCCCGAGCTGCTGGTCCTGCCGCGCGCCCGCCGAGGCGAGGCGGCGGTGCTGGTGTTCGCCGTCGGGGAGGTCGACCGGGAGGCCGTCGCCGCGCTGCGCGCCGCGTCCGCGGAGTCGCCGGCCGCGATCGTGCTGGTCGCCGGGCACGTCGATCCCGCGCACGTGGGCCTGCTCGCCGAGTGCCACGTCTCCGCCGTGCTCCCGCGGACCGCGCTCGACCGGCTCACCGCGAACGTGCTCGCCGCGGCGCGCGGGCGCACCTCTCCGCTGCGGGAGCAGGTCGCGGCCCTGGCCGACGCAGGTGGCGGGGCGGCACTCACGCCGCGCGAGGTGGATGTGCTTCGCCTGATGGCCGAAGGCTGGGACACTGCCGAGATCGCGGGCAAGCTCTGCTACTCGGAGCGGACCGTGAAGAACGTCATCTACGCCATGACCAACCGGCTCAACCTGCGCAACCGGCCGCACGCGGTCGCCTACGCCGTGCGGGCCGGTGTGATCTGAGGAAGCCAGTTGCGAACGATCGTCCGCCGGACCGCCATCGCGGTCGCCGCGTTGATCCCGCTCGCCGCCTGCAGTCCGGGTGACGCCGGGGAGAAGACGAAGCTCACCATCGCGACCTTCGGTGAGTTCGGCTACGCGCCCCTGATCGCCGAGTACGAGAAGCTGCACCCGGACATCACGGTGCAGAACCGCGTCACCGACTTCGACACCCATCACAAGGGGCTCGCGACGCAACTCGCCACCGGGCACGGCGCCGCCGACGTCGTGGCGATCGAAGAGCAGTACATGCCGCAGTACCGGAAGGTGAAGGACAAGTTCGCCGACCTCGCCGGCTTCGGCGCCCGCGAGCTGGAAAAGCAGTGGGTGCCGTGGAAGTGGGCGCAGGGCACCGACGGCGCCTTCGTGCTGGGCCTCGGCACGGACATGGGCAGCCTCGCGCTCTGCTACCGGCGCGACCTGTTCGCGGCCGCGGGCCTGCCGGCCGACCGGGAAGAGGTCGCCAAGCTGATGCCCGACTGGGACGCCTACGCCGCCACCGCCGAGCGGTTCACGAGCAAGACGCCGGGCGTCAAGTTCGCCGACTCCGCCGGGACCGTCTACACGGCGATGCTCAACCAGTCGCCGGAGAACTACTTCTCCCAGCGCGACGACTCCTTCATCGCCGACCGCAACCCGAGCGTGCGCACGGCTTTCTTCCTCTCCGGCGGCCTCGCCGCGAAGGGGCAGACGGCGGCGGCGACCACGTTCACCCAGGCGTGGAACGTGGCGATCAAGCAGGGTTCCTTCGCCACCGTCGCCTGTCCGGCCTGGATGCTCAGCCAGATCAAGGAAGCCGGCGGGGACGCCAACCGCGGCAAGTGGGACGTCACCACCGTGCCCGGCCGGAGCGGCAACCAGGGCGGATCGTTCCTGACCGTGCCGAAGCAGGGCGGTCACCAGAAGGAGGCGTACGAACTCGCCCGCTGGCTGACCGCCCCGGAGCAGCAGAAGAAGCTCTTCCTCTCCGACGGCATCCTGCCCAGCGAGCCCGCCGTGTACGAGGATCCGCAGGTGGTCGCGCACAAGGACCCGTACTTCGGCGACGCGCCGACCGGGCGGATCTTCGCCGCTTCGGCCGATCAGCTGCGCCCGAACTACCGCGGCCTGCGCGACGCCGACGTCCGGCCGGAGTTCGGCCGTGCCCTCGGCCGGATCGAGGAGAAGACCGACACCGTCGACCAGGCCTGGACGACAGCCGTCCAGCAGGCCCAAGCCGCCCTGAAGTAGCCGCTCGTGCAGCACCGGCTCGCCCGCCTCGACCGCAAGGTCACGCCGCTGCTGTTCGTCGCGCCCTTCTTCGCCCTGTTCGTCGTCTTCGGCGCCTTCCCGCTGCTGTACACGGCGTGGGTTTCGCTGCACGACTGGAACCTGCTCGAAGGCGACCGGGGCGGCTTCGGCGTCGCCAACTACGGCGACCTCCTCACCGACGCCCACTTCTACAACGCGCTCGCCAACACGGTCTCCATCTTCCTGCTCGCCGCCGTCCCGGAGTTCCTGCTGGCCCTGGGTATCGCGGCACTGCTCGACCGGCCGTTGCGGGCCGCGACCTGGTGGCGCACCGGGGTGCTGCTGCCGAACGTCGTGTCCGTCGTCGCCGTCGGGCTCGTCTTCGGCCAGCTGTTCAGCCGTGACTACGGCGTCGTCAACGAAGTGCTCGGCTGGTTCGGGGTGGCGCCGGTCAACTGGCGGGCGACGACCTGGACGTCGCACCTCGCCGTGGCGAGCATGGTGCTCTGGCGCTGGACCGGCTACAACGCCCTGATCTACCTGGCCGCGATGCAGGCCGTCCCCGGCGACCTGTACGAGGCCGCCGAGCTGGACGGCGCCTCGCGGTGGCGGACGTTCTGGTCGATCACCGTGCCGGGGATCCGGCCCGCGCTGGCCTTCACCGCCATCGCCGGCACGGTCAACGGCCTGCAGTTGTTCGCCGAGCCGCAGCTGTTCGACGCCGGCGGCTCGGCCGGGACCGGCGGCAACGACCGCCAGTTCCAGACGCTGGTCATGTACCTGTACGAAAAGGGGTTCACGCACCTGGACGCGGGCTACGCGGCCGCGCTGACCTGGGTGATGTTCGTGATCTGCGCGCTGTTCGCGCTGGTCAACTACCGGCTGGTGCGCCGGTTCGTGAGGTCGGCGTGACAGCGCGGCGGCGGCCGGGCGGCTGGGTGTACGCCGTGCTGACCGGGGTGCTGGGCGCGTCGGTGTTCCCGCTGTACTGGTCGTTCGTCGTGGCCACGCGGGACAACTCGGCGATCGGGGAGACGTCGCCGCTGCTGCTGCCGGGCGGGAACCTCGCCGGGAACGTGCGGCGCGTCTTCGACACCGTCGACTTCTGGCTGGCCATCGGGAACTCGCTGATCGTCGCGAGCACGGTCATGGTGTCCAACGTCGTGCTGGCGAGCCTGGCCGGGTTCGCCTTCGCGCGGCTCGAGTTCCGCGGCCGCAACACGTTGTTCCTGCTGGTCGTCGGCTCGGCGATGGTGCCGGCGCAGCTCGGCGTCATCCCGCTCTACCTCGTCGTCGGCGACCTCGGCTGGTACGGGCGGCTCGAAGCGGTGATCGTGCCGGCGCTGATCAGCGCCTTCAGCGTGTTCTGGATGCGGCAGGCGTGCGAGAACGCGATCAGCCGGGACCTGGTCGACGCCGCGACCGTCGACGGCTGCTCGATCGTGCGCACCTACTGGCACGTGGCCGTGCCGGCCCTCCGCGCGCCGGCCGCGGTGCTCGCGATGCTGACGTTCATGGCCACCTGGAACGACTACTTCTGGCCGCTGGTGGTCCTCGACCCCAACGAGACGCCGACCGTGCAGGTCGCCCTGTCGCAGCTGGCCAGCGGCTACTACACCGACTACGCGCTGATGCTCACCGGTGCGACCGTCGCGGTCGTGCCCGTCATCGCGCTGTTCCTGCTGCTGGGCCGCCACATCGTGCGGGGCATCCTGAAAGGGGCACCGGTATGACCTTCCCGACGGGTTTCCTGTGGGGCGCGGCGACCGCGTCCTACCAGGTCGAGGGCGCGGTGTCCGAGGGCGGCCGCGGGCCGTCCGTCTGGGACACGTTCGCGGCGACCGAAGGCAAGGTGCTCGGCGGCGCGACCGGCGCCGTCGCCTGCGACCACTACCACCGCTACCCGGAGGACGTCGGCCTGCTGGCCGGCCTCGGGCTGAACGCCTACCGCTTCTCGGTCGCGTGGCCGCGGGTGATGCCGGACGGCCGGACGACCTCGGCGGCCGGGCTCGCCTTCTACGACCGGCTGGTCGACGAGCTCCTGAGCCAGGACGTCGTTCCGGTGCTGACGCTCTACCACTGGGACCTGCCGCAGGCACTCGAAGACGCCGGCGGCTGGCCGCTGCGTGACACCGCCGAACGGTTCGCCGACTACGCCGCGGTGGTGCACGCCGCGCTCGGCGACCGGGTGAACCAGTGGACGACGGTCAACGAGCCGTTCTGCGCGGCCTTCCTCGGCTACGGCAGCGGGGTGCACGCGCCGGGCGTCCAGGACCACGGCACGGCCCTGGTCGCGGCCCACCACCTCCTGCTGGGCCACGGGCTGGCCACGCGGGCGCTGGCCGCGCAGGCGAGGCCCGGTCACGAGTTCTCGCTGGCGTTGAACTTCGCCCCGGCGATCCCGGACGGCGACACCCCGGCCCACCGCGAAGCGGCCCGGAAGTTCGACGGCATCCACAACCGGTTCTTCCTCGACCCGGTCCTGGGCCGCGGCTACCCGGAAGACGTCCTGGCGGCGGCAGGCCGGTTCGTGGAGTGCGTCCGCGACGGCGACCCGGAGCTGATCGCGGCCCCGATCGACTGGCTGGGCGTGAACTACTACGCGCCGGCCCGCGTCACGCCGCTCGAGGACCCGCAGGCGCCGAGCAACTGCCCGCTGCCGACGTTGCGCGGCCTGGACGTCCTGCCGGCCCGGCCGCCGCTGACCGCGTTCGGCTGGGAGCAGGCCCCGGACACCTTGACGGACCTGCTGCGCTGGATCGACCGGCGGTCCGGCGGCCTGCCGCTGGTGGTGGCCGAGAACGGAGCGTCCTTTGCGGACCAGGTGGTCGACGGCCGGGTGTTCGACGCGGCCCGGGTGAACTACCTCATGGAGCACCTGCGCGCGGTCCACGACGCGATCCGCGCCGGCGCCGACGTCCGCGGCTACTTCGCCTGGTCGCTGCTGGACAACTTCGAGTGGGCGATGGGCTACACGCAACGGTTCGGTCTGGTGCACGTCGACTTCGAGACCCAGCGCCGGACGGTCAAGGAATCCGGCCGTTACCTCGGCCGGGTCGCGAAGGCCAACGCGCTAACGCCGCCGGCGGAAGGCGTCGGCGACGCCCGAACGTGACGGCGTCTCGAGCTTGCCCAGCAGCCGGGCCACGTGCGCCTGGACCGTCCGCCGCGGCAGCGACAGCTCGGCCGCGATGTCCGGGTTGGACCGGCCCTCCGCGACCAGGCCGGCGATGCGGACCTCGATCGGCGTCAGCGACTCCCAGCCGTGGCCCGGCCGGATCGGGGAGAACAGCGCGCCCCGGCGGACGCCGAGACGGCGCAGCCGGGTCTCCGCGCGCCGCAGGTCCCAGCGCGCCGCCAACGTCGTGTACAGCTCGGCTGCCTCCTCGAAGGCCGCGTGCGCCGCGTCCAGCCGGCCCGCGCGCGCCAGCAGCACGGCGGCGTCCTCCAGCGCCGAGGCCAGCTCCGGGCGGCGGCCGACCGCGCGGAAGTGCTCGGCCGTGGCCAGCACCGGCGCCGGGTCCTCCTCGATCAGCCCGCGGCACCACGACGCCGCCGCGTGCGCCCGCGCCGGACGTCGCTCCTTCGCCGCTTCCTCCTCGCACACCGCCAGCGCCCGGCGGGCGCGGGCGACGTCGTCCTGCTCCATCGCCAGCCGCACGAACGCCGGCAGCCACTGGTGCCGCAGCATCATCGCCGCGTACGTCGGGTTCAGGATCGGCTCGAGGACGGTCAGCGCGCGGACCCGGTCGCCGCGCTGCTCGGCCGCCAGTGCGTCGGCGACCAGCAGGAAGTCGAAGCTTTCGCGCTCGGCACCGGTCGCCGGGGCGTACTCCTCCGCCGCGTCGAGGTGGGCGGCCGCCTGGGCGCGGTCGTCGCGGCGGCCCGCGATCAGCGCCGCGACGCCGTGCAGCAGCAGCGCCGCCGGACCGGGCTCGCGCAGGCCGTAGAACGTGATGGCCGGGCCGTCCTCGATGACCGTGTCCAGCTCGACCAGCGCCTCGTCCCAGCGGCCCTCCCAGTACCGGTGCACCGCGGCGGACACCTGCAGCCCGACCGGCAGCGCGTGCCGCGCGGCGACTTCGCCCGCCGCGTGCAGGGCATCGCCCGCTTCGGCGAGGCGGTCGAGGTTCTGCAGCGTGAAGACGCGGTTGTCGAGCAGGTCGAGGTGCAGGTCGGCCAGCTCGTGCTCGTCGCCGACGGCCTCGATCGCCGCGTCGATGTGGGCCAGTGCGCGGTCGTGCTCGCGGCGCACCGAATCGACCAGCCACAACGACTGCAGCGCGTGCGCGGTCAGGTAGCGGTCGCCGCCGGCGAGCGACTTCGTCTCGTGCGCCGTCCGCTCCGCCGTGTCCAAGTCGGACAGGCTGCCGCGGCGGAAGTTGGCCAGCAGCTGCCGGTGCTTGACCCGCCAGAGCTCCGGCACCGCCGGGTCGTCGATCCACGCGGCGAGCGTCGCGACGGCGCCTTCGGTGTCCCCACGGCGGTGCCGCAGCGCCGCGAGCACGTGCCGCATCTCCTCGACGGCGTCCGGATCGGTGGCGACGTCGAATGCCTGCCGCGCCAGGGCTTCCGGGCTGCGTTCCAGCCGGAACAGCACCTTGACCAGCGCGACCAGCAGCGTCTCCCGGCGCGGATCGCTGCCGGGGCACGCGGCCAGCGCGCGTTCGAGCAGCTCGACGGCGATGAGCGGCGCCCGGGTCGACACGGCGGCGTGGTGCACGGCGAGCCAATCCAGCACCCATTCGTCCACTGTGGCCGGTGCGGCCACCAGCTGCTCGGCGACGCGCTTCACCGGCGCGCCGATGCCGGCCAGCGCCTCGGCGGCCTGCCGGTGCAGCGCCGCCCGCGTCCCGGCCAGCAGCCGGTCGTACAGCGCCTGGCGCAGCAGGGGGTGGCGGAAGGCCAGCTGCGTCCCGGTGTCGATGAGGACGTTCGCCGTGACGGCTTCTTCGAGCGGCGCCAGCAGGTCCGACGGCCGGGTGCCGAGCACCGCGGCGACGTCCCCGACGGCGAACTCCATGCCCAGCAACGCGCCCCAGCGCAGTACTTCCTGCGTCCGCGCGGTCAGGAAGTCCAGCCGCCGGTCGACCGCGGCGACCAGCGAGCGCGGTGCCTCGAACTCCGCCGGGTCGTCGACGTCAGCTTGGCCGTCGTTCACCGCCACCGCGCCGGCCCGCTTCAGCACGTCGACCATTTCCTTGACGTACAAGGGGTTTCCGGCACCGCGGGCGGCCAGCTCGCGCAGCCCCGGCCCGGGTGGCGCCCCGAGCTGGTCCTCGATCAGCCGGCCGACGTCTTCGCTGGTCAGCGGCCCGAGGTCGAGGACGACCCCGTCACGCGCCTGGACGCCGCGACGCAGCTGGGCGAGCTCGGCGCGGTCCGGTGCCGGCCGGGTGGCGGCCACCAGCAGCAGCGGCAGCTGCCGGGTCGCCGCGCAGAGCCGGTGCCAGACGAGCACGGACGCTTCGTCGGCCCACTGCAGGTCGTCGAGCACCAGCACCTGCGGCGACTGCGCGCAGAGCTCGTCGACCAGCGCCAGCAGCCGGTCGACGGCGCCGAGCACCGGGTCGGCCGGGCCCCAGCTGCGCCGTGCCGGGCCCTCGCCGGCGAGCTCCTTCGCCACCCGCGCGCGCCGCGGGTCGGGGGAGTGCGCGTCGATCGCCAGGCACTCCAGCACGACCTGCAGCGGGAACCGGGTGCTCAGCTCGTCGGCGGCCGCCCAGAGCCGCTGGAACCCGGGCCCGTCCGGCAGCGAGCTGGTGAGCAGCTCGGACTTGCCGATCCCGGCGTCCCCTTCGATCCAGACGGCCCGCCCGCGCCCGGCCCGGACGTCGGCGACGAGCCCGGCGAGTGCCGTCGTTTCGGTTTCCCGGCCGAACAGCCGGTGCCCGGTGACCAGGACCGGCGCCGCCGGTGCCGCCGGAGCGTCGAGCGCCGGGTCCTGGGCGAGGATCTGCCGCTGGAGCCGTTGCAGCGCCGGACCGGGTTCGACGCCGAGTTCCGCGACGAGCGTGGCGCGGGCGTCGCGGAAGACGTCGAGGGCGTCGGCGGGCCGCCCGCTGCGGTAGAGGGCGAGCATGAGCGACTCCCGCAGCGACTCCCGCAACGGGTGTTCGCCGGCCAGCACCGCCAGCTCCGGCGCCAGGTCGAGGTGCCCGCCGAGGGCGAGCACGGCTTCGGCCCGCCGTTCGAGGGTGTTCAGCCGGAGTTCGGCGAGGTATTCGCGGTGCCGCTCGGCGAACCCGCCGGGGACCCCGGAGAGGGCCTCGCCCTGCCAGAGCGCGAGAGCGCCGTCGAGCTCGGTGACGGCCGCCCGCGGATCGCCCTGCTCGAGGTGCCGCTGCGCCCGTTCGCGGTGCCGTTCGAACACGGCCGCGTCGAGCGCGTCTTCACCGAGCAGCAGGGAGTACCCGGCGGGATCGGAGAGCAGGACGCTGGCCGCCGACCAGCGCGACCGGTCGGGTTCGAGGGCGCGGCGGAGGCCGGAAACGTAGGTGTGGACGCTGCCTTCGACGCTCGCGGGCGCGGAATCGCCCCAGACGCCGTCGATCAGCTCGGCCCGGGGAACCGGCCGGCCGGCGTTGACGGCGAGCACCGCGAAGATGGCGCGCTGACGGGCGGGGCCGAGGCCGATTTCGGCCGTCCCGCGCCAGGCCCGCAGCGGGCCGAGCACGCCCACCCGCAGGCCGGGATCCGCATCCCCTGGCATGTCGTTGCCGTCCCCTCTGGGACTTGCGCCCCAGACCCCAATCCCCCAGGGACATCTCAGCTGACCTTACCGACGCGGCACCCCCTGGCAAGGTTGCGCGTTCAACCGCAAACGCCCCAATGTGGCCTTCGGTGCGTTGAGCGCAACCAAGGCCACATTGGGGCGCTCGGGGCGGTCAGCTTCCGGCGGCGGCTCGTGGCCGGACCGAAGGGGCGCGCCGGATGCCGAACGGCCCCATCCGGGCCTCCGCGCGGCGCACGTCCCACACCGCGCCCATCTCCGTGTACGCCGTCAACGCGCTGCGGAACGCCGTGCGGGCTTCCGTCAACTCGCCCGACTCCGCGAGCAGGATCGCCGCGTCCTCGGTCGCCTTCGCGTGCTTCAGCAGCCGCCCGGCCGCCCGGTAGTGCCCGGCCGCCGTCAGGACCGGCCGGGGGTCTCCCGCGGCCAGGCCACGGCAGTGCCCGGCCGCCGCCGCGTGTGCGGGCGGGACCTCACCCTCGGGCTCGAGCAGGCGCAACGCCTCCTGCACCCGTGGCCCGTCGCCGAGCAGCAATGCGAGCCGGACGAGGTCGGGGAGCCACTGGTAGCGCGCCGCCGGGGGGTGGTGGTCCGCCAGCAGCGGCAGCAGCGCCGTCAGCGCCGCTTCCGGCCTGCCCTCCTGCTCGGCCAGCAGCGCCCGGGCCGCGAGCAGGAAGTCGCCGCCGTCGGGCTCCAGGCCCGGCGGCCACTGCCGGCGGTCGGCCGCGTCCAGGTGCGCCCTGGCCTCTCCCGGTTCGCCGCGGTGCCCGGCGATCAGCGCGCCGACACCGTGGACCAGCAGGGCCGAACCGGGGCTGCGCAGGACGTAGGACGCCGTCTCGGCGCCGTCGCGGATCACCGCGTCCAGCTCGGCCAGTGCCTGCGGCCAGCGGCCCAGCCAGTAGTAGTGCACCGCGCCGGCCAGGTGCATCTCGCCCGGCACCGCGCGGGTCGCGGCGATCCGGCGCGCGGCGTCGAGCGGCTCGGCGGCGTCGTCGAGGCTGTCGAGGTTCGGTACGGCCAGCGCCGCGTCGTCCAGCGGGTGCAGCCCGGCCGGGGCCAGCGCCGTCTCGTCGCCCAGTTTCTCCAGCGTGGCCAGCAGTGACTCGTGCCGCCCGCGCCACATCTCCGGGACGTCGGTGTCCTCGAGCGTCCGCTTGAGCTCGGCGGTCGCCTCGGCGAAGTCGCCGCGGCGGTAGTAGACGTAGGCCAGGATCCAGCGCATCTCGGCCGCGCGCCTGCTGTCGGACGTCCGCGCGACGACCGAGCGCGCCTCGGCTTCCGGCTCCCGGCCGAGCCAGAACAGCAGCCGGGCCAGGGTCGCGGTCAGCGTCTCCCGCGCGTCCGGCGGCAACGTGCCCTGGGTGACGGCGTGGCGCAGCAGGTCGACCGCGACCCGCGGGGTCTCGGTGGCGACCGTCCCGATGTGCTCCAGCAGCCACCCGGTGACCCACGGGTCCACCTGGGCGGGCGCGGCGGCCAGCTGCTCGGCGACGCGTTCGGCGGGCGCGCCCGCGGCGGCGAAGGCCTCGGCCAGCTGCCGGTGCAGCGCGACCCGCATCGCGGCCGGCGTCTTTTCGTAGAGGACGCGGCGCACCAGCGGGTGCCGGAACGCCAGCCGGTCGCCCGATTCGACGAGCACCCCGGACGTGATGGCCTCGTCGACCGCGCCGACCAGCGCCGTCGGCGGCCGTTCGGTGGCGACGGCGATGTCTCCCGGCGAGAACTCGCGGCCCAGCAGCGCCGCCCAGCGCAGCGTGTCACGGGTTCCGCTGGACAGGAAGCTCAGGTACTGCGTGATCCGCGTGCCCAGCGGGGACGGGATCGTCTGGCACGAATTGCCGTCCAGGTGCGCGTGGACGCCGTCGAGCACGATCATCGACTGCGAGAGCAGGGTCTCGACGATTTCCCGGACGTAGCGCGGGTTTCCGGCCGCGTAAGAGACCAGCAGCTGCAGTCCGGGCCCGGGTGGCGCGCCGGCCAGCTCGGTGGCCAGCTCACGCGTGGCGTCCTCGGCCAGCGGCGGCAGGGTCAAGAGGGCGATGTCATCGTTGTCAAGGAGGTCGTCCAGTGCGGCCGGCCTGGGCACCGGGCGGCAGGCGCCGACGAGCAGCAACGGCAGCCGCCGCGTCTCCCGGCTCAGGTAGCGCCAAACCCGCAGCGTCGTGTCGTCCGCCCACTGCAGATCGTCGACCACCAGCACCAGCGGGGCCTCCGCGCAGAGCTCGCGGACCAGCCCGAGCATGCCGTCGACCGGGTCCTCGCCGGACGGCTCCGCGAGCCGCTCGGCGAGGGCGGCCCGGCGTTCGTCGGTGGCGCGCCGGGACACGCCCAGCGCGTCGAGCAACGGCCGCAGCGAGAACCGCTGGTCCAGCGCATCCGCGGCGGCGAAGGCGGGGTTGAGGTCTTCGGCCATGGTGAGGACTTCGGCGAGCAGTGCGGTTCGCCCGCTGCCCGGTTCGCCCTCGAGCCACACCGACCGGCCCGCTCCGGCACCGAGGACGGCGACGGCTTCGCGCAGCCGGTCCAGTTCGGCCTCCCGGCCGACGAAGAACTCCGCCCGCTCCGGCAGCGCCGTGGCCGGCAACCGCGCCGGACGCCGGTGCCGCGGCGGTTTCGGTTCCGGTGCCGCGGCGGGCTTTTCCAGCAGCTCGTCGTGCAGCCGTCGCAGGGCCGGGCCGGGTTCGGTGCCCGAGGACTCGACGAGCCGGTTGCGGACGTCGGCGTAGACCGCGAGCGCCTCGGTCCGCCGTCCGGCCCGGACCAGGGCGCGCATGAGCAGCCCGCGCACCGTCTCGCGGAACGGGTGTTCGCGGGTCAGCGCGGTCAGTTCGGCGACGAGTTCGGTGTGCCCGCCCGATTCCAGCACGACCTCGGCGCGCCGCTCGACGGTCGTCAGCCGCACCTCGGTGAGCCGGGCGCGCTGGGCGGCGGCGAACGGCCCGGGCAGACCGGACAGCGGGACGCCGTGCCAGAGCGCCAAAGCGTCGTCGAAGGCTTCGCGAGCCCCGCGGAGGTCACCGGCCGCGTGCCGGCGTTGGGCCTGCTCCCGCAGGGTTTCGAACCGGTGGACGTCGATCGCGTCGGCGTCCAGGCGCAGCGAATAGCCGGACCCGATCGACGCGAGCAGCTGCGGCCCTTCGCCCTTGGCCCGGCCGGGTTCCAGCGCGCGGCGCAGGCCGGAGACGTAGGTGTAGATGGAGCCCTGCGCGCTCTGCGGCGGCGCGTCGCCCCAGACGGCGTCGATCAGCTCCTCGCGCGAAACCGTGCGGTTCGGGTGCATCGCCAGCGCGGCGAGGACCGTACGGCGGTGCGCGGAGCCGAGGTCGAGCTCCGTTTCGCCCTGCCAGGCTTTCAGTGGGCCCAGCAGCTGGAGTCTCGGTGCGGAGCCGTCCGCGGCCGACATCGGTCTCCCTTCGTGCGTGAACGAATCGTCACGCGCCGGATGCCTGTCGTGAGCATACGCGGACGTCGTGAACCGGCAGGCAAGGATGGCGGACATTCGGGCAACCGCACCCGGGCGGGGTTCCGCGCCGCCACCGCGTGCGTCACGCTCGGAGGGCCGGAGAGGAGCCCCCGAATGGCGACAGCGCCGACCGAAGACATGCAGCGGGCCGCCGCCTGCTTCGCGCACGCCCTCGAAGGCGCCCGTTCGTGCCTCAGTGACGTCAACAGCGAGATGGCGACGGTGCAGGCGTCGTGGCGCGGTGAGGCATCGGTGCGGTTCGGCCAGGCGATGAGCGACTGGGAGCAGGAGTTCGACGTGATCCTGTCGCGGCTGGCCCAGCTGCTGGAGGCGACCGGTGGCCCGATGCCGCGGCCGCGCCTGCCGTGACGCGGCTCGACTTCAGCTTCGCCGACCTGGTGCTCGGCCGGATGGGCGCGATCACCGGCGAGCTGGGCACGCTGTTGGCCGACCTGGAGGCCCGGGTCGAGCCGGGACTGGCCGGCTGGACGCCGGAAGCGCGGGAGGAGTACCTGCGTGCCCGGCGCGACTGGACCCGCGCGGCCGAGCGGCTGCCCGGGTGCCTGGAGCGGGCGCGGGCGGCGTTCGGGGAGCTGTCTTCACGCGCGTGAAGGTGGAATAGGGACGGCGTGAAGACACGCCGTCCACACTGCCCCCATGAAGCCCGTCGAAGTGAGCGTCCTCGCCTCGGACCCGATCACGCACGCCGGCGCGGTGAGCCTGCTGGACAACCAATCCGACGTCCGGCTGACCGACCTCGTGCCGGACGTGCTGCTGGTGATGGAGGACCACGTCACCGAGACCGTCCTGGGCGAGATCCGGGCGGCCAAGGCGTCCCACGTCGTGCTGGTCGTCGAGCACTTCCGTGAAAGCGACCTGATGGCGGCCCTGGAGTGCGGCGTGGTGGCGATCCTGCCCCGCCGCGAGACGGGCGGCGCCGAGCTGGTGACGGCGGTGCTGGCCGCGGGCGACGGCACGGCCAACCTGCCGCCGCGGCTGCAGGGCGCGCTGCTCGCGCAGGTCCAGCGGATGCGCAAGGACGTCCTGGAGCCGAACGGGCTCACGCTGTCGGGGCTCGCGGCCCGCGAGTGCGACGTGCTGCGGCTGGTCGCCGAGGGGTTCGGGACCGAGGAGATCGCCACGAAGCTGTGCTACTCGGAGCGGACCGTGAAGAACGTCCTCTACGGCCTGATGACGCGCTGCGGCCTCAACAACCGCGCCCACGCCGTTGCCTACGCCCTGCGGGCCGGCGCAATCTGAGACGTTTTCTTTGCCGCTGTCACCTTTCCGTGGGCTAGGGTCCGATCATGGTGCTCACGGCAGTGGAGATCGCGGCCTCCGTCCGGGCCGGGCAGCTCGATCCGGTGCAGGTCACCGAGGAGGCGCTGGAGCGGATCGCCGCGGCGGACGGCGTCGTCGGCGCCTTCCGGCGGGTGCGCGCCGAGGAGGCGCTCAAGGAAGCCGCGGAGGTCGCCGCGCGGCCGGATCTCGCGACGCTGCCGCTGGCCGGGGTGCCCGTCGCGGTCAAGGACGTCACGGAAGTGGCCGGCGAGTACGCGTCGCACGGCTCGCAGGCGGGGCCGACCGCACGGGCGGACGCGGACGGCCTGATCGCGACCCGGCTGCGCGCGGCGGGCGCGGTGGTCGTCGGCCTGACGCGGGTGCCGGAGCTGTGCATCTGGCCGATGAGCGACACCCCGGACGGCATAGCGCGCAACCCCTGGGACCCGACGTACGCGGCGGGCGGCTCGTCGGGCGGCAGCGCGGCGGCGGTGGCGGCCGGGCTGGTCCCGCTGGCCCACGGTTCGGACGGCATGGGCTCGATCCGCCTCCCGGCGGCGATGTGCGGCCTGGTGGGGTTGAAGCCGGGCGCGGACCTGCTGGCGGAGGGCGGCTGGTTCGGCATGTCGGTGCACGGCCCCCTGGCCACGACGGTCGCCGACACGGCGTTGCTGGTGTCAGTGCTGGCGGGCTCGCCTGAGCTGGCCTCGGTGCCTTCGCCGTCACCGGTCCGCATCGGCATGTCGACAACGGTGCCGCTGCTGCACACGCCGGTCCCGAAGGAGCTGGTGGCGGCGGTCTCGGCGGCGGCGGGTCACCTGGCCTCGGCCGGGCACGCGATCACCCCGGCGGCACCGCGTTATCCGGCGACGATGATCCTGGGCATGACGGCCCGCTGGCTGGCTGGCCCGGCGGTCCAGGCCCGCGAGTTCGACGCCGCCCGGCTGCAGCGCCGGACGCGCGCCCACGTCCGCGCGGGGCGCCTGGTCGAGCGGGCGGGCCTGCTCCGTGCGCGGACGCGTGACCGGTGGGTCGAACGGGCGGAGGAGTTCTTCGCGTCGCACGAGGTGCTGCTGACGCCGACGCTGTCGCACTGGCCGGTGAAGGCCGGGCGCTGGCACGAGCGCGGCTGGCTGACGAACGTGCTGCCGTCGACGCGCCTGGCGGGCTTCACCGGCCAGTGGAACTTCGCGGGCTACCCGGCGATCACGGTCCCGGCGGGCCGGTCGGCGGTGTCGGGGTTGCCGACGTCGGTGCAGCTGGTGGCCCGCCCGGGAGGGGAGTCGCTGCTGCTGGGCCTGGCGGCCCAGCTGGAGGCGGCGAACCCCTGGCCCCGGACGGCCCGCAACTGAAAGCCTCTCGCTGTGCACAACTGAAGGCGCGCTGCTCCCGGACGCCGGAAACTGTCGGTGCCTGCCGGTAGCGTAAAAACCGGGGGGCCCCTCCACGCGCGCGGGTTGCGGGCTTCGCAGCGCTCAGGCCGGGAACGCAGTGAAGGGGCCGTGTTGCGGAGTTCCGCAACACGGCCCCTTCACGGAGGTTCGGTGCTGCCGTGGCTCAGTTGCCCGGCTTGCTCCCCGACGGCGACAGCGGCTTCGCGCCGGTGCCGTTCGAGCCGTTGCCGTTCGCGGGCTTGGTCGCCGGGCCGTTCGAGTTCGCCGGCTTGGCCGCCTGAGGCGCCGGCTTCGGAGTCGCGGCGGGCTTCGGCGCCGGCTTCGGCGTTGCCGCCTTCGCGGGTGACGGCTGCACCACCGGGACCACCGGTGCCGCCGGTGTGGTCGCCGACTCCGAGTCGCCCCCGACCAGCTTCGCCGCCTGGGGGATCACCGCCTCCTCCGGCAGCGTCGCCAGCTGCGGCTCGCTGCGGTTGAGGATGTCCTCCGCCATCGCCAGGCTCTTGCGCGCCTGCTCGCGGATCTCCGCCAGCCGCTCGACCTTGCGGTTCGCCGCCGTCGTGCGCTGGGCCGCCTGGGTGGTCGCCTCGTCCAGGCGCCGCTTGGCTTCCGCCGTCGCCTCGTCGAGCCGCCGCTTCGCCTCCGCCGTCGCCTCCGCGAGCCGGCGCTCCGCCTGGTTCTTGCTCGCCGTGCGCTGGTCGGCGACGTGCTTCTCCAGCGCCGCCTTCTGAGCCGCCTGGGACGCCTCGAACTCGCGCTCGAGCTTCCGGCGCTTCCGCTCCGCCTCGTTGTCCAGCAGCTCGCGCCGCTGGGCCGCCTCGACGGTCAGCCGCTGCACCTCGGCGCGCGTTTCCGCCAGTGCGTTCTCGTGCTCGGAATGCAGCAGGTCGGCCTGCTTGTCCAGCTCCGCGACCAGCTTCGAGTACCGCTCACGCAGCTTCGTCGACGCTTCCGTCGAGGACGCCCACGTCTTCTCCGCGGCCACCTCGGCGCGCTTGACGATCTCGTCGGCGCGGGCCTGCGCGAGCGTCACCGTGCGCTGCATCCGCTCGTCGAGGTCCTCGAGCCGCTCCGGCGGCTTCTTCAGCTCTTCGACGCGCGCCTCGAGCGCCGCGACCTGCTGCCGGACGGTCTCGGCCTCGCGGGTCGCGGCGGCGGCCTGCGCCGCGGCGGCGTCGCGTTCGCTGAGCACCCGGCGCAGCTGGGCTTCGACGTGGTCGAGGTACTGCCGCACCTCGTTGCGGTCGAAGCCGTGCCAGGCCTGGGTGTACTCACGACGGAGGGGGAGGAGGCCGTTGAGGGCGGTTGCGGCGGGGTCGCGCTCAGGAACCATGGGCCCGACCGTACCCGGGCACCCGCCGCCTCCGCCTTCCGGCTTAACGAATCACTGACAAGTGTCGCCGTGTCGCCGGAATGGCCTCACCCGTGAAACGCTGTGTCACCAGTGGAAGCCACGCGAGAGCCGGGCCAGCGCCATCGCCGCGCGCGAGAGGTGTTTCTCGCCACGTCCGATCTTGAGTTCGCCCGAACCGCCCGCCGCGGTCGAATCCGGGAAGATCCGGAAACCCTGGTACGCGACGGCGTCGGTGAGGCCCGGCGTGAGCGTGTAGGCCAGCCCGATCGCCTGCCCCGCCGGGGTGCCGATGTGCTTCGGCCGCTCGACGAGCGCCTTCATCACCATGTCCGCGGCCTGCTCCGGCGACTTCGTCGGGAACGCGTCGTAGATCTTCGTCGGGCGGATCATCGGCGTGCGCACCAGCGGCATGTGGATGGTGGTGAAGGTGATCCCGTCGCCGTGCGTCTCGGTCGCCGCGATGCGCGAGAAGTAGTCCAGCGCCGCCTTCGACGCCGCGTACGCCGAGAAGCGCGGCGCGATGCCCTGGACGCCGATCGACGACACGTTCACGATGTGCCCGAACTTCCGCTCCGACATGTGCGGCAGCACCGCGAGGATCAGCCGCACCGCGCCGAAGTAGTTGATCGCCATCGCGCGCTCGTAGTCGTGCATCCGGTCGTACGACAGCTTGATCGACCGGCGGATCGACCGGCCGGCGTTGTTCACCAGCATGTCGATCCGGCCGTGCTCGGCCAGCATCGCGTCGACGGCCTTGTGCACCGAGTCCTCGTCGGTGAGGTCGGCCGGGTACACCGACGCCGTGCCGCCGGCGGCGACGATCTCGTCGCGGACCTCTTCCAGCTCGTGCTGCCGGCGCGCGACCAGCAGGGGGACCCCGCCCGCGGCGGCGACCTTCAACGCGGTCGCGCGCCCGATGCCCGAGGACGCGCCGGTGATGATCACGCGGCGGCCGTCCAGCTCGCCGCGGGGGCCGTGCTTGCGCGCGCGGAACGGGTCGAGGTGCTCGCGCCAGTAGCGCCACAGCGTCGGCGCGTACTCCTCCAGCCGGGGGACCTCGACGGTGCCGGCCAGCGCCTTGCGCGTCTCGGCCGAGGAGAACACCGACGGGAACGCCATCGTGTCCAGCAGCACCGGCGGGATGCCGAACCGCTCCATGACGGCGTCGCGCGCGATGGTGACGCCGGGGATGTGCTCGGTCAGCTTGACCAGCCCGACGATCCGCTTCGAGAGCCCTTCGCCCAGCTGCACGGTGATCGTCGGCGCGCCCGCCGCCCGCGCGAAGGCGTTGTACACCGAGACGACCGGCTGCGGCTCGGGGTTGACCAGGTGGAAGGCGTGGCCGTCGAGCCCCGGCTTGACCACCAGCTCCAGCAGCGCCTCGGCGACGTAGTCGACCGGCACGATGTTGGTGTCGCCGAGGTCGGGCCCGACGAACGGCAGCACGTCGGGCAGCCCGGAGAGCCGGTTGATCGCGGGGAAGAGGTAGTACGGGCCGTCGATCTTGTCCATTTCGCCGGTCTCGGAGTGCCCGACGACGACCGCGGGCCGGTACACCCGCCACGGCACTTGGTCCTGCTCGCGGACGATCTTCTCGGCCTCGAACTTGGTCCGGTGGTACGGCGTGACCAGCCGCTGCCCGGCGTCGAACATCTCCTCGGTGAACACGCCTTCGTGGTCGCCCGCGACGGCCACCGACGACACGTGGTGCAGGCAGCCCGCGCGCAGGTCCGCGGCGAGGTCGACGACGGCCCGCGTACCGTCCACATTGGCCTTGATGCTGGCTTCGTCGTCGGCGGTGAGGTCGTAGAGCGCGGCGAGGTGGACGATGTGGTCGACGCTCCCGCGCAGCTGCTCCCGGTCCGCTTCGGACACGCCGAGCAGCGGCTCGCCGAGGTCGCCGGTGACGAGCGTGACGCGGTCGGAGTGCGGCCACTGGTCCACCAGCGCGGCCAGCTTGGCCCGCGAGGACGCGCGCACCACGAGGGCGACGCGGTCGTTTTCCGGCCGGGAGAGCAGGAGCCGCGTGAAGTGACGCCCGATCAGTCCGGTCGCCCCGGTCACCAAGAACGTCGCCATCGTCTTCACACCTCTCGCTCCACAGCCCTGACCCTGGGCATTCTGCTGCATGGCGAGGCCCGCGACCACCGTTCCGAAACGTGATGTTACCCACGAGTAACTTAGGCGGGGTCCGCGATGACGACCCGGTTCTCCTCGTAACCGTCCGATCCGCCCACCCAGCGGCCGCCGCACGTCACCAGGACGACGCGGTGCGGGCCGGACGGGCCGAACAGGTTGTCGGCGCGGGCCGGCAGGTCGCTCTTGTGCACCGTGACCAGCTGCGATATCCGGTACCGCCAGGTCTTGCCCGCACTGTCCACAATGGTCACTTCGGCGCCGATCCGGGCGTTCCACAGCTCGGCGAACGGCCCGGTCGCGCCCCGCCAGTTCACGTGGCCGGCGAACACGCTCGCCCCGCCCGCCGCGTCGAGTGACGCACCCCACCACGTCGCCTGCCCGAGGTCGGTGGGCACCGGCAGCTCGCCACCCGGGCCGAGGTCCCTGCGCACCAGCGTCGCCGTCCCGCCGCCGGGCAGCCGGACGGTTCCCGGCCGCTGCGGTGGCGGGGACGGTGGCGGGGTGGCCGACGACGGCGTCTGCGCGGCGGGCGCGGCCGGAGCCGGCGAAGCGGTGGCCGTCGGGGATGGGGACGGCACCGGGGCCGCGGCTCCGGCCGCGCCCGCCGCGGGCAGCGCCGTGCCGGACACGACGGCCACGGGCGGCGCGGTGAGCAGAGGGGCGCCGGACTGCACCGCGAGGACGGTCGCCGCACCGAGCGCGAACCCGATCAGCAGCCGCCCGCGGCCACGCTTCGGCGCGGGCGGCTCCGGGCGGCCGGCGGCCGGCTCGTCGTCGGCGGCCGCCCAGCCGGTGCCCCGGTGCCATTCCTCGACGAACCAGTGCTCGCCCCGCCAGTCGCCGTCGTGCTCCGCCACGCCGTTACCGCCGGGACGCCCGCCGCGCGGCGAAGCCGATCAGCCCGGCCGTGAGCAGGATGAGCAGGCCGAGGCCGGCCAGGCCCGGCACGGAGTAGCTCGTCTCGACGACCCCGCGTGCCTGCGCGACCGGCTGGTCGCCCGCCGGGATCGCGCGCGGCACCTCGTTCGCCTTGTTCGTCAAGGTCAGGGCGAGCGTCTCGCCCGGCTTCACGGTGCCGCACGCCGATGGCGGGTTGTTCGGGTCGAAGGCGTTCGTGTAGCCCGGCGGCGGGCTCGCCTCGACGACGCAGATCTCCTGCGGGGCGCGCAGGTTCTCGACCGTCACGCCCCCGGTCTTGCCGTCGGTGGTGACGACCGCGGGCTTGCCGTCGGCCCCGGTGAGCGGCTTGCCGTCCTGGCCGAGCGCGGCCGACGTCTTGTCCTTGCCGGTGATCCGCAGGACCGCCCCGCCGACGCCCTGGCCCGTGGCCGCGTCCGTCTTGGTCACCTGGACGGTGCCGGGCTTGGCGACGTTGACGACGCCCTGGGCGGTCAGTTCCTTCTCGCCGCCGGTGGAGACGACGCGCTGCTTCCCGGTGTCGACCGGCAGCCGGACGTAGGGCCGGTCGGCCGGAGCGGTCAGCGAGGCCACCAGCTTCGGCTGGTCGCCGGTCGGAGTCAGCTTCACGCGCACGGTGCCGTCGGCGTCCGTCTTGAGCGTGACGTCTTTTGCGGCGGCCTGCGGGCTCGCGTTGCCCGCGGCGCTGTCCGCCTTCTTGTCGCCCAGGGTGGCATCGGTCGCGGTCAGCTTCACCGAGACGTCCGGGATGCCCTTGCCCTCGGCGTTCTTCACGGTCGCGGTCCACTCGGCCGCTTCGCCGAGGTGCTGGTCGCCCTTGGGCGTGGTCACCGAAGCGGTCCACGGGCCGCGGTTGGCTTCGGCGTCCGCCTTCAGCCGCTTGACGGCGGCGGCCGCGGCCTCCAGGTGGTTGTCGGGGTTCTGCATGTACTGGAGGTGCCCGTCCGCGTCGTAGGCGATCTCGTCGGCGGGCAGGCCCACGTTCTTGTCGGCCGGGGTGCGTGGCGCGGCGGTCCACGAGTGCAGCAGGTGCGCGAGTGCGATCGCCTCGTTCTGGTCCTTGGTGTCGCCGTAACGCAGCAGCAGGTACGAGATGTTCGCGGCGTCCTCGGCGGGCAGCTTCGTGCCCCACTTCGTGAGCAGCTCGTCGCCGGGCTTGTACTGCTCGTCGGTGTTCGGCGCCTTGAGCATGAAGCTCACGCAGAACACCTGCTGCCCGCCGACGACGTACGACCCCAGCCAGACTGTTTTGTCCTTGTCGCCGTCCTGGCCTCCGACGCGGGCCCCGAGGCCTTCCTGGACCGCGGCCGAGGCGGCGGGGGCGCCGACGGTGACGGAGAGCACGCCGAGCAGGGCCGCGGCGACGAGAGCGGTGAGCGCGCGAAGACCCGCGCGCGGGCGTGTTGACCACCCCATGGTGTCAATGCTCCTTCGTTCGACGCGCGGCAGCGCCCGGCGTCTCTGCAGGTCACACGACTGATCAAGTCCCCGACGCGCATCCGGTGAACGTCCGAGCACGCGAGGTGAGCGTTGCGTCAAGCGGCGAGACTGTGTACCGCTCTTCGGGTGGCTGTCGCCGAACGGTCGGGCCGCCCTCGCTTATCGTGTCGATCGCGGCGGGCGGCCCACCGTCGAGTAAAGTCGTCTTTACCCGACGGGAACCCCGCGCCCGCGGCGGTCGTTGGACCCGATGCAGCGATGATCCGAGAAGCAGCAGATCCAGGAGGATCAGGTGCGTTCCAGTAGCAACCCGGCGTTCCGCAACCTGCCCGGCGGCGGAACCCAGACTTACGGGCAGTACGGGCCCCCGGTGGGCTTCAACCAACCCCAGGGCGGCGTGCCCGGGTACGGCCCGGGCCGGGCCGCCTCCGGCGAGGGCGATCGCCCGATGACCGTCGACGACGTCGTCGTCAAGACGGGCATGTCCCTCGGCGTCGCGCTGCTCGTCGGGGTGATCACGGCGATCTGGGCGCGGGTCCAGATCGAAGAGACCGGCCGGATCTCCGGCGCGCTCCTCGGCGCGATGCTCGCCGGCCTCGTCGTCGGGCTCGTCATCTCGCTGGTGATCATCTTCCGCCAGAAGCCCAGCGGCGCCCTGACGCTGACGTACTCGGCGGCCGAAGGCCTGTTCCTCGGCGCGCTCAGCGGCGTGTTCGAAGCCGTCTACCACGGCATCGCGCTGCAGGCGATCGTCGGCACCGCGGGCGTGTTCATCGGCATGCTGGTGGTCTACAAGACGGGCGCGGTGAAGGTCACGCCCAAGCTGACCAAGTGGATCGTCGGCGCCACCGTCGGCGTCGCGATCCTGATGCTGTTCAACCTGATCAGCACGGTGTTCTTCGGCTTCAACCCGCTGCGCGGCGGCGGCACGATGGCCATCGTCTTCAGCCTCCTCTGCATCGGCATCGCGGCCTTCAGCTTCCTGCTCGACTTCGACCAGGCGGACCGGATGATCCGCGAGGGCCTGCCCTCGAAGTGGGCCTGGTACACCGCGTTCGGCCTGATGACGACGCTGGTCTGGCTGTACCTCGAGATCCTCCGGTTGCTCTCGTACTTCCGCGAGTAACCTGGCTCACAGTTCCGCAGTGAAGGCGCTCCGTAACCGGCGGGGCGCCTTTTCTGTGGGTAATTCGTGCATTTTCCGACCCCGCTGCGGGTAGCGCTCACCCTGCGTGTTTGATGTGCCGGTCGGTTCTCATTTCACATGTGTGAGGTTCACAGTGAGCGTTCCCCCTCCGGCCCCCGGGGGCCAGCAGCCGGTGGGTCAGCCCGATCCTTACGGGCCGCCTCCGGGCGGCCAGCCGCAGCAGCCCTACGGGCAGCCGGGTCCCTACGGCCCGCCGCCGCAGGGCCAGCCGGGTCCGTACGGGCCGCCGCCGGGGCAGTTCCCGCCCGGGGGCGGCTTCGCGCCCGGCCAGTTCCCGCCCCCGCCGGCGCCGCCGAAGCGTTCGAAGGCGCGTGGGCTGATCCTCGGCGGCCTCGGCGCTCTCGTGCTGATCGCCATCGTGATCGGCGGGATCTTCGCCTTCAAGACCTCGCCCGCGCGGGCGAACGCCGGTGACTGCCTCACCATCACCGAGTTCACCACGGGCGGCAAGGACCCGGTGAAAGCCGACTGCAACGACCCGAAGGCGAACGTCAAGGTCGCCAAGAAGCTGGACACCGCCTCCGAGGCCTGCCCCGGCGGGTCCGACGCCGGCTACGACACCTACTCGGTCAGCGGCAGCAGCTCGTACAAGCTGTGCCTGATGATCAACGCGAAGCAGGGCGACTGCCTGGCGAACTTCAAGTCCCGGACGCAGGGCTACCAGAGGGTGCCCTGCACCGACCCGACGAAGGACGCGGAGCTGGTGAAGGTCGTCGAAGGCCAGGCGTCCGAAAGCGCCTGCGAGGGCACGGAAGCCACCAACGCCGCCGTTTACCCGGAGCCGGCGACGACGATGTGCGTCAAGGCGACCGAATAGCTGTGGTCTCGCGAAGGCCCCCACCGCGCGGTGGGGGCCTTCGTCGTCAAGGGATCAGGAAAGGCGCTCGATGATCAGCGCCATGCCCTGGCCGCCGCCGACGCACATCGTCTCGAGGCCGAACTGCTTGTCGTGGTGCTGCAGCGAGTTGATCAGCGTCGAGGTGATCCGGGCGCCGGTCATGCCGAACGGGTGGCCGACCGCGATGGCGCCGCCGTTGACGTTCAGCCGGTCCAGCTCGATGCCCAGGTCCCGGTAGGACGGGATGACCTGCGCCGCGAACGCCTCGTTGATCTCGACCAGGTCGATGTCGCCGATCGACAGCCCGGCGCGCGAGAGCGCCTGCTTCGACGCCTCGACCGGGCCGTAGCCCATGATCTCCGGCGAAAGCCCGGTGACGCCGGTGGACACGATCCGCGCCAGCGGCGTCAGGCCCAGCTCGCGCGCCTTCGTGTCGGACATGATCACCAGCGCCGCCGCGCCGTCGTTGAGCGCGCAGCAGTTGCCCGCGGTGACCCGGCCGTCCGGGCGGAACACCGGCTTCAGCCCGGAGACGCCTTCCACCGTGACGCCGGCGCGCGGGCCGTCGTCCTTCGAGACGACCGTGCCGTCCGGCAGCGTCACCGGGGTGATGTCCTTGGCCCAGAAGCCGTCCGCGATGGCCTTCTCGGCCAGGTTCTGCGAGCGGACGCCGAACTCGTCCATCTCCTCGCGCGTGACGCCCTTCACCCGCGCCAGGTTCTCCGCGGTCTGGCCCATCGCGATGTAGACGTCCGGGACGTTGCCCTCGGTGCGCGGGTCGGTCCAGGTGCCGGTGCCGGACTCGGCGGTCGTCTTGGTGCGCGCCTCGGCGTCGGCGAACAGCGGGTTGTGCGTGTCGGGCCAGGAGTCCGAGCTGCCTTTGCCGAACCGCGAGACGGTCTCGACGCCGGCCGAGATGAAGACGTCGCCCTCGCCGGCCTTGATCGCGTGGAACGCCATCCGGGTGGTCTGCAGGCTGGACGAGCAGTACCGGGTGATCGTGCAGCCGGGCAGGTGGTCGTAGCCCAGCTCGACGGCGACCGCCCGGCCCATGTTGAACCCGGACTCGCCGCCCGGCAGGCCGCAGCCCAGCATCAGGTCGTCGATGTCGGCGGGGTCCAGCTGCGGCACCTTGGCCAGCGCCGCCGCGACCATCTGCGCGGTCAGGTCGTCGGGCCGCATGCCGACCAGCGAGCCCTTGTTGGCCCGCCCGATGGGCGAGCGTGCGGTGGAGACGATGACGGCTTCAGGCATGACGTGACACATCCTCGTATCGCGAGCTAAGCAGTTGCTCACCATACTGCCGGGTACGGCGCCGGCGGCAAAGCCGAACCCGGTGTGAGGTTGGCCCGGCCACCCGGGCCGGGCCGGATGGCCGGGTTCTCGGCGGTCCTAGTTGCTGGTGCACCGCCAGAACATCTGCCAGTTGCCGGGGCCGCCGCCCCAGGCCTCGGACGAGACCCCGCGGGCCCGGAACCCGAAGTGGTCGACGCACCTCGCGTCGGCCTCGGACCGGGTGTCCGCCGCCAGTGCGTCGTACGACGGCGCGGTCTGGCCGGTGAGGTGGCGCGACTGGACCCAGTACCCGTAGGAGTCCGCACTGGCGGGCGTCGTCCCGAGAGCGAGCAGGCCGCCCGAAGTCAGAGCCAGCACGGCCCCGGTCAGTCCCGTGATCCTGCGTGTCACCGTTACCTCCGCTGAGTGTGGCCACTGTCGTGTGCAGGGACAACGGTGTCAGCGAGGCCGCCGCGGGACAGCCCGCGTTCCGCCAGGATTCGTTGCGCGGATTCCGGGGCGGAAACGCCGCCGTTTAGGCTGGTGGTCGTGGAGTACGCAGAGCACATCGCAGACCTCGTGGGCAACACCCCGCTGGTCAAGCTGAACTCGTTGACCAAGGGGCTCAAGCCGCTCGTGCTGGCCAAGGTCGAGTACCTGAACCCGGGTGGCTCGGTCAAGGACCGGATCGCGCTGCGCATGATCGAGGCCGCCGAAGCTTCCGGTGAGCTGCGCCCGGGCGGCACGATCGTGGAGCCGACGTCCGGCAACACCGGCGTCGGGCTGGCCATGGTCGCCCAGCGCAAGGGCTACCGGTGCGTGTTCGTCTGCCCGGACAAGGTCAGCGAAGACAAGCGCAACGTGCTCAAGGCGTACGGCGCCCGGGTCGTGGTGTGCCCGACGGCGGTCGCGCCCGAGCACCCGGACTCCTACTACAACGTCTCCGACCGCCTGGTCCGCGAGATCGAGGGCGCCTGGAAGCCCAACCAGTACGCCAACCCGCAGAACCCGGAGAGCCACTACCACTCGACCGGCCCGGAGCTGTGGACGCAGACCGGGGGCAAGATCACGCACTTCGTCGCGGGCGTCGGCACCGGCGGCACGATCTCCGGCACCGGCAGGTACCTCAAGGAGGTCAGCGACGGCGCCGTGCAGGTGGTCGGCGCCGACCCGGAGGGCTCGGTCTACTCCGGCGGCAGCGGGCGCCCGTACCTGGTCGAAGGCGTCGGCGAGGACTTCTGGCCGGACACCTACGACCGCACCGTCGCCGACGAGATCATCCCGGTCTCCGACGCCGACTCCTTCCAGGTCACCCGGCGCCTCGCGCTGGAGGAGGGCCTGCTGGTCGGCGGTTCCTGCGGGATGGCCGTCGCCGCCGCGCTGAAGCTCGCCGAGCGGCTCACCGAGGACGACGTCGTGGTCGTGCTGCTGCCCGACGGCGGCCGCGGCTACCTGACGAAGGTGTTCAACGACACCTGGATGTCCTCCTACGGTTTCCTGCCGCCGGACTCCTCGGGCGCGACGGTCGCCGACGTGCTCATGAAGAAGAGCGGCTCGCTGCCCGACCTGGTGCACTCTCACCCGAACGAGACCGTCGCCGAGGCCATCGCGATCCTCTCCGAATTCGGCGTGAGCCAGATGCCCGTGGTCAGCGCGGAGCCGCCGGTGATGGCGGCCGAGGTCGTCGGCGCGGTCAACGAGCGCGACCTGCTCGACGCCCTGTTCACCGGCAAGGCGCAGCTGGCCGACCGGCTCGAGCAGCACATGTCCCCGCCGCTGCCGACGATCGGCGGCGGCGAGCAGGTCGGGGCGGCGATGACCGCGCTCGAGGGGGCCGACGGCGCGCTCGTGCTGATCGACGGCAAGCCGGCCGGGGTCGTCACCCGGCACGACCTCCTGGGCTTCCTGGCCGGTCGCTGACCGACCCCCAAGAAAGTATTGATCGGCGGACCCGGCAGGGGCGTTACGAGCGCCCTGCCGGGCCATCCGATAGCGTGGGCGCAAATAGAACACTTTCGCGTCCTCGTCAAGGGGGTTCAAGACCCACATGAGTGCACCGCAGCCACCGAACCAGCCGTGGGGTGGCGGCCAGCCACCTCAGGGCCCGCCGAGTGGCCCCCAGCCGCAGCAGGACAACCCGTTCGGCAGCCCGGAGCCGACCCAGGTGGTGCAGCCCGTCCAGCACGGCGGCTCCCCGTTCGGGGAGACGCCGGAGCCGACCCAGGTCGTCCAGCCGGTCCAGCCGGGTGACGGCGGGGCGGGCGCGACCCAGGCGATGCCGCCGGTCGACGCGAACGCGACCCAGCTGGTGAACCCGGTCGGCGGCGGTGACGCGCCGGTCGCGGACTCGACGCAGCTGGTGCCCCCGGGCTCCCAGCCGCCGGCGATCCCGTACACCCCGCCGCCGAGCGCGGCCGACAACCCGGCCGCGGCCTTCGGCCAGCAGCCCGGTGGCTACGGCCAGCAGCCGGGCGGGTTCGGGCAGCAGCAGGCCGGCTTCGGGCAGCAGCCGGGCTTCGGCCAGCCGGGGCAGCCGCCGCAGGGTTTCGGCGCTCCCGGGTTCGGTGGTCCCCAGCAGCCCGGCTTCGGCGGGCCGCAGCAGCCGTTCGGCGGCCCGGCCGCGGGCGGCAACGCCCTGTTCGGCTACATCGCCGGCGGCCTGGTCGCGCTGCTGGCGCTGATCGCGCTGATCTACTCCTTCAGCTACATGGGCGACGCCAGTGACTACTCGGCGCTCCTCGACAGCGCTCCCAACAAGGAGGCGATCGAACAGCTGCTGAACTCGGCCGGGCTCATCGGGTCGGGCACGCTCTGGTTCTACGTGATCATGATCCTGCTGGGCTCGCTGATCTCGCTGGCCGGCGGTGCCGGGCTGGCGCTGGTCGGCAAGCTGGGCGGGATCCGGAAGTTCGTCCCGATCGCGGTCGTCGTGGGTGGCGCGGTGCTCACGCTCTTCGCCCTGCTGACCAAGATCGGGATGACGCCGAACGCCGAGACGCTCGCGCAGGCGTCCAAGTCCGAACGCGACACGTTCGGCCTCGGGCTTCCGCCGCTGATCTTCGGCATCCTCATCCTCGTCGTCGGTGTCCTCGCGCTCATCCCGGCGACCCGGCAGTTCGTCGGTCTCGGCGACGGCGGTGCCGCGCCGGGCGGCCCGCAGGGCTTCGGCGGACCGCCTCCGGGCTTCGGTGGCCCCGCGCAGCAGCCGGGCGGCTACGGCCAGCCCGGTGGGTACGGACAGCAGCAGGGCGGCTACGGCCAGCCGGGTCAGCCCGGTCAGCCGGGGCAGCCGCCGCAGGGCTGGGGTCAGCAGCCGGGCCAGCCGGGCCAGCCGGGCGGTTACGGCCAGCCGGGCGGCCCCAACCCGTCCAGCGGCGGGTTCCCGCAGCCGTCGAGCGGGGGCTTCCCGCAGCCGGGCCAGCCGGGCGGCTACGGCCAGCCGGGTCAGCCGGGTCAGCCGGGTCAGTCCGGCGGGTACGGCCAGCCGGGCCAGCCGCCGCAGGGCTGGGGCCCGCCGCCGGGCCAGCAGGGCCCGCCGAGCGGCGGGTTCGGTCAGCCGGGGCAGCATGGTCAGCCAGGGCAGCCGCCCCAGCAGTGGTGACTCGGAAACGAGCATTCGTGCCCCGGAGCCGGTTCGGCTCCGGGGCACGTCGCATTTCCGGGTCGCCATTGTCCGAAGAGGACAATGGGCGCGGCGCCACTGCCCGTGATCGCGCGAGAGATTTCTGTCATTACCGCACGGGAATGATCTTGGGTTCCGCCGTCCGGCCGAATTCCGTTCTCATTCCGGACTGATTCCCCCGATTCCGACTAGGGTGAGCGCCGTCGTCCTGCGCTCGGCTGATGGGGGAGAAGTGACCGGTCCGCGCCGCTACCCGGTGTCGCATTCGCATTCGTATTCATCGGATCGGCCATCCGGAGTAACGGCGGTCCTCGCCGGTCTGCTCGGTTTCCCGGCCGCGGTCGCCGCGGGATTTGTACCGGCCAAGATTTTCCTCGACATGCCGGCCGAATTCAGCCTTGGCGCACTGCCGGGGTGGGTGCTGGTGGACCTCGCCGCCTACGTCGTCGCGGGACTGGTGCTGCTCCTCGGTTCACTGGCGATGCTCTTCCGTGCGACGGCGGGTGCGGTCCTGCTCGGCCTGGGCGCGCTGCTGGCCATCGGCGCCCTGCTCACCGAGCCGATGTCGGTGGGCGTGCCACTGACGCGGTTCGCCGACGCGATGTTCACCCACGGCGGGTTCGCGATGGCCGACCGCGTCGGCCTGGCGGCGCTGTCGGTGCTCGTGCTGGTGCTGGCGTTCCTGCCGCCGACGTTCCGCTACCTGCGTTACCGCACGTCGGTGGTCCCGGTGCTGTCCGGCCAGGGTGCCTATTCGTCCCGGAGCTGGTGAGTGACGCTCACGTCCCCGCCCCGGGCGCGAACGGCGATCGCCGCGGGGGTGCTCGCCGTCCTCGGCGGGACGTGGTTCCTGGCGGGCATCGTCTGGTTCAGCTTCCTCTACCGCGACGGCGGGCAGAACCTGCTGGTCCCCGGCCAGATCGCCGACGGGGTGATCGGCCTGCTGCTCGTGCTCGGCGGGGTTTCGGTGCTCGCCCGGGCGGAGGCGGGCCGGGTGCTGTGCCTGGTCGCGGCGGCGTTGGCGCTCGTCGCGCCGCTCGTCGGCGAGGTGCTCCTCTACCAGCGGATTCTCTTCATCGTGGGCGGGCCGACGGGGATCGACCCGCTGCTGCCGCGCCGCATCGTCGTGGCGGCGCCGTTCGTGGCGTTGCTGGTGCTCGCGGCCCTGCCGGCCACCCGCCGCTGGACGCGCCGCTGAGATCCATCCCACCTGACGGGAATGCCAGGGGTGGGCCGTACGCTGAACCGATGGTGGACGACTACTCCGTACTAGGCTTCGAGACGCGCGCGATCCACGCCGGTCAGAAGCCCGACCCCCGCACCGGCGCGGTGATCGTGCCGATCTACCAGACCTCGACCTACGCGCAGGACGGCGTGGGCGGGACCCGCGAGGGCGATTACGAGTACTCGCGCACCGCGAACCCGACCCGTTCGGCGCTGGAGGAGGCGCTGGCCTCGCTGGAAGGCGGCCGGCACGCGCTGGCCTTCGCGTCCGGCATGGCCGCCTCCGACGTGGTGCTGCGCAGTACCCTCCGCCCCGGCGACCACCTCGTGCTCGGCAACGACGCCTACGGTGGCACGTTCCGCCTGATCGACAAGGTGCTCAGCCTGTGGGGCGTCGAGCACACCGTCGCCGACCTGGCGAACCTCGACGAGGTGCGCGCCGCGATCCGGCCCGAGACCAAGCTGATCTGGTGCGAGTCGCCGACCAACCCGATGCTGGGCATCGCGGACATCGCGGCGCTGGCCGGGGTCGCGCACGACGCGGGCGCCCGCCTGGTGGTCGACAACACCTTCGCGACGCCGTACCTGCAGAACCCGCTGGCGCTGGGTGCGGACATCGTCCTGCACTCGACGACCAAGTACCTCGGCGGCCACTCCGACGTCGTCGGCGGCGCGATCATCACGAACGAGGACGAGCTGCGCGAGCAGTTCTTCTACCTGCGCAACGCCGCGGGCGCGGTACCCGGGCCGTTCGACGCCTGGCTGACGCTGCGCGGCATCAAGACCCTCGCCCTGCGCATGGAGCGGCACAGCGACAACGCCGAAAAGATCGTCCAGGCGCTGGTCAAGCACCCGAAGGTGGCGAAGGTCTACTACCCGGGCCTGCCGGAGCACCCGGGCCACGAGACGGCGGCGAAGCAGATGCGCCGCTTCGGCGGGATGGTGTCGTTCAGCCACGTGGACGGCGAGCAGGCCGCGCTCGAGGTGGCTTCGCGCACGAAGCTGTTCATCCTCGCCGAGTCGCTCGGCGGCATCGAGTCGCTGATCGAGCACCCGGGCAAGATGACCCACGCGAGCACGGCGGGTTCGACCCTCCAGGTCCCGGCCGACCTGCTCCGCCTCTCGGTCGGCATCGAGGACGGCCGCGACCTGGTCGACGACCTGCTGGCCGCCCTCGGCTGACCCTCAATTGCCGACGTCGAGGCCGCCGCCGTAGAGCCGGTCCACCCGGAGCGTGATCACCACGCGGCGGTCCTCGACCATGTTCCGCAGGAAGGCGGCCTCCTCCTCGGGGTCGCCGAACGGCGCCTGCATGGCGAGCAGGGTTCGGCCGGTCTCGTCGCCGGGTACCGAACTGACCGGCGACACCTCGGCCAGTCCCTCGGCGACCGCGAAGGCCAGGTGGTCGTCGCTGCTGACGTAGAGCGACGCGTGCGGGTCACGGGCGAGCTGGCGGACCTTCGCGCGTCCCGCCGTGGACCCGATCCGCACGACGCGCTCGGCTGGATCCCAGGCGTAGGCGACCGTGGACAGGTGCGGATGACCCGCGCGGTTGACGGTGGCCAGCGCGCCCAGGCTGTGGGCACCCAGCAGCCGGCTCGACGCGTCTTCGGTGGGCTTGGCGGGGCCGGGACCGCGGCCCGGCTCGTAAACGGTGGTCACCCGATGATCATCGGGGACGGGCACACCCCGCGGAAGAAGGCACTTTCGTGTTCCCGGGGAACATCGAGGTAACCCGCACGGTCAGGGGTTGTAGTTGCCGTGCACGGCATCACCGGTGGACGACGTGCCGGCGGCCGGCAGCTTCGCGCCGTCGACGCAGCCGCCGACCAGCTCGACGTGGCTGTCGTGGCGGATGTACTGGGCGGGCGACCCGCACGAGGCGCTGTCCACCGTGATGTACGCCGCGCCGGTGAGAGCGGCGGCCGAGGCCAGCCCGATCACGAGCGGGAGCAGGCCGGCGGAGCGGGTGGCGCGAGCCCGTCGGGCGGCGTTCGCGTCGTTCCCGGATGCCATAGGTTGCTCCTCGTTTACCGCCTGTTGACGCGTCCCAGGGTACCCGGCTCACGGTCCGGTCAACCTGTGGAGTTCCTGAGTGGCATAGTCCGGCCCATGGAACTCGTCACCCTCGAGCGGATCCAGGCCGCCCGGGAGCTCCTCAAAGGAGTGACCCGGGTGACGCCGATGGAGCACGCGCGCGACCTGCGCAAGCTCCACGGCGGTCCGGTGCACCTGAAGTGCGAAAACCTGCAGCGGACGGGGTCGTTCAAGATCCGCGGCGCCTACACCCGCATCCACGGCCTGACCGGGGCCGAACGCGAGCGGGGCGTCGTCGCGGCCAGCGCCGGCAACCACGCGCAGGGCGTCGCGCTCGCCTCGTCGCTGCTCGGTGCCAAGTCCACCGTCTTCATGCCGCTGCGGGCCCCGCTGCCGAAGCTCGCCGCCACCCGCGGTTACGGCGCCGACGTCCACCTGCACGGCGCCCTCCTGGAGGAGACGCTCCGGGCCGCGATCGAGTTCGGCGAGCGGACGGGAGCGGTGTTCATCCACCCCTTCGACCACCCGGACGTCATCGCCGGGCAGGGCACGGTCGGCCTGGAGATCCTCGAGCAGGTGCCGGGCGTGAAGACGATCCTGGTCGCCACCGGCGGTGGCGGCCTGGTCGGCGGGGTCGCCTCGGCGGTGAAGGCGCTGCGGCCGGACGTCCGCGTCGTCGGCGTCCAGGCCGAGGAGGCCGCGGCGTACCCGCCGTCGCTGGCCGCGGGCGCGCCGGTGCGGCTGAGCACCACCTCGACGATGGCCGACGGGATCGCCGTCGGCGAGCCCGGCCTGGTCAGCTTCGCCCACGTCGAGTCGCTGGTCGACGACGTCGTGACGGTGTCCGAGCAGTTCCTTTCCCGCGCCGTGCTGCTCTGCCTGGAACGCCGGAAGCTGGTGGTCGAGCCGGCCGGCGCGGCGACGGTCGCGGCGCTGCTGCAGCACCCCGGGATCTTCGAGCCCCCGGTCGTGGCCATCCTTTCCGGCGGCAACGTCGACCCGGTGCTCCTGCTGCAGATCATCCAGCACGGCATGACGGCGGGCGGCCGCTACCTGCGGCTGCGGCTGCGGGTCCCGGACCGGCCCGGTTCACTGGTCGGCGTGCTCTCGTGCGTCAGCGAACTGGGCGCGAACGTGCTCGACGTCGAGCATTCGCGGATCTCCGGCAGCCTCGACCTCGGCGAGGCCGACGTCGTGCTGGCGCTGGAGACCCGCGGCCCCGAGCACTGCAAAGAGGTCGAGTTCGCGCTCTCGAACGCGGGTTACACGGTGGTCTGAGGGCTTTCTCCCGTGATGGCCGCCAGAGCCAGGTCCTTGGCGGGCTCGGGGACCTCGGCCGGCGCGGTGAAGCGGCGGGCCCGGATGTGGGCGACCAGGTCCGGGTCCGGCGGCACCCCGTGCTCACGCAGGTAGTACGCGACCGCGCCCGGCCACGCCCAGGCCCCGTCGGTGCGGAAGTTCATCGGCACCGCGTCCGTGCGGTCCGGCGCGAACGCGTCCGGGCCGTTGCTGCGCGAGGCCAGGATGACCGGCGCCGCGTCGAGGTAGGCGAGCACCCGTTCGGCCTCCGCCGGGACGAGCGGGGCGCGCCGGACCAGCGGCTTGCCCGCCGCGTCGAGGCCGTCGTAGATGCGCGGGGTGCGCACCTCGCCCGCACCCGCCGGCGGGGCGAGTGGCGGCAGCCCGGCGCGTTCGCGCAGCCAGGCCGGGATGTTCTCCTCGGCGCGCGGGAAGAACCGCAGCTCGTCCTGGTACCCGATCGGCGGCGGCTGCTGCCGGAACGGCGGCTCGAGGTCGGGCCGCACGAAGTCGACGTCCGGGGCCTGGCCGGGCTCGAACACGAGGATCGCGCCGAGCCAGGTGCCGAGGCCGGGCTGGTACATGCCGGACCGCAGGACGCCGAGCAGCCGCACCGCTTCCGGGTGCGGCTGCCGCGGCCGGGGCAGCCCGTCGGGCCCGGTCACCAGCAGCTCGGTCTCGACGTGCCGCCCGGCGGCGCGGTACTCCACGCGCAGCTGCCGCCACCCCGCCGGCACCTGGGACGTCAGCACCGCGGCGATCTGCCGGACGAGCTCCTGCGGCTGGGTCATCCGTCTCTCCCCGTCAGTCCGCGGCCAAGCGCCGCTGCAGCCAGTCCGGGACGTTCTCGCGCGGGTACTTTTCGGCCTCCGCCACGAAGAACTCGCGGGAGGGGACGTGGTCCCAGTCCGGCTCGCCGTCCCAGTCGTACTCGGCGCTGTAGCGGCTGGGGTGCACCAGGTGGTAGCGCAGCGACGTCCAGGCACCCTCGCCCGGCCGGGCCATGTCGTCCCTGAGCTCGACGAAGAACTCGGCGACGCCCGGTGGCGGCGTCCAGTCGTACCCGCCGCCGAGCACGGTGATGATCTGCGCGTGCAGCTCGACGTAGTCGCCGACCGAGCGGAAGGTGAGGAACAGCTGGTCCCAGTCCGACGGCACCGAGTGGATCATCCAGGTGGTGAAGCTCTTGAGCAGCTCGTGGGCCTGCGCCGTGTTCAGCGGTATCCGGGGCATGGGCATTACTTCTGCTCCTCACCGTTCGCCGCGGCGAGCTTTTCCCGCAGCCAATCGGGGATGTGCTCGGGCTCCCGCGGGAACATCTTCAGGTCCTCGGCGTAGTCCTCGGGCTTCATCGGCGGGGTCAGCCGGGGTTCGTAGTCGTAGTTGTAGTTGTAGAAGATCGAGCCGGGTGGGTTCATCGACACCCGGGCGGAGAACCACGCGCCCCGGCCCGGCTGGTAGGTCAGCATCCGCAGCTTCGCGAGGACCACGTTCAGCTCGTTCGGCGGCTGGATCTCCGGCCGCGAGCCATCGGCCATGATCACGGTCAGCCCGAGGTCCTGCACCGGCACGGTCATCGCGCTGACGAGGTCGATCCGCCGCCAGCCCTCTTCCGGCGCCAGGTTCAGCAGCGCGATCCCGAGTTGCTGGATCAGGTCCTCGTGACTTTCACCGCCGGAAGTCGCGGGGCCAGAGGGGGGTGTTGTGGTCACCAGGGAAACTCCTGACATTGACGGTGATTCGGCCTTGCTCGTCCACGCCGTACGAACGGTAGTGGCGGGTGTGCGGATCGTCGGCGTCCGGGTCCCGCGCAGGCATGATGTCTTCGTGGTCGACCGCGTCGAGGTTCTCGTCGCGGGTGCGTTCCATCTGGTACCAGCTGTCGTCGGTGTCGTAGGTGCCCTCGAGCTCCTTGGAGCCGGCGTTGCTGTTGTCGATGCGGCCCTGCGTCGACTGGTTGATCGATTCGCCGCCCTTGCCGATCGAGGTGCCGCCGTGGTGCCCGCCGTCGTCGATGTTGCGGTTGGCCGCGTCCTTGCCGCCGAGGCCGCCGACTTCGGACTGGGACTTGGGGTCGCGGCGGATCTGGCTGGCGCCGTCGGCGTCGGGCGGGCCGGAGGTGGCGACGGTGTTGCCGCGGGTGTCGGTGCGGTGCACGTCGCCTTCGGTGATGCGGGTGGTGCCGTCGGGACTGTGCACTTCCAGGCCGTGGTCGACCCGCACGGTCGCGCCGGGCGGCGGGTAGTTCAGGTCGGCGTTGGTCGGCTGGAAGGTGTGGACGTGGGTGACCTTGCCGTCAGGTCCGGTTTGGACGGTCGAGTACGGGAACCCTTCGTCGTCGACGATGTGGATCCGGGTGTTGGGCGGCAGGTCGGTCCGGTTGACCAGCGGGGTGCCCCCCTTGCCGGTGACCGGGTCGGTGACGGCCTTGAGCTGCTTGTCGCTCAAGCCGTCGGCGCTGCCGTCGGTGAACCCGGGGTTCTTCTCGTGGTGGGAGAACGTGACTTCCCGGTCGGGCTGGGGCCAGGAGTCCTGGGTGTTGCTGGCCTTGCCGGTGCCGTAGAAGCCGTCCTGCGTGACGTGCGCGCCATCGGGCGCCTTGGCGATCTCGGGGTTGACCCGCGACCGCTGCCCGGTCGTCGTGTCGACTTGGGTGATGTTGCCGTTTTCGTCGGTGTAGAACGAGCCGCGCGACTGGCCGTGCTTGTCGGTGACCTGGTGCTCGCGCTCGCCTTCGAGGGTCGAGCTGCCGTGCTCGTCGACGTGGTTCTGCCGGTTGAACGCCTCGTTCTGCCGCACCGCGCCCTCGTGCACCACCGCCTCACCGGAGGTCTGCGGTTTGCGCCAGGTGGCGGCGTGCTCGGGCCTGCCGTCCGCACCGACGTGGTACTCCTGGTAGTTCGGCCCGCGGTCGACGCGGTAGTTGCCGTTGGCCACCGGGTGGTCGAGTTCGGGGTTGGGCCGGTCCGGGGTGCCCTCGTGGGTGTCGACCCACTTGACCTTGCCCTCGGCGTCGGTCTGGAAACTGCCGCGCGGGTGGCCATCGGCGTCGGTGACGTGGTACCGCGTGTTCGGCTCCAGGTCGTCCCGGGCGCTGAACGGCTCGGTCGCGCCGGGTGCGCGCGGGTCGTCCTGCCGGATGGGGGTGTGGGTGGCCGGTTCGGGCGGCGTCTCGACGTGGTCGGTGCGGGTGACCTTGTGCTTGCCGTGCACGGTCTCCACGGCCTTGTCGGACGTGACCGTGCGGATTTCGCCGTCGGGCCCGGTCGGGTAGACGTCGTGACGGTTGCCGACCTGCACCCGGTACTGCGAATTCGGCGCCGGGTTGGCGACCTCCGGATTGCGGCCGTGCAGGTCGTTCGGGGCGTGGGCGTCCACATGCGACACAGTGCCGTGCGCGTCGGTGTACACCCGGGTCCGCACGTTCCCGTCCGGATCCAGCACGTTGTACCGGGTGTTCGCTTCCAGCCTCGGGTGCGCGTCGAAGAAGTTCTCGTCCGGCCTCAGGTGCACGTCCTCGCCGGGCGGCGTGAAGTTCGACGGCTCCTGCCAGCGCCCTTCGATCTGGTGCTGCGGGTTGAGGTCGTCGCCGTCGCCGCGGTGACGGGCACTGTCGGCGTCGACGTCGTGCGGTTCGCCGTGGTGGCTGTCCGGCGCGAAGCCGTCGTCGCCCGCCCGGTGGGCCGAACCGTCCGGGTGGTGGGTGTTCCACTCGCCGTCCGGCGGAATCCGGGGGCGCATCCGGCCGTCCGGGCCGATCTCGTAGTCGGAGGAGAACACCCGGCCGTGCGAGTCGGTCCAGGCCGGCTTCGTCGGCGCCATGACTTCGGTGTCGAGCTCGCGCGAAAGGCGGTGCGCGAAGTCGTTCGAGCTCGCGTCGCAGCCGATCAGGCGGACCGGGCGGCCGTCGTAGTCGGCGTTGCGGCGCAGGATGTCCGCGAACTCTTCGGGGGTGTAGAGCCGGTCGCCGATGCGGGCGTGGCCGTCCGGCGTCACGTGCACGTCGACGGTGTAGCGGCCGTCCGGGTCGGGCTGCACGCGGTGCGGCAGGTCGCCCATCTCCGGGTCGCCCGCGTGGTACGAGCTGCCGGACGGCGTGCTCTCGGAGTGCCGCGCGTTGACCTCGTCCGGGGTGAGCGGCCCGTCGGGCGGGCCGCCGTCGGGGTCGTGGGGACCGCCGTGCTCGTGCGGGCCGCCTTCATGGGGACCGCTTTCGTGGGGGCCGCTTTCGTGGGGACCGTGGCCGGGAGGGCCGCCGTCGGGACCGTGCGGGCCGCCGGGGCGGGCGCCCGGCGTGGGGGTGCCGGGGCCGTGCGTACCGGGACCTCGGGTGCCGGGGCCCTGGGCGCCGGTGCCGTGGGTGCCGGTGCCGTGCGTGCCGGGACTTTGGGCGCCCGGCGTGGGAGTGCCGGGACCGTGGGTGCCAGGGCCGTGGGTGCCGGGGCCGAAGCCGCGGGCGGCCGGTGCGGGAGCGTCGGGCGTGCGTGGCCGGGGTGCGGGTCGCCCGTCGGGCAGGTCGCCGCCGGTGCGGGGCCGGGCGGGGGCGTCGACGTGCGCGCCGGGGCTGCCGGGCGTGCCCGTCCAGCCCGGGCCCCCGCCGGTGCGGGGCGACCCGCCACCGAGGCCTCCGCCGCCGGGGGTGCCACCGGGTGCGCCGCCGGGCGGCATCCCGTTGCCCGGCATCGGCTGGCCACCGGGTGCGGGGCTGGCGTCGCCGCCTCGGGGCGACGGCACCTGGGTGCCCGGTTCCCCGGTCCGCGGTGCGGCGGGAGCGGTACCGCTGGCCGAGGTGCCGTCGGGCCGCGCCGGCGCGGCACTGCTCGGGGTGTCGGCGCCGGAGTGCGTCCCGGGCGCATCCGACCGGGCGGCGGGAGAAGAGCCGGAGTGGCTGGGACTGCCCCCGTCGGCGTGGCTCGGCGAGCCGGCGTGCGTAGGTGCCGGGCTGGTGTCGCCTGTGTGCGAGGGGGTGCTGTCGCTTCCGCGGGTGGGGGACGGGCTGGTGTCTCCGACGTGTGAAGGGGTACTGTCCGCGCCTCGGGTGGGCGACGGGCTCGAGCCACCCGCGTGGGAGGGAGTGCTGTCTGCGCCGCGGGTCGGCGATGGGGTGGTGTCGCCTGTGTGCGAAGGCGTGCTGTCGCCTCCCCGGGTGGGCGACGGGCTCGAGCCACCCGCGTGCGTGTCCCCGGAGCGGACCGCCGACGGGCTGCCCTCCGGCGTGCCGTCGCTGCCGTGTGCCGGGCCGTCCCCGTCGGCCGGGGAGGAGGGCGAACCGTCTCCCTCCGCGCCACGCGACGGGGAACCGTCCGGCGAGCCCGATCCCTCCCGGTTCCGGCGGGCACCCGACGAGGATTCCGTGTCCACCGGGTCGGAGCTCGGCGCATCGGAATCCGCATGACCACCCGGATCACCGTCCGAGCCGTGCGAGCCGTCCCCGTCCGCGCCGTCCGAGCCGTGGGCACCCTCGCCGTCCCCGCCGTGGGCGCGGGCGTGGACTCCGCCCCCTTCGCCCTTGGGGATCTTGTGGACGAAGCCGCCTTCCTTGACCTTCAGCCCGTCCAGGCCGCTGACCTTGCCCAGCACCTTGCCGAAGACCTTGGCGATCTTCTCGAAGATGTCCACCAGCTTCGACAGCAGCGGCGACACCCTGCGGATGGAGTCGGTCAGCTTCTTGAGCAGCCCGGCGATCTTCTTGCCCCACTCGGCGATCGCGGCCGACGCCTGCGCGACGACGACCGGCGTGCCGAAGCCGAGGGAAAAGACCTCCTCCATCACCCACGAGATCAGCTTGCCGACCAGGTCGGCGATCAGCTGCCGCACGGTTTCCCGCACGAACGAGACGATCTGGCCCATGATCATCGTGACCGTGCTGATCGCGCCGGCCACCGTCGCCGCGCCCGACAACGCTTCCGAATGCTCCGCGGCGAAGGCCCGGTACGCGTCCGCGCCCGCGCCGGTCCAGCCGGTCGTGCCGTTCTTGACCGCGTTGTCGAAGTCCGTCTTGCGCTCGCCCAGCGCCTTCGAGACGTTGCCCCAGGTGTCCGCATAGGACTGGATCACCGGCGGGTTGCCCGCGACGGAGTCGAGCATGTCCTTGAGCGGCTGGATGTGCTCCATCAGGAACGACGCCACCGACGACATCAGGTACCCGAACGGGTCGATCGCCGCCCCGGCGATCTCGCCGGCCAGCGACAGCATGCCGAGGCCGCCGGAGACCCAGTCGCCGTCCTTGATCCCGTTGAACGCGTCCATCGACGACTCGGCGATGCCGATGCCGCCGGCCCAGCCGTAGTCGCCGTTGCCCGCGGTGAACGCGCCCGGCCCGTCCGGGTCCTTCTTGGCGTCGGCGACGAGCGGGTTGCCCTCCGGCATCACGCACCGTCCACGGACTTGTTCAGGTCGTCGGCGACGCCGGATTCGTACTTGTGGTAGGCCATCGCGGCCTCCCGCACCTTGCCCGACACCGCGGTCATCGCCTGCACGGCGTCCTTGAGCGCGTCGATCCCGTACTGCTCCACCGGATCCAGCAGCATCCGGAACGGCTGGCAGAGGATGCCGTACGCGTCGGTCGGCATGCTCACCTGGTTCGCCGCGTCGACGGCCTGCTGCAGCCCGTCACCGATGGCGTCGAGCTGCTTCGCGTGCGCCGTCAGGTCGGTGCTGAGTTCCACGTCCGTCATCGGTTTCCCCCTCAGGAAAGAATCGACCCGCCGAAGTCGTCGTCATCGTCGTCGGCCGGACGGCGTCGACGAGGTTGCTGCGGCTGCTGCGGCGGCGCGGGCGGGGTGCGCGGCGGCTCGTCCGTCTCCTCCGGCAGGAACCGGCGGACGCGGTCGGGCTCCGGGAACGCCGGCTCGGCCTCCGGCGGTGGCTCCGGGAAGGTGCTCTGCGCCTCGCGGACGATCTCCGCCGCGGCCTGGTCGCCGGTGCCCGTGGTCTCGGACATCGCCTGCTGCAGCAGCTCCGGGATCCGCGCCTGCGCCCGCTGCACCAGCTGCATCACCTGCGCCGAAACCTCCGCCATCCGCTTCCCGGCCGCGGCTTCGGCGATGACGAGGTTCTTCAGCAGCCCGCGCGAATCGATGGTCACCTGGACGGTGCCGTCCTTCGACCGCTCGGTGACCGTCTGGCCCTGCATGCGATCGGCCAGCGCCTGGTACCGGGCGGCGTTCTCCTCGAGCCGCTTGGTCCAGTTGTCGATCATCGCGTCGCTGGCGTCGATGCTGTCCGGCATCCCGACCCCTTCCCTCCACCACACAGACGGACCCGGGACGCCGTCGGTTCCCGATTCACGCCAAAGGCCACGATAGGGGACCCGGAGGTCTCCTATCGTGGCCTTTCGCCAAGATGTGTCAGAGGTTGCCTCGGCGCTCCTGCTCACGCTCGATCGCCTCGAACAGCGCCTTGAAGTTGCCCTTGCCGAAGCCCAGCGAGCCGTGGCGCTCGATCAGCTCGTAGAACACGGTCGGGCGGTCGCCGATCGGCTTGGTGAAGATCTGCAGCAGGTAGCCGTCCTCGTCGCGGTCGACCAGGATGCTGTGCTCCTTGAGCGTCTCGATCGGCACGCGGACGTTGCCGATCCGGGCGCGCAGCTCCGGGTCGTCGTAGTAGGAGTCCGGCGTGTCGAGGAACTCGACGCCGGCGGCGCGCATCGCCGTCACCGTGGCGATGATGTCGTTGGTGGCCAGCGCGATGTGCTGGCAGCCGGCGCCGCCGTAGAACTCGAGGTACTCGTCGATCTGCGACTTCTTCTTCGCCACGGCGGGCTCGTTCAGCGGGAACTTGACCCGGTGGTTGCCGTTCGAGACGACCTTGCTCATCAGCGCCGAGTACTCGGTCGCGATGTCGTCGCCGACGAACTCCGCCATGTTCACGAAGCCCATGACGCGGTGGTACCAGTCGACCCAGTAGTCCATCTTGCCGAGCTCGACGTTGCCGACGCAGTGGTCGACGGCTTGGAACAGCCGCTTCGGCGCGCCTTCCGGCCGCTTGACCGTGCTCTCGCGCGGCTCGTAGCCGGGCAGGTAGACGCCGGTGTAGCGCGACCGGTCGACCAGCGAGTGGCGGGTCTCGCCGTACGTCGCGATCGCGGCCATGCGGACCGTGCCGTGCTCGTCGGAGACGTCGTGCGGCTCCTCGAGGATGGTCGCGCCCTGCGCGCGGGCGTGCTCGACGCACTTGTCGACGTCGGTGGTCTCCAGCGCCAGGTCGATGACGCCGTCGCCGTGCTTGCGGTGGTGGTCGAGCAGCGGCGACTCCGGCTTGACGCCGCCGGTGATGACGAACCGGGCCGAGCCGGACTTCAGCACGTAGGACTTGCGCTCGAAGACGCCGGTCTCGGGTCCCGAGTACGCGACGAGCTGCATCCCGAACGCGATCTGGTAGTACCAGGCGGTCTGGGTGGCGTTGCCGGCGATGAACACCACCGCGTCCATGGCCTTGACCGGGAACGGGTCGGTCGAGGCGTCGTGGTCGACGAGCCCGACCAGCTGACGCAGCTGGTCATAGCTGACGTCGTCGAGGGCACCCTGGGGTTCGGCAGTCTGGGTCATACCCGAAGGATCAGCCCTGTGCGGCAAGATGTGCAATGGTCTCAGTTTTTGCTGGACAATATGCTTGGTCATTGCCGGACAACGGCGGTCACGATGGACAACCTGTGCAGGAAAGAGAGCAATGCAGGAGAACCTCGACGCACTGGACGCGCGGCTGCTGTTGCTGCTCACCGACTCGCCGCGGCTGGGGGTGCTGGAGTGCGCCCGCCGGCTCGGCGTCGCCCGCGGCACGGTCCAGGCCCGCCTCGACCGCCTGACCGAGCGCGGCATCCTCGGCGGCTTCCCGCCGGAGCTCGACCTGGCGGCGATGGGCTACGGCCTGACGGCGTTCGCGGTGCTGGAGATCGCGCAGGGCCGCCGCGCCGAGGTCGCGGAGGCCCTGGCGGCGATCGACGAGGTCTGCGAGGTCCACGCGACCACCGGCCAGGGCGACCTGTTCGTCCGCATGGTGGCCCGGGGCAACGACGACCTGCAACGGGTGATCGACGAGGTGGTCGGCGTCCCGGACGTCCTGCGCACCTCGACGTCGATCGCGTTGTCGACGCCGGTGCCGCCGCGGGTCCGCCCCCTGCTGGAGCGCACCGCCCGGACGTCATGAACGACCCTTTCATGACGTCCGACGCACTGAAAGAGTCGTTCATGACATCGCTTGCTCAGGCTTCGTCGGCGACGTGGGCCAGGTACCGCTTGGCCGACCGCTGCACGACCTCGTGGCCGTCGGACCGCACGATCGCGTCCCACCAGGCGCCGTAGATCGCCTCGAACCGGTACCCGGCCAGCAGCTCCGCCGCCCGGCGGACGACGCTCGGCCGCTCCGGGACCAGGTTCGGGTAGCTGTACATGAAGCCCACGTGCGTCCGGTCGGGGATCACCTGCACGATGTCGCCGGACAGCAGCGCGCCTTGCCCGTTCTCGCCGTCCGGCCAGTGCAGCACCGTGCCACCGTCGAAGTGCACGCCCAGGTTGATCAGCCGCAGGTCGTCGGCGACGTCCAGGGTCGTGCCCGACCACAGCTTCACCGCCGGGTCGGGGCGGCCGATCCACTGCTGATCCGCTTCGTGCACGTACACCGGCACGTCGAAGGCGCGCGCCCACTCCACCATCGTCGTGTAGTAGTGCGGGTGGCTGATCGCGATGCCGGTGATCCCGCCCAGGTCGCGGACCTGCGCCACCAGCGCGTCGTCGAGGTACGCCGCGCAGTCCCAGAGGAAGTTCCCCGAGCGGGCCCGCACCAGCAGCGCGCGCTGGCCGATCGCGAAGCCGGGGTTCGAGCCGACGCCGACGAGGCCGGGACCCTGCTCTTCGACGCGCGGGGTGTACGTGCCGCTTTCGCGGAGAGAAGAAAGGTTCGTCCACTGCTGCCCGGACTGCGGGACGTACTGGCGTTCGTCCTCGCAGATCGGGCAGTCCTCACGGGCCGCGGCGTACTGCATGCCGCAGGCCAGGCACATCGGTTCCGTGCTCACAGCTGCGTCCTCCCAGAATGTGGATCCTGGGAGGACACGCTAGCCGCGTTATCCGGCGTCGGTGTACGGAACCGCCTTGACGAGCGTCACCTTCTGGACCTTGCCGTTGGGCAGCTCGTACTCGCGGGACTCGCCCTCCTTGGCGCCGAGCAGGGCCTTGCCGAGCGGCGACTCCGGGGAGTACACGTCGAGCTCGCCCTCGGCGCCCTCCTCGCGGGTGGCGAGCAGGAACTTCTCGTCCTCGTCGTCACCCTCGTACCGGACGGTCAGCACCTTGCCGGGGCCGGCGGTGCCGTCGTTCGCGGGCGCTTCGCCGACCTTGGCCGAGCGCAGCAGCTCCTGCAGGTGCCGGATACGCGCTTCGGCCTGGCCCTGCTCCTCGCGAGCCGCGTGGTAACCGCCGTTTTCCTTGAGGTCACCTTCTTCGCGGCTGTCGTTGATGCGCGCGGCGATGACCGGCCGATTCTCGATCATTTCGTCGAGCTCGTGCTTGAGCCGGTCGTAGGCATCCTGGGTGAGCCAGGTCACCTTGGTGTCGCTCACGGTCACCATCTCCTCGTCGGGCCTGCCAGGCTTGCGTGTTCAAGCCGGCCCACGCGGGCGTAGGTGCCCGCGTGGCTGAGATAAAGGAAAAACACGGCCCGTCGCGGGCCGTGCTGAATGGTCAGAGTATCACGGCGCGAGAGGTCGACGCCCGTTATTTCCCCGCACCCTGGGCGTTGAGCGCGCGGTTCACCCCGTTGGCCGCTATGGGGTTGACAGATAGCGTGGTATGTCGTACGAGCAGCCGAAGACGTCTGCAGTAACCGGTTCCCCGATGCTCTTGATCGTCGTGGTCATCCTGCTGTACCTGGCGCCGGCGGGGATCAGGAGCTCTTTGCGGCCGCTCTCCGCTCCGGTCTTGTCGCGGACGCGGACGACGCACACGCCCGGCCGGTTGTTGTCGTCGCGGGTGACGTTGAGGGTGATTTCCATCGCGTTGCCCGGTTTCGCGCTGAACGCGATGCGCTCGGCGTCGATCGGCGCCGAGCCGAGGTTGACGTAGGCGACCCAGGCGATCAGGCCGCTGACCAGCAGGGCGATGGCCAGGAAGAGCCAGCGCCGCCAGCGCCGGGACGTCTTCGCGCGCCCGGTGCCGTACCGGCCTTCGGGCAGCGTGGGTGCACTGCCGCCGACGGCCGTTTCCGCCGGTCCGCCTGCCAACCCGGGCCTCCTGCTCGTTCTTGTCGTACCCCTGGGGACAATGGTGGTACGGGTACGTCTCGAGTATCCGCCCGCTGGGTGGGCGGCCCGCAGGTGGGTCGCGGAATAAGGGCAGAAGGGGAGTCGTTCGGAGCATGGTGGACGCCGACGAGCTGAGGAAAACCGCCAACCCGCGCCTGCGCATGATGGCCGTGCACGCGCACCCGGACGACGAGTCGAGCAAGGGTGCGGCCACGATGGCGCGCTACGCCGCCGAGGGGCACGAGGTGCTGGTCGTCACGTGCACCGGGGGTGAGGCCGGCAGCATCCTGAACCCGGCCATGGACCGGCCCGAGGTGCTGGCCAACATGACCGAGATCCGCCGCGAGGAGATGGCCCGCGCGGCCAAGATCCTCGGCGTCAGCCAGCGCTGGCTGGGCTTCGTCGACTCCGGCCTGCCGGAGGGCGACCCGCTGCCGCCGGTGCCCGAGGGCTCGTTCGCCGTCGTGCCGCTGGAGGAGTCCACCGAGGCGCTGGTGCGGGTGATCCGGGAGTTCCGCCCGCACGTGATCACGACGTACGACGAGAACGGCGGCTACCCGCACCCCGACCACATCCGCACCCACGAGGTGTCGATGGCGGCGTGGGACGCGGCGCCGGACCCGAGCCGCTTCCCCGACGCCGGCGAACCGTGGCAGCCGCTGAAGCTGTACTACATGCACGGCTTCTCGCGCGCCCGGATGGTGCTGTTCGACGAGGCGCTGAAGGCGGCCGGGCTGGAGTCGCCGTACACCGAGTGGCTGGCCAACTGGGACCCGAACCGGGGCGATGTCATGGAGCGGGTGACGACCCGCGTCGAGTGCAGTGAATACTTCGAGGTGCGGGACGAGGCACTGAAGGCGCACGCCACGCAGATCGACCCGACCAGCCGCTGGTTCGCCGTGCCGCGCGAGATGCAGCGCGAGGTCTGGCCGACCGAGGAGTACGAGCTGGTGAAGTCGCTGGTCGACAGCACGTTGCCGGAGGACGACCTGTTCGCAGGTATCGAGGAGAAGGTGAACACATGAGTCTGACGCTGCCGGCCGGCGTGGCCCTTCCGGTGACCGCGTCGGCCCTGGTCCTGACGCAGCAGCCGGGCAACGGCGACAACGGCGGGCAGGGGGAGGACTTCGGCAAGTCCTCCCCGGTCGGCTTCCTGGTGCTGATCCTGTTCCTCATCGCGGTGGCCTTCCTGGTCCGCTCGATGACGAAGCACCTCAAGCGCGTCCCGGCCAGCTTCGACGACCCGCCCGCGCAGGAGTCGGCCGACGAGCCGCCGGCCGAGGCTCCCGCCGAGCCCGAGAAGAAGCAGCCGAACGGCGCTTCCTCCGCCAAGTCGGACTAGCCGCACCCAAGCGCCCCAGTGCGGGCTGAAGGGCACCTTCCTCCCGTCTGGTGCGCTGAAGGGCACCTTCCTGCCGTCTGGTGCGAGGAAGGTGCCCTTCAGCGCACTGTCAGAGCCGCGGGTCCACCGGGTCGGACTCCAGCGCGAGCACCGCGAACACGCACTCGTGCACCCGCCACAGCGGCTCACCCCGCGCGACGCGCTCCAGGGCCTCCAGGCCCAGCGCGTACTCGCGCAGCGCCAGCATGCGCTTGCGGTTCAGCCCGCGCTTGCGCAACCGCTCGAGGTTCTCCGGCAGCGTGTAGTCCGGCCCGTAGATGATCCGCAGGTACTCGCGCCCGCGCACCTTCACCCCGGGCTGGACCAGCCCGCGCGTCCCGCGGGTCAGGTTCGCCGCCGGCTTGACGACCATGCCCTCGCCGCCCTCCGCCGTCAGCTCCTCCCACCACGAGACGCCCCGGGCGACCGATGCGTCGTCCAGCAGGTCCACCTCGAGCGTCCGGGTCCGCTGGAAGCGCGGGCCGGCCAGCTGGTCCAGCAGCGACAGGTGCCACGCGTGCGGCCGGTCGTGGTAGGCCTTCCCCTCGGACGCCAGCAGCTGGAACGGCGCCAGCCGGACGCCGTCGAGGCCCGACGTCGGCCAGCAGTAGCGCCGGTACGCCGTCCGGTAGGAGTCCACTGTGGAGGAACGCGACGCCGTCCGCGCCAGTAGATCGGTGACGTCGATGCCTCGCGCGGCGGCCGTCGCCATCGCCGACACCGCTTCCGGCAGCACCGCCTGGGCGGCCGCGCCCACGGACGCGTACTGCGAGGAGATCAGCGAACCGGCCTTGGCGCTCCACGGCAGCAGCTCGGCGTCGAGCAGCAACCAGCCCGAGCCCAGCTCTTCGAACAGCCCGGCCGCCGCCGTGCGCACGTCGGCCAGGAGCGCGGTGTTCTGCGCCGCGGAGAAGAACGGCCGCCCGGTCCGCGTGTACACCGCGCCGCCGCCGCGGATGCCGAAGCGGCGGTAGGCCACTTCGTCGTCCTGGCAGACGAGCACGACGGCCCGCGAGCCCATGTGCTTCTCCTCGCACAGCACCGACTGCACCCCGGCCGCCCGGTACTCCGCGAACGCCTCTTCGGGGTGCTCGAGGAAATCGGAGCGGGACGACGTCGCGCACGGCGCCATCGTCGGCGGCAGGTACGCGAGCCACCGCGGGTCGACCGCGAACCGGCTCATCACCTCCAGTGCCGCCGCCGACTGCTCCGCCGAGACGCCGACCCGGCCGTGGTGCGCGGTCTGCACGATCCGCTTCCCGGTGACGTCGGTCAGCTCCAGCACCGCCGGCTCACGCCCGGCGAGCGGCCGCGTCGCGTCGAGCGGCTTCGACGGCTCGTACCAGACCTGGTGCGCCTTCACCGAGACGACTTCGCGCTCCGGGTACCGCAGCGCGGTCAGCTTCCCGCCGAAGACCGCACCGGTGTCGAGGCACATGGTGTTGTTGACCCACTCCGGCTCCAGCGTCGGCGTGTGCCCGTAGAGCACCATCGCCGTCCCGCGGTAGTCACGCGCCCACGGCAGCCGCACCGGCAGGCCGTACTCGTCGGTCTCGCCGGTCGTGTCGCCGTAGAGGGCCATGCTGCGCACCCGTCCGGACGCGCGCCCGTGGTACCGCTCGGGCAGCCCGGCGTGCGCGACGACGAGCTTGCCGCCGTCGAGGACGTAGTGCGCGATCAGCCCGTCGCAGAACTCGTGGACCTGACGGCGGAACTCCTCGCTCTCCGCGCCGAGCTGCTCGAGCGACTCGGCGAGCCCGTGCGCGACGTTGACCTTCCGCCCGTGCAGCGCGCGCACCAGCTTCTGCTCGTGGTTGCCGCAGACGACGAGCGCGTTCCCGGACGACGCCATGCCCATCACGCGCCGCAGCACGCCCGGGGTGTCCGGGCCGCGGTCGACGAGGTCGCCGACGAACACCGCGGTGCGCCCGTCCGGGTGCACGCCGTCGGCGTACCCCAGCTCGGCGAGCAGCTCCTCGAGCTCGGCCGCGCACCCGTGGACGTCACCGATCACGTCGAACGGCCCGGTCAGCTCGCGCTTGTCGTTGCGCAGCGGCTCGACGACGATCTCGGCTTCGGCCACCTCGGCCTCGGACCGCAGCACGTGCACGCGCCGGAAACCCTCGCGCTCCAACGACTTCAGCGACCGCTGCAGCTCGCCGCGCTGCCGCCGGATCACGTGGTCGCCGAAGTCGCGGTCGCTGCGCGACGCGTTGCGCGCGGCGCAGACGGCCACCGGCAGGTCGAGCACGATCGCCGTGGGCAGCACGTCGTGCTCCTTCGCGAGCTTCACCAGGCTCGCCCGCGAAGGACGCTGGACGTTCGTCGCGTCGATGACGGTCGTCCGCCCGGCCGCGAGCCGCTTCGCCGCGACGTAGTGCAGCGCGTCGAAGGCGTCGGCCGAGGCCGACTGGTCGTTCTCGTCGTCGGCCACGAGCCCGCGGAAGAAGTCGCTGGAGAGCACCTGCGTCGGCGCGAAGTGCGTGCGCGCGAACGTCGACTTGCCGGAGCCGGAAGCGCCGACGAGCACGACGAGCGCCATGTCGGGAACGGTCAGCTTCACGCGGCCACCTCCTTTTGGGTGGTGAAGACCGCCAGTTGGGTCGGCGGTCCCGATTCCTGGTCCTCCGGTCCGATCGGCAGGTACCGGACGTCGTAGCCATGTCGGGTCGCGACACCGTCCGCCCAGGCGCGGAACTCGGCTCGGGTCCATTCGAACCGGTGGTCGGCGTGCCGGAAATGCCCCATCGGCAGGAACTCGAACAGCCGGTTGTACTCCGCGTTGGGCGTGGTGACGAGCACCGTGCGCGGCGCTGCGACGCCGAACACCGCGTGTTCCAGGGCCGGCAGCCGGTCGGAGTCGACGTGTTCGACGACCTCCATGAGCACGGCGGCGTCGAACCCGGCCAGCGCCGGGTCGGCGTAGGTCAGCGCGGACTGCCGCAGCGCGACGCGGGTGCTGCCCTTCAGCCGCTTCTCGGCGATGTCGAGCGCGCTCGCGGAGACGTCGACACCGACGATCTCGGTGAACGACCGCTCCTTCTCGAGGACGCGCAGCAGCGCGCCGGAGCCGCAGCCGAGGTCCAGCACCCGCCGGGCGCCCGCGGCCCGCAGGGCGGCGAGCACGCTGCCGTGGCGCTGCGACGCGAGGCTCTCCGGCTTGTCCGGCACCTCGGTGACCAGCGCTTCGGCCTCCGCCGGGACGTCGTCCGCCTCGGCGAGCCGCGAAAGGGCGTAGGTGACGACCGGGCGGCGCCGCTCCAGGTAGCGGTTCGTGATGAGCGTCCGCTCGGGGTGCCCGGCGAGCCAGCCGTCGCCGGCGCGCAGCAGCTTGTCGGCCTCGTCCTGGCCGACCCAGTAGTGCTTGTCGCCGTCGAGCGCCGGCAGCAGCACGTACAGGTGCCGCAGCGCGTCGGCGACGCGCTGGGTGCCGGTGAGCCGCAGGTCGACGTAGCGGCTGTCGCCCCACTGCGGGAACTGCGGGTCGAGCGGGATCGGCGTCGCGGAAACGCGCCAGCCGAGCGGCTCGAACAGCTTGTGCACGACCTCGGCGCCACCGCGAGCCGACAGCGACGGCACGTGGATCTCCAGGTCGAAAGGCTCGTCGACCAGCTCGGGCCGCGCCGCGCACCGGCCGGCGAGCGCGGTCGTGAACGCCGCCCGCAGCGCCACCGCGAGGTACGAGCCCCCGGCGTACGGCCGGTCGTTGACGTACTGGGTCAGCGACGTCCCGCCCCCGCGGACGAGCCCGACGGGGTCGATCTCGACGAACAACGCGGCGGTGCAGCGGTCCGGTGACGCCACCGGGTAGAAGACGTGCGCGGTACCCGCGGACAGCGCGACCGACTGGGCCTTCTCCGGATGCTTGTGCAGGAGAAAGCCCAGGTCGGTGGCGGGGTTCCGGGTCGTGGTGATGGTCAAGAGCACTGGCACAGTGTGGCCGAGGAGCCCGTGACCGCGCGCCCGGTTTTCCCGGGCGCGCGGTCACGGGTCCGCTACTTGAGCGGGGTACCACCCGAGTTGTGGTAGGCGGTCGTCTTGCTGATCAGGTTGCCGCCGTCGGTTTCGACCCCGGTCTGTTCCTGCTGCCCCGCGCCGAACAGGAGGGCGGCGACGTGGGCGTCGGCCACCTGGTCCATGTGCGCGAAGAACCAGTCCACCTTGTCGTCCTGGTAGTGGTTGAGGGTGTTGTTCTGCGCCATGTTGCCGACCGGGACCTGCCACAGGACCACGGGTTTGCCCACGGACTCGGCCATGGTCTTGTAGAACTTCAGCGTGGCAGCGGCCTTCTGGTCGGTCCAGAAGGCGTTGCGGCCGCCGTTCTCCGGCTTCGCGTACCAGCCGGCATCGCGGTCCGACACATCGGTGACCAGGAAGTCGGCGTTCTTCGCGCCGAGCTCCGCGTAGTCCTTGACGCACTGCTGGACGTTGGCCTCCCAGTCCCAGCAGGTGAGGTGCAGCCCCGCGCCCGCGTTCGGCGCGTACTTGTGCGCCATCGCCACCAGGCAGGCGGCCAGGCCGGCGGCGCTGTTCTCCTGCCCGCCGCAGTCCGTCGGGTTCGCGGCCTTGACCTGCGCGGGGACCTGGTGCGGACTGCCGAGGGAGCGGACGTAGCCCCAGAAGTCGGGCTCGATGTCGATCATGTCCTGCGACTTGCCGATCTTCTGGAGGAAGAAGCGGTAGTCGTTCAGGTAGCGGGTGAGCAGGTCGGTCCGGTTGATGGCGACGACCTCACCGGGACCGTCGCCCTGGCCGGCCGCGTCCCCGAGGTCGCGCAGCGAGTACCAGGTCCAGAGGTACTTCTGCGGGCGCGGCTTGCCCTGGTAGGTGGCCTGGGCCACGTGTTGGTCGCCCCAGGTCACGTAGAAGCCGGGCGCGGTCGTTTCGCCGGTCCAGCAACCCCACCAGCTCGACCACTCGGGCTTGCAGCGCGCGGCCGTGTAGTAGTCCGACGAAGGCGCCGGCTGGCTGTGCACGTAGTTGTACCGGACGTCGAACGGCGCGGCCGCCGCCGAGGCGTCGTTCATCGAGCCGCCGACGAGCACCGTGTTGCTGCCCATGAACCGGGTCGCCGAAGCACGGCTTTCGGTGGTGGGCGACGACGTCGTCGAGGGGCGGGTGCTGCTCGGGGTCTGGCTCGTCGGCGTCGTGCTGGTGCGCGGTGTGGTGGACGTCGTGGGCGTGGCGGTGCTGCCGGAGCCGCCGACGCTCCCGGCCGGGACCAGCTGCCACTGCTGGTTGGCGCCGCCCCAGTCCCAGTACTGGGCGATGCGGGCCCCGGCGGTCTTCGAACCGGCGGGGACCTCGACGGCCATGCCGCTGAAGCGGTTGATCAGGCGCACGTGGCCGTCCGGCGACTTCTCCAGGCGGAACTGCTGGTTCGCGCCGTTGAGGTCGTGCCACTGCACCATGGCGGAGCCGGCGGTCTTCGACCAGCGGTAGCCGTCCAGCACGTTGCCGGAGTTGCGGTTCTGCAGCCGGTAGTAGCCGTCACCCGCGTCGATGAACCGCCACTGCTGGTTGGCCCCGTCGTGCCGGCCCCACTGGACCGCCGCCGCACCGTCGTTCTTGGCGTAGGCGAAGCCGTCCAGCGCCTCGCCGCTGGTGCGGTTGACCAGGACGTACCAGGACTCCGGGTCCACGGTTCCCGCCGAGGCCGTGCTGACCACGACCACGGAGCCGGTCACGACGGACAGGACGACGGCCGCCCAGAAACCCCGGCGCTGGAACAGCCGGCGGCCGCGGTGCCGTCCCCGGCGGGCCGGGCGGCCACGGTCGCCGGCGGGCGACGCCGGCGACGGCGTGGGTGGGCGAGGGGACATGTCGGTGCTCTCTTTCGGTCGCTGCCTCGGACGACCCTGGGTTGCCACCGCCGCCGGAAAGGTTGCCGCGGCCCGTGAGATTTCCCGCGGCTGCCGCGCGCCCGGATTTTCCGGGTGCCACCCTGGACACATGAACCGCCTCGCGCACGCGACCAGCCCGTACCTGCTCCAGCACGCGGACAACCCGGTCGACTGGTGGCCCTGGGGGCCGGACGCGCTCGCCGAGGCGAAGCGGCGGAACGTGCCGATCCTGCTTTCGGTCGGCTACGCCGCCTGCCACTGGTGCCACGTCATGGCGCACGAGTCGTTCGAGGACGCCGGGACGGCGGCCCTGATGAACGCGAACTTCGTCACCATCAAGGTCGATCGCGAGGAGCGGCCCGACATCGACGCGGTCTACATGGCCGCCACCCAGGCGATGACCGGCCAGGGCGGCTGGCCGATGACCTGCTTCCTGACCCCGGACGGCGAGCCGTTCCACTGCGGCACCTACTACCCGCCGTCGCCGCGGCCGGGGATGCCGTCGTTCCGGCAGCTGCTGGCCGCCGTGACCGAGGCGTGGCAGGACCGGCCGGGCGAGCTGGTGGACGGCGCCAAGCAGATCGTCGCCCACCTCGCCGAGCAGACCGGGCCGCTCCAGGAGTCCGTCGTGGACGAGGCCGTTCTGGCCGGCGCGGTGGCGAAGCTGGAGCAGGAGGCGGACAGCGTCAACGGCGGGTTCGGCCGCGCGCCGAAGTTCCCGCCGTCGATGGTCCTGGAGTTCCTGCTGCGCCACCACGAGCGCACGGGTTCTTCGGTGGCACTGTCCCTCGTGGACAAGACGGCCGAGGCGATGGCCCGCGGTGGCCTGTACGACCAGCTGGCCGGCGGCTTCGCGCGCTACTCCGTCGACGCGGAGTGGATCGTGCCCCACTTCGAGAAGATGTTGTACGACAACGCGTTGCTCCTGCGCTTCTACGCCCACCTCTGGCGGCGCACCGGCTCGGCGACGGCGTTGCGGGTCGTCACGGGAACGGCCGGCTTCCTCTTCGAAAGCCTCCGGACTCCTGAAGGCGGCTTCGCGTCTTCGCTGGACGCGGACACCGAAGGCGTCGAAGGCCTGACGTACGTCTGGACGCCGGAGCAGCTGCGCGAGGTGGTCGGTGACGACTCTGCCGCCGAGCTGTTCGGCGTCACCGAGGAGGGGACCTTCGAGGAGGGTGCTTCGACGTTGCGCCTGTTCGGCGACCTGCCGGAAGCCCTGCGGGTCAGCCTCCTGGAGGCGCGCGCGAAGCGGCCGCAGCCCGGTCGGGACGACAAGGTGATCGCGTCCTGGAACGGCCTGGCGATCACGGCGCTGGCCGAGGCCGGTGCCGCCCTGGATCGTCCACAGTGGATCGAGTGGGCCGTCGCCGCGGCCGGCTTGCTGCTGCGGGTGCACGTCGTCGACGGACGGCTGCGGCGCAGTTCGCGCGACGGCGTGGTCGGCGAATCCGCCGGGGTGCTGGAGGACTACGCCTGCGTCGCGGACGGGTTCCTGGCCCTGCACCAGGCGACCGGCGACGCGAAGTGGCTCACCGAAGCGACCCGGCTGCTCGACCTGGCCCTGGCGCACTTCGCGTCCCCGGACGTCCCCGGCGCGTACTTCGACACGGCCGACGACGCCGAGACGCTGGTCCAGCGCCCGGCCGACCCGGGGGACAACGCGAGCCCGGCGGGGGCCTCCGCGCTGGCCGGGGCGCTGCTGACGGCGTCCGCGCTCGCGGGGCACGCCGAGTCGGGCCGGTACCGGGAGGCGGCCGAGCAGGCGCTGCGCCGGGCCGGGGTGCTGGCCGGGCGGGTGCCGCGGTTCGCCGGGCACTGGCTGTCGGTGGCCGAGGCGCTGCAGGCCGGTCCGGTGCAGGTCGCGGTGGTGGGTGCGGACCCGGCGTTGCGGCTGGCCGCGGCCCGGGGTGTGCACGGCGGCGGCATCGTGCTGGCCGGCGAGCCGGACGCACCCGGCGTCCCGTTGCTGGCCGACCGCCCCCTGGTCGACGGCGCCCCGGCGGCGTACGTGTGCCGGGGGTACGTCTGCGACCGTCCGGTCACCTCCGCCGAGGAGCTCACCGCCCGGCTCTGATCGCCCTGGGTGAACGCCGTGTCGATTGCGGTGTATTCGGCGTAGCTTCGGTAGCGATGTAATTGTGTAATCGTGGAGGTGCGACATGGGACGAGGATGGCGCGGAGGCCGGGGCTGGCAGCAGGCCGAGGCCCCGTCGGCGGACGACGCGGCGGCCTGGTTCGGCGGCCGCCTCCCCGACGGCTGGTTCACGGGCGCACCGGAGGTCACGGTCGACCGCGAAGAGATCATCGTGGTCGGCGAGCTGCCGCCCCTGACGGAGGAGTACGCGGACGACGCGGCCCGCGCGGCGGCCGAAGAGGGCCGGATCAGCCGGTACCGCGAGGAGACGCGCGACGAACGCATCGAGATCGCCCGCCAGGCGGAGCACCGCTACCAGCGCAAAGTGGCGTGGGGTGCGCGGCTGGGCAGCACGACGGCGCTGTTCACGACGCACTCGGCGCCGGTGATGACGCGCCTGCGCCAGCCGGAGCGCCTGGTGCTGGACACGCTCGTGGACGCGGGCGTGGCCCGGTCGCGCTCGGACGCGCTGGCGTGGGCGGTGCGGCTGGTCGGCCAGCACGCGGACAGCTGGCTGGGCGAGCTGCGGGAGGCGATGACCAAGGTCGACGACCTGCGCTCGAAGGGCCCCGACCTGGCCTGAACGTCATGAAAGGGTCGTTCATGACGTCCGGCGCACTGAACGACCCGTTCAGGACGCCCGGGCCGCGCGGTGCCGCCCCCTCGGTGGCACCCCGCGACCCGGGCGTCCCTCAGTCCGCGACCAGCACCGGTTTCCGGAACCCGGCCCCCAGCTCCCGCTGCCGCCGCACGAACCAGCTCCCGGGCGCGATCCCGGTGGCCCCGTGCTCCGGGTGGATCAACCACGCCGGAGCCGTGGTGCGGAACGCCGCGATCGCCAGCCGTTCGGGGTCGTTCAGCCACATCCCGATGCGGCACGTCCCGCGGTCCGCGACGAGCGTGTGCGGGTTGTTGCCCGCTTCTCCTCGCACCAGTTCGAGCCCTTCCTCCGGCAGGTCCCGCCAGTAACCCTGCCCAGGGGCCGAGTCCAGCAACGCCAGCGGCAGCACGATCAGGTCGCCCTGGGCCTGGAGCCCGTCGAGCACCGGGACGGTGACCTGGCGGTCCAGGTGGTCGAGGACGTCGAGTCCGGTGCGGTCCAGCAGTTCGGTAAGAAACATGTGATCACCTCAAGAAGTCAGGTCCGGCGCTGCAGGCTCGCGTACTGGGCTCCGGTGAGCCCGTACGACCAGCCGGCCGCGTCGAGGGGATGGTCGAATTCGGCGGGCACGCGCAGCCCGTAGCGACGGCGGGTGCCGTCGCGCTCCACCGAGCCGTTCACTGCCAGCAGCAGCCGCGAAGGCGCATGCCACTTCTGCGAGGGCAAGTCGTAGAGCCGCAGTTCACAGCCCGGATTACCGGGATCGGGTGCCCGGCTCAGGATCCGCAGCCCGGCCTGCTCGATGTAGGCCGTCCAGCCGAGGTGCTCGACCGCGCAGCGGCGGACCTCGACGTCGAACTCCCGGTTGATCCGGTCCGCGGTGGGGTCCTCGATCACCCAGGACGGCACCCGCGTGCCGTGCCAGACGTGCACATCAAAGCCGTCGGGGTAGACCACCGCGGGCCCGGACGCGTTGTGCAGGCGGCGCTCGTCGTCGAGATGGAGGGCCGACGGCCGGTCCGCGACGAGGCAGACGCCGTCGCGCGGCCACCACCAGCCGCAGGAGCGGACGAGAGTCGCCCACAGCTCGAGCTCCGGGTCGCCCGAGTCCGGCGTCACCCAGTAGGCGTCCTGCTGGCCGTACCAGTACAGGCCGAGCGACCGCCGGATCTCGGACCGGACCAGGTCGGCGACGGCTTCTTTGACGGTCTGCCGTGCCTCGAGCGAAACATCGCGCCGACGTTTCCGCAGTGCGGCCACCCGGGTCGCCATCCGGGCTTCCACCGGTTCCGCGGAAAGGGCTGGTAACGCTCGCAGCCGCCACCCGGAAGCATTCGGGGAACCGATCCAGACGAACCGCGGAGGTGGCTCGCCGAGCAGCGCGTAGAGCCGGGTGATGGCGTCCTCGGCCGCGGGACGATCCGCGGGGTCCGTGCAGAAGGCGTGGCTCAGCCACTCGGAAATATCAAAGGATCGGCGGTCCGGCCGCCGCGGGGCGCTCAAAGCGCGAGGGCGCGCACGCCCTTTCGAATCGACATGCTCCGATCATGGCAGCTTTTTCGCCGATCGCGCAACCCTGGACCTGGAGCCGTCCGCGCGCCTAGAGTTTCGTGGTGCCCGCGGTCCGTGCCGCGGTTCCGCCGTCGCACCAGGACTTCTGCGTGAAGGACGTGTCCATGGACGGCAGGTTCACCCGGCGGCAGCTGATCAAGGGCGGGCTCGCGGTGGCGGCAGTGCCGCTGCTCCCGGCCTTGCCCATCGCACCGGCCTCGGCGGCGCCCCGCATCGACGTACCGGCGCTCCCCTGGCCCGCGGCGAACGACATCGTCGCGAACACGACGGTTCCGCTGTTCCCGGACCGCAGTTTCCCGATCACCGGTTACGGCGCGAAGAACGACGGGAAGACCGACAACACCGCGGCCATCGCGAAGGCGATCGACGCCTGCGCCGCGGCTGGCGGCGGCCACGTGATCGTGCCCGGCGGCGGCAGCTTCCTCACCGGCGCCATCCGGCTCCGGAGCAACGTCGACCTGCACCTCGAATCCGGCTCGGTGCTCAAGTTCAGCGGTGACGCCTCGAAGTTCCCGAACGTCCTGACGCGGTACGAAGGCATCGAGTGCATCAACCACTCTCCGATGGTCTACGCCTACGGGGAAAAGAACATCGGCCTCACCGGCAGTGGCACGCTCGACGCGGCAGCGACGTCGTCGTGGAACAAGGGCAGCGACCGCGCCTACCTGGAATCGTTGGTGGCCAAGGGAACCGCACCGGAGAAGCGGGTGGTCCCCGGCTCGGGGCACACCATGCGCTCGGCGTTCGTCGAGCCGTACGCCTGCGAGAACGTGCTGATCCAGGGCATCACGCTGAAGAACTCCATGTTCTGGCAGCTGCACCCGACGCTGTGCCGCAACGTCACGGTCGACGGCGTCAGCACCGATCCCAGCACAGCGCACAGCAACACCGACGGCTGCGACCCGGAATCGTGCGACCACGTCGTCATCGCGAACTGCACCCTCGGCGCGCACGACGACAACATCGCCATCAAGGCCGGGCGCGACGCCGACGGGCGCCGGGTGAACGTCCCGTGCCAGAACCTCGTCGTGGTGAACTGCGTGATGAACGGCAACTGGGGCGCGATCACCTGCGGCAGCGAGCAGACCGGCGGAATCCGCAACGTGTATGCGTACAAGCTCACCGTGAAGGGCGACACGAAGTTCGCGCTGTACGTGAAGTCCAACACGCTGCGTGGCGGCTTTTCCGAGAACATCAACCTCGACAGCGTTTCCGGCACCTTCGCGCGGAACTTCGGGTACGTGACGTCCACCTACAACAGCCAGACCGGCAGTTACGTCCCGTCGTTCGGGCCGTTCGCGATCAGCAACTGTTCGAGCACGAAGATCGCCGGCAAGACCTTCGACGTCAGCGGGCTTTCGAACGCCCACATCCACGGCCTCGCCGTGGCGAACTCCACGTTTAAGGGCGTGGCCGACACGTCGAACACGCTGAAGTACGTGGACAACGCGCACTTCACGAACGTGACGGTCAACGGCAAGCCGATCTGAACCTGCGGGATCGCGCGCGCTGCGGCAGGCTTACTACCAACGAGTAGGAAGCCTGCCGTTCGTCCTTTCCGGAGGTAGCCGTGGACGTCCCCGAAGTGCCCTCGAAGGTGGATCCGGACGCACTGACCGCCGTCCTCGACGGTCGCTGGGCCGAGCTGCGCCGCGGGGTGCGGGCGCAGATGGCCGACGCGGAGTTCCGGGACCCGGTGGACCTCGGCATCGAGGCGCACCGCGCCCAGGTGCTCGACCAGCTGCGCGCGCTCGCCGCGACCGACCGGCCGGGCCTGGGCTTCGACCCGGCTTACGGCGGCGGTGGCGACGTCGGCGGGTCTGTGACGTCGTTCGAGATGCTCGGCTACGGCGACCTGTCGCTGATGGTCAAGGCCGGCGTCCAGTGGGGCCTGTTCGGCGGGGCCGTCCAGCTCCTCGGCACCGAGCGCCACCACCGGCGGTACCTGCGCGGGATCATGGACCTCGACGTCCTGGGCTGCTTCGCGATGACCGAGCACGGCCACGGTTCCGACGTCCAGCACCTGCGCACCACGGCGACCTTCGCGGACGGCGGGTTCGTCATCGACACCCCGGACGCCACGGCGTGCAAGGAGTACATCGGCAACGCGGCCCGCGACGGCCGGCTGGCGGTGGTCTTCGCGCAGCTGGTGACCGGCGGCGAGTCCCGCGGTGTGCACGCGTTCCTCGTGCCGATCCGCGACGACGACGGCAAGCCGGTGCCGGGGGTGTCCATTGAGGACTGCGGACCGAAGGCGGGCCTCAACGGCGTCGACAACGGGCGGCTGGGCTTCGACCACGTCCGGGTGCCGCGCGAGGCCCTGCTGAACCGCTTCGGTGACGTCGCCGAGGACGGGACGTACTCGAGCCCGATCGAGAGCGACAGCCGCCGGTTCTTCACGATGCTGGGCACGCTGATCCGCGGCCGGGTGAGCGTCGCGGGCAGCGCCGGCAGCGCCACGAAACGTGCGCTGGCGCTGGCGATCCGCTACGGCGAGTTCCGCCGCCAGTTCGCGAAGCCGGACGGCGACGAGGTCGTCGTCCTGGACTACCTGGCCCACCAGCGGAAGCTCCTGCCGGCGCTGGCGAAGACCTACGCACTGCACTTCGCCCAGGAAGAGCTGGTCTCGAAGCTGCACGACATCGACTCGTCGGCGCCGGAGGAGGAGCAGCGCGAGCTGGAGTCGCGCGCCGCCGGGCTCAAGGCGCTCGCGACCTGGCACGCGACGTCGGCCATCCAGACCGCGCGCGAGGCGTGCGGCGGCGCGGGCTACCTGGCGGAAAACATCCTCCCGGGCCTCAAAGCCGACACCGACGTCTTCACGACGTTCGAGGGCGACAACACGGTGCTGCTGCAGCTGGTCGCGAAGGGCCTGCTGACCAGCTACAAGCAGGACTTCGAGGACCTCTCGCCGCTGGCGACGGCCCGGTTCTTCACCGACCAGGTGGTCAACGCGATCCTGGAGCGGACCTCGGTGCGCAAGGCGCTCGAGTCGCTCACCGAAGGGTCCGACTCGGAGGTCTTCTTCCGTCGCGAGTGGCAGCTGCGGCTGTTCGAGGACCGCGAAGAGCACGTCGTCGAAGGCGTGGCGAAGCGCCTGCGCAAGGCGGCCTCCGACCCGTTCGGCGTGTTCAACTCGGCGCAGGACCACGTGCTGCGCGCGGGCCGCGTCCACGTCGAGCGGCTGGTGCTGGCGGCGTTCGTGGCCGGCATCGAGCGCTGTGAAGACCCCGACGCGCGCTTGGTGCTGGAGCGCGTCTGCGACCTCTACGCGCTGTCGGCGATCGAAGAGGACCTGGCGTGGTTCCTCGGCCACGGCCGCCTGACGGCGTCGCGCGCGAAGGCCGTCACCTCGGCGGTGAACCGGCTGTGCTCGGAGCTGCGCCCGCACGCGCGCACGCTGGTGGACGCGTTCGCGATCCCGGAGCAGTTCCTCGCGGCGCCGATGCTGACGTCCTGAGCGTTTGGTGACCCGGACGGGTGGCCGGTATCGGGGCCCGGCCACCCGCCCGGGAGCCGTCACGACCGGCGGTGCTCGCGGTCGTCGTCGGTGACTTCGAACTGCTCCTTGCGGACCTTGCCGGACACGGTCTGCTCGTCGCTGACCGTCTCGGTCCGCAGGCGTGCCCGCTCGACCGGCACGGTTTCCTTGCGCACCACGGGTTTCTCGGCGTGCAGGACGACCTCCTGCTCGGCCTCGCCGATCTCCGCCGGGCCGCCGCGGCCGCCGCGGCCGCCGGTGATCGGCTCCCGCTCGACGCGCACCTCTTCGTGCCGCACCGGCACGGTGACCTGCTGCTCTTCGGTGACGACGTACTTGCGCAGCCGCACGTGCCCGGTCTCGACCTGCTCGGTCCCGACGTTCAGCCGCTCCTCGGAGCGCGTCATGGTGCGGTCGTCGCGCCGCCCCTTCGCCGCCCGGTCCATCCGCCCGTCGGGGGACGTGCGCGGCACCGGCAGGCCGTAGTGCTGGTAGAGCTGCGTGCTCTCCTCGGGCGACAGGTGCCCGTCGGCGTCGATGCGGGGTGCGTCGGAGACGCTGTCCTTGCCGACCCGGACGTGGACACCGTCGGAGTCCGTGTGCGCGCCGGAGAGCGGGACGAAGCTTTCCTTGGTGCCGAACAGGCCGGTCTTGACGGTGATCCACTCGGGCTGGTGCGTCGCGTCGGCGAGGTAGACGTTGCCGACCTTGCCGAGCTTGTTGCCGTCCGGGTCGACCACGGCGCTGTCGATGAGTTCCTCGGGCTGCATGGTGGTCCTGGCCATCGCGGTCGTGCTCCTTCCACACTTCGGTTCCTTGGTGAGGCCACCGTCGGCCGCTCCGCCGGGCACGGCAACCGTCGTGGTGTCCCGGTGGGTGACCCCCGAACGTGATCGTTTGAAGCGCTTCCCCCGGGCCAGGCCCGGCGGTGTCCGCAGGTCGGCCGCGGTGCCGCCGGCGTGACCGGCCGCCGTCGCGAGGACGCGAAGGTGTGGACGTGATCGGCGTCACTTTCGCGGCTGTCACAACGTCGTCGCGCCCGTCGTCAAGGGGGTGAAGCAGACGAGAAAAGGGGACGACCATGGAAGCCCGGCTCAACATGTTCGAGAACGAGATCACCGGCAAGTTCGTCAAGCGCCTGATCGCGGCGTCCCGCCCGGTCGAGGAGTCCTCGCTGCCGCACGCCACGCAGGAGCTGGTGAAGATCCGCGCGAGCCAGATCAACGGCTGCGGGATGTGCCTCGACATGCACACGAAGGACGCGGCGGCGGCCGGCGAGACGGCGGTCCGCCTGGCGATGGTGGCGGCGTGGCGCGAAGCGGTGGTGTTCACCGAGGCGGAGCGCGCGGCCCTGGCGCTGACCGAGGAGGGCACCCGCCTGGCGGACGCGCACACCGGCGTCAGCGACGAGACGTGGGCCGCGGTGCGCAAGCACTTCGACGACGAGCAGATCGGGGCGCTGATCGCGCTGGTGGCGACGATCAACGCGTGGAACCGCCTGAACGTGATCGTGCGCAACCCCGCGGGGGAGTACCAGCCGGGGATGTTCGGCTGACCGGGCCGTCCACCGCCGCGCCGACGTCATGGTGACGAACGCACGGCGGTGGAACCCGCAACCGTGGCACAGCCCGGCAGCGGCCGCGCGGCGCAAAGTGTTTGACTGCCGGGACGGGTGATGTTGTCCAAACCATCGAGTGATGTCGATAAAGGACGGCGGAGGATCGCCCGATGACCTGTTCATGATGAAAAAGACGCTCTTCGCAGCCGCAATCATCGGTGGCGCCATGCTCGCTGTCGCTGCGCCGGCTTCCGCCGGTGAGGGTCACCACCCGGGCGGCGGCGGCATCAGCATCGGCGACAACCTGTGCGCGGCTCCGTGGCAGTGGAACGGTCCCATCGAGGCGCTGCACGCGGGCCACGCCCCGTCGTACGCGGCGTGCAACAACAACTCCACCGGCGGCGGTCACGGTGGCATCAGCATCCTCAACAACGCGTGCCTGCTGCCCTGGCAGTGGAACGGCCCGCTGGAGCTGCTGACGGTCGACCACAACCCGTCGTACGTCGCCTGCAACGGCAACTCCGCGGGCTGACGAAAGAGGAGTCCGCAAGTGGGTGGTTGAGTGTGCGTCACCCAACGAGGACAATTCTTTCCGGTAACTGAAGCGCGGCCACGCACTCGACATCGAGTGCGTGGCCGCGCTTTTCACGTCCGCACCCGGTTCGATCGCCCCGCGGCGGGGAACCAAGGAGGTAAGTGGACCGGATGACCTGGGGGTGACTCGGATGTTCCGCCGCAGGGCAAACCTCGACGAACTCGCCGAGGATCAGGATCCGGCCGCCTTCCCCTCGGAAGGGGCGAGACGCAGGAACATCCAGCTCGACCGCTGGTCGGGCCGGCACCGGGTGCTGGTCACGGCGTCGACCGCGGTGCTGGCGGCAATCGGGGCGTACTTCGCCTGGCGGCGCATCGACGGAGAGTCGGTCGCGTGGCTGGTGCTTTGCGAAGTGCTGCTGGTAACCGGTTTCGCGGTGGGCTGCTGGCGCGTGTGCACGAAGGCCCGCGACAGGTACGGCCGGCGCTGACCGGTCAGGCGTACATGGCCAGCCAGATCGCGATGTAGTGCGACACCGCGGCCAGCACCGTGCAGGCGTGGAAGAACTCGTGGTACCCGAACGTCTCAGGCCAGTGGTTCGGCCACTTCACGGCGTAGAACACCGCACCCAGCGTGTAGAACAGCCCGCCGACGCACAGCAGCACGAGCGCGGCGGGCCCGGCGTGCGAAGCCAGCTCGGGGAACACGAACACCGCGACCCAGCCCAGCGCGATGTAGATCGGCACGCCGAGCCACCGGGGCGCGTTCGGCCACAGCATCTTCAGCGCGACGCCGGCGATCGCGCCGCCCCAGACGATCGACAGGATCACGTACCCCGTCGGCTTCGACATCGCCAGCAGGGTGAACGGTGTGTACGTCCCGGCGATGAACAAGAAGATCATCGAGTGGTCCGCGCGCTTCATCCACTTGTACGCGCGGGGGCTCCAGAACTTGCGGTGGTACAGCGCGCTCACACCGAAGAGGCCGAGTACCGTCAGGCCGTAGACCGACGTCGCCAGCGCGGCGACCGGGGACACTGTGGACGCGGCCAGGCTGATCAGCGTCGCCGCCGCGGCCAGGGCGCCGAAGAACGTCCAGAAGTGGATGTGCCCGCGCAGCCGGGGGCGGAGGTCCACTACGGGCTCGGGTGGTTCCGTCATCAGGCTCACTCATCCAGGTTACGGCAGCGTAGGTTCTCCAGCAGTGCTCAAGTCACACGCCTCACATCGGGTGCGTAGGCTGACTCGACGTGAGTGTTCGCTCCTTCTTGTCCGACGTCGTGTACAGCGCCTACGGCAGGCGCCTCATCCAGCAGGCCGCCGGGCGGCATCCCCGGCACATCGCCATCATGCTCGACGGCAACCGCCGGTGGGCCCGTGAAGCGGGCTTCGCGGACGTTTCGGACGGTCACCGCGCCGGGGCGAAGAAGATCGCGGACTTCCTGAGCTGGTGCCAGGAGGCCGACGTCGAGGTCGTCACCATGTGGCTGCTGTCGACCGACAACCTCAACCGCGACCCGGACGAGCTCACGCCGCTGCTGAAGATCATCACCGACGTCACCGACGAGCTCGCCGGACCCGGCACCTCGTGGCGGCTGCGGATCGTCGGCGCGCTCGACCTGCTGCCCGCCGAGGTCGCCAAGCGGCTCAGCGAAGCCGCCGCCCGGACCGAGGGGCACAGCGGGATGGAGGTCAACATCGCGGTCGGCTACGGCGGACGCCAGGAAATCGCCGACGCCGTGCGCAAGCTGCTGCTGCAGCACGCCGACGAGGGAACGTCCATTCACGAGCTGGCGAAGATCCTCGACGTCGACCACATCTCCGAGCACCTCTACACCTCGGGCCAGCCGGACCCGGACCTGATCATCCGCACCTCGGGGGAGCAACGGCTGTCCGGCTTCCTGCTGTGGCAGTCCGCGCACTCGGAGTTCTGGTTCACCGAGGCCTACTGGCCCGCCTTCCGCCGGGTCGACTTCCTGCGTGCCATCCGCGACTACGCCTGGCGGCACCGCCGGTTCGGCTCGTAAAGCACCGGCAAAGCCGCTGGTCGCGGGCCCTGGGGCACACCCAGAGTTGATTTCGGACGACCGACGGTGAGGTGACGATCTGGCGAATCACCGTGTTGGCTCCCTGCGCGACGCCGGATTCGTGGGTACCTTCCGAGGTGAGGGCACGCGTTCCGTGCGGGCCCTCGCGGGAGGCCCTGGTCGTGACGGTGATCGAGGGGGCGGCTCAGCCGCCCACGAGACGCTCGAGGGGGCCGGCACCCGGCCCTCGTGGCCGCGCCACCTGACCCACCGGTCAGGAGGAGTGGACCAGCCAGGGAGGTGCCCGGCCCAGCGAGTGCGGGCGTGAGGTGCACACGCCCTCGAGGGAGATGCCGTCGTGACTGCGCAGCGTTTGCCCCGTAAGGCCTCTGGCCACTCTTCGACCGGTGCCGTTCCTGGCCCGGAGAAAGCCTCGACCTCGCCCGAATTCCAGCAGCACATGTACGTGCTCGACACGTCGGTCCTCCTTTCGGACCCGTGGGCGGTCACTCGGTTCGCCGAGCACGCTGTCGTGCTTCCGCTGGTCGTCATCAGTGAACTGGAGGCGAAGCGCCACCACCCGGAGCTCGGCTGGTTCGCCCGGGAATCCCTGCGCATGCTCGACGACCTGCGCCGGCAGTACGGCAGGCTCGACGCGCCGCTCCCCATCGGGGACCACGGCGGCACGCTGCAGGTGGAGCTGAACCACTCGGACCCGTCGGTGCTCCCGTCCGGGTTCCGGACCGACTCCAACGACCACCGCATCCTCGCCTGCGCGCTGAACCTGGCGGCGGAGAACGCGGCGGTCACACTGGTGACGAAGGACATCCCGCTGCGGGTCAAGGCCGGGGCCGTAGGTCTCGAGGCGGACGAGTACCGCGCGCAGGAAGTGACGCCGTCCGGCTGGACCGGGATGGCGGACGTCGACGTCGAGCAGGACGTGCTCGACACGCTGTTCGGCGGCAGCACCGTCGACCCGGTCGAGTACGGCATGGACGAGCTCGCCGAGCTGCCCTGCCACACCGGGCTGCGGCTGCTCGCGGGCAGCTCCAGCGCGCTCGGGCGGATCACGGCGGACAAGCGCATCCGGCTGGTGCGCGGCGACCGGGAGGCGTTCGGCCTGCACGGCCGCAGCGCCGAGCAGCGCGTCGCGCTCGACCTGCTGCTCGACTCCGACGTGGGCATCGTGTCGCTGGGCGGCCGGGCCGGCACCGGCAAGTCGGCGCTCGCCCTCTGCGCCGGTCTCGAGGCGGTGATGGAACGCCGTCAGCACCGCAAGGTCGTGGTGTTCCGGCCGGTCTACGCGGTCGGCGGCCAGGACCTCGGCTACCTGCCCGGGTCCGAGAGCGAGAAGATGCAGCCGTGGGCGCAGGCGGTGTTCGACACCCTCGGCGCGCTGGTCAGCCAGGAGGTCCTCGACGAGGTCTTCGACCGCGGCATGCTCGAGGTGCTCCCGCTGACGCACATCCGCGGCCGCTCGCTGCACGACACGTTCGTCATCGTCGACGAGGCGCAGTCGCTGGAGCGCAACGTCCTGCTCACGGTGCTCTCGCGGCTCGGCACGGCGTCGCGGGTGGTGCTCACGCACGACGTCGCCCAGCGTGACAACCTGCGCGTCGGCCGCCACGACGGCGTCTCGGCGGTGATCGAGAAGCTGAAGGGCCACCCCCTGTTCGCGCACGTGACCCTCACCCGCTCCGAACGCTCGCCGATCGCGGCCCTGGTCACCGAGATGCTGGAGGACCACGGCTGACCCGCGGTCCCCGGAAGCCCGGCAAACGCTTCCGCGTTTGCCGGGCTTCCGGTGAAAAACCCGCTCGGCCGCTATCCGGTCGATCCGGCGCTGGGCATAGTGGGCCGGATGGGGCCCGAAAACCTTTCTCGTCGTGAGCTTCTCGTTCGAAGTGGCGCAGCCGCCGTCGCATTGACCGTCGCCGGGGCGGGGGTCGCCGAGGCCGAACCGGACGTGACGCCGGACACCGGACGCGACGGCGTGGTGCTGCGGCAGGGCACGAACATGTCCGCCGCGCTGTCACCGGACGGCCGGTGGATCGCGGTCGACCTGGTCACCGGGATCTGGGTGCTGTCCGCCGACGGCGGCCGCGCCCGCCGGCTCACCGACGACCTGCAGGACGCCACGCTCCCCAGCTGGTCGCCGGACGGCCGCCGGATCGCGTTCCAGTCCTACCGCGACGGCAACTTCCACCTGTACGTCGTCGATGTCGCAGGTGGTGCGCCCCGCCGGCTCACCAGCGGCCGGTTCGACCACCGGGAGCCCGCGTTCTCGCCGGACGGCACCAAGCTCGCCTTCAGCAGCGACCGCGACGGCAGCTACGGCATCCACCTGCTGGACATCGCTTCCGGAGCGATCGGCACCGTCGTGTCCACCGCCGACGAAGAGGCGTCGCCGCGGTGGTCGGCCGACGGCACGAAGATCGTCTTCACCGTGAACGACACCGCCATCGACGTCGTCACCCTGGCCACCGGCGCCCGCGTACGCCTGGTCACCGCGACCGGCACCGACAAGGTCTACGGTCCCGCGTTCGGACCCGGCGGGCAGCCCAGCTACCTGCGGCTGCGGGGCGCCGATGCGGACCTCATGCTCGGCGAGGAACAGCTGACCCGGGGCGAGGACGTCTTCGGCTTCGCCGCGAACTGGTCCGGGACCACCGTGCTCTACACCGCCGACGGGCACATCCGGCGGCGCGAGCAGTCCGGCGCCGTCAAGGACGTCCCGTTCGAAGCAAGCGTGTCCACGGCGACCCGCGACTACCGGAGGCGGGTCCGTGACCTGGACTCGGCCGCGCCGAAGCCCGTCCGGGGCATCGCCGGTCCGGTGGTGTCCTCCGACGGCAAGCGGATCGCGTTCCGGGCCCTCAACGCGATCTACGTCGTCGCGGCGAGCGGGGGCCGGCCGCAGCGGCTGATCGGCGACGGCTACTTCAACTCCGATCCGGACTTCCACCCGGACGGGACGAAGCTGCTCTACACGAGCGACCGGCTCGGCACCGCCGACCTGTGGCTGCACGACTTCGGCACCGGCCAGGACACCGTCCTCACCGAGCTGGCGGGCGCGCAGGTCGCGCCGCGGTGGTCGCCGGACGGCGGCCGGGTGGCCTACGCCGACCAGGACGGCGCCACCTGGATCCACGACGTCGCCACGAACACGGCCCAGCAGGTGACGCCGCCGCTGTTCATGCCGGGCCGGCCCACCTGGTCGCCCGACGGGTCGGTCCTCGCGCTGGCCGCGGTGAAGCCGTACTCACGGCGGTATCGCGAAGGCACGAGCCAGATCCTCACGGTCGACCTGAAGACCCACGAACTCCGCTACACCGAGCCGATGCCGTTCCGTTCGCTCGCCACCCGCGGCGACGACGGTCCACTGTGGTCGCCCGACGGCCGGTACCTCGCGTTCACGGTCGAAAGCGTCGCCTGGGTCGCCCCGGTCGACGGCGCCGGGAAGCTCGTCGGCGAGCCGCGGCAGGTCACCCACGACGTCACCGATTCCCTGGCCTGGCAAGGGAACGACACGCTCGTGTACCTGTCGAAGGGGCAGCTCAAGGCCCAGAAGATCACCGGCGGCGAGCCGCGCACGATCCGGCTCGACTTCACCTGGGCCCGGCCGCGCCCACCGCAGCGGACCGTCATCCACGTCGGCGCGGCGTGGGACGGCGTCGCCCGGACGCTGCGGCGGGACGTCGACATCGTCGTCGACGGCGGCCGGATCGCCGACGTCCGGCCGCACCGGGACGCACCCGGGACCGTCGACGCGCACGACCTGACCGCCATGCCCGGGCTCGTCGACCTCCACAACCACTGGCACCTGCGCGGCCGGCAGTGGGGTGACCGGCAGGGCAGGCTGTGGCTGTCCTACGGCATCACCACGACCCGCTCGCCCGGCGACCCGGTGTACCAGATGCTCGAGACGCGCGAAGCGCTGGAATCCGGGAACCGCGTCGGGCCGCGGTACTTCGGCACCGGGGAAGCCATCGACGGCTCCCGGGTCTACTACAACTTTATGCGGCCGACGCTGTCGCCCGAACAGCTCGACCTGGAGCTGTCCCGGGCGGTCGAGCTCGAGTACGACATGATCAAGACCTACGTCCGGCTGCCCGTGGCCTCCCAGCAGGCGGTCGTCCGGGCCGCGCACCGGGCGGGGATCCCGCTGTCGTCGCACTACCTGTACCCCGCGGCGAACATCGGCATGGACGCGATGGAGCACACCGGCGCCACCAACCGGCTCGGGTACTCGCACACCGTCAGCCGGATCGGCCGGTCCTACCAGGACGCGGTCGCCCTGTTCACGCGCTCGGGGATGTCGATCACGCCGACGTTGTTCACCTCCCGGGCGTTGTACGCGGACGACAAGTCGCTCGTGACCGACGAACGCACCGAAGTCCTCTTCCCGCCGTGGGAATACGCGCTGCTCAAGGCCACGGCGGACACCGCGGGCAACCCGGAGAACGCCTACCTGCGCCAGGTCCTCGCCGGGAACGTCGACATGGTGCTGCGGATCCACCGGGCGGGCGGGTTCGTGGTCACCGGCACCGACTCCCCGCTGGACAACGTGGCCGTCTCCACCCACCAGAACCTGCGGGCCATGGTCGCGTTCGGGTTCACGCCGTACGAGGCGCTGACCACCGCCACCCGCAACCCGGCGCGGTGGCTGGGGCTCGAGGACCGGGTCGGGGTGCTCAAGCGAGGTGCCTACGCCGATCTGTCACTCGTGTGTGGCAATCCGCTGCAGGACATCAAGGCAGCCGCCAACGTCCGCACCGTGATGGTCGGCGGGGTGCTGCGGACGGTCGGCGAGCTGCTGGCGCCCTACCGGAGCCGGCCGGGCGCGCGGGCGGCCACCGAGGTGGCGCCCGCGGCCCGATCAGCGGAGAAACAGCACTGGTGGCACGTTCCGGAGTGGTCGGAACACGTGTGCTGCGCGGGCTGAGCCTTACCAGCCGGAGGGGAGGGGACGGCCCTCGGCGAACCCGGCCGCCGACTGGACGCCCAGCAGCGCGCGCTCGTGGAACTCCTCGAGCGTCCGCGCGCCCGCGTAGGTGCAGGACGACCGCACGCCGGAGCCGATCGAGTCCAGCAGGTCCTCGACGCCAGGGCGCTGCGGGTCGAGGGACATCCGCGACGACGAGATGCCCTCCTCGAACAGCGCCTTCCGCGCGCGGTCGAACGAGCCGTCCGTCCGCGTCCGCGCGCCGACCGCGCGCTTCGACGCCATGCCGAACGACTCCTTGTAGGGCCGCCCCTGCTCGTCGAACCGCAGGTCACCGGGCGATTCGTAGGTGCCGGCGAACCACGAGCCGACCATCGCGGCGGACGCGCCCGCGGCCAGCGCCAGCGCGACGTCGCGCGGGTGGCGGACCCCGCCGTCGGCCCAGACGTGCTTGCCCAGCTCGCGCGCGGCGGCCGCGCAGTCGGCGACCGCGGAGAACTGCGGGCGGCCCACCCCGGTCATCATCCGGGTGGTGCACATCGCGCCCGGCCCGACGCCGACCTTGACGACGTCGGCGCCGGCCTGGATCAGGTCGCGCGTGCCCTCGGCGGTGACCACGTTCCCGGCGACCACCGGGACCTGCGGCGACACCGACCGGACGGCCTTCAGCGCGGCGATCATCTTCTCCTGGTGCCCGTGCGCGGTGTCGACGACCAGCACGTCGACGCCCGCCTGCAGGACCGCTTCGGCCTTCGCCGCGACATCGCCGTTGACGCCGACCGCGGCGGCGACGCGCAGCTTGCCCGCGTCGTCGACGGCCGGGGTGTAGATCTCCGCGCGCAGGGCGCCGACGGCGGTCAGGACGCCCGCGAGCCGGCCGTCGGCGTCGAGGCCGAGCGCCAGGTGGGCGCCGTGGCTGTTCAGCAGCTCGAACACCTCGCGCGGCGGCGTGGTGAGCGGAACCGCCACCGTCGGCGGCTGCGCGACGTCGGCGAGCCGCGCGAAGCGGTCGACGCCCGCGCAGGCCGTTTCGTCGACGATGCCGACCGGGCGGCCTTCGCCGTCCACGACGACGACGGCGCCGTGGGCGCGCTTGTGGACGAGGTTGAGGGCGTCGGCGACCGCGTCACCGCGGGTCAGCACCAGCGGCGTGTCCCAGACCGTGTGGCGGCTCTTGACCCAGCCGACGATCTCGCTGACGGCGGCGCTGTCGACGTCCTGGGGCAGCACCACCAGGCCGCCGCGGCGGGCGACGGTCTCGGCCATCCGGCGGCCGGCGACCGCGGTCATGTTCGCGACCACGATCGGGATGGTCGCGCCGGTGCCGTCCGCGGTGGCGAGGTCGACGTCGAAGCGGGACTCCACGTCCGAACGGTTCGGCAGCAGGAACACGTCGTCGTAGGTCAGGTCGTGGGCGGGCCGGTGGCCGTCGAGGAAACGCACGAGTCACCAGACTACCCGGCGGGCCCGTGGCAGGATCGAGGGCATGAGCCGCCGCGACCGGGACACCGAGGGACGGGCACGCAACGCACGGCCGCGCGACGGCCTTGGCCGGCCGCTGCCGTACGGCTCGGACGGCGTCGAGCGCCAGCCCGAAGGCATCGAGCGCACCCCGGCGCAAACGCTTGCGGAGGCCCAGCGCCTGCTCGACGACGGCAAGCCGTTCCATGCGCACGAGGTCTTCGAAGACGCCTGGAAGACCACCGACGGCCCCGACCGCGAACTCTGGCGGGGGATGGCGCAGCTCGCCGTCGGCATGACGCACGCGGCGCGCGGCAACAACGTCGGCGCGGCGTCCCTGCTGGAGCGCGGGGCGGCGAACATCGAGCCGTTCCGGGGCGAGCCGCCGCACGGCATCGACGTCGCCGGGCTGCAGGAGTGGGCCCGCGCGCTGGCGGAGGAAGCCAAGCGGCGAGTCCGGGTGTCGCCGAGCACGCCGCGGCTGACGTGTTGACGGCGGTGAGTGCCGCGGCCATCGCGGCGATCGCGTCGCTGGTCGGCGTGACGCTCGGGGCGCTGCTCGAGCCGTTGAAGCTCAACGCCGCCCGGCGGGCGAAGCTGCGGCAGGACCGCGCCGACCGGTGCGCCGGGCTCATCGAGGCCGCCGTCCGGGCCCGGCAGCACAACATCGACCTCAACGTCATCCACCGCCGCCGCGAGGTCGGTCAGCTCACCGACGCGGACAGCGAGCGCACCGAGGGGTACGAGGATTCCTACTACGTCGCCCGCGCGCAGATGCGGTCGTTCTTCGGCCTGCTCGTGATGAGCGGGCCCGACGAACTGGTCGAACAGGCTCGCGTGGTCCGCCAGCGGGACCTGGAGCTGCACGTCGTCCGGCTCGAGGTCGACGAGGACGGCGGGTTCGACCCGATGAACCTGCCGCCCGTGGTGCGGAAGGCGGCCGGAGCGGTGGACCGGGCGATCGAGGAGTTCGCCGTCATCGCCCGGAAGCACACGTCCTAAGGCTGGTCCCAGCCGTCCGAAGCCGCCTTCTCGGCGCCGATCGTGGTGCCTTCGCCGTGTCCGGTGTGGACCTTCGTCGCTTCCGGGAGCGTGAACAGCTTCGCCCGGATGGAGCGCACGATCGTCGGGTAGTCCGAATAGGACCGTCCGGTGGCGCCGGGGCCGCCGTGGAACAGCGTGTCGCCGGTGAACACGACGCCCAGCTCCGCCGCGTACAGGCAGATCGCGCCGGGCGCGTGCCCCGGCGTGTGGATGACCTGCAGTGCCGTGCCCGCGATGGTGAGCACCTGGCCGTCGGCCAGCTCGCCGTCCGGGGCGCGGTCCGGGTGGGTGAGGTCCCAGACGACCCGGTCGTCCGGGTGCAGCAGGATCGGCGCGCCGGTCGCCGCGGCCAGCTCCGGGGCGGCGTTGACGTGGTCGTTGTGCGCGTGGGTGCAGACGATCGCGGCCAGTTTCCGCTCGCCCACGACGTTTTCGATCGCCTTCGCGTCGTGCGCCGCGTCGATCACGATCACTTCCGCGTCGTCGCCCACGAGCCAGACGTTGTTGTCGACGTCCCAGCTGCCGCCGTCGAGCTCGAAGACGCCGGAGGTCACGAGGTTCTGCACGATCGCCGTCATGCGCCCGACCCTAGCCGCACGAACCGGCGGTCGTACAGGAACGCGCTCGCGCCGAGCGCGGCGAAGAAGAGCCCGATGAAGACGCAGTTCAGCGCCACCTGGCCGTAGCCGAGCGTGCCCGCGTCGACGAAGGGGTACGGGTAGAAGCCGTCGATCGCCCCGCGCGGGAGCGTGAACGCGAGCCAGGCCAGGGGGTAGGCCAGCGACCACCAGACCGTGCGCCACGTGAGCGCCCCGCGCGGGCCGGTCAGGAGCCAGCCGAGCACGAACAGGATCGGCGTCACCTTGTGCAGCATCGTGTCGGAGAACAGCGAAAGGCCGTGCAGCTCGTGCAGGCCGGCGAGGGCGACCTGGTAGACGATGCCGGTCACGATGATGCCGGCCAGCGCGTCGAGCCAGAGGACGGTGAACAGCCGCCCACGGGCCCGGCCCAGCGCGACCAGCGCCGAGGTGAGCACGACCAGCAGGTTCGAATCGATCGTGAAGAAGCAGAGCAGGTTCGCGACCCGCCCGTCCGGGGCGCTCGCCGTGGCGACGACCTGGGTGACGAGGCCGGTCAGGGCGACCACCGCGGTGACCGCGAACCAGGCGCGGGTGAGCTTCTCGCTGCGCATCGCCGGAGCGTACCCGCGGGTAATTCCACAATGGACCGGGGCTGCCCAGCGCGTGGACAGCCCCGGGCGTCCGGCTACGCCGCGAGAAGCGTGTCCCGGAGCGCGATGAACGCTTCGTACTCCGCCTTCTGCTCGACCGGCAGCTGGTAGGCGACGGCCAGCAGCTTCGTCACGGACGGGAGGATGCTGAGCCGGAACGTCCGGCCGTCGGTCGTCTTGATGACGAACCGGCCCTGCAGGTCGCGCTTCTTCACCGACGCCCGGTTGGCGTCGGTGATCGTCAGCGGCGTGCCCGCCGTGATGGTGCCCTTCTTCTCCTCGAGCGGGACGAGGACGAGATCGGTCTGTCCCGGCTTGAAGCCCAGTGCGAAGTTGGCGACCGAGGTGGTCCGGAAGACCAGGTAGTTCTTCTGCCTGATCTCCGCGGCGTACACCTTCGTGTAGCTCGCCCCGTCGGCGACGGCTCCGTCGAAGGCGGCGTGGATGTCCGCCTTCATCTGTTCCTTGCTGACCACTGCTTGCTCCTCCATGACCGCTCAAGAAGTGAGCGGGATCTCTGTGAAGGAGCGCACTCTAGGGATCCTCGGCGCCCGGCCGTGTCGGGAAAAATGTCGCCATTTGGGCACGGCTTCGCCGCGGTGGTGACGTTCGAACCGTCGAACGTCACCACCGCGGCAGGCCGAGTCAGCGGAGCGCTTTCACCAGAGCCGGGACGAAGACCGAGGCGTCGACCGTGCCCCAGCCGGTGGCGATGTCGAACCCCTTCGCCGCGGTGAAGCCGACGACGCCGTCCTGGCTGTTGTCGCCTTCGGTGACGTCGATGATCCCCGCCTTCGTGCCCGCGGGGCCGAGCTTTCCGTACAGTGCCGGGTTGATCTGGCCGAGCTTGCCGTGCTTGGCCTGCACGGCGAGCGCGAGCACGCCGGCGAACAGCGGCGCGGACTGCGACGTGCCGTAGACGCCTTCCATGCTGATGTCCGGGAAGGAGCGCATCTTGCTGCCGGTGATCTTCTTGACGCCGTCCTGCCAGCTCGGCCGCGCGTACGTCTTCGACAGCCCGGCGCCCTCGGCGAACCCGTTGTCCTTGACGTTCACGACGTCGTCCGGCTTGGTGCGGTTGCCGTTCGCGTCGAGGTGCAGCTGGGTGCCGCCGAGCGTCGTCACGCGCGGGTCGGACGCCGGCCAGCTCGCGACCCGGTACGGGTAGTTGCCCGGGCCGTAGAGGTACCCGCCGGTCGGGCCGTCGTCACCGGAGGACGCGACCATCGTGATCCCGGCCTTGCTCGCGCGGTCCAGCGCCGGGTCGAGCGTCTTGATCGAGTCGAACGACGGGAAGTTCTCCTCGGTCGTGCCGAAGCTCATCGAGATGACGTCGACCAGCTTGTGCTCGGTCATGTAGTCGACGGCGTGCATCATCTCGGGCAGCCCGGTGAAGCCCTGCGTCTCCGCGACCGGCGTCGCCGCGACGATGATCTTCGCGTTCGGCGCCATGGCGTGCATCATCGTGACGTCGAGGTCGGTTTCGCCGCCCCAGCCCTGGCAGGTCACGGTGTCGACGCCGGGAGCGGTGCACGCGGGCACCGGGCCGGACGGCTGGATCACCTCGAGGTTCGCCGGCGGCAGGCCGTGGTTCTTCGAGTAGGTGTCGAGCACCTGCTTGACCTTGTCGTCGCCGAAGGACACCAGCGTCGCGACGGAGCTGCCCGCTCCGGTGATGCCGGCGTTCCACAGCTTCGTCGCGTTGTAGGCGGTGCTTTCCTTCGGCAGGGACGCCATCGCCGCTTCCAGTTTGGCGACGCGTTTCGCCACGGTGTCCGCGCCGACGAACGACCGCGCGGCCGCCGAGAAGTGGTGCTTCGACGGCTGGTGCCCGGTGTTCGGCGTGCTCGGCACGGGTGTGGCTCCGGCCGGCGCGGCGAACGCCGTCACGAGCAGGGTGGCGCTCGCGAGCAGCCCTGCTGTGGCGCGCAGTCTCATGCTGTTTCTCCCCTGGCTGGTGGAAAGTCCGTCAGCCACTCTGGCGAGATCGGGGAGCGGGCAACATCGACTTTCGTCTTTCCTTTTAGGCGGAAAGCACCGCCGACGTACGAGATGTCGTGATCGAGACTTTGGTAGCTCCTTCCGGGGGAAGCGATGGCATCTGGCGTGACTGCAGGGGCATCGAACGTGATTGACCGCGGATCTCGCGTGATTGGCGGCGGATCTCGCGTGATTGGGAGCGGTTCTCGCGTGATTGGGGGCGGATATCGCGTGATGGGGGCGGGTCAGCCCCCGTCCGGCCGGTCGCCGTGGAGCAGGCCGCGGACCGTGTCGATCGTGTCCGCCTCGGCCGGGTCCTTGTCGGGGCGGTAGCGGACCACCCGGGCGAACCGCAGCGCCAACCCGCCCGGGTAGCGCGTCGAAACCTGCGCGCTGTCCAGCTCGATCTCCACCACGACCTCCGGCCGGACGTAGACCGTCCAGTCGTCGCGGTGGGTCTCGATCTCCTGGAACGTCCTCGTCTGCCACGCCAGCAGCTCGTCGGTCATGCCCTTGAACGTCTTGCCCACCATGATCGGCGGGCCGCCGTCCGGATCGCGGGCGCCCAGGTGCAGGTTCGACAGCGTGCCGGTGCGCCTGCCGTGGCCCCACTCCGCCGCCAGCACCACGAGGTCGATCGTGTGCACCGGCTTGACCTTCAGCCACGCCCGGCCGCGCCGCCCGGCCGCGTACGGCGCCGCCAGGTCCTTGACCATCACGCCTTCGTGGCCCGCTTCCATCGCCGCCTCCAGCACGGCGGCCGCGCGCGAAGTGCCCACCTCGCCGGGGATCACGTGCGCCCCGGCGACCTTGCGCAGCGCCGCGTTGCGCTCCGACAGCGGCGCGTCCAGCAGGTCGACGCCGTCGAGGTGCAGGCAGTCGAAGAAGTACGGCCGCAGCAGCAGCGCCTTGACCTGCTCCTCGCGGGTGCTGCCGAACCGGCTCATGGTGTCCTGGAACGGCCGCGGCCGCCCGGCGTCGGTCAGGGCCAGGGTTTCCCCGTCGAGCACCACCGACTCGCACGGCAGCGCCCGCACGAGCTCCACCAGCTCCTGCACGCTCCCGGTGATCTCGCGCAGCGTCCGCGTCCAGACGTGCACCTCGTCGCCCTGGCGGTGCACCTGGATCCGCGCACCGTCCATCTTGTACTCGACGATCGCCTCGGCGTGCTCGGCGACGGCTTCGCCCAGCGACTCCGCCGGCGACGCCAGCATCGGCTTGATCGGCGTGCCGAGGGTGAGCCGGAACTCCGCCAGCGCCGCCTGCCCGCCCGTCAACGCCGCGACGGCGGTGACGCCGAGCTTCCCGGACAGCATGAAGGCCCGCCGCACGTCCTCGGCCGGCACCTCGGCCGCCGCCGCGACGGCGTCGACCATCACGCCTTCCAGCGCGCCCTGCCGCAGCTCGCCGGTGACCAGCCGGAACAGGAACTGCTGCTCGTCCTTCGCCAGCCGGGTGAACAGCGCGCGCAGCACCTCCTGCCGCCGCGTGTTCGACCCCGTGCCCGCCGCGACGCCCGCGGCCGCGGTCAGCGCCGCGTCCACCTCGAGCACCGAGACCACCGGATCCGGCGCGGGATCGGCGCCCAGCGCGGCCAGGGTGCGCCACCCCGCACCCAGCCTGTCCTGCGCCGTCTGCCCGGTCAGGTACGCGACCACCGCGGGCAGCTCGGCGACCTCCGCCGCGCGCAGCACGGCGGCCAGGAGGGCGATCTTCGCCTTCCTGGACCGGGTCGCCGCCAGCTCGGCGGACGTGCGGACCAACTCGCTCAGCAACACCCGGACATCATGACCCGGACCACCGACAATTTCAGAACGGGTGAGCGTTTGCCCTGGTCAGCGGCTCTTCGGCGACCCAGCTGGCCAGCAGGCCGAGCGCTCGCTCGCTCTCCGAGCCCGGCTCGGCGTGGTAGATCACGAGGCCCTGGTCCGGGTCGTCGGGCAGCCGCAGCGTCTCGTACCGCAGCCGCAGCTCGCCGACGACGGGGTTCGCCAGCACCTTCCACCCCTGCGCCTTCTCCGCCACCGCGTGCTCGGCCCACAGCGCCCGGAATTCGGCGCTGGCCGCCGAAAGCTCCTCGACCAGCCGGGCGAACGCCGGGTCGCCGGGGTGCCTGCCGCCCTCGGCGCGCAGGTTGGCGACGACCTCGCGGGACACCGCGTCCCACTCCGGGTACAGCTGCTTCCCGCGTTCGCCGAGGAAGGACAGCTTGGCGATGTTGCGTTCGTCGAGCTGAGCGAAGCCGAAGGAGACCGCACCGCCCAGCGCGTTCCACGCCAGGACGTCCAGGTACCGGCCGAAGACGAACGCGGGCGCCTGGATGGCGTCCAGCAGGTGCTGCAGTCCGGGCCGGACCTGCTGCGGTGCGGGCTTCTCCCGGCGCTGCGGCGCGGCGAGGTTGTGCAGGTAGGACTGCTCGCCGGGGTTGAGCCGCAGCGCACGGGCCAGTGCGTCGAGGATCGCGTCCGAGACGTTCTTCGCGCGGCCCTGCTCCAGCCGGGTGTAGTAGTCCACGCTGATCCCGGCCAGCTGCGCCAGCTCTTCGCGGCGCAGGCCCTTGACCCGCCGGTGGGTGACCCCGGCCGGCAGGCCGAGGTCGGCGGGCTCGAGGGCGGCGCGGCGCGCCTTCAGGAAGGCGCCCAGCTCGGCGGCGTCGCTCATGCCGCTACTTCCCGCCGCGGGCCATGCGCAGGACGTCGAGCGCTTCGTCCAGCTGCTCCTCCGTGAGCTTCCCGTCCTGCACGTACCCGCGCTCGATGACGACTTCGCGGATCGTCTTCAGCTCCTTCAAAGCCTGCTTCGCGACCGCGGCCGCCTCTTCGTAGCCGATGTACTTGTTCAACGGGGTCACGATCGACGGCGAACCCTCGGCGTAGGTCCGCGTGCGTTCGGCGTTCACCGTGATGCCCGCGAAGACCTTGTCCGCCAGCAGCCGCGAAACGGCGGCGAGCAGCCGCGCCGATTCGAGGACGTTCCGGGCGATCACGGGCAGGTTGACGTTGAGCTGGAAGTTGCCCGCCGCGCCCGCGAAAGCGACCGCCGCGTCGTTGCCGACCACCTGCGCGACCACCTGCAGCGTCGCCTCCGGGATCACCGGGTTCACCTTGCCCGGCATGATCGACGAGCCCGGCTGCAGGTCCGGCAGCGCCAGCTCGGCGAGGCCGGTGCGCGGACCCGAGCCCAGCCACCGCAGGTCGTTGGCGATCTTGTTCAGCGACACCGCGACCGTGCGCAGGTGCCCGGACGTCTCGACGACGCTGTCCTGCGTCGCCTGCGCCTCGAAGTGGTCGCGGGCCTCGGTCAGCGGCAGCCCGGTCACCGTGGCGAGCTCCGCGGCGACCGACGAGCCGAAGCCGTCCGGCGCGTTCAGGCCCGACCCGACGGCGGTGCCGCCGATCGGCAGCTCGCCCAGCCGCGGCAGGCCCGACTTCAGCCGTTCGACGCCGAAGCGGACCTGCGAAGCCCACGCGCCCGCCTCCTGGCCGAGCGTGATCGGCACCGCGTCCATCAGGTGCGTCCGGCCGGACTTCACGACGTCGGCCCACTCCGCGGCCCGGACCTCGATCGCGCCGGCGAGGTACTCCAGCGCCGGGATGACGTCCTTGAGCACCGCTTCGGTCGCGGCGACGTGGATGGTCGTCGGGAAGGTGTCGTTCGACGACTGCGACGCGTTGACGTGGTCGTTCGGGTGGACGTCCCGCCCGAGGGCCCGCGAAGCCAGCGTCGCGATGACCTCGTTGGCGTTCATGTTCGACGACGTCCCGGACCCGGTCTGGAAGACGTCGATCGGGAAGTGCGCGTCGTGCGCCCCGGCGGCGACCTCGTCCGCGGCGGCCGCGATGGCGTCCGCGACGTCGGCGTCGAGCACGCCCAGCTTGTGGTTCACCCGCGCGGCGGCCGCCTTGAGCAGGCCGAGCGCGCGGATCTGGGCGCGCTCCAGGCCCCGGCCGGAGATGGGGAAGTTCTCGACGGCCCGCTGGGTCTGCGCGCGGTAGAGCGCGTCGGCAGGCACGCGGACCTCGCCCATCGTGTCGTGTTCGATCCGGTATTCCTGGTCAGCCATGACATCGATTCTGGCCCTGTTCGCGCGTCGCCGCGTGGTGGCGTCGCCCACCCCGGACGCCTCGCGACGCTAGGATCGGGTGTGTTCTCGATCACCGCCATCCACCACTGGCTGGAGCGAGCATGACTGACGTCCCTGGGGACTCCTACGACCTCGTGATCATCGGCGCGGGTCCGACGGGCCTGTTCGCCGCCTACTACGCCGGGTTCCGCGGCCTCTCGATGGCGGTGGTCGACTCGCTGCCCGAGCCCGGCGGCCAGGTGACCGCGATGTACCCGGAGAAGATGATCTACGACGTCGGCGGGTTCGCCGAGGTCCGCGGCCGCGACCTGGTCGACGGCCTGGTGAAGCAGGCCGCGCCGTTCAAGCCGAAGTACCTGCTGGGGCGCAAGGCCGAGAAGCTGGAGCCGGCCGGCGACGGCGTCGAGCTGACCCTCGACGGCGGCGAGACGCTGCGTGCCCGGGCCGTGCTGGTCACCGCGGGCATCGGCGAGTTCACCCCGCGCCCGCTGCCGGCCGGCGACGGCTGGCTCGGCCGCGGCATGGTCCACTTCGTCCCCTCGCTGCAGGCGCACGCGGGCCAGCACGTCGTGGTCGTCGGCGGCGGCGACTCGGCGTTCGACTGGATCCTCGCGCTGCACCCGGTCGCGGCGAGCGTGACGCTGGTCCACCGGCGCGCGAAGTTCCGCGCCGCCGAGTCGATCGTCCGGCAGGCGCGCGAGCTCGGCACCCGGATCATCACCGACGCCGAGGTCACGCGGTTCGTCGAAGCGCCCGACGGCACCCTCGAAGCCGTCGACGTCTCCATCAAGGGCGCCGGCGACGAGCGGCTCCCGGCCAACGCCGTCGTCGCGGCGCTGGGGTTCACCGCCGACCTGGGCCCGATCGAGAGCTGGGGCCTGGAGATCGACCACCGCGCCATCGCCGTCGACTCGACGATGGCGACCGCGCGCGAGCGCGTCTACGCGGCGGGCGACGTCGCCGCGTACCCGGGGAAGGTGAAGCTGATCGCGACCGGTTTCGGCGAGGCCGCGACGGCGGTCAACAACATCGCCGTCGCGCTCGATCCGGACGCCCACCTGTTCCCGGGCCACTCGAGCAACGCCGAGTGAGTCAGGACTTGGTCTTCTCCGCGATCCATGGCGCGTAGGCGACGACGGAGGTGTAGATCGACGGCGCCGTCGCGCATTCCGGCTCGTTGTTGCCCGGCCGGCTGGTGACGCCGACGAGCAGCCAGTGGTCGCCTTCCCGCACGATCTCGGGGCCGCCGGAGTCGCCGAAGCAGGCCCCGGACCTGCCGCCCGGGTTGTCGGTGCACAGCTCGGCGGTGCCGTCGAACACCGACGTGCACTTCGTGCCTTCGACGATCTGCGTGTCGAGCTGCTGCAGCGTCGCGGGGATCTCGCCGCAGTTCAGCTTCGGGCAGGTCTGGCCCCAGCCGAGGATCCGGGTCGCCGTGCCCGGCGCCGCGGCCGTCGCGAGCGCGATCGGCGCCGCCACGGCCGGCGTCGCCAGCCGCAGCAGCGCGATGTCGCCCGCCGGGCTCTGGGTGTTGAACGCCGGGCTCACCACGACCCCGGCGACCTGGACGGATTCGCCGCCCTGACCCACGTCGTTCGTGCCCACGCGCACCGAAATCGCGGCCGGGGCCTTGTCGTACGCGCAGTGCGCGGCCGTGACCACCCAGGTGGGCGCGATCAGCGCGCCCGCGCAGAACAGCTTCCCCGACGCGGAGTGCAGCGACACCGCGAAGGGGTACGGCTGGTCGGCGTTCGCGCCCCCGACGATGGCGGGGGCGGCCGCGGCGGTACCCGGGACCAGGAGGGACAGCAAAGCCAGCAGGGCGAGCAGTCGCCTGGTCACGGATCTCCTTACGGCAGCGGGGGCACGACGTCGTCGGCGGGCGCGTCCAAGTGGCCGTCGAAGTTGACCGAGGAGTACGCCCGCAGCTTGTTCAGCCGGTGGTAGCCGTCGATCATTCTGACGGTCCCGGACTTGGACCGCATCACGATGGACTGCGTCGTCGCCCCGCCCTCGCGGTAGTGGACGCCGCGCAGCAGGTCGCCGTCGGTGACGCCGGTGGCGCAGAAGAAGACGTTGTCGCCGCGCACGAGGTCGTCGTTGAGCAGGACGCGGTCGAGGTCGTGGCCGGCGGCGAGGGCCTTCTCGCGCTCGGCGTCGTCCTTCGGCCACAGCCGGCCCTGCAGCTCGCCGCCGAGGCACTTCATCGCGCAGGCCGCGATGATGCCTTCGGGGGTGCCGCCGATGCCGATCAGCATGTCGACGCCGGTGGTCGGGCGGGCCGCGGCGATCGCGCCCGCGACGTCGCCGTCGGAGATGAACCGGATCCGGGCGCCGGCGTCGCGGATCTCCTTGATGATCCGCTCGTGGCGCGGGCGGTCCAGGACGCACACGGTGACGTCGCTGACGCTGCTGTTCTTCGCCTTGGCGACGCGGCGGATGTTCTCCGCGATCGGCGCACCGAGCTCCACCTTGCCCGCCGCGTCCGGCCCGACGGCCAGCTTCTCCATGTAGAACACCGCGGACGGGTCGAACATCGCGCCGCGCTCGGCGACCGCGAGCACGGCGAGGGCGTTCGGCATGCCCTTGGCCATCAGCGTGGTGCCGTCGACCGGGTCGACCGCGACGTCGCAGTCCGGGCCGTCGCCGTTGCCGACCTCTTCCCCGTTGAACAGCATCGGGGCTTCGTCCTTCTCGCCCTCGCCGATCACCACGACCCCGCGCATCGACACGGTCGAGACCAGCTGGCGCATCGCGTCGACGGCCGCGCCGTCCCCACCGATCTTGTCCCCGCGGCCGACCCAGCGGCCGGCGGCCATCGCGGCGGCTTCGGTGACCCGGACCAGCTCCATCGCGAGGTTGCGGTCGGGCGCTTCACGACGACTGTCTGCGGCGGGCATCTGTGCCTCCCGGATCGTGGAACTGGCGGGTCAACAGTCTGTCAGATACCCGCGTTGTTTCCAGATACCGTCGGCATGGCCTACCTCACTGTTCGGAGTCGTCCTCCACGGACGCGAGGGCGGCTTCGATGCGCTCACGCGCGCCTTCGAGATGACGCTCACAGACCTTCGCGAGCTTCTCGCCCTTCTCCCACAACGCGAGCGACTGCTCGAGCGACAGTCCGCCCGCTTCGAGCTCGCGGACGACCTCGACGAGCCGGTCGCGGGCCTGCTCGTAGCCGAGTTCCTCGCCGGTTGTTTCACTCACGCTCGGTGTTCTCCGACCTTCCGGGCTGACGGGCTGGCGCTGTTCGCGCACACTACCGCGCTGGCCATCGCGTGGTCGTAACCCACGAAGGCGAGCGCGAACTCCTGCCCGTCACCCTCCGCGATCGCCTCTTCGAGGTTCTCCTGCGCGCCGGCCACCCGTCGCCGGTGCCCCGCGCCCTCGGCGAACCACCAGCGCGAGCCGACCTGCATGGACGTCGCCTCGGACAGCCGGCGCAGCTGCGGCCCCAGGTCGCGGCGGGCGGCCGTGCCGCAGCCGGCGAGCAGGGCCGTCCAGCACTCGGCGGCGGCGCGGTCGGTGCGGACCGCCTGGTCCAGCAGCGGACGCGCGCCGAGCCGTCGGGCCGCGTCCACGGTGAGCGGCAGGAACGTCACCTTCACTCCTGCGCTCCTTCCGCCACCGCCTTGATCGCGCCGTCACCCACGCGCACGCGCAGCTGGGCACCGGCCTCGACTTCGGAGACGGAGCGGAGTACCTGGAGGTTGCCTTCGGCGTCGACGAACTGCACGACCGCGTACCCGCGCGCCAGCGTCGCGGCCGGACCGAGCGCGGTGAGCCGGGCCCGCGCGTTGGCGACCTCGGCCTGGTCCTTGGCGAGCAGGCTCAGCATGGCGCGGCGGGCGCGTTCGCGGTGGACGTCGACGTCGTCCTGCCGCCGCTGGATCGGGCCCAGCGGGTCGGCCAGCGCCGGGCGGCTGCGGATCTGGTTGAGCAGCCGCGCCTGCGTGTCGACCCAGCCGTGCAGCGCCCGGCGTCCGCGGTCACGCATCTGCCGGACCCGGTCGGTCTCCTCGCGCACGTCCGGGACGATCCGCTTGCCGGCGTCGGTCGGCGTCGAACAGCGCAGGTCGGCGACGTAGTCGAGCAGCGGGGTGTCGGGTTCGTGCCCGATCGCACTGACGACGGGCGTGCCGGCGGACGACACCGCGCGGCAGAGCGCTTCGTCGGAGAACGGCAGCAGGTCCTCGACGCTGCCGCCGCCGCGGGCGATGACGACGACGTCGATCTCGGGATCGGCGTCGAAGATGCGCAGCGCCCGCATGACCTGCGGGACGGCCTGCGAGCCCTGGACGGCCGTGTTGAGCACCTTGATCCGCACGTGCGGCCACCGGCGCTGGGCGTTGGCCAGCACGTCCCGCTCCGCCGCCGACGCGCGGCCGGTGATCAGCCCGACGCCCTTCGGCAGGAACGGGATCGGCCGCTTGCGCTGCGGCGAGAACAGGCCTTCGGCGGCCAGCAGCTTCCGCAGGCGTTCGATCCGGGCCAGCAGCTCACCGATGCCGACCGCCCGGATCTGGTCGGCGCGCAGGCTGATCGTGCCGCGGCCGAAGAAGTACGACGGCTTGGCGTGCACGACGACGCTCGCGCCCTCCCGCAACGGCGGCTCCATTTCGCGGATCAGCCAGTTCGGGCAGGTGACGGACATCGAGACGTCCGCCGAGGGGTCACGCAGGGTGAGGAAGGCGGTCTGGGTGTTGGGCCGGGAGCTCACCTGGGTGACCTGGCCCTCGACCCAGACGGCGCCGAGCCGGTGGATCCAGTCGCCGATCTTGCGCGCGACGGTCCGGACCGGCCACGGCGATTCCGCGGTGCTCGCGGGGGCTTGGGCGGACTCGGTGCTCACGGGCCTTCCGTGCCGCCGTCTTCGTCTTCCTTCGCCCGTTCCGCCTTGCGGGCGTTGGCGATCCGGCGGGACAGCATGCCGGTGAACGACGAGCGGTCGGCGTGCGCGCGTTCGTACTCGAGGATGGTCTCGAGCTGCTCGATCGAGAGCTGGCGCAGCCGGGCCCGCAGCTGCGGGAGGGTGAGCTGGTCGTACCCGGTCAGCCCGGCCGGTCCCTCGTACCCCGCGGCACTGGTCCGGGGCGTCTCGCTCTTGGCCTTCTTGTCGACCGCGGGCGTCCCGGGCTTCGGCTTCTTCGGCGGTTCGTCCTCGCTGTCGTTCTCGCCGTCGGCGTGGTCCTCGGCGAGTGCGCGTTCCTCTTCGGCCCACGGATCGCCGAGCTCGGCTTCGAGCTCGGCCGCCGACGGCACGCGGCCGTTGATCTCCGAACGCGGCTCGGGCACTTCGGCGACCGGGGCGTGGTTCGGCCGCGCGGGCGGGACGTCGCCCAGCTCGGCGTCCTCGTCGAAGGTCGCCCAGCTCGGCGTGTCCTCGATGGGGCGCAGGCTGGACAGGGCGTTGTCGCCCTTGATCGCCAGCTCGGTGACGTGCTGCTGCACCCGCATGGACGCCTGCAGCACCTGGCTGACCACGGTCACCGGGAGCCCGGCCAGCTGCCGGGGAAGTTCGCGAACCCGCTCGGCGGTGGAGACGGCGAGGCCCGCGGCGACCCGGAGGGGGAGCGGGAATGGCTTCATGGGTCCAGCCTGCCGTATGAGGGCCGCTCCTGCCCAACCGGACGGGCGCAGCGCGTGACGTGCGGCACAGCCCGGTAGAGGGACGAAGCTCACCCGAAAGGGACTTCGAGGCCGTGTCGGAGCTGCCCGTACCCTGGGGGCATGAGTTCAGCGAGTCCCGGAATCGAGCCCGCGGGTACCCCCACGATCACCGGAACCGCTTCCGGCAAGCGGGTGCTGCTCGCCAAGCCCCGTGGTTACTGCGCCGGCGTCGACCGCGCGGTGATCGCCGTCGAGAAGGCCCTCGAGGTCTACGGCGCGCCGGTGTACGTCCGCAAGGAGATCGTGCACAACAAGCACGTCGTCGAGACGCTGCGCGAGCGCGGCGCGATCTTCGTCGACGAGACGTCCGAGGTGCCCGAGGGTGCGCTGGTGGTGTTCTCCGCCCACGGCGTCTCGCCGATGGTGCACGCGGAGGCGGCCGAGCGGAACCTGCGCACGATCGACGCGACCTGCCCCCTGGTGACGAAGGTGCACAAGGAGGTCAACCGGTTCGCGAACGACGACTACGACATCCTGCTGATCGGCCACGAAGGCCACGAAGAGGTCGAGGGCACCGCCGGCGAGGCGCCGGACAAGGTCCAGCTGGTCGACAAGGCCGAGGACGTCGACAAGGTCCAGGTGCGCGACCCGTCGAAGGTGATCTGGCTGTCCCAGACGACGCTGTCGGTCGACGAGACGATGCAGCGCGTCGACCAGCTGCGCGACCGCTTCCCGAACCTGCTGGACCCGCCGAGCGACGACATCTGTTACGCGACGACGAACCGCCAGGTCGCGGTCAAGGCCATGGCCGCCGAATGCGACCTGGTGCTGGTGGTCGGGTCGACGAACTCGTCCAACTCGAAGCGCCTGGTCGAGGTGGCGCTGAAGGCGGGCGCGCGGGCGTCGTACCTGGTCGACTTCGCGCACGAGGTCGACGAGGCGTGGCTCGACGGCGTCACGACGGTCGGCGTCACCTCCGGCGCGTCGGTGCCGGACGAGCTGGTGATGGACCTCCTGGCCTGGCTGGCCGAGCGCGGCTACGGCGACGTCGACGAGGTCACGACGGCGAACGAGAAGATCACCTTCGCCCCGCCGAAGGAACTGCGGAAGGTCTGACCCGCCGTGATGCCCGGCCCGTCACGCGTGATGCCTCTCTGATCACGCGTGATGCCTTCCGGCGCACGGTCCGGATATACGAAACGGCGGTCACCTCGTGCGAGGTGACCGCCGTTTCGTCAGCGTTCTTCTTCGTCCCAGGGACGGTTCCGGCGCGGCGGGGCGTTCCGCCCGCCACCGGACGGGCGGCGGGGCGGCGGGGCGTCACGGCCGTCCTCGGGCGGGCGCGGACGCCGCCGCGGAGCGTCACCGCGCGGCTCGCGCCGGCGCGGGTCGCCGTCCTCCGGACGGGGGGTGCGCCGGGTGGCCGGCGGCGGCTTGCGCGTGCCGCGGGTGCCCGGGTCGCGTTCGGCGGGAGCGCCGGCGCGCGGAGCACGGCGTTCGCCGTCCGACGGCGGACGCGGGCGTCGCGGCGGTTCGCCCTCCCGGCCACGTCGTGCACCGGGCGGCAGCGGGGTCTGCCCGGTCCGGTTCGAGCCGGCCGGCCGCGGACGCCCGCCGGCCGCGGCGCGCGCGGCGGGCTTCTCGTCGTCCTCGTCGGCCCGGCGGCCGGACTTCTTGGCCTTCTTCGGGGCATCCGGGTCGCGCTCGCGGAAGATCCGGACGAAGCCGATCAGCAGCGTGATGCCGGTGGTGATCGCCATCATGGGGAAGCTGTTGATCAGCGGGGTGCCGATGCTCAGGGCCTTCGACAGCATGTCGTCGCCCTGCGCCGACGACCCCGAGGTCAGCAGGATCACCCCGGGTACGGTGATGGCCAGCACGAGGGGCGGCATCACCATCGGCCCGAACAGGCCTCGCCGCCGCACGGCGCAGACCGCGATCACGGCCCCGGCGATGTAGCAGACGACGAAGATCACCGGGATGTTCGTCTGGCTCGGCTTGCCCAGGAAGGCACCCACGATCGCCAGGACGAGGCCGACCAGGACCGCCGCCCACCAGGGCAGTCCGCGCCTCGAACCGACGACAGGACGCTCATCCCACGCAACGGGGACGTCGTCGGCATCTGGATCGCTCTGGCGATCGCGAATCGCGGTCACAGGGCAACACCGTATCTCGTGGTTGTGAAGATCTTGCCAGCACGGCCGCCGACGTGGGCCGACAGCCACCCGGGGGCATGATCCGGTGGCGCCGGGTAGCAGCCGGCGAGCGAGCCGACGGCCCGCTCAGCCAAGAGTGCCTCGCGCGGCCCGGCAGCGACAACTCACCGGGTCGGGCGAACTCTCAGGTTGGGCATCGGCGAGCCCGCTCGCGGCGGCCCCAGCTGCGCCCGATGCACGCCTGCGGCGGCCAGTAACCGCTGGTCAGCCCACCACAACCGCGAACCGGGAGGGTCGGCCCGACGTACCCGGCCGGTCGGCCCGCGTACCCGGACGGTCGGTCGGCGTACCCGGACGGTCGGTCGGCGTACCTGGACGGTCGGTCGGCGTACCTGGACAGTCGGCTCGCCATCCGACCCTCCAGGTACGCGGCCCGACTCCCTGGGTACGCGGGTCGGCCCTCCAGGTACGCGGGTCGACTCTCTGGGTACGCGGGCCGGACGCCGGCTCAGCTTGCCGCCAGCTCGTCTCCCTTCCGGACCGTCGGTACCGCCGCCGGGCTCCCGGAGGCGTCGGTGAGCGGTGCCACCGTCGCCCGGAACGTCTCCAACGCCTCCAGCTCCCGCCGTCGCGCCGACAGGAACCGTTGCAGGTGCGTGCTCGACAGGTTCAGCGCCTCGACCGCGCCACCCGCCGCCCGGTGGGCCGCCGCCGCTCCGGCTCGGACCTGCTCGACGTCCGCCTCCAGCGTCCGGTCGCTCGCCGCGAACAACGCCGCCGAGGCCAGCACCCCGAAGCCCGTCGGGCCGCACAGGAACACCCGCCGGTCGATCAGCCAGCGCAGCAGCTCCGGGTCCGTGTCCAGTGCCGCGACCACCGCCGCGTCGGAGGGGACGAACATGATCGTGCCGTAGATCGCGTCCGCCCAGCGCTGGTAACCCTTGCCCGCCAGCTCGGCCGCGCGGGACCGGATCTGGCGCACGTGCGTGCGCAACGCGTCCAGCCGCTCGTCCGGGTCGTCCGTCTCCACCGCCTCGGACCACGTCGCCATGCTCGCCTTCGCGTCGACCGGGACCGTGCGGTCGCCGCCGACCCGCAGCACCATGTCCGGCTTCGCCGAGCCGCCGCCGCCCAGATCCGTCTGCAGGGTGAAGTGCAGGTCCTCGCGCAGCCCGAGCGCCCGCGCCGTCTCGACCAGCACCTGCTCGCCCAGCTCGCCCCGGCCGCTGATCGACGCGAACGCGACCTCGTAACGCCGCAGCGCCAGCTGCTGCTGGTCCGCCTTGGCCCGCTCGGCCGCCACCAGCCGGGCCGCCGCGTCGGCCCGGCGCATCCCGTCCTGGTACAGCCGCCACAGCAGCGCGACGGCGAACAGCAGCAGGACCGCGAGCACGATCGCCGCCGTGGTCAGCACTGTCGCCACTTCGTCTCCTCCCACCGAATGCCGGGCTCCGAGCTCCGGGGCTCGCGGAACATCATGGCGGACCGCACCGACAAAAACCGCACCGATCCGTCGCTCTGGGTAGCTGACCTGCGAACACATCGATTCCGCGCAGGGCGTGTCCGATCTTGCTCGCTCGTGTTAGTACACACGTTCGAGTGAGGGGGCGGCGTGCCTGCGCGATTTCGTCGGAGGCGGGTCGTACCGTTGCCCCTCGTGAGATTCCTGCACACCTCCGACTGGCACGTCGGCCGCACGTTCCACGGCGCCGACCTGCTCGCGGAACAGGAAGCGGTGCTCGGGCACCTCGCCGACCTCGTGGCCGGCGAGGCGATCGACGCCGTCCTGGTGTCAGGCGACATCTACGACCGCGCGGTCCCCTCGGCGGAGGCCGTGCGGGTCGCCACCAAAGCCGTCGCCCGGATCCGCGCGGCCGGCGCGCAGCTGGTGGTCACGCCCGGAAACCACGACTCGGCGCCCCGCCTCGGCGCCTTCGCGGAGTTCGCCGCGGCCGGCGGCCTGCACCTGCGCACCACGGTCGCCGGGCTGGCCGAACCGGTGCTGCTCGAAGACGACCACGGACCGGTCGCCGTCTACGGCATCCCTTACCTGGAACCGGAACCGGCGCGCCACGCACTGGGCGTGCCGGACGCGCGCGGCCACACCGGCGTGCTCACCGAGGCCATGCGCCGGATCCGCGCCGACCTCGAAACCCGGCCCGGCGTCCGATCCGTGGTCCTCGCGCACGCGTTCGTCACCGGCGGCGAACCCACCGACAGCGAACGAACCATCGCGGTCGGCGGCGTCGAGCAGGTGCCCGGCTCGGTCTTCGACGGCGTCGACTACGTGGCGCTCGGCCACCTCCACGGCCCGCAGACGCTCGCCGAGCACCTGCGCTACTCCGGCAGTCCGCTGGCGTACTCGTTTTCCGAAGCGCGCCAACGCAAGTCCGTCTGGCTGGTCGACCTGGACGAACACGGCCTGCGCGAGGTCCGGCGCCACGAACTGCCGATCCCGAGGAAGCTCGCCTCCCTCACCGGCGAGATCGAAGACCTCCTGGCGGACCCGGCGCACGACACCTTCCTCGACCACTTCCTGTCGGTCACGGTCACCGACCGGGTGCGCCCGGTCGACGCGATGCGGCGGCTGCGTGAGCGGTTCCCGTATGCGGTGCACCTGGAGTGGGAGCCCGCGGGCGGCCATGCCGGCGCCCCGCTGCGGTACTCCGAGGCCGTCCGCGGCCGGTCCGACATCGAGGTCTCGCGCAGCTTCCTCGACGACTGCCGCGGCGCCCCGCCCACCGAGCGCGAAGAGCAGCTCCTGTTCCGGGCCTTGGAAGCGGCCGACCGGGGGGCCCTCGCGAAATGAGGCTGCACAGGCTGGAGGTCGAAGCCTTCGGGCCGTACTGCGCACGCGAGGTGGTCGACTTCGACGTGCTCGGCGCCGACGGTCTCTTCCTCCTGCACGGCGAAACCGGCGCGGGCAAGACGACGCTGCTCGACGCGATCGCGTTCGCGCTGTTCGGCGTGGTCCCCGGCGCCCGCAACGAGGCCAAGCGGCTGCGCTGCGACCTCGCCGAGCCCGATCAGGTCACCGAAGTCGCGCTCGAGCTCACCGTGCAGGGGCACCGGCTGAAGATCGTGCGCAACCCGGAGTACCAGCGGCCGAAGCGGCGCGGCGAGGGCACGACCACCCAGCAGGCGAGGGTGTCGCTGAGCTGGGTCGGCACCGCGCCCGCCGGGCTGGCGCCGGAGGGCCTGATCCGGATCGAGGAGGTCGCGCGCACCGTCGAACGGCTGCTCGGGATGACGGCGGCCCAGTTCTTCCAGGTGGTGCTGCTGCCGCAGGGCGAATTCGCCCGCTTCCTGCGCTCGGACACCGCCGAGCGCGAGAAGCTCCTGGAGCGGCTGTTCGGCACCGAACGCTTCGCCGACGTCGAACGCTGGTTCGCCGACCTGCGGGCCGAGCGCGGCCGGGAGCTGGAAAAGCGGCAGCAGGACGTGCGGGAGCTGCTGGCGAGGTACGCGCAGGAAGCGCAGCAGGATCCACCCGAGGCGGCGGTCGCCGAATGGGTGGACGGCGTGCTCGCCGCGGCGGGGGAACGCATCACCCGGGTGGCGGCCGAGGAGGAGCGGGCCCGGGCGGCCGCTCAGCGGGCGGATGCCCACCTCCAGGAAGAACGCGCCGGTGCGGAGAAGATCCGCCGGGTCCGCAACGCGCACCTGCGGCTCCTCGAAATCACCGAGCAGGCCCCGCAGCGGGCCGAGTGGGCGCGGGAGGTCGCGGCCGCGCGTCGGGCGGCGGGTGTCGCCGTGGAGGCCGACCTGCTGGACCGCCGGGCCACCGAACTGACCGAGGCCGAGCAGGCGGAGAAGGACCGCGGCGCCCGGCTGCGGGAGTTCGGCACCCGGGCGACCGGTGACCTGAAGGCGCGGGCGGCCACCGCGCGTGAAGAGGCGGGGGCGGTCGCGGAGCTGGTCGCCGAGGCCGAGCAGCAGGAGCTGGACGTCATGCGGCGGGACGACCGGAAGCTGGCCGCCGTCACGGCTCAGCAGCAGGTCGAAGCCCTGACCACCGAGCTGGCCGCGATCCCCGGCCAGCTGGCCAAGCTGCGGGCCGACGCCCTCGAAGCCGCCGAAGCCGAAGCCAAGCTCGAAGGCGCGAAGGCGAAGGTGGACGAGCTGCGCGCCTTCGCCCGCGACGCGGCGGAACTGCCCGAAGCACAAGCGAAAGTCGGGCGGGGCGAAGCGAAGCTGCGCGAAGTCGTCGACACGCACCAGGCGGCCCGGCAGCGCCGGCTCGACCTGCGGGAGCGACGCCTGGACGGGATGGCGGCCGAGCTGGCGGCCGCGTTGCCCGACGGCACACCGTGCCCGGTCTGTGGTTCGGCCGAGCACCCGGCGAAGGCGACCCGGGACGTCGAGCTGGTCGATCCGGCCGAGGAGCGCGAGGCCGAGGAAGCCGAGCAGGCGGCGGACGCGCTGCGGCAGCGGGTCGTCGTCGCGCTGGAAGAGGCGAAAGCGCGGCTGGCCGGGCTGATCGAGCGGCTGGCCGGGCGCACGGCCGAGTCGATCACCGCCGAGCTGGCGGAAGCCCGCACCACCGTCGCCGCGCTGACCCAGCAGGCCGCCGCCAAGGCGAAGCTGGGCCAGCAGGTCGTCCTGCTGGAGCGCGACCTGGAAGCCCGGACCGAACGCCTTCGCCGGGCGGAACAGGCCGCGACCGAGGCCACGACCGACGTCCGCGCCCTGGAGGAGCGGCTGGCCGAGCGGGACCGCCGCCTGGTCGCCGGGCGGGGCGAGTTCGCGGACGTCGGCGCGCGGCGTCAGCACCTCCTGGGCCTCGCCGAGGCCCTGGAAGCGGTCGCGGAGGCGCGCACGGCGGTCGTCGGCGCCCGTGAACGGGTCGCCGACCAGAAAGCGCTCGTCGAGGTAGCGGTGCAGGCGAAGGGGTTCCCCTCGCTGAAGAAGGCGCGCGCCGCGATGCTGCCGGACGAGCAGATCGAGAAGCTGGAGCAGGGCATCGCCGAAGCCGAGGCGGCCGCCGCGGGCGCGCGGGCGTTGCTGGCCGAGCCGGACCTCTTCGGCGTCTCACCGGACGACGTCGCCGACGTCGGGCGCGCGGCCGACGCGGCCCAGCTGGCCCGGGCGCACGCCGATTCCGCGTACGCGGCGCTGCGGGTGGCCACCGCGCAGCACGAGCAGCTGACCCGGCTGGCCGCCCTGCTGCACACGGCGCTGGCCGGGCTCGCGCCGGCCGAAGCGGAGTACACCGAGCTGCGAGCCCTCTCCGAGGTCGTCAACGGACGCGGGCAGAACAGCCGCAAGATGTCGCTGCGGTCGTACGTGCTGGCGGCGCGGCTCGAAGAAGTCGCCGTCGCCGCCACCCACCGGCTGCGCACGATGAGCCAGGGCCGGTACTCGTTCGTGCACTCGGACGCGGCCGGGGCGCGCGGCACCCGCGGCGGGCTCGGCATCGACGTGCTGGACGACTACTCGGGCACCATCCGCCCGGCGAAGACCTTGTCCGGTGGCGAGTCGTTCCTCGCGTCGCTCGCCCTCGCGCTGGGGCTGGCCGACGTCGTCGCGGGGGAGGCCGGTGGCGCGCTGCTGGACACGCTGTTCGTCGACGAGGGGTTCGGCACGCTGGACGCCGAAACCCTCGACGTCGTGATGAACATCCTCGACGAGCTGCGCGCCGGCGGGCGGGTGGTCGGGCTCGTGTCGCACGTCGAGGAGCTGCGGCAGCGCATCCCCACCCGGCTGCGCGTCCGCAAGTCCCGCACGGGCTCCACATTGGAGGTGCGCGCGGGCTGATCACTCGGCCAGGATGACGACATGACCGACCAGCCGCCGAACGGCCTTCCCCGCTACCGCATGCTCACCGGCCCGGACGACGCCAAGTTCTGCCACCGGGTCAGCGAAGCACTGGAGATGGGTTATCGCCTCTACGGCTCGCCCGCGGCGACGTTCGACGGCGATCAGGTCATCGTGGCCCAAGCCGTGCTGTGGCGGGGCGAACAGGGCTGAGCACGCCGGAGGTACATCCCAGCGTAGGAACACCACGGCGTCCAGGCGCGGGCCCGTTCGCCGAGCGAATCCGGCGCGATGCCCAGCGCCTCGGCGCCGCGGCGGACCGCGGGATCGTCGGCGAGCAGCACGTCCGGGGCGCCGAGGACCCGCATCACCACGTAGTCGGCCGTCGAGGGGTCGACGTGGGCCAGCAGCTCCGTCCGCAGGTCGGCGGCGTTCCGGCCGACGTGCACGTCCAGCCGTCCCTCGGCCAGGGCGGCGGCGACGGGGTGGCCGGTGGCCGCGACCTGGGCCGCCGTCGGGAACAGCCGCGTCACGCCCCACTCGCCCGGCACCTCCTCGCCGAGCGGCACTTCGCTCAGCAGGGCGCGGAGCAGCAGTTCCTCGCCGTCCACCGCACCCGGCACCCGGATCCCCGGTGCGGCCGCGACCACCGGAGCCAGCGCCGGGTCGGCGGCGAGGACGCGGGTGATCGCCGCGGGATCGGCGTCGAGGTCGAGCAGCCGGCGCACCCGGCTGACCGCGCTGCCGAGGTCGCGCAGGTCGGTGAGCACCAGTTCGCAGCGCACGTGGTCGGGCGAAGGCGTCAGCCGCACGACACCGGTGCCGTGGGCGAGCCGCAGGGTGCGCGCGTAGGACTCCGAAGTGACTTCCTCGACGCCCGGCACGGCGTTGTCCGCGAAGAAGCGAAGCAACCCCGAAGCGTCGAAAGGCGGCCGGAGGGGCAACCGCAGGCTGAGGCGGGTCCCGGTCACGTCGCTCTGCCGTCCCCGTCGCGAAGCTGCGGAGACGCGAAGCTGCGAAGGCGTTGTCGCGAACACTTCGCGGATCGTCTCGTTGAACTGCCGCACGCTGGAGAAGCCCGCCGCGAAGGCGACGTCCGTCAGCGGCAGCTCGGACATTTCGATGAGCAGCCGAGCCGAGTGCGCGCGGTGGGCACGGGCCAGCGCGAGCGGGCCCGCACCCAGCTCGGCCGTGAGCACCCGGCCGAGCTGGCGTTCCGAGTACCCGAGCCGCTGCGCGAGGCCGGGGACGCCTTCGCGCTCGACAGCCCCGTCGGAGATCAGGCGCATCGCCCGCGCGGCCAGGTCGGCGCGCACGTTCCAGTCCGGCGAGCCGGGCACGGCGTCCGGCAGGCAGCGGCGGCAGGCGCGGAAGCCGTTGGCCTGCGCGGCCGCCGACGTCGGGAAGAAGCGGACGTTCTGCACCTTCGGCGTCGACGCCGGGCACGACGGGCGGCAGTAGATCCCGGTGGTGCGGACCGCCATGATGAACTGGCCGTCGAAGCGCGGGTCGCGGGCGGTGACCACGCGGTAGCAGCGCTCGGCGTCGCGCCAGAGTGAGAGCGTCTCGGTGACCATGGATCCGAGCATGGCAGCAGGTCAGCGTGGTCGCTGGCGGAAATCCGCCACGGCGTTGGGTGCGTGGGGCCCGGCCGGGGCAGCCACGTAGACTGCGGGGTCGTGAGCCTCACCCTCGGTATCGTCGGCCTGCCCAACGTCGGCAAGTCCACCCTGTTCAACGCGCTGACCCGCAACGACGTGCTCGCCGCGAACTACCCGTTCGCGACGATCGAGCCGAACGTCGGTGTCGTGCCGCTGCCGGACCCCCGGCTGGACAAGCTGGCCGAGCTGTACAAGTCGGAGAAGACGGTCCCCGCCGTGGTGTCCTTTGTGGACATCGCGGGCATCGTGAAGGGCGCGTCCGAGGGTGCCGGGCTGGGCAACAAGTTCCTGGCGAACATCCGTGAGGCCAACGCGATCTGCCAGGTCATCCGCGTGTTCGACGACCCCGACGTGATCCACGTCGACGGCCGCATCGACCCGTCGAGCGACATCGAGACGATCAACACCGAGCTGATCCTCGCCGACCTGCAGACCCTCGACAAGGCGCTGCCGCGGCTGGAGAAGGAAGCGCGGACGAAGAAGGAGAACAAGCCCGCGCTGGACAACGCCCAGAAGGCGAAGGAAATCCTCGACGCCGGCCGCACGCTCTTCCAGGCGCAGAAGGAAGTCGACTTCGAGGCGCTGCGCGAACTGAGCCTGCTCACGACGAAGCCGTTCCTGTACGTCTTCAACGCCGACGAGTCGGTGCTGACCGACGAAGCCCGCCGCGAGGAGCTGACGAAGCTGGTCGCGCCCGCGGACGCGGTGTTCCTCGACGCGAAGGTCGAGGCGGAGCTGCTGGAGCTGGACGACGAGGAGTCGGTGCGCGAGCTGCTCGAGTCGGTCGGCCAGCCGGAGCCGGGGCTCTATTCGCTGGCCCGCGCGGGTTTCCACACGCTCGGCCTGCAGACGTACCTGACGGCGGGCCCGAAGGAGTCCCGCGCCTGGACGATCCCCCAGGGCGCAACGGCCCCGCAGGCGGCGGGCGTCATCCACACGGACTTCGAGCGCGGCTTCATCAAGGCGGAGATCGTCTCGTACGACGACCTGATGGAGGCGGGCACGATGGCGGCGGCCCGCGCGGCGGGCAAGGTCCGCATGGAGGGCAAGGACTACGTCATGGCCGACGGCGACGTGGTCGAGTTCCGCTTCAACGTGTGAGCGTCAGCTACTGACTGTTGTTTTCATTGGACGCAGGATATACTGCGTCCAATGAAAGCTTCGCCGAGCTTGCTGCCCCTGCTGCGGTCCCGCATGCAGGGTGAGCTGCTCGCGCTGGTCCTGCTGCACCCGGAGCGCGAGTACCGCATCACCGAGCTCGCCGAGGCTTTCGGTGTCTCGGCGACAGCCGTACTGCGTGAAGTCGAACGGCTCGTCGGCGGCGGCATCCTGGCCGACCGGCGGGTCGGCCGGAGCCGGCTCGTCACGGCCCGGACGGACACCCCGCTCTACCGCCCGCTGAGCGAGGTCATGGCGGTCACCTTCGGGCCACTGCCCCTGCTCGCCGAAACCTTGTCCGGCCTGGCGGGCGTGCGCGAGGCCTACCTCTACGGGTCCTGGGCCGCGCGCTACAGCGGTGAACCGGGGCCGCCGCCCGGGGACGTCGACGTCCTCGTCGTCGGCGACCCCGACCCCGACACGCTTTTCGACCTGGCCGAGAGCGTGTCGCGGCGGCTGGGCCGCGAGGTCAACGTCCACCGCGTCTCGCCGGCGTCGTGGGCGGCGGACAGCAGCACCGATCCGTTCCTCACCAGCGTGCGCGAACGGCCGCTGGTCCCGCTGCCTCTCGACCAGGAGACGGAATGACCCGGTGGAACCAGGGCCGCGCCACGATCGACGCACTCCTCGCGCGCGGCGCCCTCGAGCACGTCCCGGCTTCGCGGGAGGCTGCGGAAGCGGAGATCGCCAGGGCTCGCACGCACGTCGCTTCGGCGCTGCAGCTGCTGAACTCGGATCCGGAAGGTGCTTACACGCTCGCGTACGACGCCGCACGGCGGGCGTTGGCGGCCGTCCTGCAGAACCAGGGCCTGCGCGCGACGAGCCGAGGCGGTCACGTCACCGTCTACGAAGCGGTGCTCGCGCAACTCGATCCGCCGCTGGGGCCGCTGCTGCGGCCCTTCAACCGGATGCGAGCCCGCCGCAACGAAATCGCCTACCGGTCCTCCGAGGCACCTGCGGTGACGCCGGAGGACGTGACGGCCGACGTGGCCAAGGTCGGCGAGCTCATCGAACTCGCCGAGAAGACGATCCCGAACATGTCCCGGTACTGACCGTGGAGCACGCTCGCCCGCTGACGCCGAACGAACGGGCGGCCCTGGACACGCTGCTCGCGGCGGACTTCCCCGGCGCCGCCGAGCTGCGGGCCCAGTCGCCCACGGCCCGGGTGACCGGGCGCTGCGGCTGCGGGTGTCCCACGATCGACCTCGCGGTGGACGAAGCGGTCCCGCGAGCACAGGTGACGAGCCGGATGCCGGTCGAAGCCGACGTCCCGGACGGTGGCGGGCTCATCGTGTTCGTCGACGACGGCCGCTTGTCGTGCCTCGAGTACTGGTTCACGACGGACGAGAAGCCGTCCGGGTTCCCGCCGCCGGAACAGATCGAGGCCGGCTAGCGACAGGCCCGCCGGACCCGTAAGCCCGGCAGGCCGGAGCGAACTAGCCGAGCAGGCCCAGCAGCGCGATCGCGATCAACACCACCGCGGGAACGAGGGTGTTGATCCAGGCGCGCTGGGCGGCGGTGAGAGTGCTGTTCATGGCTGTTCCCTACGGGCTGAAACCGATGCTTCCGCAGGAACAGCGCGCCGATCATGCCCGGCGTTAACAGCTGTGATCGAACTCTCAGCCGTCCAGGTGACGGCGGTTGCGGGCGGTGAACCAGAGCACCCCGCCGGCCGCCGCCACCATCGCCGCGAACGCCGCCGTGCCGACCACGATTGCCTGAGTCATCTGTGTCTCCCTCCCGAAAGGTTCCGATAACCGAGAGACGTCGAAGGCGAGAGAAAGTGCACCCAGAGTAACCGGGATCACACGGAGTCGAGCACCGCGTCGATCTCGGCGGCCAGTGAGAAGTCCTTCGCCGTCAGGCCGCCCGCCGAGTGCGTGCTGAGCCGGAAGGTCAGCGTGCGCCAGCGGATGTCGATGTCCGGGTGGTGGTCGGCGGCCTCGGCGAGCACCGCCACGCGGTCCACCACCTCGATCGCCTGGGGGAAGCTCGCCAGCTCCACCTCGCGGGAGATCACCGCGCCGGACCGCGTCCAGCTCGCGCCCAGCCGTCCGTCGGCCTCGGAGTCGCTCAAGATTTCCGTCATGTCTCCATGGTCGTCCGTCCTCGACTACGCTGCACCTTTGCCACGGGAGTCCGGTGAGCCGGGCTGAGAGGCGGGTCACCCGCGACCGTTCGCACCTGACCGGATCATGCCGGCGACGGGAGGGCTTCCCCTCCGCGTCCGGCGAAGTGCAGGAGGGTAGATGAAACGCAGGGCTGTGCGCGCCGCGACGGCCGTCGCCGCCGTCAGCGCCGTCGCCACGGCGTGCTCGCTGTCGGCCGGTGACGGTGGTGCGCAGCAGACGCCCACCGTCACCCTCGTGACGCACGATTCCTTCCTCGCGCCGCAGGAGGTGCTCGACGCCTTCCAGAAGCAGTCGGGCATCAAGGTTTCCGTGCTCAAGCAGGGCGACGCCGGATCGCTGACCAACAAGCTCGTGCTGACGAAGGCCAACCCGATCGGCGACGTCGCGTACGGCGTCGACTCCACCTTCGCCTCCCGCGCGCTGGCCGAGGGCGTCTTCGAGCCCTACACCAGCCCCGAGGCCGACCGCGGGCCGCAGCGCTACGCCGTCGACCCCGAGCACCGGCTGTCCGCGGTCGACGTCGGGGACGTCTGCGTCAACGTCGACACGAACTACTTCACCGCCAAGGGGATCCCGGCTCCGGAGACCTACGACGACCTGGCCGACCCGAAGTACAAGGACCTGCTGGTCGCCGAGGACCCGGCGACGGCCTCCCCGGGGCTGGCGTTCCTCCTCGGCACCATCGCCAAGTACGGCGACGCCGGCTGGAAGGACTACTGGACCAAGCTGAAGGCCAACGGCCTCAAGGTGGTCAGCGGCTGGGAAGAGGCCTACACCAAGCAGTTCTCCGGCTCGTCCGGCAAGGGCCCGCGGCCGATCGTGGTCTCGTACGCGTCGTCGCCGGCCGCCGAAGTCGGCGACGACGGGAAGCCGCGCACCAAGGCGCTGCTCGACACCTGCTACCGGCAGGTCGAGTACGCCGGTGTGCTGGCGAACGGCAAGCAGGCCGAGAACGCGCACAAGGTCGTCGACTTCCTGTTGTCCCAGCAGTTCCAGGCGACGGTCGCGGCCAACATGTACGTCTACCCGGCGCGCCAGGGCGTCGACCTGCCCGCGGGCTGGGTGCAGGTCGCCCCGCTGCCGCAGAAGCCGCAGACGCTGCCCGCGGACCAGGTGCAGGCCGGACGCGAGAAGTGGATCGGCGAGTGGCGCACGCTCCTGCAGTGACGGCGCCCCCGCGGCGCCCCCGGAGAGCGACAGCCCCGCCGAGGACTGCCCGCGGGCTCGGCTTGGCGCTACTGGGCCTGGCCCCGATCGGCTTCCTGGTGGTGTTCTTCGCCTGGCCGGTCGTCGCGATCATCGGCCGCGGGTTCGCCGCGGGCGGCCTCGACGTCGTCCTCGGCGACCCGCGGACCTGGCAGCTGGCACTGTTCACCGTCGTGAGCGCGGCCGCGTCGACGGTGGTCGCGGTGCTGGCCGGGCTGCCGGTGGCGTTCCTGCTGGCCCGCGTCCGGCTGCCCGGCGTCGGCCTGGCGCGGACGCTGGTGCTGGTGCCGTTCGTGTTGCCGACCGTGGTCGTCGGGCTGGCGTTCCGGGCGCTCTGGCCGGACGGCGGCGTGCTGCCGATCGTGCTGGCCAACGCCTTCTTCAACGTCGCCGTCGTCGCGCGGACCGTCGCCGGGCTGTGGGCGCGGCTGGATCCGCGGACGACCGATGCCGCCCGGGCGCTCGGCGCGTCACCGTGGCGGGCCTTCCGGTCGGTGACGCTGCCCGCGCTGGCGCCCGCGGTCGCGTCCGCCGCGGCCGTGGTGTTCCTGTTCTGCGCCACCAGTTTCGGGGTCGTCCTGATCCTCGGCGGCGCCCGCTACCGGACCCTGGAAACCGAGATCTACCTGCGGACGGTCGACCTCCTGGACCTCTCGGGGGCCGCGGCGCTCTCGCTGATCCAGTTCACGGCCGTGGTCGCGGCGCTGGTCGTCGGCGGGCTGGCGCGGCGGCGCAAGGAAGGCGCCCGGATCGGCTGGGTGCCGGCCCGTCGCCCGCGCGGCGGCGAGTGGGGGGTCGTCGGCGCCGCGGGTGTCGTGCTCGCGCTGCTGGTGACGCCGATCGTCGCGCTCCTCGCCGAATCGGTGTCCACTGAGGACGGCTGGAGCCTCGCCGGGTACCGGGCACTGACGAGTACCGGCGAGAAGGGCGCGCTCCAGGTGTCCGGCTGGGACGCCGCGCTGAACTCGCTGAAGGTCGCCATCGACGCGACGCTGCTCGCGATGGTCGTCGGCGTGCTCGCGTCCGTCGTGCTGGTGGCGCTGCGGCGCTCGCCGGTCAAAGCCGCGCGCGGGCTGGGCGAGACGATGGACGCCGTCCTGATGCTGCCGCTCGGGGTGTCCGCGGTGACCGTCGGCTTCGGCTACCTGGTGACGCTCGACGCGCTGCCGGGCGACCTGCGGACGTCGCCCTACCTGGTGCCGCTGGCCCAGGCGCTGGTGATCATCCCGCTGATCGTGCGGATGGTGCTGCCGGTGCTGCGCTCGGTCGACGTCCGGCTGCGGCAGGCCGCCTCGACGCTCGGAGCGAGCCCGCTGCGGGTGTGGCGCGAGATCGACCTGCCGCTGACGCTGCGGCCGCTCGTCGCGGCGGCGGGGTTCGGCTTCGTCGTGGCCCTCGGCGAATTCGGCGCGACCAGCTTCCTCGCCCGGCCGACGGCGCCGACGCTGCCGGTCGCGGTGGCGACACTGATGGCGCGCCCGGGGGAGCTGAACAACCAGATGGCCTACGCGGCGTGCGCGTTGCTGATGCTCGTGACGGTGCTGGCGGTCGCGCTGATCGACCGGCTCGGGCGCGGCGGGGTGGGAGAGTTCTGATGGCGCTGTCGGTGCGGGACCTGACCGTCCACTACGGATCGTTCGCGGCGGTCCGCGACGCCCGCCTGGACATCGCCGACGGCGAGGTGCTGGCGCTGCTCGGCCCGTCGGGCTCGGGCAAGTCGACGCTGCTGCGCGCGATCACCGGCCTCGAGCCGTCGGCGCGCGGCGCGGTGAGCTGGGACGGCGAGGACCTCGGCACGGTCCCGGTCCACCGGCGCGGCTTCGGCCTGGTCTTCCAGGACGGCCAGCTGTTCGCCCACCGTGACGTGGCCGCGAACATCGCGTTCGGCCTGCGGATGCACGGGGTGCCCCGCGCACAGTGGGCCCCGCGCGTGGCCGAGCTGCTGGAGCTGGTCGGGCTGTCCGGGTTCGAGAAGCGCCGGGTGACGGAGTTGTCGGGCGGCCAGGCGCAGCGGGTGGCGCTGGCGAGGGCGTTGGCGCCGAAGCCGCGGTTGCTGCTGCTCGACGAGCCACTGTCCGGTTTGGACGCCGGGCTGCGCGAGCAGCTCGCGATCGACCTGGCGGACCTGCTGCGCCGCAGCAAGATCACCGCCCTGCTGGTGACGCACGACCAGGAGGAGGCGTTCACGCTGGCCGACCGGGTCGCGGTGCTGGACTCGGGCGAGGTCCGCCAGGAGGGCGCGGTCCGCCGGGTGTGGCGAAACCCGGCGAGCGATGACGTGGCCCGGTTCCTCGGGGTGACGACGTTCGTGGAGGGTACGGCGTCGGCCGGGCGCGTGCACACGTCTCTCGGCGAGGTGGCGCTGCCGGACGTCGACGACGGCCCGGTGCGGTTGGGCCTGCGGCCGCACGCGCTGAAGGTCGCCACCGATGGGGTGCCGGGCGAGGTCGTCGCGGCGGTACACCGGCGGGAACACGTGCGGCTGGTCGTGAAGCTCGCTGAGTCCACTGTGGACGCCGTGGCGCCGGCCGCGGCGGACCTGCGGGCCGGCGATGCGGTGAAGCTGGAGCTCGACCCGGACGGCGTCGCGCTGGTCGGTTGACGCCGTCCGGAAGGAACCTCAGCCGTCGCGGGTCGACAACCTCGCGTAGGCCAGCGAAAGGCCGATCACGATGTAGCAAGCCGCGCGCAACGCCCCTTCGCCCAGCATCTGGGTGCCCATCGGGTCCTGCAGCACCTCCGCCGGGGCCATCGACCAGTTCTGCGTCAACAGGAACGGGTGCAGCCAGCTCAGCGACGACAGGAACCCGAGGATCGTGAACACGATGTCGCCCGCCAGCACCGAGGCCACCACCAGCATCGGGTGCTCGGTCCAGCTGGAGATGGCCAGCGCCACCGCGCCGACCGCCCACAGCTGCAGCACGACCCAACCCGCCACCAGCAGGATCCGCGCCAGGGCGGCGCCCAGGGACAGCGTGGTGCCCGACAACGTGAACAGCGAATCCGTGCCGTTGATGATGAGCCCGGTCACCACGCCCGTCACGCACATCGCCAGCACCGAAACCACCGACACCGTCGCGACGCCGAACGCCTTGACCGCCAGCAGGCGACCCCGCCCGACCGGGGCGATCAGCCAGCCGCGCAGGGTGCCGTGGGACGTCTCGCCCGCGATCGCGTCCGCGCCGGCCATGGCCGAGGCCAGCGGGAGCAGCAGCGCCAGCGACATCACGATCGCCGCGATCGGCAGGACGAACGCGTTGTTGACCGCGGACGCCAGCAACGCGCCGTCCGGGTTCGGTCCGCCGGCGTCGGGCGGCCCGCTCACCAGCGTCAGGCCGATGCCGATCACCACCGGGATCAGCGCCAGCAGGCCGAGCACGGCCAGCGTGCGCGGCCGCCGGAAGATCCAGCGCAGCTCCGCGGCCAGCAGCCGCGGCAACGGCACCGTGTCGTGGCCCGTGCGGGCCGCCGGTGCCTCCAAGACGGCAGTCATTCCGCCCCCTCCGTGAGCCGCGCGAACAGGTCTTCCAGGCCGGTGCGGGCCCGCGTCGCCTCGTGGACCGCGACCCCCGCGCCCACCAGGACCTGCAGGACCCGCGGTGCTTCGGCCGCGGTCAGATCGGCCCGGATGCCGTCCGGCGTCAGCCGGGCGCCGATCCGGTTCTCCCGCAGCACGTCCACCGCCAGCTCCGCGTCCGGCGTGCGGACCAGCAGGGCCGCGTTCCCGGACTCCAGCAGCTCCGCCAGCTCGCCCTGGGCGACGACGTTCCCGGACTGCAGCACGGCCACGTGCGTGCACGTCGCCTCGACCTCGGCCAGCAGGTGCGACGACACCAGCACGGTGACGCCCTCGGCGTGCAGCTCGGCGACGATCCTGCGGATCTCCCTGGTACCAGCAGGATCGAGGCCGTTGGTCGGCTCGTCGAGCACGACCATCTTCCGCGGCACCAGCAACGCCGAAGCGAGCCCGAGCCGCTGCTTCATGCCGAGCGAGTACCCCTTGTACCGCCGCCGCGCCGCGCCGGTCAGGCCGACGCGCTCCAGCGCGGAGTCCACTGCGGCCGGGATCCCGGCCGAGGACAGCCGCGGTTCCGCCGCGGCGAAGCGCAGCAGGTTGTCGCGCCCGGACAGGAACGGGTGGAAGCCCGGCCCTTCGACCAGCGCGCCGACGTCCGGCAGCGCGTGCGCGGCGGCGTCCGGCATCGGCCTGCCGAGCAGCTCGACTTCGCCCTCGGTCGGCCGGACCAGGCCGAGCAGCATCCGGATCGTCGTCGTCTTGCCCGAGCCGTTCGGCCCGAGCATGCCCACGACGGCACCCTGCGGGATGTCGAGGTCGACGTGGTCCACGGCGACGGTGCTGCCGTAGACCTTGCGCAGCCCCCGCGTGCGTGCGGCCAGGGGAACCGCCGGGGCGGACGTCTCCGAAGAGACGTCCGCCCCGGACTCCACAGCTGTGCTGGTCACTTCTGGCCCAGCGCTTCGTACAGGACCTGCTCCGGCACCGCACCGGCGGCGAACCGGCCGTCGTCGGTCAGCACCGCGGTGCCCACCTTGGTGGTGAACAGGTAGCCGCTGCCCCAGGCGCCGTTGACCTTCTTGCCGAACCGCTCGAGCAGCGCCTTCGGGTCGGCGTTGGCGCCCCGGCCTTCACGGCCGGACTGCTGCTTCGGCGCCGCGTTCAGCGCGTCCGCCGGGACCTTGCCGGTGACGACGGTGTCCCAGCCGTCGCCGACGACCTTGACGTCCTGCTTGGCCTGCTCGGCCAGGTCCTTGGTCTGCTGGTCGACCTTCGGGGTCTTCTCCTGCACCTTGGCGCCCTTCGGCGGGGTGAAGGTGAAGAGGTCGGCCGGCTGCTGGGTGAACTCGATCTCGGTGAACGCCACCTCGAGCGCCGGCGTCGCCGTGCCGTTGCTCAGCACCGAAATCCGCAGCGGCATCCGCGTCTGCGAGTCGACCGCGACGCGGATCTCGCGCAGCAGCGTCCGCTCGGTCGGCTTCGGCGTCAGGACCAGCTCGTAAGCGGACCGGCCGGCGACGCTCGCGGTGCCGTCGACCGAGACCGTGCTGCTCTCGCGGACCTTCGCGAGCAGTTCCGTCGACGCCGCCAGCGGGTCGGCCGTCTTGTCGCTGCCCGCGCCCTTCCGCTGGGCCACGTCGGCCGGGATGGTCAGCTTGGTCGCGGTGTTCGTCTTGGAGCTGTAGTCCCAGACGGTGGTGCCGTCGTGGACCACCGTCTCCTGGCTGGCGCCCTGCGTGACGGCCAGCCGGCTCTTGCCCGCGCCGTCGGTGAAGATGTGCGCCGAGTCCATGCTCAGCGCCTGCGCGCCCGGCACCGCGTTCCCCAGCGCGGGCAGGCCCAGGTCGTTGCTCACCTTCAGCGTGCCGTCGAAGGCACCCGGCTTCGCCTTCACCACCGACTGGACCAGGTCCTCGGCGCTCACCGACGGCAGCGCCGGCTTGTCGTCGGCGCTGGCCGGCATCGCGACGAACGCGAGCCCGCCGGCACCGAGCGCGGTGCCGAGGACCGCGGCGGTGATGCCCTTCGTCTTCGGTTTCATGCGTCTCTCCCTGTGGTGTTCCCGGACTCGAGTGTGCCCGGCTCCCTGGCCACGACGCTTCCCTCTCGAGGCTGAGATACCCCTGAAGGTTCTCCCTCCCAGGCTGAGATCGCGCTGAGAACCGACGCACGACCTGCGCAAACCGGCCATGATGAGTCTCGTGAAACCTCGGGTGCTGGTGGTCGACGACGAACCGGGCGTGCGCAAGGCGCTGCAGCGCGGGCTGCGCGCGGAGGGCATGGACGTGGTCACCGCCGCGGACGGGCCCACCGGCCTGCAGCTGGCGAGCACGGGCTCCTTCGACGTCGTCCTCCTGGACATCATGCTGCCGGGCCTGTCCGGCTACCGCGTGCTGGAACGGCTGCGCAAGGACGGCGTCACGACGCCGGTGCTGCTCGTCTCGGCCAAGGACGGCGAGATCGACCAGGCGGACGGCCTCGATCTCGGTGCCGACGGCTACCTCGTCAAGCCGTTCTCGTTCGTGGTGCTGGTCGCGCAGGTCCGCGCGGTGCTGCGCCGGGCCGGGCCGGAAGCGGGCCGCGGGACGCTGCGGCTCGGCGCGCTGGCCGTCGACCGCGGGCTGCGGCAGGTGCACTGGCACGACGAAGAAGTCGGGCTGAGCCCGCGGGAGTTCGCGCTGCTGGAGGTCCTCGTCGGCCGGGCGGGCACGGTCGTCACGAAGGACGAGCTGCTGCGCGCGGTCTGGGGCGAGGAGCAGGCGGTGACGCGCAACCTCGTCGAGGTCTACGTCGGGTACGTGCGCCGCAAGCTCGACGCGGTCGGGGCCGGCGCGCTGCTGCGGACCGTGCGGGGGCACGGCTACCTGGCGTCCGACGCGCAGCTCGACGAGGTCATCACCCCGTGATCTCCTGGTGGCGGGGCCGGACCCTGCAGGCCCGGATCACCGTGCTGGCCGCGACGATCACCCTGGTCTGCCTGCTCGGCCTGGCGGCGCTGGCGGCGTCGAACCTCTCGCCGCGGCTCATCCACTCGGTCGACCGCGAGCTTTCGGCCGCGCTCGGCCCGGCGGGCGACGAGGTGCGCGCGGGCCGTCCGCTGTCCGGCGCGGCGCCGGTGACGCTGCGGGTGCTGGACATCGCGGGCACGCCGGTGGACGGCGGCACCCCGGCCGGGCTTTCCCCGTCGGACGTCTCGACGCTCAAGGCCGGCCAGCCGGTGCAGCGCGACGGCGCCCGGTACCTCGGGACGGTCGTGAGCGCGCCGGACGGGGCACAACGGCTCGTCGTCGCGGGGGCCGGCCTGGTCGGGTTCGCCGCGGCGGTGCACTACGGCGGCGTCTGGCTGCTGGTCGTCGCGGCGGTCGGTGCGCTGGTCGCGGGCTTCGCGACGTGGCTGGTGGTGCGCCTGTCGCTGCGGCCGGTCGCGCGCATGCGGGGTTCGGTGCGGTCGCTGCCGCCGGGGGCGCGGCTGGCGCTGCCGGACTCGCACGACGAACTGCGCGCGCTGGCGGAGGAGTTCAACGCGCTGCTGGAACGGCAGGAACAGGCCAGCGAACGGCTGCGGCGGTTCACCGGCGACGCGGCCCACGAGCTCCGGTCGCCGGTCGCATCGATCCGGGTGCAGGCCGAGGTGGCGGTGACCAACCCGGATCCGGAGCTGGCGCAGGAGACGCTGTCGGACATCTTGACCGAGGCCGAGCGGCTGTCGTCGCTGCTGGACGGCCTGCTGTCGCTGGCCCGCTCGGACGCGGGGGAGGTGCCCCCGGCGTCGCCGGTCGAGCTGGTGAGCGAGGTGCGGTCGGCGGTGGCCCGGCTGCCGGCCGGGGCGCCGGAGACCCGGGTGAGCACCGCGGTCGCCCAGGCGTGGGCGTCCTCGGCGCACGCGGAGGTGGAGCTGGTGCTGGACAACCTGCTGCGCAACGCGTGCCGCTACGCGCGCGGCCAGATCGTGGTGTCGGTGCTGGCGTCCCGGTCGTCGGTGCGGGTGGTGGTCGACGACGACGGCCCGGGGATCGCGCCGGAGCACCGCGAGAGGGTGTTCGACCGGTTCTACCGGATCGCGGACGACCGGGCGCGGTCCTCCGGCGGGACCGGCTTGGGCCTGGCGATGGTGGCGGAGACGGTCCGGCGCCGGGGCGGCCGCGTCCAGGTGGGCGAGTCCCCGGACGGCGGTGCGCGGTTCGTGGTGGTCTGGCGCGCGGCCGCGGGCGGGGCTTCCGGGTAAGTTCCGGGACTGTGAACGCTGTGATCGTGGGAGCCGCCCTGGTGCGGGACGGCAAGCTGCTGGCCCAGCAGCGGGCTTGGCCGCCGAAGCACGCGGGGCAGTGGGAACTGCCCGGCGGCCGGGTCGAAGACGGGGAGTCCGAGGCCTTTGCGCTGGCCCGCGAGTGCAGCGAGGAGCTCGACGTCGTCATCGAGGTCGGGGCGCGGGTCGGGGAGGACGTCACCCTGCCCGGCGGCCGGGTGCTGCGCATCTACGCCGCGAAGCTCGTCTCGCCGGGGGAGGAACCCCGGGCCGTCGAGCACCGAGCCGTGCAGTGGCTCGGGCCCGACGACCTCGACGACGTCGACTGGCTGCCCGCCGACCGGATCCTGCTCCCGGCCTTCCGCGCGCTGCTCAGTTAGCGCCGATCATCCGGAGCGCCGCGTCGAGCCGGTGCGAGCCGCGCTCGCGGGCGCGCTCGGCGCCCGCCTTCCGCACGCGATCCAGCTCGGCGACGTCGTCGAGCAGCGCCGACGCCCGTGAGCGCAACGGCCGCAGCTCCTCGATCACCGCGTCGGCGACGGCGTCCTTCACCGCTCCGTACGAGGTGAACTCGTCGGCGAGCTCCGCCGGTGACCCACCCCGGCAGGCGGCCAGGATCTCCAGCAGGTTCGCCATCCCCGGCCGGGTCTCCGGGGCGTGGACCGGCACCGAACCGCCGTCGGTGACCGCGCGGCGGATCTTGCGGCGGATCTGGTCGGGCTCGTCGAGCACGAACACCACGCCCACCGCGTCCCGGGCCGACTTCGACATCTTGCGCGTCGGGTCGGCCAGGTCCTTGACCCGCGCGCCGGCCGGCGGGAGCACCGCGCGGGGGACCGTGAACACGTCGCCGTACGTGCCGTTGAAGCGCTTGGCCAGCGTGCGCGTCAGCTCGACGTGCTGGCGCTGGTCCTCGCCGACCGGCACCTCGTCCGCGCCCTGCAGCAGGATGTCCGCGGCCATCAGCGCCGGGTAGGTCAGCAGCGACAGCCGTACCCCGGCCTGACCCTTGGATTTCTCCTTGAACTGGATCATCCGCGCGGCCTCGCCGTAGTTGCAGGTGCACTCCAGGACCCAGGTCAGCGCGCCCAGCTCGCGGGCCAGGTCGGACTGGACGAACACCTGCTCGGGATCGATGCCGGCGGCGATCAGCACCGCCAGCTGCTCGCGGGCCAGTGAGCGGAGTTTCGCCGGGTTGTGCGGCGTCGTCATGCCGTGCAGGTCGGCGACGAAGTACAGGTCGTCCGCGCCGCCTTCGAGCGCCCAGCGGCGGACGGCGCCGAGGTGGTTGCCGAGGTGGACGTGACCGGAGGGCGTGATGCCGGACAGCTTGCTCATGGTGCGTTCCCTTCGAGGTGGGGCCACCCCGGAGAAGGCACGAAAAAGGCCGCCCGTCCGGGGCGGCCGCTGGTGATCAGCGCAGGTCTAGACGGCCGCCGTGGGCGGCCACCAGCTGGACGTCTGCGCGTGCACGACGCCGACTATAGCCCGATCCGTCACCACTTCGCATCGTCCGGACGCGCAAGGGCGCGAGCGGGTCTACCGTCTTAACCATGTATGTCGTCCTGCTGAACTACACGGCCCCGATCGAGGAAATCGACTACGCGCTCCCGGACCACGCCGAGTGGCTGAACAAGCAGTACGAGCACGGCCACTTCCTGGCTTCCGGGCGGCGGAACCCGCGCACCGGCGGCGTGATCATCACGCGGCCGATGTCCCGCGGGAAGCTCGACGCCATCCTGGCGTCCGACCCGTTCTGCGTGAAGCACCTCGCGCAGTACGAGGTCATCGAGTTCTCGCCGACGAAGACCGCGCCGGAGCTCCGGCTGCTCAACGAAGCCGTGCCGCACTAGGGCCTGTATCGAAGTGAGGGACCGGCCTCGGGTCACCGCCGCCGAGTGCGAGCGGCTGAAGGGCACCTTCCTCACGTCTGGTGCGGTGAAGGGCACCTTCGTCTCATCAGATGCGAGGAAGGGCACCTTCAGCCCGAGCCAGTCGCGACCACTGCACGACTTCGATACAGGCTCTAGGCAGCCAGGTCCTCTTTCGCCTTCTTCAGAGCCAATACCGGGCACTTCTTGCAGCGCGGCTTCGACCGGCAGCACTTCTTCTTGACCTTGCCGGCCTTCATGAGCTTGCGCACGACCTTCCGCGGGTCCTTCGGCTTCTTCCCCACGCGCACGCACCTTCCGGATCGGCGACCTTCACCGGGTTTCCACGTTAGGTCAGCCTAACCGCCAGGGGGGCGTGGGGCCGCTCACAATGAGGTGGCAGGTATCCTGGGTGAGGTCCGCGTGTGACCAGAGCCGGTCACGGATGCCTGAACGGCTTGCGCGGCCATCCAACCCTTGAAGTTCAGGAGTTCTCGCGTGCCCGCAGCCAGCGCTACCGTCGAAACCGGCCGGCCGACCGGTAAGACCCGGCCCGACCTGCGCAACGTCGCGATCGTCGCCCACGTCGACCACGGCAAGACCACGCTGGTGGACGCGATGCTCCGCCAGTCCGGCGCCTTCGCCGAGCGGGCCGAACTCGTGGACCGCGTGATGGACTCGGGCGAGCTCGAGCGCGAAAAGGGCATCACGATCCTCGCGAAGAACACCTCGATCCACCGCCAGACCCCCGAGGGCCAGGTGACGATCAACGTCATCGACACCCCCGGCCACGCCGACTTCGGCGGTGAGGTCGAGCGCGGCCTGGCCATGGTCGACGGCGTCGTCCTGCTGGTCGACGCGTCCGAGGGCCCGCTCCCGCAGACCCGGTTCGTGCTGCGCAAGACCCTCGAAGCCGGTCTGCCGGTGATCCTGCTGGTCAACAAGACCGACCGGCCGGACGCCCGGATCGCCGAGGTCGTCGAGGAGACCCACGACCTGCTGCTCGAGCTGGCCAGCGACATCGAGGACGCCGACCACGACGCGATCCTCGACCTCCCGGTCGTCTACGCCTCCGCGCGCGCCGGCAAGGCGAGCGTCGAGCAGCCCGCCGACGGCGAGATCCCCGACAGCGAGAACCTCGACCCGCTGTTCGACACCCTGCTCCGGCACGTGCCGCCGCCCGCCGCCGACCTCGACGCGCCGCTGCAGGCGCTGGTCACCAACCTCGACGCGTCCAACTTCCTCGGCCGCATCGCGCTGATCCGCATCCACGCCGGCAAGCTGCGCAAGGGCCAGACCGTGGCCTGGATGCGCGAAGACGGCACCGTGCAGAACGTCCGCATCTCCGAGCTGCTGGTCACCGAGGCGCTCACCCGTGTCCCGGCGACCGAGGCCAGCGCGGGCGAGCTCGTCGCCATCGCCGGTATCCCGGACATCACCATCGGCGACACCCTCGCCGACTCCGACAACCCGGTGGCGCTGCCCCGGATCACCGTCGACGAGCCCGCGATCTCGATGACCATCGGCGTCAACACCTCGCCGCTGGCCGGGCGCAACGGCGGCGACAAGGTCACCGCGCGGCTGGTCAAGGCCCGCCTCGACCAGGAGCTGATCGGTAACGTCTCGATCCGCGTCCTGCCGACCGAGCGCCCCGACACCTGGGAGGTCCAGGGCCGTGGCGAGCTGGCGCTGGCCATCCTCGTCGAGCAGATGCGCCGCGAGGGCTTCGAGCTGACCGTCGGCAAGCCGCAGGTGGTGCTGCGCACGATCGACGGCAAGCTGCACGAGCCGTTCGAGCGCCTCTACATCGACTCGCCGGAGGAGCACCTCGGCGCGATCACCCAGCTCCTGGCCGCCCGCAAGGGCCGCATGGAGGACATGAGCGGCAACGGCACCGGCCGGATCAAGCTGGAGTACGTGCTCCCGTCGCGCGGCCTGATCAGCTTCCGCACCGACTTCCTCACCGAGACCCGCGGCACCGGCATCGCGAACCACGTGTTCGAGGGCTACTTCCCGTGGGCGGGCGAGATCCGCACCCGGCACAGCGGCTCCCTGGTCGCCGACCGGTCGGGCCCGGTCACCGCGTACGCGATGATCCAGCTGGCCGACCGCGGCACCTTCTTCGTCGAGCCGGGCGCGGACGTCTACGAGGGCATGGTCGTGGGCGAGAACCCGCGCTTCGAGGACCTCGACATCAACATCACCAAGGAGAAGAAACTGACCAACATGCGTCAGTCCTCCGCCGACGTGATGGAGACGCTGGCCCGCCCGCGCAAGATGGGCCTGGAAGAGGCGCTGGAGTTCTGCTCGGTCGACGAGTGCGTCGAGGTCGCGCCCGAGGTCGTCCGGGTCCGCAAGGTCACCCTGGACGTCAACACCCGCGCGAAGGAGCGTTCGCGCGCCAAGAGCCGCGACAACGGCTGATCCTCCGCTTCGCAAAAACCTCCCGGTGCGTGTCGCCGGGAGGTTTTTTCGTGCCCGTTCCCCTACGCTGGGTCGGTGGACGGCGGACCCAGCGTCACGAAATCCGCGGTTCTTCTCCTTATATCTTTATAGGGGTCACAACGGCTTCATCGCCTGGCGCCGGCCACCGAGGTGAACCGTTTTCGTGTCCGGCCCGTGTTCGTTCCGCCGTTCCGGAACGGTCCGGGAACCCGGACGGCCTGCCGCGCGTCCTTTCCGATAGCGGCCACCTTGGGGTGGCGAAGCCGGCCGATCCGGGTGTGGGAATCTCGGTTCCGGCGGCGAAGGCGGTCGTGGGAGCATGACTGGCCCGATCGGTGAGCAACGGGGAGGAATGGGGCGTGCGGGTGAATCGCAAGGCGGTGCCGGTACTGGCACTCGCGGCCGTGCTGCTCACCGCCTGCTCCAACACCCCGCCACCCCCGGTCGTGTCTTCGTCGGTCGCGCCGGTGTCGACCACCGGCAAGACGCCGTCGCAGATCGTCGTCGGCGTCGACGACGTGCTGGGCGGGTACAACCCGCACAACCTCGCGGACTCGTCCCAGGTGACGTCGGCGCTCTCGCAGCTGCTGCTGCCCTCGGTGTTCCGCCAGAAGGACGACGGCACCACCCAGCTCGACAAGAACCTGATGAAGTCCGCCGAGGTGATCTCGCAGCAGCCGTTCGTGGTGGCCTACGACATCCGGCCGGACGCGTCCTGGTCCGACGGCGCGCCCATCGCCGCCGAGGACTTCGACTACCTGCGCACCCAGCTGCGCGACCAGCCCGGCGTGATCGAGCCCGCGGGCTACCGGCAGATCACCGACCTGCAGTCCCGCGAGGGCGGCAAGCGCGTCGAGGTCACCTTCGCCAAGCCGTACCCGGGCTGGCAGACGCTGTTCTCCGACCTGCTGCCCGCCCACCTGCTCAAGGACGCGCCCGACGGCTGGCGCGGTGCGCTCGCGTCGAACTTCCCGGCCGTCGCCGGCCCGTTTTCGATCAAGAGCCTGGACACCGCCCGTGGCGAGGTGATCCTCGAGCGCAACGAGCGCTACTGGGAGAAGCCCGCCGCGATCGACCGGATCGTGCTCCGCCGGTCGGACCAGAACACCCTGCTGGCCGCGCTGCGCAGCGGCAACGACCAGTTCGCGCTGGCGCGGACCACCGGCGCCGAGCTCAAACTGCTCGGCGAGCTCGGCTCCTCCGTGCGGCTGCACACCGTGGCCCGCCCGCTCGTCGCCGACGTGCTGCTGCGCCCCGTCAGCGCGACGCTGCAGGACGCCCAGGTCCGCGCCGGGGTGGCGGCCCTGATCGACCGCACCAAGCTGATCACCGAAGGCGTCAACGGCGGCCCGTCGTCGGCCCTGCACGCCGACGCCCAGGTGACCGCGCCGTCGGTGAAGGGCTACACCGCGACCATCCCGCCCGGCCCGCCCACGACCGGCATCGCCAGC